>NZ_JASITB010000009.1 GCF_030063455.1 Cryobacterium sp. PH31-O1 | reverse complement strand
GCATTGAGGCCCACCCACCCGCCCGTCGAACGCAAGGACTGTTTCGTGAGATTTCAGGCAAATCGGGATGTCTTCAGCGAAGCAGTGTCCTTCGCCGTCAAACTTCTTCCCCAACGAACGACTCTGCCGATTTTGAGTGGTGTACTCATCGAAGCGACCGCCACGGGCTTGATTCTCTCGTCTTTCGACTACGAGGTCTCGGCTCAGACCGAGATCGTCGCCGAAGTAGAAGAAATCGGCAAGGTCCTCGTCTCCGGCCGGCTGCTCGCCGAAATCGCCAGCCGTCTTCCGAACGCACCGGTGCGCTTCTCCACGGAAAACTCGCGAATCAAGGTCAGCTGTGGTTCCGCAAGCTTTACCCTGCTGTCTATGCCCGTTGAGGAATATCCGAGCATTCCGGTCGTCAGCACCCAATCAGGCCTCGTACCGGCTGAAGATTTCGCCGCAGCCGTCGCTCAAGTCGCCGTCGCCGCGTCGCGGGACGATGTCACTCCCGTCATTACCGGTGTACAGCTCGAAGTAACCGAAAACAGCCTGAGCCTCGTCGCCACCGACCGCTACCGCGTCGCGGTTCGTGAGATCGATTGGGATCCGGGAAGCAGTACCACTGGCAGTGAAACGGGCACGATAACCGCCCTCGTGCCGGCGCGAACCCTGCAGGAAGTTGGCAAGACCTTCGGTCACAGCGGAACAATCTCCGTTTCCATCACCAACAGCGATGACCGTGAACTGATCGCGTTCACCGCCAATAAGAAGACCGTCACCTCGCTACTCATCAAGGGTAATTTTCCCCCGGTTCGCCGTTTGTTCCCCGCCACTGTTGACAACTACGCGGTCATGAACACGGCCGAACTGATCGAAGCGACCCGGCGCGTGCAACTCGTGCTGGAGCGCGAAGCAGCGCTGCGGTTCACTTTCGCCGTTGATGGGGTCACTTTGGAAGCGGTGGGCTCGGAGCAGGCTCAGGCCACGGAAACCATTGACGCGATCCTCTCCGGTACCGAAACTGTCGTTTCGCTCAAGCCGCAGTTTCTTCTCGACGGGCTCAGCGCCGTGCACTCCGAATTTGTGCGGATCTCATTCACCAAAACGGAAAACCCCAACAAGCCAGGGCCTGTTTTGATCACCAGCCAGACCTCGCGCGAGCAGGCCGGAGCGGACAGCTACAAGTACCTGCTTCAGCCCAACCTGCTGCTGCGCTAACGCTGGTGCGGGTCACCCACCTCTCGCTGACCGACTTTCGCAACTATGCGGCGGCCGAGGTCGGGTTCGTTCCGGGCCCGAACCTCATCGTCGGCCGTAACGGGCAAGGCAAGACCAATCTGGTCGAGGCGCTCGGCTTTCTCAGCACGCTCACTTCACACCGTGTTTCCAGCGATAAAGCAATGATCCGGGCGGGCCAGGATGCCGGAATCATTCGGGCTCGGCTGGAATACAACGGCCGGGATATCTTGACCGAAGTACAGTTGAACCGCACCGGACAGAACCGGGCGCAAGTCAATCGATCGGTCATTAAGACCCGCGATCTTCCCCGGTATTTCTCGAGCGTGGTCTTCGCCCCTGAAGATCTCGCCCTGGTGCGAGGCGATCCTTCTGGCCGGCGCAAGTTTCTCGATCAGCTTCTCGTGCTGCGCACCCCTCGCCTCGCGGCGGTGCTGAGCGACTACGACCGGGTGCTCAAACAGCGCAACACCCTGCTGAAGTCGGCGCGGGCGTCTGGTGTACGTGGTAATCAGCTCTCCACGCTCGACATCTGGGACGAACGCTTAGTGGAGTTCGGTTCGGAGATTATCGACGAACGAACCAAACTCGTGCAGCAGCTTGGTGAACCCTTGCGCGCGGCCTATCGCGCCGTGGTGAATGAGGACCACGGCCCGGCCCTGGTGGCGAGTCTCAGCATCCTCGGCGCCGACGAAGATGCTGATCTCGGCGTGCAAAATTCCACGGTGTCTCCCATGGTTACCGGGTCAGTGGAGTCCACTACCAATGAGATCTTTCGCGCTGCGCTGGCCGGACTGCGAAAGCGGGAGCTGGAACGGGGCATCACCCTCGCCGGACCGCATCGAGACGACCTGATCTTTATGCTCAACTCCCTGCCGGCTAAGGGCTATGCCAGCCACGGGGAATCGTGGTCGTTCGCGCTGTCGTTGAAACTCGCATCCGCGGCGCTGTTACGCCAGGATTCAGCCAGCGGGGACCCGGTTCTGATTCTCGATGACGTCTTTGCGGAACTCGACCTGGAGCGCCGAGCCCGGTTGGCCGCCGCGATCGGATCGTTCGAACAGGTGTTGATCACGGCCGCCGTGCTCGAAGATGTGCCGAAAGCCCTCGTGGCGAATACGATTCACATTCATGCCGGTCAGGTTCAGATCGGAACGGCCAGTAATGGCTGACGATGTTCCACGTGAAACAACCGCGTTGCCCGTTTCATTGGAATCGACTACCAGCGAAGCAGCGAATGTCTACCTGCGCTTCAAGAGCATCTTCGGCGATCCGAATGCCCGGCGCTCACGCGGCCGCAAGCGAATTGCGCCCGCGGCCGGTTCAAGTGTTCCCTTTGGAATCGGGCGCGATCCACACGGGCTCGGCGATACGATCGATTCTCTCACCATGCAGCTCGGGTGGAATTCGCCGTTGGCTCAATCTGAACTTCTCACATCGTGGGCGAAGCTAGCCGGGGAAGAAACCGCCAATCATTCCACCCCCGCTGGCATCGATGACGGCGTGCTCACCGTGCACTGTGAATCCACCGCCTGGGCCACGCAATTACGGCTGATGCGCAACGTCATAATGGAACACATTGCGAATCGATACCCGGATGCGGGAATTCAATCAATTCGTTTTCAGGGGCCTAACGCGCCGTCCTGGAAAAAGGGCCCCAGATCAATTCCAGGGCGTGGTCCGCGCGATACCTACGGGTAACCCAACATTTAAGGTCAACCCCTTGAACAGAACGCGTCAAACGGCGATTATGGCCGGTTGGTCTCCCCCCGTTTGGTAGACTGAATGGTCGCCCGTGCGATGGTCAGGAGCCTAATTTCAGATGACAGTTGAACCGACGCCCGAACGCACGTCCCCAGAGATATCCCCACTAGTGGCGGAGCGGGAGCCGGAGCACGAATACGGTGCCGACGATATCCAGGTGCTCGAAGGCCTGGAAGCCGTTCGCAAGCGACCCGGAATGTATATCGGGTCTACCGGACCGCGCGGACTGCACCACCTCGTTTATGAGATCGTCGACAACTCCGTCGACGAGGCTCTCGCTGGGCACTGCGACACCATTGATATTCGTATTCTCGCTGACGGTGCCATCCGCGTTGAAGATAACGGCCGCGGCATTCCCGTCGACATCCATAAGGCCGAGGGACGGTCGACCGTCGAGGTCGTGCTGACCGTACTGCACGCCGGCGGTAAGTTTGGCGGCGGCGGCTATTCGGTTTCCGGTGGGCTGCACGGCGTTGGAAGCTCCGTCGTTAATGCTCTATCAAGCCGCCTTGAGGTCGAGGTTCGTCGACAGGGCTTCATCTGGCGACAGAGTTTCGCCAACGGTGTTCCGAACGCCGCCCTGGAAAAGGGCGAGGCTAACGGCGAAACGGGCACGACGATCACGTTCTGGCCCAGTGCGGAAACCTTCGAGACGGTCGACTTTGACTACGAAACCTTGCGCGCACGTTTTCAGCAGATGGGCTTTCTGAACAAGGGCCTGCGCCTCACCCTCACCGACGAGCGTGAAGCCCACCGCACCGACGACGGCAAAGCCGTCTCTAACACCTTCAAGTATGACAAGGGGCTCGTCGACTACGTCGAATACCTCAACCGTGCCAAGAAGGCCGACCTCGTCAATGACGAGATAATCTCCTTCGAGTGGGAAGACCACGAACGAAAGATGGCCCTCGAAGTGGCCATGCAGTGGACCACCGCATACACCGAGAGCGTGCACACCTACGCCAACACGATCAATACCCATGAGGGCGGCACCCACGAGGAGGGTTTCCGCGCCGCGCTGACCACGCTCGTGAACAAGTACGCCCGCGAGAAAGGCATCCTGAAAGAAAAGGATGACAACCTCACCGGTGATGACGTGCGCGAGGGCCTCACCGCAGTCGTATCGATCAAGCTTGCCGAGCCGCAGTTCGAAGGCCAGACCAAGACCAAGCTCGGTAACACCGAGGCGAAATCTTTCGTGCAGAAGGTCGCCAACGATCAGCTCACCGACTGGTTTAACCGCAACCCGAATCCGGCCCGCGAGATCATCCGCAAATCCTTACAGGCATCGAATGCCCGCATGGCGGCCCGCAAAGCACGCGAGACCGCGCGTCGCAAGGGACTGCTTGAGGGTGGCGGAATGCCCGGCAAGCTCAAGGATTGCCAGAGCAAAGACCCCTCACTCTCCGAGATTTTCATCGTGGAGGGTGACTCGGCCGGCGGCTCAGCCGTGCAGGGCCGTAACCCTGAATACCAGGCTATTTTGCCCCTTCGAGGCAAGATCCTCAACGTGGAGAAGGCGCGCCTCGACCGTGCCTTGGGCAACGCTGAGGTGCAGGCGATGATCACGGCGTTCGGCGCCGGCATGGGTGAAGAGTTCAATCCCGACAAGGTGCGGTACCACAAGATCGTTCTAATGGCCGACGCCGATGTCGACGGCCAGCACATCACGACCCTGCTGCTGACCCTGCTGTTCCGCTACATGCGTCCGTTGATCGACCTCGGATACGTGTATTTGGCCCAGCCGCCGCTGTACCGCCTCAAATGGAGTAACTCGCCGCACCAGTACGTGTACTCCGACGTCGAGCGCGATGCTCTCCTCGCCGACGGTGCGGCCGCGGGCAAGCGCATCCCGAAAGACAACGGAATCCAGCGCTACAAGGGCCTCGGCGAGATGGACTACAAGGAACTCTGGGAGACCACCATGGCTCCTGAATCCCGCACACTGCTGCAGGTCACCCTGGACGACGCGGCATCCGCCGACGAAATCTTCTCCACCCTGATGGGTGAAGACGTCGAATCACGACGCAACTTCATCCAGAAAAACGCGAAGGACGTGCGTTTCCTTGACATCTGACGACACCACGCGCAACTCCGACGGGATCAACCCCGAGGAGACAGCCGCGACAGCTGCCGCTGCGGCAGCTCACCTCGTGCAGCACGGCAAAATCGACCAGGTCGACCTGCAGCTGGAAATGCAGCGCTCCTACCTCGATTACGCGATGAGCGTCATTGTCGGGCGCGCTCTGCCCGACGTGCGCGATGGCATGAAACCGGTGCACCGCCGCGTGATCTACGCCATGTTCGACGGCGGCTACCGGCCGGACAAAGCCTTCTCCAAGTGCGCTCGCGTTGTCGGTGACGTCATGGGCCAGTTCCACCCGCACGGTGACTCCTCGATCTATGACGCCCTTGTGCGTCTCGTGCAGCCATGGAGCCTGCGGTATCCGCTTGCCCTCGGCCAGGGAAACTTCGGCTCCCCGGGCAACGATGGAGCTGCTGCTCCGAGATACACCGAAACGAAGATGGCCCCGCTCGCCTTGGAAATGGTGCGCGATATCGACGAGGACACCGTCGATTTTCAGGACAACTACGACGGCCGTACCCTAGAGCCGACCGTTCTGCCGGCGCGTTTTCCGAACCTGTTGGTCAACGGCTCTGTCGGTATTGCCGTCGGTATGGCCACGAATATTCCGCCGCACAACCTGCGCGAGGTCGCCTCAGGTGCCCAGTGGTACCTCGAGAATCCCGAGGCCAGCCGCGAAGAGCTCCTTGACGCGCTGGTCGCGCGCATCAAGGGACCCGACTTTCCCACCGGCGCGCAAATCCTGGGCATCAAGGGTATTCAGGACGCCTACCGTACCGGTCGTGGTTCGATCACGATGCGGGCCGTGGTCAGTATCGAAGAGATCCAGGGACGCACCTGCCTCGTCATCACCGAACTGCCGTACCAGGTGAACCCCGATAACCTCGCGATCAAGATCGCCGACCTGGTCAAGGACGCGAAGATCACCGGCATCGCAGACATTCGTGATGAGACCAGCGGTCGAACCGGCCAGCGGCTCGTGATCGTGCTCAAGCGCGATGCTGTCGCCAAGGTCGTGCTGAATAACCTGTACAAGCACACCCAGCTGCAGGAGAACTTCGGCGCCAACATGCTCGCCATCGTCGACGGCGTACCGCGCACCCTCGCCCTCGACGGCTTCATCTCGGCCTGGGTCGCGCACCAGATCGAGGTCATCGTTCGGCGCACCCAGTTCCGCTTGAACAAGGCTGAAGCTGATGCCCACATTCTGCGCGGCTACCTCAAGGCCCTGGACGCGCTCGATGAGGTGATCGCGCTCATCCGTCGCTCGAACACGGTCGACGACGCTCGCGAAGGCCTCATGGCCCTGCTCGACGTGGACAAACTGCAGGCCGATGCCATCCTGACCATGCAGTTGCGTCGTCTGGCCGCTCTTGAACGCCAGAAGATCATCGACCAGGCCGCCGAGCTCGAGCTTCAGATCGCCGAATTCAAGTCGATTCTGGCCAGCCCCGAGCGTCAGCGCACGATCATCAGCGAAGAACTCGCCGAGATCACCGCGAAATTCGGCGACGACCGCCGCACCGAGATTATGTTGGGCTTCGACGGCGACATGTCCATCGAAGATCTCATCCCCGAAGAGGAGATGGTGGTCACCGTTACCCGCGGCGGCTACATCAAGCGAACGCGCAGTGACAACTATCGCAATCAGCACCGCGGCGGTAAGGGTGTCAGGGGTGCGCAGCTGCGTGCCGACGACGTGGTCGAACACTTCTTCGTGACCACGACACACCATTGGCTGCTGTTCTTCACCAACACCGGCCGGGTCTACCGCGCCAAGGCCTACGAGGCGCAGGAGTCCGGTCGGGACGCCAAGGGCCAGCACGTGGCCAACCTGCTCGCCCTGCAACCGGGCGAAGTAATTGCGCAGATTCTCGATATTCGCGACTACGAGGTGGCTCAGTACCTGACCCTCGCCACCCGTGACGGGCTGATCAAGAAGACCGCACTGAGTGAGTACGACACCAACCGCACCGGTGGCATCATCGCTATCAAGCTGCGCGAGGGCGACGAACTGGTCTCGGCTCTGCTGGTCGAAGATGATTCCGACCTGCTGTTGGTCTCCCGTAAGGGCATGTCGATTCGCTTCACCGCCACCGACGAAGCGCTGCGCCCGATGGGCCGCAGCACCTCCGGCGTGATCGGAATGCACTTCCGCGGTGAGGACACCCTGCTCGACGCATCCGTCATCAACGATGACGGATATGTGTTCGTTGTCACCGAGGGCGGCTACGCCAAGCGCACCGCCGCCGACCAATACCGGCTGCAGAATCGCGGCGGTCTGGGCATCAAGGTGGCCAAGCTCAACGATGACCGTGGCGACCTGGTCGGCTCGTTGATCGTGAACCCCGAGGACGAGGTCCTTGTGGTTCTTGCCAGCGGCAAGGTGGTACGCTCGTTCGTCGCCGAGGTTCCGGCCAAGGGTCGGGACACGATGGGCGTCGTTTTCGCAAAGTTCGCGGATGAGGACAGAATCATTTCTATTGCGAAAAACATCGAACGAAATCTGGTCGCCACCGACGAAGAGGGCGAAGGGGATGCCGATGCACTGGCTGGTACCGTCGACACCAGTGCTGCAGATGGCGCCGCTCCCGAACGTGATGCAGGGAAAGTAGAGACACCGAATGAGTAGCGTCGCCGAAAAGCTCGCCAAGAAGTCCACCCGCAAGACCACGACCAAGCAGGTGCGCCTGAAACTGGTTTACGTCGATTTTTGGTCGAGCGTAAAACTGTCCTTTTTGGTCGCGGTCTGTCTCGCCATCGTCACCGTTGTGGCGACGTTTCTCACCTACACGGTGCTCGTACAGACCGAGGTGCTGACCAAGGTCGACGACCTGTACGCCACCGTGGCGGGCGAATCTGCCGATCTGGCGGCCATTATTTCAATCGGAAACGTCATGGGCTTCGCTGTCGTCGTGGCGGTGCTGAACATGGTCGTAATCACCGCCCTCGGTGCCATCTACGCCGTTCTGTACAACCTGAGCGTCAAGATCACCGGCGGCCTGCTGGTCGGCTTCACCAACAACTAGCGTCATTTTTCGCACGATCGAGGGCTGTTGCTCCCCGGTGGCAGCCCTCGTAGCCCGAATTTCGGCATTTCTTCCGTCGGAAGGTTGACTCGATTTCAGGTTCCGGTCAGATTCCGGTAGTCTTCAATCTGCCCAAGAGGGGGATATAGCTCAGTTGGTTAGAGCGCTTCACTGATAATGAAGAGGTCCCAGGTTCAAATCCCGGTATCCCCACGCAGCACCAGTTTTACCCGTCTTGCGATGTCGAGACCGATGAAGCACAGCTTCATCGGCGCTGGTGTCGCAGAAACGCTGGCGCGTTTCCCTAAGCTCCAGCGCGCGGGGCCATAGCTCAATTGGTAGAGCGCCTGCTTTGCAAGCAGGAGGTCCGGGGTTCGATTCCCCGTGGCTCCACAATTCACGCAAAAGGCTCGTCTTCGGACGGGCCTTTTGCTTTACCGGCGCGCGATCCTGGTGCGGGCGCGGCAGTGCCGGCAGCGCGCATCCGCTATGAGGGCGTGTGTGCAGCCGTCAGTGGCCCCGTGATGGCGTTTCAGACGGTTAACACCGCAGGGCCCGCATCCACCGGATGCGGGCCCTGCACGAGCTGGTGGGCGTTCTGCCCTAGTCTTCCTGCTGCGTGGTTGGTTCGACCTCGTCGTCAGCGACCCAGAGCTCGTCGTCGGCACGGAACGTCTGCCAGACGGCGTAGGCGACGCCGACAGCGGCGACAACCGCGAGGCCGAGGGCGAAGTAAGTGCCGGCTCCCGGACCCTTGGGTTCGACCACGACCGGCTTCTGAAAGCGGATGCGACCCAGCGCGGCACGTACGCGGGCGTCGCGGGCGACGTCGCCGACGGACATGACGGTGCCGATAGCGGAACCGATTCCGGGGAGTACGTTGTTGACGACGCGGCGGCGCACACCGTCGGCGGCCTCATGCGTGGCGTTCACACCTGGGCGAACGTAGTGCTCATAGCTCTCGCGAACGCGCGGAGCGACTTCTTCGCGAGCGAGGATGCCGGCCTGATGACCGGCCTGACGAGCAAGGACGTTCGCTCGTTCCAATACTTCTTGTTGGTGGCTCCATAGTTCGTCTGCGCTTTTGCGCAGCCGAGTGAGTTCCTTGCGGCGCTTGCGTGACAGGCTCATCTGGACCCTCCATCGATGTCGTGTGGCGAATGTTTATCCATCTTGCCACTGAGTGCCTATCTTGCCACTCAATCGCCGTGTTGCCAGCGAATGCACTGGGAGCAATTTGCGCAATCAGATTCGGTGGAGATTGCTGTGCAAGAATCTCTCTATGTCTAAGCACACCGCTGTCGCCACCCTGAACACCACCCTCGGACCGATCAAGGTCAACCTCTTTGGCAATCACGCGCCGAAGACGGTCAAGAACTTCGTCGGCCTCGCGACCGGCGAACTCGAGTGGAAGCACCCCGCAACGGGCGTCGCTTCCACCACGCCGCTCTACGACGGCACCATCTTCCACCGCATCATCAAAGACTTCATGATCCAGGCCGGCGACCCGCTGGGCCAGGGCACCGGCGGCCCCGGCTATCAGTTCGATGACGAAATCAGCCCCGACCTGGACTTCACCCAGCCCTACGTGCTCGCCATGGCGAACGCGGGGATTCAGGGCGGCCACGGCACGAACGGCTCGCAGTTCTTCATCACCGTCGTTCCGACCACCTGGCTGCAGGGCAAGCACACCATCTTCGGTGCCGTTGAAGATGAAGACTCGCGCGCGATCGTTGCCAAGCTCGCCACCGTCGCCACCGACGGTCGTGACCGCCCGATTGAGGACGTCGTCATTCAGAGCGTCTCCGTCGAGTCCGTCTAGCCAGCCACCCTTCCAGCAGAATGAGCGATCTGCCGGCCTCGGCGACGAATTTTTGTTACCGCCATCCGGGGCGGCAGAGCTTTATTTTGTGTCAGCGCTGCGGGCGCACCATCTGTGCCGAGTGCCAGACCCAGGCCGCTGTCGGGGTCGTCTGCCCGGAATGCATGAAAGAACAGCGTAAGAACGCTCCCCGTACCAAGCCGGCGATCCTCACTCGGCTGACCGGCAGTGACCGGCCTGCAGTGACCTATTCCATTATCGGAATCACCCTGGTCGTCTACCTGCTTCAATTCGTCATCGGTTCTCAGATCACTGCCCTGCTCTGGTACGCCGGGGCGTATTCGTATCCCGGCAGCTTCGAACCGTGGCGCATGCTCACCACAGCCCTCGTGCACGGTTCCATCTTCCACGTGCTGCTGAACATGTACACCCTGTGGATCTTCGGCCAGCTTCTGGAACAGCTGCTCGGGCGCGGCCGTTACCTGGCGCTCTACCTGCTGAGCGCCCTGGCCGGTTCGCTCGGAGTGCTGTTCCTGTCGAATCCCACAACTCCGGTTGTGGGTGCATCCGGGGCCATCTTCGGTCTCATGGGTGCGTTCCTCGTGATTCAGCGCCGGCTCGGCGGCAATGCCAAACAATTGCTCGTGCTGGTCGGCATCAACCTGGTGATCGGGTTCATCCCGGGGCTGCAAATTGCATGGCAGGCGCACATCGGTGGATTGATCGGTGGTGCCGTTCTCGGCCTGATCTTCGTGCAGACGAGGCGCATCCGTCAGAAGTCGCTGCAGGTGGGACTGATCGGCGCATTCGCTGCCGTGCTGGTATTGCTGAGCTTTGCCCGCTTTTTCGCGATCTAGCGGTCGCAGTCGGTCTGGAGCCGCGAGTTATCCACAGGTCTATCCACATGGGGATAATTACACCAATGTCATTACCCTGTTATTGCCCGGTGGTTACGGGGCGGTAACGAATGCGTGATCGCCGGATGACCGGCAGCGGCCGGTTCGGGGTGGTGGCTCAGCGCCAGCGAGTCGTCATCAGAAAGCCGATGAAGGCGATACCGAACCCGACCAGAATATTCATGGCACCGAGGCCCGCGATGGGCAACTGGCTGCCACTGACGTAGAACACGATGATCCAGGCCAGTCCAAGCAGCATAAAACCGAACATGACGGGCTTGAACCAGACGGCATTGGGCGCGTCCTCGTTCGAGCGGGCAACTTCGGTGCGGTCGGGCCGGGTGCGGGGATTCTTACGTGCCATCCTGCGATCCTAGCGGCTCCGCCTGTTTATTGGATTTGGCGATGGGGCTCTGGGCCACTCGGGTCAGTAGACTCGCAGTATGTGTCCACAGGCAGACGGCCCCGTCGAGATCGTCACCAAGCGGCCGCGCCGCGCGAAATCGGGCAGGGTCACCGCCGTTGGCGTCGCGGGCGAGCTGCTCATCACCGCTAGCGCGCTCGTTTTACTCTTCCTGGGCTGGCAGCTCTGGTGGAACGACATGATCATGGCCAACTCGCAGTCCGACGCTGCCAGCGAGATCAGTCAGGATTGGATCGACCAGGACACGGCCACGCCGGAACCCGTTCCGACCGTCGATCCGGCCGAGCCGAGCACCACACCGGTCCCCGTCGACTTCGGAGCGCCGATCGTGGCTGCCGTTCCAGCCAACGCCAAAGCCTTCGCGGTGCTGTACGTTCCCCGCTTCGGCGCCGAGTATCACCGCAGTATCGCCGAGGGTACCGGTCATGACGTCTTGAACAGCAACCGCCTCGGCATCGGGCACTACGCGGGCACCCAGATGCCCGGCGAGGTCGGCAACTTCGCCGTCGCCGCCCACCGCAGCGCGTTCGGCGGCGCGATGCACCTAATCAACGAACTCCAGCTCGGCGACGCCATCTACGTGCAGACCGCCGACGGGTATTACACCTACCGATACCGCGATACCGAGTATGTAGCGCCTTCCCAGGTGCAGGTGCTGGCATCCGTTCCGAACAAGCCAGAGGGCACCGCGGTCGACCGCATCATCACCCTGACCAGTTGCAACCCGCTGTTATCCACGGCCGAACGCATCATCGCCTACGGCGTACTCGAATCGTGGCAGCCACTCTCGGCCGGCGCCCCGGCCGAACTCGCACCGATCATCGCAGCCCAGGGCTAGGAGGCTCCCATGTACGCAGCACTGTGGCATGTTCTGCCCGGACCCATCTGGGTGCGCATCATTCTGGTTTTGATCCTGGTTGTGGCCGTACTCGCCGCGCTCGCCACCTGGGTCTATCCGTGGATCGACGGCATACTCAACAGCCAGGAAGCGACGGTGGGCGGCGCATGACCCGTATTCTCGTGATCGACAACTATGACAGCTTCGTCTATACCCTCAACGGTTATCTGATGGAGCTCGGCGCGGAGACGGACGTCGTGCGCAACGACTCCTTCGAGAAGGCGGATGCTGCCGCCCGCATCGCCGACTACGACGGTGTTTTGGTCTCCCCTGGTCCCGGCAAGCCGTCGGACGCCGGTGTGTCGATCGCGGTCGTTGAGGCGGCAGTCGAGGCCGGCCTGCCACTGTTCGGCGTATGCCTGGGCCACCAGGCCATCGCTGAGGCCTTCGGGGCCACGGTCACCAACGCCGAAGAGCTTATGCACGGCAAGACTTCGCTCATCACGCACGATGGGAGCGACTTCTACGAGGGTGTGCCCCAGCCGTTCACGGCCACACGCTACCACTCGCTCGCCGTCGTCACGTCGACCGTTCCCAGCGACCTCGTCGTCACGTCGCGAACGCAAGGCGGCGTTATTATGGGGCTGCGGCACGCATCCGCACCCATTCTCGGGGTGCAATTCCACCCAGAGTCGGTGCTGACCGAGGGAGGCTACCGCATGCTCGGCAACTGGTTGGCACTCACGGGCCTTGCCGGTGCGAAGGAGACGTCGAAGTCCCTGCATCCGCTGTTGCGCCTCACCTGACTCCGACCTCGCGTTCGGGCCCACCTATGCACGTGGACCCAGGCTTTATCACGGGACCGACGACCGGGCCCGGAATGTGCAGAGCGTGCGAACCGTCGTAGTGATGCCCGTGGCGGACCAGACTGCGGGCCCACCCTGTGACCACGGGCCCAGTCTATAAACTGGGCCCGTGGACGGGGCCCGGGCCCCGTGCAGAGGACGCTAGGTGCCGGCGCAGTAGGTCAGGATGATTTCGGAACGCTGGGGGACGTCGCCGGGCGCCAGTGACTGGGCTTTGATCGGCGAACCGGACTCCTGGGCGCAGGTGAAGTCCGCCTTCGACACGGGCGCGAGGCCCTCATTGCTCACCAGATCGATCGCGGCGACCAGTGACTGCCCGGTCAGGTCCGTCAGGGAGACCAGACCACTCGACACGACATAGTTGATCGTGTCCCCGGCGAACTGGGAGGCCGCAGCCGCCGGGTCGGTACGCATGACGATGTCGGCAGCCACCGTGCCAGAGTTTTCGGCGGTGACCGACCCGGAGACGAATCCGAGCGCTTCGATCGCGGCCTGGGCATCCGTTATGGGCTGGTTGGTGACGTCGGGAACCGTGACCGGTACGGGACCGGTCGAGACGAAGACCTTGATCACGTCGGAGGGGTTGACGATGGTATCGGCCGGTGGGTCGGTACGAATGACCTGGTCGGCGGGCACGGTCGTGCTGGACTCCTCAGCGCGGGTAGCGGCGAGATCCAGGTCGAGGAGCGCGTTCTGGGCATCATCGTAGGTTTGGCCGGTGAGCGAGGGTACCTGCCGGGAGCTATCGGGAAGTTCCACCGAGGGCTGCAAGTTCGCGACCCAGATCATCACCGCCACGACGATAACGATCACGCAGACGATGCCTGCCCAGACCCAAATAACCGGGGGGCGCCGCTGGGTACGCACCATCGTGTGGTCTTCGGAAAGCTGTTTGAGGGCGAGCGCCGAACCGGTGACGGCCGCCGGCGCAGCACCGAACAAGCCGGCTCCAACGTCGTCCCCCGCGTGGTGGATCGGAATCTGGCCGGAACCGGCGGTCTCGACGTCATTGCGAAACTCGACGGCGCTCTGGTACCGGGCAAACCGGTCCTTAGCCAGGGCGTGCAGCACGACCGAATCGAGGGCCGGTGATACCTTGGGGTTAAGCGCTGACGGCTTGACCGGCATTTCACTGACGTGCTGGTAGGCGACGGCCACGGGAGTGTCGCCGCGGAACGGTGGGCGCCCGGTCAGCATCTCGAATAGCACCACGCCGGTGGAGTACAGGTCGGTGCGCGCATCCACGGATTCACCCTTGGCCTGCTCGGGGGAGAAATAGGCGGCGGTGCCGAGAATGGCCGTGGTCTGGGCGACAGTGGTGGCCGAGTCGGAGATGGCGCGGGCAATACCGAAGTCCATCACCTTGACCTGGCCAGACTTGGTGATCATGATATTGCCTGGCTTGATGTCGCGGTGCACGACGCCGGCACGATGGGAGTACTCGAGCGCGGTCAGCACTCCGTCGATGATGCGTACGGCCTCGGCGGCCTCGATCGGGCCCTCGCGGATGATGTCCTTGAGCAGGCGGCCGTCGACGTGTTCCATGACGATGAATGGAATCTGCGAGTCGTGGCCGGATTCGTCGGTGACGGTCTCCTCGCCGGCATCGAACACCCGCACGATCGTCGGGTGGGCCATGCGCGCGGCGGCCTGGGCCTCCTGGCGAAAGCGGGTGCGAAACGCAGGGTCGGCGGCGAGGGTCGACTTGAGCAGCTTGATGGCGACCGTGCGACCGAGCCGGGAATCGGTGCCGATGTGTACGTCGGACATGCCGCCGCGGCCGAGCAGGGCTCCGACGCGATAACGGCCCGCGATCAAACGGCCAGAGTCAGGCACGAACGCACTCCCCCACAATCAGATACTGCGTTCCGGTTGGACACAGTGAGCGCTACTTTACCGCACGTCATTGGAGAGTTACTCCGTGACAGCGGGGTCGCCCGTTACTTTCACATCGACCGCGGGAGAAAACTCGGAGCTGATCTGACCGCAGAAATAGCGGAATTTGACCTTGAAGTTTTCCGTGCCGGCGGTGATCGTGCCCGTGGTTGTCTCCGCGTTGGTCGGGTTGGCCGAGGTGATGACGGCGGCTCCGCCCTCGGTGGCGATCTCGTAGCCGGCCAGGGTCTGGCCAGCCGGGCAGGTTTGGGCGTTCCAGCTGACCGTGACCGTGCCGGCCGCAGCGACCGGTGACGGCGTCGCGGTCGGGGCGGACGTCGGTGTGGAGGGCGTTGCGACCGCTCCCCAGGCCGTCAGGGTGATCGTCGTGCCGGCCGGAACCGGACCCCGTGGGTTGACCTGGTACACCCGGTCGACGTCCTCCTCGGTCGCAGCCGCATTCCCTGGTTCGACGTCAGCTACGAAACCCATCTCCACGAGCAGTGCGGCGGCTTCGGCGCTCGGCTTTCCGATGAAGTCATCGGGATTGACCGACGTATTGGTGGGGGTCGGTGTTGGCGTCGGACTGGGCGTCGGTGTGGGAGACGGCGTCGGCGTGGGAGACGGCGTTGCCGAGGTCACGGCGGGAGCCGGGGGCTCATTGTTCTGGGTGACCAGGGCGATGAGTGTTCCGGTGAGCACAATGACGAGCAGGGCGACGAGGGCGATGAGCGGCCAGAACCAGGGGCTGCGCTTCTTCTTGTCCGCCTCGGCTGCCGCAGCAGCGGATGCCCGCGTGATGGGAGCACCGGTGGCCGGAAGCACTGTCGTGGCTTGGTCGTTGCCGGCACCCGGCATGAGCATGGTGGCGCTGGTGGCCGTGAGACCACCCAGAACCGACGGTACGGCCACCGCGGCCGCGGCCACGTCACCACGACGCAAAGCGGATGCCGCGCGCGCCAGGTGCGCAGCCGACGCCGGTCGGTCGGCCGGGTTCTTGGCCAGGCAGGCGAAGACCAGGTTACGCACCGGCTCTGACACCGTTACCGGCAGGTCGGGCGCGATCTCGTTTATCTGGGCCATGGCAATGGCAACCTGCGACTCGCCCGTGAACGGACGTCGGCCGGCGAGGGACTCGTAGGCGACGATACCGATCGAATAGATGTCGGTGGTTGGCGAAGCCGGGTGGCCGCTGGCCTGTTCCGGCGAGAGGTACTGCACGGTGCCCATGACCTGACCGGTCGCGGTGAGCGGAACCTGGTCGGCGATGCGGGCGATGCCGAAGTCGGTGATCTTGACCCGACCCTCCGGCGTAATCAGCAGGTTGCCTGGCTTAATGTCGCGGTGCACCAAACCGGCGGCGTGGGCGGCGTGCAGCGCTGCCGAGGTCTGCGCGACAATGTCGAGCACCTTGTCTGTCGGCAGAACGTGCTCGCGCTCAAGAATGGTCGACAGGGCTTCGCCGGGAACGAGTTCCATCACCAGGAAGGCGCTGCCATCTTCTTCGCCGTAGTCGAAGACATTCGCGATGCCCTCGTGGTTGACGAGCGCAGCATGGCGGGCTTCGGCGCGGAAGCGCTCGAGAAAGCCCGGGTCCCCGAGGTACTCGTCCTTCAAAATCTTAATGGCGACGCTACGCCCGATGACGAGGTCGGTGGACTTCCACACCTCACCCATGCCGCCAATCGCAATGCGCGACTGCAGCTCGTATCGTCCCCCGAAGGTGAGCCCTGCTGTGGGTCTCATTTGTTAAGCACCGCCTCTAGTACCGCTTTTGCGACAGGTGCGGCAAGTTTGTTGCCGAACCCGGTTTGTCCCATTCCCCCGCCGTCCTCGATCAGAACGGTGATGGCATACTGCGGGTCGATCGCCGGCGCGAAACCGGTGAACCACAGTGTGTACGGATCGGTAGACCCGTTCTGCGCCGTGCCTGTCTTTCCCGCCACGTCAACCCCGTCTATTCTTGCATTGCTTGCCGCGCCATCCTGAACGCCATTGACCATCATCGCGGAGAGTGTCGCGGCTGTTTCTGCGCTCATTGCCCGCCCAAGCTCTACCGGTTCGAAGGTTTCGATAGCGCTGAGATTGGGGGCGAGAATCTCCTGCACCAGGTTGGGTGCCATCACCACACCCCCATTGGCGATGGCACCGCTGACCATGGCCATTTGCAGGGGCGTCGTGCGCACCTCGTACTGCCCGAATGCCGACTGCGCGGTTTGTGGATCGTCGAGACCGCGCGGAAAAACGCTCTCGGAGACACTCATCGGAATGCTTAGTTTGCCGTTGAAGCCGAATTTCTCCGCGGTTTCACGAATAGCAGTGTCGCCGAGCTCGACGCCGAGTTCAGCGAACGGAATGTTGCACGACAATCGCAGCGCGGTCGCGAGGGTGACCGTTTCTCCGGCCCCGCAGGTTCCGCCGCTGGAGTTCTCAATCCTGCTCGTCGTTCCCGGTGCCACGTAAACATCCAGGTTTGGAAAAGTGCTCTCCGGGGTGTACTTGCCCGATTCGAGTGCGGCCGTCGTGACGACGAGCTTGAACACCGACCCGGGAGGGTTGAGCGAATTGATCGCCCGGTTGATCAAGGGGTCGTTCTCGTTGGCGAGTAGGGCCTCGTAAGTCGTGGTGACCTCGGCGTTGTTGTGCACCGTGAGTAGGTTCGGATTGAAGCTCGGCTTAGATACCATCGCCAGGATGCGACCGGTCGCCGGCTCGGTGACGACCACAGATCCGGTGTACTCGCCCAGGGCATCCCACGCAGCCTGCTGGGCCACGGGATCGATGGTGACCTCGGCGGCGGCGCCCTTCGGGTCCTGGCCGGTGACAACTGCGCTGATCTTGTCGAAGAACTGCGAGTTGGAAGTTCCGGTCAGCTCGGCGTTGAGAGCGAATTCGAGGCCGGTGGGTTCGCCGTTGACCGGGAAATATCCGGTGATCGGTGCGTACAGTTCTGGGTTGGTATAGGTGCGCAGAAATTTGAAGTCGTCGTCGGCCGGCATCGACTGTGCGATCGGTTCACCGGCCACGAGAATGGCACCGCGCTCGACCTGATAGCTGTCGTACAGCGTGCGGGTGTTTCGCGGGTCGGCCGAGAGGTTGTCGGCCTGAAAGGCCTGCACGATCGATGTCGAGCTGAGCAGGGCGGCGAACATCAGCATCACAACGATGCTGACGCGCTTGAGTTCGCGGTTCACTAGACCACCAGCCGGGGTTGATTGCGCACGGTGTCGGAAAGGCGCAGCAACAGGGCCGCGATGATCCAGTTGGCCACGAGCGAAGAACCGCCGGCAGCCAGGAACGGGGTGGTCAGGCCGGTCAGCGGGATGACCCGGGTGACACCGCCGATGACGATGAAGCACTGGAGGGCCACCACGAAGGCGAGTCCGACAGCGAGAAGCTTGCCGAAGTCGTCTTGGCCAGCAAAACCGATGCGAAAACCGCGGGCGACGAAGAGCAGGTATAGAGCCAAGATGGCGAAGATACCAGCGAGGCCGAGCTCTTCTCCGAGACTTGCAATGATGTAATCACTTTGCGGAACAGGGGTGATTTCTGGCCTGCCCTGGCCCCAACCGGTACCAAGCAAACCGCCCTTGGCCAGACCAAACAAACCCTGAACGAGCTGAAAACTTCCTCCGTCGGCGTTGTACACGGCCGGGTTGAGCGCATCGAGCCAGTTGGTGAACCGGCCGTTGACGTAATTGAGGGTCTGGCTGGCGACCAGGGCACCGCCGAGGAACAGACCCAGGCCCATGATGACCCAGCTGAGCCGGCCGGTAGCCAAATAAAGCATGACCAGGAACAAGCCGAAGTAGAGCAGGGCGGTGCCAAGGTCGCGCTGAAAGATGATGACCGACATTGACAGGGCCCAGACCACGAGAATCGGGCCCAGGTCCCGAAACCGGGGAAAGCGGGCGCCGAGAAACTTCTTGCCGACCATGGAGAGGCTGTCGCGGTTGCGCACGAGGTAGCCGGCGAAGAACACGGCCAGGGCGATCTTGGCGATCTCACCGGGCTGGAAGGTGCCGAAACTGCCGACCCGGATCCAGACCCGCGCGCCGCTGATCTCCTGCCCGAGGCCAGGAACGAGCGGCAGAAAGAGCAGGACCACACCGACGAGGCCGGCGATGTAAGTGTAGCGAAACAGCACACGGTGATTGCGGATGACCAGCAGCACGACGATGGCGCAGAAAATGGCCAGGGCACTCCACACCGTCTGGCGCACGGCAGCGCTCGCCCAGCCCGACTCCTTATCGGCGATGTCGATGCGGTAGATCATGGCGATGCCGATGCCGTTGAGCACCGTGGCAATCGGTAAAATAAAGGGGTCGGCGTCACGGGCGACGAACCGCAGCACGACGTGCAGGCTGATCACCAGCACCGACAGGCCGGCACCGAGCAGAACGAGAGTGGGGTCGAGTTCACCGAGGGCGCCCAATTGCACGAGCACGACCGCGCTCGCGTTGATGAAACAGGCGATCAGCAGCAGGAATAGCTCCAGGTTGCGCAGTTTCTGCGGCAGGCGCAGGCGACGCACCGGTTCGGTGGTCGGACGTGCCGTGAGAGCGGATGCCTTACTCAAGGATGGCGCCCTTCAGTCGCTCGACAATGGCCAGAGCGTCGGCGAGCGAGCCGGCGTTGATGGTCTGCTCAACCTGCTGTCGGTCGTAGACGCGCAGATCGTCGAGGACGAGGTCGGTGTCTTCGTAAACGCTGGAGAGCTTGATCGGGCCGATGTCCTGCTGCACGCCCTGGTAGATCGCCACGGTGGAACCGTCGACGCCGACGAAATAGCGGGTCTGGGTCCACTGGTAGCCGAGAATTGTGGTCGTAACGATGCTGAGCACCAGCAGGATCACGCCGACGAGCCAGGTGGCCTTGCGGCGGCGCGCGCGGCGGGCATCCTCTTCGATCAGTTCGGACAGGTAGTCCTGCGAGTCGGGCTCGAAGTGGGTTTCCCGCACCGGGTGAAGGCGCAGGGCCGGGATGCGCAGGGCGCGGTTGCGGCCGGGTTCTTCACCGAAGGCGAGCGGATTCGCGGCGGAGCCGACGACGACCGGGCTGTCTGTGCGCGCGGAGCCGTCGCCCGCGTCGATGTCGACGATGACCACGGTCACGTTGTCGGGGGCGCCGCCGTCGAGGCTCTCCTTCACCAGCAAGTCGGCGACATCCTGCGCGTTCGCACCGCTGGCGAGGGCGGAGGCAATGGCGGTGTGGGAGACGACCCCGGTGAGGCCGTCGGAGCAGAGCAACCAGCGGTCACCGGCGATGGTGGCCAGAATCGAGGTGTCGATTTCGGGGCTCGCCTCGACGTCGCCGAGAACGCGCATGAGCACCGAGCGGCGTGGGTGCACCATGGCCTCGGCCTCGGTGATGCGTCCGCTGTCGACCAGGCGCTGCACGAAGGTGTGGTCGATGGTGATCTGGGAGAGTTCGCGCTCGCGCAGCAGGTAGATGCGCGAGTCGCCGATATGGGCGATTGCGACCTCGTTCTCGAGCACGACGATGGCGCTGACCGTGGTGCCCATTCCGGTCAGTTCGGCGTGTTCAAATACCGTCTCGGCGAGCTGGGCGTTGGCACCGATCAGGGCGGCCTGTAGGGCGAATTCGGCGTCTTGGGCGCTCGCATAAGGCTTGTCGGCTTCGATGATGCGCTTGGTGGCGATCGACGAGGCGACGTCACCGCCGGCGTGCCCGCCCATACCGTCGGCGACCACGAACAGGCTGCGTCCGGCGTAACCGGAGTCCTGGTTGTTGGAGCGAATCTTGCCGACGTGGGACGCGGCTGCGCTATGACTGACCGTCGCCATGACCTACCGCCGAAGCTCGAAGCTGGTGGCGCCGATCTTCACGGTGGCGTTCAGGGGAATCTTGGTCGGCACGGTGACACGCGAGCCAGCCAGGAAGGTGCCGTTAGTGGAATCGAGGTCCTGCAGCATCCACTCGTCATGCCACAGCATGAGGCGAGCGTGGTGGGTAGAAGTGTAATCATCGCGAATGACCAGACTGGAGTCGCTCGAGCGGCCGATGGTGATGGTCTCCGTGCCCAACGGAAACTCGGTGCCGGCCTTCGGGCCGCTCGTGATGACCAGGCGCGTGGTGTTCAGGCTCGTGGCCATTCCGGCCTGCACACCCGGGTTCTCTTGGCCGGCCGGGCTGGCGCGGGCGACCGGCGCTGTGAACGCCTCGGCCGCTGCGGCGGCGGGAACAGCGGCAGGAACAGCGGATGCGGGGACGGGCGCGGCAGCGGCATCCGTTTTCATCTTGCGTACGCGCTGGCCGAACAGGTCGCTGCGCAGAGCGTAGACGATGCCGAAGATGAACATCCAGAGCAGAAGCAGAAAGCCGATGCGCAGCACCAGCAGGGTCAGTTCGCTGACGTTCATGCGTCCGGCCCCCAGAATCCGCCCATGTCGTGGCGTTCGGTGGCCGGGTCGGTCGGTGCCGCCGCGCGGGGAGCCTCGCTGGACGTCTGGGCGATAACCCGGAATACGATGCGCGTGCGGCCGATGGTGACGGTCGAGTCGGGCTCGAGGATGGCCTGGCTGACCGGGGAACCGTTGAGCTGGGAACCGTTGGTGGAGCCGAGGTCGCGCACCTGGGCGCGCGCGCCGTCCCAAAGGATTTCGACGTGGCGGCGGGAGGTTCCGGTGTCGTCGACGGTGATGTCGGAGTCGGAGCCGCGGCCGATCACGGTGCGGGCCTTGACCAGCGGGTGCCGGGTTCCGTTGATGTCGAGAACCGGGGTCCAGGCGACGGTGCTCTTGACCGAGCTCGAGTCGATCTGCACCATGCCCTCGCTGAGGCTGCGGTCGTCCTGCAGGGTGATGACGATGCCACCCGTGAACTGGTAGCGCTGCTCGGTGCCATGTTTCTGCACCAGGACGGTGAGCTCGTCGATGAGGGTGACTCCGAGGGCGCTCATGCGGCCGTAGTCGGTGTGGGACATGCGCACGGTGAAGCGATTGGGCGCGAGGATACGATCCCGCGCGACTACAGCGGCCTTGGTGTCGAGCTCACGACGCAGCGCGGAGGTTATTTCCACCGGCTGCAAGCCCGATCTAAAGGTCTTGGCAAACGCTCCGTTGACGGCACGTTCCAAGCCCTTTTCAAAGTTATCCAGTATGCCCACAGGTCTCCCGATCCGGTCCGTTTGGCTATGAGCATGTTACTTGTCTCGGGTGACAACCCACCTTCAGGGCGCAAACGGCACGAACAGTCATACTACCCGGGGAGCGTCCCGGACCGAATTCCACGCCCATTATGGGCATTCCATGGGACTTTTTCGGTGGTATCGGCGAGCGGATGCGGCGCGGCAGGCCCGGGCGGCGGCATCCGCTCTCAAAGCGGTCGGGTTGCGGGGGTATCCGTTGCAGCCGCGGTCAGGCGCGCGGGCACCGACCCAGCGCGGCTGCGCGGCGCGCCGTCGAATGGCGCTGACCCCCCTCGCAGTGTTAGCATTCCTAAGTTCGCGCGAGTGGCGGAATTGGCAGACGCGCTGGCTTCAGGTGCCAGTGTTCGAAAGGACGTAGGGGTTCAAGTCCCCTCTCGCGCACAGCGGATGGGTGCGGATAGCCGCACAATCCATGCGAACAGTCGGGGCCTTCGAGAAATCGGAGGCCCTGTTTCGTTACTGGCGCTGTGTTGTTACGGGCGCTGTGTAATTACCAGCCCGGTGTCGCCAATCCGTACGGACCCAGATGTCGACCGGCACCGGCGGTAATGTGACCTACCGCGTCATTGCGTGCCACCCCGAAGCACGGGGCAAGTAGCCTTGCGGGGACGCGCTCGCGATTCGCCCGGGCGGGAACGGATCGTGATGACGACGGGTGCCTCCCGGCTGGGCTGGTTTCGGCCGAGCCGGTGGTTTCGGCTGGCCTGGATCGTGCCGGCCCTGCTCGTGGCGCTGGCCCTCGCAGTGTTCGCGGCGACGGGACTGAGCGCCCTTCCCTCGGTCGAGTCCTTCATGCGCAGCTACCCGGGTGTGTCGACCCAGCCGGCCGCCGTTCCGATCGGAATACCGGCGTGGCTGGCCTGGCAGCACGGTCTTAACGCCTTCTTCATCTTGTTCGTCATTCGAACCGGATGGCAGGTGCAAAGGACCCACCGTCCGTCCATTTTCTGGACGCGCACGAACACGGGACGGTTCCGCACGAAGAATCCGCCGATTCGCATCACACTCGAACTCTGGCAGCACATCGTGTTCGACACCCTCTGGGCGGTCAATGGCATCGTGTTCTACGTTTTGCTGTTTGCGACCGGGCAATGGTTGCGCATCGTTCCCACGAACTGGGACGTCTTCCCCAACGCGGTGTCGGCCGGCCTGCAATACGCCTCGCTGGACTGGCCGACCGGTGCCGGTTGGTTGTACTACAACGCCCTGCAGCTGCTCAGCTACTTCGCGGTCGTGTTCCTCGCGGCGCCGATCGCGCTCGTGACGGGCCTGCGCATGTCACCGGGATTGTCGGCGCGGTTGCGTCCACTCGACCGGGTCTTTCCCCTGCCTGTGGCACGTAAACTGCACTTCGCGACGCTCATCTTCTTTGTGGCCTTCATCGTCGTGCACGTTCTGCTGGTGCTCACGACCGGTGCCCGCGCCAATCTCAACCATATGTATGCGGCGCGAAACGACGACGGCTGGCTCGGCGTCTGGATCTTCGTCGCCGCACTACTGGTCACGGCCGCAATCTGGCTCGGCGCGCGTCCCGCGGTCGTGCGTGCGATCGCGGCGCGTAGCGGCCGCATCATTCACCGCAAGCGCTAAACCGGTTCCACTCTCGACGCGAGCAGGTCTCGGCTGAGCATGGCCGCGCCGGCCACGGCCGCCGGCATGACGATGACGGCCGCGCCCGGAATGAGGAACAACAGATAGGTGAGCACCCCGAAACCGAGGCTGCGCGGGCGGCGCGCGTGCAGCATCCGTTTGCGTTGCGTGAGCGTGAAGCCGCGGGCGTCGAAAGCGAAGCCGGTGAGTTCGAGAGTGAGCATCCAGCCGCCGAACAGCGCGCCGAGAACGAGGGCTAGCAGCTGGCCGAGGCCGGGTATCAGGCCGCAGACCAGAAGCAACAGAGCGACCCCGACGGCCAGGCCGACCAGGCGCAGGGCGTCGGCCACCGCGCGCAGAATGCTGCGCAGCAGGCCGCGTTCCGGTTCGACCGGCGCGTCGCCGAGGCTGGTCTCGACCGCGCGCCAGATTCGCTCATAGAAGGGATCGCCGACAGTGAGCGTTACCGCCACGAAGGTATATGCCAATAGGAGAATACCGGCAGCCGCGACGGCCGCACCGGCCACCACCCGCGTGGCAGTGCGCCAAGGCTCCCCCCAGTCGCTTGCGAACGGACTGATCCCCACGGCGATGGCCTCGAGGTTGGCCAGCAGAAGCACGATGCCGGCGAGATACGCAATGCCGACAATGAAGGCTGGCAGGGCGCCGAGCAGCATGAGGCGCGGTGAGATTCCCCACATTCTGAGGCCGCGACCGAGAAAACCGGCACCGACGAAGAACTCGCGGGTGGCGGTGGGACGGGTTGAAGGCGGCACCCCCACACCCTAACCCGCCGGTGTCGGGTCCCCGCGAAACCGGGGACCCGCCTCACTCAGGCCATCTGCGGAAAACCGAGGTCGATCTCCGAGGTGGCCGGGTCGGGCCAGCGGGTCGTGACAACCTTGCCGCGGGTATAGAAGCGGATGCTGTCAGGGCCATACATATGCGCGTCACCGAACAGAGAGTTCTTCCAACCGCCGAACGAGAACGATCCAACCGGCACCGGAATGGGCACGTTGATGCCGACCATGCCCGCCTCGATCTCGAACTCGAACTGCCGAGCCGCACCGCCGTCCCGGGTGAACAATGCCACACCGTTGCCGAACTCGTGCTCGTTGACGAGTTTCACGGCCTCGTCGAAGGTGTCAACGCGCACGACCGAGAGCACCGGGCCGAAGATCTCATCGTCGTAGACTTTCATGCCGGGAGTGACGTGGTCGATCAGGCTGACGCCGAGAAAGAACCCATCACTGTCGAAGTTCTGCGCCCGGCCGTCGACGACCATCGTGGCGCCGGCCTCCTCGGCGCCGGCCAGGTAGGAGGCGACCCGATCGCGGTGTTCTCCGGTGATCAGTGGGCCCATCTGCGAGGCCGGATCGGTTCCCGGGCCGACCCGGAGCTTCTTCATGCGCGTCTCGATGGCGGCGACGAGGTCGTCGGCGATGCCGCCGACCGCCACGAGCACGCTCACGGCCATGCAGCGCTCCCCGGCGGATCCGTAGGCGGCGTTGATCGCGGCATCCGCTGTCATCTCCAGGTCGGCGTCCGGCAGAACGACCATGTGGTTCTTGGCCCCGCCGAGCGCCTGTACCCGCTTGCCGTTGCCCGCAGCCCGGTTGTAGATGGACTTGGCGATCGGGGTGGATCCGACAAAGCTGATGGCCTTGACCGCCGGGTTGTCGAGCAGTTCGTCGACGGCCTCCTTGTCGCCCTGAACCACATTGAGCACGCCGGCCGGCAGGCCGGCCTCCGTGAAGATCTCGGCGATGAAAATAGCCGATGAGGGGTCCTTCTCACTCGGCTTGAGCAGCACGGTGTTGCCGCAGGCGAGCGCGCTGCCGATCATCCACAGCGGCACCATGGCCGGAAAGTTGAACGGGGTGACACAGGCGACGACACCAACGGCCTGGCGCACCGAGTGCACGTCGATTCCGTGGGAAACCTGCTGGGAGAAGTCGCCCTTGAGCATGTGCGCGAGGCCGGTGGCGAATTCGATGTTCTCGAGCCCGCGGGTGATCTCGCCGGCCGCGTCGCTGAGTACCTTGCCGTGCTCACTCGTGAGAATTGCGGCGAGCTCGCTGGTGCGCTCGGCGAGCAGCTCGCGCACCTTGAAGAAGATGGCCGTGCGCTTGGCCAGCGTGCTGGTGCGCCACTCGGGCAGGGCGGCCTGGGCTGATTCGATGGCGTCGATCACGACCGCGCGGGAAGCCAGCACGACTTGTTTCTCCTGCACGCCGGTGGCCGGGTTGAACACGGGGCCGAATCGTTCGGCCGACTCGACGCGCTGGCCGTTGATGTAATGAGGAATTGTTTGCATGAGCGTGCTCCTTCTGGTGGATGACATGGTTCAGGCGTGCAGGCTGCCGTCGACGAGTTTGACGATCATGGAGCAGTCCTTGCCGCCCTCGCCCTCATCGATCAGGCGCTGAAACAGTTCGGCGACGTGTTCGCCGATCTCAAGCGGCGTGTCGGTGGCGCGGGCGGCGGTGATCGCCAGCCCGATGTCCTTGCTCGCGAGCGTTGCGGTGAAGGTCGGGGCGAAATCCCGGTTGGACGCGGCCGTCGCGACGACATCCTTGATCGGATACCAGGTGCGCAGCGCCCAGCTGTCGCCCGACGAAACGGATGCGATATCCCAGAACACCTGCTTGTCCAGTCCCAGCCGCTCGGCCAGAACAGCGCCCTCCGCCGTCGCGGCGAGGTTGATGAACAGCATGAGATTGTTGCAGATCTTCGCGGCCTGGCCGGTCGTGGCGCCGCCGGTCGGAATGATGTTCGCCGCCATGGGCTCGATGAAGGTGGTGGCGTCAGCGACGGCATCCGCTCGGCCCCCGATCATGAAGGTGAGGCTTCCGGCGGTGGCGCCGCTCATGCCGCCCGAGACCGGGGCGTCGACGAAGCGAAAGCCGGCCGCCGCTGCGGCATCGTGCAGGGCCTGGGCGGTCTCGATGTCGATCGTTGACGAGTCCACCAGCAGGGTTGCCGGGTCGGCCGTGGACAGCACGCCACCGTCGCCGAAGTACACGGCACGGGCGTGTTCACCCTTGGGCAGCATGGTGAAGACGACGTCGGCGCCCGCGACGGCTTCACTGATGCTCGAAGCGGCGGTGACGCCGGCCGTGACGGCGGTGGTTACGGCATCCGGATTCAGATCGAACCCGCGCACCTCGTGGCCGGCGGCCACCATATTGGCGGACATGGGCCCGCCCATGTTGCCCAACCCGATCCATGCGACTACTGACATTTGAAGCTCCCTTGCTTGTGTCCCTCTACCCTCGCAGCCGGATAGAGTGCAATCAAGGCAATATTTCACAGGGGGTATGTGCGCAGATGCACACGCTCGAAAGGATGCAATCCGTGAGTTCACACCAGCTTCCGAGCCCGAACGATCTGCTCGTGCTGCTCACCGTGGCCAGGCTGGGGCGCTTCAACGCGGTAGCCGAGGCGCTCGGCACCACCCACACGACCATCTCGCGGCGCATCCTCTCGCTCGATGCGGAGCTGGGCGGCCGCACGCTCGAGCGCAGCCCGCACGGCTGGGAGCTCACCGAGCTGGGCCGGCACGCGGTGAGTGCGGCCGAGGCGATCGAAGACCGGCTGGGCGCGCTCGCCACGGCCATCAGTCAGACCGACCCGCTCTCCGGGCTGCTGCGCATCAGCACAATCGACGGTTTCGGGGCGGAGATCGTCACGCCGGCCCTCGTGAAACTGCAGCAGAGCCACCCGCGCATCAATATCGAAATGTTCAGCGCCACCCGCAAGGTGAGCCAGAACCGGTCGGGCGTCGACCTGGAGATCGTGGCCGGCCGCAACGATGTCAACAACGCGCAGGCGATGTTTCTCACCAACTATTTTCTGCGCCTATACGCCAGCCGCGAGTATCTGCTTGGCCGCGGCGAGCCCCGCACGCTCGACGACGTTGCGTTGCACAGTTTCGTGTCGTATGTCGAGAGTGCCCTGCTCGTGACCGACCTTGGCTATCGCTCCTCCGAGCTGCCGGAACCGGCCACGACGTTTCAGGCGACCAGCCTGTTTGCCCAGTTGGAGGCGGTGCAGGCCGGCGCCGGAATAGGACTTCTGCCGAATTTTCTGGTGCACGACCGGCCGGAATTCGTGCCCGTGTTGCGCGCCGACTTTCAGCGTCAACTGCCCATCTGGGCCGTCGTGCGGGCGGAGTCGCTGCGTTCGCCCGTGGTGCGTGCCGCCATTGAGGCGATCACACTGGAGATCGCGAACCGACCGACCGCCTTCATAGAGTGACGAACGAGCGGATGCCCCGCCGGCGCGAAAAGGGCGGCCCGATCGGTGGGATCGGGCCGCCCGCCAGGCGTTACCGGCGACCGACCTCGGCGAGGTCGGCCTGGGCGGCACGATCGGCCGATTCGGCGGCATCCGCTGCGTCAATGTCGTGCAGGGAAAGCCCGCGCGTTTCCTTGAGGGTGAGCACGACGAGGGCCGTGATCAGGCAGGCCGCTGCGAGGTAGATGGCCACCGGCACCGAGGACTCGAAGGTGGAGAGCAGGCTCACGGCGATGATCGGAGCGATCGAGCCCGCGATGACCGAGGTGACCTGGTAGCCGAGGGAGACGCCGGAGTAGCGCATGCGGGTGGGGAACATTTCGGCCATGATTGCGGGCTGGCCGGCGTACATGAGGGCGTGGAAGAGCAGGCCCATCATGATCGCGACAATGATGATGAAGTCGTTCGCGGTGTCCATCATGGGAAAGGCGAAGAAGCCCCAGGTGCCGGCGAGCAGGGCGCCCACGAAGTACACCGGGCGCCGGCCGACCCGGTCGGAGAGGTGGCCGACCAGCGGAATGACGACGAAGTGAATTGCGTGGGCGATGAGCAGAAGGAGCAGAACCCGAGAGGTGTCCATCTGCACGATGATCTTCAGATAGGTGATCGAGAAGACCACGACGAGGTAATAGAGAATGTTCTCGGCGAACCGCAGGCCCATCGCGGTGAATACCCCGCGCGGATACCGGCGGAACACCTCGACAATGCCGTAGCCCTTATCGCCGGCGACCACCTCTTTCTGAGCCTTGAGAAAGATGGGCGCGTCGCTGACCTTGGTGCGAATGTAGTAGCCGACCAGCACGATGACGGCGGAGAGCCAGAACGCGACGCGCCAGCCCCAGCTCAGGAAAGCCTCATCGGACAGGGTCGAGGCGAGTACGAAGAGAACGGCGGTGGCCAGCAGGTTTCCCATCGGCACGGCGGACTGGGGCCAGCTGGCCCAAAAGCCGCGCGACTTCGGCGGGCTGTGCTCGGCGACGAGCAGAACCGCGCCGCCCCATTCGCCGCCGACGGCGAAGCCCTGAATGAAACGCAAGAGCACGAGCAGCACGGGTGCGAGGTAACCGACCTGCTGGAAGGTCGGCAGGCAGCCCATCAGGAAGGTGGCGACGCCGACAAGAACGAGGCTGAACTGGAGCAGGCGTTTGCGGCCGAACTTGTCGCCGAAGTGTCCGAAGACGATGCCTCCGATGGGGCGGGCCAAAAAGCCGACGGCATAGGTGGCGAAGGCGGCGATGATGCCCTCCAGTTCGGTGCCGGCGTTCGGAAAGAACAGGGTGCCGAAGACCAGGGTGGCGGCCGAGGCGTAGAGAAAGAATTCGTACCATTCGACGACCGTGCCGGCCATGGAGGCCGCAACGACCTTTTTCAGTCCGGAGGACTGCGGATCGTTTCGAGTGTCGGATCTGGTCGTGCTCATGGGATTCCCCCTGGTGTCGTCATTGACACAACGTGCGTGCACGTCGTCTGGCTCGTCTTAGCTTGCGCTTCGCGTTGGTGGCTGTCAAAGGCGATTCACACAGGGGTGACGTGCAAAAAAGCACACGGTGGCGCGGTGAGCGAACGCAGCACGGTTATTCTCGAAGGAACAACAGGGAGGTGGGGCAACAGTGACGCACGCGCATCCGCTGCACGTCGACGTTGAAGTAGCGTGCCTGTGCTGCCTCGCGCCGCAGCCGTTTCACTTCACCTCGCGCAGCGACCAAGTGGTCTGCGTGAAGTGCGTGCACCACATCGGGGCCGAGAAATCAGAGCGCCGCGACCTGGAGCACGTGCAATTGTGGGCCGCTCGGTGGGCGGCCTCCGAGACCGCCCACGCCGACTACATCGCCGAAACGGATGCCTTACTCGTCGCCCGAGACAATGACCTGACCACGCTGCGCGACCAGGTCGCTGAGCTCAGCGCCGTCGTCGCCGGCCAGTTCACGACCGGGATTGACGGGGTGCGGAGCCTGCTGCAGAGCGACCTGATCAAGCGTGCCGAACGCAACACGGAATTGGCCCGCCGACAGATCGACTGGGCCATGGCCGGCCTCTGGCGCATCGAAGCGCTGCACCACGACTCAGAGGCGCAGAAATGTTCCTGCGGCCGGACGGCGGGCAGCTGCGCCGAGAGCGCCGCGATCGACCCCCTGCGCCAGGCGCTGCGCGACTGGGAGAAGAAGAACGTTGTGCTGCTGCAGGGCGGCCGGCGGCACGGTCTGCCGGCAGATCACCCCGCGGTGCTGGCCCAGCGCATCCGCTGACTCAGTGCGCGCTGACGGGAGCGCTCTCAACCGCGTCGCCGAGCGGCGGGCGCCGCACGAGGAACGCCGCCGGAATCGCGAACAGTGAGATGATGGCGCCGCACAGGAATGCGCCGCGAATGCCCGAGGCCGTCGCTGAGATCTCGGAAACGCCCTGCGCCATGAGCGCGGCCGACTGCGAGGTCATGACGGCAATGAACAGGGCCGTTCCGACGGCGCCGGCGAGCTGCTGGATGGTACCGACAACCGCGCTGCCGTGGGAGTACAGGCTGGGCTTGAGGGAGCCGAGACCCGACGTGAACAGTGGTGTAAAGAGCAGGGAGAGGCCGGCACTCATGCCGATGTGGGCGATCAGCAGCATCCACGGCGGGGTGGTTTCGCCCATCATGGTCATCGCCCAGAACGCGGCGCTGACCATGATCGATCCAGGAACCAGCAGGAGGGTTGGGCCGCGGCGGTCGTAGATGCGGCCAACGAACGGTGCGAGCAGACCCATGGTGAGGCCGCCCGGAAGCAGCAGGAGCCCGGTTTCCAGGGCCGTCAGGCCGAGCACCCTTTGCATATACAGCGGCAGCAGGATGATGGTGCCGAACAGGGCGAGCATGCTGATGCTGAGCATGGAGATCGAGAGGGTGAAGGTGCGCGAGCTGAACACGCGCAGGTCGAGCAGGGCGCGATCGGTGCGCTGCAACTGCAGTTGGCGCAGCACGAACAGGGCTAGGGCGACCAGGCCGATGCCGAGCGGCACCCAGCCAGCTGCGGAGGCCCCAGCCAGGTTGCTCAGCCCGTAGACGAACCCGCCGAAGCCAAAGGCCGAGAGAATGACGGAGAGCCCGTCGAGGGGAACCTTGCGCGGCGTCGTCACGTTCTGGATGCGCGAGGCGCCGAGGATGAGTGAGCAGACGGCGATCGGCAGCACGAGGATGAACATCCAGCGCCAGTCGAGGACGCTGAGGATCACACCCGAGATGGTCGGGCCGATCGCCGGGGCTACCGAGATGACGATGGAGATGTTTCCCATGGTCTTGCCGCGGGACGCCGGTGCGACGAGCGTCATGACCGTCGTCATGAGCAGCGGCATCATGATGGCCGTTCCGCTGGCCTGCACGATGCGACCCAGGAGCAGCATCTCGAAGCCGGGCGAGAGCGCAGCGATCAGGGTTCCGGTGCTGAAGAGCGTCATTGCGGCGATGAAGACCGGCCGGGTGTGAAAACGCTGGATCAGAAAACCGGTGATCGGAATAACCACGGCCATCGTGAGCATGAACGCCGTGGTCAGCCACTGCGCGGCGGTGGCGGTGATGCTCAGGTCGTCCATGAGGTGCGGCAGGGCCACACCCATGATGGTCTCGTTCAAAATGACGACGAACGCGGAGACCAGGAGAAGCCGAATCACCAACTGATTGCGTTTGGCCTCGGGGGGCGACTCGGCCCTGAGAATCGGCTTGGCGGTGTCTAATGCGGTCATTGCTGGTCCTGACGGTCGTGCGAAAAAGGGAGCGTACGAAGTTGAGCGGCCGTGCGCCGCCGGGCCGGTTCGCTCTGTGCGCCTGTAGGTGCAGCGTTCTGCGGGGCGTGAATTATTCCTGCGCCGAAAAATTGGGCGGAACGCCGCGTTGTACGAAGACCCGGCGGGCGGAGGCCGCAACCAGATCGCGCAGCCGACGGATGCCCGGATCGGTATTCAGGGACCGCCGCACGACGACGAAATCGTTGCGATAGACCGGATGCAGCGTGACCGATTCTCTCTCGCTCTCCCGTTAGGGCAGGCGAAGCTTCAGGTAAGGGGCCGTGCGGCTCGTCACGTGCGCGGCCACCGTCTCGGGGGTGCCGGCGGCGATGATCTGGCCGCCGGCGTCTCCGCCACCGGGGCCGAGGTCGATCACCCAGTCGGCAGCGGCGACCACGTCCATTTCGTGTTCGACCACAACGACGGTGTTTCCGGCATCGACGAGGCGTCCGAGCTGCAGCAAGAGCAGCTTGACGTCGGCCGGGTGCAGCCCGGTCGTCGGTTCGTCGAGCAGGTAAAGCGTGTGGCCGCGGCGGGCGCGCTGCAACTCGGTCGCGAGCTTAATCCGCTGCGCTTCGCCGCCGGAGAGCTCGGTGGCCGGCTGCCCAAGCCGCAGGTAGCCAAGGCCCACCTCGCGCAGGGTGTCGAGGCTGCGCGCGGCAGAGGTGACGTCGGTGAGAAAGGTGAGCGCGGCATCCACTGTGAGGCCGAGCACCTCGGCGATGTTCTTGCCGCGGTAGGTCACCTCGAGGGTGTCGGGGTTGTAGCGCGACCCGCCGCAGTCCGGGCAGGGCGCGTAACTGCCCGGCAGAAAGAGCAGTCCAACGGCCACGAAACCCTCCCCGAGGCAGGTCTCGCAGCGGCCGCCGGCCACATTGAACGAGAACCGTGAGGCGGTGAAGCCGCGCGCGCGGGCCTCGTCGGAGGCGGCAAAGGTGGCCCGCACGGCGTCGAACAGGCCGGTATAGGTGGCGAGGTTGGAGCGGGGCGTGCGCCCGATCGGCTTCTGATCCACCTGCACCAGCCGGTCGACGGCCTCGAGCCCGGTCACCGCGGGCGTGTCAGAGCGCTCGGCCAGCTCGATCTCGGCGTCGGCATCGGCGAGATCGAGCATTGGCACGTCATCGGGGTCTGGATGCAGGTGCCGCCCCACGGCCTCGGCGAGCACCTGGCTCACCAGCGTGGACTTGCCCGAACCACTTACTCCGGTGACCGCCGTCAACACTCCGAGCGGGATCTGCGCGTCGAGACCCTTCAGGTTGTGCCGGGTCACGTCGGTCAGGCCCAACCAGCCAAGCGGATGCCGCAGCTCACCCCGCACCACCGGCTCACGCTCCGCAGTGAACAAGTATTCTCGCGTGACAGAACTCCCGACCTCGGCGAGTCCAGCGGTCGGACCGCTGTAGAGCACCTCGCCGCCGCCCTCACCGGCTTGAGGGCCAACGTCGACGACCCAGTCGGCGCTTCTCACGACGTCCATATTGTGTTCGACCACGAAGACCGAGTTGCCCGACTGCTTGAGCTGCTCAAGCACGAGCAGCAGCGGCTCGGCGTCGGCCGGGTGCAGGCCGGCCGAGGGCTCGTCGAGCACGTAGATCACGCCGAACAGGCCAGAGCGCAGCTGGGTGGCGATGCGCAGCCGTTGCATCTCGCCCGGAGAGAGGGTCGGGGTCGAGCGGCCGAGGGACAGATAGCCGAGGCCCAGTTCGAGCAGCACGTCGATGCGGCGCAGCAGATCGCCGGCCAGGGTGACGGCCACTTCGGTCGATTCGTTGCCGGCCACGATCGGGCGCAGCACCTCGGCCAGGGCCGTCATCGGCAGGGCATTGAGCTCGGCGATCGACTGGCCGGCCACGGTCACGGCGAGGGCTTCGGGCTTAAGACCGCTGCCACCGCAGTCGGGGCAGGGGCCGGTGTCGACATAGCGCAGCACCCGCTGACGCACGTTCGGGCTCTTGCTGTCTGCGAGAGTGTGCAGCACGAAACTTTTCGCGCTCCAGAACCGGCCTTGGTACGGCTTGGCGATGCGGTCGCGTTGCGGCACCACCTCGACGACCGGTTGTTCCTCGGTGAACAGAATCCAGTCGCGGTCGGCGCGGGTCAGGTTCTGCCAGGGCCGGTCGATGTCGTAGCCGAGTACCGCGACGATGTCGCGCAGGTTCTTTCCCTGCCAGGCGCCGGGCCACGCCGCGATCGCGCCGTCCCTGATGCTGAGAGTGGGATCGAGCACCATGGAGGCCTCGCTGACGGTGTGCGCCAGTCCGAGGCCGTGGCAGCGCGGGCAGGCGCCCATCGCCGTGTTCGGCGAGAAGGAGTCGGATTCGAGGCGAGCGGCAGTATCCCCTGGATACATGCCGGCCCGAGAATACATCATGCGCAGCGAGTTGGACAGGGTCGTGACCGTGCCGACGCTCGAGCGCGAGCTCGGTGTTCCGCGGCGCTGCTGCAGGGCGACGGCTGGCGGCAGCCCGGTGATCTCGTCGACGTGCGGGGTGTGCCCCTGTTGAATGAGGCGGCGGGCGTAGGGCGCGACCGACTCGAAGAAGCGCCGCTGCGCCTCGGCGAAGATGGTGCCGAAGGCGAGCGACGACTTGCCGGAGCCCGAGACGCCGGTGAACGCGACGATGGCGTCTCTGGGCACATCGACGTCCACGTTGCGCAGGTTGTTCTCGCGGGCGCCGCGCACCCGCACGAATCCCTCTGACTGATTTTCGCTAAGCATCCAAACGACCATAGTTGGTGCGGTTGTGTGTCGACCGGTCAGATCGCGGTGGCGTCCTCTGACAGTTCCCTCAGCACGACCTTCATGACCTTGCCTGTGGCGGTGCGTGGCAGGGCGTCGACGAAGGTTACATAGTCGGGGACCTTGAACGCGGCTATCAGGTAGCGGGTGTGGGTGAGCAGGTCGACCTCGGTCACCATTGAGTCGGGTCGCAGCACCACGTAGGCCTTGGGCCGTTCGCCCCACTTCGGATGCGCCATGCCGACCACGGCGACGTCGAGCACGGTGGGGTGGCTGAGCATCGCGTTCTCGACCTCGATGGTGGAGATGTTCTCCCCGCCGGAGATGATGATGTCCTTGGCCCGGTCCTTGATTTCGATGTACCCGTCTGGGTGCATGACGCCGAGGTCGCCGGTGTGGAACCAGCCGCCACGGAAGGCATCCGCTGTGGCCTGCCGGTCTTTGAAATAGCCGAGCATGACGTTATTGCCGCGCAGCACGATCTCGCCGATGGTTTGCGCGTCGGCGGGAACATCGGTCATGGCGGAGTCGACGATGCGCGCCGATTCCGCCTGAACCATGCCGACGCCCTGACGAGAGATCTTGCGGGCACGTTCGTCGGCGGGTAGGTCATCCCACTCGCGCTGGTATTCACAAATCGTGTACGGGCCGTAGACCTCGGTGAGGCCGTACACGTGCACGACCGTGATGCCAAGCGCGTCGAGCTGTTCAATCACGCTCGGCGACGGCGGAGCGCCGGCCGTGGTGATTGATAGCGGGGTGTCGAGCACGTGCTTCATCGGCGCGTTGGCGATGACGCCGCACACCGTGGGAGCGCCGCACAGGTTGGTCACGCCGAGGGTGTCGATGGCCGACCAGACCGCTTCGGCCCGCACTGTGCGGAGGCAGACGTGGGTGGCACCGGCGGCTGTGACCGCCCACGGCGTGCACCAGCCATTGCAGTGGAACATTGGCAGCGTCCACAGGTACACCGAGTCGCTCGTGAATTTGTTGTGAAAAATCTCGCCGAAGGAGTTGAGGTAGGCGCCGCGGTGGGAGTACATGACGCCCTTGGGCTTGCCGGTCGTGCCCGAGGTGTAGTTGATCGATATGACCGAGCGTTCGTCGGTGACTTCCCAGGCCAGTGGATCGGCTCCGTCATTGTCGGCTTCGGCCAGGAATGATTCGAAGGTCTGCTGGCCGACCTTTACGCCACTCTCGGTGAGTCCGAACTCGCCGTCGGCAATTTCAATGATGCCCTTCAAAGCAGCGGATGCCGCGAACGCGTCGCCGACCCCGGCGACGAGTTCGGCGTCGATGAACAACAGAGTTGCCTCGGAGTGCTCGAGAACGTAGTGCACCTCCGGTCCGGCGAGCCGCGAATTTAACGCGACGAGCACTCCGCCGGCGAGCGGAACGGCGTAGTGGGCGATGAGCATCTCCGGTATATTCGGCGCGAGGAATATAACCCGGTCGCCCGGGGAAATGCGTGAACGGATGGCGTGCGCGAGCTTCTCGGCCGCCTTAAAGAATTCCCGGTAGGTATAACGCCTGGTGCCGTAGATGATTGCATCCTTGCCCGGGAATACTTCGGCGCTGCGCTGTAGAAATCGCATTGGCGTGAGCGGTGAGTCGTTGGGGGTGCCGGTGCTGCTCAATAATGTCGTCAGGTCAATCACGTGGGACTCCTTTGTCCGAAAAAATCTATGGAAGTGCGGGCTTAGTGAAAGGCGCTGACCCCGGTCAGGTCGCGACCGATGAGCAGTGACTGGATGCTCTCAGTTCCCTCATAGGTGTGAATTGATTCGATGTCGGCCAGGTGCCGGATGACGTGGTTCTCCAGCAGGATGCCGTTGCCGCCGAGCATGTCGCGGGCGAGCGAGGCGAGCGAGCGGGCCGCGCGGGTGTTGTGGAACTTGGCGAGGCTGGCCTGGATCGGCCGCAGGGTGCCAACGGCGTCGAGCTCGGCCAGGCGGATGCAGTGCAGCTGCATCGAGGTGAGCTCGGAGAGCATGAGGGTGAGCCGCTCCTGCACGATCTGGAATCCGGCGATCGGTTTGCCGAACTGAACCCGTTGCTGAGCGTAGTTGAGGGCGGCTTCGAAGACCGCCGTGGCGTGTCCGAGCGCCGACCAGGCCACGCCGAGCCGGGTGGCGAACAGCACGACCGCGGTGTCTTTGAAGGTGTGCGTGCCTGAGAGTACGGCATCGAGCGGGATACGCACGTCGGTTAGGGTGATGCGGGCCTGGTGCACCGCGCGCAGTGAGCCTTTGCCGAGCATCGTCTCGCCGTGGTATCCGGGCAGGGATTGGTCGACCAGAAAGCCGCGCACGTTGCCGTCGTCGTCGCGGGCCCAGACCACGGTCACGTCGCCGACCGATCCGTTGCCGATCCACTTCTTCTCGCCGTTGATGACCCATTCGTCGCCGTCACGATGCGCGGTGGTCTCAAGGGCCACCGAATCCGAGCCGTGGTCCGGTTCGGTCAGAGCGAAAGCGCCGAGCTTTTCGGCCCGGGCGAGAGGAACCAGCCAGGTGGCTTTCTGCTCGTCGCTGCCGAACATGGCAATGCTGCGCAGGGCGAGTCCTCCCTGCACGGCCACGACGGTACCCATCGAGCCGTCGCCACGGGAGATTTCCATGTTCACGAGCCCGGCGGCGAGCGGGGACATCGGGGTGAGCCCCGGCCCCACGACTCCGTCGGTGAGCAGGTCGAGCTCACCCAGGCGGCGGGCGAGGTGCAGCGGATACTCGGCCTTATCCCAGGCCTCGCTTAGTTCGTCGAGCGTTTCGACCGCGAAGGTACGGGCCCGGCTCCAGAACGCCCGATCGGCGTCGGGAACATCGGCGAAGACACCGTAGTAGTCGGTGTCGAGCGGGGCGGAGACATCGTAATCGGGCATCAGTGCCTTTCACGGTTGCGGGCGTGACTACAGTTCTACCTGACACGGAGTGTCACGTCAAGTGACACTTAGTGTCAAAGCGTTAGAGAGCGGAGCTGCTTCTCGAGCGCCTTGGCAACACTCTCTGGCAGTGCCGACGCGGGAAAAACCGCGACGAGCAGGTCGCTGGCGGGCATTTCGGCGGCTTCGCGTCGAGCGACGACGGGGGCGAAGCGATGGCGCACCGTTTGAAGCTGGGCGGCGAGGCCGGCCGAATCGGGCATCCGTTCTGAGTCGTTGGCGCGAATCATGCGGCGCAGCTCAAAATTGTGCGTGGCGGTCACGGCGGCCGCGAACTGAATCGCGATCACCGGGTCGACGCCCGGCAGCACGCGCCGCAGAAAGGCCGAGAAGGTCTTCTCATAGCGCGACACCATCACGGTTTCCCGGTCACGCAGAACGGATGTCTGGCGCACCAGCAGGTCGCGCACCCGCACGATCTCAAGGCGCTCCCGAAACCGCTCGAATACGAGCGCCGCTGCCGTACAGACGGCCAGCCAGGGGTCGTCGTGTTCGGCGGAGAAATAGTCGCCGATCTGCTCGAGCAGCTCATCATGGTCGGCGAAGATCACGTCGTCCTTCGACCGGAACTGGCGAAAGAAAGTGCTGCGGGACACGCCGGCAGCGGCGGCGATCTGCGCGGTGCTCGTGGCCTCATAGCCCTGGGCCTGGAACAGGCCAACGGCGATGTCGGCGACGGCGACGCGGCTGCGGGCATCCGCTTGCCGCGCGGCCTGAGGAAGGGCGAAATTGGGCAGTTCGGAGGGGGCAGGCAGATCAGACATGATCTGGCGAAATTAGCACGGAACGGTGGGCGGCCGTCGTACCCGCCGGGAAAACGTGGACGGGGCCCGGGCCCGGAACGTGGGCCCAGTTTATAACCTGGGCCCCGGGACGGGGCCTGGGCCCCGTCCGCAGTAGAGGGGGCGGACGTCGCGGGGAATGCACAAGGTTTCCATAAGGCCCACATCGCACTCTTACAGCATTCGCTCACCCTGAAGAGATAGGTGCGTCATGAGCAGGTTCGAAGGCAAAGGAATTGTTCGCAGCAGTCGCAGTACAACCGGGATGCGAGGTAGTCCCCCTTCTCCGGACAGTGGCAGACCGCGGAAAGTCTTCGGAAAGCCCATGCGCATGCTGGCGGCTGGCATGGCCGCCGTGCTCTATGCGGGGCTGGGCCTCTCGGCCGCACTCCCGGCCCAGGCGGCGGTTGCCCCGGTCGGCCAGGGCTTCGCGGTTACCGCCTCGGATCTCGCCTACATTCTCAAGCAGATCAAGATCGCCGAAGCCCACGTGGCCAATACCACCTCGGCGACCGGCCCCTGCGGTGCGCTCGTCGGCACCGGTGCTAACCAAATTGCCAGCCCGCTGCTCTCGCTCGGACTGCGCACGGTCGACGGTTCCTGCAACAACCTGCAGCCCGGCCAGGAGACCTTCGGCGCGGCAGACCAAGTGTTCCCGCGGCTGACGACGACATCGTTCCGCGACGCTGACCCGGTGCTTCCGGGCTTCGGGCCAACCGGCCCCTCGTCGTACCAGCAGAAGAGCGGCAACGTCTTCGACGCCGACCCCCGCATCGTCAGCAACTTGATCGTAGACCAGACCTCCACGAACCCTTCGGCCATCGCGGCAGCCGGATTCCCCGTGCGTGCTCAGGGCGGCGAAAGCGTCGTGCCCTGCACGACTGACCCGACGCCGGCCCAGCCCGCAGGCGTGCCCGCTGGCTGCGTGCCGGCTGGCCAGACCCTGTTCATTCCTAATGTCACTACGGATGTCGGCCTCTCGCCGCCGTATAACTCCCTGTTCACCCTGTTCGGTCAGTTCTTCGACCACGGCGTTGACCAGACCGTAAAGGGCGGCGGAACCGTCTTCGTGCCGCTCAAGTCTGATGACCCGCTCCGGGTCGCCGGTCCGGACGGCATCGTCGGTAACGGCGACGAAGTTCCGGCCAACCAGGCGTTCATGGTGCTCACCCGTGGGCAGAATCAGCCAGGTGCCGATGGCGCCCTCGGTACAGCGGATGACGTCCAGGACGCGGTCAACACCGACTCACCCTGGGTCGATCAGAGCCAGACCTATACCTCGCACGCCTCGCACCAGTTGTTCCTGCGCGAGTATGTCAACAACTCGGCTGGCTTTCCGGTCTCGACCGGCAAGCTGCTCGGCGGTCCCGCCGGCCCGACGGCTGGTGGCATGGCTACCTGGGCCACCACCAAGGCTCAGGCGGCTAGCCTTCTCGGGCTCCTTCTCGAAGACAAGGACGTGCTCAACGTTCCGCAGATGGCTGTTGACGCTTATGGCAAGTTCATCCCGGGGCCAGATCGCAACCTGCCGATGTACGTCACAGCGACCGGAATGGTCGAAGGCAATATCAGCGCCCCGGTGCCCGTGCCGAGCAACGTGCTCTACTTCGACACTCCGTTCCTAACCGACATCGCGCACAATGCCGAGCCGAAGACGGGACTTTCGCCTGACCTCAACAACACCGCCAGTGCCGACTTCGCCAACCAGCCCGCCGGTACCTACGACGATGAAATGCTCAACGCGCACTTCATCGCAGGGGATGGACGGGTCAACGAGAACATTGGCCTCACCGCGGTTCACCAGATTTTCCACTCCGAGCACGACCGTCTCGTTGCTGACATCGAGAACACCCTCACCAACGACACGTCAGCCAAAGGCATCGCGGCCCTGGCCGAGTGGAAGCTGGCTGGCGGAGCAGACGGCTGGAACGGTGAGCGCATCTTCCAGGCGGCTCGCTTCATCACAGAAATGGAATACCAGCACCTCGTCTTTGAGGAGTTTGCGCGCAAGGTTCAGCCGGGGATCAACCCCTTCCAGCCGTTTGCGTTCACTCAGACCGAGATCAACCCGGCCATCAAGGCCGAGTTCGCTCACGCGGTGTATCGCTTCGGTCACTCCATGTTGACCGAGACGATCTCGCGTACGAACGAGGACCGGGTCGGCGCCGATGGTGTCTACGGAACTTCCGACGACATCCTTGGGAGCAAGAACGACGTGTCATTGCTCGACGGTTTCCTGAACCCACCGTCGTACACCGATGGCGGTCCGGCCGGTGAGTTGACCTCCGAACAGGCGGCCAGCAGCGTGATCATGGGCATGTCCGATCAGGTCGCAAACGAACTCGATGAGTTTGTCACCGACACCCTGCGCAACAACCTGCTCGGTCTTCCCCTGGACCTTGCGGCGATCAACATGACGCGCGCTCGCTCGGAGGGCATCTCGACGCTCAACGTTCTTCGCCGGGAGCTGTTCAACTCGACGAATGATGGCGCGCTCAAGCCGTACATCAGCTGGGTCGACTTTGGTGAAAACCTCAAGAACCCCACCTCGCTGGTCAACTTTGTCGCTGCGTACGGGCAGCACCCGTCGATCACCGGAGAGGGCACCATGGCGGGAAAGCGTGAGGCCGCACGGCTGATCGTTGCCCCCAATGTGCTGGCTGGCGAGGTTTCACCCGCCGATGCTGCAGCGTTCATGAACAGCACCGATGCGTATGCCAACACCGGAACCCACTCGGTCACTGGAGTCGATGACATCGACCTGTGGGTTGGTGGCCTCGCCGAGGTGACGACACCGTTCGGCGGTCTGTTGGGAACCACGTTCAACTACGTGTTTGAGAACCAGCTGACTGAACTGCAGAACGGTGACCGCCTGTACTACCTGGCGCGCACACCCGGCATGAATCTGCGCACCCAGCTCGAGGGCAACTCGTTCGCCGAGATGATCATGCGCAACACCCCCGCCCATACCCTGAAGGCCGATGCGTTTGCGACTGCTGATTGCAAGTTCGAGTTGAAGAATTTGGCTGGAACGGCCGCGGGCTATGCAACCTTCGGCAACACGGTCGCAAATGACGTGAACTCGGACTGTGACGAAACGGCACTGCTGATTCGTATGCCCGACGGCACCATTAAATACCGCGCCCGCAACAGCCTCGACCCGGCCGGTATCAATGGCCAGAGCGTCTACAACGGCGCTCTCGGAGTCAACCGGATGTTCGGCGGCAACGATAACGACACCTTCTGGGGTGGTGCCGGTAACGACATCATCGAGGGTGGTGGCGGTGCCGACGTCGCACTCGGTGGCGAAGGCAACGACATCCTCACCGACCTTGGGGGCGATGATGTGTCCAAGGGCGGTCCCGGCAACGACGCGATCAACGCCGGTCCGGGTCTTGACATCGTCATGGGTGGCGAGGGCAATGACTTCACCAACGGTGGAGCCAATGCCAACGTGACCTTCGGTGGAGCCGGTGACGACTTCATCATTCTGGGCGAGGGCATCGATGAAGCCCTCGGAGACAGTGGCGACGACTGGGAGGAGGGCGGCGATCAGCCAGACCTATTGATCGGAGATAGCAGCAACCTGTTCTTCCTGGATGACTCCCAGAAGCCCGGTTCCGATATCCTCATCGGCCAGGGCGGTGACGACGACTACGACATGGAGGGCGGCGATGACGTCGGTCTTGCTGGCCCCGGAATCGAAAAGGTCGCCGGCGGTTCTGGCTATGACTGGGAGATCGGCCTTGGAGACCCGCAGCCACAGGATGCGGACCTCGCGCTGCCATTCCCGGCGCTAGGTGTCCTTCAGGTTGGAGTTCGCGACAAGTTCAACGAGGCTGAGGCGCTCTCTGGCGCAAACCTCAATGACATCCTTCGTGGCGACGACGTTGTTCCCAGTGCCGTTGGCGGTGGTGGCTTCATCGGGTGTGACGTGCTGGATCAGGACGGCCTTAACCGGATTGACGGTCTGGACGCTTTGGTACCACCACTGGCCACTCCGTTGAGTGCGGTCGTCGCGCAGTCGGCATCGAATGATTGCCCGATTCTCACTGGCGCCAACGTCTGGGGTGATGGCAACATCCTCCTGGGTGGCGGCGGCAGCGACCTGATCGAGGGCCGTGGCGCCGATGACATCATCGACGGTGACGCCTACCTCAATGTGCGACTGAGCGTTCGGACTAATCCGAGCGACCCGGCGACCGAGATTGGTAGTGCCAGCGTCGAGAATGCGGGGCAGACCGCCATGGCGAGCCAGTACCTGCGCGATGGCGCCGGTAACCTCACCGGTCAGACACTGCAGGAAGCGGTCTTTGCGGGAGTTGTCGACCCCGGCAACATCGTCACAGTCCGCGAAATCCTGTCCGGATCTGGCGGCACCGACACCGCACAGTTCTCAGGTTTGACCAGCGATTACGAGGTCACCACCACCGGTGGCGACGGCACTCTCGGTTCGGCGGGATCGACCACCACGGTTCTCGACAACCGCGGTACCGATGGCACTGACACCCTGCGCAACGTCGAACGCCTGCAGTTCAGCGACACCGTAGCCCCGGGAACCCCGACCGCCGTCAACGCAGTTGCCGGTAATGGGCAGGCCACCGTTGATTGGATCGCATCACTGACCGGCATCCCCACCAGCTTCTCGGTGAAGGTGCTCGATTCGGCCGGAGCACAGGTGGGCGCCCTGCGCACCGCCGCCGGCACCGCGTTCAACCTGGTTGTCACCGGGCTGACCAACGGTTCCAGCTACACCTTCCAGGTTTCGGCGACCAACGCGGAGGGAACGAGCGCATTCTCGGCTTCGTCCAACGCGGTGACTCCGTCGGCTCCCGTGGTGCAGGTGGTCGCTGGCGCTCCGACGATCGGAACCCCGGTCGCTGGTAACGCTCAGGTGACCGTCAATTGGACGGCCCCCGCACCGGTGGCCAACCAGGCACCGATCACCGGCTACCGCGTTCGCACCTTTGTCGGCGCGAGCACCACTGCAACCCGCACCTCGAATGTCGCCAGCCAGTCATCCGTGACTATCACGGTACTGACCAACGGAACGGGGTACACCTTCGATGTCGCCGCGATCAACGCGGTCGGCACCGGACCTGCCTCGGCTCGTTCGGTAGTGGTCACGCCGACAGCCCCGGTAGTGCAGGTGGTCGCTGGCGCTCCAGTGATCGGAACCCCGGTCGCTGGAAACGCCTCGGCGACTGTGAACTGGGCCGCCCCGGCGCCGGTGGCCAACCAGGCGCCGATCACCGGCTACCGGGTTCGCACCTTCATCGGAGCGGGCGCGACGGCCACGGGTACCACGACGGTGGCTAACGTCACCAGCGCGGTGATCGGGTCGCTCACGAATGGAACCGGATACACCTTCGATGTCGCCGCGATCAACGCAGTCGGTACCGGAGCGGCATCCGCTCGTTCGGCGGTTGTCACACCGCGTACGGACTTCGTGCTTCCCACGGTGACCGCACGCACACCGGCAGCCGATGCTCGCTCGATCAGCCAGACCGGCAACCTGACGGCGACGTTCAGCGAACCGGTCACCGGGGTCAGCGGCACGACGTTCGTGTTGCGGCGCGGTACCACGGTGATTGCAGCCGTGGTTTCGTACAACGCCACGACACGAGTCGCGACTCTGAACCCGAGTGTGACACTGCTCACCGACCGCACCTACACGGCCACGCTCTCGGGCATCCGTGACGCGGCCGGCAACACGATGGCGACGAGCACCTGGTCGTTCATCACCGGTCCGGCACCGACGATCACCACGAGGACTCCCGCAGCGGGAGCCACCGCGGTGCGCCGGAACGCCAACGTGACCGCGACCTTCAGTGAAGACATCACCGGAGTCAGCGCGACCACGGTTCGGATCACCCGGGTCTCCACCGGGGCGGTCGTCACATCGGCAGCGGCGTTCAACGCCACCACCAACGTGCTGACGATCAACCCCTCGGTGACCCTGACCTCGAACGTGCAGTACCGGGTGACCATTACCGGTGGCAACACGAGCGTTCGAGATCTGATCGGAAACCCCCTGGTGACGAGTACGTGGACCTTCACGACCGGCACCGTGCTCTAAGAAACACCTGATCCGCTTCACCCGGCCGGTGACTTGATCCAGTCGCCGGCCGGTCCCACCAGCACCACCACACACGCACAAAGCCTTGAGGAGAGGTCATGACATCACGCAGGGAAGTTCTCCAGTTCGGTGCCTTTGGAGCGCTCGGTCTGGCCGGCATGGGAGGCAACGACGATGTCGTTCCGACCGTGCCACTGCTCACCCAGAGCCTGCTCGCCCCTCAGAACATGCCCGTGCCATACGCCGGCGTCTTTCGTCGCCCGCCGGTACTCGCTCCGTTCCAAACCGGATTCGATGACGGAGACCCCGACCGCCCGTTCGCCCGGTACGCACTCACCGAAAAACTCGGCCAGGCGCAGTTCGTGCCTGGCCTGTCGACCACGATCGCCGGGTACAACGGTATCTTCCCAGGGCCGACGATTCGGGCGGTGCAGGGCACGAGGTGCGAGGTGCGCATTCGCAACGCGCTGCCGGCCAAGGGCCTGCTGCACACCAACGCCTTCCGCACCGTGACCCACCTGCACGGCTCAGCATCCCTGCCGCAGTACGACGGCTATGCCCACGACTTCACTGCCCCCGGCGGCGTGAAAACCTACCACTACCCGAACTGGCAGACCGCGCGAACCCTGTGGTACCACGACCACAACCACCACCTCACCGCCCAAAATGTCTACTCGGGTCTGGCTGCGTTTTATCCCCTCTCGGACGACTATGAGCGTGGGCAGCTGCCCCAGGGTGAGTTCGACGTGCCGCTGATGATCTCCGATGCCATGTTCAATGCGGACGGGTCGCTCGGCTACAACGACCGCCTGCACGTCGGCCTCTACGGCGATATCATCCTGGTCAACGGCGTGCCCTGGCCGACCATGAAGGTCAAGCCGCGCATCTATCGGTTTCGGGTGCTGGTGGCCTCAATCTCCCGTTCCTACCGCCCGACCCTGTCGACCGGCGACCCGATGTATGTGGTCGGCACTGATGCTGGCATGACCCCGATCGTGCAGGCGGTCAGCTCCTGGCGGCACGGTACCGCCGAGCGCTACGAGATTCTGGTCGACTTTCGCAAGTATCGGGTCGGACAGAAAATTGACCTAAAAAATCTGAGTAACAAAAACAACGTCAATTTTGCAAATACCGGCAAGATCATGCGATTCGAAGTCGTTGCCGATTCCGGGTCGAACTTGGGCAGCATCTCGTCGATTCCGGCGACGCTCGATGACGGTGGCTCGGTCCACCCTCACCTGGGCGGTATCGCCACGATGAGCCTCACCCCCGACATGGCAAAGGTCAAGAGGCAGCTCAAGGTGGAGAAAGTGAACGGCGTCTGGAAAATCAACGGCACGACCTGGGATGACGTCGCGGCCTCCCGATTCACCAAACTGTTTGGTAATCCGCAGCCCTACGACGTCGAACAGTGGACCATCACCAACGCTTCCGGCGGCTGGTTCCACCCGGTGCACATTCACCTGATCGACGCCAAGATCATCGGCCGCAATACCAACGGCGGCAAGCCGTTCGCTTGGGAAAACGGACCGAAGGACGTCTTCTATGCGGGTGAAAATGAGTCGATCACGGCGCTGATGCAGTTCGACACCGGGCGGGACGCCGGCGGCCGCTACATGATCCACTGCCACAACCTCGTGCACGAAGACCACGACATGATGGTGCAGTTTGCGGTCGGTGACTATCGGGTGAACGACCCGATCACCTCCGACCCAGCTTATGCGGACACCATGTCGATGGATGCCTACCCCCCGGTGTATCTGCCGGGGCTGCCAGCGGGTACCTGATGTACCACGCCGATCGCCCGACCCCGGCGGTAGTGCTGTTCGCCCTGCTCAGTTCTGGACTGCTGGGTTGTGCTCTTCTGAGCGGCTGCACCGCGGGGGCGTTGGCCCCCGCTTCGGCAACTCCCACGAGCGCCATTGCCCTCGTATCCGACGCAGGAACCAGCGATATTGGCAACGGTCGACCGACCGTGAGCTACGACGGACCCTTAGTGCAGCGCCGGGTCGTGCTCGCCGTCACGACAGCAGCGGATGCCGCTGCGTCGGTCATGCGCTTCGATCTGGAGGAGCGTGCTCACGCCGCCGGGGTCACCCTGGAGGACATCTCTCCCGATGTGCTTCCGGCCGGTGTGCTCGAACAAGCTGTACCGCAGCTGACTCTGCTGCTGCCGACGGGGGTTTCGGAGGTGGAGGCGCGCGCCCTCATCGAGGAGAAAACGGGGTCGAACTCGCCCGCGCAGTATTTTGTGCTGACCGTGCTCGTGCACGACCTCGTCTTCGCGGTGGCTGCCGCCGATCCGCCAACGTTGGCCGATGCGATTGCGCGGGAAGGCATCCTCTCTGATGCGCTGGGCAATTACGACGCCACGCTGGGTGCCGACACCCTGGGCGTGACCTATCTGGGAACGTTGTTGGGCGACGAGGTGGTCGACTCGGTGCGCAGCGCGATCGCGCGCCCGGCCGGCACCACGCCCATGCGAGTGTCGGTGACCGCAGGGACCCCCGGCCAGGCGGGCGTTGACGTTGCCGCCGAACCGATCCCGAAACCGGTGGTGCTGGCAGGCGGGGCCTCGCACGAGGCGGTGAGCGATTCAACGGGGCCTGTCTCTGGCGCTGACCCGTCACCGTTTGCCCCCTGGCTCGGCTACGGCATGGGCCTCGCGGCAGTGGTGAGCGTGACAGTGGCGCTCGCCGGGTGGAGCCCGTTCCAACGACGGCGCCGGCGTCTGGCTAGCGTATTCGAACGGGGGCAACCCGATCGAGAGTGGCCATGACCGAGGTGCCGCCGCCCATCCAGGAGCGCACCTCGAGGGATCCTCCGGCGACCTGAATGGTGTCGCGCATAATGCGCAGCCCCAGATGGTGGTCGGGGGCATCCGCAGACAAATCAAACCCGCAGCCGTTGTCGTGAATCAGCAGGATCGTGCGGTCGTCATCCTGCATCAGTGTGAGTTCGAGGACGCCAGCCTTGGCATGCTTCATGGTGTTGACGAGCACCTCGCGGGCCACCCGGTAGAACATGGCGGCACGATCACGGTCGAGGTCGCAGTCGGCTGGAATATGAAGTTTGACGTCGATGCCCTGCTCGATCAGCGGTGCGGTCAGCCGAGTCAAAGCGGCGGGCAGACCGAGTTCATCGAGGTCGGGAGGGTACAGCTCGGTGGTCATGGCGCGCAGGGTTTGCACGTTTTTTTGCAGGATCGCCTTGGCCTGGCCGAACAGCGCCCGGTTCTCCGGCGCCGAATGCCGTTCTTCGGCCTCAAGGGCGTAGGACAGCCCGGCAAGATCCTGGATGACATCGTCGTGCAGGTCGCGGGCGATGCGCTGCCGCTCCAGGTCGGACGCGTCGACGGCATGCTGAAGTAGTTGGCGCTTGGTCGATTGGTGGCCCTGAATGCGCCGCGCCAGTTGTACCGCCGGAAACAGCTGGGCCAGTTGCAAGGCACCGAGGGACAGCAGGAACGCGGGGATGAGGCCGACTACGAGAGCGTTCTGTTCGTCTCGAACCGCGTCGTCGTTGAAGTAGGCCTCGAAGATGAGTGAGTCGCCGCTCGACGATGAAGCGCGCACGTAGACCTCGACCAGCTCGCCGGACTCGGTCTCGTTCTCGTCGCCGGGATCGTTCTGCACCCCCAGGGATGCTCGCCCCTTACCGCCCGCGAGCAGCTCGGGCGCCCAGGACGGAAGCGTGAAGACCTGGCCGACCAGCTCCGGGAGGTCGGAGTACACAATGCGGCCGGAGGGATCCCACACCTTGACGCGCACTATGGATCCGTCTGAGATGCGGGGGGCTAATCGTTCGTCCAGCCGCAGGGTCGAGCCTGGGTCACCCGCGAGGAGGGCCTCGGAGAGGAGAGGCCCGACGGAGTAGTCGGCAAGGCGTTGGGCGTGCTGAATAGCGTTGTCCATGGCGTTACGCTCGGAGAGTTCGCGCACCCAGAGGGCGGCCGGTACCGCTACGAAGACCATCGCGACTATACCCACGGCCAGAAAACGGCCGACCGCGGCGCGAACCTCGGACCGCTCGGTGGATCGGGCTCGGTCGAGGCTGCTGGGCTTCGCCGCGGGTTTAGACATGCTGGGCCGGCACCAAACCGAGTCGGGTCGCAATCACCACGGCTTCGAGTTGAGAGTGGGCGCCGAGCTTGCCGAGGATCGCCTTGACGTAGCCGCGACAGGTGTTCTCGGAAATACCGAGAACCTTGGCATTGGCTCGCACGTCGGAGCCCTCGCCCATGAGCCGGAGAACGGCGAGCTCACGCTTGGTGAGGTCGGGAAACGGAATTTCTTCGCTGCGCTGCCGACGCCGTGCGCTCAGCAGGCTCACCAGCGACGGATGCACGATGAAACCACCAATGCGTGCGTGCCGCAGCGTATCGAGCACCGTTGCGAGGGAGCCGTCCTTGGGCAGGAACGCGCAGACGCCGATGGCAGCGGCCTGCTCCAGGGCTTCCAGGGCCGGGTCGCCGGTGAGAATAACAATGCGGGTGTGTGGCGCTCGAGCGAGAATCGCGGTGGCCGCGACGAGGCCGCTGCCGTCGGGCAGGTGGTAGTCCATGACGACGACGTCGGGGACCAGATCCAAACAGGCGGCGATGCCGCTGGCCACACTGTTGGCAGAGCCAACGCTGCACAGGTCGGGTTCACGATTGAGGGAACCGGTGAGGAGTTCGGCAAAGGTGGTGTGATCGTCGACGATGAGAATACGAATCTGCTCGGTCGTTGACCCGGGCAATGACGCGGTCGCTGTTGTTCCGTGCACACCGGGTTCGCTAGGGAACATCTGGGTGGTCATTTGCGGCTACCTCTCTGCCCGTTCCCAAGCCTCGAAGTTGACGGACAGCACGGCCCTGTTCGAGCTGCAGAGACCAGTATCAGTACAACATGAGGATCTGTCGAGTACTGTCTCTTTTTTCCCCCATGTGGTATAGGCGCGGGCGGGCGAGTTGCCAGCTCAGGCGCGAGCGACGACGCGTCGCAAAAATGACGTAACAACATCAGTAGCCTCCCTGAGGGAATCCGCGACCAGCTCTGGTCGCATAGAAGTAGTGGCGGGGCGGGAAGCTGGCCCGCTCGCCGGCGAAACTCGGAGTTGATCGTGCAGCATGAGCAAGGCGGAGAGCACGTCGGCCAGGTCGCCGTCCCCGTCGGCCGTCGCGTGCAGCAGGCGAAGCTGGGCGGCCCGCAGAATCGAGCCGGGAGAGCAGCCCAACTCGTTTTGCATCGCGTGGCGACACCGGTCGTAGGCCTGCAGGCCTTCGGCGTGACGCCCGCTCGTCTCGAGTCCGAGAATAAGGGCCGTCCAGGCTCGTTCATTCAGCGGTTCGTCGGCCAGCGCCAGATTCGCGAACTCGAGGGCATCATCGATACGGTGCAACGCCGCGGCGGTCTCCGACGCGAGGATGCGGGCGCTGGTGAGGCGGGCGGCGTGCAGATCGCGGGCTTCTGCTGCCCAGGCGGGCACGAGTTCGTCGCCGAGCAGCGGTGCTGTCGCGAGGTCGAGGGCGCGCAGCAGCAAAGGGTAGGCGAGGCCAGGAATGGTCTTCTGGGCTCGTTGTAGCAAAACGTCGAACTGGTCGAGGTCGGTATCGACCAGGTTGCGGTCGAGAACGTAGCCGCCGGTCCTGGTCTGGAGCGGGCCGAATTTTCCTTCGCCGGGCTGCAGGTGGCGGCGCAGCACGCTCACGTAGCTTTCGAGGGTGGGCAATGCTTCGACCGGCGCGCTTGCACCCCAGAGCAATTCGATCAGGCGGTCCTTGGAAACGGGTAGCCCGAGGTTCACGAGCAGGATCTCAAAGATCTGGCGGGGTTTGGGGCCACCCAGCTGATGGCCGTGCAGCATGACCGGCCCGCGTCGAATGGTCAGGTTACCGAAAACGTGCACGGTCAGGTGAGCCATGGTCGTGATCGTTGGCTGTTCTTGAGTGTCGAATCCGGTTGTCATGACGACCTCCACTGTTGGAATGCGACCATGGTGCCCGGTTGTTCCGAGCCGGGGTAGCCGCGTGTGGAGTAGCCAATTACCCCCAATTTCGGGGGACGAGTCAGGGCGCGGTGTGGTGGGCGGTGCCGAGTGACAACCGCGCCCCCTGCGGGCCGTCGAGAACCAGTGCGATCGCCTGATTCGGGATTTCGAAAATCAGCGTCGCCAGAACGGATGCCCCGGCCGGCGCAACTTGCCGTCCCGGGTCGACCCAGAGCGCTGTGGCACGGGAGCCGAGGCCCGACAATGAGTAGTCGGCGGCGTCGAAAGTGAGGCCGACGGCATCCGTTGTGGTGAGCTCGAGCAGGATGCGCACGCGGTGGGCACCCGGCTGGGCGGGGCCGGCGAGGCGGTCGGCCGAGCGAGGCGGCACCCAACCGTCGGATTCGAGCGGTATGACCGCGCTGATGCGGGCGAGCCCGCCGGGAACGGCGGCCGTCTCTCCGAGCGGAGTACTCGGCTTCGTGCCGGTGAGGAGCAGCACGACAGCCAGGGCGGCCATCACGAGCCAGGCGATGGCCAGCACAATCAGGATCGTGCGGCGGCGCTGGACCAGGGAGCGCTTGGTGCCCGGCCGAGTCTGTTGGGTGGTCTCTGGGTGCTCGCCATCGTCGGGGCGCACCAGGCGCAGCGTGCCGTTTGCGGGGGTCATGGCGGAATTCTGGTGCCGGCACCATGGGAAAACCCTGCTGCTGCCCGGGCGAGCGCTCACGACGATCGGAGCGTCCCCGCTGTCCCCGCTGGATCTGGACGGGGCCTGGGCCCGAGCCCGGGCCCAGGTTCTATCATGGGCCCACGGACGGGGCCCGGGCCCCGTCCGAAATAGTGCGGGCGTTAGAATGTGGAACACAGCGCGCGAGCGATCACCGGAGGGGCACCGTGGCCAAAGCATCGACCGTGTACGACGTGGCTGCCCACGCCGGGGTGTCTATTGCGACCGTCTCCCGGGTGCTTCGTCGTCCGGCGGATGTACGCGCATCCACTCGCGAAAAGGTGCTCGCTTCGGTCTGGGAGCTCGGCTATGTACCGAGCGCGAACGCGCGCGGACTCGCAGCGAGGCGCACGGGCGTGCTCGGGCTGTACTTTCCGAACCTCGACGCCATGGAAGAGCTCGACGACGCCGAGTTTCACGGGTCTGGACTGGTCGAGGTGGTGCGGGACATGCCCGACTCTGGCCTCGTGCGTCCGCCCAACCTGTACTTCGATGAGGTGCTCCGCGGCAGCGAACTTGAGGCTTGGCGCCAGGGGTTCGCGCTCATGGTCGGTGTCGGTCGAGGTGCCTTTCCGGCTGACATGGTCAACGACATTGCCGGTCGCGTCGACGGCATGGCCGTACTCGCGCAGAGTGTGCCCGACGCTGTGCTGGAGCACGTGTCGCGGCGCATTCCGATCGTGCTGATCGCCGGACCGCGCCGCGGTGACGACTACGACCACGTGAGTGTGAGCAATGCTGCGGGCATGGACGCGCTGACGACCCACTTGCTCGACGTGAAGGGAGTGACCAACTTCGCCTATCTGGCCGGCCCGGAGGATTCCCCCGACGGCGCCGAGCGGTTCGACGGATTTCGACGGGCGCTCGAAAACCGGGGCCTCGACCCCGATGCCAGCCCGGTCTTGCGCGGTGGATTCTCCCGCCAGCGCGGGCGTGAGGTGACGACGGAGCTCGTGAACACCGGCATGCTGCCGCGCGCGCTGATCTGCGCCAACGATCAAATGGCCCTCGGCGCGCTCGACGTGCTGCGCGCCCACGGTGTCGGTGTGCCGAGTGATGTCATCGTGACCGGATTCGACGGCATCGAGGCCGGCAGCACCGCGTCGCCGCGGCTTACCACCGTTCGCCAGCCCATGGTCGATCTCGGCCGTGCGGCGATGCGGGCGATGCTGAGCCGGTTGGAGGATCCCAAGCAACCGCCGATCTCGCTGCGTCTGCCGGTCAAGGTGCTGCTGCGCGAGAGCTCCGAGGGACCCCCGTCTTAAGCGGATGAGCCGCCGCGCGCGCCCCTTGCGCCCGGACGGTGAGTAGTGCTTCGAGACCGCGGGATTGCACTTTTGCGTATTTCTGCGAGTGCGTCGGACTGCCCGACACAAATGGCCGGAGGCGGCTCGCGGGCGTCGGCATCCGCTTGAAACGCTTGCCTCGCTCGTTGTATGCGCTTACACTCGATCCTCGAGGCGCCATGCAGGTATCCATTGCCCGCGCCGAAGCGAAGCTACCGAGGGTCAACGACGACACGAAGGATATTGCTGTGAAACGAACACCGAGAATACTGGCGCTGACGGGCGCACTGATGACGGGCGCGCTGGTGACCGGCACCCTGCTCGTCGCGCCGAGCGCCCTTGCCGCCCCAGGGCACGGTCCGCAGGGCAACGACAAGGTGCTGCGCGGGTACGCCGTCGACACCTGGAAGTCGCTCGCCGCGATGACCGACCCAGCCACCGGCCTGCCAGCCGACAAGCTCTCCGGTGACCTGTCGGTGGCGAGCGAGAACACGAGTCCCACCAACATCGGCGGCTACCTCTGGTCGACGGTTTCGGCGCGCGACCTGGGAATCATCAGCAAGAAGGAGGCCTACAAGCGCCTGAAGACCACCCTGAAAACCCTCTCGACTCTCGAGCGACACGAACCCAGTGGCATGTACTACAACTGGTACTCGCCGCTCGACGGGCACAAGCTCGTGACCTGGCCTGACAGTGGCGACCCGGTTGATCCGTTCCTGAGCACGGTCGACAACGGCTGGCTCGCCGCCGCTTTTCGCATCGTGGCTGAGGCCGAACCCCGACTCGAGAGAACGGCCGACAAGCTGTACGACAGCATGGACTTCGGCTTCTTTCACGACCTCGACGCCCGGCCCGGCGTTGGTCTGAACCGCGGCGGATTCTGGGTGGTACCGCCAGCTGGTTGCAACGTGCCCGGCAACTATGGCGATGACGGCCCGGATGTTTACTACACCTGCCACCATTACGACACGACGGTGAGCGAGGCCCGCATCGCGACCTACCTCGGCATCAGCAAGGGCGAGATTCCGCCGGAGGCCTACTATGGCACCCTGCGCACGATGCCCGACCAGGGCTGCGACTACGCCTGGCAGGAACAGAAGCCCACCGGCGTCACCCGTGAATACCTCGGCGTGCCGGTCTACGAGGGTGTTTACCAGTACCGCGGCATGTCGCTCGTTCCTGCCTGGGGTGGCAGCATGTTCGAGGCGCTGATGCCCGACCTGTTCGTGCCCGAAGCGCAATGGGGCCCGCAGTCCTGGGGTGTGAACCATCCAGCCTCCGTGCGGGCCCAAGTTCTGCACGGCCTCGACGAAGCCCAGTACGGCTACTGGGGCTTCTCCCCGGCCAGCGACCCGTTCGGCGAGTACGCCGAGTACGGTGTCGAGGGCGTCGGCATGTCGACCGACGGTTATCCCTCAGACCGGGAGCGCACCAATGTTGACGCCGGCTACAACGGATGCCGCGAAGCCACCAACCCGACACCGACCTACGGTGACGGCGTGGTTACCCCGCACGCTTCGTTCCTCGCCCTCGCCTATGACAAGAAGGCGGTGCTGGCGAACCTCGCGAACCTCAAAAAGGACTTCGCGTCGTACGGTCCAGGCGGATTTTACGATGCGATCGCGACCCAGAGCGGAACCGTTGCCGACCGGTACCTGTCGCTTGACCAGTCGATGATCATGGCCTCGATTGCGAACAACCTGCTCGCGGACCGTCTCAAGGACTATTTCGTCGACCGACAGTTCGAGACCGCGGTGCGTCCGCTCGTGGCCGCGCAGATCTTCGGGTCGCGCCTGGGGTGAGCGAGGTCTCCGTCGCGTCCGTCGTTTCGGGCCCACCTTATGACCCCGGGCCCAGTCTAGAAACTGGGCCCGGGGACGGGGCCCGGGCCCCGTCCGAAATGGGAGCGGGGCGGGCGGTGTCGCTTGGGGGGAAAGAAAATAGTTGCGGCGGCGGCATGTATGCGCTTACAGTAGGGGTACGCTGCGCCCCCGATGGAGGCGGGGCTGGGGTCAACGACGACACGAAGGACGACACTGCAATGAAGCATTTGAGAGGGCGCAGCACCCGTACCGCACTGGCCGTGATCGGCATTGCCGCCGTGCTGGCGACGAGCGCGTGCAGCATCAACACAGCCAACAACTCCGGCGCCAGTTCGGCGGACGGCTCCATGCTCGTCGCAGCCGACAACGGCTCGCCCACATTCGAGCGCAACTTCAACCCGTTCTCCACGAGCAAACGGGTGACCGCCACCTATATGTACGAGCCGCTGCAGGTGATCAACACCCTCGACGGCGAGGCCACCCCGTTCCTCGCGACCGGGTACACGCAGCCCGACGCGAAGACCGTGGTCTACACGATCCGCACGGGCGTGAAATGGTCAGACGGCGAAGACTTCACCCCCGCCGACGTGGCCTTCACCTTCAACCTGATCAAGGAGACCCCCGCCCTCGACAACAAGGGAATGTGGCAGCACATTGAGAGCCTCGAGGTCGACGGCGACACCGTCGTGTTCCACCTGAGCTCGGAGGACGTGCCGGCCGCCTCGATCATCGACCAGCAGCTCATCGTTCCCGAGCACATCTGGAAGGACGTCGAGGATCCGCTGACGTTCACGAACGAAGACCCGATCGCGACCGGCCCGTACGTGCTCGACACGTTCACGCCGAACGAGTACACCCTGAAGAAGAACGAGGGCTACTGGCAGGCCGACAAGGTCGCCGTGGAGAAACTCGTGCTTCCCGCCGCGAACAGCCAGCTCGACGTCGTCAACAACGGCTACGACTGGGCCTACGCCTTCATCACCGATGTCGACGGCACCTGGGTCAAGGCCGACGAGCAGCACAACAAGTACTGGTTTCCGCCGGGCGGAACCATCGCGCTCGTGCCCAACCTCACCAAGGCGCCCTACAACGACGTGAACTTTCGGCAGGGCCTGAGCCTCGCCCTTGACCGCGACAAGATCGCAACGGATGCCGAGCAAGGCTACGTCGAGGCGGCCGGTCAGTCCGGTTTGTTGCTGCCCAACCAGGACGCCTGGCTCAGCGCCGACCTGCCGAACGGTGGAGAGGTCGCGCAGGATGCGAACGCCGCACTCTCCGCGTTCGAGAAGGCCGGCTACACCATGGACGGCGACAAACTCGTCGACGCGAGCGGTGCCCAGGCGTCGATCAACATCATGACGGCCAACGGCTACACCGACTGGCTGCAAGGCCTGCAGACCGTGCAGTCGCAGCTCGGTGCGATCGGCATCGACGTGAAACTCAGCCAGCCCCAACCGGCCGCGTACTACGAGTCGCTCGGCAACGGCGACTTCGACATGGCAATGACCGGCTTCGGCGGAACGGGCAGCGTCTTCCAGGACATGAATCTGCTGCTCAACAGCGAGTTCGCGACGCCGCTCGGAACGACCACGACCGGCAACTTCGGCCGGTTCAGCAACGCCGACACCGATGCGCTGCTGGCTCGGTTCAAAGCCTCGACCGATGAGGCCGAGCAGAAGACCATCGCCGCCGAGTTGGAGCAGACGGTCTACGACCAGCTTCCCGTGATCAGCATGTTCTACGGCGGGCTCTGGGGCCTGTACAGCGACGCAAATTACACAGGCTGGCCGAGTGCGGACGACCCGTATGCACCGCCGAACACGTACAACTCGACGCCCCTGCTCATTCTGACCAATCTCGAAAAGGCGAAATAGTCCCATCCGTGGCTGAGCCGGTCGAGAGCATGCCCCCTGTGGTCTCGACAGGCTCGACCACCGGGCACGCGGATGCTGACGGCCTTACGACCGCCGCGTTGCGCGGCATCCGTTGTGAGACTGACGGTTCGTAGAAAAAGGAGAGGGATAGTGCGTTTTCTGCTCACGAAGGTCGGTCTGCTGGTGCTCACGCTGTGGGCGGCCATCACGCTGAACTTTCTGCTGCCGCGCCTGATGCCGGGATCCCCGGCCGACGCCGCGATAGCCAAACTGGCCCAGAACGGGCCGGTCAGTAACGCCACGCGGGCCTCGATCGAGGCCCAGCTGGGCGTGCCGACCGGGAGCATGTTCGACCAGTACCTGCAATACCTCGGCAACGTGGCCCAGTTCGACTTTGGTGTCTCGTACACGTTCTTTCCGCAGAGCGTCGCCGGCCTGGTCGGCGCCGCCCTGCCCTGGACCCTCGTGCTCGTCGGCCTCGTCACGATCGTGGCGTTCATCGCCGGCACCCTGCTCGGCGTGCTCGCCGCCTGGAAACGCGGCACCTGGCTCGATACCCTGCCGACCGTCGGCGGAACCTTCGCCAGCGCATTCCCCTATTTCTGGACCGCCCTGCTGCTGCTGTTCTTTCTGGGATACGTTCTGGGCTGGTTTCCCACCAGCGGTGCCTACGGCCGCGGTGCGACCCCTGAATTCACCGGCGCGTTTCTCCTCGACGCGCTCTATCATTCCCTTCTGCCGGCGACCACGATTTTGATCACCTCGCTCGGCGGCTGGATCCTCGGCATGCGCAGCACGATGATCAACACGCTCGGCGATGACTACGTGACCTTTGCGGAAGCCAACGGTCTGCGCCCCCGCACCGTGGCCATCCGCTATGCCGCGCGCAACGCGATTTTGCCCAACCTGACCAGCTTCGGGCTCGCGCTCGGCGGAGTGGTCGGCGGCTCGCTGCTCGTGGAACGCGTGTTCAACTACCCCGGCGTTGGCTACCTGCTCTACACCGCGGTGGTCAACCAGGACTTTCCCCTCATGCAGGGCCTCTTTCTCATCATCACCATCAGCGTGCTGATGGCCAACTTCATTGTCGACATTCTGTACGGCATTCTGGATCCGAGGACGAGACGATGACTCCTTCAACCCCAGACCCGCAGGGCACGCACGCCGTGATGGTCAGGCGCAAACAAGCGGATGTCGCACCAGCGACCAGCGCGCTGCGCGTCGTCTGGCGGGCGGTCGCCACTATCTGGAGCGTTCCGAAGGCGCGCGTCGGCGTCGCCCTGCTCGGCTTCTTCGTGCTGCTCGCTGTCTTCGCGCCGCTTATCGCACCGTACGATCCAAGCGACAACAGCTTCGGTCGCAGCGAGGATTTCAGCGCCGCGCACTGGATGGGCACTACCGCCGCCGGGCAGGACGTGCTCTCGCAGATCATTCACGGCGCGAGCACCTCGGTGTTCGTCGGTTTCGTGGCCGGCTTGCTGTCGACCATCATCGCCGTCACGATCGGCCTCACCTGGGGTTATCTGCGCAACATCACCGGTGACGTGATCAACTTCGTGGTCAACCTGTTTTTAGTCATTCCGGCGCTGCCGCTCATGATCGTGATCGCCGCCTACCTGCAGAACGGCGGCATCGGCATGATCATCTTCGTGGTCGTGATAACCGGCTGGGCCTGGGGCGCCCGGGTGCTGCGCTCGCAGACCCAGTCTCTGCGCAGCCGTGACTTCGTGACGGCGGCCGTGTTCAGCGGCGACGGCCCCGCCCGCATCGTGTTCCGCGAGATTCTGCCGAACATGACCTCACTCATCGTTGGCAGTTTCTTCGGGGCTGCGACGGCCGCTATTCTCGCCGAAGCCGGCCTGGAATTTCTCGGCCTCGGCGACTCCACCACGATCAGCTGGGGCACCATGCTGTTCTGGGCGCAGAACAGCAACGCCCTGCTCACCGGCCAGTGGATTCTGTTGTTCGCGCCCGGCCTGTGCATCTCCCTGCTCGCGACCTCGCTGAGCCTGATCAACTTCGGCGTCGACGGCCTCAGCAATCCGCGCCTGCGCGAAGGAGCAAACCGATGAACGAGCCCCTGCTGAGCGTGCGCGACCTCTCGGTTGTCTACGAACCGCGCGGCGGCGACCCGGTGCCCGCCGTCACCGGCGCGACCTTCGAGCTGCAACAGGGCGACTTCGTCGGGCTGGTCGGGGAGAGCGGGTCGGGCAAATCCACCCTCGGGTTCGCCCTGACCGGGCTGTCGAAACCACCCGCGCGGGTCAGTGCTGGCAGCATCCTCTTTAACGGGGTTGATATCGCAGGGCTCAGCCTGGCCGATCTGCGCGTGCAGCGGCACGGCGGGTTCGCCATGGTGCTGCAGTCGGGAATGAACGCGCTCAACCCGGTGCGCAGCATCCGCAACCATTTCTACGACATCTTCGCCGCGCACGGCCACGTCTCGCGCGCCGACCGGGAAGAGCGTGCCAAGGTGCTGGTCGGCAAGGTCGAACTGCCCTCGAGCGTGCTCGACCGCTTCGCCGGCGAACTCTCCGGCGGAATGCGGCAGCGCGTGTCGATCGCCCTCGCGCTCTCGCTCGAACCCAAGCTGATGATCTTCGACGAGCCGACCACTGCCCTCGACGTGCTCGTGCAGCACGCCGTGATGAACACGATTCGCGAGCTGCAAGCGGCGGAGAAATTCACCGCGGTGCTGATCAGCCACGACCTCGGCATGGTGCTCGAGGTGACCGAACGGGTCATGGTGATGCACGAGGGCCTCATCGTCGAGGACAACACGGCGGCGGCGATTCTGGCCGCGCCGCAGCATCCGTACACTCAGATGCTGCTCAGTCACTACGGCGACCCGCGAGCCGAGGTGGTGGAGGTGCCGGGGCTCGCCGTGCGTGGAACCGCACGAAACGTCTCGAGCCGGGTCGCCAGTCGCGAGGGACGCGCGGCGCGTGAGGCCATCGTGGTGAGCGGGGTCAGCAAGGTGTACCCGCCGCCGCGGCGCGGGGAGAAGCCAGTGCAGGCCGTGAGTAACGTGTCGTTCACCCTCGAGCCGGGCGCCTCGATGGCGCTCGTCGGGGCGAGCGGCAGCGGTAAGAGCACGATCGCCAAGATGATAACCGGCGTCGAACGCCCCACGAGCGGCACCATACGATTCGGCGACCTGCAGGTCGACACCATCAAACGCCGCTCGCTCAAACGGCTGCACACCGAGGTGCAGATGGTCTTTCAAGACCCGTACGCGGCGCTCAACCCGTTGCACACGGTCGAATACATTCTCATGCGGCCCATCCTGAACTTTTCCCAGCGGCGCGGGCAGGATGCCAGACGGCGCATGCTCGAACTGCTCGACACCGTGGGGCTGACCCCGGTCGAACAGTTTGCCGCCCGGTTGCCGCACCAATTGTCGGGCGGACAACGCCAGCGGGTGGTGATCGCCCGGGCGCTCGCGAGCGACCCGCAGGTGATCATCGCCGACGAACCGGTGTCGATGCTCGATGTGTCGCTGCGAGCCGGGCTGCTCGCACTGCTCGACAGCCTGCGCGAAACCTGGGGCGTGAGCATGCTCTACATCACCCATGATCTGCTCAGCGCCCGCCTGGTCACCGACCAGATCATGGTGCTGAATCACGGGGCCGTCGTCGAGGAGGGGGCCACGGCATCCGTTCTACGGAACCCGCAGGATGACTACACGATTCGGTTGCTCGAGGCGATTCCGCACCCGCAAACCGATCGTTAACAACATAGCTAGGAGCACCATGCTGACTTTTCCCGACGGTTTTCTTTGGGGTGCCGCCACGGCCGCGCATCAGGTCGAGGGCAACAACACGAACAACGACTGGTGGGTCAAGGAGCACACGCCGGGAACCGGCATCGTCGAGCCGAGCGGCGATGCGATGGACAGCTACCACCACTATCGAGAAGATATGCGGCTGCTCGCCGGCGCCGGTTTGACCTCGTACCGGTTCAGTCTGGAATGGAGCCGCATCGAGCCAGAGCAAGGCTTCGTCTCGCGCGCTGAGATCGACCACTACCGGCGCATGGTCGACACCGCGCGGGACCTCGGCCTCAACCCGGTCGTGTCGCTGCTGCACTTCACGGTGCCGCAGTGGATGTTTCGTAACGGTTTCTGGCGCAACCCGGCCGCGCCTGACCTGTTCGCGCGCTTCACCGAGGCGGCTCTGCCGATCCTGGCCGAGGTCGACTACGTCTGCACCATCAACGAGCCCAATATCGCGGCGATGCTGGCCGGTGGCGAGACGGCGGCCAACCTCGTCGCGTTCGGCCTGCCCCGCCCCGACCTGCAGGTAGCGGATGCCCTGCTCGCCTCCCACAAGCGCTCACGCGAGGTGCTGCAGTCCGTTTCTGGCCTGCAGAGCGGCTGGACCGTGGCCACCCAGGCCTTCCATTCGACCGGTGAGCCCGGCGCAGACGAGAAACTGCGCGAGTACGCCTATCCGAGCGACGACTGGTACCTCGAGAACGCCCGCGGCGACGATTTCATCGGGGTGCAGGCGTACACGCGCACCTTCATCGGTCCGGACGGGCCGATGAAGGTGCGCGCTGACGTCGAAACCACGCTCACCGGCTGGGAGTATTTTCCGCCCGCGCTCGAACTAGGGGTGCGTGCGGCGTGGGAGCTGACCGAGCACGTGCCGGTGTTCGTGACCGAGAACGGCATCGCGACGGCCGACGACTCCCGCCGCATCGACTACACGGATGGCGCGCTCCGCGGCCTGCACGCGGCGATCGAGGACGGCATCGCGGTGATCGGTTATGAGCACTGGAGCGCCCTCGACAACTACGAGTGGGCGAGCGGGTTCAGGCCGACGTTCGGGCTCATCGCCGTGGACCGCGAGACCTTCGTGCGCACCCCGAAGCCGAGCCTGGCCTGGCTGGGCGGGGTCGCGCGGGCCAACGGTCTCGCGTAGGGCGAGCGGATGCTCAGCGTTCGTCGGCCGTGAGCACCCGGAGCGGCAGGTAGACCGAGCTGCCCATCCGGGTGAACTCGGCCGATTTCTCGGCCATGCCTGCCTCGATCGCCTCGATGCTGGTGAGGCCGTTCTCTGCGGCGTACACCCGCACATCCGCTGAAATGCGCATCGAACAGAACTTGGGTCCGCACATGCTGCAGAAATGAGCGGCCTTGGCGGGGCCGGCCGGAAGCGTCTCGTCGTGAAAGCTCTGCGCGGTGTCCGGGTCGAGTGAGAGCGCGAACTGGTCGGTCCAGCGAAACTCGAAGCGGGCCCGGCTGAGAGCGTCGTCGCGTTCCTGCGCACGCGGGTGCTGCTTGGCCAGGTCGGCGGAGTGGGCGGCGATCTTGTAGGTGATCACACCGGTTTTCACGTCGTCGCGATTGGGCAGGCCGAGGTGCTCTTTGGGGGTGACGTAGCAGAGCATGGCGGTGCCGGCCTGGGCGATGATGGCCGCGCCGATCGCGCTCGTGATGTGATCGTAGGCCGGGGCTATATCGGTCGCGAGCGGGCCGAGCGTGTAGAACGGAGCCTCCTCGCACAGTTCCTCCTCGAGACGTACGTTCTCGACGATCTTGTGCATCGGAACGTGGCCTGGTCCCTCGATCATCACCTGCACGCCGTAGGACTTGGCGACCTTGGTGAGTTCGCCGAGGGTGCGTAGTTCGGCGAACTGGGCCTCGTCGTTGGCATCGGCGATCGAGCCGGGGCGCAGGCCGTCGCCGAGGGAGAACGTCACGTCGTAGCGGCGCAGAATTTCGCACAGCTCCACGAAATGGGTGTATAAAAAGCTCTCCTGGTGGTGCGCGAGGCACCAGGCGGCCATGATCGAGCCGCCACGTGAAACGATGCCGGTGACCCGGTTGGCGGTGAGCGGAACGTAGCGGAGCAAAACTCCCGCGTGCACGGTCATATAGTCAACGCCCTGCTCGCACTGCTCGATCACGGTGTCGCGGTAGATCTCCCAGGTGAGCAGGGCCGGGTCGCCGTTGACCTTCTCGACGGCTTGGTAGAGCGGAACGGTGCCCACCGGAATGGGCGAGTTGCGCATGATCCACTCCCGTGTGAGGTGGATATCTTTGCCCGTCGAGAGGTCCATCAGGGTGTCGGCGCCCCAGCGGGCGGCCCAGACCATCTTCTCGACCTCCTCGGCGATCGAGGAGGTCACGGCGGAATTGCCGATGTTCGCGTTGATTTTCACGGTGAAAGCCTTGCCGATGATCATCGGCTCGCTCTCGGGATGCATTCGGTTGGCCGGGATAACGGCCCGCCCGCGCGCCACCTCGTCGCGCACGAGCTCGACCGAGACGCCCTCGCGCGCCGCGATGTAGGCCATCTCGGGGGTGACTATGCCGGCCCGAGCCCAGACCAGCTGGGTAGCGGCGCCGTCGATGGGCAGCGGATGCTCCCACCCAGACCGCGTCTTCGGCAGCCCCTTCTCGAGATCGATGGTGGCCGCGTCGTCGGTGTACGGCCCTGATGTGTCGTAGAGGTCGAAGTGTTCGCCGTTGCTGAGGTTCACCCGGCGGACCGGAATCTCCAGCCCGGGCCAGGCCGGCACCGGTTCGTAGCGTTTGCTGCTGCCCTGGATCGGGCCCGTGGTGACCGTTTCGAACATGGTTGTTTCGTCAATTGTGCGCATTGGTTTCGAACTTCCTACGCCGGCATTACCCGGACAGGTTCAACGGTCGACGGCCCTGGCCGTCCTCTCAGCTCGCTGGTGCGCGCTCCCGTGGTGGTGTGTGTCTTCTGACTCTCTCACCCTAGCGGGCGAGAGAGGCCAGTTCAGCACGAGTTGAGGCGCCGACCTTGCGCAGCAGGTTGGCGACGTGGAATTTCACCGTGTTCTCGCTGATGGTTAGCGCTTCGGCGATCGCCTTGTTGCGCGCGCCAGAGGCGACGAGTTCGAGCACGCCGCGTTCGCGCGGACTGAGTCCCCAGGCCGCCGCCGTAGAAACGGATGCCGTGGGCGCGTCGAGCGGAAGTGACACCGCCATCTCGGATCCCCAGCCGGCGGTCGCCTCGACGCCGAAGGTTCCGCTGAGCGCGACGACGCGCGTGGCGAGCTGGCGCACGCTCGGCACCTCGGCATCGAGATCGCCCGGTCCGTCGTCGCGAATGCGAATGAGCAGGTTACTGCCGTCGCAGTCCCACTGCACGCGCACTCGGCTGACGCCGGCCTGTTCGACCAGGGCGAGCACGGCGCCGCGCACGATGGCCCTGGCTTCGTGGGCGACCTCGCCGGGTAGTGCGCGCCCGTTGACCGGCGGCTCGATGAACTGCACGTCCAGGTCGCCGAAACGCACGAGCGGGCGTAGGTCGTTCTGGAGGCGTTCGAAGGCGCGGGCCACGGGCTCCTCGGTGAGGCTGCGATCGAGGTCGCTCACCGCGCGCAGGGCGACCATCGCAGCGGCGGCGAGCTCGGTGGCTTTTTGCCTGGCAATGGAGTCGCTCGTGCTGCTCGAGCGCAGCACGGCCAGCAGCGATTCCAACGTCGTCGCGTGCGCGTCGGTGAAGTCGGCGATGAGCTTGGAACGCTCGGCGGCCGCTGTGCGCGCGGTTTGCGCTGTCTGCACGGCCTGCAGGGTCTGCGTGGCCTGAACGGTGGAGTTGACGGGAAAGGTCATGCCGCCAGCCTATCCGAACCATGCTCCGAGCCAACCTATGACCATTCGTTCGGGTAGTTTAACCATTCGTTTGGCGGGCCGCGCACCCGCTCGAAAGAGCGGAGCATTGACCTATGACACAAACGATAACCACCCCGACAACCGCGGATGCCCTCGGCCTCATTTTCGCCGAGAACAGCCGCGTCGTCGACGCGCTGCGGGCATCCGCTGCGTCACTCGATGAGGCGGAGAGTCTGCTCGCCGCGGCACCGCGAGTGTTCGTGCTCGGGGCTGGCCGCTCCGGGCTGGCGCTCAAGATGACCGCGATGCGGCTCATGCACCTCGGTCTCGACGTGCACGTGGTCGGCGAGGTGACCAGCCCGGCGATCGCTGCCGGCGACGTGCTGCTGGTCGCGAGCGGATCCGGCACGACGGGCGCCATCGTGCGTGCCGCCGAGACGGCTCACGGCGTGGGAGCGAGCATTCTGGCGCTGACCACGGCGCCCGAGTCGCCGCTCGGGCGGCTCGCCGCGGTGACCGTGCTCATTCCTGCGGCCGCCAAGCAGGACCACGACGGGCAGGAATCGGCCCAGTATTCGGGCGGCCTGTTCGAACAGTCCGTGATGCTGGTCGGTGACGCCCTGTTCCACACGCTTTGGAGGTTGAGCGGTTCTACGGCCGAACAGCTCTGGCCGCGTCACGCCAACCTCGAATAACGCCTTCCGGGCCCGGGCCCGGCAACACACAAAACAATGAAACCAACAGAAAGTAGAACCCCCATGAAGCTTCAGGTAGCAATGGACGTACTGACCACCGACGCCGCACTCGTGCTCGCCGCGCAGGTCGCCCCATACGTCGACATCATCGAGCTCGGCACTCCCTTGATCAAGGCTGAAGGCCTGCGCGCCGTCACCGCTGTCAAGGCCGCGCACCCCGACAAGATCGTCTTCGCCGACCTCAAGACGATGGATGCCGGCGAGCTGGAAGCCGACATTGCCTTCGCCGCCGGCGCCGACCTCGTGACCGTGCTCGGCACGGCCGGGGACAGCACCATCATCGGTGCGGTCGCCGCCGCGACCAAGCACGGTAAGGGCGTCGTCGTCGACCTCATCGGCGTCGCCGACAAGGTCACCCGCGCCCGTGAGGTCACCGCTCTGGGCGCCCAGTTCGTGGAGATGCACGCCGGACTCGACGAGCAGGCCGAGCCCGGCTTCTCGCTCGAGAAGCTGCTGAACCAGGGCGAAACCGCCAAGGTGCCGTTCTCGCTCGCCGGTGGCGTGAGCCTGGCGACCATCGCCTCGGTGCAGCGCGCCGGTGCATCCGTTGCCGTCGCCGGCGGAGCCATCTACGGCGCAGAGGACCCGGCCGCCGCTGCCGCCGCCCTGCGCGCCGCGATCATCTAGCCCGCGCTTCTCTTTGGTGCCGTCCCGCGTCTGCGGGGCGGCACTTGTGCGTGCGCGGATGCCGGCGCCCGCCGAATCCACTCGGGTCGATTCAGGGCCGGGGCCAGCGCTGGCGCCGGGAACAAGAACAAGAACAAGAACAAGAACAGGGACGGGGCCCAGGCCCCGTCCCTGGGCCCAGTTTATAGACTGGGCCCGCGTTCCGGGCCCGGGCCCCGTCCAAAAAAGAGACAGGCCGCGAACCTCTGGGGGCGCCGTCGACCTCCGCGGGGCGGCAGCGCGCCACCGTGTCGGGCCCCGGCTAGGCTGGGGGCGCCCGAGACAGTCGGCGGCATCGTTGCCGCGAGAGGACGCGCCCCGCATGAGCAGCACTATTTTTGACCGAGCCCGGCCCGCTCAATCCGTCGTGACCGCCTCGCTGGTCGGCACGCGGCAGAGCTCCTTCTGGCTCGATGACCTCGCGCCGCGAGCGAGCTATCCCCGCCTCAGCGGTGACCTGAGTTGCGACCTCGCAATCGTCGGCGGGGGCTACCTCGGCCTGTGGAGCGCTGTGCTCGCCAAACAGCAGAATCCGGCGGCTCGCGTGGTGCTGCTGGAGGCGCGCACGGTGGGTTGGGCGGCATCCGGTCGCAACGGCGGCTTCTGCGAGGCAAGCCTCACCCACGGTGAGGAGAATGGCCGCACGCGCTGGCCGCAGGAGATCGACCGGTTGACCGAGCTGGGCACGGAGAACCTCGACGAGATCGAGCGGGCAGTGGCGAGCCTCGGCCTCGATTGTGACTTCGAGCGCACCGGGGCCATCGACCTCGCCATCGAAGAGCACCAGGTGGAGTGGCTGCGCGAGGAGTCGACCGACGAGAACACCGTGTTTCTCGACCATGCGGCCGTGCAGGCCGAGGTGGCCTCGCCGACCTACCTGGCCGGAGTCTGGCATCGACGCAGCAATGCCCTCGTGCATCCCGGCAAGCTCGCCGCCGAGCTGGCGCGGGTAGCCACCAAGCTCGGCGTTGAAATCTTCGAGCACTCGCTCGTGCAAAACCTCGACACGACCGGTCTCAGCGCCGCCCAGGGCACCAGGGTCGTGACCAAGGGCGGCATCGTGACGGCCAGGAAGGCTGCCCTCGCCACCAACGTGTTCCCGTCGCTGCTCAAGCGCAACAAACTCGCGACGGTGCCGGTTTATGACTACGTGTTGATGACCGAACCGCTCGATGCGAGCCAGCTCGCCGCGATCGGCTGGCACAATCGGCAGGGCCTGAGTGACCTGGCTAACCAGTTTCATTACTATCGCCTAAGCGCCGACAATCGCATTCTGTTTGGCGGCTACGACGCCGTCTATCACTACGGCCGCCGGGTGCGCAGCTCCTACGAGAACCGACCCGAAAGCTTCGAAAAGCTTGCAAGCCACTTCTTCACGACGTTTCCGCAGCTGGCCGGGGTGCGCTTCAGCCACAAGTGGGCCGGCGCCATCGACACCTCCACGCAATTCTGCGCCTTCTTCGGCCAGGCCCGCCAGGGGCGCATCAGCTACGCGGCCGGGTTTACCGGCCTCGGCGTGGGGGCCACGCACTTTGCCGCCGAGGTGATGCTCGACCAGCTGGCCGGCCGCACCACGGAACGCACCGAACTGGCCATGGTGCGCGGCCGGCCGCTGCCGTTTCCGCCGGAACCCATCGCATCCGCTGGAATACAGGCCACGCGCTGGGCGCTCAACCGCGCCGACCACAACGGCGGCAAGCGCAACGCCCTGCTCAAAACCCTCGATGCCCTCGGGCTGGGCTTCGACTCCTAGTGCTCGAGCCACCTCAGACGCGAGTGCAGCTTTCGGCAGCCCGAGCTACGTTCGGGCGCGCGCCCAGTGGCCACCCGGAGGGCCGGTACACCGTTGCTTAGCCGAGCAGCAGCTTGCTGAGCTGGTCGGTGGAGTGCACCACAGCGGTCGCGGCGGCAGCTTCGGCGGGAGAGCCGTAACCCCATTCCACCAGAATCGCCGGAATGCCGTTGGCTTCAGCACCGATAGCGTCGTAGCTGCGGTCGCCGACCATGACGGCTCCACTCGTGTCGACGCCGGTCGCGGCGAGGCGGGCCAGGGCCTCGGCGACGATGTCCGCTTTGTGGCTGCGGGTATCGTCGGCGGAGGCGCCGACCGTCGCCGTGAAATACTTCGCGAGATCGAAGTGCGTGAGAATGGCGATTGCGCTGAGTTCGGGCTTGCTCGTGGCGAGGGCGAGCGGAATTCCCGCAGCGTGGATGCGCTCGAGCAGGCCGGCCACGCCGGGATAGACGGCCGTATCGAGCGCTGCGGCGCCGTGATACTCCTCCCGGTAGACCGCGATGGCCTCCCCGGCCTCGTCGGCGGTCATGCCCGCGTACTCCTGGAAGGCATCGAGCATCGGCGGACCGACGTATGCGAGCAGTTCGACAGCGGAGGGAACGGGGCGGCCAAGCACGGCGAAGGTGCGGGCCAGCGAGGCGGTGATCGCCGGGGCGGAATCGGTGATGGTTCCGTCAAGGTCGAAGAGGATGGCGCTCCAGGTGCGCGTCAGTGTTGCGTTCATTCGGCATAGCCTAGGCGGTTCTCCGCACATCTACCCCATTTGCCCACTATTCCTCAGCTTTTGCACGGGAACGCACTTTCCGGCCGGGGTGTCAACGGGTTAGCCTGTTATTTTGGAAGGACCCAAATGACTCTGCCTCCCGCCCGCCTCATTTACGGATGTATGGGCCTCGGTGGCGACTGGACCCCCGGGCAGGTCACAACCGCAGCGATCGACCAGGCCGCTGCCGCAATCGAAGCCGCGCTGTCGATCGGCGTGAGCGTGTTCGACCACGCCGACATCTATCGCTTCGGTAAGGCGGAGACGGCGTTCGGTGAGGTGCTGAAACGCACCCCTGGACTGCGCGAACGCATCGAGATCCAGACCAAGTGCGGCATCCGCTTAGATGCCGACCACGCTCCCTACGACCTCTCCACGATCGTGGCGCGGGTCGATGACAGTCTCGCCCGGCTCGGCGTCGACTATGTCGACACCCTGCTGCTGCACCGGCCCGATCCGCTGCTCGAGCCGGCCGACATGGCTGCCGCGGTGGCCGACCTGCTCGCGGCCGGCAAGATTCGCGCGCTCGGCGTCTCGAACATGTCGGGGGAGCAGATCGCTTTTCTGCAGCGCGAGACCCCGCTGCCGATCGTGGTGAACCAGCTCGAGATGAGCCTCCACCGGCACGACTGGGTGGACAGCACGGTACTCGTCAACCACCCGGATGCCGCCGGCAACACGTTTCCGCACGGCACGCTCGAGTACTGCGCGAGCAACGGGGTGCGGCTGCAGGCCTGGGGCGCCCTGGCCCAGGGCCGCTACTCGGGGGCGCCGGCCCCGACGCGCACGGCGGCCGACGAGGCGGCATCCGCTCTCGTGCACGCGCTGGCCGAGATGAAAAACACGACCCGCGAGGCCATCGTGCTCGGCTGGCTGATGCGACACCCGGCGCACATCGACCCGGTGCTCGGGTCGAGCGACCCTGCCCGTATTCGCGCCTGCGCGGATGCGGTGAATCAGGCCGCGGCGATGACCCGCGACGAGTGGTTCGCGCTGTATCTCGCGGCGCGCGGGCGACCGCTGCCCTAGAAGAGTTTCGAGGCCGTATCGTCGAGGCCGCGCATGGCGTCGTAGTCGAGCAGCAGACAGCGGATGCCGCGATCCTCGGCCAGCTTGCGGGCCTGCGGTTTGATCGTCTGCGCGGCGAAAACCCCGCTGACTGGCGCCAAATGCGGGTCGCGGTTCATGAGTTCGAGGTAGCGGGTGAGCTGCTCGACCCCGTCGATGTCACCGTTGCGCTTGAGTTCGACGGCCACGGACCGGCCCCTCGCGTCCTGCGCGAGGATATCGACGGGACCGATCGCCGTCATATATTCCCGGCGAACGAAGCTAAAGCCCTCACCGAGCAGGTGAATATGCTCCGCCAACAGCTTCTGCAGGTGCGACTCGGCGCCGTCCTTGATCAGGCCGGGGTCAATGCCGAGGTCGTGCGCTGAATCGTGCTGCACCTCGTAGACGCTGACCACGAGCTGGTCGGCGGTCTTGGCGTGGGTGACGGTCCAGAGGGCGGTGATGCCGGCATCCGCTTGATCACTGTCGGGTTCGGAGATCGCGACGGAGCAGGGCGGGCTCATCCAGTTGAGCGGCTTGTACGAGCCGCCGTCGGAGTGCACGAGCACACTGCCGTCGGACTTGATCATCAGCAGGCGGGTGGCCATCGGCAGGTGCGCGCTGAGACGCCCGGCATAGTCAACGGAACATTTCGCAATTACAAGGCGCACTGGACGATCTTAACGGCGCGAGCCGGAAAGAGCTGCAACGGATGGCCGCGCCGCCGGGGCCGCCAGCCCGGCCAGCACCATCAGGATCAAAATCAAATAGAGGGCATTGAGGATGCCCCAGGCCTCGCCGAGCAGCCCGAGCACCGGCGGCCCGACCAAAAAGGCGAAGTAGCCGATGATGGCCACGGCGCTGACCCGGCCGGCCGCGTTCTTGGTGTCGTCGGCGGCCGCCGACATGCCCACCGGAAACCCGAGCGAAGCACCGATGCCCCAGAGCACGGTGCCAACGAACACGAGCGGGGCGTTCGGCGCGAGGATGAACAGCACGAGCCCCGTAACGCCCACGCCGGCGCAGGCCCGCAGCACGAGCACCCGGCCGAATCGGTCGAGCACGGGCCCGCCGAGCACACGACCCACGGTCATCGCGGCCACGAACACACCGAACACGATGGCGCCGTCGGTGTTGCTGAAGCCGTGCCCGTCGACCGAGGCGAGCGCGAGCCAGTCGTTGGCCGAGCCCTCGGCGAAGGTCATGCCGAGCACGATCACCCCGATCAGCAGCAATTTACGATCCCGCCAGACGGCCAGGCTGTCGCGCAGGCGGGCGGGCCAGGCCTGGCGCGGGGCATCCGCTGTTTCAGCGCTCTGGCCGCCCGCCGGAAGGAACCGCACGGCCACGACGATCGTGCCCAGCACCAGCACGGCCATGACGAGCAGGTGCCAGAACACCGAAACCTGCCAAGCGGATGCGGCGGCGCCGCCCAGCGCCCCCACCACCGTGCCGAGACTGAAGCAGGCGTGCATGAGCGGCATGAGCGTGCGTCCGATGGCGCGTTCTGCGGCGGCGCCCTCGACGTTCATCATGACGTCGAGGGAACCCATGCCGACTCCGAACACGGCGAGGGCTGCGAACACGAACGGGGCCGAGGGCACGATGCTGACGCCGACGCCCATGAAGACGAGGCCGGTGGCCGAAAATGTAATGCACAGCAGCATCGCCCGGCGGGCGCCGAGGCGACCCAGCAGACCAGCGGCGATCAGCAACCCGATCACCGAACCGGCTGAGAGCCCGAAGATGAGGATGCCGACCTGGGCGGTATCGAGCCCGAGACCGTCGCGCACGGCGGGAACCCGCGCCATCCAGCTGGCCAGGCCGAGCCCGGCTACGAAAAAGACGGCGAACACGGCGTTGCGCCAGCCGAGCAGGGCCGGTCGCGTGCTGGGCACGGGGGAGTGCATCATCGGGCTCCTCAGCCAGCGGGCGGGAGGCCTCGGGTGAATGGGTGTCTTAACGTTACAACGGGAACGACACTGACTCCACCGGTCGACGTGACGACGCCGATTTCGCTCGCCGAGCCGTGAGTTTGACCCTATTTGCTGCCAGAATCGGCTTAGAACTCACGCCTCGTCGGTTCATACTCACGGCTCGCAAGGGGTCGACAGCGCGCGATCCCCGATCTTCGGGCAGAGACGGGCAGAGACGGGCAGAGACGGGCAGAGACGGGCAGAGACGGGCAGACACGGGCAGAGACGGGCAGAGACGGGTGCCAGTTCGCGTGACGCCCGATGACGCGAGAGACCGCGCTAATTCGCACCCCCGAACGGGTTAGCGTAGCCTTACCTTGGTCTTTCTAGCTCTGGAGAAAAATGCGCATCCCCCTTTCTGTCGCCGTGCTCGTTGCCGGCGCCACCGTTCTCGCCCTCGCCGGGTGCACGCCGGCCGCCGAGCCAGCAGCCACAGCGAAAACGAGCGACGGCGCGTTCACCCTCTATTCCGGGCGAGACGAAGCGCTCATTCAGCCGCTCATCGACCAATTCGAGGAGCAGAGTGGCATCAGCGTCGAGGTGCGTTACGGCAACACCGCCGAGCTTGGCGCCCTGCTGCTCGAAGAGGGCGACGCCACCCCCGCCCAGGTCTTCCTCGCCCAGGACGCCGGCGCGCTCGGCGCCCTCGCCAACGCCGACCTGTTCGCGACCTTGCCGGCCGCGACGACCGACGCCGTTCCGGCCGGATTCACCTCGACCGACGACACCTGGGTCGGCGTCACCGGCCGGGCCCGCGTGATCGCCTACGACAGCGAGGCCATGAGCGCGGCCGACGTGCCAACATCCGTTGACGCCTTCACCGACCCCGCGTGGTCAGGAAAGTTCGGCATCGCGCCGACCAACGCGAGCTTCCAGGCCTTCGTCACCGCCTACCGGGTGCTGAACGGCGAAGATGCCGCCGACGAGTGGGTCGCTGCCGTCGCCGCGAACAGCCCGGTCATCTTCGACAACAACCGCGCCATTCTCGCCGCCGTCAACGACGGGGTCATCGAGGCCGGACTCATCAATCACTACTACTGGTTCGCCCAGGCCGCCGAAACCGGTGAGGCCAATATGCGTGCCCAGCTCTCTTACCCCGAAGCCGGCGACGCGGGCTCCATCGTGAACGTCACCGGGGCCGGCCTGCTGGCCGGTGCCGAAGCGGATGCCGACGCGCTCGAGTTCATCGACTACCTGGTCGGCGTCGAGGCGCAGCAGTACTTCGTCGACGAGACGTTCGAGTACCCCCTGATTGCCGGCATCGACGCCCCGGCCGGCCTGCCCGCACTCGACTCGCTGATCAACCCCGACCTCGACCTCGACCTCGCCGACCTCGACACCCTCGAAGACACCCAGGCGCTGCTCGGCAAGCACGGCCTGATCTAACATTGAGGCAGTGAAGGCGCGGGTGCGGGCTCAGGTCGGCGGCCGCGCCCTACCCTGCGCCGGGAGCCTCTCGTGACCGAGTTGCTCGTTCCACCACTCGAAACGGATGCCCCACCGCCGGCCCGCGCGCCCGGCCGGTACCGTTTCGGCGCGCCACCCTGGCTTCTGTTGCTCGCCGCGCTCTGCGCCGCGACCGCCGCCATCCCGCTGGTCTACCTCGTGGTGCGCACGACCGAGGCCGGGCTGACCGAGCTGCTCGCGACCCTCGTGCGCCCGCGGGTGCTGCAGCTCACGGTGAACACGGTTCTGCTCGCAGCGGCCGTCACCCTCTCGTGCCTCGTGCTCGGCACGATCTGCGCCTGGATCCTCACCCGCATCCGCCTGCCGTTCCAGCGCACGCTGCTGCTGGTCTCGGCGCTGCCGCTCGCGGTGCCGAGCTACCTGGCCGCCTACGGCTGGCTGGTCTGGTTTCCGCAGCTCCATGGTTTCTGGGCCAGCTGGTTCGTCATGACCATGGTCTGCACCCCCTACGTGACGCTGCCGGTGGCGGCGGCGCTGCGCGGGGCATCCGCTGATCTGGAATCGGTTGCGCGTACCCTCGGTCGCGGGCCGCTTCGGGCGTTCGCGGCGGCGACCTGGCCGCAGATTCGCCCGGCAGCGATCGCCGGGGCGTTGCTCGTGTGTCTCTACTCTTTGAGCGATTTCGGGCTCGTCTCGATGCTGCGGTTTCAGACGCTCACCTGGGGAATCAATGCCGCCTACGGTGCGAGTTTCGATCGCAACCAGGCCGCCATGCTCGCGCTCGTGCTCGTCGTGCTCGCCCTCGTGGTCGTGGCCGGCGAACGGCGCAGCCGCCGCCAGGTCTCCAGTGTTCCCGGGCGCAGCACGATGCCGGCCCGAGGGCCGGGCCGCGCCTGGCCCATCTACGTGCTCGTGCTCGTCGCCGCGCCACTCGCCGGGGTCGTGGTTCCGGTGGTCGGGTTGCTCAGCCGCCTGCTCGAAGCACAAACCCTGCGCGCGATCGACGTGCCGCGCCTGATCGAAGCGATCGGCGCGACCCTCGGGCTCGCCTTGGCCGCCGCCGTGGTCGCTGTTCTCGTGGCCCTGCCGATCGCCGCTCTCGCCGCCCGGTACCGCGGTCGCCTGGTTGCCCTGATCGAGGCCGTAGGCTTTCTCGGTCATGCCCTGCCTGGCATCGTCGTGGGCCTCTCCCTCGTGTTCTTCGCGCTCGCCGCGGTGCCGATGTTTTACCAGACGTCGGTCGTGCTGGTCTTCGCCTATGTTGTGCTGTTCATGCCGCGGGCGATCGGCAGCGTGCGCAGCGGCATCGCCGCGGTGCCGGCGAGCCTCGGCGACGTCTCCCGCATGCTCGGCCTCTCGCCGTTCCAAGCCTGGTGGCGGGTCACCGCGCGCCTCGCACTGCCCGGCATCGCTATCGGCGCACTGCTCGTGGCCATCTCGGCCATGAAAGAATTGCCAGCGACGCTGCTGCTGCGGCCGACGGGCGTTTCCACGCTCGCGACCGAGTTGTGGAGTCGCACGGCCCTGTTCGAGTTCGGCGCTGCGGCGCCCTATGCGGCGGCGCTTGTGCTTGTGGCGATGGTGCCCGCGGTGCTGCTGAGCGGCATCCGCCAAACGGCAAGGGAGAACTAGTGGGCTGGGTATCGATCGAAGCGCTGAACGTCGCCTACGGTGCTCGGCGGGTGCTTGACGACGTCAGCCTGCGCATTCCGCGCGGCTCAATCGTGGCCGTTCTCGGCCCGAGCGGATGCGGCAAGACCACACTCCTGCGCGCAATCGCGGGACTGCTTCCGGTCACCTCAGGCACGATCACGGTCGGCGGGCGACTCGTTACAGGTCCCGGCGTGCAGCGAGCCCCGGAAAAGCGCGGCATGGGCTGGGTTCCGCAGGACGCCTCGCTGTTTCCGCACCTGTCCGTCGGCGAGAACATCGGTTTCGGGCTGCCCCGCACCAGGCAGAGCGACGATCTCTACTGCGAGCCCGGCGAGACTGCGGGGGGAGTCGGCGGACTCTTCGCCGGTCTCACCCGGCGTGGGCGCGCAAACCGCCCCCGACCGACCTCGCTGAGCCCCAGCCCCCTCGCCGCCGTGCCGATCAGCCCCGACCGCGGTCGCCAGACCAGCCGCGCCGCCCGCATCGCTGAGCTCGCCACTCTGGTAGGCCTGGCCGAACTCGTCGATCGCGCCCCCTCCCAGCTCTCCGGTGGTCAGGCCCAGCGCGTGTCGCTGGCCAGGGCGCTCGCCCCCCGGCCCGACCTCATGCTGCTCGACGAACCCTTCGCGGCCCTCGACCCGCTGCTGAGGGCAGCACTGCGCACCGAGGTCGCTGCCCTGCTGCGCGGCCAGCACAATACGAGCCTGCTCGTGACGCACGACCAGGAAGAGGCGCTCTCCCTTGCCGATTTTGTGGCCGTGATGCGCGGCGGCGAGATCCTGCAGTTCGGCACCCCCGCCGACGTCTACGAGCGCCCGGTTGACCCGTGGGTCGCCGGGTTCGTCGGCGATACCGTCGAACTCGACGGCGTCTGGCAGGGCGGCCGCGTCGATTGCGCCCTCGGCTCGCTCCCGGCGGACGGCATGGGCGGGTCGTCGTCGGGCTCGGCATCCGCTCCGGTCGACGGCACCGGGGTGCGCGTGCTGCTGCGACCCGAGTGGCTGACGCTAACGCGGCCATCGGCCACGCAACAAACGGATGCCGTCACCACCGCCATCGCCTACGCCGGCCACGACGCACTGGTGAGCTTTACCCTCGCCGGCGGCCTCGTCGTGCGGGCCAGGGTGGCGGCTCCCGACCTGCCGCGCATCGGCGACCGGCTGACTCTTGGGGTGCGCCAGAACGCCCTCGCCTACCCGCTGGCGTAGCGGATTCCGGCAGCCCGGGGCGCCGACCAGACGGTGCGCTGCGGCGTTGGGTGGCGTGAGAAGCGTTGGGGCGCAGCCCCGAACGGGGGACCTTCGGCCCTCGCGCCGCCCGGTCGCCGCTGGTTAGATTGAGCCTGCCCGCCGATGAAGGGGAGCGAAAACTCGAGACGAGGCACCATGGCCGGCCACACGAACGCCCCCGGTCAGTCGGTGACCAGCCGCGTGCTGAGCGTTCTGGCGGCGTTTGAGCACAGCGCATCCGCTCGGTCATTATCGGAGATCAGCCGGGAGAGCGGGCTGCCGCAGAGCACAGCGCACCGCCTGCTCGGTGAACTCGAGGCCTGGGGCGCCGTGCAGCGGGACGCCCAGGGCCGCTACCAAATTGGGCTACGCCTCTGGGAACTCGGCCAGCACGCTGGCCGCAAGCTGCGCGACGTGGCCAGGCCCTACCTGCAAGACCTGTTCGGGCTCACCCAGGAGACCGTGCACCTGGCCATTCGTGACGGTGCCGAGGTGCTCTACATCGACCGGGTTTACGGCAGCCGCCGGGTCCCTCAAGCCAGCCGGGTCGGCGGTCGCCTACCGCTGCACGCCACCGCGGTCGGCCGCGCCATTCTCGCCTTTGAAGAGGAGTGGGTGCAGAACGCGGTGCTCGACGGCGAACTCGTGCGCCGCACCCCGCTGACCAAAACCGATCCGGCCGAGCTGCGTCGGGAGCTCGGCAAGATCAAGGAACTCGGGTTCGCCCTCGCCTCCGAAGAGGTGCGGCAGGGCTCCTGTTCGCTCGCGGTGCCGGTGTTCCAGGCGTCGGGGCAGATCTTCGGCGCGCTCGGCATCGTGCTGCCTACCTCGCGCGCGCACCAGCTGGAGCGCTACCTGCCCGTGCTGCAGGGCACGGCTGAGCGCATCCAGGCTGGAATCGCGCACCTGCCGCCCGCCACTCTGCGGCTGCCGGCCAGCGTGCCAAAACCAGCCCAACCGTGAAGCCACTTCCATCCAGTGGGACAGCGCGGCAGTTACGGCTACCAACGCGTCTTAGATAGACCTCGTCGACCTCAACGTTGAGAACTGCTGACCAAGGAGCCATCGTGACCGCTCAACCCGCACTCGCCCACCCGGCCGCCGCGACCGGCCAATGCCCGGTCGCCCGCGGTGGCAGCGCCGAAAACGGTGCCGCAAGCGCACACCACGGCTACGCCCCCTTCGCGATGACCGACCCGTTCCCCTCGTATGCCGCCCTGCGCGAGAACGAACCGGTCATGTTCGATGAGGAGATCGGTTACTTCGTCGTCTCCCGCTACGACGACGTCAAAGCCACCTTCGACAACTGGCAGGTCTTCAGCAGCGAGAACGCCCAGGCACCCGTGCGAGCCCGCGGCGCGGCCGCTACCACGATCATGAACGACGGCGGCTTCACCGCCTATTCCGGCCTCTCCGCCCGCATTCCCCCGGAGCACACCCGCATGCGCGCCATCGTGCAGAAGGAATTCACGCCCCGCCGCTACAAGAAGCTCGAACCCACCATTCGCGAGAACACCGCGCGTCTGCTGCAGCAGATGCTCGCCCACCCCAGTGAACGCGGCGACTTTCTGAAAGACGTCGCGGTGGACATCCCCACGATAACCATCCTCGGGCTGCTCGGCGTCGGCCCCGAGATGGTCTCGACCTACAAGAAATGGTCGGATTCCCGGGCCGCGATGACCTGGGGTGATCTGAGCGATGACGAGCAGATTCCGCACGCGCACAACCTCGTCGACTACTGGACCGAGTGTCTGCGCCTCGTCTCCAACGCTCACGAGCAACTCGACAAAAACGAGAACGGCGACAACCTCGTCTTTGACCTCGTGCAGGCACAGTCGATCGGCTCTGAGATCTCCGACCACGAGATCGCCTCGGTTTGTTACAGTTTGCTCTTCGCCGGCCACGAGACCACGACCACGCTCATCTCCAACACCATTCGTGAGCTGCTCGCCCATCCCGCCGAGTGGCAGAAGCTGCTTGAGGATCCAAGCCGCATCCCGGCCGCAATTGACGAGACACTGCGTTTTTCCCCGAGCATCGTGGGTTGGCGGCGCAAGGCGCTCGTCGACACCGAGATCGGCGGGGTGGCGATTCCGGCCGGGTCGAACATCCTCTTGCTGATGGGGTCGGCCAACCGTGACGGCGACACCTTCGAGCAACCCGAAACCTTCGACATCAACCGGGTCAACGCCCGCAATCACCTGTCGTTCGGCTTCGGCATTCACTACTGCCTGGGCAACATGCTCGCCAAGATGCAAGACAAAATCGTCGTCGAAGAGACCCTGAAGGCGGCTCCCGGCCTGCGCCTGATCGACGCCGAGAAGATCGTGTTCGGAGACAACCTGTCGTTCAGGGCGCCCACCGCGGTGCCCGTTACCTGGGGGGATCAGAAATGACCACCGCACCGTATATTCAGTTCTTCGACGGCACCGACTCGCCCCGCCACGAGCTGCTCGGCGGCAAATGCGCCTCGCTCGTCGCCCTCACCCAGGCCGGCATGCCGGTACCGCCCGGATTCGCCATCACCACCGCCTCCTACGACGCGTTCATCGCGGCCGCCGGCATTGAGCAGGACATCCACGCCCTGCTGGCCAACCTCGACGCCGACGATGTGGCCGAGGTCGACCGAGTGTCGGCCCAGTTGCGCTTCGAGATTGAGAGCCGTCCGGTGCCCGCCGACGTGCGCGCCGACTTCGTGGCCGCATACCACGCACTCCAGGCGCGGTTCAGTGAGCCGGTTCCGGTGGCCGTGCGGTCCTCGGCGACCGCCGAGGACCTACCAGATGCGAGCTTCGCCGGCCAGCAGGATACCTACCTCTGGCTGAGCGGCATCGTCGACGTGACCGAGCACATCCGCCGCTGCTGGGCCTCGCTGTTCACCTCCCGCGCCATCACCTACCGCCTCAAGAACAACATCCCCAACGAGGGCCTCTCCATGGCCGTCGCCGTGCAGAAGATGGTCAACGCTCGCGCCGCCGGGGTCGCCATCACCATGGATCCCACCACCGGCGACCGCTCCAAGATCGTCATGGAAGCCTCTTACGGCCTCGGCGAGCTCGTCGTCTCCGGCCTCGTCACCCCCGACAACGTCACCGTCGACAAGATCATGCTCATGGTCGTCAAGCGGGTGATCGGCGACAAGCACGCCGAGCTGGTACCCGACGCGGCCAACACGGGGCTGGTCGAACTCGAGGTCTCGCCAGAACGCCGCGCCGTGCTCTCGATCAGCGAAACCGAAATAACCGCCATCGCGACCATCGCCAAGAAGGCCGAGAAACACTTCAAATGCCCGCAGGACATCGAGTGGGCCCTCGATCGCGACCTGCCCGACGGCCACAATCTGTTGCTGCTGCAGTCCCGCCCAGAGACGGTGCATTCCTCGGCCGCGAAAGCGGATGCCGCCAGCCCCGCTCCGAGCAATGGTTACGGCATCGAGAGCATCACCAGATCACTCCTGGTGCAGGCCGGTAAGGCACCGGACTAACCCGACCCGCAGCATCCGCTTGCGCAGTACCGCACGTGCAAACACCTCACCCGCGCACCACCTTCGAGAACGGTTTTCTTATGACAGAGAAGTCATTTCCCAGCCCCTATGACCAGGCTCCCGCCGCGGGCGCCGAGGGTTGGAAGGACCTGTACGCGTACAACCTCGTGTTTCAGCAGAACCGCCGCGAGGTTGAAGAGGGCAAGTTCTGGTTCTGCGACAGCCAGCACTGGCCCACGGTGACCAAGCCGTTCGAGACCATCGGTTTCGAGTTCGCCGTGTCGTGCCTCGGCCAATACAACACCAGGCACCTGCTGATTCCGCCGGCCAACGGCATCGAGTTTCGCATTCACAACGGCTACGTCTTCATGTCGCCGGTGGGCGTGCCCGAGTCGGAGATCGCCGCCCGGGTGCCCGAGTTCATGGCGCGCGCCGGCCACTACTTTCAGAACTGGGACGGCCTGCTCGAGCAGTGGCAGGGCAAGGTTCGCGGCACGATCGACGAACTGGGCGCGCTGAACTTTGACGCGCTGCCCGACAGGGTCGACATGGGCGACGTCACAAGCGGCAAGGGCACCGGTCCGAACAACGACCTGCTCGCGCAGTACGACGCGCTGATCGCGCTCACCTACCGCGCCTGGCAGTACCACTTCGAATTCCTCAATCTCGGCTACGTGGCCTACCTCGACTTCTTCAGCTTCTGCAAGGAGGTCTTTCCGGGTATCCCCGACCAGGCCGTCGCGAAGATGGTGCAGGGCGTCGACATGGAGCTGTTCCGACCCGACGACGAGCTCAAGAAGCTCGCCAAGCTCGCCATCGAACTGGGCCTGACCGGTCTGTTCGGCAACACCGCGGATCCCGAGCAGACCCTCGCCGGCATCGAGGCCGCCAGCCGCGGCGCCGAGTGGCTCGCCGCCTTCAACGCGGCCAAGGACCCGTGGTTCAATTTCACCGTCGGCAACGGCTTCTACGCCCACGACAAGTATTGGCTGGACCACCTCGAACTGCCGCTGGGCTACATCAGCGACTACATCGGGCGTCTGCAGGCCGGCCAGACCATCGACCGCCCGGTCGCCGAACTCGTCGCCGAACGCGACCGCATCACCGAGGAGTACTCGGAACTGCTCAGCTCCGAGCAGCTCGCCGCCTTCGAGGGCAAGCTCGGTCTGGCCCGTCAGGTCTACCCCTACGTCGAGAACCACAACTTCTACATCGAGCACTGGACCATGGGCGTCTTCTGGCGTAAGGCCCGCCAGCTTTCGGCGATGCTGCAGGAGCAGGGCTTCTGGCCCGACGCCGACGGCATGTTCTTTCTGCGCCGCGACGAGGTGCGTGAGGCCCTGTTCGACTACGTCACCGGCTGGGCGGTCGGCGCGCCGGCCATCGGCCCGTCGTACTGGCCCGAGGAGGTCGAGCGTCGTCGCGTCATAGTGGATGCCCTGCAGCAGCAGCGTCCGCAGCCGGCGCTGAACACGCCGCCGGCCGTTATCACCGAACCGTTCACCCTCATGCTCTGGGGCATCACGAGCGACCAGATCAAGAACTGGCTCGGTGATTCCGATGCGCCAGAGGGAGAATTTCGCGGCATGGCGGCCTCGAGCGGCGTGGCCGAAGGCCCGGCGCGCGTCATTAGCAGCTCGGATCAGCTCTCCGAGGTGCAGGAGGGCGACATCCTCGTCGCCCCCGTGACGGCACCATCGTGGGGACCGATCTTCGGCAAGATTCGCGCCACGGTTACCGACATCGGCGGCATGATGAGCCACGCGGCCATTGTCTGCCGGGAGTACGGCATGCCGGCCGTCACCGGAACCGGCACCGCCTCGTCGCAGATCGTGACCGGCCAGTGGCTGCGTGTTGACGGCAACAACGGCACCGTGACCATCGTCGAGGGGCACAGTCACGACCTCACCCTGGCGGGCGACGCGGCCGTTCAGCTGGAGCAGGCGCTCGACGGCCCGGTTCTCGAAGGCAGCCATGCCTGATCCGCGCACGGACCAGCCCATTCTTCGACCCGTTCGAACGGTGCTGATCACCGGCGCCGCCGGTGGGCTGGGCCGTGCCTTTGCCCTGGGCTTCGCGGCTCAGGGCGACCGGGTGGTCGTCGCCGACACCAACCTTGAGGGTGCGCAGCAGACCGCCGTGCTCGTCGAGGCGGCCGGCGGCACCGCCCTCGCAGTGCAGGCCAACGTGACCCAGCTCGATTCGGTCACCCAACTGGCCGCGGATGCTGCCGCCTTCTCCGGCCTGGACGGCCAGATCGACGTCGTCATCAACAACGCGGCGATCTACGCCACCATCACCCGGTCACCGTTCGAGGAGATCGATGTGGACGAGTGGGACCGCGTCATGGCGGTCAACCTCAAGGGCCCCTGGCTGGTCACCCGCGCCTGCTCGCCCTATCTCGCGAACAATGCCGCAGTGATCAACCTGTCCAGCGCCACCGTGCTCAGCGGTTCCGCCCAGTGGGCTCACTATGTGGCGTCGAAGGGCGGTGTGATCGCCCTCACCCGGGTGCTCGCCAAGGAGCTCGGCGACCGCAATATCACCGTGAACGCGATCGCACCCGGCTTCACCCTCACCGAGGCCAGCTACGGCCTCATCCAGGGCGCCGCCGAATACGGCGTTGACCGCGGCTCGATCAAACGGGCCAGCGAGCCCGACGACATCGTCGGGGCTGCCCTGTTTCTGGCCGGCCCCGGCTCCCGTTACATCACCGGCCAGACCCTCGTGGTCGACGGTGGACGACAGTTTCTGTAAGGAGAAACAATGCCTTCTGTAACCTACATATCCGCCGCCGGCAATGAAACGGCCGTCGCGGGATTCGCGGGTGACTCCGTTATGGAGACCGCCGTGCGCAACGGCGTTCCCGGCATCGTTGCCGAGTGCGGCGGCAGCCTCTCCTGCGCCACCTGCCATGTCTTCGTCTGCGCCGACAGCGTCTTCGACCCGATGCAAGAACTCGAAGACGACATGCTCGACGGCACCGCCGTCGACCGCGAGGCTAACTCCCGACTCTCCTGCCAGCTCAAGCTGCGCGACGCGGACATTCGCGTGACCACCCCAGAAACGCAGGTCTGACCATGCGAATCGGAACCCTCATCATCGGTGCCTGCCAGGCCGGCGTGCAGCTCGCCTCGAGCCTGCGGGAACTTGGCGACACCGAGCCGATCGTGCTCGTCGGCGAAGAGCCGCACGCCCCGTACCAGCGGCCGCCGCTCTCGAAGGCTTTTCTCAAGGGTGAGGCCACAGCAGATTCGCTGACCTTTCGCACCCACGAGTTCTACGCCGAGCACAGCATCGAGCTCGTCACCCGGGAACGCATCGTAACGATCGAGCGTGATGCCAGCGGCGGGGTGGCCACCGCCGAATCGGGCCGGCGCTTCGAATTCGCCCGGCTCGCCCTCACCACGGGCGCCATTCCGCGCCAGATTCCGTTCGACGGCAGCGAACTCGAGGGGGTCAGCTACCTGCGCACCGCAACGGATGCCGCCCTGCTCGAACAGAGACTGGCCAGCGCGACCGACCTGGTCGTTGTGGGTGGAGGTTTCATCGGCCTCGAAGTGGCCGCCGGAGCTCGCGCCGCCGGTAAGACCGTGACCGTGCTCGAAGCAGCGCCGCGCCTGGTCGGGCGAGCGGTATCCGAGGCGACGAGCGCCTTCTACCTCGCGGCGCACCGGCGCCGCGGCACCCGGGTGGTGTTGAACGCCCAGGTCAGCCGTTTTCTCGGCCAGCACGACCGGGTCACCGGGGTTGAACTCGCGAGCGGCGACGTGATCAAGGCCGACGTCGTTCTGATCGGTGTTGGCGTGATCGCCCGCACCGAACTGGCCGAACAGCTCGACCTCACCGTCGACAACGGCATTGTCGTCGACGCCAGCGCGCTGTGCTCCGACGGGCTCACCGTCGCCGCCGGCGACTGCGCCAACACGCCCAACCCCACGCCGAACTCGTCGTCAACTCCCGGCGGCATCGCCCGGCTGCGCCTGGAAAGCGTGCAGAACGCGGTCGAACAGGCCAAGGTCGCCGCTGCGACCCTGCTCGGCCTGCCCGCCGAATACTCCACCGTGCCGTGGTTCTGGAGCGACCAGGCCGACCTCAAACTACAGATCGCCGGCCTGAGCGGCGGCCACGACCAGATCGTGCTGCGCGGCGATCCCGAGACCGAGAAGTTCTCTGTGCTCTACTACCGAGCCGGGCAGCTCATCGCCGCCGACTGCGTCAACCGGCCGCTCGACTTCATCGCCGTGCGCGCCATGCTGCACTCCGGGCAGCACCTGCCCGCTGACCGTGCGGTCGACCTATCGCTCCCGCTCAAGAAACTCGCCCTGCCCGCCCCTCTTCCCGTTTTGATCGGAAAGTAATCATGACCCTGCAGACCGAAGAACTCGTCGACACCTCACCGATCGCGGTGGGCGTGACCTCAATCGACCTCAACGCACTGTGGCGGGCGGTGCGCCCCGAGATGCGATCACGCTCGAACGACATTCACATACCGATCTCGTTCGCGTTCGCCGAGCGACTCTGCCTGGCCTACCCCGAGGCCGACGCCCTCGTCGTGCGCGTGGCCATTCTGCTGCACGACACCGGCTGGGCCAGGGTCGATGAGACCAAGATCATCTCGGAGGGTTTCGGCGCCAACTGGCGCCAGGCCGATATCCGCTATGAACACGAGGTCAAGGGCTGCGAGATCGCCCGCGAGGTACTGCCCGCCCTTGGCTACGACCCGGATTTCGTGGCCAGGGTGACCGACATCATCGACGGCCATGACACCCGCGCAGAGAGCTATTCGATCGAGGATTCCCTGGTGCGCGACGCTGATCGTCTGTGGCGCTTCACCACCACCGGCATCGCGCTCGCCTCGGGCTGGTTCGGCCAGGAGCCCTCGGCCTACTGCCGACGCCTGCGCACCGATATTATTCCCGAGCTGATCACCGCGGCCGCCCACGAGATGGCCCTCGCCGAGCTCGAACGCGCCGAAGCCCTGCTGCAAACAGACGTGCTGGCCACCGGCGTCGTCGCCCCCGCGCTCGATGGCAGCGGCGCATGAGCAGTCTGGTCGCTCTTCCCGTGACCGCGAACCTGCCCTACCAGCACACCGACGACGTCTTCATCGAGGGGGACTGGTCGCCTGCCACCGGCACCGGCCGCACCCTGGTGACCAACCCGGCGACGCAAGAGGTCTGGGGGTCGGTGCCGCAGGCATCCGTCGCCGACCTCGACCGGGCCGTCGCGGCTGCCCGCCGAGCCTTCACCGGTGCGGGCCACGCAAACGGATGGCGCGACCTCACTCCCACAGAGCGTGCCGGCTTTCTACTGCGCCTGGCCGACGAGGTCGAGAAGCGCGCGGAGGCCATCTCGCACACCAACACCTGGGAGAACGGGTCGCCGGTGGCGGAATCCTCGCGCGCCGCCGGCAACGCCGCCTCGATCTTTCGCTACTTCGCCTCGCTCGCGGGTCTGCTCGAAACACCCGATATTCGGCCGTTTCCCGACGGATCGGGCGAAACAGTGGTGCGGCAGGACCCGATCGGGGTCTGCGCTCTGATCGCGCCGTGGAACTTTCCGATCAACCTCGTCGTTGCCAAGCTCGCGCCGGCACTCATGGCCGGCTGCACCGTCGTGATCAAGCCGGCCTCGCCGACGCCGCTGTCGGTGCGACTCATCATCGACGCGGCGCGGGCGGCGGGCATTCCGGCCGGGGTGATCAACCTCGTCACCGGGCCCGGCTCCTTTGGCGATGCCCTGGTCAAACATCCCGGCATCGACAAGGTGGCGTTCACGGGGTCGACTCCGGTCGGCCGAACGATCGCCGGGGCCTGCGGTCAGCTGCTGCGACCGGTCACGCTCGAACTGGGGGGAAAATCGTCGGCGCTCGTGCTGCCCGACGTTGACCTAGACGCCCTGTCGCAGGTTCTCATCAGAACCTGCATGCGTAACACCGGCCAAACCTGCTACATCTCGACCCGCATTCTCGCTCCGGCGCAGCGCTACGACGAGCTCGTCGACATGGTCACCGCCACCATCGCTGCCGCCAAACAGGGCGACCCGATGCAGCCAGACACCGTGTTCGGGCCTGCCGCCACGCGCGCGCAGGAGCAGACCGTGCGGGAGTACATTCGCAGCGGCGTGGCCGAGGGCGCCCGCGCCACGACCGGCGGTGACGTTTCGAGCGGCTTTGATCGGGGGTTCTTCGTGAAACCCACGGTGTTCGCCGATGTGACGCCTGGCATGCGCATCGCCAGGGAAGAGATCTTCGGCCCGGTACTGTCGATCCTTCGCTACTCCTCGCTCGACGAGGGTATTGAACTCGCCAACAACACCGCGTTCGGGCTCGGCGGCACGATCTTCTCCGGGGATCCTGAACGCGCATTCAGGATCGCCGGGCGTCTCGACACCGGTTCGGTGGGCCTGGGCTTCTTCGCCTCTAATCACGCTGCGCCGTTCGCCGGTCGGCACGATTCTGGCCTCGGCGCCGAGTTCGGGCCGGAGGGTCTGAAGGCCTATCTCGCGCCGCAGTCGGTGCACCGTCGCATCCGCTGAGGTGGTGGCGGCCTAGCGGATCGGGCGCGCGAGCAGCCTCGGGGCGCGCACCCGCGGGGAGTTAGCGGGCGCCGACGACCATCCAGGCCAGGCTGCGGGCGCGCAGGCTCAGCGTCACTGCCCGGGCTCCGAGGTAGCCGAGGGCAAACGCGGCCATGAGCAGCGCGAGTCCGGAAGAGCCCGCCGGCGCCCACCGCAGCACGGCGACGGCGAGCGGAACGAACACGATGAGGTTGAGCAGCCCGGTCAGGGCCAGGTATCGGGCATCGCCGGCTCCGATCAGCACACCGTCGAGCACGAACACGACCGCGCCGAGGGGAACGGATGCCCCCAGCACGATCAGGGTCGGCGGCAGCAGCCGGGTCACCGCGTCAGAGTTCGTGAACGCGTGCCCGAGAACCCCGCTTGTGCCGATCACGACGACGGCGAGCACGAGGCCGGCCAGCAGGCCCCACTCCAGGCAGCGCCGGAGCACCGCGCGCACCTGCGGCACGTCCCCCGCGCCGAGTCCGCGTCCGACGAGGGCTTGGGCGGCGATCGCGAGAGCGTCGAGGGCGAAGGCGAGCGTCGCGAACAGGGTCATCGCGATCTGAAACGCGGCGAGTTCGGGCGAGCCGAGCTGGGCGGCAACGAACACCGCGAGCAGCATGGCGGCGCGAAGGCTCAGCGTGCGCACGAACAGCCAGCCGCCGCTCTTGGCGCCGAGCAGCAGCCCGGCCCGGTGCGGGCGCAGCGGGGCGCTGTGGCGGCGGGCGTGCCGGGCGACCACGACGAGGTAGACGGCGACCATGCCCCACTGGGCCACGACGGTGCCAACGGCCGATCCGGCGATGCCCCAGCCGAGCAGGTAGATGAAGACGTAGTTGAGCGCGATATTCGCTCCGAAACCGACCCCGGCCACGTAGAGCGGGGTGCGGGTGTCCTGCAGACCGCGAAGCAGGCCGGTCGCCGCGAACACCAACAGCATGGCGGGCAGGCCCAGCATGGAGATGCCGAGGTAGGTGGCGGCATCCGCTGTCACGGCGGTTTCGGCGCCGAACGCGCCGACGAGCGCCGGGGTGGCGAGCAGGCCGAAGGCTGCGAGCACGAGACCGAGACCGAGGGCGAGCCAGAGCCCGTCGATGCCGACCGACACCGCCCTGCGGCTGTCGCCGGCCCCGAGCCAGCGGGCCACCGCAGGGGTGGTGCTGTAGGCCAAAAAGACCATCAGGCCAATGATGGTCTGCAGCACAGCGCTCGCCAGGCCGAGACCGGCCAACGGCGTGGTGCCAAGGTGCCCGACCATGGCGGAATCGGCCAGCAGAAACAGCGGCTCGGCCACGAGCGCGCCGAGTGCGGGTACGGCGAGCCGCAGAATGTCCCGGTCGATGGGCTGGGTGCGAAAGATATTGATGTTTCGACTCTACGGGCTGTCGTTCACCGCGCTCACGCCCCGCGCTCCTCCGGTGGGCAACACCGACGGATGCCGACGGCGCACGTTACGGAGACGGCTAATGTCAGCCCGACATCGACGTAATTGTTAAGAATGTCGAATCTTTCATGCGCGGCGCACTCAAAACGGGCGCATGTCACGCTCCATTTGGATATGTTCGTGCAAGGAACTGCTGCTGACCGTGGCTGTCCCGGGCACACTCCGCCGCGCCGGGGACATCATTCCCAGCCTCGAGTGCCCCCTCCCCGTAGGGAGGTTTGCCACCTCATTGATGAGCGTGCTGACTTCCTGATCGCTTTGAAAGGCTCTCTACAATGCCCGATCCCCAGCTACCCCCCGAGGCGCCCCGCATCGGCGTCGTTCGTGAGAGTGGGGCGGATGAGCGGCGCGTTGCCCTCGTGCCCCGCGCCGTCGCCTCCCTCGTCGCGAAGGGCTTCGACGTCGTGGTCGAGGCCGGCGCCGGAGTGGAAGCCCTCATGGGTGATGATCTCTATCTCGCCGCCGGCGCCACCATCGGCGACGCGTGGAGCGCCGACATCGTGCTCAAGGTGGCCCCGCCTACCGATGCCGAGATCGCCCGCCTGGCGGCGGGCACGACCCTGATCGGGTTTCTCGCGCCACGCAACGCGGACAATAAGATTGCTGCACTGCAAAATGCTGGCATCGTCGGTTACGCGGTGGAGGCAATCCCGCGTATCTCGCGGGCCCAGGTGATGGACGCGCTCTCGTCGCAGGCGAATGTCGCCGGCTACAAGTCGGTCATCCTCGCTGCGTCGCTGTCGACCCGGTTCTTTCCGATGCTGACCACCGCGGCTGGCACCGTCAAGCCGGCGAGTGTGCTCGTGCTCGGCGTCGGTGTCGCCGGGCTGCAGGCACTCGCGACCGCCAAACGGCTCGGCGGACGCGCAACCGGCTACGACGTGCGGCCGGAGGTCGCCGATCAGGTGCGGTCGGTGGGAGCCCAGTGGCTCGAGGTTGGCATCGATGCCGCCGGTGACGGCGGTTATGCCCGCGAACTCACCGACGACGAACGTGCCGAGCAGCAGGCCGCGCTCGAGACGGCGATTTCTACGTTCGATGTCGTGATCACGACCGCCCTCGTGCCGGGGCGCCCGGCGCCGCGGCTGGTGACCGCCGCGGCCGTGTACGGCATGAAAGCCGGCAGTGTCGTCATCGACATGGCGGGCGAGACCGGCGGCAACTGCGAGCTGACCGTGCCCGGTGAGACCGTAATTGTCGGCGGCGTCACCATTGCGTCCCCGCTGAACCTGCCCTCGACGATGCCAGAGCATGCGAGCGAGCTCTACTCGAAGAACCTCACCGCCCTGCTCGAGTTGCTCGTGCGGGATGGCCGACTCAACCCCGACTATTCCGACGACGTGGTGGCGCTTTCCTGCGTCACGCGCGCCTCGGCCTCGAACAGGATCTGACCCATGGACTACACCGGCTTTCTGGCGAACATCGCCATTCTCGTACTCTCGGGTTTCATCGGCTTCGCCGTGATCTCCAAGGTGCCCAACACCCTGCACACCCCGCTGATGTCGGGCACCAACGCCATTCACGGCATCGTCGTGCTCGGCGCCCTCGTGGTGCTCGGCACGGCCGAGAACCCAGGCCTGCCGCTGCAGATCATCTCGTTCGTGGCGATTGTGTTCGGAACCGTAAATGTCATTGGCGGGTTCGTCGTGACCGACCGCATGCTCGCGATGTTCAAGACCCGCCCCGTGAACACCAACACCACGAGCGCAACCGACGGGAAGAACTGACCATGGATATCCTCGTCTACGCCCTCTATATTCTCGCTTTCGCGATGTTCATCCTCGGATTGTCCGGCCTGACCGCCCCGAGATCTGCCGTGCGCGGCAATAAGATCGCCGCGGCGGGCATGGCCGTTGCCTTCGTGGCGACCCTGATCCACATTCGCGAGACCAGCAGCTGGCTGATCATCATTATCGCCCTCATCGTGGGCGTGATCATCGGCATTCCGCCGGCCCGCAAGGTAAAAATGACGGCGGTCCCGCAGCTGGTCGCCCTGTTCAACGGCGTTGGCGGCGGAACTGTCGCCCTGATCGCCTGGGGCGAGTTCATTGAAAGCGACGGCTTCACCGGCCTGCACGTCGCCTCCGGCCCGGTCCTTCCGCTGGTTATCGCTTCGCTGTTCGCGGCGATCATCGGTTCTCTGTCGTTTTGGGGCTCGATCATCGCGTTCATGAAACTGCAGCAGATTCTGCCCGGGCATCCGCTGTCGGTCGGCCGGTTGCAACAGCCGCTCAACGCGATCCTGTTCCTCGGCTCGATCGTCGCAGCCGTCATCGTTGGCATCGGCTCGGTCGACACCGGCGCCAACCCGGTCTGGTTCGTTGCGATCCTCGTCTTGGCTGGCATCCTCGGAGTCACCACCGTGCTCCCGATCGGCGGCGCCGACATGCCCGTCGTCATCTCCCTGCTCAACGCGCTCACCGGTCTGTCGGCGGCGGCGGCGGGGCTCGCGCTGAACAACATCGCGATGATCGTCGCCGGCATGATCGTGGGGGCGTCGGGCACCATCCTCACCAACCTCATGGCCAAGGCCATGAACCGATCGATCCTCTCGATCGTCGCCGGCGGGTTCGGCGGCGGCGGTACCCAGGGCGCTGGGGCGGCCAGTAGTGGCGACCAGATCGCCAAGTCCACCTCCGCAGCGGATGCCGCCATCAAGCTCGCCTACGCCAACCAGGTCATCGTCGTGCCCGGCTACGGGCTCGCCGTCGCCCAGGCCCAGCACGCCGTGAAGGACATGGCCAAGGTACTCGAGGCGCGCGGGATCGAGGTCAAGTACGCGATCCACCCGGTGGCTGGGCGCATGCCAGGCCACATGAACGTGCTCCTGGCCGAAGCCGACGTCTCCTACGACGCAATGAAGGAGATGGACGACATCAACGGCGAGTTCTCGCGCACCGACGTCACCATTGTCATCGGCGCCAACGACGTCACCAACCCCGCCGCCCGTACCGACCCCAACTCGCCCATCTTCGGCATGCCCGTGCTCAACGTGACCGAGTCCCGGTCGGTCATCGTGCTCAAACGCTCGATGAGTTCGGGCTTCGCCGGCATCGAGAACCCCCTGTTCTTCGGCGAGAACACCACCATGCTCTTCGGCGACGCCAAGAAATCCGTCGCCCAGGTGACCGAGGAACTCAAGGCGCTGTAGGCGGCCGCGTCTGCAGGACCGCGCCCCAGATGGGTGCGCGCTACGCCCATTACCGTAGCGGCTACCGATATCGGGCGCGGCCATGCCAGATCGAAACGAGCCCCCCACACGGCCACCTGTCACCGGCCCCGGATAGGCTGGGACCATGACTGAGCTGGCGACTGCATCCGGAATCAACAGAGACGAACTCGACCCGGAGGTGCGACCGCAAGACGACCTCTTTCGGCACGTGAACGGCAAGTGGATCGCGCGCAGCGAGATCCCCGCCGACAAGGCCCGCTGGGGCTCCTTCATGATGCTCGCCGAAGACGCAGAGAAAGCGGTGCGCGAGATCATCGTCGAGGCGCAGTCCGCCCCAGCCGGCGGCCTCGAGCGCAAGTTCGGCGACCTCTACACGAGCTTCCTCGACGAAGAACGCATCGAAGCCCTCGGCGCCACCCCGCTGCAGAATGACCTTGCAGAGGTCGACGCGGTCACCACCATCTCCGAGCTGCTCGCGACCCTCGGCCGCCTCGAGCGCGGTGGCATCGCCGGAGCCTTCCACCTCTACGTCGACAACGACCCGGGCAACCCCGAACGCTACCTGGTCTTCATCGCGCAGGGCGGGATCGGCCTGCCAGACGAGTCGTACTACCGCGAAGAAAAATTCGCCGAGATTCGAACGAAGTATCAAGAGTTTCTTGAGCGGATGTTCACCCTCGCCGGTTTCGCAGACGCCGCCGCACGGGCCGGGCGGGTGTTCGCCCTCGAAACCGAACTCGCCGCGCACCACTGGGACAAAGTCAGCACCCGCGACAGCGAGAAAACCTACAACCTGCGCACCTGGGGCCAGGTCTCGGCGCTCGCCGCCGGCGCCGACGTTGACCTGTGGCTGGACGGCCTCGACGCCCCGGTCGGCGCCTTCGACGAGGTCGTCGTGCGGGAGCCGAGCTTCATCGCTGGGCTCGCCGAGACCCTGACCGATGACCGCCTGGAGTCGTGGCAGGACTGGCTGCGCTGGCAGGTCATCCGCTCGAGTGCCGCCTATCTGTCGGGTGAATTCGTGGAGGCGAATTTCGACTTCTACGGGCGTACCCTGAGCGGCACCCCGCAGCTGCGCGACCGGTGGAAGCGCGGCGTCTCACTCGTTGAGGGAGCCCTCGGCGAGGCCGTCGGCCGCATCTACGTGCAGCGCCACTTCAAGCCGAGCGCCAAGGAGAGCATGGACGTGCTCGTGGCCAACCTCGTCACGGCCTACGAGAACAGCATCAGCACCCTCGACTGGATGACCGAGGAGACCCGCACGCGCGCCCTCGAGAAGCTGCGCAAATTCACGCCAAAGATCGGCTACCCGGTGAAATGGCGCGACTACTCGAGCCTTCAGATCACCGCCGGCGACCTGATCAGCAACGTCAAGGCCGCCGGTGAGTTCGAGTTTCAGCGCGAGCTCGGCAAGATCGGCAAGCCGCTCGATCGCGACGAATGGTTCATGACCCCGCAGACCATCAACGCCTATTACAACCCCGGATTTAACGAGATCGTCTTTCCGGCCGCTATTTTGCAGTTTCCGTTCTTCGACGAGACCCGCGACCCGGCCGCCAACTACGGCGCGATCGGTGCGGTCATCGGCCACGAGATCGGCCACGGCTTCGACGACCAGGGCTCCAAGTACGACGGTGACGGCCGTCTCATCGACTGGTGGACCGCCGACGACAAGGCGGCGTTCGAAACGCGCACGACCGCGCTGATCGCCCAGTTCGAGGGCCTCGAACCGCAAGCCATCCCGGGAAACACCGTGAACGGTGCGCTCACGATCGGCGAGAACATCGGCGACCTCGGCGGCCTCTCCATCGCCTGGAAGGCTTACCTGCTCTCGCTGGGCGGCGAGGAGTCGCCGGTCATCGACGGACTCACCGGGCAAATGCGGTTCTTCCTCTCCTGGGCCCAGGCCTGGCAGATGAAGCTGCGCGACGCCGAGGCCATCCGCTTGCTGGCTATCGACCCGCACTCGCCGAACGAGTTTCGCTGCAACCAGATCGTCAGCAATATTCCGGCGTTCTACGAGGCCTTTGACGTCACCGAAGCGGATGCCCTCTACCTCGCCCCCGAGACGCGCGTCACCATCTGGTAACACGCCTGGGTTAGTGTGGGCCTTGCTGGAAAGAGCAGGGGATGGCGGGTGCGTGGCCGCACCGGGGAAGGAAGGGGCAGACAGTGGACTTTCCGACTCGCGGCGATGCTGGCCCGTCGGCAAATGTCGGTGGCCGCCGCGCCGGTCTGAACGCGGGTGATGCCGGTCATTCCCGTCATGCTGCGGCCTCCGGTGGCAAACATCGCGGAACCGATGCTCCCGAGAACTTCGCCCGTGGTTTCGCGTCGCTCGGTGAACTGGCCCTCAACGGCGTGCAGGTCTCGGCGCGGGCGACGGACCTGTCGACCGGGCGGGTGCTGTTCTCGGTCGACGACCACGTCTCGATGCCCACAGCGAGCGTGGGCAAGGTGCTGCTGCTGATCGAGGTGGCCGCTCGGCTGAAGGATGCCGAGTTCGGCCTGGCCACGATGCTCGAACGCTCGAGCACCGACGCCGTGGGCAATTCCGGAATTTGGCAGCACCTCCAGGTCTCCCGGCTGAGCGTCGCGGACCTTGCCGCGCTCGTGGGCGCCACGAGCGACAACCTAGCGACCAATGTGCTCATTCGGGCCGTCGGCCTGCACGCGGTGCGGGCGCGCACCGAAAGTCTCGGGCTGAGCCGCACGGCCCTGCTCGACCTGGTGCGCAACAAGCGCGGCCCGGACGACGCGCCCCAATTGTCGGTGGGCAGCGCCAAAGAGCTCACCTGGCTGTTCACCGCACTCGCCAGGGGCGAGATCGTCGACGCCGAGACGAGTGGCCGGGTGATTGGCTGGCTTTCGCTCAACTCCGACCTGTCGATGGTGGCGAGTGCGTTCGGGCTCGATCCCCTGACGCATCGAGAGAGTGACCTCGGGCTGCTCATGGTCAACAAGACCGGAACCGATGCCGGCGTGCGCGCCGAGGTGGGCATCCTGCGTGGTCCGCGTGCTGGCGTGACCTACGCGGTGGCGATGCTGTTCGACGATTCGCAGCTAATGACCCGACTCGCCGCGCTCGACGGAATGCGCGCGGTCGGGGCCGATCTGCTGGAGTACGTGCACTGATCCGGACGGGGCCCGGGCCCCGTCCACGGGCCCAGCCTATAAACTGGGCCCGTGGCCACAGGGTGGGCCCGGAGTCAGATCAACGACCGAAACTCTCGGGTCGGCGACCAGCCCGCCGACAATTTGTGCCATCGTGGATGTTGTCGGGCATAGCGGCCCGTCACCTATGCGAAGGAGCTTTGCCATGGCGGTAATCGGATGGATTGGGCTGGGCCACATGGGCGGCCCCATGACGGCGAACCTGGTGAAGGCCGGGCACAGCGTGCGCGGTTTCGACCTCAACGCGCAAGCTCTCGACGCTGCGGTGGCCGCCGGCGTCACCCGCGCGATCAGTATCAAGGACGCCGTCGCCGGCGCCGACGTGGTCTTCACCATGCTGCCCAAGGGCGACCACGCCCGTGCCGTGTACTTCGGCGACGATGGCGTGCTGGCGCACGCCGCCACGACGACCCTGCTGGTGGACTCCTCGACGATCGACATCGAATCGGCCCAGGCGCTGCACGATGCGACCGCCGCAGCCGGTTTTCGGTTCGTCGACGCTCCCGTCTCGGGCGGAATCACCGGTGCTGAAGCCGGCACGCTCACCTTCATGATCGGCGGCGAAGCGGATGCCGTCACCGCCGCGACCGCCTACATAGAGCCGATGGCCGCGAACATCATTCCCACCGGGGGTGCCACGACCGGCCAGGCCGCGAAGATCTGCAACAATCTGATGCTGTTCATCAATCTGGCCGCAACGTCGGAAGGAGCAGTTTTGGCCGATCGGCTGGGACTGGACCCGCAGGTGTTCTGGGATATCGCATCCGTTTCGTCGGGCGACAGCTGGGCCCTGCGCACCTGGTATCCGGTCAAGGGGGTCGTGCCATCGGCGGCTGTAAACCGTGACTTCGCGCCGACCTTCACGGCCGAGCTCGCCAACAAGGACATCGGCCTCGCGGTCGCGGCCGCCGCAGCAACAGACACGCCGCTCGAGATCGGTACGCACGTGCAACAGCTGTTTCAGCGCCTGATTGACCAGGGCGAGGGCGGCAAGGACTGCTCCATGATCGTGAAGCTGGTCGACGGCTCCCTGGCCTGAATCAACGAGGTGTGAGTCCCGGCCGGATTTGAACGTTTCAACGGACCGAGACTCACACCTCGCCAAGCCGCCCGAGCGCCAGAATCCACGAGCGGATGCCCGCAGCTCAGACGATTGCGAGCTCGGGGCCGGCGGCGCTCAGCTTGCGGGACTGACGGGGGTCGATCCCGTCGTCGGTGATAATGAGATCGAATTCGTTGGCGTCGGCGACGTGGCAGAACGAGTTCTGGCCGATTTTGCTCGAGGTCAGCGCGAGTACCCGCCGCCGCCCCGACAGCATCATGGCTCGTTTCACCTCGGCCTCATCGGGAATCGTCGTGGTGAGCCCGGCCTCGGCGGTCAGCCCGTTGCCGCCGACAAACGCGACGTCCACGTTGAGCTGGCTGATGCGCGCCCGGGTCCACTCGTCGACGGCGCCCTGCGAAACGCTGCGCACCCGTCCGGGCAGCGCGAGCACGGTGAGGAGGGGCTTTCGGGAGAGCAACCGCACCGCGGGCAGATTGTTGGTCACGACGATCAGCCGCCGGTCCTCCGGAAAAACGGATGCGATTACCAGGGTGAGTGCGCCGGAGTCCAGCAGCACAACCCCGTCGTCGGGCAGCTCCTGCAGCACCCGCTGGGCGATTCGATGCTTCTGCGGCGCGTTCTCCAGCCTGCGCTGGGCCATTGCGATCTCGAATGGGGTGCTCTGCACGAGACGGGCGCCGCCGTGCTGACGCCGAAGGACCCCCTGGCGCTCGAGCACGACGAGATCACGGCGAATGGTCTCGGCGGTGACCAAGAGCGCGACGCTGGCGGTGGCCACCAAGATCTCACCGGTGCCGGCCTGCGCGAGCGCGATGATCGCGGCCTGTCGTTCCGCTGGGTACATGCCTGCCTCCTCGCAGCCACCGGCATCGGGCCGGTGGCCTCAGACTAGCAATTCGGCGCGCGGCAGTCGACCGGTGGCATCCGTTTTTGTGGGTATTGCGACCGAATATATGTATGATCGGGCAATATTTCGTCACAGAAACATCACAAAACCACAATTTGAGTTGCTTTTTCCACTCAATCGGTTCACAGTAGCTTCATACCAGTCCACAAGGACGTGTCGACGATGAAGAGGTTTGAGATGACGAAGTCTTATTCCATGAAGAAAAGGCTTGTGCTCCGCGCAGTCGCCTTCTCTTCGGTGGGTGTGCTTTTGGCCGGATGCACCGGAGCCGGCGGCGGCACACAACAGGCCGACGGCCCAGTGACCCTGACCCTCGCTACGGTGAACAACCCGCAGATGAAGGACATGGAGGAGCTCAAGGGCGCCTTCGAAGATTCCCACCCCGACATCAGCGTGAACTTCGTCGCCATGGAGGAAAACGACCTTCGCGACGCCGTCACCAAGGATGTCGCGACCCAGGGCGGCCAGTACGACATCGTCACCGTCGGCAGCTACGAGGTACCGATCTGGGGCCAGAACGACTGGCTCGTCGACCTCGGCCCGCTGGCCGAAGCCGACACCGCCTACAACGTCGACGACCTGCTGCCGCCCGTGCGTGACGCCCTGACCGTTGATGACAGCCTCTACGCTGTTCCGTTCTATGGCGAGTCGTCTTTTCTCATGTACAACAAGGACATGTTCGCCGCGGCCGGCCTCGAGATGCCGACCAATCCCACCTGGGACGAGGTCGCCGGCTTCGCGCGCACCCTCAAGACCGACGACGCTGCCGGCATCTGCCTGCGTGGGAAACCCGGCTGGGGCGAACTGTTTGCGCCGTTGACCACGGTCGTGCAGACCTTCGGCGGCAGCTGGTTCGATGAGGACTGGAACGCCGAAGTCAATTCCCCGGAGTTCACCGAAGCCGTAAAGTTCTACACCGACCTCGTGAACGATGCCGGCGAAGCCGACCCCGTCTCGACCGGCTTCACCGAGTGCCTCAACCTGTTCTCGCAGGGCAACGCGGCCATGTGGTACGACGCCACGAGTGCCGCTGGCCCCCTGGAGGCTGAGGGTTCCGCCGTCGCCGGCAAGGTCGGGTACGTGCACGCCCCGGTCAAGGAGACCGCAGAATCCGGTTGGCTCTGGGCCTGGAACCTCGCCATTCCCAACACCAGCAAGAACCAGGACGCCGCCTGGCAGTTCGTGAGCTGGGCCACCAGCACCGAGTACATCGACCTGGTCGGCACCACCCTCGGCTGGGAACGCGTTCCCCCGGGATCGCGCACCTCGACCTATGAGAATGAGAATTATCTCGCCGCGGCATCCTCTTTCGCACCGATCACCAAGGACATCATGCTCGCGGTCAACCCGACGCAGCCCGGTGTGAACCCGCAGCCGTGGGTCGGCATTCAGTACGTCACCGTACCGGAGTTCCAAGACCTGGGAAACCAGGTCTCGCAGGACATCGCCGACGTGTTCGCCGGTCGCGACACGGTCGAGAACGTTCTCGATAAGGGCCAGGAGCTTGCCCAGCAAGCCGGAGACGCCCAGAAGTAGGCACCACCCGTGAACGTGGGCGGCGTCGACGAGACGCCGCCCACCACCCTCGTCAGTTCAACGCCGAGAACGAGAAAGAGACTGCAGACATGACCGCGCCAGATTTGATCAGGACCGTGGCTGAACCCGAAGACCAGGCCCCGGCCGCGTCACGGACAACACGTCGTCGCCCCCCGAAACCCGAGCTGAGCGGCGGCCAGAAGAAGGCTCTCCGCCTGGCCCGCGCCCTGGTCTGGCCGGCCATCGTCGTCGCTATTCTGGTGACGCAGATTCCCTTTCTCGTTACCATCTATTACTCGTTCCAGAGGTGGAACCTGATGCGCCCCGGCTCGCGCGGCTTCGCCGGGTTCGACAACTACGTGACCGTCTTCACCGGCGGAGCCTTCATGCAGTCGCTGGCGGCGACCGTGGTCATCACCGGCTCGTCGATCGTGCTCTCCGTACTGTTCGGTCTCGGCATCGCCCTGCTGCTCAACCGCAAATTCTTCGGTCAGGGCCTGGCCCGCACACTCGTCATCACGCCGTTCCTCATGATGCCCGCCGCCGCCGCCCTCATCTTTAAGTGGTCGATGCTCGACGCGAACGTCGGCATGGTCAACTGGGGCCTGTCGGTGCTCGGCGTTGACCCCGTGCAGTGGAACACCGACTTTCCCGCGCTCACCGTGATCATGGTGCTTACCTGGCAGTACACGCCCTTCATGATGCTCATTCTGCTCGCCGGGCTGCAGAGCCAGAGCAAGGAGACGCTGGAGGCGGCATCCGTTGATGGAGCCGGCCCTATTCGCAGCTTTGTACACATGACACTGCCGCACCTGCGCCAGTACATCGAGCTTGCCGTGCTGCTCGGCGGCATCATGCTGTTGCAGGTGTTCGATCCGATCGCCATCATGACCCGCGGCACCGGCGGCACCAAGACCCTGTCGTACCTGCTCTACGAACGAGCCTTCGTGGGGCTCGAAATCGGCGAAGCGGCCGCCTATGGCGTGATCACCGTTTTGCTCACCATCATCGTGGCGAGCGTTGCGTTGCGCCTGCTGTTCAAGATCTTCTCCAGCGAAGGGGCCAAGTCATGAGTACCGCCACCGCCACCAAGGTCAGCGCAGCACCCCCACGAAGCGCCCTGACCCCACCGCGTCGTCGTTCCAAGCGGATGCGTCACCGCGCCACCAGCACGGCCCTCACCATTTTCACCTGGATCGTCACGCTGGGGTTCTTCTTTCCGGTGGCCTGGATGGTCTTCACGGCCTTCAAGACCGAGGCCGCCGCGGCGACGAAAACACCGACCATCTTCACGGCGCTCTCCCTTGACCGGTTCGCCGAGGTGCTCGACCGCGGGTTCGGCGTCTATCTGCTCAACTCGCTCACCGCGAGTGTCATGAGCACCGTCATTGTGCTTCTGCTGGCCATTCCGGCCGCCTATGGCCTCTCGATTCGCCCGATCATCAAATCGACCGACGCCCTGTTCTTCTTCATCTCCACCCGCTTCATGCCGATCGCCGCCGCAATCATTCCGATCTACCTGCTGCTGCAGAGCTTTGGAGCCCTCGATAACATCTCGGCCCTGAGCATTCTCTACGTCGGAATGAACCTGCCGCTGGCTGTTTGGATGATGCGCTCATTCTTCAGCGAGGTACCGCTCGAGATCGTCGAGGCGGCACAGATTGACGGCGCGAATTTCTTCACCGAACTCGTGCGCGTGGTCATGCCCATCGTCGCGCCCGGCATCGCCGCCGCCGCGCTGATCTGCTTCATCTTCGCCTGGAACGAATACTTTCTGGCCAGCCTGCTCACCTCGACCATGGCACGCACCACCCCGCCGTTCCTCGGCAGCTTTGTCGACGGGCGCGGGCAGTTTCTCGCGGTACTCTCGGCAGCATCGACCCTCGCGGTTCTGCCCGTGGTTTTGGCTGGCTGGCTGGCGCAGAAGCGCCTGGTCACCGGCCTGGCCATGGGCGCGATCAAGTAGTCGCCGACAGGATAGGGGAGCCAGATGAAACCGGATCCAACGAGCACGAACCGCAGTGCCGATGAACGCCGAGCCAGTATTTTGGCCGCGCTCGCCGGGGCCGGCCGGGTCGAGGTGAACGAACTCGCTGAGTCACTCGCCGTCGCCGAGGAGACGATTCGGCGGGACCTGCGCACCCTCGAAGACGACGGCCTGCTGCGTCGAGCTCACGGCGGGGCGATCAGCGTGGCCGACCCGGTGGCCGATCTGGACCGCGTGACGGTGCCCGAGCCGGCCGCCCACCCGGTCGCGACACTCGCGGCGACCCTGCTGCCGGAGCGCGGCATCCTCTTCATCGATGCCGGTCCCATCGCCGAGGCGCTATCGGTGTGTGTGCCAAACTCGGCCGCCCTGCAGGTTGTCACAACGTCGATTCCGGTCGCCCTGGTGGCGAGCCGCAATGCCGAACTATCGGTCTACAACCTCGGCGGCACCGTCGACCCCGTCGACGACTCGCAATCCGGGCAGTGGGCCCGCGAATCGCTCGAACACGTTCGCCTGGATCTCGCGTTCATCAGCGTCAGTGGGCTCACGCCCAGCGGCCAACTCCTCGCCGCCAGCCCGCAGGCGGCCATTGTCAAGCGCGCCGCAATGGATGCCGCCACCACGGTCGTACTCATCGCCGACCACAACCACCTGGAAGCATTCGGCCTGGTGAAGTTCGCCAGACTCGACGAGGTCGACCACCTCGTCGTCGATACCGGCGTGAGCGAGGCGGTACTCGCCCTCGCCGCCGAGGCCGGAGTGCCGGTGCTGCTGGCGAACACGAACGAGACGGAATTCGCACTGTGACCGCCGCCAGCCTCGCGTCGCAGATCGGCAGCTATCGAATTGACGGGCTCTTGTTCGACTGCGACGGAGTGCTTGTCAACTCCGACGAAGCCGCAGCCGTGGCGTGGAACGAATGGGCCGTTGAGTACGCGCCCGGATTCGACTTCGATCGAGACATCATTCACGGTCGACCGGCCCGGGAGACGATTGCCGAACTCGTGCCGGCCGCCGACGTGCAGCGAGCCGACCAGGCACTCATGCTCAAAGAGGTCGAGACGGCACCGCTCGTGCGGGCCCTGCCCGGCGCCCGCGACCTGCTCCTGGCCTTGCCGGCCGGCAGATTCACCATCGTGACGAGCGCCGTGGCCATCGTGGCCCGCGCCCGCCTGCGCGCGGCCGGGCTGCCGTGCCCGGATGGCCTGGTCACCTTCGACGATGTTGCGCGCGGTAAACCCGCTGCCGACCCGTATCGCCTTGGCGCAAAACGGCTGGGAATCGACCCGCGCCGCGCCGTGGTCTTTGAAGACGCCGATGCCGGGGTGGCCTCGGCGCAGGCCGCCCAGATCGGTCTCACCGTTGGCATCGGCTCGCGCGGACTCGACACCACGGCGACCCTCGTCCTGGCCGACCTGCGGGGCATCCGCTTTGACGGCACCCTGCTCTACCTGGATGATGCGGTGCAGTTGCGCGCCGACCCCAACCACACACCGAACGAATGAGGACCGCATGACCGACACCCCCACGCTGGTCGAACTGAGCAACAAGACGCTCTCGTCGCTGTCGCCCGCCGTGCAGATTCCCAGCTACGACCGCGCCGGTCTCACGGCCGGCATCGTGCACTTTGGCGTCGGCGGATTTCACCGCGCGCACCAGGCGCTCATGATCGACGACCTGCTCGAGCTTGGCCTCGCCCGCGACTTCGCCATCTGCGGCGTCGGCGTGATGCCCTCCGACGCCCGCATGCGCGACGCCCTGCTCGAGCAGGACGGCCTCTACACGCTGGTCGTGAAGCACCCAGACGGCAGCCTGGACGCCCGCGTGATCGGGTCGATCATCGACTACCTCTTCGCCCCCGACGACGTCGAGGCCGTCATCGAACGTCTCGCAAGCCCCGAGGTAAAAATCGTCTCGCTCACCGTCACCGAGGGCGGCTATAACATTCACCCGGTGACCGGCCTGTTCGATCTTGGCAACCCCCAGATCGCCGCCGACCTGCAAGTGGATGCCGCCCCCGCGACGGTCTTCGGCCTTGTCGTCGAGGCCCTGCGGCGACGTCGCGAGCGCTCTGTTGTGCCGTTCACCGTCATGTCGTGTGACAACCTGCAGGACAACGGTCGTGTCGCCCGCCGCTCATTCGTGGCCTTCGCCACCGCCAAGGATGCGGCCCTGGGCGCCTGGATCGATGCCTCGGTGAGCTTTCCGAATTCCATGGTCGACCGCATCACCCCGGTGACCACCGACGACGATCGGGCCCAGATCGCGGCCACCTTCGGGCTCGCCGACCGCTGGCCGGTCGTCTGCGAGCCGTTTCTGCAGTGGGTGCTCGAAGATGCTTTCACCGACGGTCGGCCGCCCTACGAGAAGACGGCCGCCCAGCTCGTGAGTGATGTCGAACCCTACGAGCTGATGAAGCTGCGCCTGCTGAATGCGAGCCACCAGGGGCTCGCTTACTTTGCGCACCTGTGCGGCTACCGCCTCGTGCACGACGCCGCGGCCGATCCGCTCATCGCCACTTTTCTGCGCGCGTACATGGACCGTGAGGGGTCGCCAACGCTCAAGCCGGTGCCCGGAATCGACCTCGAAAACTATAAGGCGCAGCTCATTGAGCGGTTCAGCAACCCGGGTGTGCGCGACACGGTCGCCCGACTGGCCGCCGAGTCGAGCGACCGCATTCCCAAGTGGCTGCTGCCGGTGATTCGGGAGCAGTCGGCCCATGGCGGAGAGCTCGCCCTCTCGGCCGCGATCGTGGCGAGCTGGGCCCGTTACGCCGAGGGCACCGACGAGCAGGGCGAACCGATCGACGTCGTCGACCGCATCAAGGACAGCGTCATGCAGAGCGCCGCAGGCTACGCCAGCGACCCGCACTCCTTCCTGCGTAACCGCGACCTGTTCGGAGACCTGATCGACGATGCCTCCTTCGTGGCGGCGTACGACCATGCGCTCGACCTGCTGCATACCGTGGGTGCCCGCGGCACCCTTGAGCAGCTCATGAAACCGCTCGATTAGGCTTGGTCACACAAACAGGGTTTCAAAGGAGATGCCGTTGGCACTGAATCGTCGTGTGGTTGCCGGAGTCGATTCCTCGACCCAGAGTTGCAAGGTCGTGAGCGTCGACGCGGACACCGGTGAGTTGTTGCAGCTGCGCAGCGCACCCCATCCCGACGGCACGAGCGTCGACCCGCAGCGCTGGTGGGAGGCGTTCGAGCAAGCCGGAGGTGGCGCATCCGCTGCGGGGGCAGACGGCGTGCTCGCCCTCGGTGTGAGTGCGCAGCAGCACGGGATGGTGGCTCTGGACGCCGCCGGTGCGCCCGTACACGACGCCCTGCTCTGGAACGACGTGCGCAGCGCCCCGCAGGCAGCCGCGCTCACCGAGCAGTACGGCGCGATGATGTGGGCCGAGGAGGTCGGCGTCGTACCGGTCGCCTCGTTCACCATCACGAAACTGGCCTGGCTGCACGAGAACCGGCCAGACCTCGCCGCGCGGGTTGAGCAGGTGCTGCTGCCGCACGACTGGCTCACCTGGAACATTCTCGGCAGGCCCACCGAAACCACAACGGACCGCAGCGACGCCTCTGGCACCGGATATTTCTCGGTGCACAGCAACGAGTATCGGCTCGATCTGCTCGAGGCCGCGCTCGGCCGCGCCGCCCGGGTGCCGCGCGTGCTCGGCCCGTCGGACCGGGCCGGGGTGACGCCCAATGCTGTGATTGTGTCGGCCGGGGCCGGCGACAACGCTGCGGCGGCGCTCGGACTCGGCGCCGCGGAGGGCGACGTGGTCGTCTCGATCGGCACGAGCGGCACCGTGTTCGCGAGCACCACGGCTCGCATAACGGATGCCTCCGGCAGCGTTGCCGGGTTCGCCGACGCGGCGGGCGGTCAACTTCCCCTCATCGCGACCATCAACGGTGCCCGCACGCTCGTGGCCACGGCCCGCATGCTCGATGTCGATATCGAGCGCTTCGGCGCCCTCGCGCTGTCGGCTCCGATCGACGCGGAGGGGCTGCTCATGCTGCCCTACCTCGACGGTGAGCGCACGCCAAACCTGCCGCACGCTACCGGGTCACTGACCGGCATGCGCCGGGCCAATATGCGCCCCGAAAACCTGGCCCAGGCATCCGTTTTAGGCCTGGTCTGCAGCCTCGCCGATGCGCTCGACTCGCTGCGCAGCCAGGGTGTGCCGGTGAAGCAGGTCATCCTGATCGGCGGCGGCTCGCAGTCGCCCGCCGTGCAGAAAATTGCCGCGGATGTCTTTGGGGTGCCGGTCGTTCTGCCTGCCCCCGGCGAATACGTGGCCCTGGGCGCTGCCCGGCAGGCAGCTTGGGCGCTTGATGGAAGCTTTCCCGAGTGGAAGCGAGAGATCGCGACCGAACTCGAGCCCTCGAACGCCCGCGACTGGGCCACCGACGTGCGGGCGCACTACGCGAGCCAGCGCGCCCTGATCTACGGGGTCTGAAGTCGAGCCGAGCCGTCGAGCCAGCCCGTCGAGCCGTGAGTTTCAACTCCGTTTGGTCGGTTCAACACCGCAACACTCACGGCTCGGCGAGCTCAGGGGTACCCGATGAACCAGAGCAGCACGATCGCTGCGGGCTGCAGGGCGATGGATGCTGCGAGCAGGGTGCGTCGCAGCCGCTTCGACCGGGCGATCGCCGGGTCGCCGAGCAGCGGGGCGAGCGGCATGAGCAGTCGCAACAGGCTCTGTTGCGGCAGAAAGACGGCTACCAGGTAAAGGCCATAGCTGGCCGAGTACCACACGACTTCCGGCCGAAGCGGATGCAGCGCTCGGCGCGACAACCACCACGCAAAGCTCGCCGCAAGCACGAGCACGATCACAATTCCGGCCACGCCCAGATATTTTCCGGCCATCAGAAACCAGGGGGTGAGCGGCACGAATTCGACTCGGCCGACAAAACCGGTCCACCACGACAACTCGGTCAGTAGATAGGCGTCGTGCACTCCAGTGACAAAGCCCGCAACGAGTGGCCAGGCCAGCCCGGCCGCGGCGATGGTCAGCCCAGCGGCCACGATGGCGAAGCGCTCTCGCCAGGCAAACCGGTCACCCTCACGCCAGCGCACCAGGAGCAGGATCGCCAGGGCCAACGACAGGGCGAGCACCCCCGGGCGGGTAAAGGCTGCCAGCACGGCGACCGGAATCATCACAAGGTAGCGCCGCTCCATCATGAGGGCGAGGCTCACGAAGACCAGGAACAGAAACAGGCTTTCGGCGTAAGCCACCTGCAGAATGAACGACAGGGGCCCGAAACAGAACAGTGCGACCGCCCACAGGGCCGAGCGTGCGCCCACCTTCGGGGCCAGCAACCGGTAGAGCGCGAGTGTTGCCAACGCGCCAAAAAGAGTTGCTACCAGCACGCCGGCAACGTAGAAATCGAGTCCGGTGACAAAAGAAACCCCGCGCACGACCCCGGGAAAGACCGGAAGAAAGGCCCAGGCGTTCGGCTCCACGTTGCCAGCGGCATCCATTGAAAGGTTGGTCGGGTAACCGGTCAGAGCGATCTGCCGGTAAAACGAGCTGTCCCACGAGCCCGAGAAGGTGAAGAAGTTGGGGTTGCTCCGGTAGCTGGCGAAGGTCCAATCGGCGCGCGTGGCGACGGTGAACAGGGTGCCGAGCAGCGTCGTGGTGAGCACCCGAGACGCCGCCCAGATCAGCAGCACAAGGCCCCACGCCGGGAGCCGGCCAAGAACTGACGTCAGTCGCAAGGGCCGCGAGCGGGGCCGCGTTATTCTGCCCCCACTCGTCATCTCCCCAGATTAGCCGCTAGCAGCAGCGCCCCTGCGGGTTCTTATCCTGGCGGTCGGTCTGGTCGCGCCAGAACTCACGCTCCGTCATCAGCGGATGCGCAGCATCCGTTTCGCAACTCTCGTGGTGCAGTACATATTTGTCGTAGGCGTCTTCGCCCATGAGGGCGCGCACCCACCAGCGAACGCGTCGGGCACGCTCGCCCAGCATCAAGCGAAAACCCGCTCCACCACCGACCGACACCGTCATCAGTGGCCGGTTTTCTTCGGGCGCTTGGCCACCGGCACGGCATCCCACTGGGCCTGCACGATCTTTTCGGGCGGGGTCAGCAGAAACCCGGCGGGAGCAAAGATCTCGGACTGAACGGCGGCATCTTCACTCGTAGCATTCGAGTGCTTGCGATAGGCACGGATGGTGGCGTGGATCGTGGTGATGATCACGATGATGGTCAGCACCACGAAGACGATCGACAGCAGGCCCTGCACCATGGTGTTGCGCACCACGGCCTCCATGGCTTCAACCGATGGAGCCGTGCCGAAGCTGGTTTTGCCGTCGGCCAGGGCTGCCGAGAACGCCCGGTTCTGCGCGAAGTAGCCAATTCCCGGAACGGTCGAGAAGATCTTGAGAAACGAGGCGTAGATGGTGATGACGGATGCGAAACCCAGCGGCAGCGCCACCACCCACAGGTATTTGAAGAGACCGCGCTTGGCGATGATGGCCATACACACCGCGAGGGCGATGGCGGCGAGCAACTGGTTGGCGATGCCGAAGAGCGGGAACAGCGTATTGATTCCGCCGAGCGGGTCGGTCACGCCCATGATGAGCACGGCGCCCCAGGCCGCCACCATGATCGCGGTGGCCACCCAGGCTCCCGGACGCCACGAGGTCTCCTTGAACTTGGGAAAGAAGTTGCCGAGGCTGTCCTGCATCATGAACCGCGCAACGCGGGTGCCGGCATCCACTGCGGTGAGAATGAACAGGGCCTCAAACATAATGGCGAAGTGATACCAGAAACTCATCATGGCGGGGCCGCCGACAAGCTGCTGCATGATGTGCGCGAGCCCCACCGCGAGGGTCGGTGCGCCGCCGGTGCGCGAGACAACGGTGGCCTCTCCCACGTCTTTAGCCGTCTGGGCGAGCAGCTCGGTGTTTATGTTGACGCCGGTCATTCCGAGGCCGTTGACGAATGCGACGGCGCCTTCAATGGTGCCGCCGGTGAGGGCAGCGGGGGAGTTCATGGCAAAGTACAGGCCGCGGTCGATTGACAGCGCGGCAACGAGAGCCATGATCGCCACGAACGATTCCATGAGCATTCCGCCGTAGCCGATGAAGCGGGTTTGGCGTTCCTTCTGGATGAGTTTGGGGGTGGTCCCCGAGGCGATCAGTGCGTGGAACCCGCTGAGGGCGCCGCAGGCGATGGTGACGAAGAGAAACGGAAACAGGTTTCCGCTGACAACCGGGCCGGCGCCATTGGTGGCGAATTCGCTCACGGCCGGGGCGGTGATCTCGGGGCGGATGATGATGATCGCTACGGCGAGCATGCCGATGGTTCCGACCTTCATAAAGGTGGAGAGATAGTCCCGAGGTGCCAGCAGCAGCCAGACCGGCAGTATGGCGGCGATGAAACCGTAAATGATGATGCCCCACGCGATGGTGACCTTGTCGAGGGTGAACAGCGCCGTGCCCCATTCGGTGCCGGCAACAGCGCCGCCGCCGATGATGGCCGCCAGCAGCAGCACAAAACCGATAATCGAAATCTCGGTAATCTTGCCCGGCCGAAAGAACCGCAGGTAGCAACCCATGAACAGGGCAATGGGAATGGTCATACCAACCGAGAAGACGCCCCACGGGCTTTCGGCGAGGGCGTTGGTGACGACGAGGGCGAGGATGGCCACGATGATGACCATGATCACCAGGGTCGCGATCAGGGCGGCGGTTCCACCGATCACGCCGAGTTCGTCACGGGCCATCTGGCCGAGGGAACGGCCGCCGCGGCGCATGGAGAAATACAGCACCAGGTAGTCCTGCACGGCGCCGGCGAAGACGACTCCCACAATGATCCAGATGGTGCCGGGGAGAAAGCCCATCTGGGCGGCCAGAACAGGGCCGACGAGCGGACCAGCACCGGCAATGGCGGCAAAGTGGTGGCCGAACAACACGCGACGATCGGTCGCGGCGAAATCCTTGCCGTCGGCCTTGTACTCGGCGGGGGTGGCCCGACGATCATCGGGCTTCAGCAGGTGCTTCTCGATGTACTTGGAGTAGAAGCGGTACCCGATGAGATAGGTACAAATGGCGGCGAAGACGAACCAGATGGCGTTGACTGTCTCGCCGCGCACCACGGCGAGCATGACCCAGCTGAGCCCGCCGAGCAGGGAAATTACCGCCCAGATGGCGATCTTCATCGGTGTCCACTTGCGATCATGGGCCTCGAGCTCATCGGGATCGACCGCCACGGCCAAATCGTGCGGAGCCCGTTGCAGAGCTTGCGGCTCTTCAGAAATGCCCTTGCTCATACTGGACTTGGCGCCCATGTCTCCCCCTTGAGAAGCTTGCGTGTAATAAAAAATGCGCATCCTCACGTTACCCCCAGACCGGCTTGGGGGCGCGCAATGCGGGCGAGTCGGAAAATTCGCGCCCGACAGAGCGCGTAAAATGGGTATTTCGGGCATTCGCCCCTCTCTGCGCCTTCGACCATTGGAGCCACCGTGGCCGCACCCACCCATCTTGATGCCGTTATCGCCCTCGCCCGCCACCGCGGATTTGTCTTTCAGGCCGGTGAGATCTACGGCGGATCCCGCTCCGCCTGGGACTACGGGCCCCTCGGCGTTGAGCTCAAAGAAAACATCAAGAAGCAGTGGTGGCGCTCAATGGTCACCAGCCGCGACGACGTGGTGGGCCTGGACTCGAGCGTTATTTTGCCGCGCCAGGTCTGGGAAGCATCCGGTCACGTTGAGGTTTTCAGTGACCCGCTGATTGAGTGCACCAGCTGCCACAAGCGTTTTCGCGCCGACCACCTCGAAGAGCAGTATGAGGAGAAGAAGGGGCGCCCACCGGAGAACGGTCTCGATGACATCGCCTGCCCCAACTGCGGCAACCGCCACATCTGGACCGAACCGCGCGCCTTCTCCGGCCTGCTGAAGACCTACCTGGGCCCGGTCGATGACGAGGCCGGCATGCACTACCTGCGCCCCGAAACCGCGCAGGGAATCTTCGTCAACTTCGCCAACGTGCTGCAGGCCTCCCGCTCGAAGCCGCCGTTTGGCATCGGCCAGATCGGCAAGAGCTTTCGCAACGAGATCACGCCGGGCAACTTCATCTTTCGCACCCGCGAGTTCGAGCAGATGGAGATGGAATTCTTCGTCGAGCCCGGCACCGACGAGACCTGGCACCAGTACTGGATCGACACCCGCATGAAGTGGTACACCGACCTTGGCATCAACCCCGAGAACCTGCGCCTGTTCGAGCACCCGGCCGAGAAACTCTCGCACTACTCCAAGCGCACGGTGGACATCGAGTACCGTTTCGGCTTCACCGGCACCGAATTCGGTGAGCTGGAGGGGGTGGCGAACCGTGGCGACTTTGACCTGTCAACGCACGCCAAGGCATCCGGCAAGGACCTGTCCTACTTCGACCAGACCAAAAACGAGCGCTGGACACCCTGGGTTATCGAGCCGGCCGCCGGCCTCACCCGTTCGCTGATGGCCTTCTTGGTCGACGCCTATGTCGAAGAGGAGGTGCCGAACGCCAAGGGCGGCGTTGACAAGCGCACCGTACTCAAGCTCGACCCGCGTCTGTCGCCGGTGAAGGCCGCAATTTTGCCCCTGTCCCGCAACGAAAAGCTGTCACCGATGGCGCGCGAGCTCGCCGCCACCCTGCGCCAGCTCTGGAACGTGGACTTCGACGACGCCGGCGCCATCGGTCGTCGCTACCGTCGGCAGGACGAGATCGGCACGCCATACTGCATCACCGTGGACTTCGACTCGCTCGATGACCAGGCCGTTACCGTGCGCGACCGCGACACCATGGCGCAGGAACGCGTGCCGCTGAGTGAGCTGGAGGCCTACCTGGCCGTGCGCCTCCGCGGCGCGTAGCGGCTAGAAACGGATGCTGCGGCGCCGGCCGCGGGCCGGCCCGCGGCCGGCTTTATCGTGCGTGTGGAGGCCACCGTCCTTCTGCCGCAGCGACTGGCACGGCTGGCTCGGCCACGACGCCGATATCGCGCTGCCGCACGTTCGCGGGCACGAACTGGTCGGCGTGATCGATGCGGTCGGGCCGCTCGTGCGTCGGTTCCGAGTGGGCCAGCGGGCGACCGTGCCGTTCGTCTGCGCCTGCGGAGAGTGGGCGGAGTGCGACGTGGGTAACGGGCAGGTCTGCCGCAACCAGACCCAGCCCGGGAAAACACCGTGGCCATCGCCATCGCCATCGCCATCGCCATCCGCTCGCTGGCCACCCGCGGGCGGCACGTGCAGATTCGCCTGTTGGCCGCCGACCCGCGCCTGCCGCTGGGAACGGTGATCGCGCGCGAACTAACCGTGCTCGGCAGCCACGGCATGCCCGCCCACGACTACGCGGCGCTACTCGACCTTGTCTTGACCGGCCGACTGCGTCCCGCAGAGCTGATCAGCCGCCGAATCACCCTGGCCGAAGCGCCAGCGGCTCTGGCCGCGATGTCTACTCCCGGCGCTTCGGCCGGCGTCACCCTGATCGAACTCACCCACCCACTTTGAGCCTGTTCTCCCGCCAGGCGTGGCTAATTCAGGAAATGCGAGCTAACGGACGCTGCGGGTGCGCTATTTCCAGGGTTGGGCAGCGGATGACCGGGTCGATTTCCTGAATTAGCTACAGGCATCGAACCGTGATGGTCGCCGGATGGGCTAGGACGCCAGCGAGCCGGCGCCATCCGCTGCACCTGCGGCTGGCAGGGTGATATCGATGCCGAACAGGGCGTCGAGCCCCCCGAGGTAGGCGTCTTGCGCTCCGGCGCGGGCGAGGTCGCGGGCGCGCACCATGGGGGTGTGGAGCAGTACGCCGGCCAGGTGACGCAGGGCCGACTCGGTGGCTTCGCTCGAGTCGCCGCGGCTGCGTGCCCGGGCGATTTCGGCGTCGCGCAGCTCGAACACGTAGCTGCGCAGGGCGACCACGGCCGGGGTGAGGCTCTGCTCTTCGGCTACGTCGGAGAATTTGCGGGCGGCCCTGCCGACGATCTCGCGGGCTTCGGTCGTGGCGTTGAGCTCTTCGAGCGGGGCGTGGATGCTGATGGTCTCGAGGTCGAGCAGTTCGACACCGGGAACGAGGGTCACATCGGGAGCCACGTTTCGGGGCAGCCCGAGGTCGATGATGAGTTGCGGCGGTGCTTCGGGGCCGGAGTCGGCCGGGCAGAGTCGAGCTGGGGCCTCGGCGGTGGCGCCGGCGATCGCGAACGGGTCCGTGCCGATTTCGGCACGACCGCGGGTGATCAGGGCGGCGTCGATGACGTGGTCGTCGCGCAGGGTGCAGGTGACGACAACATCGGCGCGCGCGACCTCGGCGGCGAAATCCTCGGTCGGAACGGCGTCGATGCTGTGGGAGGTGGCGAATCCGACGGCGCGACCGGACGGTGAATAGACGCGCACGTTCTCGGCTCCGCGGTCGCGCAGGGCGGCGAGCGAGGCGCCCGCGTAGCGACCGGTACCAACCAGCAGGATGCGGGCGCTCGACCAGTCGCTGACCCGGCTCTCGGCCAGTTCGAGGGCGAGGCGCACGATCGAGCGGCCGGCCGAGCCGATTCCGGTGCGGTTCTTCACGCCGCGAGAGGTCTGAGAGGCCCGTTGAAACAGGCGCTCGAGTTCGGGGCTCGTGGTGCCGTCGGCGCGAGCCTGCTCGAGGGCACGGCGCACCTGACCGGCGATTTCGACCTCACCGACGACGACCGATTCGAGCCCGCTGGTCACGGCGAAGAGGTGCTCGGCGACACCGTTGCCGTGCACGAGGGTGAGATTGTCGCGCAGAATATCGGCGTCGAGCCCGCTGCTGGCGCTCACGGCCTCAATGGCGGCGTAGACGGCGGGAAGCGGAGACACGCCGTACGGCTCAGCCAGATCGAGGTAGGCCTCGAATCGGTTGCAGGTCGCGACGACGACGGCGCCGCTGAGCGGCCCGTGCTGCTCGACCATGCGAATGGCCGATGACCCTCCGCCCACAGACAATTTCTCCAGCACATCGAAGGTGGAGTTTTTGTGACTGGCGGACAGAAGAATGAGCACTAGATGATTCTACGACTTCTTGCTGTACCATCACGTCGCGCAGGGTCAGGGATGTTTGAGAGAATGGGCGAGATGATCCTCGACGCGCAGCATCCACTCTCCTCCGGCCTCACCGCCGATTCCCGCCTGATCCAGGCCTACCAGGGCACCCGGCCCGCCGTGACGCCGGTGTGGTTCATGAGGCAGGCCGGTCGATCACTGCCCGAATACCGCGAGTTGCGGGTGGGAACGCGCATGCTCGACGTGTGCCTTGACCCCGAATTGGCCAGCGAAATCTCGTTGCAGCCGGTGCGTCGCCACAATGTCGATGCCGGAATCTTCTTCAGCGACATCGTCGTTCCGCTCAAGCTCGTCGGTGTCGACGTGTCGATCGTGGCCGGCAAGGGTCCCGTTCTGGGCAAGGCGGTACGCACCGCAGCGGATGTCGACGAGCTCACCTCTCTCGACCCCGCCCTGCTCGAAACGACCCTCGCCCCAATCAGCGCCGCCGTCGAGCTCGCGGTCGCCCAGCTCGGATCGACCCCGCTGATCGGCTTCGCCGGCGCCCCGTTCACCCTCGCCGCGTACCTGGTCGAGGGCGGGCCGTCGAAGGATCACATCCACGCGCGAACGCTCATGCACTCTGAGCCCGAGGCCTGGGCGAAGCTCATGGCCTGGACCGCCGACGTCACCGGCCGGTTCCTGCGGGCGCAGGTGCTTGCCGGCGCCAGCGCCGCCCAACTGTTCGACTCTTGGGCCGGAGCGCTCTCGCTGGCCGACTATGCGGCATCCGTTGCCCCGGCCTCGGCCGCGGCGATCGCCCACGTGCGCGACCTGACCTACCGCGTGCCTGGCGCTGACGAAGAACAAACCGACCGCAACGTGCCAATCGTGCACTTCGGTGTGGGAACGGGCGAACTGCTCAAAGAAATGCACAACATCGGTGCCGACGTCGTGGGCGTCGACTACCGGGTGCCGCTCGACGAGGCCAACCGTCGGCTCGGCGGCGCCGTTCCGGTACAGGGCAACGTCGACCCGGCCCTGCTTGCAGCACCCTGGCCCGTGCTCGAAGCGCACGTGCGCGACGTGCTCGAACGTGGACGCACCGCACCGGCCCACGTACTCAATCTCGGCCACGGTGTTCCGCCGGGCACCGACCCCGATGTGCTGACTCGCCTGGTCGGCCTTGTGCACGACGTGAGCGCGGCCGAATAGGAGCAGCAACATGACCACACCGATCGATGTTCTCGTCATTGGCGGTGGCGTGGCCGGCATGGTGGCCGCCCGCGAATGCGCCCAGGTGGGGCTCAGCGTCACCATTATCGAGGCAACGGATGCCGTGGGCGGCCCGGTCGCCGGCCACGTTCTCGACGGGCTCAGCCTCGACAGCGGTGCCGAGAGTTTCGCGGTGCGCGGCGGCACCGTGGCCGCCTTCATCGAAGATCTCGGCCTCACCGACCAGGTCGTCGCGCCCAACGTAGCCGGGGCATGGCTGCACCTGCCAGCCCTCCCATCCCGTTCACGGCGCTCAGGAACGGATGCCGCGGTGAGCGTTCCGCTGCCCAAGGCCGGCGTTCTCGGCATTCCCGGATCGCCGCTCGCCGACGACGTGCGCCGGGTCATCGGCTGGAGCGGCTCGCTGCGCGCCTACCTCGACCGGCTCATGCCCGTACTCACCATCGGCCGCGAGCACAGCCTCGGCGAACTCGTGAAGAAGCGCATGGGAGCGCGTGTGCTCGACCGCCTCGTCGAACCGGTCGCCTCCGGCGTCTACACGACCAGCGCCGTCGACCTCGAGATCGACGTCGTCGCCCCCGGACTCAACCGTGCCCTCACCACCGCCGGATCGCTCTCCGGCGCCGTCTCTGCCCTGCGCGCCGGCGCCCCGGCCGGCTCCAACGTTGGCGGACTGCTCGGCGGCATGGCCAGCCTGCCCGCCGCACTCGTAGCCGCCCTTGACCGCCACAACGTGACCATTCTGACCTCGACCACGGCCGAAACCCTAGCCCGATCCGGCACGGACGACGCGCCCACCTGGAGCGTCACGGTCACCCGACCAGCGGAAGCCGACCCCGTCGACTCCGACCCCACTGTGCCCGCAACTGCAGCGCCTTCCGACGCAGCGCCCGCCACGGCAACCCTCACGGCCCGGTACGTGATCGTCGCAACCCAGGGCGCGCAGGCCCTGCGACTGGTCAATCCGCTCGGCGCCCAGTTCGACGCGCTTGCCGAACTCGACTGGCCGGCCCCGACCGCCGTCACGCTCACCTCGCTCGTGCTCGACGCGCCCGCCCTCGACGCCCATCCGCGCGGAACCGGCGTGCTCGTCGCCATCGACGCGCCCGATGTCACCGCCAAGGCCCTCACCCATGTCACCGCGAAGTGGGCCTGGGTGGCTCAGGCCGCCGGGCCCGGCCGCCACGTCGTGCGGCTCTCCTACGGTCGCGCCGGCCACCCCAACCCCACCGACGACCTCAGCGACGATGAGCTGCAGGCACTCGCGCTGCACGACGCGTCCGTTCTGCTCGGGGTGCCGCTGCCGGCGAGCAGCGTGCGCGCCTTCGCCCGCACCGAGTGGCGCGATGCCCTCTCGCCGGCGACGCTCGGGGCGCCCGAACGTGCGCAACGGGTGCGCGAAGCCGTCGCCCGGACCCCAGCGCTCGAGATCACCGGCGCCTGGCTCGCCGGAACCGGCCTCGCCTCGGTCATTCCGCACGCCCTCGAGGCCGGCGACCGCATTCGGCACGCCGCCCTCGGCCTCACCATCACCGCTCCCGACCTCTAGCGTGCATAACTGCGGAGATTCTTGAGGTGAACATCGAGATTAGGCAGCGGGGAGCCTGATTCGCCGTAGTCTCCGCAGTTCTGCACGCTACGCCGAGAAGAACGGCGCTCGGGATCCGGTTGAGCACGCGGCGCATCCCCAACCACGAAACTGTGCACTTCCTGTATTGATACGAGCACTTCGAGACATACCCGGCAGCACCAGAGACCGAAGCGGCGAACCGGGTTACTCTGGGGAGACCTTACGAGAGTGGAGACTCAATGCGCGGAAAGCTTCTGTTCATCACGGGCGGACTCGTCGGCTATGTGCTCGGTGCGCGTGCCGGCCGCAAACGTTACGACCAGATCGCTGCCGCCGCCAATGATCTGTGGAACGCCAAACCGGTGCAGCGCCGGGTGACCGAGGTGCGCGACGCCGCCCTTGAACTGGTCGGTGACGTTCCCACCACGCTCTTCAAGGCGGGCAAGAAGGCGGTCACCCAGGCTGCGGCGAAGAAGAAGCGAGCCGCCAGCAAAGCGGATGCGGCCACCACCCCGGCCACCACCGCCACAAGGCACCCGGCCGCCGCAAAGCCAAAGCCGAAGCCGAAGGCGAAGCCTGCAGCGAACGCCGACGACACGGCCGCGATCTAACCACGTACTCGTAGAATTCAGACCCCTGAAACACTGACACCCGAACGTAGGGAAGGCAATCCGTGACTAGCAGTGGATTCAACCCGAAGAGCAAACGCCCGTTGCTCGCCCTGATCGGGGAGCTGCCCGGCCAGATCAGCGCCCTCGTCAGAGCCGAACTCGACGCCTTCAAGGCCGAGTTCGCCACGAAGGCCAAAAACGTCGGGGTCGGTGCCGCCCTCTTCGTGGTGGCCGGCGCCATCCTCTTTTTCGCCCTCGGCGTGTTCGTCGCCCTCGCGGTGATCGCGCTGGCCCTGGTGCTGCCGCTCTGGCTGGCCACCCTCATCGTGGCGGTGGCACTTGTGCTCGTGGCCGTCATCCTCGTGCTGATCGGTGTGAATCGGGTGAAGGCGGCTACCAAACCCGACCCTGAGGGCGTACACGCGAGCATCCGTGCAGACGCAGATGCATTCAAGGGAGTTGGCGAATATGACCACAAATAGCAGCACTGAGATCGAAAAGCACGGTATCGGCGATCTGCGCTCCGAAGCGCGGCACGCACGCGCCGACCTTGCCTCGACGCTCGATGCGATCGAGTACAAGTTGAACCTGCCCAAGCAGCTGCGCATCAAACGACGTCGCCTGACCCACGCCCTGCGTCAGCTCGGCGAAGACAGCCCGGCCGCCTTGGTGGGCATAGCGCTCGGCGCGGCGACCGTGGTGGGCGTCATCGTCTGGTTCGGCGCTTCTGCGGTGGCCAGAAACCGCTAGCTTTCGGGCGGGTTCACAGGAACGGCAGCGCTCATTTTGGTACCGGGACCAATACGGAGCACACTAGAGCTATGACTCACCCGGCTGCCGGAGAGGCAGTACCCAGCGTTCAGCCCACCACCCCCACCGATCTCGAAGTACCCGCGGCTTCACCGCAAGGCTTCACTCTTTTCACCGTTCTGCGAAAAGATCCGCACAACCCCGATGACCTCGACGGCCGCGATGTTCCGCACGCCGTGAACGAGCTCGACGACGTTGTGTCCCTCATCGAAGCTGAGGGTGTCACCGTGCGCGGCTTCTACGATGTTTCCGGCCTCAAGGCCGACGCCGACGTCATGATCTGGACCCACGCTGACAACGCCGAGACCCTGCAGTGGGCCAATCGCGAACTGCGCCGCAGCCGCCTGCTCAAGAGCCTGCTGCCCACCTGGAATGCCATGGGCGTGCACCGCGACGCCGAGTTCAACAAGAGCCACGTCCCCGGTTTTCTGCGGGGGGTCGAGCCGAAGGCTTGGCTTACCATCTACCCCTTTGTGCGCAGCTTCGAGTGGTACCTGCTGCCGGAGGACGAGCGTAGCAAGATGCTGGCCGACCACGGTCGAAAGGGCGCCGCCTACCGTGGAGCCATCGCTAACACCGTCTCGGCCTTCGCCCTCGGCGATTACGAGTGGTTGCTGCCGATCGAGAGCGACGAACTCACCGAGCTCGTCGACCTGATGCGCGGCCTGCGCGACACCGAGGCCCGCCGCCATGTGCGCGAAGAGATTCCGTTCTTCACCGGACGACGCATTTCTACCGCAGAGCTCGTGGAGGTGTTGCAGTAGTGGCTCAGTACGACGCCGTACTGCTGGCCGGTTTCGGCGGTCCTGAAGGCCAGGACGACGTGATTCCGTTCCTCCGAAACGTCACCGGCGGTCGCGGTATTCCAGAGGAACGTCTCGAGGTCGTCGCCAAGCACTACCGCCATTACGGTGGCGTCAGCCCGATCAACGACCAGAACCGCGTGCTGAAAGCGGCCCTGCAGGTTGAACTGACCCGTCGTGGCATCGACCTGCCGGTCATCTGGGGCAACCGCAACTGGGCGCCATACCTGCGTGACACGATTTCCGAGGCCCACGAGGCTGGCCAGGACCGCCTGCTCGCGATCGCGACAAGTGCCTACAGCTCCTACAGCGGATGCCGCCAGTACCGAGAAGACTTCGCCGCGGCGCTCGCCGACAAGGGCCTGACCGGCACGGTGCACATCGACAAGATTCGCCAGTTCTTCGACCACCCCGGCTTCGTCAACCCGTTCATCGTGGGCGTGGCTCAGGGCCTGCAGGTGGTGCGACAGGCCGTCCCCGGCATCGACGTGGACACCGAGGTCGAGATCCTGTTCTCCACCCACTCGATCCCCATGACGGATGCCAACAAGAGCGGCCCGGCCGAACGTGGCTTCGGCGAGGGTGGTGCCTATGCAGCGCAGCACAACGCCGTAGCGCAGGTCATCATGGATTCCCTGGTTGAACCAGACGATGCCACCGCGAAACTGAAGACTCAGTGGCAGCTGGTCTACCAGTCCCGCAGCGGGCCGCCCAGCATGCCGTGGCTCGAACCCGACATCAACGACGCGATCGCCCTGCTGCCGGCCCGCGGCATCCGTGCCGTGATCATTGTGCCGCTCGGCTTCGTGAGCGACCACATGGAGGTCATGTGGGACCTCGACAACGAAGCGATGGAGACCAGCGAGAAGTTCGGCATCACAGCCGTGCGCGTGCCGACTCCCGGTGTGTCGCCCGACTTCGTGAGCGGCCTCGTCGACCTGATCGAGGAACGCCTCAACGACACCCCGGTTGAAGATCGACCGGCCACAACCACGCTCGGGCCCTGGTACGACGTGTGCCGCCCCGGCTGCTGCGAAAACGTGCGCCTCGGCTTCAAGCCGGCCGTCGCGGGAATGGCACCATGACCGTCATTCGCGTCGGCACCCGCGCGAGCGCCCTCGCGCTGGCACAGACCCAGACCATCGTCAACCGCATCGCGGCCTCTGCCGGCGTCGAGGTTAAAATCGTGCGCGTCACCACGCACGGCGACACGTCGACCGAGCCGCTCTCGAGCCTCGGCGGCACCGGAGTGTTCGCGAGCGCCCTGCGCGAGGCCCTGCTGAACGACGAGTGCGACGTCATCGTGCACTCCTTTAAAGACCTGCCGACCGAGAGCTACCCTGGCCTGCGTATCGGTGCGACACCTAAGCGAGCGGATGCCCGCGACGTGCTGTGCGCGCGCTCCGGCTTCACCCTGGACACCCTGCCAGAGGGGGCCCGCGTCGGCACGGGCTCGCCCCGCCGGGTCGCCCAGCTGCTCGAGCGTCGCCCCGACCTGACGATCGTGGATATTCGTGGCAACATCGACACCCGGGTAGGGCGTGTCGCCGAGGGCGACCTTGACGCCGTCGTGCTCGCCGCTGCCGGTCTCGGACGGCTTGGACGCCTCGATGCCGTCGCGACCGACTTTCTCGACCTGTCGGCCTGGCCGACGGCTCCCGGCCAGGGAGCGCTCGCGATCGAAGTGCGTGATGGCAAGCCCGATCGTCTGCTCGCCGTGGCGCTCGCCGCCATGAACCACGCCTCCACCCAGGCGACGACGACCGCCGAGCGCACCGTGCTGGCCCGCCTCGAGGCCGGCTGCGCCGCACCGATCGGTGCGACAGGGGTCGTTGACGATGGTTTGCTCTTTCTCACCGCGACCGTGTACAGCCCGGATGGCTCCCGCAAGGTCACCAGCTCGCATGCGGCGACACCGGATTCCCACTCCCCCCTCCATCTCACCGAAGCTGCGCTCGACGTGGCCGAACGAGTGTCCATAGATCTTCTGGCCGGCGGCGCGGCGGAGTTCTCTCCCCTGAAAGTGACGGAGTGATCACGTGACCAATCAACTGACCAAGCCCCTCGCGGGCTGGCGAGTTCTCGTTCCGCGCGGCGGACCCTGGGGTGACCAGGTGGCAGCCAACCTGCGGGCCAGGGGCGCGCATCCGATCGTCGCTCCCATGATCAACTTCGCCGCCACGGACGACGCTCCGGCGCTCGACGCGGCACTCACTCGCCTCGCCGCGGGCGATTTCGACTGGATGACCATTACGAGCGCCACGACCGTTGACGTTCTGTCGTCGCACCGTGCGGCCGTCGCGCCCGGAACGCGAATTGCTGCGGTCGGTGAAACCACCGCAGCCGCGCTCATCGCGGCCGGCTACCACGTGGACATCGTTCCCTCCGAAGACAACTCAGCCCGCGGCCTGCTCGAGGAATGGGAGACCGCCACCGCCGGCGTCATCCCGCTGCGCGTGCTGACCCTGCGAAGCGAGATCGCCAAACCGTTGCTCACTGAAGGACTGCGCCGCGTCGGCCACGACGTGGAATCCGTCGTCGCCTACCGCACGATCGGTGTTCCGGTCAGCGACCAGGTCGTCGCCGACGTGAAGGCCGGCCTCGTACACGCCGTGCTCGTCACGAGCGGCAGCGTCGCGCGTCAGGTGCGGGAACAGTTCGGCGACATTCCCGAGCGCACCCTCGTGGCGTGCATCGGCCCGCAGACCGCCAGGGACTCCCGGGCCCTCGGGTTGCGCGTCGACGTTGTCGCCTCCGAGCGCAGCGCCGAGTCCCTCATCGAGGCGCTGGTCGACGCCGCTCTCGCGGGAACCGCACCGGCACTGTAGCCGGGCAGGTAACGACCGGATAACGAGACGTCCAGCCGGGCGGCGTAGGGTACAAGGGTGACCAATCCCGTAATCCGCCCGCGACGACTGCGCACCAGCGGTGCTCTTCGTCGCCTGGCCAGCGAAATCCGTGTTCACCCGGCCGAGCTTGTGCTCCCCATGTTCGTGCGGGAAGGCGATGAGCAGCGCGCGATCAGTTCGATGCCCGGCGTTGTGCAGCACAGCATCGACAGTGCGCGCCGCGCCGCGCGGCAGGCTGCCGAAGCCGGCATCGGCGGCATCATGCTGTTCGGGGTGCCCTCCCGGCGCGACGCCACTGGAACCGGCGCGACCGACCCGAACGGCATTCTCAACCTGGCCGCCCGCGCGCTCGTCGACGAGATCGGCGACGCGCTCGTTGTGCAGACCGATCTGTGCCTTGACGAATTCACCGATCATGGCCACTGCGGCGTTTTGGCCGCCGACGGCCACGTCGACAACGACGCGACCCTTGAGCGCTACCGTGACATGGCGTTGGCCCAGGCCACGGCCGGTTCCGCTTTGCTCGGCCTCTCCGGAATGATGGACGGGCAGGTCGCCGCCGTGCGCGAGACCCTCGACGACAACGGTTTCGAAGATACCGCCGTTCTCGCCTACTCGGCCAAGTACGCTTCCGCCTTTTACGGTCCGTTTCGTGAAGCCGTCGCCTCGACCCTGGTCGGCGATCGCCGCACCTACCAGCTCGATCCAGCCAACCGTCGCGAAGGCGTGCGCGAAGCGCAGCTCGACATCGACGAGGGCGCTGACATCGTCATGGTCAAGCCGGCCGGCAGCTACCTCGACGTGCTCGCCGACGTCGCCGCCATGAGTGATATTCCAGTTTGGGCATATCAGGTCTCCGGCGAATACGCCATGATCGAGGCGGCCGCAGCACAGGGCTGGATCGACCGGCGTCGCGCCGTCGAAGAGTCGGTGCTGAGCATCCGACGGGCCGGCGCCGACGCCGTACTCACTTACTGGGCCGTTGAACTGGCCACCTGGCTCAAGGAGGAGCAAGCATGACCGACACGATCAACGCGCAAGAGATGCCGACCCCGGTAGAGCACGCCGCAACCCACAATGATGAACTATTCGACCGCGCCCGCCGCGTGATTCCCGGCGGGGTCAACTCTCCCGTGCGGGCCTTCGGCTCGGTCGGTGGCACCCCGCTCTTTCTCGTGAAGGCTGCTGGTGCCTACGTCACTGACTCCGACGGCCGCGAGTACGTCGACCTCGTCAACTCGTGGGGACCAGCCATTCTCGGTCACGCCCACCCCGACGTCATTAAGGCCGTGCAGGATGCCGCCGCTCTCGGCCTGTCGTTCGGCGCGTCGACGCCGGCCGAGACCGAGCTGGCCGAACTCGTCGCCGACCGTGTCGGTGCCGTAGAAAAGCTGCGCCTGGTGTCCACCGGCACCGAAGCGACCATGACGGCCATCCGTCTGGCGCGGGGCTTCACCGGTCGTGACCTGCTGATCAAGTTCGCTGGGCACTACCACGGCCACTCCGACGGACTGCTGGCCCAGGCGGGCTCCGGCCTGGCCACGCTCGCGCTGCCCGGATCGGCCGGTGTCACCGCAGCGACCGCCGCACAGACACTCGTACTGCCGTACAACGACCTCGATGCCGTTCGAGCCGCTTTTGAAGCACATCCCGGGCGCATCGCCGCCATTATCACCGAGGCGGCCGCCGCCAACATGGGCGTCGTCGCGCCGGATGCTGGCTTCAACGCGGCACTGTCGTCGATCGCGCACGCGAACGGCGCGCTGCTCATTCTTGATGAGGTACTCACCGGTTTTCGGGTCAGCCGTTCCGGGTTCTGGGGCCTCGAAACCAGCAGCCTGGAGTCGGCTGGCGAAGAGTTCTACACGCCCGACCTGCTCACCTTCGGTAAGATCATCGGCGGTGGCCTGCCCGTCGCCGCTCTCGGCGGGCGAGCCGACGTGATGGACTTTCTGGCCCCGACCGGCCCGGTATACCAGGCCGGAACGCTGTCGGGTAACCCGGTCGCCGTCGCAGCCGGCATCGCGACCCTCAAACTGCTCGATGAGAGCGTGTATGACCGGCTCAACGCGACCGCCACCATCCTCTCGGAGGCGGTCTCCGCCTCGCTCTCAGCCGAGGGCGTGGCCCACCGGGTGCAGCGGGCCGGCAACCTGTTCAGCTTCGTCTTCGGAGCAGAAGCGCAGGGTTCAGCCCCACGCAACTACGCCGACGTGCAGCGTCAGGAAGCCTATCGCTACGCGCCGTTCTTCCACGCCATGCTCGACCACGGAGTGTCTCTGCCGCCGAGCGTGTTCGAGGCCTGGTTCGTCTCAGATGCGCACGACCAGAGCGCCATCGGGCGCATCTTCGAGGCTCTCCCCGCCGCGGCCAAGGCTGCGGCCGCCGCAGCTCCGGCGGCCTGATCGGCTGACGTTGGAGGGATCCTGCGCTGGAACGTTAATGCTTTGTGAGGTTCAGACAACGGGTTTTCGCCGCTGACCGGGCAGACTGGAACAATGGCTTCCCTGAGCGTGCACTCCGACCGGCTCGAGATCCACCTAACACGCGCGGAACGAACCCTCGCGCTGCGACGCGAGTCGATCGTGGTACAGCGGGAGAATATTCGCTCGGTGATCATTACCGAGGATCCGTGGATCTGGTTGCGCGGCATTCGCTCTCTCGGCTCGATCGTTCCGCTCGTCCTTGCCGCCGGAACCTGGAAGTTTCACGGCGGCAAGGACTTCGTCTCGATCAAACGTCATCGCCCGGCTGTGGTGATCGACCTCGTCGACGAAGAATTCGCCCGCGTTATTCTCACGAGTCAGCACGCGGGCGATTTCGTCGATTCCCTCAAGCTGCCGGCCTGATTGAGCAGCTGACGCTCGCATCGGCCCCGGCTACGGTTCCGTCACCGCGATCGCGGAGAGAGAATCGAAGGAGACGGTCATCGGGGTTGTCGACGATCCGCTGGCGTACAGGGCAAGACCGATCGATCCGGCCCGCTGCAGAGCTGGTGTTGCGTCCGTTCGGCTGAGCTTCCAGGTCGTGGGCTCCGCCGATCCCGCGGCCCACACTTTGGCCCGGATCGTCGTCGGCTCAGTACCGAACACCTGCAGCCGCACCTGCAACTGATCGTTGGTTGCGTAGGTCAGTCCGGCGACAGTGCTCGCTTGCAGGGTGGTGTTACCACGCATGAGCTGCAGCTGCACGCTGCCACTGGAGAGAACTTTAACCCGCGCCCGATAGTCGTCCGTGGCGACACGGCGGCCGATCAGCGAAACGTAGGTGCCGGCTCCCGTCGTCGCCTGTTGCAGGGACGTGGAGACCGTGACATCCGTGCTTTCCGACGAAACACCGTCGAGATAGCCGTTCGACTTACCTCCGGCGGCCACACGCAGGTGAGCGGAACCAGCGGTAACCGAGTAATTGGCGGCCGATCCCGTGGTGGTCCACGTTCCGCCGTTCTCGGACACGCCGAGCCCTCGGCTGACCTCGCGGGTGAAGGTATCGGCGGCGATTCCGGTTGGGACCGGTGGTGGTGCTGAGACGGTAACGGATCGAATGGCCGTGTCGGTGGCGCCGTCGTCGTCGGTGACGGTCAGGGTGATGGCATAGGTTCCGGCGGCCGCATAAGCGTGCTCAGCGGTGGGGCCTGTGCTGGTGCTGTCGTCACCCCAGGACCACGCGAATCCGGTCACGGTACCATCGGAATCGGCCGAGGCCGAGGCATCCGCTGAAACCGACAGCTGGTCGGTGCTCGCCGTGAAGGCGGCTGTGGGTGCCGCGTTGTCGGGGGTAGTGGTGGCCGAGCCGAGCGAATAGTGGCGGGCGATCTCGGTGGCGCTCAGCGGGAGGGAATAGACCGCGACATCGTCGATTGTGCCGACGAACCACGGGCTCGACGAGTTCCAGGTATTGTCGCCGCCGATGCGCCAGTAGCCGGAGTAGCCCTGTGCCCCGGTCTGCGGATTCGTGCCGACGAGAACGCCGTCAACATAGAGCGCCATTCCAGCAGATGACTGCTGGGCAAGCACATAGTGCGGCGCCCCATCGTTGTAGCTGGCCTCGGTCAGGATGGTGTTGGTCTGCCCGGTATAGGTGCCGAAGACGAGTCGACCGTCGTCTTGCAGATAGACGTGCCGGTCGTAGTTGTTCGACAACCCGGTCACAGCGCTGCCGAAGCCGATGATCTTTCCACCCTGCTGCGTCGATGTGCTGAACCAGGCTTCGAGCGCGTAGGTATCAGGAGCATCAATCCGGGTGTCACTGCTGACGATCCCGCCGCCAAACGTCGCCGCCGTGTTGCTCGTGCCGTTGACCAGTCCGGCAGCGCCGAGGCTGACCGGGTCCGTGTAAGTTCCGGGCTGCTCGGAGGCCGACGAGTCGATCGCTTTGGTTCCACTCGACTCACCCAGGCGCCAGTACAAAGCGGGTTCGGCGCTGTAAACGGCCGCGCCGTAGGCGTCTGCAGGTGCGGGGGTGACGGGACTCGTTCGGCCGGAAGCCACAAAGTGCGCCACGATCTGCTTCTGGGAGAGGGGAGCGGGATAGACGGCGACCTGAGCGATGTCGGCAGCGATGAAGGCGCTCGTTGGCTGGTTGGGCCAGCCATTGACGCTGTCTCCGCCGATGCGCCAGAATCCCTGGTAGTCCTGACCGGTGGTCACATCGGAGCGCTGGGCGACCTTTTTACCGTCAATTGACAACGACATCCCGGCACTGCCCAGGCTCGCCACGACCTGATGCCATTTGCCGTCGTTGTAAGACGCGCTCGAAGTTATCGTCCGCGTTCCGCCGGGGTAGACGCCGAACCAGATGCGACCGCTGTTGTCCATGTAGACGTGCCTGTCGTAGTTGCTGCCTCGCCCGGTGGCGCTGTTGCCGAAGCCGATAATTTTTCCACCCTGTGTTGTCTCGGTCTTCACCCACGCCTCCACGCTGAACGAATTCGAGGCGTCCTCGGCGGTTTGGGTCGAGGTGAACCCGGAGGCCGTGCCGTCAAAACTGCTGGCCGTACTCGGGTCGTCCACAATTGCGCCCGGCGCACCGGGGGTGACGCCGCCGTTTCGGGCCAGGTCGGCGCCGCCCGTCCAATCGAAGGCAGTGGCTCCGGATGCTTCGTTGAGCGGCCAGTAGGAACGGGGGGAATCCGCCAGGACGCCCGTCGTATAGTCGCTGACGACCCCGGATGCGATCACGACGCTGGCCGCGTCTCCGGTGTGTGTGTTGCCGAAGGGATCGGTGACCCGGATTCGATAGGAGTAGCTCTGCCCGGGAGTCAGCCCGGTGTCGGTGAAAGCGAGGTTCGGCCGGTTCCAGTCGGAAGAGGGCGCCTGGAAAGTGTTCACGACGACTCCATCGCGGAGCACGTCGTAACTGAGGTTCTCGTTGTCGCGGTCATAGGCCGACTTCCAACTGAGACGTGCGGTTCCGTTCACGAACGACGCTACCGATGGTACGAACTCCGATTTCACGAAGGACACGTCGGCGATGCGCGGTCCTTCGTTGTTGGGTGCGATGGCCGGCACGGCAAATCGGGCGAGACCCTGTTGGCGCTTGTTGTTGACGACTGTGAATTCCCCGCCGTACAGCACGTATTCGGTGTTGGCGGTGACGTGCCAGGGCCCCTGGCCCTGACCGGTGTAGCGACCGGTGTTGATGTCGGGATAGAAGTGGAGCAGCGTGGGCCGGGGAGTGCCCGCGAAGTTGTAGTAGCCGTGCTTGTCTGCGGTGATGGTGCCGCCGACATCCATGCTGAAGGCCAGGGTGCGATGGTAGGTCCACGGCTCGGTCTGCTCGAAGCCGTCGATATTTCCGCAGTAGTGCGCATGCTCGGTCGTGTAGACCGTGTCGCCGGCCGGTGCCACGGAGTAGGTGTCGCCGTGGCAGTCTTCGACCCAGATCAGACTGCCGTCCTCCCAGCTGGCCCGAAAGGTTCCTTCGAGGTTTCCGCCAGTCCCGAACACATAGCCGGTGCCAAACAGGCCTTCGGCGGATCCGGTCAGGCTGAGGATGGCCGCCTGACTGCCGCCATTACGAATGAGGCCGTTGATTTTCCACGGAAGTGATGCACCGGTACTCGCATCGGTCGCGGCCATACCGTAGCCCGGATCTGAACTGCCGTTGTAGGCCGTGAAGGAGCCACCGATGACAACTTTGGTGCCATCGGGTGAGGCGGCGAGGGCATTGATGCTGCCGCCGGTCGGTGCGCCTGACCATGGTTCCAGGGCCCCGGTAGTGCCATTGAAGGCGGCCATCCCGGCTCGGGTCTGGCCATCCGCCGAGGTAAAGGTTCCGCCCGCATAGACGGTGTCACCGGCGATGGTCAACGCTCTGACACCCGAGTTGATGACCGGAGACCAGTCAGAGATGAGGGCGCCACTTGTCGTATTGAAAGCGGCAATGCGGGTCCGGCTGACGCCACCGACATTCGTGAACGTACCACCCGCGAAGAGCCGCGACCCGTCGCTCGATACGGTCAGGGCGCGGACAGCGCCGTTGACATTGGGATTGAAGGATGAAACCAGAACGCCGGTCGTGAGGTTGTAGGCCAGCAAATTGTTGCGCACGACTTCGTTCACGCCGGCGGCAGAACCGGCCGGTCGCGAGCGGGTGAACTCGCCCCCAACATAGACGGTGTCGCCCACAATGAGTTGTGCCCAGACGACCCCATTGATCTGCGCGGTCGGGAGCGAATCGGCGGATACCGTCACGGGAGTGGTGGCATCCGCGGGGCGGCTGTCAGCGACGGCTGCTAATGGCACCGCGAGGGCGCCCACAACGAGCGCGGCAGTAGCGACGACGGCAAAAAACCGATTTTGGACAGAAAGTAGCTCACTCACCGGGGAGGCCTCACTTCGACGCTGTTTGCAGCCGTAGGATAGCCACCGCACTGGTCGGAGCTTAGTGAGAGTTTCTCAGGTCGTAACGCCCCCAAGCAGGGGTGGAACGGTCCCCCCTAAATTGGGGAATGAGGCTAAGTGACGTCTTTCTTCCAACTCGCGGCGTAGCCGATGACCGTCGCGACCAGGGCGTACCCGAGCAGCACGAGGCCGCCCTGCCACCAGTTCAGCGGTGCGGCGCCGACCGGGTTCGCAATCGTGAAGACGCTCGCGCCGACGAGCGCATCGGACGCGGCGCCCGGTAGAAAGTTACCGATCTTTGCCGTGACCTCAAGAAACGAAGCCGCCAGACGCAGCAGCGGCTCGACGAATTGGGTGAAGGCCAGCACGATCACGATCGAGGCGACCTGGTTGGGCACGAGCACGCCGAGGCCGACGCCGATCGCCGCCCACAGGCCCATGGCGAGCAGCGTGCGAGCCACCAGGAGCCAGGTCTCCGTGTCCAGTAGCAGCGCGTCAACCCCGAAGGCGCTCAAAACCCCGCCGCCCAGGCCAACGGATGCCGCCAACGCCACGATCCCGAAGCCAGCGCCGATCAGAATCAGGGTTACCGTCTTCGCGGCGAGCACCACACCGCGGCGGGGTGTGGCCAGAAACGTCGGTGTCAGCGTCTGGTGGCGAAATTCACCGGTCGTTGCGAGGGCGCCGAGCAACACCGGAAAGACGTAGCCGACCGAGGAGGCGAAGCTGTAGATGAGGGGTGGGAGGCTGCCGAAATTGGTGGGGCCGCCGCCGGTGTTCACGGCATCCGGGCTGATCACACCGGTTTGGATTGCGGAAAACAGCGCCGCGAGGCCGCCGGCCAGCAGACCGATGTAGCAAAACAAAATCATGGCGAGGATCCACCACAGGCGAGTGGTGAAGATCTTGGCGAATTCGGCTGACACAGAGCGCAGGAACACTGTCATAGTGAGTGGCCTCCGCCGACGAGGGCGAGAAATGAGTCTTCGAGGCCGACTTTCTGCCGATGCAGCACGCTCAGTTCAACCCCGGCTTCGAAGGCGAGGTGACCGAGCATGGCCGGGTCGCCCGTCGCGGCGAGCAGCCCGGTGCGGCCGATCGAGAAGCTGATGCCGGCCGCCGTGAGGGTTGCGGCGAGGTTCTCGCGGTCGGGAGAATCGACGATCGTCTGGGGCGCGGCATCCGTGTCGACGCTCGACAGTGGGCCTCGATGCACGAGTTCGCCGCGGGCGATGATGACGACGTCGTCGACGCTCTGCGCAACCTCGGAGAGCAGGTGGGAACTGACCAGAACGGTACGACCCTCGGCGGCCATGTCGCGCAGAAAGCCACGGATCCAGCGGATGCCCTCCGGGTCCAGCCCGTTGATCGGCTCGTCGAGAACGAGCACGCCCGGGTCGCCGAGCAGGGCGTAGGCCAGGCCGAGGCGTTGGCGCATACCGAGCGAGTAGCCGCCGACGCGCTGGGCGGCGTGGGCGGCAAGGCCCACCTGGGTAAGCACCTCCATGACGCGGGTGCGCGGCAGCCCGGCGGCGATCGCATAGACGCCGAGGTGGCTTCGGGCGGTACGTCCGGGGTGGAAACTCGCGGCTTCGAGAGCGGCGCCCACCGTTTTAAGCGGATGCGGCAGGTCGCGGTAACGCACGCCGCCGAACGTGGCCGTGCCGCTGCTGGCTGCGACCAGCCCGAGCAGGATGCGCAACGACGTGGTCTTGCCGGCACCGTTCGGACCAAGAAAGCCGGTGACCCGGCCAGGTTCCACCGTGAACGACAGGTCGTTGACGGCGGCGACCGCGCCAAAGCGTTTGCTGATGCTCGTGAATTCGATAACAGCGCCGGTAGGCATTCGACTCCCCTCAGTGGTGTTTCCCACCCTATTACCCGGCATGTTGCGGGAACGGATTGCGACACCGATTCCGGAGCTTTCTTTCCTCCGACCGGGCAATCTGAGGTGAATTGAACCAACAGTGTGGTCGGTTCGGCAGGGAGCGCTCGCCGGAAGCTGATCAGGTGTGCGCGGCGCAGGCCGGCGCCGCCAGCGCGACGCACTCGGGGCAGACCACGAGCTGCTCCCGGCACGACACCTGTCGGCAGTTGAGCATATTCGTCGTCGGCGCCGCGCAGACCCGGCAGGCACCGAGCACGGCAGCATTCGGGGCGAAGTCGAGTGACATTCGCTGGTCGAAAACGTAGAGCGAACCCGACCAGAGGCCCTCGTTGCCGAAGGCTTCGCCGTAACGCACGATGCCGCCGTCGAGCTGGTAGACCTCGCCGAATCCGCGCGATTTCATGAGGCCGCTCAGCACCTCACAGCGGATACCGCCGGTGCAGTAGGTGACAACCGGCTTACCCTTGAGATGATCGTATTTGCCGCTGTCGAGTTCGGCCACGAACTCGCGGGTGTTGGCCACGTCGGGCACGACCGCGTTTCTAAAGTGACCGATCTCGGCTTCGAACTTGTTGCGCCCATCGAAGAAGACGACGTCGTCGCCGCGCTCGGCGACCAGCGCATTGAGCTCGGCCGGTGCCAGTTTGGTGCCGCCGCCGATGACTCCGGCTGCGTCGACGCGCAGCTCACCGGGGGCGCCGAAGCTCACGATCTCCTCGCGCACCTTGACCACGAGCCGTGGAAAGTCGAGGCTGCGCCCGCTGGCGTCGAGGCCGGTGCCCTCGCTCCACTTGAAGTCGATGTTCTTGAATGCCGGGTAGTCGCGGGTTTTACGCACGTACTTCTTGATGGCGGGCAGGTCGCCGCCGACCGTGCCGTTCAGGCCGTCTGCCGAGATGAGGATGCGCCCGCGCAGGCCGAGCCCGGCGCACAGGTCGCGCTGCCAAAGCCGCACGACCTCCGGGTCGGCCAACGGCGTGAAGATGTAATAGAGCAGAATCTTCGGAATGGCCATGGGGCTATTTTAGGAGAGCGCGCGTAGGCTGGCCGAACTGCTTGTGTTGCAACAGGGCAGCACAAATATCGGAGGCAACACGTGACCATCGACCCGCTCGCTCGCTTCGGCGCGGTGCCCCAGTTCTCCCTCACGAGCACCGTCATGACCGACGGGGGCCCGCTGCTCGCCGCCCAGTACGGGGCCGACGCCGGGGGAGCGGATGTTTCCCCGCAGCTGTCCTGGTCGGGTTTCCCCGCCGATACCCAAAGTTTCGCTCTCACCGTTTTTGACCCGGACGCGCCGACCGGTTCCGGATTCTGGCACTGGGCGGTGGCTGACATTCCGGTGTCGGTGACCGAGCTGGCAGCCGGTGCTGGAAACCCCGGCGGCGCTCTCCCGGCGGGTTCGCTCACGCTGCCGAACGAGTATCGCCTCACCTCGTTTGTCGGTGCCGGGCCGCCGCCCGGAACCGGCACGCACCGCTACCAGTTCATCGTGCACGCCGTCGATGTGGCAACGCTAGACCTCGACCCGCAATCCACCCCGGGCGTTCTGGGCTTCAACCTGCACTTTCACACGCTCGCGCGTGCGGTGCTGGAGGCGACCGGAGTCGCCGGCGGGGCATCCGCCGCCTGAGCGCGGGTGCTGACGGCCCACCCGAAACCGGGAGTTGCCCCCAAATGGGGTACTTCCCAGTGAGCATACGGGGGAGTCGACTTAGCCTCAGGCGGTGAGTTACACCAGAACCGCGTTCAGCACCGTTCATCCCACTCCCTCGCACCATTCCCCCACAAATCGCGCCGCCACATCGGCCAGGGCCTGGCTGCACGACATCCGTTTGCACGCCGACGGGGTGACTGTCGACCGCTCGGCGCACCGGGAGACGGGCATCCGCCGGCTGCCCGTCTGGGCGTGGCGCGCGCTCATGCTGCGACGGGCGACTCCGGTGCACAAGTACAATCTGAATCCGATCGATTCGGTTGAGTACGATCTCGATCTCGATTACGTCGGCGATGGCGAGAAAATCCATCGGCTCGACGTATTAGCGCCCAAGCGGGATGACGGCGCGCAACCGCTGCCCGTCTACGTGTACTTTCACGGCGGCGGCTGGACCTCGGGCGACAAGGACCCGCTCACCAAGTACTGCGCGACCCAAGCCGCCGAGGGCATGATCGTGGTCAACGCGAACTACCGCATGGCCACCCGGTTCCAACTGAAACACATGATGCAGGACGGCAACGCGGTGCTCGAATGGGTCGCCCGCAATATCGCCGCCTACGGGGGCGATCCCACCCGGATCGTGCTCGGCGGTGACTCCGCCGGTGGCCATATCGCGGCGCTGCTCACGGCCGCTGCCTACGCGCCAGAGCTCGCCGAGCACTACGGCATTCGCGATCCGGTCGCGGCTCGAAACCTGCGCGGCCTGGTGCAGCACTGCAGCATCGCCGACTTCTCTGTACTGTTCAATCGCGGCTTCGTCCTGAGCCTCAACTTCGTGCGGATGCTGCTACCCGAGCGCGGCCGCGGCCTGCACCTGCGCACGGCCGCGCGGTTCATGTCCCCGATCGAGTGGCTCGACCGGGGCTTTCCGCCGGTCTTCGTCACGACCTCGGAGCGGGACTATTTCTACCGCGCCAACCTCAACTTCATCGAGGCGCTGCGGGTACGCAAAATTCGGGTTGACACCCTCATCTACGGTCGGCGTAGCGTCAACACCAAGCACACCTGGCAGCAGGACGACACGCATCCGGAATCCCAGGAGGTCTATCGCCAGCTCGGTGCCTTTGTGCGTGCCGTCGCGCCGCGGGCGGTAGCTGTCTAAGTCAGGACCGCGCGCCGGTGGCGGCAAGCACCCCGCCGAGGCCGATCATCATCACCCCGCCGGCCGACGACAGGTTTTCAATGCGTTTCGGTGACCGGGCGAACCAGGCCCTGGCCGTGCCGGCGGCGAGGGCCCAAGTACTGTCGCCGAGCAGGGCGAGCACCACGAACACCAGCCCGAGCACCGCGAGTTGCAGCGGCACATCCCCGGCCCGGTAGTTCACGAACTGCGGCAGCACCGCGATGAAGAACACGAGCGACTTGGGGTTGCTCAGCCCCACCACGAAGCCCTCAAGCACGAGCCGCCACTTGGTTTTGCGGGCCACCCGAGTCTCGCTCAGGTGGGCGGCCGTGCTCCGGTTGCGAATCGCCTGCACTCCGAGATAGATGATGTAAGCCGCGCCGGCGAACTTGACGATCGTGAACAGCAGCACCGACTGGGTCACGATGGCGCCGAGCCCGAGTGACACCGCGATGATCACCGGAATCAGTCCAAGCGCGTTGCCGAGCACACTGAGAAACCCACCGAGCCGGCCGAGGGCGAGCGAACGCCCGATCACGAACAGCACGGTCGGACCGGGAATGACGATGAGCGCGATCGACGCGAGTGCGAACGTCAGCAGGGTGGGCAGGGAGAGCATTCTTGAATGGTAGACCCGCCGGGGACTGTGGCACATCGTGCACGCAATCGGCGCTGGGGCAGCGGATGCTGGCGCTCACCCACAACGGATGCCCGGCCCGTGCCCCCGCTTCGTTAGCATCGTCTCGTGCATATGTTCTTTCGAACCCTCCTCCACTCCCTGCTGTCGAAGTTCGGTCCTCGGCTCGGTCACTTCGACGTCGCGCGCACTAATTTCGTGACGATGCCGACCGACCTGGATATTTTGCGGCACATGAACAACGGTGTCTACCTGTCGATCATGGACGTTGCGCGCTTCGACATGCTCCATCGCACCGGCGTCTGGGCCATCTTCCAGGAACGCGGCTGGTACCCGGTCGTGGTGTCAGAGACGATCAGCTTTCGCAAGTCACTCACGGTCGGCCAGAAGTTCACGGTGGAGTCGCGCATCCTCGGCTTCGACGAGAAAGCCGTGTACGTCGAGCAACGCTTCGTGCGACCGGATGCCGACGGCGCACCCGAGATCTACTCCCACGGCTACATTCGTGGTCGCTTTCTCAAGCGCACCGGCGGCGTCGTGACGATCGACGAATTGCTCGAGGCGATCGGCGTCGCCCCCGACAACGTCAGTGTTCCCGAGTGGCTGCTTGAGTGGAGCCGCAACGCTGCCGCTCCCGCCACGCGAGCTGCCGCACCCAGCATCTGGAACTAGCTGCGGGCGGTACTGCGCGGTGCGGGAGCTGCGCCGGTGGCGCAATTCGAGTAGCGAACCTAGATGGTGCGCACCGGAACGATGAGGTCCTTGTAGAACTGGGCGTGCGCGGGATAGTAGTGCTCCCACTCCGGCAGCGGCAGGCCGGCGCGCGAGGCAACCAGACGATCGAGGTAGTAGTCCCAGCCCGGCCCGACCGTGGCGGCCTCCGAAGCAGAGCGCAGACGCTGCCCGAACGTGAGGTTCGTCATGCCGTCGCCCTCGACCAGGTGGAACAGCGCGCGCCAGGAATCCTCACCCTCGCCAAAATCACCGTTGAACCGGTGCGGAGCCTGGCATTCGCGAATGCTCACGTACTCCCACCTGGCGTCCGGCTCCGCCGTCATCTTGAACTTGACCGCGCCGGTCGCCGGCGAGCCCGAATAGGTGCCGATCCACTTCTCGAGTTCGGCCGGGCGGGTCAGGCTGGCCCAGACCTGTTCGATCGGCGCATTGAAGAGCCGATTCAGCATGAGATACAGGCCGTCCTCGCGGTGAATGAGGCGTCCGGTGGGCTTAGCTGACATGGTGACCTCCACTGTGAGTGAAACGTGAGTCTTAACTCAGGCTAGGCCCTATTGCGCCCGTCGGCTATACGTCACAGGCCTTCCAGAACGGCCATGGCAGCATTGTGGCCGCCGAGCCCGCTGACCCCGCCACCGCGCCTGGCTCCAGCCCCGCAGATCAGAATGCGGGGGTGCTCGGTGGCGACTCCCCAACGCTCGGCGGGCGTGCTGCGCGGCTCATCGTCCTCGAGGAATGGCCACGAGAGGGGCCCGTGAAAGATGTTGCCGCCTGGCAGGTTCAGGGCGTGCTCAAGGTCGAGGGTGGTCTTGGTTTCGATGCAGGGGCGACCGTCGGCATCCGCCATGAGCAGCGCTTCGATCGGTTCGGCCAGCACCGAGTTGAGCGAGGTCAGCACGGCGGCCTGCAGCAGGGCCCGCATCGACGCATTGTTCGCCTCGGTGAGCGCCCGATTCGGGGTGTGCAGCGCGAACACGGTCAGGGTGTGCGCCCCGGCCGCGGCGAGCTCGGGCGACAAAATGCTCGGGTCGGTCAGCGAATGGCAGTAGATCTCGCACGAAAGCTCGGCCGGAATCTGCCCGGCCAGCGCCTGCTCGAACGCGGTCTGCAATTGCTCGTACGACTCATTGATATGAAAGGTGCCGCCGAAGGCAGCTTCGCCAGACACGCTCGCGTCATGCAATCGTGGTAGCCGGGTCAGCAGCAGGTTGACCTTGACCTGCGCGCCCTCGGGCTTCGGCGGTGCCGGCGACGAAAGAGCGGATGCCCCGCCCCCCACCGCCAGCAACTCCCGCAGCACCCACGGCGCCACGTTGGCCAGCACCACGCCGCCCGTTACCGCCTGCAGCCGCCCGTTCTGCCGGTAGGTCACCGCGCCGTCCGGAGTGAGGGACTCGACGTCGGCGCCGAGTTCGAGACGAGCGCCGGCCTCGCGCGCCGCCCGTTCAAGCTCCCCGGTCACGGCGCCCATTCCGCCGATCGGTACGTCCCAGTCGCCGGTGCCGTTGCCGATCACGTGGTACAGAAAGCAGCGGTTGGCCGCGAGGCTCGGGTCGGTCAGGCTCGTGAACGTGCCGATCAGGCCGTCGGTGGCGGCGACGCCGCGCACGAGATCGTTGTCGAACCGGTCGGTGATCACCTCGCCGAGCGGCCGCTCGATCAGCGACGTCCACAGCGCGTCGTCGCCAACCAACCGCCGGGCCTCCGAGCGGGTGAGCAGCGGTTCGCACACCGTCGGAAATACCGCGCGGGCCAGCCGGGCGGTGTGGTCATAAAAGGCGGTCCAAGAATCGAAATCGGCTGCAGCACCTATGCGCACGAACGAGGCCTGGGTGGCAGCGGCGTCGCCGTGGTCCACCAGGAGCCCGTCAGCAGAGTGCCCCGGCGTATACGACGAGTATCGGCGCCGCGCGAGCTCGATGTCGAGCCCCAGCTCGCGAATGATTCTGGTCGGCAGCAGGCTCACCAGGTAGGAGTAGCGTGAGAGGCGCGCGCCCATGCCGGGGAAGGCATCCGCTGAAATAGCGGCGCCGCCGACCTGCGGTTCGCGTTCGAGCACGAGCACGCGGCGCCCGGCCTGGGCGAGGTAAGCGGCGGCGACCAGGCCGTTGTGGCCGCCACCGAGAATCACGACGTCGTGTGTGGGTTCGCTCATGACCAGAGCCTAGCCAGAGCCTGGCCAGGGCAGGGCGCCGCCGGTGAATACTGTGCGCGGCTAGACCGGCGCGAGGGGCTCGAACGGGCGCGGCGGCTCGAGCGGGTCTGACTCGGTGGGCTTGGCGACCTTGCTCACTGCCCGGTCAAGGGCGCCGCGCACCGCGACCACCCCCGGGCGCTGCGCACTCGACCGGCGCGCGGCCGAGAACAGGGTGCGATGCGGAGTGCCCGGCAGGTCGTGCAGCTGCACGGCCGGCATGCGCCCGGCCCAGACCAGGTCGGGCAGAATGCCAACGGCATTGCCCGATTCGATCAAGCGGATGTGTGCGATCAGGTCGGCGGTCTCGAACCGCACGTCTGGTTCGAACCCGGCCGAGCGGCAGAGCTGCGTCGCCCACTGCCGCGAGGCGGTGCCGACTGGTTCCATCACCCAGGGCAGCCCGGCAGTCTCCTCGAGGGTCGCCGCGCGCACCCGGCCAGTGTCTTCGGGCGGCACCGCGAGCCGCAGCGCATCCGTTGCGAGGTTGACCCGGTCGAGGTCGGGCCAGTGCGCGCGAGTGTGGCCGGGGTACTGCTCGGCGAGCACGAGGTCGAAGTCGCGCGCAGCTACCTCGAACAGGCCACGTTCCGGTTCCCGTTCGGTCACTTCGACGCGCAGCGCCGGAAAATCCTCGGCCAGAAGAGTGAGCGCCCGCGGAATCACCGCGAGGGCCGCCGACTGGAACACGGCCACCCGCACGGTGCCCGACACCGTCGTCGTACTCGCGCGCAGGTCGGCTTCGGCGAGCTCGAGTCGCTCCAGCAGATGGGTGGTGTGTTCGACCAAAATCTCGGCCTGCTGCGTGAGCTGCACCCGGCGACCGACCTTCTTGAGCAACACCACGCCCGCCTCTTTCTCGAGCAGGGCGAGCTGCTGCGACACCGCCGATGGGCTGTAGGCGAGGGCCGCTGCGACCCCGGCGAGGGTGCCGCGAATTTTCAGTTCGCGCAGCAGTCGCAACCGCCTGACATCCAGCATCCGTTCCCCCTACACCCTGTGTCGCACGCAAAACCAAATCATTAGAAATTGTAACCAATATGCTGCACAAACAATTGCTTTTGCTAAATATAGGCTGGCCTCAGACTTGAACCACCAGAGCAGCCCATCCGCGAACGAAAGACTAGTCTCGTGACCATGACCAACGCCTCCACCCGCCCCGCCAACGAGGATTTCAGTTCGGAGGTCGTCAAGCTCGTTAAGAAATGGCTAGACGAAAGCGCCACGATCCCAGCGGATGCCGCGGCGGAGCGGCTCGCCGGTGTGCTCAAGGACCCGAACGGCCTGGACTTCACGGTCGGTTTCGTGGACGGCGTTATGCGCCCCGAAGACAAGATGGTCGCCGGCTACAGCCTGCAGAAGGTCGCCAAAAAGGCGCCCGGCTTTCTGCCGGTTCCCATGCGCGCCGCCATCGGACTCGGCGGAATTCTCGGGCCGGTGCTGCCCTGGGTCGTCATTCCCGCCGCCCGCACCGTACTTCGCCAAATGGTCGGCCACCTCGTCGTCGACGCCACCCCCGACAAGCTCGGTCCGGCGCTCGTGCACCTGAAAGAGGGCGGCAACCGCCTCAACATCAACCTGCTCGGTGAGTCCGTTCTCGGCGAGAAGGAGGCGCTCGAACGACTCGAGGGCACCATGCGCATCCTGCAGCGCCCCGACGTGGACTATGTCTCGATCAAGGTATCGTCGATCGCCAGCCAGCTGTCAATGTGGGCCTTCGACGAGACCGTCGCCCGGGTGATCGAACGCCTGACGCCGCTGTTCGAGTTCGCCGCGGCATCCGCTACCCCCAAGTTCATCAACCTCGACATGGAGGAGTACCGCGACCTCGACCTCACCATCGCGGTGTTCGAGGGGCTGCTCGACCAGCCGCAGCTCGCTCAGCTCGAGGCCGGGATTGTGCTGCAGGCCTACTTGCCCGACGCCCTCAGCGCCATCCAGGGGCTCACCCTCTGGGCCCAGAATCGCCGGGCTGCCGGCGGAGCCCCGATCAAGGTGCGCCTGGTCAAGGGAGCCAACCTCGCCATGGAGCACGTCGACGCCGCCGTGCACGACTGGCCGCTCGCGACCTTCTCGACCAAACAAGACAGCGACACCAACTACAAGCGTGTGCTCAACTGGGCGCTCACCCCGCAGAACACCGATGCGGTTAAGCTCGGCATCGCCGGCCATAACCTGTTTGACGTGGCCTGGGCGCACCTGCTCAGCGTCGCCCGCGGCGTTGACGACCGGGTCGATTTCGAGATGCTGTTGGGCATGGCCACCGGCCAGGCCCAGGCCGTGCGCAAGGACGTCGGACAGCTGCTGCTGTACACCCCCGTCGTTGACCCGGCGCAGTTCGACGTGGCCATCAGCTACCTCATCCGTCGGCTCGAAGAGAATGCGAGCCAGGAGAACTTCATGTCGGCCGTGTTCGAGCTGACCAGCAACCCCGAGCTGTTCGACCGAGAGAAGGCTCGGTTTCAGGCCTCGCTCGACGCCCTCGACGATCGGGTTCCGACCCCCAACCGGGTGCAGGACCGCTCCAGCAGCTACGATCTCGACCGACTTGCCGCAGCCCACACGGATGCCCGCAGCCACGACACCGAGACCGCGTCAGACGTCGACCCGCAACTGACCGGCGCGCTGCTGGGCATCACCCGCGGCTCGGTTCCCCTGCACTCCAGCTTTCACAACGAGCCGGACACCGACCCATCACTGCCCGCCAACCGGGCCTGGGGACGTCGCATTTTGGCCCGCGCCGACGCATCCGTTCTCGGTACCGAGACCATCGAGGCTGCCGCCGTCCCCGACGAGGCAGCGCTCAACAACATCATCGATGGCGTGCTGACCGCCGGAGCAGCCTGGGGCCAGAAGACCGGTGCCGAGCGCGCCGCGGTGCTGCACCGCGCCGGCCTGGCACTCGCCGCCAACCGCGACCGGCTGATCGAAGTCATGGCGAGCGAGTGCGGCAAGACCATCACCGAGGGTGACGCCGAGGTGAGTGAGGCCGTGGACTTCGCCCACTACTACGCCGAGCGAGCCAAAGACCTCGACCACGTGCAGGGTGCCATCTTCGTGCCGTCCAAGCTCATCGTGGTCACCCCGCCGTGGAACTTCCCGACCGCCATCCCGGCCGGCGGGGTGCTCGCCGCCCTCGCCTCCGGCGCCGGGGTTGTCATCAAACCCGCCACGGTCGCCCAGCGCACCGGCGCTGTCGTTGTCGAAGCGCTCTGGGAAGCCGGCATTCCGCGGGAGCTCCTCGCGCTGGTCAACCTGCCGCACCGCGACCTCGGCGCCAAGCTCATCGCGCACCCCGCGGTGAACCGCGTCATCCTCACCGGCGGCTATGAGACGGCCGAGCTGTTCCGCAGTTTTCGGCACGACCTGCCCCTGCTGGCCGAGACCAGCGGCAAGAACGCCATCATCGTCACCCCCTCGGCCGACTTCGACCTGGCCGCCGCCGACGTTGTGAAGAGCGCCTTCGGTCACGCCGGCCAGAAGTGCTCGGCCGCGAGCCTCGTCATTCTGGTCGGATCGGTCGCGAAGTCGGAGCGTTTCCTCGGCCAGCTCGTCGATGCCGCGACCTCGATCAAGATCGGCCCGGCGAGCGACCCGGTCACCCAGATGGGTCCGATCATGTCGCCGGCCGACGGCAAACTGCTGCACGCCCTGACCACCCTCGGCGCCGAAGAGAAGTGGCTGGTCGAGCCGAAGCAGCTCGATACGACCGGCAAGCTGTGGTCGCCGGGCATCCGCACCGGCGTCGCGCCCGGATCGTACTTTCACCTCACCGAGTTCTTCGGCCCGGTGCTCGGCGTGATGCACGCGCGCAACCTGGAAGAAGCCATCCGCTTGCAGAACGCCGTCGACTTCGGGCTCACCACCGGCCTGCACTCGCTCGACGCCGAGGAATTGGCCCTCTGGGTAGACACAGTGGAAGCCGGCAACCTCTACGTCAACCGCGGCATCACCGGCGCCATCGTGCAGCGGCAGCCGTTCGGCGGCTGGAAGCGCTCCGCCGTGGGCGCCGGTACCAAGGCGGGCGGGCCGAACTATCTTCTCGGCCTCGGCAGCTGGGTCAACGAGCCCGGCCGCAACAGCTCGACGCTGCACCTTCGCGGTCTCGAGCAGCGCGTCACCGACATCATTGAGGCCAGCCAGCCTTTCCTCGACTACGCCGACTTCGATGTGCTGCGTCGCTCGGCCGTGAGCGACGCCCTGGCCTGGCGTGAAGAGTTCAATGTTGTGCGCGATGCGACCGACCTCGGCGTTGAGCGCAACCTGTTCCGCTACCGAGCGCTGCCGGTCACCGTGCGCCTGACCGAGACCGGCACCCTCGCCCAGTTGCTGCGCGTGATCGCCGCCGCGACCCTGTCGACGTCGCGTTTCGACGTGTCGAGCACCATCCCGGTGCCGCCCGCCGTGCGCAACATTCTCGCCGAGCGGGAGATCCCTGTGGTCATCGAGAGCGACGAGGAATGGCTCGTTCGGGCCCGCTCCGGCGAAATCACGACCAGCCGCGTGCGCCTCATCGGCAGCGACCCGGTGCTGGGAGCGCGGGAGGCGGCATCCGCTCTCGCCGCGGCTCTGAACGGCAGCCCCGACATCGCCGTGTACTCGAACGCTGTCACCCAAGCCGGCCGCATCGAGGTACTGCCGTTTCTGCGCGAGCAGGCCATCTCGATCACCGCGCACCGGTTCGGCAACCCGAGCACGCTCTCCGACGGCGTGATCTAGGGCGGACGCCGCACATAACTGCGGAGATTTTGGCTGAACCGCCCCCGACCACACGCTGGGGGGCGGTTTCGGCGGAATTCTCCGCAGTTCTGCGAAAGTGCGCGCAGGCTACGCGCGGTTTACATACAGTTTCGTGGGGCAAACTCATAGGGGACGTATGATTACCGCTGTCCACAATTCGACAGGGGTTCACGCTTGAACGGAAATGCGACGACGACGCACCGAAACGTCGCCTTGTTGTCGGTCACCAGCCTGATGGCGCCCCTCATCACGACGTCGGAAGAGATCGATCTTCGGTTAAAGCCGGTTTTGGCGCGCCTCAAACTGCCGACCGGGCTGCTGCAACGTGTGGCCGGAGTGTACGAGCGCCGAAATTGGGGGCCGAACGAGACCTTCGACGATGCCGCGGTCAAGGCCGGAAAGATCGCGTTGAAAGAGGCCGGCATCAAGCCGAGCGACGTGGGCCTTCTCATCAACACCTCGGTCACCCGCAAGCATCTCGAACCCTCGGTGGCCGTGCGGATACACCACGGTCTCGGCTTGCCGTCGTCGGCGATCAACTTCGACATCGCCAACGCCTGCCTCGGCTTCGTCAACGGCATGACGCTCGCCGCGCAGCTTATCGACAGCGGGCAGATTAAGTACGCCGTGATCATCGACGGTGAAGACGCCGACGAGATCCAGACCAACACGATCGACCGCCTCGGTCGCCCGGGAATCAAGCGTAAAGACTTCATGAGCGAGTTTGCGAGCCTCACCCTCGGCTCGGGTGCCGCGGCCGCCGTGCTCGGTCCAGCGGATGCCCACCCCGCCGGCCACCGCATCCTCGGCGGCGTCACCCGCGCGGCCACCCAGTTCAATGGGCTGTGCGTCGGCAGCGTCGACGGCATGTTCACCGACGCGAAAGCGCTGCTCAAGGGCGGAATGGAATTGGTCGTCTCGGCCTGGACCGAAGCCAAACGCGACTGGAGCTGGTCGAACATGGACCGCTACATCGTGCACCAGGTCTCGGACGTGCACACCAACGCCATTGTCAAGGCGACCGGCATGGATAAAACCAAGGTTCCGCTGACCTATCCAACGCTTGGCAATGTGGGCCCGGCGTCGATCCCGATCACGCTCTCCCAGGAGGCGTCGAAGCTGCAACCGGGCAACCGGGTGCTGCTGATGGGCGTCGGCTCTGGCCTCAATACCGCCATGATGGAACTCGTCTGGTGACCGTGATCCGTTCAGAAATGGCCCTGTGACTGAAAACCGTACCTCCCGTCGTCTGCCCCGCACCGCTTCGGCCCCGGCCCAGCTGCCACCGGCCGGCCTGGCGGGGCTCGACCCGGAGTGGTCTCGCCTGATCGAGGTCACACAGAGCGGCAGTGCGATCGGCGTCACCCGCGGCTGGCATGTACTCGACAACGGCCCGCAGCTCGATGCTCTCGGCGTGATTCCGGTCGGAACGATCCTGTGCGTGCACGGCAACCCCACCTGGTCCTACCTCTGGCGCGGCCTGATCTCAGCCGCAACGGATGCCGCGGCGTCCGGCGCGCCGGCCTGGCGCGTGATCGCCGTCGACCAGCTCGACATGGGCTTCTCCGCCCGCACCGGGGATACTGATCTCGCTGGCGCGCCCGGCCGCCGGCCCGCTGGCGCTCTGCCTGATCCCGCTGGCGCGCCCGGCCGCCGGCCCGCTGGCGCTGTTCGCCACCTCGCCCGCCGGGTTCGTGACCTTGGAGATCTTACCGACGCCCTGGAACTTACCGGCCCGGTGGTCACCCTGGGTCACGACTGGGGCGGCGTCGTCTCGCTCGGCTGGGCCGTCGACCACCCCGAACGGCTGGCCGGAGTCATGCTGCTCAATACCGCGGTGCACCAGCCTGCCGGCGACCCGATTCCGGCGCCGCTGCGGCTCGCCCTCGGGCGCGGCATCCTCAGCCAGGCGACGGTCACGACGCCAGCCTTCCTCGCGACCACGCTGAACCTCGCGCATCCGCCGCTCTCGACCGCGGTCAAGCGCGGCTACCGCGCTCCGTACCTGACCGGCGACCGTCGTGGCGGAATCGGCGGGTTCGTCGCCGACATTCCGGTCGGGCTCGCGCACGAGAGCCGGCCCGAACTCGACCGAATCGCCGAGGCCGTGCGCGAGCTCGCAGTGCCGACGCTGCTGCTCTGGGGCCCGCGCGACCCGATCTTCAGCGACCGCTACCTCGACGACCTCGTCGAACGGATGCCGCACGCCCGCGTGCACCGGTTCGAGGGTGCCGGCCACCTGCTCGCCGAAGACGCGGACTACGCCGCCGCCACGCTGCTCTGGCTGGGCGATGCCGTCACGCCCGGTCTGCTCGACCCCGTTCGCGTAGCCTCGTCGCGTTCCCAACGTGACGGTATCGACCGGTTGTCTAGCCTGTCGAGACCGGATCAGCGGGTGGGAGCGCCCGGCGCGCTGCCCGCCGCTACTCCGACACTCGCGCCCGAGGCGGCCGCACCCGTGTCGCTGCTCGAGTCTGCCGAGACCGCCGTCTCGGGTACCGAGCCGGTCGCGGCGGCCGCGCCGTCTCTGTCCGTCGGGCCTGCCGAGACCGCCAGCGGTGAAGTTGGCGCCGCGTGGATCGCGGCGGGGACGCATCCGCTCTGCCATTACCTCGACGAATTACAGAACTCCGACGAAACCGCCCTGGTCGACATGCTGCCGGCCCCGCGCACGGTCAGCTGGCGGCTGCTGTCCCGCCGCGTGCGACAGCTCGGTGCCGGACTCGTGCACATCGGCGTCAAGCCCGGCGACCGCGTCTCGCTGCTGGTGCCGCCGAGCGCCGACCTCACCGCGGTGCTCTACGCCTGCGTGCGCATCGGCGCCGTCGTCGTCGTAGCGGATGCCGGCCTCGGTCTGGCCGGCCTCACCCGCGCCGTGCGCGGCGCCCGCCCCGACTTCGTCATCGGGGCCGCTCCCGGCCTCCTGGCCGCCCGCGCCCTCGGCTGGCCAGGGCGCAAGATCTCGGTCGCAGGCTTTCCGGCCCCGATGGCACGGCTGCTGAGCATCGAGCACACCCTCGCGGAGCTGATCGCCCTGGGCCAGGCCCGACTCAGCGCCGGCGACGGTCTTCCAGCGGAGCCCGCACCGAGTGACCCGGCGGCCGTGCTGTTCACCTCCGGCTCGACCGGCCCGGCCAAGGGCGTTGTCTACACGCACGGGCAGCTTTCCGCCGTGAGCCGCGCTCTCTTTCTGCAGTATGGCGTGGGTGTTGGCACCGGCCTCGTGGCCGGATTCGCCCCGTTCGCCCTGCTCGGTCCGGCCCTCGGCGCCCGCTCGGTCACCCCCGACATGGACGTCACCGCGCCCAAAACCCTCACGGCCAGCGCCGTTGCGGCCGCCGTCGCCGCGATCGACGCGACCGTCGTCTTTCTCTCGCCCGCGGCCCTCGTGAACGTCGTCGCTACTGCCGCCGCGCTCACTCCCGCCGACCACGCCGCCCTTGCCGGCGTGCAGCGTTTTCTGTCGGCCGGCGCGCCCATCTCCGAAAGCCTGCTCACTCAGGCCGGGGCGCTCATGCCGGGCGCCACCGCGCACACCCCGTACGGCATGACCGAAGGCCTGCTCATGGCCGACATCACCCTCGAGGGAATTCAGGCTGCGGCCGCTTCGATAGTGACTTCGGCCGAAACTATAAACCCGGCCGGCGGCGTCTGCGTCGGCGGGTCGACGGCGACCACCCGCATTCGTATCAGCGCGCTCGACGCGAGCGGGGCATCCGTTGGGGAGCTGTCGGAACAGCCCCACGTGACCGGCGAGATCGTGGTGTCTGCACCGCACGTCAAGGACCACTACGACCGGCTGTGGCTGACCGAACGGGCTTCGCGTCGTGGGGCTGCGCCGGGCGAACGCTGGCACCGCACCGGCGACGTCGGTCACCTCGACAGCGCGGGCCGACTCTGGGTTGAGGGCCGCCTGCCGCACATCATCGTGACGGCCGACGGCGTGGTCACCCCGGTGGGTCCCGAGCAGCGCATCGAAACGCTGCCCGAGGTTTCTCGCGCCGCCTTCGTCGGTGTCGGTCCGCTCGGCACCCAGCAGCAGGTCGCCGTGATCGAAACCGTGTCGCCGGCCCATCGAGTGCACCGGGCGCCCGAACCACTCGCCGCCGCTGTGCGCGCGGCCGTTGGCTCGCCGGTCGCCGCCGTGCTGGTCGTGCGCGCCCTGCCGACCGACATTCGGCACAACTCCAAGATCGACCGCAGCCGCCTGTCGCGCTGGGCCACCGGCATCCTCTCTGGCGGGCGCTGGGTGAAGCCGTGAGGGCCAGGTAATGAGAGTCCTGGTCACGGGCGCCAGCGGATTTCTCGGCCGGGCCGTCGCCGCCCGCATTAGCGCTGCCGGGCACGAGGTGCGCACCTTTCAGCGGCGGGCGTCGGGCCTGACCGGCGTCGAAGACGTGCACGGCTCGATCACGACAGCCGCCGACACCCCCTATGCCGGCCTCGCCTACGCCGTGAGCGGCATGGACGCGGTCGTGCACCTCGCCGCCAAGGTATCGCTCGCCGGCGACCCGGCCGAGTTCGAGGCGGTCAACGTCGGCGGAACGCGCACCGTGTTGCAGGCCTCCGAGCATGCCGGCGTCTCCCGATTCGTCTACGTCTCCTCGCCGTCGGTGGCCCACACCGGCGCCTCGATCATGGGCTCCGATGCTCTGCCGGCCTCGCCGGAGCACGCCCGCGGCGACTACGCCCGCACCAAAGCCAGGGCCGAACTGCTCGCGCTCGCCGCTGATGCTCCCGGATTCAGCGTGGTGGCGGTGCGCCCGCACCTGGTCTGGGGGCCAGGCGACACCCAGCTGATCGACCGGATCGTCGACCGCGCCCGCCACGGACGGCTGCCGCTGCTCGGACACGGCGCTGCGCTCATCGACACCACCTACGTCGACAATGCCGCCTCCGCGATCCACGCGGCGCTCGACGCCGCACCGGTCGTGCACGGGCAGTCCTATGTGATCACCAACGGTGAACCGCGCCCGGTCGCGGAACTGCTGGCCGGAATCTGTGGCGCGGCCGGCGTGACCGCGCCGGTCTGGCGGGTGCCGGCATCCGCTGCCCGGGCCGCCGGTTCGATCATCGAGGCCATCTGGCATCGTCGTCCCGGTAATGATGAACCGCCGATGACCCGGTTTCTGGCCGAGCAGCTCTCGACCGCGCACTGGTTCGACCAGCGGCGCACCCGCGCCGACCTGCACTGGACCCCGTCAGTATCGCTGGACGAGGGCTTCCGGCGCCTGGCCGCCCACTATCGCCGCGCTCCCTAGCGCCCCCGCGCTCCACCCCCACCTGCGCCCTGCCCCACCTCCGCCCCGTCCCCGGGCCCAGTTTATAAACCGGGCCCACGGTCCGGGCCCGGTTTATAAAC
>NZ_JASITB010000008.1 GCF_030063455.1 Cryobacterium sp. PH31-O1 | reverse complement strand
CCTCAATGCTAGCTGTTGTCACCGACCGGTTCGATACCGTGCTGGTTCGAGGGCCCCCAGTCGTCAAGGTTGTCGGCTAGATCCAGTTAAGGAATTCTTGTTAATCTTCTTAACCGTTGTGGAAACTGTGGATAACTCTGTGAAAACCGCTCGGTCGTTGGGAACTACACGATTGTAAGTTGTGGGCCAGTTGTGGAAGTTTGTCATTCGTTTGAGCAAGTCGAACTTTCGAAAATTGCACGTTTCTACAGGATGGCCCGAAGTTTCTACAGGAATACCCACGTTGTGTGAGTTAATTCCACAGGGTTATCCACAGGTGTGAAAACTTAAAAAAATAGCGCCCCTCCGGGTTTGAACGCGTTCCACCAAGGTGAAAATCGTGAAAACTCTCGGAGGGGCTGCGAAATTTAGGCGCTGCCTGACGATGCCGAACTATTTGTAACGGTGGTCCTGCTTGATTCGGTTGGTCAGCTCAGTCACCTGGTTGTAGATCGAGCGGCGCTCCTTCATAAGCTCACTGATCTTCTTGTTCGCGTACATGACGGTCGTGTGATCGCGGTTGCCGAACAGTTGCCCGATCTTGGGCAGAGACAGATTAGTCAATTCACGGCACAGGTACATGGCGATCTGCCGAGCCGTAGCAATGGCCTGGGATCGGCTTGACCCGTAGAGGTCATCAACGGACAGCTTGAAGTAATTGGCCGTGTTCGTGATGATATCCACCGGCGCGATTACATTGTCTTCGTCGAGGGTGATGAGGTCTTTCAACACCGTCTGCACCAGGTCCATGTCGACTGGTGTTCGATTGAGGCTCGCGAAGGCGGTGACTCTGATGAGAGTTCCCTCCAATTCGCGAATATTCGACGACACCTTTGACGCCATGAACTCGAGAATGTCGTGCGGCACTTGCAGCTTCTCGCTTTGGGCCTTTTTACGAAGAATGGCGATGCGGGTCTCAAGGTCGGGAGCCTGAACATCCGTGATGAGGCCCCACTCGAAGCGGCTGCGCATGCGGTCTTCGAAGCCGGTGAGGTGTTTGGGCGGCAGGTCGCTCGTGATGACCACTTGCTTGTTGTGATCGTGCAGAGTATTGAAGGTATGGAAGAAGGCTTCCTGGGTCTCCGCTTTGTTCTGCAGAAACTGGATGTCATCGATCATCAGGATGTCGATGTTGCGATAGCGCGCCTGGAACGCGGCGCCGCGGTTGTTCGCAATGGAATTGATGAAATCGTTGGTGAACTCTTCGGAACTGACGTACCGCACCCGGATGCCTGGATACAGGCTCATGGCGTAATGGCCGATGGCGTGCAGGAGGTGAGTCTTGCCGAGGCCCGATGATCCGTAGATGAAGAGAGGGTTGTAGGCCTTTGCCGGCGCTTCGGCCACGGCCACGGCGGCGGCATGCGCGAACCTGTTGGACTGCCCGATTACGAAATTATCGAAACTGTACTTCGGGTTGAGCCTGGTTTCGTGGGGTTGCGCCGGAACGGCACCTTCGAACACCGATTGCGGCGGGGCCGGCGTGACTACGTCGGGCGGAGTCAACGTCTGCTGAACCGGGCGTAGCGAGTCCTGCTCGAGTTCGGGGTTGACGACCACATAGAACGTCGAGACAGCGGTGGCCTCATCGAGTTGTCCCATTGCGGTGAGCAAGGGAACCCGCATCCGCTGGTTTAGCATGCTGGCCGTGAATTCGTTGGGAACCTCGAGATAGAAGGTACCGGCGGCGATGCCTTTGGGCTCGACCAGACTGAGAAACCCGTAAAGCATGGGCGTTATGGTGGCGTCAGATTCCAAGGTGGTCAAAACGGACCGCCACGTCTCGGCTATCGGCGCTTCAACGTCTGCCATTGTTCCTACAATCTGTGTATTTCGGATTTTTGCTATCGGGCCTCTGGTCAACCTGCGCGCGAGGCCGGTCTGTGACGTTCTTAAACCACAGCTACGTGGGCCGGACGGCGCGCGATTCGGTGCACGGTTCAAGCTCATCGTTAAAGTTATCCACCGCTTGTGTATAAAACCGACCTAATTCTCAGGTTGGGGCCACCAACCTGTGGATAACTTGTCTTTACGGTAGTCAATCCCGCTCAGCGAGGCGAATTCACCGGTGAGGTCGCCTCGTCCGTTTGGTATCTGCGTTGGAGTCATTATTGTGGAGATTCCGCAGATTGGTGGCCTGAGTTTGACCAGAGGTGGCCAAGGCCGTAGTTTTAATCAGTTGACCCCATCCCGCGGGCTTCCAACTTCTGTGCGCGCTGCTGTTCTGGCCGAGGGGAATTTGGCCAGCGGTGATTCAAATACGTGGAGATTGAACTATGAGCAAGAGAACCTTCCAGCCGAACAACCGTCGTCGCGCCAAGGTGCACGGCTTCCGCCTGCGTATGCGCACCCGTGCAGGCCGCGCCATCCTCGGTGCTCGCCGTCGCAAGGGTCGCACCGAACTCTCCGCGTAGGCCAGAGTCTGCCTAGGTTCAGTGTGGTCGCCAGGTTCTCGTGCTCGCTCACGTAAATCGCATCACGAGCGGCAGTGACTATCAAGGCGTTGTTCGGCGCGGTGTGCGGATCGTCGGTGCGCACACCGTTCTTTATGTACGAAAAAGTGCTGAGGCGCCCTCGTTCGCACTCGGTACACCGGTTCGTTTCGGCTTCATTGTCGCGAAGAATGTGGGTAACGCCGTGCGGCGCAATCTCGTTCGACGCCGCCTCAAGGCGGTCACGTTCGAACTGCTCTCCCTGGTACCTCCGGGAACGGATGTTGTGATCCGTGCTTTGCCGACGGCGCGCGACGCTGCGTGGCAGACGCTGCACGAAGAAGTTCACCGTTCCCTCTCTCGCCCGCAATCAGCGCGAAAGGGCAGTGCGGGCCGATGAACCCGATACTCGCGACGATCATTCTGCTGCCCCGCAACGTGGGTGTGCTGGTTCTCCGCGTGTACCGAGCCGTTATTTCTCCGTTGTATGGAGATGTCTGCAGATTTTATCCGTCCTGTTCTGCCTACGCACTGGGGGCCGTTCAGGAACACGGACTAGCGTGGGGTTGCGCCCTCGCTGCCCGCAGACTGAGCCACTGTCATCCGTGGTCTGAGGGCGGCATCGATGATGTACCTCTCAAAAAGAAACGTCGCTTTCGTGTGACGTCGTTCGGTTTTGTCGTCGCACCCAGCCACGGAAAGGGCTAACCCACAGTATGGACCTCATAGGTACGATCCTCTGGCCTCTGAAATGGGTGGTCGAGCTGCTGCTGGTGGCCTTCCACTGGCTGTTTTCCCAGATGGGAATCGCGGGACTGGGCTACGACGACGGCCTCACCTGGGTGTTGTCCATCGTCGGCCTCGTTTTGGTCGTGCGTGCCGCCCTCATTCCCATTTTTGTGCGGCAGATCAAGAGCCAACGCAAGATGCTTGAGGTGGCCCCCCAGCTCAAGAAAATCCAGGACAAGTACAAGGGTAAAAAAGACCAGTTCTCGCGTGAGGCCATGAGTCGCGAGACCATGGCCATGTACAAGAAGACGGGTACCAACCCGCTGAGTTCCTGCCTGCCCCTTTTGCTGCAGATGCCGATCTTCTTCGCACTGTTCTCCGTGCTGAACGATGCTCAGCGGTCCAACGCTGGCGTCGGACCGCTCAACCAGAGCCTCGCCGAGAGCTTCGGCAATGCGACGCTGTTTGGTAATGCGCCCTTGCACGACACCTTCGCTTCGCAGTGGTCGCTGTGGACCGCGGGTGAACCCTTCAACCTGACCGTCATGATCATCGCCGCCACCATGGTGGTGTTGATGACCGCGTCGCAGTTCATTACTCAGCTGCAGATCGTCTCCAAGAACATGTCACCGGAGACCAAGGCGAGCCCCATGTTCAAGCAGCAGCGCATCATGCTCTATCTGCTCCCCCTCGTCTTCGCCTTCTCCGGTGTGGCATTCCCGCTCGGCGTCATGTTCTACTGGCTCACCTCCAACTTCTGGACCATGATTCAGCAGTTCCTGGTGATTCGAAACATGCCGACCCCCGGCAGTGAGGCCGCCAAGGCCCGCGAAGAGCGCCTCGCCCGTAAGGGCAAGCTCATCGCGACCGATGGTGACATTATTGTCGTTGAGGAGCCCGCCAAGCCCGTGCAGCGTCAGCAGCCGGTCGGTAAGGCCCGCGCCAAGAAGCAAACCGGCCCGAAAAAGTAGTGGAGATCACCGTGACGGACAAGACCGGCCTCACCGAGGTCAGCAGCGTCTCTGCTGACAGCGCAGTTCCCACTGCCCCCGCAACAACGGATGCCTCCCCCACCGCGTTCGAGACGGGAACGGTCACCGAGGTCCCCCTCACGACCGATCAGTTGGAACGCGAAGGCGACATCGCCGCAGACTACATCGAAGAATTTCTTGATATCTGCGACCTGGACGGCGACATCGACATCGATGCGCGTAACGGACGTGCGTATCTCTCGGTCAAGGCCTCAGACGCCGACAACCTGCGCGTGCTCTCCAAACCGGAAACGGTCAACGCCCTGCAGGAGCTGACGCGGCTGGCCGTACAGAACAAGACGGGCTCGTTCTCCCGCCTGATCCTCGACATCGGCGGTTCCCGCGAGGCGCGCGAAGCCGAGCTCGCCACCCTCGTGGCGCGCGCAATTGAGCGGATCGTGGCCGGCGCGCCCGAGGCCGACCTGCCGGCGATGTCCTCCTACGAGCGCAAGCTCGTGCACGACATCGTTGCCGCGAGCGGCGGCTACCGGTCCGAGTCCTCCGGCGAGGGTCGCGACCGTCACACCGTCATCACCGCAGGGTAGTCTCGTTGGTCATGTCGGAATCTGTTACGCCGGAAACCTCACGTTCAGTGGGGAACAAACGTGAATCTGCGTCTCCAGAACCAATCGAGCCAGACCCGGTAACTGGTGACTTGTCTTCGGCTGAGCCGGTGCTGCTGGAGATCGAACCGGCCACTGCCGTCGAAATTTTCGGTTCTCAGATTGATGTCATTCGTTTATTCACGAGAAATTTGGCTGATCAGGGCGAAATTCTTGGTCTGATTGGACCGCTGGAACTCCCCCGTCTGTGGTCGCGCCATATTCTCAACTGCGCCATCGTGGCGCCACTTTTGCGACCGGGCCTCGTAGGTGACGTGGGTTCCGGAGCCGGCCTGCCCGGCCTGGTCCTGGCCATAGCGCGACCCGATGTCAATTTCGTGCTCATTGAACCGATGGAACGTCGCGTCGCTTGGCTCAATGATCAGGTTGCCGCGCTGCATCTATCGAACGTGTCGGTCGTGCGGTCGCGGGCCGAAGAGGCACGGCTGGCGCATCCGCTCGACCAGGTCACGGCCCGGGCAGTTAGTGCGTTTAGCAAACTCATACCGTTGACGGCGCCCCTATTGCGTGCCGGCGGCGAGCTTATTCTTATGAAGGGTGAGGGTGCTCAGCGTGAAATCGAGGCTGCAGCGAAAACCGTTCGCAAGTATCGCCTGCGCGATGTCGAGGTGATTACCCTCGGCGACGGCGTGCTGCCCGAGGTAACCCGGGTCATCCGGGCTACAGTGGACTAGGCCCGAATTTCACCAGAATTGGTGTTCGGGGGTCCCTTTTAGGTGGCTCATCAACCGTCGATCGTAAAGGTTTCACGTGAAACATCCTGCTGAAAATCAGCGCAAGGGCAAAGCTGCGGGGTTCGACGGTACAACGCCGCTTGCCCGTGAAATAGCTGAACTCACGCGTCGTCGCCAGGTTATCGCGGCCGGCGAATTGCCCAAACCCGGGAAGACCCGGGTACTGACGATCTCTAATCAGAAGGGCGGCGTCGGTAAGACCACGACTGCCGTCAACCTCGCCGCCGCCCTCGCGCGGCAGGCAGCCCGGGTGCTGGTCATCGACCTTGACCCGCAGGGCAATGCCTCCACCGCCCTGGGCGTGGAACACCGCGCCGAAACTCCGAGCGTCTACGACGTCATCATCAACGACATGCCCATGGCTGAAGTCGTGCAGAAGAGTCCGGAATTTGGTGCACTCTTCTGTGTGCCCGCCACCATCCACCTCGCCGGTGCTGAGATTGAACTGGTGTCGCTCGTCGCCCGCGAGCAACGTCTACGCCGGGCACTCGACCTCTATCTGGCTGAGATGGCCGAACCCTATGACTACGTCTTCATTGACTGCCCGCCATCCCTGGGGCTACTCACCATCAACGCGTTCGTCGCGGCGCGCGAAGTTCTTATTCCCATTCAGTGCGAGTACTACGCTCTCGAGGGGCTGAGCCAGCTGCTTAAGAACATCGCTTTGATCGAGAAACACCTGAACCCCGATCTGGTCGTATCAACGATTCTGTTGACCATGTACGACAGCCGCACCAATCTGGCAACCCAGGTAGCCAAGGAAGTACGCGATCACTTTCCCAAAGAAGTGCTAAATACCGCAATTCCGCGCTCTGTGCGCGTTTCTGAGGCCCCCAGCTACGGTCAGAGCGTCGTCAGTTACGACCTCAACTCCGCAGGATCGCTCTCCTACCTCGAAGCCGCAGCAGAAATGGCCCATAGAGGGGCTCCCGGAACGGGAGAACAGGCCCAAAGAGGAGAAAAGTCCCAATTAGGAGAAAAGCTATAATGGCGAAACGTACAGGCCTTGGCCGCGGCATTGGTGCACTTATCCCGGTGCAAGACGACGTTTCAGCGCCTCGCCCGGTGGATGTCTTCTTTCCTCGTGGGGTGGCGATTGAAGCAGAGGTCTCCCCCGACCTCGTTCCAGTGCCCGGAGCTCGTCTAGCTCACCTGAACCCGCAGGACATTGTGCCTAACCGGGCCCAACCGCGCACGATCTTCGACGAGGATGACCTCGCCGAGCTCGTTCACAGCATTCGGGAAGTCGGGGTACTGCAACCGATCGTCGTGCGCCCTCTGTCCGATACGCCGGGCAAATATGAGCTCGTCATGGGTGAACGTCGTCTGCGCGCGACGAAAGAAGTTGGGCTTGACACCATTCCGGCGGTCGTGCGGGAGACGGCCGACGTCGACATGTTGCGCGATGCGCTGTTGGAGAACCTGCACCGCGCCCAGCTGAACCCGCTTGAAGAGGCATCCGCTTATCAGCAGTTGCTCGCCGACTTTGGGATCACACAGGAGGAACTGGCGTCCCGCATTGGTCGCTCGCGTCCCCAGATCACCAACACCTTGCGCCTGCTGAAGCTCCCGGAACCGGTGCAGCTGCGGGTGGCTGCTGGCGTTCTGTCCGCAGGGCACGCCCGTGCGATCCTATCGGTGGGTGACCTGGACGGCATGTTGCGCCTAGCCGACAAGATCGTCGAGGAGGACCTCTCGGTGCGCGCGGCGGAGGTCGCGGCAACGTCGGTACCAAAACTCCCGAAAGCCAAGCCGCTGCCGGGGCGCCGTCAGGGGCACCTCGATGAGATCGCTGAGCACCTGGGTGACCGTCTGGATACCCGCGTTAAGATCAACTTGGGCGCACGAAAAGGCCAGATCACAGTAGATTTTGCAACCATCGGAGACCTTAACCGCATCCTGACTGTGCTCGGAGAGCCGGGCTTTAGCGCGAGCTAATTTGTCCCCGGTTTCCAATGTTTCACGTGAAACCCTCCGAAGTGTGCGGGACTGAACGCTGGCTTCAGGCGCTGAGTTGGGCGTCATCGGTGGGCTATTCTCGGTCCAGGTCTGAGAACTACCTGGGTGGCATTGATGCTCGAGGTCGGCCGCGGGTGCCCAGGTGCACCTCTCCTGAGACATCGTTGGTGCTCCGGGGCTCGCGCGCAAAGCCTGCGCGAGCCCCGGAGCTCCGCGAAACGTGCGACCCCGGGAACTACCTGCGCCCTAAGCAACATGTGCTTAAACAACTGGCTCTCGAACGACCAGCGCCTTGAACAACTGGCGTCGTAGATATCTTGCACCTTAACCAACTTGCACCAGTCCAACCCGTTGTTGCCACAATCGATCTCGAGAGACGTACATCGCCGCTTCTTCGGTGCGCGGGACCTGAGGGGCCTAGTTCCACGGAATCATGCGCCGACGCGGGATGTTTCACGTGAAACGTGTGTTCAGCCCAGGACGTGCGAGGTGTGCTAGCCGTGGCGCGGCCACGGATTGGCTGTGGACGGATTGGCTGTGGACGGGTTCCCTCCCGGATGGTCGAGTGTGCCGAGCGCGGCATCGTCATCTCGTGAGCTCTCTGCGGAAGGGGTGGTCCGATGTTTCACGTGAAACGTGTGCTCAACGCTAGTCGGGTTTGGTGTGATCGCCGTCGCGCTCCCGGGGCGGCCTGTGGGCAAGTTCCCTCCCGCATGGTCGAGTGTGCCGAGCGCGGCATCGCCATCTCGTGAGCGTTCTGCGGAAGGTTGGGTGGCCCATGTTTCACGTGAAACGGGTGTTCAACGGAGGTCGTGCTTGGCGTGATCGCCGGGGCGCTGCGGTGTTCTGTCCGCGTTAGAGTTCCCGACCCGTCCGTCGAGCCTGCCGAGACCGACATCGCCCTCCCGTGACTTTTGCGGAACGCTGGGTGGCCGATGTTTCACGTGAAACGGGCGGAAGACTACTGGTTGGTGAGGGCGTGCGTGGCCAGAGCGGAGTAGGTGGCACTGAGCGTCTGGCCGGCGGCCTCGATGGCTTGGGGTACCAGGGAGGTCTCGGTGAGGCCGGGCAATACATTGGCCTCCAGGAACCATGGGATTCCGGCACTATCAACGATGAGGTCGATGCGGCTCAGGTGACGCAGTCCCAATAGTGCGTGAATGGCAACAGCGGCGTCAGAAACGGCCACTGCTACCTCGTTGGCCAGGCGGGCGGGCGTATAGAAGTCGGTTTCTCCAGCGTTGTAGCGTGCCTCGAAGCTGTAAACGCCGTCAACGGGAACAATTTCTACGATGGGGAGGGCTGCTGCGCCTTCGCCGGTGTCGATAATGGCCACGGTGACCTCGGTGCCCTCAATGTAGGCCTCGACGAGGGCAGTATTGGCGTAGGTATAGGCGTCCACCATGGCGCGGGGCAGGTCGGCCGGGGTGCGCACGATGGTGACCCCCTGGGAGGATCCACCCTCGGCGGGCTTGACGACGAGGGGCAGGCCGATCGCGCTAATCAAGTGCTCCAGCACACTCGTGGCGCCGAGGTCTCGAAAGGTCTCGGTGGACAGGGCGATGGCTGGGGGAGTGGCTATGCCGGCTCGCAGCACGAGCTCCTTGGCTGTGGCCTTGTTCCAGGCCAGAGCCGCGGCGGGGCCGCGCGACCCGAGAAAGGGAATGCCGGTTGTTTCGAGCAGGGACAGCAGCGCGCCATCCTCACCGGTAGCACCGTGCAGGGTGGGCCAGATCAGGTCGGGAGCCTGCTGGCTGAGGGTGGTGAGCAGGTTGGCGCCGGGGTCGAGTACGGTGACGGAGTGGCCAGCGTCGGTGAGGGCATCCGCTACCCGGCGCCCTGAGCGCAGCGAAACGTCGCGTTCGTGCGAGATTCCCCCGGCTAGAATGACAATCTTCAATGCAGTGAATTCGCTCATGATCAGGTCTTTTCCTAGCTGATTGAGGGTGAGGTGGCCAATCGAGGCGATGCGGTCATGAGATGTTGGCTGGCGGGCCCGCGTACCGCTGGTTCGTGGCTCCAGGTCGATCGGGCGCGGCGCCGAGCGAGCCGGTGCCGGCGAAGGTGTCGAGCAGATCGAGCTCGCCGCGAATCACCGTAGCGAGGCGACGAATGCCGACCCGAATGGTTTCGGGCGTGGGATAACAAAAAGCCAAGCGCATATTCTGTCGGCCGTCACCGTCGGCGTAGAACGCCGTGCCGGGCGTGTACGCAACGAGTTCCTTGACCGCCCTGGGCAGCATGGCCTTCGAATCGAGCTGTTCGGGCAGGGTTAACCACACGTAGAAGCCCCCGGTGGGGTTGGTCCAGGTGAGGTCGGGCAGGTATTCTTCGAGCCCGGCGAGCATGGCGTTTTTGCGCTCGTGATACACGCCGCGGAAGGTGTTGATCTGCCCCTTCCAGTCGGCGGTCGAAAGGTACTCCGAGATGACCATCTGTGTAAATGAGCTGGGGGACAGCACCGCGGCCTCGTTCGCCAATACGAGTTTCTCGCGGATCGCGTGCGGAGCGAGCGCCCAGCCGACCCGAAAACCGGGGGCTAAGGTCTTGGAGAAGGTGCCGAGGTAGACGACACCGTCGCGTTCGAGTGAGCGGATGGCATCCGGTGCCGGTTTGTCGAAGTAGAGCAGCCCATAGGGGTTGTCTTCGAGCACCAGGATGTTGTTGGAGCGGCAGATCTCCAGAATTTGCAGACGACGCTCCCAGCTGAGGGTCACACCAGCCGGATTGTGAAAACTCGGGATGGTGTAGAGAAACTTAATGGTGCGTCCGGCGGCCTTGAGGGCAGCGATGTGCTCGATCAGAGCGGCCGGGATCAAGCCGTTCTCGTCCATGGGCACGTGGTCGACCTCGGCCTGGTAAGACTTGAAGATGACCATGGCGGTGACGTAACTCGGCCCTTCCGAGATCACGACGTCGCCGGGGTTCAGAAAGAGTTTGCTGACTAGTTCCAGAGCGTGCTGGGAGCCGGTTGTGACCACGACGTCATCGGCGTTGGCCTTGATTCCTTCGAGCGCCATGACATCGAGAATCTGCTCGCGCAGCAGAGGAACTCCCTGACCAGAGCCATATTGCAGGGCGGTGGCACCCTTTTCGCGCATAACGCGGTCCATGGCATCGATGACGAGGTCTTGCGGCAGGGCGGCAACGTACGGCATCCCTCCGGCGAGAGAGACGACTTCGGGGCGTGACGCCACGGCAAAGAGCGCACGCACCTCGGAGGCGGTGAGGCCAGCTGCTCGCTCGGCGTAGTGGTGGTACCACGGGTCGAGATTGTTGCCGCCCTGGGGGCTAACGGCCTGGGGAGAACCCTGATTTGTCACGTCGCATCCGTTCTGCTGTCATCTTTATCGTATGGGGTGGTGCCCGGCACGAAAAAACCCGCCCGATCGAGACCGGGCGGGTTTCACGCAGGAAGACTGGTTAGACGAGGTAGTCGGCCAGGTCCTTTTCGAGCTGCGGCTTCGGCTTGGCGCCGATGACGGTCTTGACGACCTCGCCCTTCTGGAAGACCTTCATGGCCGGGATGGAGGTGATCTGGTACTTGGCCGCGAGGGCGGGGTGCTCGTCGACGTTGAGCTTGACGATGTCGAGCTTGTCGGCGTTCTCGGCGGCGATCTGGTCGAGAATCGGGCTGACGGCGCGGCAGGGGCCACACCACTCGGCCCAGAAGTCCACCAGCACGGTCTTCTCGTTGTTGATGACTTCCTGATCGAAGTTGGCTTCGGTGACGGATCGTGCGGTCATTCGTTGCTCCTTAGTTAGCTGAAACGAGTTCGGTGTCGCCGGCCTGAGCCAGCAAAGCGGTGGGAAGGGTGCTCAGATAGTGCTCAGCGTCAAGAGCCGCGGCACAGCCGGAGCCGGCCGCGGTTATGGCTTGACGGTAACTGGAGTCGATCACATCACCAGCCGCGAACACCCCGGCCTGGCTGGTAAGCGACGACCGGCCCGCGACGGCTATGGTGCCTTCGGGGGTAAGGTCGAGCTGCTGGTGAACGAGGTGGGTGCGTGGGTCGTTGCCGATCGCCACGAAAACGCCGCCGACTGGGAGGCTGCTCTCGGTGCCGGAGACGGTGTCACGCAGGGTTAGACCGTCGACAGCGTCGGCTCCGGTGATGCCGACGACCTCGGAATTCCAGGTGAATTCGATCTTGTCATTGGCGAAGGCGCGGTCCTGCATGATCTTGGAGGCCCGCAGTTCACCCTTGCGGTGGATGACGTGCACCTTGGAGGCGAACCTGGTGAGAAAAGTCGCTTCCTCCATGGCGGAGTCTCCGCCGCCGATGACGGCGATTTCTTTGCCCTTGAAGAAGAAGCCGTCGCAGGTGGCACACCAAGACACTCCGCGACCCGAGAGTCGTTCTTCGTCGCTCAGGCCGAGTTTGCGGTAGGCCGATCCGGTGGCGAAGATGACCGCGAGGGCCTGCTCCACGTCGCCGTTGCCGAGGGTCACCGTTTTGATCGGGCCGGTCAGGTCTACCGACTCAACATCGTCGTAGACGACCTCGGTACCGAATCGTTCGGCCTGCTCCTGCATCTTGGTCATCAGGTCGGGCCCCTGCACGCCCTCCGGAAAACCGGGAAAGTTCTCGACGTCGGTCGTGTTCATCAGTTCACCGCCGGCCTCTACCGAGCTGGCGATCAGGAGCGGCTTGAGGTTGGCTCTGGCGGCATAGACTGCCGCGGTGTAGCCGGCCGGTCCGGAACCGATGATGATGATCTGACGCACGCGCACACTCCTTGCAGTGGTGGGCAAGACGGGCAAAATCCCGGCTCACGTTTCGATACAACACATCCTAATCGGATGCTATTCCAGGCCCTCTCAGCTTGGGAGGTGCTGCACAGCCACGGGAACGGCCCAGCAGAACCGGACGCGGCCATCAGCGCGGTGCTGCGGGCAGCTGTGACCGTCGGGGTACTCAGCGGCGCAAGCGCGCCCGCAGGGGCGTGAGGAACACTGTGAGCTCGCCGCTGCGCATGAGCAGCAGCAGACCGAAGTAGCTGGCGGCCATGACCACCCCGATCAACACCATTGAGACCATGGCTGTGAGCCTCGAGGCCACGGCGAATCCGCCTTCGACGTTGCCCCCCAACACGGTCATGAGCGTCACGCCGGCAGCCAGGGGAATGATGACGGCAACAAGATACTTCACCAGGCTGCGCAGAATTCGGCGTCCGTCGATACCGGCCATTCGACGGCGCAGGAGCAGGGCGGCCAGGATGGCCTGCAGGGTACCGGTCACCGTGATTGACGCGGCGATGCCAACGGCAATCCATTCCGTGGGCAGCCATGCGCAGGCCACCACGGCGCCGATCAGCAGCACGACCTGAAACAGGGTGAAGAAGAACGGTGTGCGGGTGTCGCCGAGGGCGTAGAAGGTGCGCTGTAGAACGAACAGCACACAGAAGGGCACCAGCCCCAGAATGAACGCGATGATGACGTTGCCGATGGACTGCACCTGGTCGAATGGTGCTACGAAGACCGCCGCGAACGGGTAGGCGCAGACTGCGATGACGGCCGCGGCGAGCACGATCACGAGCGACGTTCCCCGAATCGCGCTCGAGGCATCCGTTCGTACCAGTGACCAGTTACCGACGGCGGCGTGTTGGCTCATGCGGGTGAAGTACGCCGTTGCGACCGACACGGTGATCACGGAGTGCGGCAGCATGAAGATCAGCCAGGCGGTGGCGAGAACGGCAACGGATGCCTCACCGTGGGCCCGCGTCACGACCTGCGTTTCGACAATACCCGCGAAAGTGGTGAGCAGCAGCATGCCGAAGGTCCAGCTCGCCATTTTGCCCGCGGCGCCGAGGCCGACGCCCCGAAAATGGAAGTCCGGGCGGTAGCGCAGACCGATGCGGCGCCAGAAATAGAACAGCACGACGGCCTGGGTGATCACGCCGAGGGTGGCACTGCCACCGAGCACGGCGACCATGGCCGACGTGATCTCGGTGGCCGATCGATCACCGACCGGGTCTGGGCTGAACAGCGTTGCGAAAACGATCAGGCCGACGATGGCCACGAGGTTGTTGAGCACCGGCACCCAGGTGAACGGGCCGAAGGACTTGCGGGCGTTGAGCACTTCGCCGAGCAGGGTGTACAGGCCGTAGAAGAACATCTGTGGAAGGCACCAATAGGCGAATGCCACGGCCAGTGCCTTCTCGTTCTGCGGGAGGTTCAAGCCGATGAACCCGGTGATGGTCGGGGCCAACAGGGTAGCGACGAGGGTCGTCGCGAACAGCACGAGCAGGGCGAGCGTGAGTAGCTTGTTGATATACGCCGTGCCACCGTCAGCGTGCAGGCTGGCACGAACGATTTGCGGAACCAGAACGGCCGTCAGGATTCCGCCGGCCACGATCACATAGATGGTGTTGGGCAGCTGATTGGCGATCGCGAAGGTGTCGGCAGCGGCGCCAAACTGTCCGATGATGGCGGCCAGCACGATGACCTTCACGAACCCGAGAATGCGCGACACAATCGTGCCGGAGGCCAGGAACGCGCTGGCTCGACCGATTCCACCGTTGCCGGTCATGGTGTCAGACATCGGCTTCCGCCTCCGCTTTCGCCGGTTCAGCTGCAGCGGATGCTTCGCCGGCGCGTTCCCGGCGTCGGCGCACGATATTGCGCCAGATACCGAAGCCGAAAAAGCCGATGACGAGGATCGCGAAGATGCTCGCGCCGACTCCCTCCCAGTCGGCGCGCACGCTGACGTCGATGGGGGCCGGTTGGCCCAGCGGGGTGCCATTCAGGGTAAACAGGGTGACCCGCAAGACGACGTCACCGTTACCGACGGCGGCGCTGAGCGGCACAGAGACGGCCTGTGCGGAGTTCGGCTGAATGATGGTCTCGAGAGTGTCACCGACGACGAGGCGTCCGTTGGACGGCACGATCTCGGTGCGCACGGTGACTGCCTGGTCGAGGGCGTTGTTGAGTGTGATGCGCAGGTCGACCTTGCTCCCCACCACGATGATGGGACCGCGGGTGGTCACGGTCACGGCGTGCATCACGTCGAAGGAGGCGGCGAGGCTCGCCCGAACCTGGTCTTCCCAGACCGAGGTCTGTGTCGTCCAGGTGGTGTCCAGGAGTGCCAGCAGGTCGAGGCGTGCCGGGGCGGTGATGGCCGCCGGATTGGCCAGGATCGTCGCGAACTCGGCGAGTGCACCCTCGCGCTCCAGCAAGGACCGGGCGAGCGTGACCCGGTTACTGTCGATGGCTTCACCCTGAAAGTTCACCGTGGTTGCCGGGGTGGCGGCCAGGGCAGATTGCAGCGAGGCCGCGTTCGACCAGGCGGCGCCGTCGAGGGCCGCGAGCGTTTGGCCAACCCTGGTCGCGGTCGTGGGGCTGCTGCGGTCGAACGTGACCAGCAGTGTGCGCGCAGCATTAGGGTTTTCCGCAGAGACGATCGCCAGAAGCGAGGCCGCCTCGGCGACATTCACCCGCCACTCCTCGTCGGTGGTGGCTTCGGCGGCGGCGCGGATGGCCGCGGAGAGAGGACTGTCACTGACCAGGCCCAGCCCGGTCGGGAGGGTGAGCGCGGTATTCGGCGTGAAGACGTCTGATTGCTCCACGTTGCCGCTCGAGAGGATGGTGGTGGTCAGGCCGCTCGCGGCAAACACGTCCAGGTCGGTGCGAGCGGCCTGACCGGCGGCCGGCCAGGCGATCGCGGTGCTCGTGTAGTTCCAGGACAGTAGATCGCTCGTGCTCGGAATGACCGTCTGACCCGGCTCCACCGTGGGCGTGGGCGTGGGCGTCAGCGTTTGAGGCGGTGGCGGTGGCGGTGACGAGCTGGTCTGGGCCTTTGTGCGCGAAGTCACAATCGGTACGTCCGTCGGGTCAGTACTCGTCTCGGGGATCGGCGTGGCCGAGGGGACCACGAACCGGCTCGCATCGATGGCCGGGTCGAAGGAGGTCGGCGCGAGCAGGGTCGCGGCGCCCGCCTGCGCTTGCAAGGCAATGTCGGCATCCGCGTAGCTGAGCGGGAAGATATCATTACTCGCTGCGGCCAGGCGATCGAGCCAGGCGAGTGCCGAGGCGGGAGCCGCGGTGCCGAGCACTCGAATGGAAGCGATGATCTGTGGATCGATCGCGATCGTTGCCGTCGGTGCGTCAATCGCCCCATCCAGTTGGCGGGAGAGCAGACCGACCGAACTCGTATACGATTCGAGCGCCTTGGCGGTGATCAGGCCGGTCGAGCTGGCCGGGGTCGTGATCGGCAGAATGGTTGCGAGTGCGACCGGGGTCATCGCGCTGCCCTGCGACCAGACGAACGTCCCGCGGCCCTCCGCTTGAACCACATCATCCGCGCTGAGGATCGCGGCGATTCCCCGCGCTCCCCAGGCATTCTGCTCGGTCAATCCGACGGAATCGGCCGGAACCGTGACGCTGATGGTTGTACTGGCACCTGGCGCAATGATTCCCGCCATCGGTACGCTCATCACCTGGTCGCCGGAATTTGCGTCTGCGTCGGGTCGCAACCAGTTGTCGAGCGCAGCGCGGGTGGTGAGGGCCAGCTCTGCCAGGTAGACATCGACTCGGCCGAGGGGAATGGCCGCGTCGGTGTTGTTGTGAACGGCCACCGTCAGCAGCAGGTCTTGGCCGGGCAAGAGCTCGGAAGATTCGCGTGGAGAAACGGTGACATCGACCGTGTCGGCGGGGGTTGTGGCACTCGGGGTGGTGCTGTTCTCGCTTTGCGCGCTGGCCGGTCTGAGAGATTGAGACGGCGCGAAAACCAGCGCTGCCAGGGTCAGAAATCCGACCAGAAATGCCGTAAAGGGTCGCATTATTCGTCGCCTTTGTATGCTCCGGGCCGGGCGCACGGCACTGCACGCGGCAGCCGAGAGCGCGGGCCGATGCGCGGAATCTGAATCGGCCACCATAGGTGGATTCTACGGCGTGCCAGCCTAGAGCCGCCTGCACCGCGACTGCGCGCCCCCTGATGGCAACTAATATGGGGCATATGCAGAGCGTCGCGGCAGCCCTCGCACGACTGGGCGACCTGGCTGCCACCCCCACGGTATCCCGTCTGGCGAACGCATTTGCGGCGGCTGGCCATGAGCTGGCCCTGGTCGGCGGCCCGGTGCGCGACGCGTTCCTGAATCGTGCGCTGCATGACCTGGACTTCACGACCGATGCGACGCCGGATCAGATTCTCGCACTCGTCAAACCGCTCTCCGAAGCCCAGTGGGATATCGGCCGGGCCTACGGCACGATCGGTGCCAGCCTGGCCGGCGAGACCGTGGAGATCACCACGTATCGAGCCGACAGCTACGACGGCACCACTCGTAAGCCCGACGTCGTGTTTGGCACGACCCTCGAGCCCGATCTGCTGCGCCGGGACTTCACCGTCAACGCGATGGCCCTGCGGCTGCCCCAGCTGACGCTGGTCGACCCGGCCGGCGGCATTGACGACCTGCTCGCCCGGCGCCTGCGTACGCCGAGCACCCCGGAGGTTTCGTTCGGAGATGACCCGCTGCGGATGCTGCGCGCGGCCCGCTTCACCGGTCAACTTGGTTTCACGCTGGATCTGGACACCGCACTGGCCATGGAGAAGATGCGGGACAGTATCCGTATCGTGTCGGCCGAGCGCATCGGTGACGAACTGTCGAAATTGTTGGTCTCGACGGACCCGCGCGCCGGCATCGAGGTGCTGATGGAATCGGGCCTCGCCGAGATCGTGCTCCCCGAGATTCCCGGCCTGCAATTGGAGATCGACGAGCACCACCACCACAAAGACGTCTACCAGCACACCCTCACCGTGTTGCAACAGGCCATCGGTTACGAGGCGTCGCGCGGCAACCTCGACCACCCCGACCTGATCGTGCGTCTCGCCGCACTGCTGCACGATATCGGCAAGCCGGCCACCCGCAGGCTCGAAGCGGGGGGAGTTGTGAGCTTCTACCACCACGACGTGGTCGGGGCGAAGCTTGCTAAGAAGCGACTGCGCGCCCTGCGCTTCGACAATGACACCATCAATGCCGTCGCCCGCCTGATCGAGCTGCACCTGCGGTTCTTCGGCTACACCGAGGGGGCCTGGACCGACTCGGCTGTGCGCCGCTATGTGCGCGACGCTGGGGATCAGCTGGAGCGCCTGCACATTCTGACTCGCGCCGACGTCACGACCCGCAACCGACGCAAGGCCGACCGGCTCGGCTTTGCCTACGACGACCTTGAACAGCGAATTGCGGCGCTGAATGAGCAGGAAGAGCTCGGCGCGGTGCGCCCCGACCTCGACGGAGAACAGATCATGGCTGTGCTCGGCGTGAAACCGGGGCGTGAGGTGGGCGAGGCCTACCGATTCCTGCTCGAGCAGCGGCTGGACGACGGGCCGCTCGGCGAGGAAGCGGCCACCCGCCGGTTGCTGGCCTGGTGGGCGGGTCGTGCGCAGTAGGGGCGGCCTGCGTCGACGCAGTGCGATCACCGGCTATGCCCTGCTCGCCCCCAGCCTGTTCGGCGTGGTCTGCTTTCTTCTGCTTCCGGTCCTTGTCGTGCTGTGGCTCAGCTTTCAGAGCTGGGACCTGATCGGCCCGATCACCTTCGTCGGCCTCGACAACTACCGATCGGTGCTCAGCGACGGCGTCTTCGGCAACTCCCTGCTGGTCACGCTGGTCTTCGTGTTGCTGGTGGTGCCGATTCAAACCCTGATCGGGCTCGGCGCTGCGACCTTGCTCACCCGGAGCCTGCCGGGGTCAGCCTGGTTTCGCACGATCTATGTTCTGCCATGGATTTGTGCCCCGCTTGCTCTCGGTGTGGTGTGGAAGTGGATTCTCGCGCCCACCGACGGAGCCCTCAATACCCTGCTCGGCCAGCGCGTCGAGTGGCTCAGCGACCCCGCCCTGGCGCTGCCGGCGGTCGCCGCCGTCGTGATCTGGACCAATGTTGGCTACGTCACACTGTTCTTCATGGCCGGGCTGCTCAACATTCCCGGGCAAATTCTCGAGGCGGCCCGCATCGACGGAGCCGGCGCGGCGAAGATGTTCTGGCACATCAAGCTGCCGTTGCTGCGTCCAACCATGTTCTTTGTACTTGTCACCACCGTCATATCGGCTTTTCAGGTCTTCGACCAGGTGTACGCACTCACCCAGGGCGGCCCGGCGCGATCAACGGATGTCGTGGCCGCGCGCATCTATTACGAAGCTTTTGACGCCTTCGACCTCGGCCGGGCGGCCGTCATGGCCGTCATTCTGCTGGTCGTGCTGGTCGTCATCACCCTCGCTCAACAGCTCTATTTTCGCCGGAGGGTTACCTATGAAATGGACTAATTTCTCCAAAACGGCCGCCATCTACCTGGTGCTGCTGCTCGGCGCCCTGCTCACCCTTGGCCCATTCCTGCTCAGCATTCTGACCGCCTTTAAGACGCGGGAACAGTTCGCGCAGCAGTCGGCGTTGAGCTGGCCCGACCCGTTCACGTTGGAGAACTTCGCGCTGCTGCTGAACGGGCCGGCACAGTTCGGTCGCGCCATCGTGATCACGGTGCTCGCGGCCATATTGATTCTGGTCGGGCAGTTGATCTGTTCGATCCTCGCCGCCTACGCCTTCGCTCGGGTCGATTTTCCCGGTCGCCAGGTGCTGTTCTGGGTGTATCTGTCGACCCTGATGATCCCGCCGGTCGTGCTCGTCGTGCCGCTGTACCTCATGATGACCGAGGCCGGGCTGCGCAACTCGTTCTGGAGCCTCGTGCTGCCGTTCGCCTTCGCCTCGCCCTACGCGATCTTTTTGCTGCGCGAATATTTTCGCGGAATTCCCCAGGAGCTCATCGATGCCGCCCGGCTCGACGGGGCGAACACCCTCGACGTGTTGGTCGAGATCGTGGTGCCGCTGTCCAGACCGATCATCGCCACCCTGACCCTCATCACGATCGTGAGCCACTGGAACAGCTTCATGTGGCCGCTCGTAGTGACGACCGGCACCGAATGGCGGGTCGTGACGGTAGCCACCGCGAGTCTGCAGAGCCAGTTCAACGGCAACTGGACGCTCGTCATGGCGGCCACCACACTCGCCCTGGTTCCGCTCCTCGTATTGTTTCTGATGTTCCAGCGCAGCTTCGTGCGGTCGATCACCATCGCGGGTTCTGCGTAGGCTGGTCAACTGGGGTTCACGTTCGAATCGTCAACAGAGGACATCATGGCCAAGCGTTCTACCATCATTGCTGCCGGCGCTGCCGCCGTGCTGCTCGTCATCGTCGGGGCCGTTGCCGCACTGAACTTCTCCGACTCTGATGCGCCCGGCGAGGCCACACACGTCACCGTGCGGCTCTGGGACGAACCCGTCGCCGCCGCCTATGAGAAGTCCTTTGCCGCCTTCGAGGAGGACAACCCCGACATCCAGGTGGACGTCGAGATCGTGCCCTGGGACGACTACTTCGAAAAGCTGCGCACCGACGTGGCCGGTGACGGCGCTCCCGATGTTTTCTGGGTCGACGGCGGCAGTTATCCTGCGTACGCCGACGCGGGAGCACTGCTCAACATCACGACCGCTCTTTCAGCGGATGCCCAGGCCGGCTGGTCCCCGGCCGTGACCGCCCAGTACACCCGTGACGCCGCCCTGTGGGGTGTACCTCAGCTTGCCGATCCCGGCATCGCGGTGTACTACAACGCCGACCTGCTCGATGACGCCGGCCTGACCCCCGCTGATGTGTCAGCACTCACCTGGGATCCCACCGGTGAAACGGACACCCTCATCGGGGTCCTGCAGAAACTCACCAAGGACTACAACGGCAACACGGCTGATAGTGCGGAGTTCGACGGTTCCAACCTGAGCCAGTACGGCTACAACGCGGGCTACGACCTGCAGGCGATGGTGCTGAACTATCTGGCCTCCAATGGTGCCCACTTTCAGGACGACACCAACCAGTACTCCTTCGCTTCCGACGCCGGAATCGCTTCATTCCAGTATCTGGTCGACCTCATGAATAAGTGGCAGGTCGCTCCGTCGGCCGCCGATACCAACACCAACGGCGATTTCAGTCGCGAGCAGTTCCTCCAGGGCAAGATGGCTCTGTTTCAGAGTGGTGTCTACAACCTCGCCAACGTGAGCGCCGGGGCGAATTTCGACTGGGGTGTCGTGCAGCTGCCGAGCGGTCCGGCCGGCGCGATCAGTGGTGTCGACGGAATCGCGGCCGCCGGAAATGCCGCGTCTGGGCATCCGGCCCAAACCCAGCGGGTGCTGGAGTGGCTCGGAAGCGCAGCCGGAGCCGAGTTCATCGGAGCCTCCGGCGCTGCTTCCCCCGCCGTGCTCGCAGCGCAGCCGGCATACGCGGCCTATTGGGCCGCTGAGAAGGTCGACATCAGCCCGTTCTACGACGTGTTGGCCGCCGGAACAGCGCCGGCACCGCGCGGAGCCGGGTGGCCAGCCGCCGAGAACGCCATGCGACCCTTGCTCGACGAAGTCTTCCTCGGGCGTATGCCAGCAGGTCACGGTGTGCGCGCCGCCCAGGAAGCCGCCAACGCCACCCTGTCCGAATAGTCCAACCGGTCAACTGGCACCTGGACTGGCGCATGGGCCGGGCATCCGGTAGTCTGGGCAGGTTGCCTGCGCGCCGGATTCCCGGCCTCCGCGTTCAGCACATGCACAACCCTCCTGTTACAGAAAGTCTGTAGCCGTTTTAGTCCGAAGGAGGTGGGTTAGTCATGCATCAGTACGAACTTATGGTTATCCTCGATCCCGAGATCGATGAGCGCACCGTAGCTCCCAGCCTTGACAAGTTCCTCAACGTTGTTCGCAACGATGGTGGCACCATTGACAAGGTTGATGTTTGGGGTCGTCGTCGTCTCGCATACGAGATCAACAAGAAGACCGAAGGCATCTACGCCGTCGTTGACTTCACCGCGAACGCCTCAGCCACGGTTGAGCTCGACCGCCAACTGGGCCTGTCCGAGGCCGTCATGCGCACCAAGGTGCTCCGCGCCGAAGAGGGCATCGCCCAGGTCGTCGTCGCCACCAAGCTGGCTGCAGAGAAGGCCGCCCGCAAGGCTGCCAACCCCAAGGTCATCGCTGCCAAGGCTGACGCTGCTGCTGCAGCCGCCGCCGCTCCGGCTGCGAAGGTTGCCGCTGCTGCCAAGCCCGTCGTTGCCGACGCAGTCCCGGCCACGGCCGCGGCTGCTCCGGTTACCGCCACGGTCGAAGCTGCTGCTCCGGTTACTGCCGCCTCCACCGCGGTTCCTGCCGCCAAGGTTGCTGCTGCCAAGCCTGCTGCTGCCAAGCCCGCTGTTGCCGACAAGGCGAGCGACAAGTAGCCCATGGCTGGCGAGACCGTAATCACCGTGGTGGGCAACCTCACCAGCGATCCGGAGCTGCGTTACACGCAGAACGGGCTGGCGGTTGCTAACTTCACCATCGCTTCCACTCCGCGCACGTTCGATCGCGCGGCTAACGAGTGGAAAGATGGCGACGCGCTGTTCCTGCGTGCGAGCGTTTGGCGTGAATTCGCCGAACACGTGGCGGGTTCATTGACCAAGGGGTCGCGTGTCATCGCTTCCGGGCGTCTCAAGCAGCGTTCGTATGAGACGAAGGAAGGCGAAAAGCGCACGAGCATGGAGCTCGAGATTGACGAAATTGGTCCTTCGCTGCGCTACGCCACCGCTTCCCTCACTCGCGCGCAGTCGTCCGGTCCCCGCAGCGGTGCTCCCGCTGCCGGTGGGCAGGGCAACGATGAGCCGTGGGCACCCAGCGCCCCCGCCAAGACTGCGTCGCCCGCAGCATCTGGCGGAGACGTCTGGAACAGTCCAGGCAACTTCAGCGACGAGACCCCCTTCTAAGCCGCGCCTGGCGCGTAGCTAAAACCTTTTTGAGAAAGTAAGGAAATCATGGCTGGAAAGTCGAGCGGCGACCGCCGCAAGCCGCTTCGCGGAGCTAAGGGTGGCAAGAATGCCGCTCCCGCGAAGTCGATTCGGGTTGGTGTCATCGATTACAAAGATGTCCCCACCCTGCGCAAGTTCATCTCCGAGCGTGGAAAGATCCGCGCTCGTCGAATCACAGGCGTTTCCGTTCAGGAACAGCGCCTCATCGCCCGTGCCGTCAAGAACGCCCGCGAAATGGCTTTGCTGCCCTACGCAGGCTCAGGCCGGTAAGGAAACCAAATGTCGAAATTGATTCTGACGCATGAGGTCTCCGGCCTCGGTGCACCCGGCGACGTCGTAGACGTCAAGAACGGGTTTGCTCGTAACTACCTCGTTCCCAAGGGCTTCGCTGTTGCGTGGACCCGCGGTGGCGAGAAGCAGATCGAGCAGATCAAGGCCGCTCGCGCAGCCCGCGAGCACGCCACCTTCGAAGAGGCTGAGGCGCTCAAGGTCAAGCTTGAGAACACCAAGGTCACACTGGTCGTCAAGGCCGGCGCCGGCGGTCGCTTGTTCGGTTCGGTCAAGACCGCGGATGTGGCCAACGCCGTCGCCGCCGCCGGTCTCGGCACGGTCGACAAGCGCAAGATCGAGCTCGCCGCCATCAAGCTGACCGGTGAGCACACGGCAACGGTTCGTCTTCGCGACGAGCTCAGTGCCACGATCACCCTCGTGGTCGTCGCCGCCAAGTAGCAACGCACGCCAGTAGGCCCGGTTCTGTACGGCCGGGTGTTTTTCCTACTCCCATAGCGGGGGGTTCCGAGAGGAACCCTCCGCTATGTGGCGTTTAAGGGCCCCTTTGGGGGTATTGACCCGCCGCTTTTGTGCACAGGTGAGCATTCGTCTCAGCAAGCTTCAAGGGTTGATTGAGGTTACTTTATTCACACCGGTGTGTGAACCTTAAACCCCTGATCAACGTCTTTATATTTGAAAAGAATTGGTGTTTGTCCACAGGCGAGTGCACAGGTTCTGCACAATCTCCACGGCGTTTCGCGCAGATTTTCCACAGACTTATCCACAGGGGGGTTTGTGACGGATGGCGCTGGCTCCTTAGGGTGTTCCAGTACCGGTATCTCGCTTCGGCTGGTGCGTCACGTCCCGTGTCGGTGGGTCCTGATACACCTATTAGCACGACAGAGAAAGAGGTGCCGAGTGTCGATCGCTCACCTGGGCCTGGCCAACCAGCCAGCGTCAAACGAGTACGGTTCGTCGGCCCGCGGAACGGGCGACCGTGGCGAGCGACCCGCCGAATCCTGGAAGTCGGAGCGAGCACTGCCCCACGACCTCCTGGCCGAACAGAGCGCCCTCGGTGGAATGATGCTCAGCAAAGACGCCGTCGCCGACGTCGTCGAAACCGTGCGTGGCGGAGATTTCTATATCCCCAAGCACGAGATCATCTTTGATGCGATCCTCTCGCTGTACGCCCAGGGTGAGCCGACCGACGTCATCACGGTCACCGATGAGCTCACCAAAGTCGGTGAACTTTCCCGAGCCGGTGGTGCCGACTACCTGCACACCCTGACGAGCCTGGTTCCCACTGCAGCCAACGCGGGCTTCTACTCGACCATCGTGGCCGAACGTGCGCTCCTGCGCCGTCTCGTCGAGGCTGGCACGCGCATCGCCCAAATGGGCTACGCGGCCGAGGGTGAGGTACTCGACCTCGTGAACACCGCCCAGGCCGAGATCTACTCGGTCACCGGGGGCACGCAGACCGAAGATTACGTTCCCCTCACCGATGCAGTGACAGCGGCCATCGAAGAGATCGAGGCCGCCAAGCTCAAAGACGGTCAGATGAGCGGCGTGCCTACGGGCTTTGCCGACCTCGACGAACTCACCAACGGGTTCCACGGCGGCCAGCTCATCATCGTGGCGGCGCGCCCGGCGCTGGGTAAGTCCACGCTCGCCCTTGACTTCGCGCGCTCGGCCTCCATCCACCACAACATGCCGAGTATATTCTTCTCGCTTGAAATGGGGCGCAGTGAAATCGCAATGCGCCTGCTCGCGGCGGAGGCATCCGTTCCCCTGCAGAGCATGCGCAAGGGAACCGTTGAGGCCCGTGACTGGACCACGATCGCCGCCACGCGGGGGCGAATCAACGATGCACCGCTCTACATCGATGACAGCCCAAACATGACCCTGGTGGAGATTCGCGCCAAGTGCCGCCGGCTCAAGCAGCGGGTCGGGCTCAAGATGGTCATCATCGACTACCTGCAGCTGATGACCAGCGGTAAGAAGGTGGAGTCACGCCAGCAGGAGGTCAGTGAGTTCTCGCGGGCGCTCAAGTTGCTCGCCAAGGAGCTTCAGGTTCCGGTCATCGCGCTCTCTCAGCTAAACCGTGGGCCGGAGCAGCGCGCCGACAAGATGCCGGCCATCTCCGACCTTCGCGAGTCGGGTTCGCTCGAGCAAGACGCCGACATGGTCATTCTGCTGCACCGCGAAAGCGCCTACGAGAAAGACAACCCGCGCGCTGGTGAGGCCGACCTCATCGTGGCCAAGCACCGCAACGGCCCGACCCGCACCGTCACCGTCGCCTTTCACGGCCACTACTCCCGGTTCGCTGACATGGTGGCAGGCGGTTAGTCCGCGCGATTCGTGCATGCAGGCGGCTCGCAGATGCGCCGGTGGGTCGCCGCGTAGACTGGACCTGACAAATTTTGCAACGAAAGAGGTTGTGCGTGGCGAACGCCCCGGCACCATCAAACGTCGGGCCAGGGTACTGGTCCGTTGCCGTCGGGCGCGCCCTGATCGCCGTCGTACCCGCCGTGATCATCACCTTCAATCGCGATCACTCGGCCCAGTTAGGCCTGAGTGTATTCGGTGCGTTCGCTCTGGCGAGTGGGCTCCTGCTGGTTCTGACCGGCCGACGCAACCTAACGGTCGCGGCCGACCGTAGCCTGTTCCTCATCAGCGGCATCGTGAGCATGATCGCCGGCGGGTTGGCGCTGGGTTTTCACACCGGTGGCCACGGGTTCTTCCTGTTCGTGGTCAGTGTGTGGGGAGCCGTTACAGGTTTTCTTGAAATCTATGCCGGCATCCGCGTGCGTAAACGACCAGCGCCTGCCAAGGACTGGCTGTTCACCGGGATCGGCACCGCGGCGCTCGCCCTGTTATTTCTGCTGCTACCGCCAAACCCGGTCGTTTCGGTGGGATTATTTGGCGCCTATCTGGTCTTTCTGGCTGTCTTCCTGCCCATCGCCGGGCTCTCCCTCAAATGGGATGCTCCCCGCCAGCGCCGCAGCACACCCACGAGCGCTGCACCCACGAGCGCCGCACCTACGAACACCGCACCCAATGATTCGGACTCCCTGTGACCCCTAAGACTCCTGGTACCCCCAACTCGGCACACCAGCCCAGCAGATCCGATCGTTTGAAGCCGGCCGAATTGCTCGCAATCTCCGGCGGAATGGCTTTGTTCGTCGGTGTGACCATTCTGGTGACCACCCGTGAACTGCTGTTCTCGGCCATCGGGCTGGGTGTGACGTTTATTGTTGCACTCGTGGTGATCGCCATGCTCGTGCTCGGAATGAAGCCGAACGCGTCGGAACAAACAGACTTAGACGAGCAGAACGGCCACTAGCCAGGCGCTTGAATGAAAAAAGGCACCTTCGCCGGTTCGACGAAGGTACCTCTATTCCTGATGCAGATCAGGGCAGGTAGTCAACCAGGGGGTCGGCCAGCCCGACATAGGTCGCCGGCGTCAGGGCGAGAAGCCGGGATTTGGCTGCGGCGCCGATGTCGAGGGTGGTGACGAAGGCAGACAGGTCGGCGCTGGTGATGCGCTTGCCGCGTGTCAGCTCCTTGAGCAGCGCGTAGGGATCCTCGATTGATGAGCGCCCGGCCGAGACCTCTGCCCGAATCACGGTCTGGATCGCCTCACCCAGGATCTCCCAGTTCGAGTCGAGGTCGCTCGCGAGAAGCGCACGGTCAATGTCGATCTCACCGAGGCCGCGCAGAATGTTGTCGAGGGCGAGCAGTGAATGCCCGAAGCCGACACCGATGTTGCGCTGGGTGGTGGAGTCGGTGAGGTCACGCTGCAGTCGGCTGGTCACGAGGGTGGCCGCGAGGGAGTCCAGAATAGCGCAGGACAATTCGAGGTTCGCTTCGGCATTTTCGAAACGAATCGGGTTGATCTTGTGCGGCATCGTGGACGAGCCGGTGGCGCCGACCTGCGGAATCTGGCGAAAATAGCCGATGGAGATGTAGGTCCAGATGTCGGTGGCCAGGTTGTGCAGAATGCGGTTCGCGTGCGCGGCGCGGGAGTAGAGCTCGGCCTGCCAGTCGTGCGATTCGATCTGGGTGGTGAGGGGGTTCCAACCGAGGCCGAGACCCTCAACGAATTCCCGCGAGACGGCGGGCCAGTCGACGGACGGTTCGGCGGCCACGTGCGCGGCGAAGGTGCCGGTGGCACCGCTGAACTTGCCCAGGTATTCGCCGGCGTCGATCTGGTCCACGATGCGTTCGAGGCGGTAGACGAACACAGCGAGTTCTTTACCCATGGTGGTCGGCGTCGCGGGCTGTCCGTGGGTGCGGGCGAGCATCGCATCCGCTCGAAACTCGAGTGCGCTGCCGCGGAGGGCCTCGATGACCAGGCGCAATTTAGGCAGCCAGACGGTCTGCACGGCGTCGCGCACGGTCAGCGCGTAGGAGAGATTGTTGATGTCTTCGCTGGTCGCGGCGAAGTGGGTCAGTTCACCGATGTGGTCGAGGCCGAGCGTGCCCAGGCGTCGACGCACAAGGTATTCGACGGCCTTCACGTCGTGGCGTGTGGTGGCTTCAAGCTCGGCCAGTTCGTCGATCTCGCGCTGGCCGAAGTCGGTCACCAGGGCGCGCAGGGACAGCTTCTGCGCGGACGTCAGTGGCGCGGAGCCGAACAGGCTGCGGTCGGTGAGGGTGATCAGCCATTCCACCTCAACGCGAACCCGGGCGCGGTTGAGGCCCGCCTCGGACAGGAACTCGCCCAGATCAGAAACGGCGGCTCGATAGCGGCCATCTAGCGGGCTCAGAACCTGTACGGGTAGGTGACTCATCGGACTCCCTGTCGAATTGCGGGTGCAAGTTGTTTCACAAGTGCGTGACTTGCCCTCTCAATCATGCCTAATACGGCGTCAAACAACGCATCGTCGGAATAGTACGGGTCAGGAACGTCGAACAGGGCAGCCTGCTCGGCGTCAAAGCTGAGCAGGAGACGCACCTTGGCACGATCGCGATCCTCCAACGCCCAGTCGCGCAAAATGCGCTCCTGGCTACGGTCCAGTACGACGACGAGGTCGTGCTCGGCGAACCAGACCGGGTCGAACTGGCGGGCTCGATGGTGGCTGCCGTCGTAGCCGCGTTTGGCCAGGGCGGTGATCGTGCGACCGTCAGCCTGCTCACCGACATGCCAGTCTCCGGTTCCGGCGGAGCTGCTGGCGATGAGTCGGCCGAGTCCGAGCTTGGTCACAAGGTCGCGCAGCACGACCTCTGCCATCGGCGATCGGCAGATATTTCCGGTGCAGACGAAAATAATGCGAAACGGTGTCGACTCATCGGGGGTGAGTGACGCGAAGGGCATGCCTCCCATTGTGGAGCAGATTCGACTTCTCCACACGCCCAGTATTCGGCGTCTGTGCACAGATTGCGCGAAGAACGGTCGGGCCAGGCCTGAGGCTGCGAGGATCGGCCCTGACCTGGAGGTGTCATGGACGGTGTGGACGTACTGCTGCACGGCCAGGATCGCGACGAGCGCCTGGCCATGTTACGCACCCAGCGCAATCTGCTTTTCACCCTGCACGCTGAGATCACGGCGAGCCGCCGAAACCTGGGCCTGCTCGATCCGAGTGCGGCATGGAGTTCCCGCTCGCAACGCGAATACTCGCATCGTGTGGCCGAAATGCTCGGAGACCTCGATGTGGTCCTGCACTTTCTCGATGAGGCGCTCGCCACCGCACGAAACCACATTCACGAGGAGGAGCAGATGTGTCGAGTGTGAGCGCTGGCCTGGAAGGCGGTGACCTTCTTGTCTCGGTGGGCGGCACCACCATCGTGGCAACGGATGCCATTCTGGCTCAGTCCCAGTTTCTGGATGCACTCCACGCCGATGCCACCGATTGGGCTCGGCGGGCTTATCGCATTCGAAACTTGGATCCCATGCGGCCGGCGAACTGGCTGGGACAGGATCCCTGGCCGGATCTTGTGCAGGCGGCCGGCAGGCTCCATCAACTCGCAGTGCTCTGTTCGGAAGTCGCGAGCTATCTTCGAGCAACAGCCCGCAATTATGGCTACGCGGAGCGTCTGGCGCAAGAACTTGCGCTGCTAAACGCTGCAAGTATCGCCCATGATCTCGGTCGTTTTCTTCGTGCTGGCTTGTTTGCTCTCTCTGGCACGTCGATCGGCGTCACCGTGACCGGGATTCTCGCCCTCGACCTTATCCGCCGTCACGGAACCACGCATCCCGCTTCTGCGGTGCAGAACGGCTCAGCCCGGGGGTTGGAGATCAGCCCTCGCCTACTCACCAACGCGGCCACCGTGTCGCTCGTGCGGATCGCAGCCTCGTCAATCGACGACGCCGCTGCTGGTTTTGGAGGGACGCCGCGTTCTGTCGGTATTACATTCGGCGACGAGGGTTTGGGCCTGATCGGCGTCTCCCAGACGGCCCTCGGCGTTCTGGCTGCGGCGCGCGGCCACGGTCTGCTCCAGGAAGGTGCGGTGAATACGGCGGCGGTGGGAGCGCCAACCCGAGCGAATCCTCCAACAGGGACCGGTGACCTGGCGGCTCGCATACCGAAAAGCGTGCCGGGGCAGCCGCAGGTGCGCATCGAGAGATATGGCACGCCAGAAAGCCCGTCCTGGGCGGTCTACATCGGTGGAACGGTCGACTGGGATGTTGTCGCCACGACTGAACCCTGGGACCTTACCGCCAACGTCGCAGCGTTGGCGGGCGAGAACGCGGGCTCATTCTCGGCGGTCATCGATGCTATGAAGGCGGCTGGAATTGCACCGGCCGATCCGGTTGTTCTTGCCGGTCACTCCCAGGGCGGGCTGGTCGCGACCCAGGTTGCCGCTTACGCCTGGTTCAACGTGCAGGCGGTCGCGACCTTCGGGGCGCCCGAATCGAAGGTTCCCGTGCCACCTGGTGTTGCCACACTGACAGTGGAACACACGGATGACGTCGTGACCGCCATGGGCGGCGACAGCCTGATCGATTCCGACGATCGACTCCTCGTTCGGCGCGAGGCGTTCGCTGTGCGGGAGCCGCCGCCAGGGACTGTGCTGCCAGCTCACGATCTCAACACCTATCAGGAGACGGCGCGCATGATTGACGCCTCGCCGGAAGAAAACCTGACCGACTTTCGAGACGCCGTGACCGGGGTTCTCGGGAGCGAGCCGGGCGAGGCTGTTTTGTGGCGGGGCATCCGCCTGCCGGAAGGGCCAACGCCACAGTGAGGGGGCCCGGATCAGTAAGGGCTCCGGATCAGTCGCGGGCTGTGACCGGGCGCAAAATGAGGCCGAGCAGCCAAGAGATGATGCCGAGCACCAGGGCGCCGAGCACGCCCCACCAGAAGCTGTCCACGACGAGTCCGAAGCCCAGGAATCCCGAGATCCACCCCACGAGCAGCAGCAGTAAACCGTTGACGATCAGGGAGAACAGGCCGAGCGTCAGAATGTAGAGCGGAAAAGCGACGACGCGCAGCACCCCGCCAACGACGGTGTTGACGAACCCGAAGATGAGAGCGATGAGCAGATAGGTCAGCACGCTGGCACCCGCGTCCGGCGCGTACGGGATGACGTGCACCCCGGTCACGAGCAGGGCGGTGAACCACAGGGCTACCGCATTGACGATCAGTTGGATCAGAAATCTGGCCATGCCCCTACTATCTCATCGGCACGTGGCGGGCGAAAGTCACGCGAACATTCATTCGTTATTGCGAATATATCCGGGCGTAGACTCACCGGGTGAGCCTCTCAGACCGACCCTCCGTCCGCCTGCGCCCGGAGATCATCGCCCTCCCGGCCTATAAGCAGGGAAAACCGGCTGACGCCAGTGCCTTCAAACTTTCCAGTAATGAGAACCCGTTCGACCCGCTGCCAGGGGTCGTCGCGGCGGTCACGGCCGAAACGGCGTACAACCGCTACCCGGATGCCTCGGCGCTCGCCCTGCGTGAACGCCTCGCCGCCAAGTACAGCCTCGGCGTCGATCAGGTGCATATCGGCTCCGGCTCCGTGGCGCTGCTGGCCCAGCTCATTCTGGCTGCCGCCGGCCCCGGCGATGAAGTGCTCTACTCCTGGCGGTCGTTTGAGGCGTACCCCTCCCTCGTGACGGTTGCAGGGGCCACAAGTGTGCGCGTCGCGAACCGCCCCGATCACGGCCATGACCTGCCCGAAATGGCCGCGGCTATCAGCGACCACACCAGGGTCGTCATCGTCTGCTCGCCGAACAACCCGACCGGCACCATCGTCACCAAGGACGAATTCGAAGCCTTCATGGCCGTCGTCCCGACCGACCTCCTGGTCATTCTCGACGAGGCATATATCGAGTTCGTCACCCAGACGGATGCCGTGAACGGCCCACCCCTGCTGGCCCGGTACCCGAATCTGATCGTTCTGCGCACGTTCTCGAAGGCCTACGGGCTTGCCGGCCTGCGGGTCGGCTATGCGCTCGGCCCTGTGCACATTCTGAATGCCGCCCGATCCACCGCGATTCCCCTGTCGGTGACCGCGCAGGCCGCCGCCGCCGCGATCGCCTCGCTCCAGGCTGAGAAGGAGTTGCTCGCCCGGGTTCGAATCATCGCCAGCCGCCGTGACGCGACCTGGCAGGCGCTCACCCGCCAGGGTTGGAACATCCCCGTGCCGCAGGGAAACTTTCTCTGGCTGCCCACCGGGGCTGAAACGACGAGCGTGGCCGAGGTGCTCGGTGCGGCCGGGCTCGTCGTGCGTCCCTTCCCGCCTGAGGGCATTCGGATCTCGATCGGGGAGGAGGAGGCTGTGGCGACACTCCTACGTATGAGCGCGGATCTTGTCGACGCCCTTCCCGCCGATCACCCGGCACGGCGGATAGGTTAGTACGGTGTCAGCCACCCGAAACGACTCGACCGCACCAGCTTTTGACGTGCGCACTGCCGCAGCGCCCTCCTCCGCAACTGCGGTCTTTGGCCTCGACGGGGCCGAGACCTGCGTGCGTATGATCGCACCGAACGGGGTGTTTGAGCCGAACGCCGCCGCCGAGGAGTACCTGCCCTACCTCGATCGCCTCACCGAGGCCGATCATCGCCGTTTCTACCGCGACATGGTCGTGGTGCGCAGGTTCGATACCGAGGCAGCCAACCTGCAACGGCAGGGCCAGCTCGCCCTCTGGGTACCGAGCCACGGGCAGGAAGCCGCCCAGGTCGGGTCTGCCTACGCCACCCGGCCGCAGGACCACGTATTTCCCTCCTACCGGGAGCACGTCGTTGGCATGATCCGCGGCCTCGACGTCGTCGACATCCTGCGCATGCTGCGCGGGGTCACCCTCGGCGGCTGGGCGCCCGAAGAACACGGAAACTTTCACCTGTACACCCTGGTGCTCGCCGCGCAGACCCTGCACGCGACAGGATATGCCATGGGCATGCAGCTCGACGGCTCGACCGCGACCGGCAACCCGAAAACCGATCAGGCCGTCATCGTCTACTACGGCGACGGTGCCTCCTCGCAGGGCGACGCCAACGAGGCGCTCGTGTTCGCGGCGAGTTACCAGACGCCGCAGGTGTTCTTTCTGCAGAACAATCACTGGGCCATCTCGGTGCCCGTCGCACGGCAGTCCCGCACCCCGCTCTACCTGCGCGCTGGCGGCTTCGGTATGCCGGGAACGCAGATCGACGGCAACGATGTGCTCGCGAGTTTCGCCGTCACGGCCAAGTCGATGGATGATGCCCGCGCCGGCCACGGCCCATCGCTGATCGAGGCGCTCACCTATCGGGTCGGTGCCCACACCACAGCAGACGATCCCACCAAGTATCGCGATCCCGACGAACTCGCCTACTGGGTGGCCCGCGACCCGATCGTGCGCTTTCGCAGCTACCTGCAAAGCCGGGGCATCGAGCAGCAGTTCCTGGACTCCGTCGACGAGGAAGCGGCTGACTTCGCCGCCGACACCCGCCGTCGGGCGCTGGAGGTCACCGGTCCGGAACAATCGGTGATGTTCGACAACGTCTACGCCGAACCGCATCCGCTCGTGGCTGAGCAAAAAGCCTGGCTGGCACGCTACGAAGCGTCTTTTGACGAGGGTAAGAACTGATGAGCGCTGCAACCGACACGAGCGTCGCATCCGCTGCGCTGCCGATGACGAAGGCCCTGAACGCCGGGCTGCGCCGCGCCATGCTGGACGACCCCAAGGTGCTGCTGATGGGCGAGGACATCGGCCCGCTCGGCGGCGTCTTTCGGGTCACCGAGGGCCTGATCGCCGAGTTCGGTGACAAGCGGGTGCTCGACACGCCGCTCGCTGAATCCGGCATCATCGGCACGGCCATCGGCCTGGCCATGCGCGGTTTTCGGCCGGTGTGCGAGATTCAGTTCGACGGATTCGTCTTTCCCGGCTTCGACCAGATCACCAGCCAGCTGGCCCGCATGCGCAACCGCCACGAGGGCGGTCTCATCATGCCCGTCGTCATTCGCATTCCCTACGGCGGACACATCGGCTCGGTCGAGCACCACCAGGAGAGCCCAGAAGCGTACTTCGCGCACACCCCCGGCCTGCGGGTGGTGAGCCCGTCCAACCCGCACGACGCCTACTGGATGATGCAGGAAGCCATCCAGAGTGACGACCCGGTGATCTTCTTCGAACCGAAGAGCCGCTACTGGCCCAAGGGCGAGGTGCGTTTCGGCGAGAGCGGAACCCCGCTGCACGCCAGCCGTGTGGTGCGAACCGGAACGGATGTCACCGTTGTCGGCCACGGTGCCATGGTCAGCGTGCTGCTGCAGGCCGCCGACCTCGCCGCAGCCGAGGGCATCAGCCTCGAGGTCATCGACCTGCGTTCCATCTCCCCGATCGACTACGGACCGATTCTCGGCTCCGTGCAGAAGACCGGCCGCCTCGTCGTGACCCAGGAAGCCCCCGGCTTCGTCAGCGTTGGCAGCGAGATCGCCGCCACGGTCGCCGAGCGCTCGTTCTACACGCTCGAAGCTCCCGTGCTGCGGGTCTCCGGCTTTGACACGCCGTTCCCCCCTGCCGCCGTCGAGACGCACTTTCTGCCGAGCCCCGACCGGGTGCTCGAAGCCGTCGACCGCGTTCTCGCCTACTGATCATGTTTTCCCCACGTCGAGAGTCCCCCTTTCTCCCGAGAGTCCCCGTTCCAACGGGGCCACTCGGGAGAAAAGGGGCGTCTGGACCCACCAGCAGCAGGAAAGGCACAGCATGAGCATGTCGAAGTTCACTCTCCCCGACGTGGGCGAAGGCCTGACCGAGGCCGAGATCGTCGAATGGAAGGTTGCCCCCGGCGACACCGTGACGATCAACCAGGTGCTGGTCGAGATTGAAACGGCCAAATCGCTGGTCGAGCTGCCGTCGCCGTTCGTCGGCGTGGTCGGGGAAATCATGGTCGCTGCGGGCACCACCGTTGACGTGGGCACGCTCATCATCACCATCAATTCCGACGGCACCGCGAGTGCAGACCAGCGGGCGGACGCTCCGGCAGCGGATGCCGCCGCATCCGCTGCCGCCGACACCCTGGCAACGGACACGAGCAGCACTATCAGCGACGAGGCCCCAGAGCCGGTGCTCGTGGGTCGCGGTGCCGCCGCCACGATGCCGACCCGCCGTCGCCGGCACAGCGGAGCTCCCATCGCCCACGAGACCCTGGCCCCGAAGGCCCCGAAGGCCCCGAAGGCCCCGAAGGCCCCGACGCGGGAGCGGGCCGAGCCGCTGGAACCGACCCGGCGTCCGGCATTCGCTGGACCGGTCATGGCGAAACCGCCCATTCGCAAGCTGGCCAAGGACCTCGGCGTCGACCTGTCCCTCGTTACGGCGACCGGGCCGGTCGGTGACGTCACCCGCGAAGACGTGCTGCGCGGGGCGACCCAGGCCAGCGTATTCCGCAACATTGCGACGCCGGAATGGCCCGTCGATCGCGACGAACACATTCCCGTAAAGGGCGTGCGCAAAGCCATTGCGCAGGCGATGGTTAAAAGCGCGTTCACCGCCCCGCACGTGAGCCTGTTCGTCGACGTCGATGCCACCCGCACCATGGAATTCGTCAAGCGACTCAAGTCGTCCACCGATTTCGCCGGAATTCGGGTGTCGCCGCTGTTGATCATGGCCAAGGCCATGATCTGGGCGGTGCGCCGTAACCCCACGGTGAACTCCACGTTCACCGATGAGGAAATCATCGTGCGGCACTACGTGAACCTCGGGATCGCCGCGGCGACCCCGCGCGGCCTGATCGTGCCCAATATTAAGGAAGCGCAGGACATGAGCCTGCTCGAGCTCGCCGCGGCCCTCGAGAAGCTCACGATGACCGCGCGCGACGGCAAGACCAGCCCGGCCGAGATGAGCAACGGCACGATCACGATCACCAATATCGGTGTGTTCGGCATGGACACTGGCACCCCCATCCTCAACTCTCCCGAAGCCGGAATCGTGGCCCTCGGCACGATCAAGCAAAAACCGTGGGTCGTCGACGGTGAGGTACGGGTGCGGTACGTGACCACGATCGGTGCGAGCTTCGACCATCGCGTCGTCGACGGTGATGTCGCGAGCCGCTTTCTCGCCGATGTCGCGAGCATTATCGAGGAGCCAGCACTGCTCCTTGAGTAGTGGGCCCGCTCGCTAATGGTTTTGACAATCATTATCAGCAAGGCTAGTGTCGAGGAATGCACAAGAAATTTTTCGGCGTTCCCGCACTCCTCGCGTCAGCCGCCCTTGCACTCTCGGGGTGCTCGGCTGGAACCACCGCGAACGCCGACGGCGGGCCCGCCGACCTCAAGATCGTCGCGACGACCACCCAGGTCGCCGACTTCACCCGCAACGTCATCGGTGACGCCGCCGATGTCGACCTGACCCAGCTCATCCAGCCAAACCAGAGCGCTCACAGCTACGATCCGTCCGCGGCGGACCTGACCGCGCTCGGCGCCGCCGACGTGCTCGTGATCAACGGTGTCGGCCTCGAAGAGTGGCTCGACGACGCCATCGCCGCGTCCGGCTTCGATGGCGCCACGATCGATGCCGATACGGGCATTGCCATCTCCGAGATCGGTGCCGGCGAGGAGCACGCCGATGGCGCCGACGAAGCGGATGCCCACGCCGACGATGCCCACGCCGACGATGCTCACACCGACGAGACCGAGGACGCGCACGCTCACGACGGCGATGATCCGCACATCTGGACAAACGTGCAGAACGCCGAGACAATTGTCGCGACGATCACCGACGGCCTCACGGCCGTCGACGCCGGCAACACGGCGACTTTCGAATCCAACGCGACGGCCTACACGGCTCAGCTGGTCGCCCTCGACGGATGGATCCGCACCAACGTCGAGACCGTGCCGGAGAGCGACCGTCTGCTCGTGAGCAACCATGACGCCCTCGGTTACTTCACCGCGGCGTACCACATCGACTATGTCGGCTCGGTAATTCCAAGCTTCGACGACAACGCCGAGCCGAGCGCCGCCGAAATCGATACCCTCGTGGCAGCCATCACCGCGACCGGCGTCACGGCCGTCTTCTCCGAAGCGTCGCTCAGCCCCAAAACCGCCGCGACGATCGCAACCGAGGCCGGTGTCACCGTCTACTCCGGCGACGATGCCCTCTACGTCGATTCCCTCGGCCCCAAGGGCAGCGCCGGCGACAGCTACATCAAGGCGCAGCTGCACAATGCAACGCTCATGCTCGAATCGTGGGGCGTCACGCCCTCTACGCTGCCCGCCGACCTGCAATAGTTAATCCGTGATCGAGAACACTTCTGGGGAAACGCCGCCAGCGAACGCTGCCGCCGCTCTACGAGTGTCGGCGGCGTCATTCGCGTACGATGCCGAGCCCGCGCTCACCGGGATCGACTTCACCGTGCTGCCAGGCCAGGCCGTTGCCCTGATCGGTCCCAACGGCTCGGGTAAGTCGACCCTGCTCAAAGGCATCCTCGGGCTCATCACCCGCACGGCGGGTACCGTCGAGGTACTCGGGCAATGGCCGGCGCCGGCCGGCTACATCGGTTACGTGCCGCAGACCGACCAGCTCGACCCGCACTTTCCAGTCTCGCTCGAGCAAGTCGTCATGATGGGCCGTTACCGCTCGCTCGGCTGGTGGCGCATGCCAGCCAAAGCCGATCGACGCGCCGTCGCCGAGGCGCTGGAGACCGTCGGCCTGGGGAACCGTGCGAAGACCCGCTTTGGTGAACTGTCGGGCGGACAGCAGCAACGCGGTCTGCTCGCTCGCGCCGTCGCATCCGCCCCGCGCTTGTTGTTGCTCGATGAACCGTTCAACGGTCTGGACCAGGTCAACCGGGACGCCCTCATCGACACCGTGAAGCGGCTCAAGCAGCAGGGCGTTGCGGTGCTGGTCTCGACGCACGACCTTGATCTTGCTCGTGCCGTGTGCGAGAGCGTGTTGCTGCTCAACGGGGCGCAGGTGGCGTTCGGGCCGCGCGACACTGTGTTGACCCTGGCCAACGTGCAGCAGGCCTTCGGCTCGGTCGGTGTGGAGATGGACGAGCACACCATCGTCGTGCCGGGCCACGGAGGTCACTGAGTGGACGTGGCCATCCCGTTATTCACCGCGTTCGACCTGCCGTTCATGGCGCGGGCGCTCCTCGTGCTCATCGTGCTCAGTCTGGTCGCCGGGCTGGTGGGCGTGCTCGTTAACCTGCGCGGGCTTGAGTTCATCAGCGACGGGCTGACCCACGCGGTCTTTCCCGGTGTTGCTATCGGCTTCGTCTGGGGCGGCCGCGACGGACTGTTCGTGGGCGCCGTGGTGGCGGCCCTCATCGCCGCCGTCGTGCTCACGGTGATAGTCAAACGCGCGGTCACCTCGGACGCCGCGATCGCCATTGTGTTCACCGCCATGTTCAGCGTGGGAATCATCGTAGTTTCACGGGAAACAAATTACGTCGGTCAGCTCGACGCCCTACTGTTCGGACGCCTGCTGACCGTGAGTCCGGCCGAAGTCAACCAGACCGTCGTGGTGTGCCTGCTTGCGTTGATCATCGTGGGGTTCACCCTCAAGGAACAGGTTTTTCGAGCCTTCGACCTCGAGGGCAGCCGTGCAGCCGGTTACCGCCCGCTCGTGCTCGACATTCTGCTCAACGTTGCCATCGCCCTTGTCGTGGTGGCCGCGAGCAGTGCCGTCGGAAACCTGCTCGTGCTCGCCGTGCTCATCGTGCCGGGTGCCGTCGCGCGCCTGGTGACCAATCGCCTGTGGCTGCTCTTTCCGGTCGCCGCCGGATTCGCGATCCTGGCCGCCTGGGTCGGGCTCGCGCTCGGCTACGCCGCCTCCGTTAACGGGGGCGTCGACCTTCCGAGCGGAGCCACCGTCGTGCTCGTGCTCGTTGCCGGCTACGTGGTGGCCCTGCTGATGCGCCTCGCCCTGGACAGAATCGGCGGTCCCCGCCGCGCACGCGGTTCCGCGCACGAGGTGACGCACTGATGGGCTACTTCGAGCAGGCGCTGTTAGCCGCGGTGCTGATCGGGGCGGTCAGCGGCCTCGTGGGCACGCTCGTGGTGTTGCGCCAGCGCACCTTCTTTGCTCAGGCCCTCACGCACGCGACCTTTCCGGGTGCCGTCGGCGCGGCAATCCTGGGAGTGAGCGTCCCGCTCGGCGCGGCGGTGGCGAGTGTGATCATCGTGGGCATCATGAGCATGATCGGGCGCGTTAAACGGCAGGGCAACCAGGTGGCCTCGGGCATTCTGCTGACCGCCGGGTTCGCCCTCGGTGTGCTGCTGCAGGGGCTCAACCCGGGCCTGCCCGTGAAGGTCGACTCCTACCTGGTCGGGTCCATTCTCACGGTGACCGACCGTGATGTGGCGCTCGTGGCCGTCGTGTTGGCCTTTTCTGTGCTGGCCATCGCCCTTCTTGGGAAGCAGATCATGTTCTCGACCTTTGACGTGAACGGATTCCGCGCGGCCGGATACCGGGAATGGCCGATCGAACTGCTGACCCTGGTGTTGATCACGGCCACCGTCGTGACCGCGATGCCCGCCGTTGGAGCCATCCTCGCCATCGCCCTGATCGCTGCTCCCGCCGCGGCCGCCCGGCTCCTCTCGCGCACAACCACCCAGATGTTCGTCATCGCCCCCCTGCTCGGGGCGCTGTCAGGACTGGCCGGGGTGATGCTCTCACGCTCCCTCAACGTCGCGGCCGGCCCGGCGATCGCCCTCACGGCGGCCGTGCTGTTTTTACTCGCCCTGCTGCTGAGGCCTCTGGCGCAAGCAGTCGGAGGCCCCGGCCTTGCGAATGCGCGCCGGTCGTCGCGAACATCGCTACGGTTGAAGGCATGAAGCGAAACACCTGGCAGCGTGAGGCCGTGCGGGGCGCCCTCGACGCGAACGACGGCTTCGTCAGCGCCCAGGCCTTGCACTCCGCACTGCACGCGACCGGATCTCCGATCGGCCTCGCCACGGTCTACCGTGCGCTCGCCGACCTCGCGACCACGGGAGATGCGGACTCGCTGCAGTCTCCAGAGGGCGAAAGTCTGTATCGCGCGTGCAGCACGAATGAGCACCATCACCACCTGATTTGCCGCAATTGCGGGCTGACGATCGAGATCGAACCGCATGCCGTCGAGCAGTGGGCGAACGACGTCGCCGTCGCGAACGGGTTCACTCAGGCTGAGCATATCGTGGACGTCTTCGGGCTGTGTGCTGCCTGCAGTGCCCTGACCGCGGCATCCACTTTGTAGATTATTCAGGTCTCTCGCGCGGGCCAATTTGCAGGACGCTCCGTGATCTAGTAGCGTGGGCAGCTGCTACGCCTGTGCGCGTACACTGCGGGCGTTTCTCCCCCCGGCCTTGAGTTAGCTCAGGGCTGATCTGGGGTTGTGCCCGTCGACAAGGGATCTTGGGAAGGGCACTCGCCCTTCGGTAATGGAGGTAACCATGGCATCTGTATGCCAGGTGACCGGAGCTGTTCCCGGCTTCGGACACAACATTTCGCACTCGCACCGACGCACCAAGCGTCGTTTCGACCCGAACGTTCAGAAGAAGACGTACTACGTGCCGTCGCTTCGTCGCAAGGTCACACTGACCTTGTCCGCAAAGGGCATCAAGGTTATTGATGCTCGTGGTATCGAGAGCGTCGTCAAGGACGTTCTCGCTCGTGGGGTGAAGATCTAATGGCTAAGGCTCATGACGTACGTCCGATCATCAAGCTTCGTTCCACGGCTGGAACCGGTTACACCTATGTGACCAAGAAGAACCGCCGTAACGACCCCGACCGTCTCGTGCTGAAGAAGTACGACCCGGTCATCCGTAAGCACGTTGACTTCCGTGAGGAGCGCTAAACATGGCGAAGAAGAGCATGATTGCCAAGAACAACCAGCGCAAGGTCATCGTCGAGCGCTACGCCGTCAAGCGCCTTGAGCTCAAGAAGGCTCTGGTTGACCCGGCCGGCACCGACGAGTCGCGTGAAGCAGCTCGCAAGGGCCTGCAGAAGCTGCCGCGCAACGCTAGCCCGGTGCGCCTGCGCAACCGTGACGCCGTTGACGGTCGTCCCCGTGGCCACCTCTCCAAGTTCGGCATCTCGCGTGTTCGTTTTCGCGACATGGCGCACCGCGGCGAGCTGCCCGGTATCACCAAGTCCAGCTGGTAACTCCTGCTGGTAGCCGGTTTCGCCGGCCTGTGCAGCATTCAAACGGGATGTCGACTTCGGTCGGCATCCCGTTTTGTGTTCGAACGGTGCCCACCGTGGGTTCTGTGCTGTTTCGCGGAAAGCGAAAATCGGGTGCTTCTGAGGGTGAAATTGCCTTGAAATGGCTCGAAAACGCCGTAGATCCGGGGTTTTTGGTGGATCAATGCTAGATTTCAACTCGGTCGAACCGACCAGCGGGGCTTCTCTCTCGAGGAGCATCCGCACTACGAATATCGCTGTTTTTACAGACGAAGGTCCGAGGAGGACACTCAATGGCTGACAAGTCGCTGAACAAGACCGAGCTCGTTGCCAAGGTTGCCGCTGACTCCGGACAGAGCCAGGCCGCCGTTGACGGCGTTCTGAACGCATTCTTTGCAACCCTGGCCGAGACCGTTGCCGCTGATGGCAAGGTCACCATCCCGGGATGGTTGGGCGTTGAGCGCACCGCAACCGCCGCTCGCACCGGCCGCAACCCGCAGACCGGCGAAGAGATCGCCATCGCTGCCGGCCACCGCGTCAAGCTGACCGCCGGAAGCAAGCTCAAGGCCGCCGCCAAGTAGCTTTTGTAGTAAAAGAAGGGCGTCGACTACGGTCGGCGCCCTTTTGTCGTTGCCGGGGCGAATAAGCTGGTCTGGTGCTTCGTATCGTCCGCGTTCTTGGACCGGCAGCCCTGCTGCTGGTCGCTGTGTTGTCCACCCTTGTCGCCCTGGCTTATGGCGGTGGCGCCTCGGCGCAGCTGCTCGCCGACCCCGGGCCGGTGGTGCGCTGGGGACTCCCCATCGCCAAGCTCGTGGTTAACGTCGCGGCAGCCGGCACGATCGGCGCCCTCGTGCTCACGCTGTTCGCGCTCAGCCCAAAGGAACGCGAGTTCGGCACCGCCCTTGACTTCGCTGCGGCGTCGGCTGCGCTGTTCGCCGTCGCATCCGCTGTCACCGGTTTTCTGACCTTTCTGCAGGTCACCAACGTGCCTTTCGGTGTGAGCGACCAGTTCAGTGCGACGGTCGGGCAGTTCTTCAGCCAGATCGAGCTCGGGCAGGCCTGGCTCGCAACCACGCTGATCGCGGCTGGCGTCACCGTATTGTGTTTCGCCGTGCGCAACCAGACCGCGCTGGTCTTCGTGACCGTGCTGGCTCTGACCTCGCTTCTGCCGATGGCCCAGCAGGGCCACTCAGCCGGCGCTGCCGGGCACAACGCCGCGATCACGGCCCTGGGCCTGCACCTCGTCTTCGCGGCGATCTGGCTGGGCGGCCTGCTGACCATCATTGTGCTGCGCACCCAGCTGGACGGCGAACGCATCCGCCAGGTGATCGGGCGGTATTCCTCGCTTGCGCTGGTCTCTTTCATCGTCGTGGCGGCGTCTGGTTATGTCAGCGCGGAGCTGCGCATCGGCAGCTGGGACAACCTGTTCAGCCCCTACGGAATTCTGGTGCTGGTCAAGGTCGTCGCACTCGTGGCCCTCGGCGCCTTTGGGGTTCTGCAACGCCAGTTCTTCATCAAGCGGATGCAGCGGACCGAGCCCGCGGGCGGGCGCTGGTTCTGGTGGCTCGTTGTGACCGAGCTCGGCTTCATGGGGCTCGCCTCCGGCGTGGCCGCCGCTCTGGCCCGCACGGCGACACCCGTGGCCCAGGTGGTTGCAACCGAGGTTGCGCAGAGTACGCCGGCGCAGGTTCTCACCGGCGAGTTGCTGCCGCCCGAACTGACCTCGTCGCGCTACATCACCGAGTGGAACTTTGACCTCGCCTGGATCCTGTTCTGCGCCTTCGGCATTTTCTTCTACCTCGCCGGCGTCTGGCGGCTGCACCGCCGCGGCGACGCCTGGCCGATCTACCGCAGCGTGCTTTGGATTCTCGGCATGCTCACCCTGTTCTACATCACCAACGGCGGCGTGAATGTGTACGAGAAGTACCTGTTCTCTACCCACATGCTCATGCATATGATGCTGACCATGCTCGTGCCGCTGATGCTCGTGCCCGGCGCCCCGGTGACGCTCGCCGCGCGCGCCATCGCCAAGCGACAGGACGGCAGCCGCGGGGCGCGTGAATGGATCCTGACGGCGGTGCACTCGCGTTTCGCCGGCATCGTGGCTAACCCGATCGTCGCCGCCCTCCTGTTCGGCGTCTCGCTCTGGGTGTTCTATTACACCTCGATCTTCAGCTGGGCGACGACCGACCATATCGGCCACCAGTGGATGATCGTGCACTTTTTGATCACCGGCTACCTGTTCGTACAGTCCCTGATCGGTATCGACCCGGTGCCGTTCCGGTTGCCGTACGCCTTCCGCCTGCTATTGCTGCTCGTGACCATGGCGTTCCACGCGTTCTTCGGTCTTGCACTGATGAGCGGCACCGGACTGCTCCTGGCTGACTGGTACGGCGCGATGGGCCGTACCTGGGGGCTCTCGGCCATCGCCGACCAGCAGATGGGCGGCGGCGTCGCCTGGGGAATCGGCGAACTGCCGACCTTCGTGCTGGCCGTCGTCGTAGCGATCCAATGGAGCCGCGACGACACCAAGGTCACCCGGCGACTCGATCGCAAGGCCGACCGCAACGAGGACGCCGAGTTGATCGCGTACAACGCAAACCTGGCCCGAATCGCCCAGCGCGACGCGCAGACCCCCGGGTAGGGGTTCGCGGCCCGGGCGCTAGTGCAGTTGGATGGCGAGGGCGCCGCTTGGCTGCACGACAACGCTGAGGCCCATCGTGAACGGCACGTCTTCGTCGCGAATGTTGACGTCGCCGTCGAACAGGGACTGTACCTCGACCACGATATGGGCCAGCCCGTCCGTGCCGACCATCTCGAACGAAAACTCGCCGGCAGTCAGGGTGACGGGTGGATACGCCGTGATCGACCAGGCCGGCGTGCCCTCAATACGGTCATCAATGGGGAAGCTCATCGGGCAGCTGGTCGGTTGCAGCACCGTCTGGGTGGCGCACGCGTCGAGGAACTTGTTCAGCTCCGACTGCACCTGGGCCACCATGGTCTCGCTCGGCACGGCGTCGACCTCGACGGCGGTCGGGCCGGCCGCCGTGACGCGCACCGTGGCCTTCTTTGCGGTGAGCATGGCCGAGTCGTGCTCGAACGTGTAACGGTTCGGGGCGAAGGCGAGATAGGCGGCAGACGTGGAGAACGTGGTGGGGGCATCCGCTGCGCTGTGGGCGCGCGTGTCGAGGGTAAGGCCGTTGACCGTGAACGATCGTTCGTGCAGCACCGAGACCTGCAGCACCGCGAGAGGGCTGACGGTGAACCGCCAGGCGTGGAAAACGCCCGCGAAGGTGCCGGCCCGCTCGACGGTGAACGTCATGCTCGACGCGGTGCCGTTCAAATCGAAGTCGAACACCACGGTCTGGGCGGTTCCGTCGTCGGTGGCCGCTGTGGCGGTCGCGCTCCTGAGCTCAATATTGTCAAGGCCGCCGAGAACGGATGCCCGCAGCAGCGTCTCCGGCAGATTACTTGCCGCCTCGTCGGTCAGTCCCCACGCGGCAAGATCGGCCGCGCCCGGCTTGACCCCGTCGAGGGCGAGGGCTCCGACGGTATCGCCGCGCGCCAGTGCGTCGAGGTACTGTCGGGCAAAGCCGCCCGCGCTGTAAACCGTGCGATTGAGGGCTTCTATCGTGCCAACAAGGCCGACGGTGAGGAGCGCGGCGACCACAACGGTGGCGAGAACGGCCCGGAGCATACTGCCGCGGCGCCCGCTCGCCCGCTTCTGCTCGGCCGGAATGGTCACTTCAACATTGTATGGGGGGGTGCGTCGGTCAGGGGGCCAGCTGCCGGGCCGGCCCCCGCGCGGCTGTCGGCGGTTACAGTGGGATGTCCCCTGTGCTGTAACACCGTGCAGTATTCGCCTGCCAGAGAAAGTCTGCCGTGTCCGAGATTCCGCTCAGCCGTGAACAAGCACTGGTTTTCGCCGCCATTGAGGGCACGAAACAGAACGTTTTCGTCACCGGCCGGGCCGGGACGGGTAAGTCCACCCTGCTCAACCACCTGTCCTGGAATACCAGCAAGCAGATTGTGATTGCCGCTCCCACCGGGGTGGCCGCACTAAACGTGGGCGGACAGACCATCCACTCGCTCTTTCGCCTGCCGATCGGCGTCATCGCCGACAGCCCGATTGACCAGAACGACCAGGTGCGCAAGCTCCTCAACACCATTGACACCCTCGTCATCGACGAGGTCTCCATGGTCAACGCCGACCTGATGGACGCCATCGACCGCAGCCTGCGGCAGGCCAGGCAGCGACCGTTCGACGTGTTCGGCGGCGTGCAGATCGTGCTGTTTGGTGACCCGTACCAGCTGGCTCCGGTACCAGGCGGCCCCGACGAGCGCGCCTATTTCGCCGACCACTACCGGTCGATGTGGTTCTTCGACGCGAAGGTCTGGCGTGATGCCGAGCTGCGCATCTTCGAGCTGACCGAGATTCACCGCCAGCACGACAATGATTTCAAGCTCATGCTCAACGCTGTGCGCCACGGGCAGGTCACCCCCGAGATCGGCGGTGCGCTCAATGGCGCCGGTGCGCGCACGCCGCCGAGTGAGGGCGTGATCACTCTCGCGACGCGCAATGATGCTGTCAACCGCATCAACGCATCCGCTCTAAAAAAGCTGTCGGGCAAATCGCTCACCGCCAAGGCCGACATCACCGGCGATTTCGGCGGCAAACAGTTTCCCGCCGACGAGGTGCTCGAACTGAAGGTGGGCGCGCAGGTGATGTTCCTGCGCAACGATTCGCCACTCGACGGTGGCCCGCGCTGGGTGAACGGCAGCATCGGCACGGTGACCAAGGTCACCTCCACCGTGTTTGTCGACATCGACGGTGACGTGCACGAGGTCGAGCCGACCGTCTGGGAGAAGTACAAGTACACCTACAACGCCGCGACCAAGAAGCTGAGCCGGGATGTCGTGGCGGAATTTACCCAGTTTCCGCTGCGACTGGCCTGGGCGGTCACCATTCATAAGTCGCAGGGTGCCACCTATGAGCGGGCCATCGTCGACCTCGGCGCACGGGTGTTCAGCCCCGGCCAGACCTATGTGGCGCTGAGCCGGCTAACCAGCCTAAACGGGTTGTATCTGACCCGTCCGCTGCGACCGAGCGACATCATCGTTGATGAAAACGTCAAACGGTTCATGACGATTGAGGTCGTGCCACCGGTGGCCGACCTGGCGGGGCTGGATGAGTCGGGGCTGGACTCTTCGGGGTGAGGCAAGTCGGCCGGGGCTGATTGCTTCGCGAGGGACTTTAGTGCGACCCGTGGCCGCCCGAGTTTGGCACGGTGACCTGCGTCACTCCGTGCGAACCGTGGGGTACCGCGTGGGAGCCGACCTCGGTGGCGGCGAGGGCCGGGGTGGTGAGCGCCGAGAGCAGAAAGCCTCCGACGACAAGACCGGTGAGAAAGCGCCAGCCACCGGGTGTGGCGGCACGCGGTTCACTGGCCTGCGGGGCACGGGCCGCAGCGGCACCGACGGGTGTAGGGATCCCGCTCGGTGCGCGCCGCAGCGCGATGGCCACCGTGACGGCCAGAAAAATGTTGAACAGGGAGGCCACGGCCATCGGATACAGCGGCAGGCCGGTCTGGGCGCTCGTGACGCCGAGGCCGCTGCCCAGGGCGGCCGTGGCACCCCAGATGAAGACTGGGATGAGGGCTGCGCCCACGACGACGCGGGGCGCGATCACGCGGCCCGCGGCGAGCGTGGCGATTGCCCAGCCGAGTTCAGCGATGCCGAACCCGACCAGGAGTACCGAGAGGGGAAACGGAGCGGTCACGCCCACGGCCAGATGAATCAGGGCGGCGCCGAGTGCGGCGAAGCCGAGCCAGGTGCGTAAGACCGGGGACATGATGCTCCTTGGATGGATCTGCTGCTGTGAACGGATGGAGTGGGGTTTGCTTTAGACCGTCGCGTGGCTGCGAACCGTCTTGTCGGCGGTAAGACCGACCCCGAGGAGCACGATCGCACTGGCGAGGTGCAGGAAGTGGTCAGCGGTGTTGAGCGCCAGGATGTTCAGCGAGGTGCTCGCGATGAAGAATCCGACGATGCCTAGGAGCAGGTATACGGCGCCGATTGTCGTGTTGGTGGCCTTGGCCGCCATGGCGTTGGAGAGTCCGGCGATCAGCAGGGCCGCTCCAATCAAGAGGTGCGCAACGTTGTGCAGCGGGTTGACCTCGAAAATTCCGAGAAGCAATCCGCCCTCCGTGGCGATGAAGCCGACGCTGCCGGTGACGGCGAAGCCGAGTAGTCCGACGAGAACGTAGACCGCGCCGAAGACAGTGGCGATCAGGCGATTGGGTGATGTGCGCATTTCAGGTGCCTCCTAGGTGATTCACGGCTAACCCGTGGTTGCTATGTATTCGGAGCTCCATCTGCTTCGGATTGGTACTAACTGTGGGCCTGCTGCCCCGAGCGGTGGCGACTGGTATGACACGCGGGCACAAAACAGCGCGGCACCCATCATCTGGGTGCCGCGCTGATTCGACCGGGTAGGTCAGGCCTTGCGGCGGTTCGTGATCGCGCCGTAGATGAGGAGCACGATGAGAGATCCGACGATGGCGAGAATCCAGGTGGTCACCGAGAAAAACTCCTGCAGATTCACGTTGAACAGGAGGCCGCCGAGCCAGCCGCCAAGCAGTGCACCGACGACTCCCAGCAGCAGGGTGATAAACCATCCCCCGCCTTGGCGACCGGGCAAGATTGCCTTTGCAATGGCGCCGGCGATGAGACCGAGTAAGAGGAATCCGAGGAAACTCATGAGACTGCCTTTCCTTTGGTCATGCTGTCAGGGAGTCAGCGAAGGGTGACGGCGTACTACCGCTCGCGTGAACCTACCCGCCTGCGTGCTCACCGTCAATGGCAGCTGGAGATGAGTTCGAAAGATTCTCAAAAAGTGGATGCTGATCACCCTTGTTCGCAGTGGCGCTCACCGTCGGGGGACGACGGCTTAAGGCTGGTCGGGCCGTCGTCCTCGTCGAACGCTTAGGGGTGGCGGGTTCCGACTCCGGCCAGTAGCGCTCGGTAGCCCTCGCGATAGCTGGGGTAGCTGAAGGTGAAGCCGGTCTGCAGCAGGAGCTGATTGCTGAGGAGCTTGTCACCACCGCGCTGGCTTTCGCGCGATTCTGGCTTGCTCGGCGTTGCCTTCGGGGCTGGCTTCTGGGCTGGCGTTTGGGCGGGCGTCGCCTTCAAGGTTGGCTCAGGCAGGCCGAGCTCGGCGGCGAGAAAGGTCAGCACCTCGTTGGCCGGAACCGGGGCATTGTCGACGCCGAGATAGAGCGGCGCGGGCGGCGCCGATCGCAGCAGAAGGTGAACGATCGCGGCGGCTGCGTCGTCCCGGTGTATGCGGTTGGTGTGGCGTGACGGGGTGGAGAGCTGGGCGCCGTCTCGCACCTGCTTGATCAGGCGTTCCCGACCGGGGCCGTAGATGCCGGCCAGGCGCAGCACGGTGGCGGCGGGGAGGCGCTGGTGGAGCATCCGCTCGGCTTCAAGCACGATGGAATCGGTGCCCGGCTGGGGGTTCGCGGGCGTCTGCTCGTCAACCCGGCTGCCGTCGTTGACGTCGTAGACGGCCGTTGACGACACCAACAACACGCGGCGGGGCGTGACGCCGGCACTGTTCTCGTCGTCAGTGGCGAGGGCGTCGAGCAGGTTGCGTAGGCCGTCGAGGTAGGCGGCGCGGTAAGCGTCGATAGTGGGGCGGCCGGCGGAGATGGCGATGACGACGAACTCGGTGTCGAGCGGGATGACGGGCTTCTCACTGCTGAGGTCAACGGTTTGGCCGGTGATCTCTGGCGGGAGCACGCTCGCGTCGCGGCGCAGCCCGACCACAGTGTGCCCCAAGCTCGCGAATCGCAGCCCTACCTCGGTGCCGAGGTCGCCGCATCCGGCAATGAGAACTGTCATGAAATTCCTTTGTTCTATGGGCTGAGCTGGTTGACGAAGGCAAGGCTCCGTTGGGAGATCTGTTTTCGGGCGTCATCGTGGCTGATCGTGGGCGTACCATCTCCGGGTTGCGCGCCGTAGTCGCCGAAGTAGGCGTGTACGGCCCCATCGATCACGGTAAATGTAGACGCTGCGGGTAGGGTGGCGCGGGTGGCCGCGATCTTGTCGGGGGTAGCGAGGCCGTCGTTGGATGCCGAAATGGACAAGACCGGCGCGGTCAGGGTTGCACTGATGTCGCTGGCGGGATACGAAGCGTAGAGAAGCAAGCCCATCACGGGGGAATCCGGGTCCCCGTCCCCCGCATCCGCTTCAAGCGCGGCGACGGTGCCGCCGAGGGAATGCCCGCCCACGACCCAGGCGGAAATGCCGCGAAAGTCGGTTTTGGCCGCGTCGAAGGCCGAAATGGCGAGAAAAGCTATGCCGAGCGGCTGCTTAGGAATGACGACGGTGTAGCCGGATTCGGCTAGGGGGCGAAGGACCGCGGCGTAGGCGCGGGCATCCACTTTGGCGCCGGGCTGAAAGAACACCCCCGTTGCACTGACAGCGCCGGTGGGGGTGAGCACAATCTGGGTGGGGCTTTCGGAGACGGTCACACTTTGGTCAGAACCCATCGCCGCCACCGCGGGTTCGAGGGCGGAGAATGGCCGCAACCATGCCATCAGTGCGATCCACCCGATGGCGATTACGATAAGAATGACCCGCAGAACGCGGCGCCACCGTGGTCTAACGGTGTGAACACGAAACGTGCGCCAGCCGCTGACGATGGCTACCAGGAGGGTCACGGCCAGCAGCGCCGCATAAAGCGGATGCCCGTGCACGATGGCGCCCCATCCGGTCAGGCAGGCCCAGACGACGACCACAATGGCTGCCACGGCGGCGACTCGCACGGTCCAGGTGATCCAGGAGGTGGCTGTTGAAGGCCGCTCAATCATCGGCGCACTCTCCAGTGGGGTGCAGACTCACTGTGCGCTCATTACGGGCATCCTTATCGTTCGTCGTGCAGGTTGCTCACGCTATCGGGTCTACCAGAGCGCTGGCCCAGAGCCGTAACAATGCTGGTCCGCAGCATAATGACCTGGTTAGCATTACGGGCGCGCCCGATTGGAACGGGGTGCACGATTAAACTCGTCAGGGCACATACCGGCACGTAGAGGGCACAAACTGCTAATTTTTGAACGGAAAACTTTGTTCAGTACAGACAGAAAACCCCCGGTGATCGGGGCTCGTGCGGTGGAGCGGATGACGGGAATCGAACCCGCGCTATCAGCTTGGGAAGCTGAAGTTCTACCATTGAACTACATCCGCGCGCCCGGCCGTGAGTGAACAACAACCGGAACCGTGCCAGCATATCAACCCCGCGCGGCTAGGCTGGCACCGTGCTGCTCTCCGATCGCGATATCAAGGCCGAACTCGACGCTGGACGAATCGGTTTGGAGCCGCTCGATCCCGCCATGATCCAGCCGTCGAGCATCGACGTGCGCCTCGACGGCCTGTTTCGGCTGTTCGACAACCACAAGTACGCCTACATCGATCCGGCCGAAGACCAGCCCGAGCTGACCCATCTCATTGAGACCAAGCCCGACGAACCGTTCATTCTGCACCCGGGTGAGTTCGTGCTCGGTGCCACCTACGAGCAGGTCACCCTGCCGGACAACGTGGCGGCCCGGCTCGAGGGCAAAAGTTCGCTCGGTCGCCTCGGCCTGCTCACGCACTCGACCGCCGGCTTCATCGACCCCGGGTTCTCCGGCCACGTCACTCTGGAACTCAGCAACGTCGCCACCCTGCCGATCAAGCTGTGGCCCGGAATGAAAATCGGCCAGCTGTGCTTCTTTCAGCTCAGCTCCCCGGCCGAGAAACCGTACGGCTCGAGCGAGTACGGGTCCCGCTATCAGGGCCAGCGCGGCCCGACCGCTTCGCGTTCCTTTCAGAACTTTCACCGCACCTCGATCGACCGCTGAAGCATCTGCCCCGCACAAGCGGATGCCTGAGGGTAATCAGAACGTAACCTTGCGTCGGGTAAAATCTGGGTATGACCTCCATGCCCACCCGATTCGACGAGGCGCTCATCGCGCACGGCCCAACGCCGGCATACCCAGGGCGCATGCACCGCTTCGGCCAGATGGTCGGCTCCTGGGCCGCCAAAGGATCCCGGCTCGATGAGACAACGGGCGAATGGATCGAACGCGACTTCGTCTGGATGGTCGAATTCATCCTCGACGGTCGGGCCGTGCAAGACGTTGAGGTCGTCGCGAGCACGACGCATCCGTCGGGATTTGAAACCGTCGCCACCACAGTGCGGGTCTACGACCCGTTCGCCGGTGCCTGGCGCGTCAGCTACTTTGCGCCGGTGCTCGGCGAATACTGCCAGCTCATCGCCACCCCGTACCGCCACGGCGTGCGGCAGGAGGGCACTCGCACCGACGGCCGCCCGATCCGCTGGAACTTCACCGCCATCACGCCCGACAGCTACAACTGGGAGGGCTGGGTCTCAGCCGACGAGGGGGCGACCTGGCAACTGATCGAACACAACGAGGCCACCCGCATCCGCTGAAAACGGATGCGGGTGGCCTCGGCGCCTATGCGGCTTACAGCGCGAACTTGAAGCCCAGGTCGGCGGGGTAGTCGCCGAGCGCGGTGAGATTAGTGGCCGCGGCCTGCAGGGCGGCGAGGGTGAGGCCGAGTGTGCCGGGGCCGAAGCTGACTCGGGAGATGCCGAGCTCGGCGAGGCGAGCGAGCGGCACGAGTCCGGGGGCACCGATCACCGAGATACGGCCCTTGACCTGTTCGATGGCGCGGGCCACCTTGTCCTCGTCGGTCAGACCCAGGAAGAAGATGACGTCGGCGCCGGCGCCCAGGTAGGCGTTGGCGCGGGCGACGGCTTCGTCCCAGCCGCCGCCGCCGGCGAGGGTGTCGACGCGCGCATTGATGACGAGCGGAATCCCGCTCTGGTCGGCGCCAGCTCTGGCGGCGGCCACCCGGGCTGCGGCGGTCTCGACATCGAACTGCGGGGCCTTCGGGGCGCCGACCGAGTCCTCGATGTTAATGCCGACGATGCCGGATTCCTCGATGAGGCGACGCACGTTGCGGGTCACGCCGAGGGCATCCGGTGCGTAGCCCTTCTCGAAGTCGGCCGAGACCGGCAGGTCGACGGCTCCGGCGATGATCGTGGCGGCAACGATGGCCTCGTCAAGGGAGAGGCCCTCACCGTCTTGCAGGCCGCGCACGTTTGAGATGGAGTGGCTCGCGGTGGCCAGGGCCTTCACGCCGGGGGCGTCGGCCACGATTTTGGCGGTGATGGCATCCCACACGTTGGTCACGATCAGGGGTTCACCGGGCACGTGCAGCGAGTTGAGGAGTTCGGCCTTCTGGAGCTGGGTCATTGTCATGCGTGTCAGTCTGACCGACGCCTATCCCCCAAGCGAGGGGACAGCCTCATTTCAGGGAATGCTCAGGTAAAGGCGGGCTGGCGTTCAGCCCGTGGCTCCACCGGTCACCTGATCTGTTGCTGCCTGGCCGAGACCGGGATGAGCAGGAGCAGGCCCACGAGCAGCACGAGCATGATGCCGAGAATACCCCAGTAGGTTTCACCGAAAATCGTGACCGACAGGGCGAAAGCGGCGGGAGCGAGAAAGCTCACGGCCCGTCCGGTTGTGGCGTAGAGCCCGAAGACTTCGCCCTCACGGCCGGCCGGAATGAGCCTGGCCAGAAAGGTGCGGCTGGCCGATTGGGCCGGACCGACGAACAGGCACAGGGCCAGCCCGGCCGTCCAGAACACGATCTGCCCACCATCGTGCAGAAAGAACACCGCGAGCCCGCTCACCAGGAGCCCGATCAGGGCGGTCATGATGACCGGCTTCGCGCCGAGCCGGTCATCGAGCGCGCCGACGCTCATCGTGGCGATACCGGCGACAACGTTGGCCGCGATGGCGAAGATGATGACCTCGCCGGGCGAGAACCCGAAAACGGATGCTGCGAGCACCCCACCGAAAGTAAAGACGCCGGCCAGACCGTCGCGAAAAATAGCGCTCGCGATGAGAAAGTACACCGTCTGGCGGCTGGTCTTCCACAGCCTGGCAATATCGTGGCCGAGCACAACGTAGGAGCGAAAAAAGCTGACCTTGTCGCGTCGGGCTGCCTGGGGTGCACGGTACTCCGGAACCCGCAGCAGTAGCGGGAGTGCGGAGAGGCCGAACCACGCGGCGGCGATCAGCATCGACACCCGAACGGCGAGTCCATTGTCGCCGGTCACCCCGAACAGGCCCACCTCGGGCTGGATGAAGCCGAAGTACACGACGAGCAAGAGCACGATGCCGCCGAGATACCCCATGCCCCAGCCGAATCCGCTCACCTTGCCGATGGTGGACGGCGTGGAGATTTGCGCGAGCATCGCGTTGTAGTTGACCGCGGCGAACTCGAAGAAAACATTGCCGGCCGCGACCAGAAAGAGGCCGAGCATGAGATAGCTCGGTGAGGCCTGCACAAAGAACATCGCCGCGGTGATCGCGACGACCACGAAAGTATTTACCCCGAGCCAGAATTTGCGGCGGCCCGAGGTGTCCGAGCGCTGCCCGGTGATCGGGGCTAGCGCGGCGATGAGCAGCCCGGCGCTGGCCAGGGCCCAGCCGAGTTGGGCCGAGATGACGTTCTCATCACCGAAGGATGATCCCGTTATATAGACGGTGAATACGAAGGTCGTTACGACCGCGTTGAAGGCCGCCGAGCCCCAGTCCCAGAATGCCCAGGCCACCACCCGGCCGCGCGTTGGAGCGGAACCCGCGTCTACGGCGACAGTCTCGACCATGTGCACAATCTACTGTGCCGGGGTCAACAACGGGGTTGGCAAACCCGCGGCATCCGCTCCGGCAACCAACTTGGCAAACTTGAGTCACTCACACTCAACTTTCAGCGTTAGAAATTGACAGTTACGAAACGACTCTGGAATACTTGAGTCATCGAGGCTCAAGTCTTGAGATTACTTTGCAAGGTGCGTCTCGCACACGATTGAAGGAGAACAACCCACATGGCTCGTGCAGTAGGTATTGACCTCGGAACCACCAACTCTGTGGTGGCCGTGCTCGAAGGTGGAGAACCCACCGTCATCGCCAACGCAGAAGGTCTGCGCACCACCCCCTCGGTGGTCGCTTTCACCAAAGACGGCGAGGTTCTCGTTGGAGAAACCGCCAAGCGTCAGAACGTCACCAACGTTGACCGCACCATCTCCAGTGTCAAGCGCCACATGGGCACCGACTGGGATGTTGCCATTGACGACAAGAAGTACACCCCGCAGGAGATTTCGGCACGTATTCTCGCCAAGCTCAAGCGCGACGCCGAGCAGTACCTGGGCGAGAAGGTTACCGACGCCGTCGTGACCGTGCCCGCGTACTTCAACGACGCCGAGCGTCAGGCCACCAAGGAGGCCGGCGAGATCGCCGGGCTCAACGTGCTGCGCATCATCAACGAGCCCACCGCCGCCGCACTGGCCTACGGCCTCGACAAGGGCAAGGAAGACGAGCTCATCCTGGTCTTCGACCTCGGAGGCGGAACGTTCGACGTGTCGCTGCTCGAGGTGGGCAAGGACGACGACTTTAGCACCATCCAGGTGCGCTCGACCTCCGGCGACAACCGCCTCGGCGGCGATGACTGGGACCAGCGCATCGTTGATCACCTGATCAAGCGCTTCAAGGAGACCACCGGTGTTGACGTCTCGAAGGACAAGATCGCCAAGCAGCGCCTTAAGGAAGCTGCCGAGCAGGCCAAGAAGGAGCTGTCGTCGAGCATGTCGACGAGCATCCAGCTGCCTTACCTGTCGCTGACCGAAAACGGTCCGGCCAACCTCGACGAGACGCTCACCCGCGCCCAGTTCGAGAAGATGACCGAAGACCTGCTCGACCGCACCAAGAAGCCCTTCCAGGACGTCATCCGTGAGGCCGGCGTCAAGGTCGGCGACATCGCCCACGTCGTTCTCGTCGGTGGTTCCACCCGTATGCCCGCCGTGTACGAGCTCGTCAAGAGCGAGACCGGCGGTAAGGACCCGAACAAGGGCGTCAACCCCGATGAGGTCGTCGCCGTCGGCGCCGCGCTTCAGGCCGGCGTACTCAAGGGCGAGCGCAAGGACGTTCTGCTCATCGACGTCACCCCGCTGAGCCTCGGCATCGAGACCAAGGGCGGCATTATGACTCGCCTTATCGAGCGCAACACGGCCATCCCGACCAAGCGCAGCGAAACTTTCACCACGGCCGACGACAACCAGCCGTCCGTTGCGATCCAGGTGTTCCAGGGCGAGCGCGAGTTCACCCGCGACAACAAGAACCTCGGAACCTTCGAGCTCACCGGCATCGCACCGGCACCGCGCGGAATCCCGCAGGTTGAGGTCACCTTCGACATCGACGCCAACGGTATCGTGCACGTCTCCGCCAAGGACAAGGGCACCGGAACCGAGCAGTCGATGACCATTACGGGCGGTTCTTCGCTCGCGAAGGAAGACATCGAGCGCATGGTGCGCGAGGGAGAAGAGCACGCCGCAGAAGACAAGCGTCTGCGCGAAGTCGCCGAAACCCGCAACACGGCCGAGCAGCTCGCCTACTCGATCGAGAAGCTCATCAAGGACAACGTCGACAAGCTGCCCGAAGACGTGAAGAATGAAGTTCAGGCCGATGTCGACGCTCTCAAGTCCGCTCTCGCCGGTGACGACGAGGACGCTGTGAAGACGGCGTTCGACAAGCTCAACGAAAGCCAGGGCAAACTCGGCGAAGCCATCTACAAGTCCAGCCAGGCGGATGCCGAAACCGGGTCTGATGAGGCCGGTGCCGACGAGACTGGTGCCGACGAGAATAAGGACGAGGACGTTGTCGACGCCGAGGTTGTTGACGACGACGAAGACGACAAGAAGAAGTAGGCCGCAACTATGGCTGATAAGAAACATCCAGACAACGACGCTGCGGGGGTGCCCGATGACGGCACCGCCGCGGCGGGCGCGGGCGTCCCTTCGGGTGCGGCGCCCGATGCGGCATCCGCTGCTGAGGGCGATGCCGCGGCCTCGGCCGACGGGATCGAAGAAGACGAACTGACCGTTCAGGACATTCTGGACGCGGCAGAGCGTGAAGCCGCTGAGCCCACGAGCGAACACCTCGCCGACCTCAAGCGCGTGACGGCCGAGTACGCCAACTACCGTCGGCGGACCGAAGCCAACCGTGCCATCGAGAAAGAGCGCGTGACGGGCGATATCGTCAAGGTGCTGATTCCGGTACTCGACGACATCTACCGTGCTGAGAAGCACGGCGATCTCGTGCCCGACTCCGCCTTCGCGACGATTGCGGCCAAGCTGCGAGCAAGCGTTGAACGCCTCGGCCTGACCTCCTTCGGCACGGTCGGTGACCCCTTCGACCCGACCATGCACGAGGCGATTTTCCAACAGCCGAGTGCGGCCGTCGACACTGAAACCGTCGGCGACGTCGCGGAGACGGGGTACTACCTCGGCTCCACGCTGCTGCGCGCCGCCAAGGTCGTCGTTCAGGTACCGAGCGATGGCTAGCCAAGACTGGTTCGACAAGGACTTCTACAAGGTTCTCGGGGTATCGAAAGATGTCACGCCGGCCGAGTTGAAGAAGGCGTACCGCAAACTCGCCCGTAAGTACCACCCGGACTCCAACCCGGGGAATCCCGCCGCCGAGGCGAAGTTCAAGGAACTCAGCGAGGCGCACTCGGTGCTGAATGATGCCGCCCAGCGTAAGGAATATGACGCCGTGCGGGCCATGGGCAGCGGGGCGCGGTTCGCCGCGCCCGGCGGCCGGGCACAGAGCGGAGGCTTCGAGGACGCTTTCGGAGGCATGTTCGGCGGCGGAAGCCGGCAGCAGAGTTATACCTTCGAGCAGGGCGGCTTCGACGATATCCTCGGGGGTATGTTCGGCAGAGGTGGTGGGGGGGCAGGCTTTGGCAACCCCACGGGCGGCTACCGCGGGTCGGGCGCGCCGACCAGGGGCCGCGACGTTATCGCGTCGACCACCATCGACTTCATCACGGCCACCCAGGGCGACCAGATCAGTCTGCAGACCCAGGACGGCCGACCGATCAAGGTGAAGATTCCGGCGGGAGTCGCCGACGGGCAGAAGATTCGCCTGCGCGGCAAGGGTCAGCCCAGCCCCGACGGAGGAGAATCCGGCGATATCGTGCTGACCATCACGGTGCGCAAGCATTCGGTGTTCGAACGTGACGGCCTCAACCTGCGGGTGACCGTTCCGGTCACCTTCGTCGAGGCCAGCCTCGGGGCGACGATCGAGGTGCCAACCCTCGGCGGCAGCCCCGTCAAGCTGCGCGTTGCCCCGGGTACTCCCGGTGGCCGCGTGCTGCGGGTCAAGGGTCGGGGAGTGACCACGGCGAAAGGCACCGGCGACCTGCTCGCTATCGTGCAGGTCGCGGTGCCCTCGCACCTGTCAAAGGATGCGGAAGAGAAGCTCACCGCGTTCGCCGAAGCGCTGCCCAAGGAAAACCCGCGCGATGAACTGATCGCTCGAGCGAAGGGCTAATCATGGACGAGACGACCCGGGTTTTCGTGATTTCCACGGCCGCCGAGCTTGCGGGCATGCACCCGCAAACACTGCGCCAATACGATCGCCTGGGCCTCGTCAGCCCGGAACGCACCCCCGGCAAGAGCCGCCGATACTCCATGCTCGACGTGGCAAAGCTCCGTGAAATTGCATTCTTGGGCTCTGAAGGTGTGAGTCTGGAAGGCATCCGTCGTATCCTCGAACTCGAGGATCACGTGCGCGGGCTTGAAAATCGCCTGCGCGAGTTGGAATCGACCCTCGCCGACGAACTGCTGAACCGTCCGGGCCGCCGCGTTTTTGCGGCTGGCTCGGCCGGTGATGTCATTTCGATGAAGGCGGGTACCCGCACCAGGCGCAGCAACCAGATCGTCATCTGGCGGCAGCCCAGACCATAGTCAGCTCCACGTTTCGCTTTCACAGCACGAACTGGTTGCACCAGCACCACTTTCAGGGGGAACCATGTCCGAATCGGGCACGCACGACCAGTCCGCGTCGCGGAACACCAGCAAGCACGAGAATGAGAATGTGAACGAATTCGATTTCGACCGTCTGCGTCGTCGCCCCGATATCGAGGCGGAGAACCTCTTCGCCGTCGACGCGAGCGACCGCCTCATTCTCGACGAAGCAGCCGGAGCGCTCGCCGCCTACCGCTCCGGTGGCGTCGTCGTGCTCGAGGACCGTTACGGCGCGCTCACCCTCGGCGCGGCTGCCCTGCACAACGCGCGCGGCATTCGCGTCTACCAGGACGCCCTCTCGGGTGAATACGCCCTTGACAGCAACGCCTCCGGCGTTAACCTCACGGAGGCCTACCGCTCACTGCCGCTCGGTGAAGAACTGCTGAAAGACGCCCACGTTGTGCTGCTGCAGCTGCCGAAAAGCCTCGACGCCCTCGACGAGATCGCCGGCACCATCGCGCGGTATGCCGCTGACGACGTCATCGTTTTCGCCGGTGGCCGCATTAAGCACATGACCGTGAGCATGAACGAGGTGCTGCGCCGCCACTTCGGCGCCCTCAACGTGCGTCCGGCACGCCAGAAGTCCCGCGTGCTCATCGCATCGTCCCCGCTCGCCACGTCGACGTCCGTCTGGCCCCACTCAGAGCGCCACGAAGACGTCGACCTGACCGTGCGCGGCCATGGCGGTGTGTTCGCCGGCACCAGCATCGACATCGGCACCCGGGCGCTGCTCGAGGTGCTCGACCGCATGAAGCCCGACGCCGAACGCGCCGTCGACCTGGGCTGCGGTACCGGTGTGCTGGCCGCAGCACTAGCCGCGCAGCGCCCGCTGTTGCAGGTGCTCGCGACGGATCAGTCGGCCGTAGCCGTCGCATCCGCTCGCGCAACCATCGACGCAAACGCGCTCGCCGATCGCGTCACCGTCGTGCGTGCTGACGGGCTATCCGGCCAGGCGGACAGCTCGGCCGACCTGGTTCTGCTCAATCCGCCGTTCCATATCGGAGCGTCGGTGCATGCGGGCCTCGCCGAGAAGTTATTCATCGACGCGGCGCGAGTGCTCGCACCCGGCGGCGAATTGTGGACCGTGTGGAACACCCACCTCGGCTACCGTCCGATGCTCACCCGCATCGTCGGTTCCACCCGCCAGGTCGGCCGCAACACCAAGTTCACCGTGACGGTCTCCACCGGCCGCTGACGAGTGCGCTGACCTAGCGGGTCAGACGCTCACGAGCTGCTCGCCGTTCAACACGTCGAGCTGCCAGGCGGTCGCCCCGTCAGAGTGGGCGTGATGGTGGTGCACGAGGTTGAGCGTGGCGTTTCTGATGCTGCCAATTCGCGCATCGAGCGCGTGCGCGAGGCTCAACCGAATGAGCGTGCCGTGGGCAACGACGATGATGCGCGCGCCGGGATGCTGCTCGGCTAGCTGTCGCAGGGCATGAACCCCTCGTGCCGCGACGGCCGCTTCGGTCTCGGCTCCGTGGAATCCGCCGGGAAAACGCAGGGCGTCGAGCTCCGCTCCCGCGCTGAGCCCCTCGGCCGGCCCATAATTGCGCTCGATCAGGCCCGGAATGCGCCGGACCGTGTCGAGGCCGAGTTGTTCGCCGATCAGGTCAGCGGTTTCGGCGGCCCGAGACAGCGGGGACGAGACGATGAAATCCCAGTCGTAGCGTTTCAGGGGAGCGACGGCATCCGCTGCCTGGACCCGCCCGACGTCGTTGAGCGGGATATCGGTGGCACCCTGGATGCGCGCGGCGGCGTTCCAATCGGTTTGGCCGTGGCGGATGAGGGCGAAGGTCGTCGTCGTGGTCACTCGTCTATTCTGCCTTGGCCGACTGGGAGTGGGCGGCGGGCTCCGGTATCGATTTTTCGCTCCGGCTTGGCCAACGCCAATCGAGCGAGAACCGTGACCGACCAGCCCAACAGCATGACGAGGAGCGCGTTGCGCACGGTGAGCAACAGCAGCGAGAACGGGTCGCCGTTGATGAGCGGCAGGTAGAAGATGGGGAAGACCAGCGTTGTCAGGCCCGCGATGGCCAGCATGAGCACGGCCGGAACCCGCCAGAGCATCCAGCTGCGGCTAACACCGACGGCAACCACCGGCACCAGCCACAGCATGTACTGCGGCGATCCGACCTTGTTGAAGACGACGAACGCGCTGACCAGGGCGAGGGAACCGAGCAGAATGAGCTGGGCGGCATCCGCTCGCCGAAGTGTGGCGAATAGCAACAGCACAAAAATGGCCGTGATGGCCCCGAACATGACCGGCGTCATGAGTGAGGCGACCAGATCCGTGCCGGGGCCGGCTACCTCGCGCGTGGCAATGGAATAGTTCTCGTAGATGACCGTGCCGGGGCGGCCCAGTGTGGCCAGCCACACCCACGGGGTGGTGATGGGCGCCTCGAGTTGCAGGGCGCGGTCGGTCTGTTCCGTGATGAATCCGGTGAAAAATCGCAGTCCGCCGAGCAGCCAAACGGATGCTGCCACTCCGGCCGACAGGCCAGCCCCCGTGAGCAGGACCGTGCCTCGACGGGGCGACACGGTGACCACGGCCAGAATGACGGCGGCCGGCCAGACCTTGATCCAGGTGGCGAGAGTGAGCAGGGCCGCTGCCACAAACGGACGCCGGGCGAGTAGCACGAGGCCGACGATAACGAGGGGGGCGGTGATTCCTTCGAGGCGCAGCAGGCCCACCGGGCTGAGGAGGAACGATGCGAGCAGCCAGTACCAGGCTGACTTGAAGCCGCTGCGGCGGCGACCCCAGTCGGTGAGCGCGGCGACGGCGACGGCGTTGAGCGCGGTCGTCATCAGGAACCACAGCAGTTGATACAGAAGTGGACCGGCGATCCCCGCGAACGCGATCGGAAGCATGGCGCCGATCGGGTAGACCCAGGCGGTATCGATACCTTGCCAGAGACTGTTGTTCCGGCCGAGTTCGGCCCAGGTGCGGTAGAGCGGAAGGTCTCCGAGCACGCGGCCGGTGAGGATGGTGGGGAGCAGAGCGAACAGGAAGACCGTGTGCAGGCCGAGGAAGCCCAACGCCAGGGCGCGCGGGCGTTGGAGGGTGAGGCGGCGGCTCGGGGTGAGCATCGTCGCCAGGCGGGTGTCAACCCGGTCGAAGATAGTGGACATTGAACCCGTTTCTGCAGGGCGCTGGCGTTGGCAGTCGCGTGCAGTCTAGGGGTGGCGGGTTAACTTACGGTGCCGGTTCGCACGCTGAGCTCGCGAACGGTAGCGACGCCTTCGGCGGTTGCGGGCCCATGTTATGGCCGTGGGCCCAGTTTATAGACTGGGCCCACGGCTCGGGCCCGGGCCCCGTCCATATTTTGGTGCGGGGAAGCGGACAGGCGAGGTCAGGCCAGGAGCTCGCGGATGTCGGCGGCGGTCAGGGCGGTACCCTGCGGTGCGCCGTCGGTCATGACGCTTTCGAACAGGCGAGCCTTGGTGGCCTTGAGGGCCATGACCTTCTCTTCGATGGTGTCCTTGGAGACCAGACGGTAGACCATGACGTTCTTGGTCTGACCGATGCGGTGTACCCGGTCGACGGCCTGAGCCTCGGTTGCCGGGTTCCACCACGGGTCGAGCAGAATGACGTAGTCGGCCTCGGTGAGGTTGAGGCCGAATCCGCCGGCCTTGAGGCTGATCAGAAAGACGGAGCTCGTGCCCTCTTTGAAGTCGCTGATGGCCTTGGCCCGGTTGCGGGTCTTGCCGTCGAGGTAGGAGTAGCTGATGCCGGCCGCGTCGAGCCGGTCGCGCGCCTTGCCGAGGTACTGGGTGAACTGGCTGAATATGAGCGTGCGGTGGCCCTCGGCGACCGTGTCTTCCAGAAGTTCGAGCAGAGCGTCGAGCTTGGTCGACGGCACACTGTCGTATTTCGCGTCGTAGAGGCTCGCGTCGAGGCTGAGCTGGCGCAGCATGGTGAGCGAGCGAAAAATCTCGAACCGGTTCGCATTCATGTCCTCGATCAGGCCGAGCACCTTCTGGCGTTCGCGGGCGAGGTGCATGTCGTAGACCTTGCGGTGCCGTGGGTGCAGGTCGAGTTCGAGCACCTGCTCCTGCTTCTCGGGCAGATCGCTGGCCACCTCAGACTTGGTGCGCCGCAGCATGAAAGGACGGATGCGGCGGCGCAGCTGCGCGAGCCGGTCGGCGTCGGCATCCGCTTCAATGGGTTTGCGGTAGTAGTCGGCGAACCGGCTGGGGCTCGGGAACAGGCCGGGGGCGGTGATGGAGAGCAGCGACCACAACTCCATGAGGTTGTTTTCCATGGGCGTGCCGGTGATGGCGAGCTTGAACGGGGTGCGCAGTCGGCGCGCGCAGACGTGCGCCTTACTCTGGTGGTTCTTCACGAACTGGGCCTCGTCGAGCAGCAGTCCGGCCCAGTCCTGTGCGTTGTACTCCTCGAAGTCGAGGCGGAACAGCGTGTAGGAGGTGATCACGACATCCGCTTCGCCCATCGCGTCGAGCAGGCTGGAGCCGCGCTTGCCGGCGGTCTGGGTGATGGCGGTCGTCGCGAGGTCGGGCGCGAACCGGGCGCACTCGGTAGCCCAGTTGGAGACGACGCTCGTGGGAGCGACGACGAGGAACGGTTTGCGGGCAGCACCGTCGGCAGCGCGTTGGCTGTCCCGAGCGTGGGCGATGAGGGCGATGGCCTGCAGGGTCTTGCCGAGTCCCATGTCGTCGGCGAGTACGCCGCCGAGCCGGTGGTCGTAGAGAAAGCTCAGCCAGTCGAATCCGGTCTGCTGGTAGGCGCGCAGGGTAGCGTGCACGGCTGGCGGGAGCGGGCGTTCGGCGATCGGTGCTGCTTCCGCCAGCCCCTGAAGGGCGGCGAGGCCCTCCACGGCGCTGCGCCAGGTGGCGGCCTGTTCGGCAACGACACCGAGCAGCTGCAGTTCGTCCCACAGGTCGGCCTGAAACCGGCTGAGGCCGAGCGTGCCGGCGTTGCTCTCCTGCAGGCCGCGAGCCTCTTCGATCAAACGCCGCAGCTGCTGCAGCTCGGGCCGATCGAGGCTGAAATAGGTGCCGCTGTCGAGGATCATCAGGTCTTGGTCGGTAGCCAGCGCCCGGAACAGGTCGTCGAAGGGAATGTCTTCGCCCTCGATCGTCACGGTGACGGCGAGGTCGAACCAGTCGCGGGTATCCGTGCTTTCGGTGGTGGCGAGGCTGATCACCGGCGCTTCGTCGGCCTCACGGTAGCTCGGGGCGTCGGCCGAGACCTGCACGACGATGCCGGCCGCGGTGAGCTGCGGCACGCTGTGCTCGAGAAAATTGATCATGACGGCGCCGCGCAGCTCGGAGTGCTCAAGTAGTTTGGCCGCGCTGATCGCCGTGGCGGGCTGCCAGAGCGGCTCGAACGAGCGGATCGAGCGTTCAACGCCTCGCAGCGTATCGGCTTCGCGGGTCAGGTCGCGAAAGCGGGTGTCGCCGGGCGTGGGGCGCAGGGGGTGTCGGTAGAGCACGGTGTTTGCCGCGGCAGCGTCGGATGTCGGGATCTCGCCGGGGCCTGCCTCGACCTGGCCCGTTTTCGGGGGCGTGACGTATTGCCACTCCCAGGCCAGGGTGATGCGGGCATCCGTCTGGTGGGTGATGGCGAGGGCCAACAGCGGGCGGGCGGTCTTTGGCAGTTCAAACGAAGCGTCGTGGCTGGTCAAGGCCAGTTTCTGTTGCAGGAACGGGTAGTAGTCGGCGAGAAAAGCTGCTTCGTCGTCGGCGGGAATGTCAAAGCCGCCAGTGACCGCGAGGGCACGGATCTCGGAACTGACCTGCGCGTTCAGCGGGGCGAGAACGAGCTGCCGGCCGGTCGCCAGCGGGTCTGCGGGGCTCGTGAAGGTGTACGCGCCGTGCGCCGGATCGCCCAGAAATCCGAATTCAGCGCCGCGGTGCAGCCGCTCGTTCAACAAAAGTAATGGGGTCAGTTGCAGGCCCTCGTCGTCACGCCGGATGTCGACCTCGAGCGCGGCGGGCGTGGGCGAGAGCAGAACGGGATTCTGGGCATCCGTCGCGCAGACCATGGGCAGACCGCTCAGCTGGGCCTCGTGCAACAGGTCCCAGAGCGCCTTGTTCTCGAAATTGTCAAGGTAGAGCCAGTGGTCGGTGTAACTGTAATAGCGCTGCCCGGTGGCCGAGAGGGCGTAGAGGGCGTTGAGAATTTTGCGGTGTGCGCGATTGTAGGTGCCGGGGGTCCAGGACAGGTTGTCCCAGGTGAGGGAGCCGCGAATCCACTTGCCCTTCTTGCCCATCACCATGGGGCGGGCCCCGAGACGGCGGGGCTGTGGGCGCCGGTTGGGACTGTAGGCGGGGTCGAGCAGATCGAATTGCAGGGCGAGGGCCGTGCTGGTGGCCGTCTCGGTGCTGGTCGGTTTGGCGATCGGCGCCAGGGCGGCGCGCCAGGCGGGCACCGGCGGGCGAAGTGGAATGACCGGCGCCGGGGAGGGCGGCTGGTAGGCGGCCGGCACGAAGGTCGATTCGAAGACCGGAGTGCGGCGGTCGCCGATAGCGCGCAGGTTGGACGTGTTGCGCTCGGCCGCGCGCTCGGCCGGGGTGCTGCGGCTGGCCAGCAGCAGGGCGGCGACGTGTTTGCAGTTACTGCCCATCGGGCAGGTGCAGGTTCCGCTGGCTCGAACCGCCTGGCCCGCGGCATTCAGCGTGAACGAGACGAGCACCGTGTACGGCTGGGGGCTGGTGCCGCTCACGCGGCCGGTGAGGTGTGTTCCCGACGGGGCCCAGGACTGTTCGGTGACGTGACCGTTGCGGGCGTAGCGTTCACCGCGCGAGAACGACTGGCTGCCAACGATGCGGGCGATCTCGTGAGTGCTGAGGGAATGGGCCATAGGTGTGGGAGCTCCGTAAGAACAAGGGACCAACCCTTATTATCTCACGCGCGACCGGTCGGGTGGCCGGGGTGGCCGGGGTGAGTGTGGGCGGCTAGGGGCGTGAAACGGGGTCAGATGGGGCGGTGGCCTGCAGCAGGGCGAGGGCCTGCGCTTCAATGTGGGTCTGCAACACGATTACGCTCGAGGAACGTACGACCGTCTGCGTCGCGACGATCAGATCGAGTACGCGCTGCACGTCGGCATTCGACCGGGCGACGACCCGGGCAAGCATGTCACTGTCGCCGGAGACGGTGTGCAGTTCGAGAATCTCGGGAATCTTCGCGAGGGCGGCGACGACGACGGCGTGGCCGGAATCCTGCCGCACGGTGAGCGAGCAATAGGCAGTGACCGGGTAACCGAACTCACTCGGATTGAGCGTGGGCGCCCAGGACTTGATGACTCCTCGGTTCATCAGTCGGTCGAGGCGAGCCTGCACCGTGGCCCTGGCCACCTTGAGCCGGCGCGAAGCCTCGAGCACCGAGAGCTTCGGTCGCTCGCAAAACAGGGTGACGAGGCGGGAGTCCAGGGAGTCGACATCCATGTGGGTGACCTTTCGTGCATGTCCGTCGGGCGGCGGTGCTACGACGGGTGAATGTACCAACTGTATGGTATTTAGTCGATAAACCACACAAACATTCGCAGATTGTGCACTCTAATTGGGCACTGTGGCAGACGCTCGACAAAGTCACTAACTTTACTGTGACCCGCCCACCGATGGAAGGAGCCAGCATGGCGCCTCGCGCACTCGCTGCCACGCTCGACACCCTGCCCAGTTCTTCAGCGGATGCCGCCGGTCCGGGCCACGACGAACTGCGTGACCTGTACCGGATGCTGTCCAACGTGCGTCAGCTCGACCGCGATGCGGTGGCCTGGCAGCGCCAGGGCCTCATTCCCGGCTACGCCCCAATGCTCGGCCAGGAAGCCGCCCAGGTCGGTGCCGGTGCCGCTGTCGACAGGAGCAGGGACTTCGTCTTTCCGACCTACCGCGAGATGGGCGTGGCTTACACATTCGGCGTGAACATGGTCGAGTACATGTCGACCCACAAGGCCATCTGGCACGGCGGGCTCTACGATTCCGTCGCCACCCGCTTCGCCCCATTTCAGGCCGTCGTCGGTGGTTCCGTACTGCACGCGGTCGGGTGGGCGCACGGCCAGACGCTGAACGGGGCATCCGCTGGCGGGCTTGGCGTGGGCCTGGCCTTTCTCGGCGACGGTGCCAGCTCGCAGGGCGACGTGCACGAGGCCATGAACTTCGCCGCCATCCTCAAGGCGCCGGTCATCTTCTTCGTGCAGAACAACGGCTGGGCCATCTCGGTACCCACCGAGCAGCAGGTAGCCGGCGGATCCGTCGCGGCGCGCGCCGCCGGCTACGGCATGGCGGCCGTGCGGGTCGACGGCAACGACGTGCTCGCTGTTCTTGAGGCCACCCGGCGGGCTGTCGCGCACGCCAGGGCCGGCCTCGGCCCGGTTGTCGTCGAGGCCATGACCTACCGGCGTGGTCCGCACTCCACGAGCGACGACCCCGGTCGGTATCGCACCCTCGACGACGAGAAAATCGACGGTGGCGAAGACCCGCTGAGCCGGTTTCGCGCGGTGCTGCTCGCCCGGGGCGTGGCCGATGAGGCCTTCTTCGCCGAGGCCGATGCCCAGGCCCAGCACCAGGCGAACGACATTCGCGCCGGCGTGGTCGCCCTGACAAGCCGACCAGGCAGCGAAATGTTCGACTTCGTTTTTCAAGAATCAACGCCGACGCTCGGCGCCCAGGCGCGCCAGTGGAGAGAGGAATCCGAACATGTCTGAAATTCTTGAGCTGGTTCGTCAGACGCCCCTCCTGCAGCTTTCCATGCAGCAGGCCATCAACCGGGCGCTCGGTGAAATTCTCGAAGACGACGACCGCGCCCTCATCTTCGGCGAAGATGTCGGTGTGCTCGGCGGTGTCTTTCGCGTCACCGACGGGTTGCAGCAGCGTTTCGGAGCGAACCGGGTTTTTGACACCCCGCTGGCGGAGTCGGGCATTCTCGGCACTGCGATCGGCCTGGCAATGGCCGGATTCCACCCCATTCCCGAGGTGCAGTTCGACGGCTTCGCCTACCCGGCGGTGAACCAGATTATTACGCAGCTGGCCCGCATGAACTATCGCAGCCGCGGACGCCTGCCCATGCCGGTGACGTTGCGCGTGCCGAGCTTCGGCGGCATTCGGGCCCCCGAACACCACGGCGAGAGCCTGGAATCGCTGTTCGCGCACGTTCCGGGGCTTAAAGTTGTGTCTCCGTCGAACCCGCAGCAGGCCTACCACCTGCTCAAAAAGGCCGCCTCAATGCCCGACCCGGTCATCTTCATGGAGCCTAAGGCCCGGTACTGGAACAAGGGCGAGGTTGACCTGGCCGTGGAAGACACTTCTTCTCTCGAAGGTTCGGTAATTGCCCGTTCCGGCAAGCACGCCACCCTCATCGCCTGGGGCGCCATGGTCTCACGCTGCCTGCAGGTGGCCGAGCTCGCCGCCGAAGACGGCATCGAACTTGAGGTACTTGATCTGCGCTGGCTGAAACCGATCGACGAGGCCGGGCTGGCGGCATCCGTTTCGCGCACGCGTCGCGCCATCGTCGTGCACGAGGGCCCGCACACCGCTGGCCTCGGTGCTGAGGTGGCCGCGCTCGTCTCGCAGAGTTGTTTCGATTCGCTGCGGGCGCCGGTGGAGCGCGTGACCGGCTTCGATGTGCCGTACCCCTCTGGCGACCTTGAAGACGAGTACATCCCGAACATTGATCGAATTCTCTTTGGAGTTCAGCGAGTATTGGAGTATCGCCGTGGCTGAAATCTCATTTCCCCTGCCCGACCTCGGTGAAGGCCTGCTCGAGGCCACCGTGCTCGAATGGCTCGTCGCCGTTGGCGACCAGGTTGAACGCAACCAGCCCTTCGTTGAGGTCGAAACGACCAAATCGTCGGTGGAATTGCCCTCGCCGATTGCCGGTATCGTGCTCACCCTGCACGGCGACCCCGGCGATGTCGTGCTCGTCGATGCCCCGCTGATCACCTTCACGGTCGCCGATGATTCCGCCGGCATCGTGGGCACCGTGCCGCAGGAGGCTGCGCCGAAACGGCGCGTGCGACTCTCCGCCGTTCTCGATGAGGATTAACGAATGACCGCTGACACGCTTGCCGTGGGACTGCACGGTACAAATCTGCACTGGCAGCAATACGAACCTGCCTTTGACGCTGGCCTCGCCCCGGTGCTCCTCGTGCACGGCTTTGCCTCGTCGAGCGCCCTCAATTGGGAGGCGACCGGTTGGGTGCGTGATCTCGCTGCCGCCGGCCGCCGGGTGCTTACCGTCGACCTGCTCGGCCACGGCAACAGCCACGCCCCACGAGAAACGGATGCTTACGCCCCGAGCCGCATGCGCGCCAGCCTTCTCGAGGTACTCGCGTTAGCCGGCGTCCGGCCCCGTGAGGCCGGCGATTCTGCCTCCGGCGTCGACCTCGTGGGCTATTCGTTTGGCTCCCGCCTGGTCTGGGAGCTCGTCGCTGAGCGCTCCGACCTGATCAATCGCGCCGTGCTCGGCGGTATGAGTGCCGAAGATCCACTCGCTGACTTCGACCTCGCTGCGGCCGACCGCTTTCTAGAGGACTCAAGCGCAATTGACCACGAGGCGACCGCCGCCCTCCTGGCTATGATGCAGCTCGCGCCGGGTGCTGATACCGCGGCCCTGCTGCGGCTCATCGCTGCGATAAAGACGGAACGCTTCGAGCCGAACGTCGCCGTTCCGGCCCGTCCGATGCTTTTCGTTACCGGCGACCGCGACGTGCTCGCAACCGGAACGACCGAGCTCGCGGCGCTCGCCGCCGACTCCGAGGTACTCTGGCTGCCCGCCCGCACCCACACCAATGCCGTCAGCGCGCGCGCCTTCAAGCAGGCCGCCATCGAGTTCCTCGCCCGCTAAAACCACACGAGGACTGGCCCGTACCGCGCACGTGCGCGGGACGGGCCAGTCCTGTAACCATCCGGCACTAGCCGAGCAGAGCCCTGTCGTCGAGTGAGGCACCCTTGATCTTGGCGAACTCGGCGAGCAGGTCGGGCACCGTCATGGTGGCCTTACGCTCGGCATCGATGTCAAAAATGATTTGCCCCTCGTGCATCATCACCAGCCGATTGCCGAGGCGCAGCGCCTGCTCCATGTTGTGCGTCACCATGAGGGTCGTCAGGTTGTGCTTAGCAACGATGGTTTCGGTGAGGGTCGTGACCAGCTCGGCGCGCTGCGGGTCTAGAGCAGCGGTGTGCTCGTCGAGCAGCAGGATGCGCGGCTGGGTGAAGCTGGCCATGAGCAGCGATAGCGCCTGTCGCTGGCCGCCGGAGAGCAGCCCGACCCGGGCCTTCAGTCGGTCTTCCAGGCCGAGTTCGAGCGAGAGTAGTTCTTCGCGAAAGAAGGCGCGGCGTTTGTGCGTGACACCCCATTGCAAACCTCGGTGCTGGCCACGCCGCAGCGCGAGGGCCAGGTTCTGCTCAATGCTGAGGTCGGGGGCGGTGCCGGCCATCGGATCTTGAAAGACGCGGCCGACGAAGGCGGCGCGGGCGTAGTCAGGCATCCGCTTGACGCTACTGCCGTCGATCGACAGGTCGCCCGAGTCGAACGGCAGTTTGCCGCTGATCATGTTGAGCAGGGTGGATTTTCCGGCGCCATTGCTTCCAATAACGGTGACGAAGTCGCCCGTATTGAGTTGCAGGGAGACGTTATTGAGGGCAACGCGTTCGTTGACCGTGCCGGGAAAAAAGGTCTTGGTGATGTTCTCGATCTGCAGCATGAGGCTCCTAGTTCGCTTTGCTGTAGTTGGCACTGCCGGCGGCTGATCGCATCTGGCGCAGCGAGGGGATGCGTTTCAAAAAGCCCCAGCGCGGCAGCAACAGCGCTGCAACGACGAGCAGCGCCGAGATGAGCTTCATATCGTTGGGGTTGAGGCCGGCGCCGAGGGCGAAGAAGATCACCAGGCGGTAGATGACCGCGCCGCCGATGACGGCGAGCGAGGCCAGAAAGATGTTGCGACGACCGAAAACGGCCTGGCCGACGATGACCGAGGCGAGGCCGACCAGAATGAGGCCGATGCCCATGCTCACGTCGGCGAAGCCCTGGTACTGGGCGATCAGCGCGCCACACAGCGCGACGAGTCCGTTCGAGATGGCGAGGGTGAGGATGGTCGTACGGTGCGTGTTCACGCCGAGGCTGCGGATCATCTGCTCGTTGTTGCCGGTGGCCTGGATCGACAGGCCGAGGTCGGTGCTGAGGAACCAGTCGATGGCGAACTTGATCACGAGGGCGGCGACGGCGAAGATCAGGATGCTCCAGGCTCCGCCGAGCAGGCCGGCGTCACGCAGTGGGGTCATCAGGGTGTCTTCGCGCAGCAGGGGCAGGTTGGATTTACCCATGATGCGCAGGTTGATCGACCACAGGGCGATCATGGTGAGGATTCCGGCGAGCAGACCGTCGATGCGGCCCTTGGTATAGAGCACCCCGGTGACCAGGCCGGCCACCGCCCCCGACGCCGCCCCGGCGAGGGTGGCGAGGGGAGCCGGCACGCCGTTGATAATGAGCGACGCTGCCACTGCGGCACCGGTTGTGAAACTTCCGTCAACTGTGAGGTCGGGAAAATTGAGGATTCGAAAGGTCAGGTAGACACCCAACGCCATGATTCCGTAGAGCAGGCCGAGTTCGAGAGCCGCATTCATCTGGTTATTCCTTTAAGTAGAAGAGCGGCTATTCGATGATTCGGTCGGCCTTGGCGACGAGCTCCTCCGAGAGGGTCACGCCCATGCGCTGTGCGGCGGCCGGGTTGAGGATGAACTCGATCGTGTCGAGGGTCTCGACGGGCATGTCGGCGGGGTTCTCGCCGTCTTCGAGGATGCGAATGGCCATCTGACCGGTCTGATAGCCGAGGTCGGTGTAGTTGATGCCGTAGGTCGCGATGGCGCCACGCTCAACCTGGCCGTTCTCGGCGCCGAACAGGGGAACCTGGTTGGCCTCCGAGTACTGGATGACGGCTTCGAGGCCCTCGGTGACGCGGTTATCGGTGGGAATGTAGATGGCGTCAACGTTGCCGAGCGACTCGGTGGCCTGGGCTACCTCGCTCGAGTTGGTGACGGTGGCTTCCTTGATGGTCAGGCCGAGGTCCTTGGCCGCCTCCTTGGCCAGCTCGACCTGCACGTCGGAGTTGACCTCGCCGGAGCTGTAGATGATGCCGACCGACTTGGCGTCGGGCAGAATCTCCTGGATCAGTTCGAGCTGCTCTTTAACCGGGTTGAGGTCGCTGGTGCCGGTGATGTTGCTGCCCGGCTTCTCCCAGCTCTCGACCAGTCCGGCCTCTTTCGGTTCGGTGACGGCGGTGAACAGCACTGGAATGTCAATGATTGTCTGCGCGGCGGCCTGCGCGGTGGGCGTGGCGATGGCGAGCACGAGGTCAACCTTGTCGGCGGCGAACTTGGCGGCGATGGTGCTCGCCGTTGCCTGTTCGCCCTGCGCGTTCTGCTCGTCGAAGTTGATGTCTGTGCCCTCGACATAGCCGGCGTCGGCAAACGCCTTCTTGAAACCCTCGCGGGCGTCGTCGAGCGCCTGGTGCTGCACGATCTGGCTGATGCCGATCGTGATCATCTCGTCTGAAACGGATGCTGGATCGCTCGCCGCGCATCCGCTGAGTGCGAAGGCGCTCGCGGCGACGAGAGCGAGGGCTGACAAAGAGGTGGTGTGCTTCATGCTGGAAAATTCTCCTTTGAATTTATGTTGACGAACGGTTTGTGCAGCGCGCGCGGGAACGAGCGTTCTCGCGCGGTGCGAAGAGTGAGCGGTTAGACCGGCAGGAGCGCTGCGGCCGCGGCGACCAGGAATCGATCGTTCTGCTCTGCTGTGCCAATGGTCACACGCAGGCCCTCGCCGGGAAAGGCCCGAGCCAGGATGCCTTCGGCAGTGAACACGTCGTTGACCCGGTTAGTGCCTTCGCCGGTGCGCAGCCAGATGAAGTTTCCCTGCGAGTCGGTGACGCGCCATCCGCTGGCCCGCAGTGCGGTGAGCACGCGGGTGCGTTCGGCGACGATCAGGTCGATGCGCACCATCAGTTCGGCTTCCGCATCGAGGGAGGCGAGGGCGGCCCGTTGGGCCAGCGCGGTCACGCCGAACGGCAACGCCACGCGACGCAGGTTGGCGGCGACAGCGCTCGGCGCGATGGCATAACCGATGCGCAGGCCGGCCAGGCCGTAGGCCTTGGAGAAGGTGTGCAGCACGGCCACGTTGGGGTAACGGCGAAAGAAGTCGATGCCGACGGCCGAGGCGGCGTCGCGGTTGAAGTGCACATAGGCCTCGTCGACGACGACGAGAACGTCGGCGGGTACCCGGGCCATGAAGGCGTGCAACTCATCGGCGGTGACGAAAGCGCCGGTGGGATTGTTGGGGTTGCAGACCAGAATGAGTCGGGTCTGCGGTGTGATCGCGTCGGCCATGGCGGTCAGGTCGTGACGCTCGTCGTCGGTGAGGGCGACCGGCACGGGCGTTGCTCCGGCGACCTGCACCAGAATCGGATAGGCCTCGAACGAACGCCACGCGAAGACGACCTCGTCGCCGGCCCCAGCGCTGGCATGAATGAGCTGCGACAGCACCTCGACCGAACCCGCCCCGAAGGCCACGTTTTCGTGCGAAACGTCGAACCGGACCGCAATGCGGTCGGTCAGTTCGGCCACGGCCATGCTCGGATACAGGTGAATCTCACCGAGAGCGGATGCGAGGACTCGCGTCACGGAGGCAAGCGGGACAAACGGGTTCTCGTTCGACGACAACTTGAACGCTCCCGAATCACCGGCAGCAGCGCCCTGCTTATAGGCGGGCAACCGACCGATGGTCTCGCGTTGGTGCACCATAACTGTTTCAACCTCACTCGTGAACCCTGTTTTAGATCGGCTCGGCGAGTACAGCGTCGGCGATGACGGGTTGGTTTAGAGCGTAGCGAGGGTGCTGAAGTTTGACAATTCGACCATTCGACACGGCACAAACTGCATAATTTGATCGGTAATTGGGGGACGCGGCTGAACAAGTTGCTCAGTTATCAAAACTTCACCGTACTATTTCGGCCGTTGGCCTTCGGGTACTAAACTTGAGCCAGTTAGGCTCAACTTTTAAGGAGACAGCCCATGCAAGCCGGTCAGCAACCACCGCAGCAAGACGCCAAGACGGCCCTCGAGCTGTATGGGGTGAACCTCACCGACATTGCCCGCAGCGGCAAACTCGACCCGGTGATCGGGCGAGACGCCGAGATTCGTCGGATCAGCCAGGTACTCACCCGGCGCACCAAGAACAATCCCGTGCTGATCGGTGAACCCGGCGTCGGCAAGACCGCGGTGGTGGAGGGCCTGGCCCAGCGCATCGTGGCCGGCGATGTGGCCGACTCGCTCAAGGACAAGCAGCTGGTCTCGCTCGACCTGGCCGCCCTCGTGGCCGGCGCTAAGTATCGCGGCGAATTCGAGGAGCGGCTCAAGGCCGTGCTCAAGGAGATCAACGACGCCGACGGGCAGATCATCACCTTCGTCGACGAACTGCATACCCTCATGGGCGCGGGCGGCGGCGAAGGCTCCGTCGCGGCCAGCAATATGCTCAAGCCCATGCTCGCCCGTGGCGAACTGCGCCTGATCGGCGCCACGACCCTCAACGAATACCGGGAATTCATTGAAAAGGATGCCGCGCTCGAGCGCCGCTTTCAGCCGGTGCTCGTCGACGAGCCGTCGGTGGAAGATACCGTCGCCATTCTTCGCGGGCTCAAGGAACGCTATGAAGCCCATCACAAGGTGACGATTGCCGACTCGGCTCTCGTGGCTGCGGCATCCCTCTCAAATCGTTACATCACCGCCCGCCAGCTGCCCGACAAGGCCATCGACCTCATCGACGAGGCCGCGAGCCGGCTGCGCATGGAGATCGATTCCTCACCGGTAGAGATCGACGAGCTGCGGCGCAGCGTCGACCGGCTGAAGCTCGAAGAACTCGCGTTGAAGAAGGAGAAAGACGACGCCTCGAAGGCGCGCCTGGTGAAGTTGCGCGACGATCTCGTCGAGCGTCAGGCCAACCTGAAGGAGCTGCAGACCCGCTGGGACACCGAGCGGGCCTCGCTCAACCGGGTCGGCGAGTTGCGTGAGCGGCTCGACACCGCGCGCATAGCATCCGATCGGGCCCAGCGCGAGGGTAACCTCGAGAAGGCGTCCCGGCTGCTTTACGGCGATATTCCGGTGATGGAACGGGCACTCGCTGACGCCGAGAAGGAAGAATCCGTAGGCCCCCGCATGGTCAACGACCAGGTCACGAGCGAGGACATCGCCGCCGTGGTCGCGGCCTGGACCGGTATTCCGGTGGGGCGGCTGCTGCAGGGCGAGACCGACAAGCTGCTCAACCTCGAAAACGAGCTCGGCCACCGCCTGATCGGCCAGAAACGTGCGGTGCGTGCAGTCGCCGACGCGGTGAGACGGTCACGCGCCGGCATCTCCGACCCTGACCGCCCGACCGGATCGTTTCTTTTTCTCGGGCCGACCGGAGTCGGCAAGACCGAGCTGGCCAAAGCGCTCGCCGAGTTTCTGTTCGACGATGAAAAAGCCATGGTGCGCATCGATATGAGCGAGTACGGCGAGAAGTTCGCGGTTTCACGCCTGGTCGGGGCTCCTCCTGGCTATGTCGGTTACGAGCAGGGTGGCCAGCTCACTGAGGCTGTGCGCCGCCGCCCGTACTCGGTGATTCTGTTCGATGAGGTCGAGAAGGCACATCCCGAGGTCTTCGACGTGCTGCTTCAGGTGCTCGACGATGGTCGACTCACCGACGGTCAGGGCCGCACGGTGGACTTTCGCAACACCATCCTCGTGCTCACCTCCAACCTCGGTTCGCAGTTTTTGGTCGACTCGACCCTGTCCGCGGCGCAGAAGGAGGAGGCCGTGCAGGGCCTCGTGCGGCAGGCCTTCAAACCGGAGTTCATCAACCGGCTCGACGACATTGTGGTGTTCTCCTCGCTCACGACTGATGAGCTCGGTGAGATCGTTGAACTCGACGTCGACCGGTTGCAGAAGCGTCTCGCCGAGCGACGCCTCGAGTTGGCCGTCACACCGGATGCCCGCCGCTGGCTGGCCGAGCGCGGCTATGACCCGATCTACGGTGCGCGCCCGCTTCGGCGACTGATGCAGCGCGAGATCGACGACCGCCTGGCGCGAGCGCTGCTCGCCGGCGATATTCGCGACGGCGACACGGTGCTCGTTGCGCTCGCGGCCGACGGCGATTCGCTCACCGTGGCATCCGCTCCGGAGTTTATTTAACCGCTTTCACGTGAAGGAGAGGATGCCCAGAGTCGCGGGTTAGGCTTAATCCATGCGTGCAACTGTGATTTATGGCGAACGGGACGTTCGCCTCGAGGAAGTTCCCGAACCCGTACTCTCGACCGGTGGTGACGCCATCGTTCGCGTGGTCGCGGCCTGCGTCTGCGGGTCGGACCTGTGGCCCTACCGTGGCATCACGCCGACCAAGGAACCGCACCGCATCGGCCACGAATTCGTCGGCATCGTCGAAGCCATTGGTGCAGACGTATCAACGGTGAAGGTTGGCGATTTCGTGATCGCGCCGTTCTACGACTGTGACGGAACCTGCGTCAACTGCAAGAACGGTGTGAGCGCCTCGTGCCTTAACGGCGGCTGGTGGGGAGCGGATGATCAGCTCGGCGGGTTCGCCGACGGCGCCCAGGGGGAGCGCGTGCGGGTTCCGCACGCCGATGGTTCCCTGGTTGCCACCCCAAGCGTTCCGAGCGACGACCTCGTTCCGAGCCTGCTCACCCTCGCCGACGTGATGGGTACCGGACACCACGCGGCCGTCTCGGCCGGTGTCGAGCCGGGCAGCACGGTGGTCGTCGTCGGTGACGGGGCCGTCGGGCTCTGCGCCATCCTCGCGAGCAAGCGCCTCGGTGCGGGTCGCATAGTGGCCATGTCCCGCCACGCGGACCGCCAGGCTGTGGCGCGCGAGTTCGGAGCGACCGACATCATCGAAGCGCGCGGCGATGACGGTGTCGCGGCCGTAAAGGCCCTCTTCGATGGCATTGGTGCCGATTACGTGCTGGAGTGTGTTGGCACCCAGGAATCGATGGACCAGGCCATTCGCTCGGCTCGGCCCGGCGGAATGGTCGGCTACGTTGGGGTTCCCAACGGTGGTGCCGAGCTGCCCATCCGCACCCTGTTCGGAACGAACGTGGGCGTGAACGGCGGCGTCGCATCCGTTCGCAGCTATGTTGAAGAGCTGCTGCCCGAGGTGCTCTCCGGTGAGATCAATCCGGGGCTGGTCTTTGACGTGCAGGTGCCGCTTGCCGAGGTTGCCGAGGCTTACGCCGCTATGGACGAACGCCGCGCCATCAAGGTGCTCCTGCGTCCGTAGCGACGACAAGCTCGCCGCACCCACCGCAGTTCCAGCCGGCCAGAAAGGACAGTTGTGAATCAACCGTTTCTCTGGGGAGCGCTGCTGGCGTTCGCGATTGTGGCTGGTGCGCTGCGGCTGGTCGTTGGGCATCCGCTGCTGCGATCACGCTCGGTCCGCGTTGGGCCGCTGGGAGCCGCTGTGGCCCTGGTGAGCGGGTTGCTGCTCGTCTTTCACTGCGCCGCCATGTTCTTCGGCCCGTGGATCAACGCTCTCCCGCTCCTGCAGGCGCCCGCCGACATGGTGCGGTCGATGGGCGTTGGCAGCGAAATCGCCTACTGGGTGCCGGCAGCACTGCTTGTGCTGGCGTGGCGCCGAGTCTGGTGGCCGGCCCTCGCCGCCCTGGCCGTCGCCGTCGTTGGAGTTGGCGTGACCATGTACTGGCCGTACCCGCTCGCGGTACATCTCGCGTGGCTCACGGCGATCATCGTGGTGGGATCTTTGATCCCCACGTTGCTGCTGCGTGGGCCACGCGCTGCACGATAGCTCGCGCTTAGTCGTTTACGAGCAGCAGTTCGGCAAGCGGCAGGCGGCTGCGCGGGGCGACCTCGCGTTCACGCAGCTCGGGGGTGAGATCGTCGGCACTTCCCAGCACTCCGAGCGCCGTCACCGTGACAACGGCCTGGTCGTCGGTGAGATTGAAGGCCGTGGCAATGGCCTCGCCGTCGAAGCCGCCCATCTGGTGGGTGTGTAGTCCCTCGCTCTGGGCCTGAATGGTGAGGTGTGCAACGGCCTGGCCGAGGTCGTAGCGTGCCCACGGGTTGTCCCGGGTCTCATCAATGGCAAGTTTGGCAACATTTACAATCAAAACGGATGCCGTATCGGCCCACGCTTTGTTGAAACCCAGGAGCGCATCGTTGATCTTGGCGAAGCTTGCTGAACCGCGCCGGGCCACGATGAAGCGGGCCGGCTGCATGTTGCTCGCGGATGGCGCCCAGCGGGCGGCTTCGAGCACCGTGGTGAGGACGGCCTCGCTGATGACGGCGGTCTTGTCGTAAGAGCGGGGGCTCCAACGTTCGGCCAAAACGTCCAAGAGCGGTGACTCGGTGTTGGCGCGCCGGGTGGACTGGGCAGGTTCGGTGTCAGTGATGAGGGTCATGGGCGTTTCCTTTGATCGAAAAGTACGGACGGGGCAACGCTGACCCAGCTTCGTAAACGCTTGCAGCGAGTGCACTATTCCGCAAATCCGGACACCGGGGTGACGGGCCGTTGAGGATGGCGCGTTTCCCGCCTATTTCGAAAAAGTACGCCCGCCTATTTCGAAAAGGATTGGGTGGATTTTTTACTCGAGGAGTTCGACCGCACGGGCCAATCCACCGCCGATCCCGTCAACGTAGACAATTACTTCGACTCGGCAACTCTGAACGATCCGCCCGAAGGGGTGTCGATCATTGGCTATCAGATCACCCAGGTGCGAGTGGAATTCAACCTGGAATGTCGCGGCAAAGACGTCGGTTCTGGCTGGTTGACAACCGTTGACAGCGGTCTGCGCACCACGCTTATCTACTGCGGTGACGACCGGGTTGTCGAGCCGGGCACAGAGAATGATCTCTATCTCAACGAGCTGCACTCCTACTGCCCGGCACCCTGACGACGACGATTGTTGGGGCGAGTTACTTGCCCTGCAGGCGGTCACGCACCTGGCGCCGCAAAACCTTGCCGAGCAGGCTGCGCGGCAGGTCGTCCACCTCCACGATGCGCTTAGGCACTTTGTAGGCCGAAAGTCGGGTGCGGCAGTACTCGCGCACCGCATTCACGTCGAGTTCGGCAGCTGGCGACAGCACAACAACGGCCACCACGTCTTCACCGCCGTTGGCGCTCGGCAAACCGACCGCCGCAGCATCAAGAATGTCGGGGTGTGAGAGCAGCGCCTCTTCGACCTCGGAGGGCGACACGTTGAAGCCACCGGTGACAATGAGTTCCTTGATGCGGTCGACGACGGTGATAAAGCCGTCGGCCGAGACGCGCACGATGTCACCGGTGCGCAGCCAGCCACCGGGCAAAAGCGCCTGCGCGCTCTCGGTGGGACGGTCCCAATAGCCGGAGAAGACTTGGGGACCGCTCACGAGTAGCTCACCCTCCTCCTCGAAGCCGCGGTCAATTGTCGGGTCTTCCGGATCGACCACGCGAATATCGGTGCTCGGAAACGGCACCCCTACCGTTCCAGGCCGCCGGCTCGGGCCGATCGGGTTTCCGGCCACGATCGGTGACGCCTCGGTCATGCCGTAGCCCTCCACCAGCAATCCCCCGGTGGCGCTCTCCCAACGCTCCACAATGGAGACTGGCAGGTTCATGGCACCAGAAATAGCAAAGCGGATGCCGGCCAGGCTCACCTTTTTCTTTGCGGCGGCCGTGACCAGGCGGTCGTAGATCGGCGGCACTGCTGGCAGAAAAGTGGGCGGTGCATGCTTGGCCGCATCGAGTACGAGCTTCTCGTCGAACTTGGGAAACAGTACGAGACGGGCACCGATGCTCATCGCGAAGGTGAGGCAGAGGGTGAGGCCGTATGCATGAAACATGGGCAGCACGCCGTACACGGTTTCATCGCCGGGGCGAAGTCCGGCGACCCAGGCCGACCCCTGGGCGGCGTTGGCGCGCAGGTTCTCGTGACTGAGAATGGCGCCCTTCGGGGCGCCGGTGGTACCGCTGGTGTACTGCAGCACCGCGGTGTCGGACAGCAGCGGTCGCTGGTGCGACGGGTGCAGTTTGCGGGCGCCCACAATGGAGTCCCAGGTAATCGATCCCTTACCCGGGCCCGCGGTGAGTGCCGCCCGGGAATCTCGTGCCTTCCTGATCGGCAAGGTGAGAGCCAGCCGTTTCGATAACGGCATGGCGCGCGTGAGGTTGACGGTCACGACATCCGCTACCCCCATATCTTTGGGAAAAGCGCGCACCGCGTCGTACACCTTGTCCCACACGATTGCTACGCGGGCGCCGTGGTCTTCAAACTGGTGGCGCAGCTCACGGTCGGTATAGAGCGGGTTGTGCTCAACGGCAATAGCACCGAGGCGCAGCACTGCATAGAACGCGACGACGTGCTGGGGGCAGTTGGGCAGCACGAGGGCCACCCGATCGCCCGGGCTGACGCCGAGTTTGCGTAGGCCATTGGCGGCCCGAGAGATCTGCTCTCCCAGCTGCTCGTAGGTGGTGGTGGCCCCGAAGAAGTCGAGGGCAACGGCCGGGGCGAAGTGCTCGGCCGAGGTCTCCATCATGTCGGTGAGGGTTTCGGTGGTTTCGGCGATCGTGCCGGGAACTCCCGGTGCGTAAGCGGCCAGCCAGGGCCGATCGCGAAAGGTCACGATAGTTCCCGGGTAATGGCGGCGATGAAACTATCGATGTCGTCCTCGGTGGTGTCGAAGCCGCACATCCAGCGCACCTCGTTTTTCGAGGCGTCCCAGTCGTAGAAGCGAAAGGACTCCCGCAACCGGTCGGCAACACCGGTCGGCAGGGTGGCGAAGATGGCGTTGGCCTGCGTGGCCTGGCTGAAAGCCAGCCCGGTAATGGTCCCCTCCGCCAGGTTGCTTTCGAGCGCGCCGCGCAGGCGGGCCGCCATAGCGTTGGCGTGGGTCGCGTTGCGCAGCCACAGGTCACCATCCAGCAGCGCAATGAGCTGGGCCGAGATGAACCGCATCTTGCTGGAGAGCTGCATGTTCGACTTGCGCAGAAACTTGAGCCCGGTGGATGCCTGTGGATTCAGCACCACGATGCACTCACCCAGCATCATGCCGTTCTTCGTGCCGCCGAAGCTGAGCACGTCGACGCCGGCATCGCGGGTGAAGGTACGAAGCGGCACACCGAGGCTGGCGGCGGCATTGCTGATCCGGGCCCCGTCCATGTGCAGCGTCATTCCCTTGGAGTGGACATGGTCGGCGATGGCTCGCACCTCGTCGACACTGTATGCGGTGCCGAGCTCGGTGGTCTGGGTGATTGAGACGACCAGCGGTTGGGCACGGTGCTCGTCGCCCCAGCCCCAGGCTTCCTGGTCGATCAGTTCGGTGGTGAGCTTGCCGTCGGGGGTGACGACCGGCAACAGCTTGAAGCCGCCGACATGCTCGGGTGCGCCGCCCTCGTCGTTGTGAATGTGCGCGGTGGCCGAGCAGATGACGGCGCCCCAGCGCGGCAGCATCGACTGCAAACCGGTGACGTTGGCGCCGGTGCCGTTGAACACCGGAAACACCTCGACGCCGTCACCAAACGCGTCGACGAAAACTTCGCGTAACCGGGCCGTGTAGACGTCTTCGCCGTAGGCGACCTGGTGGGCGCCATTGGCCTTGGTGATCGCCTCCAAAATTTCCGGATGAATTCCGGAGTAGTTGTCTGAAGCGAAACCGCGGGAGTTGAGATCGTGGAGTTGGGTCACCAGTCCATCCTCTCGCATTCTGCTGGTGGTCTGCCCGGCGCGAGGTGCGGCTTAGCGTTTCAGGGCATCACGGAAGGAGACCCTGGCACCCATGCGCAGCAGCGCATTGGAGTAGATGCGTGAACCGATCACGATGACCACCATGGTCGACAGCGCCAAAACCACCAGGGAGAGCACGGGCTCCCACCACTGGGCCTCGCCGAGGAAGATGCGTACCGGCATTCCCACCGGGGCCGAGAACGGAACATACGACATGATCGCAAGGACCAGCGGGTTGTCGTTGAAGAAGATGACCAGAAAGTACGGAACCATGACGAGGAACAGTACCGGCGAGGTGGCCGATCCCACGTCTTCCTGCCGGGACACCATCGATGCTGTGGCCGCGTAGAGCGAAGCGAGCAGAACAAAACCGAAGGCGAAGAATACGGCGAACCAGACGATGGCCGGGCCAACATCGGCCAGCAAAACCCGTTGCCCGGTCACCGCCAGGCCGATAGATACGAGCAAGCCGATGGCGACAATCTGCGCGAACGCCATCAGACTGTTGCCGAGCACCTTGCCGGCCAGTAGGGCGCGCACCGAGATGGTCGACATCAGGATCTCTACAATGCGGGTCTGCTTCTCTTCGACAACACTCTGGGCGATGGTGGCGCCGAAAGTGGTCGCCGACATCAGAAAGATGATGCCAAAACCGATGGCGACCAGGTAGGCGAGAAAACCGTCTTGCTCGGCCGGGTCGAGAATCTTTACGTTGGGGCTCACGCTGAGCGCGCTGAGAACCTCGCTCGGCGCCGACGTTTTTGCAATCACCGTGATGCCCAGCACGGAATCGGCCCGCGCATCCGCAACCACGGCGGCCTCGACGCTGCCATCGCGCACGAGCGCTTCGGCGTCGGCGATGGTGTTGGCCTTCACAATGTCGAAGGCGTCGGCCTGTTCAACGGCGCTGATGGCTGTTCCTACCGCAGCCACTTTGGTCAGGGTGGTGCTCTGGCTCAGAATTCCTCCGACGATGACCGAGGCCATCGAGATGAGCAACAGAATTCCCGTGGCGATGAGAAACGATTTGCTGCGCACGCGCGCCTTTATCTCGCGATTAGAGACCAGCCAGACCCCCTGCATAAAGGTGGGCGCAGTGTGCACGGGCCTTATGGTGTTGCTCACGAAATAACCTCCTTGAAGATGGTGGCGAGGGATGGCCGTTGCTGGGCAAAGGCGTGAACCGCACCGAGACCGATCGCGCGCTGCAACACGGCCTGGCTGGCGGCATCCGTTTCGCATTCGAAGATGGCGTAGTCGCCATCAAAGTCGACGACGGTGACGCCGGGCACCTCGCGGATCCAGCCGGTGTCTCCCGCAGTGCGAATCTCGAAGCGTTCCCTGCTGTGCTGCGTGCGCAGGGTTTCGGGAGAACCGTTCGCGCGAATTACCCCATCGGCAATAATGACGAGGTCATCACACAATCGTTCGACGATGTCGAGTTGGTGTGAGGAGAACAGTACGGGTGCGCCCTGGGCGGCGTAACCGGAGAGCACGCTGGTAACCACATCGACCGCGAGCGGGTCCAGGCCCGAAAACGGTTCATCGAGCACGAGAAACTCAGGGTCGTGCACGAGGGCGGCAGCAATTTGCGCGCGCTGCTGGTTGCCGAGCGAGAGTGATTCTACGGTGTCGTTGGCCCGGGCATCGAGACCGAGCCGCTCCAGCAGGTCGCTGGTGTTGCGGCGAGCGGATGCCGGGTCGAGCCCGTGCAGGCGGGCCAGGTAGACGAGATGCTCGGCCACCTTCATCTTGGGGTAGAGGCCGCGTTCTTCGGGCATGTAGCCGAAGCGGCGGCGGTCATTGGCGGTGACCGGTGTGCCATCGATGAGTACCGTGCCGGAATCGGGGGAGAGCACGCCGAGGATGATGCGCATCGTCGTGGTCTTGCCGGCACCGTTGGCGCCAACGAAGCCGGTCATGCGGCCGTCTCCGACGGAAAAGCTCACGTCGGTGAGCACCTGCCTGGTGCCATAACGCTTGTTGACGCTCATGATGTCGAGCATTCTTGCCCCTTCGTAGCCGGTCAACTTCACGCTAGCCCGATCGACGGCCCCCGGGTATCCGTCGCTCGGGTGATGGCATCCGTCGCGCGGTGGTTTGTCTGGCTCCGGTGCGCTTTTGGTGCGGTTAGTCGGTGCTGGCAGCGCCGGGTACGACGAGGCCGTGCTCGTAGGCGAAAACCACGGCCTGAATGCGGTCGCGCAGGCCGAGTTTCATGAGCACTTTTGACACGTGTGTTTTGATTGTTGCCTCCCCGAGATAGAGCGCGGCGGCAATCTCCGCGTTGGCTCGTCCCTGGGCGAGGAGGGCAAAAACTTCGGCCTCGCGGTCGGTGAGGGCGTTCATGATCGTGGGTTTCACCGTTGCGTTGGTGCCCGCGTTATCGGTATTACCGCCGCCCGCGACGAGAGCGGGTGACCGCGCCGCGGTGACACACCGTTCGATCACCCGACGGGTCACGTCCGGCGCCAGCAGGGCATCGCCGCGGGCGAGCACCTGCACCGCGTCGATCAGGGACTCGGGGGTGGAATTCTTCAAGATGAATCCGCTTGCCCCGTTCTGGAGAGCGGCAAACAGGTAATCTTCACGGTCGAAGGTTGTGAGCATGAGCACAGCCGAATGGATTGCGGGATCGCTCACGATGGCCCTGGTGGCAGCGAGCCCGTCACTGCCGGGCATCTGCACATCCATGCAGATCACGTCGGGGTCGAGCTGCTGGGCCAGGGTCAAGCCGGCTGCGCCGTTCGCCGCTTCACCTACCACGCGGATGCCCGGCTCAGATTCTAAAATAATGCAAAACCCGGCGCGAACCAGCGTCTGGTCGTCGACCAGGAGTACGCGAATGTCGGTGGCGCTCATGCCGGCGCATCCTGGGCATCCGGCGCGCCGGTGTGCGCGGGGGCAGCCAAGGGAAAGCGGGCCCGAACCAGGTAGCCACCACGGGGCCGCGCCCCCACGTGGAGGTCGCCGCCGACGGCCGTGACCCGTTCCTGCATTCCGCGCTGCCCAAGGCCGCAACCCGTTGCCGGGGCGGTACCGCTGTGGCTGGCTACGCCAGAAAGCAGGCGTCGCGGTCCGATGCCGTTATCGGTGACCTCAAGCTCCACGGCATCCGCTTCATAGCGCAGCCGCAGGTCACCGCGCGCTCCGGCACCGGCATGTTTGCGCGTGTTGGTGAGGGCCTCCTGGGCGATGCGGTAAATGCTCAGACCGATTGTGGCCGGTACCGGGCGCGGCACGCCGACAATGCTCATTGTCACGGGTACGCCGGCGGCGCTACTCTCGTCGACCAATTCGTCGAGCTGGTCAATGCCGCGGGTACTGGTGCTGGCGTTCGCGGCGTCATCAGCAGTTGGGTTGGCGCTGCCCGCGGAACTATCACTATCGCCGGATCGCAGCGACCCGAGCATGGTGTGCAGTTCATCGACGGCAGTGCGGGCGCTCTGCTCGATAACGCCGAGGGCCTCAGCCGCTTTCGCCGGGCTCTGGTTCATGATGCGGCGCGCGGCCCCGGCCTGCACGCCCATCAACGAGACGTGGTGGGCGACCACGTCGTGCAGTTCGCGCGCGATGCGCACGCGTTCGAGTGAAATGGCCTGGCGTGCGCTGTGTTCTCGTTCGGCGATGAGTGCCAGTGTGCTGGCCTCCAACGCCGCCGTATTGCGTGCCGACCGCCAGGCGGAATCGCCAAAGTACCAGGCAGCGCCAAAGTAAAGCAGGTTGATCAGAACCTGCAGGAGTCCGAATGCCGCGTAGGCGGAGAAGAGCCCGTCTCGCGAGAGCTCGGGCAGCGTGGTGGCTTGATTGGCTTGCATAAACAATTGGCTGATCAGCCAGGTGAACATACCGACCACGATTGCGATGCGCGTCCAGGTGGCAAAGGTTCGGTTGCGGCTGGAAGCCCCGACCGAAAAGATTGCGATGTAGAGAGCGATGTTGGAGAAGAGCACGTCGCCCACGCCGAGTATGGCGCCTCCAGCAAATGTCATGGCCACCAGAAGAGCGATCACTTCGGGCCAGCGCCGCCGCCAAATCAATGGCAGGCTGATGAGGGGAACCCACACCAGAACGAGCCAGACCGGAGAGTCGGCGAACGCACCGGCACTGCGGCCCAGTGACACGCTCAGCGCGGTTCCGGCAGCCAGGCCGAGGGCGATCCACAGGTCAATTCTGGCTTCGCGCGGGCTCGGCCGTGGCCGACGCCAGTTCTCAGCGAATGGCTCGCCCAAATTGCTCATGCTCCCACGCTAGCCTGCTGCAACGCCGCGGCTACCAGCATCCGCACTGCCAGCATTACCTAAACTCGGACTTTTTCGCGACACCCCCGCCCGTCATGTCGCTCACAACGGCGTGTCGTAAAAATCTCCGACTTACGACACTCAGACCGCCGTGAGCATAACCCGGCTGCCATTGACGGATGCCGCGGTGTCGCTCCACAAACCGGTCACCCGGGTAGCCAGCTCGTTCTCCAGCCCGTCGAGGGATCGAACGACGAAAGTTACCGCTGCGGCTGTGTCCCCTGCCTTTGCGAACCCCTGCCCCACTGCACGCACCCACGTCTCAGCTGCGGATTTCACTGTGGCGTAGTTCGCACCGCCCGCGGTCGGCCTATCAACCGACACGCTCGACACAATCGCGAGCCGGCCGGCGGGTGAAGCGAGTAGGTCGGCATTGAACGCCCGGGTGGTGTTGCGCAGGGTGGTAACCACGTGGGAATACAAAAAGTCCCAGTCCATATCGGTCTGACCGGCCAGCCCGCCGCCGCCGCGCCAACCGCCCACCAAATGAATCAGTCCGTCGATCGGGCCGTGCGCTGCCGACACGCGGGCCGCCAGCGCGGTCACAGCCGCAAAATCCGAGAGGTCGCACTCGTAGAGCGCAGCCTCGGGGGCGACGGCCAGCACCGACTGCAACCGCTCCAGGTTGGAGCCGACCGCAACAACGTGCGCGCTGGCATCCGCTAAGGAGGCGGCGACGGCCAGGCCGGCCGTGCTGGTCGCGCCGGCGATCAGCACGGTGCGACCAGCTACGGCCGGACTGGCACCCATCAGTCGACCGCGCTGCCGGTGATGCCGGCCGTCGAGGCGATGACCGTTTTCATTTTCTTTTCGAGAGCCTCAAAGAACATCGACAGCGGGAATTCGTCGTCGAGAACCTGATCGGTGTAGCCCTTGGGAGCCCCGGCGAGCACCTCAAACGGCAGCCCGCGGGCCCAGTTGGAGGCCGGGTTGGCCGTGAGGGTCTTCGAGATCATCTCGTAGGCAGCGAGCCAGTGCGCCTTCTTCGGCCGATCGATCGATGCCCAATACAGCTCATCGATCTGCGCTCCGAGAGCGATAACGACCTCGGGAACGGCCTCCCAGTCGAAGGTGAGGCGAGTGTCGGTCCAGTGCAGCACGCCGTGTTGGTGCATCCAGGCGAACAACAGTTGCCCGCCGAGACCGTCATAGTTGCGCACCCGGCTGCCGGTAATGGCGAACCGAAAAATGCGGTCGAAGATAACGGCGTACTGCACCAGCTTCGCGTGCTTGCGCGACTCCGGGCTTGCCAACTCGCTGCGTTCAATCGAGACCGACTCACGAAAAGCAGTCAGGTCGCAGCGCAACTCCTCGAGGGAATAGAGGAAGAACGGCATGCGCTGCTTGATCATAAACGGGTCAAACGGCAGGTCGCCGCGCATGTGGGTGCGGTCGTGAATGAGGTCCCACATGACGAAGGTTTCTTCGGTGAGCTGCTGGTTGTCGATCAGCGCGGCGGCATCTTTAGGCAGCTCAAGCCGTGTGATCTCGGCGGCGGCACGAACGACTCGGCGAAAGCGTGCGGCCTCTCGGTCGGCGAAAATGGCGCCCCAGGTGAACGTGGGCACCTCGCGCATGGCCACTGTCTCGGGAAACAGCACCGCCGAGTTGGTGTCGTAGCCCGGGGTGAAATCGAGAAAGCGAATCGGCACGAACAGTTTGTTCGTGTAACCGGCTTCAAGCTCACCGATAAACTCCGGCCAGATGACCTCGATCAGCACGGCCTCGACCAGGCGATTCGTGCTGCCGTTCTGCGTGTACATGGGAAAGACCACGAGGTGGCGCAGGCCGTCTACGCGGTGCTGCTGCGGCTGAAAAGCCATGAGCGAGTCGTAGAAATCGGGTACGCCAAAGTCTTCGCCCACCCAGCGGTCGAAGTCCGTGATCAGGGCGGCCAAATAGGCGGCATCGTGTGCGAAGTGCGGCGCGAGGTCTGCGATGGCCGCGGTGATGCGCGAAACGGATGCCGCGGCATCCGCGTGCCGTTCGGCGTCGGCAATCGACCCGTTCTGAGCCTGCAGTGACTGCAGCGTTGTCGCGGCAGCCTTGAGGCTCAACCACGATGGGTCGAGCGCGAGGTTGCTGGAGCCGTCTTCGAGAACCTCGGGCTCTCCGACCAGAGCGTTAGCTACGTGTGTTTTTTCAACAGATATCGACATGGGAACCTCCCGTTCTCGTTTGTGCCGCGGTCGCGGCGGGCGTGCGCGCCGAAAAAGACGTTCCTTCAGAATATCGGGCGCCACGCGGCGTTTTCTTGCGATCTGTCGCAACGAATCGAGGCTCAGAGTCGGTTTCGGCGCGGAGATTTGCCGCTGAGGCCCCATTCGCGCACTTCATGCCGGAAGAGCGGTTCAGAAGTGCGGAGATTGCTCGTCGCTGCGTTTCGCTGCCCCGTGAAGGCGCGGATCTCAAAGAGCGCACTCTGGCAAGGTGGAAATTCTCCGCAGTTCTGAACCCGACCTCCGCTAAGGACGGGTTTAGTCTGCTGAGCCCGGAGCAGCGCGCCGCCTACCGCGCCGCGCGCGAGACCGAGTTATCCACAGATTGTTGTAATACGGATTTCGCCCGTCGCTGCCGTGGGAGCATCGCTCAACTGAATGCTACTCACCAATGGCGTGGAGGAAACGAACATGGCTAAGCAAGCTCTTGCGTTCTCCGTTCTTGCTCTGTCGGTCTTAGTCGCCCTGGCCGGCTGCACCAACCAAATGGATGCCCCAGCGAAACCACCCAGCGCAGCCTCCGACCCCGGGCCCGACTTCACGACCCCGGTCAAGGCCGATTGGAACGTCGATGTCGACCTTGTCGGGGCGCCCGTGGCCAAGGACGGTGTCGTCGTCTCCTATGTCACGGGCGCCGAGGGAGGCCTCGATATCGTTGTCTGGAACGCGAGTACCGGCGTGGAGCTGTGGCGCGACGCTGCGCTGGCCGGAAATGGGTCTTCCGACATTTCTGTCGATGCGCACATTGTTCAAACCGAGGGCCGAACGGTAGTCCCGTATATCCGCGACCTGGCCGGCGATGAAACTGGTTGGCAGGATGTTGTAGTCGCCGATGCGGTGACGGGAGCGCCAATCGCTCTCGACCAACCTTCGGGCTGGGTGACTCAACGCCCGGGGGAGTGCGCCGATGGCACGGGCGTGTGTTTTTCCGGCATACCGATCAACGGGCAAAACGCCGACAATACGAGCTTTCGCGTTGACCTGACCGCCGGAACAGTGGGTCGGGATCAGGATGTTGCCCTCCCGACAAACTCGCGGCTTCTGGGTAGCCGGGTCTATTCCACATTCGATCGCGCTCCCGATGGGGTCGAGATGCTCGGGTTTAGCGCGAGGGGCAAGGCCGCTTGGGAGGTTCCGTATACCGATGTTTTTGGCGAGAATTACACCTCCGACGACGGTTGGGCGTGGCAGGACCGCGGCGCAGATGGCCTCGTGGTCGGAAGAGGAACTATCTGGGACGCCTCTATTGATATGAGCGCAGATTATTCCTACGAACGGGCCGATTCGCACATTGTCGCGCTCGACCCCGTTGACGGAACGACGAAGTGGGACCTCGCCGATGTCGGAGATTGCACGGCAGCCCAGCTACGGCAACCGTTTGCAGGGGAAATAATTCCGGCGTGTCGGGTCAATTCCGGTGTCGTTCACGTGGTTGTCGCATCGGACGGCTCCGTGGCTGACACTACCGACGAGGACGTTGACGTCGATCTCGTCGGTATCAACAGGGCCACCGGCGATATCGAATGGTCCACACCGGTGGGCGGCGACGGGTCATTATTCAATTGGCGGCTGGCTGGTTTCGCCAGCAATATCGCGACTAGACCGATAAATGTGAATGGACACGTGCAGATCATTGACGTGCTGACCGGGAAGGGCAACGCAGCACCCGAAAAGGGAGTCTTTGCGTGTCGAAAGATGCGCGCGACTGCGGAACTGCCTTACTACTCGGAGGCGAACCAGCCGTATTACATCGGCGACAACGTGTTCCCGTGCGACATCAATACCGATTCGCTGGACGCATCGGTGTTCTCGCCGCAAGCGCTTCTCATGGGCGGCGTCGACGCTGGCGATCGGTATTACGTGGTGGGCGGGGCATCCGGTCTCAGCGGTTTTCGACTTCCCGCCACCGGCTGATGTGTGCGGCTTATTCGCCGATCAGGCGCAGCCCGTTATACCAGCAGACGGCGCGCAACCAGTCGTCGTCGAGGCGCGGCTCGAGGTCGCGCAGACGTTCGAGCGACTCCAACTGGTGAGCGTACGGGTACGGAATGTTGGGAAAGTCGCTGCCGAGCACGACGCGGTCGGGCAGGTCGGCCAGCCGTGGCAGCAAAGCGGGGTCGAACGGCGCGAGCTGCTCGAAAAAGTCGGTGAACACCATGGTCGTATCGAGGTGCACCCAGGGGTAGCGTTCGGCGAGGTCGAGAAAGTCGCCGTATTCCGGGGCGCCGAGATGCGCTACCACGGCCGTCAACAGCGGATGCCGCGCCAGCACTCCCGCAAGCGTGTGCGGCCCGGTGATTCCCGGCCGGGAAACCGGCCCACTGCCGACGTGGATCACGACCGGAATCGCGGCGTCGGCGAGCAGCCCCCAGACCGGGTCGAGTACCGGCTCGCGCAGGTCGAATGCGCCGATCTGCGCGTGGATCTTGAACACCCGAGCGCCGCGATCGAGGGCGGACTGCACCTGTTCGAGCACGCCGTCCTCCGGGTAGAACGTGGCGCTCGGCACGCAATCGGCGTGTTCCGCGGCGAGGTCGAGTGAGAAATCCGTCAGGGAAGCCGCCATCCCCGAGCGATGCGCATAGGACAGCGCGGTGAAGCGGCGCACGCCAAGCCGGCGAATCGTGGCGAGCCGGGAGTCCTGGTCGTCGCGGTACTGGATCGGCCACTCCTGGCCGATCAGCGGCTCGATCTCGTCGAAGTGGGCCCAGACGCGCCGCAGCATGCGCTCGGGCAGAAAATGGGTGTGCAGGTCGACCAGACCGGGCAGGCCGAGCGTGCGCCACCAGGCCGGCACCTCGTTGTCGAGCATCATTGCCCCAGTGTGCCAGACCTTGACAAGCGCATGCCCCGAGCCTATTTTCGCCCGCGAAGAGAGGTATCTTAATGAACACGCTGAAGGTCACTATCACCCCCAACACTCCGTTCGTCGAGTATGTCCGCGAGTTCGACGCCCCCGTGGCAGCCGTCTACCGAGCCCACGCGGATCCCGACCTCGTCGAACAGTGGCTCGGCCCGAACGGGTACATCACCGAGATCGACCACTGGCATCTGCGTACCGGCGGCAGCTACCGGTTTACCCACATCGATCCCGACGGTGAGCGTTACGAATTTCACGGCGTCTTTCACGAGGCCAGGCCGAGCGACCTCATCATTCAAACCTTTGAATATGACGGCTACCCCGACGTCGTGAGCATAGAGACCCTGCGCTTCGAGGATCTCGGTACGGGCCGCACGCGCATGGTCGGCCACTCGACCTATCCGAGTCAGGAGGCTCGTGATGTAATGGCCGAAAGCGGTATGGAAGAGGGCATGGCCCAGGGCTACGACCGGCTCGATTCCGTTCTCGCCGCTCTGCTGGCCACCCGCTGAAGCGACCGGGGCCGGTAAGGTCATTCCAGCCCGAGCCGGTGAGCCGCGCCGTCAGAAAGCGGATGCTGAGCGCCGGTTCTGCGGGACCGTGCCGCCGGCGCGCGGCACCCGATACTCTTGAGCCATCGGGGTAAGCGCCGCGAGCAGACGAGATGACGGATGGCGGTGCCAGTGAACGCCCTCGACTTCGCCGGCATCATCAGCGAGATTCTTACCCTCTTCGGCCTCATCATCGGAGCAATCCTCTACATCGTTGGTCTGTCGGTGCGCGGCATCAGCGGTCGCTGGACCCACACCACGGCCGTGATCGCAGCGTCAGGTTCGGCAGCATCAGGACCGGCCACGGTCATCCGCTGGTTTGACGACGACGGCGATGTGCACGAGTGCCCCGCCGACACTCACGAGACGCACCACCTCGCGCCGGGGGACGACGTGCGCGTGTGGTTTCGCAATCGCCACCCGGAACGCTGCCGCACGCACGACCCTGAACTGGACGGCAAGGGCCTGCGCCTGATCGGCCTGGTGCTGCTCGGCATCGGCGTTTTCGCCGGTGTGGCCGGCATCGTGCTGATGTTCCTCTGACGCCTCTCCAACGGGGGTGGGTGTTACCCCGGGCTGCTACGGTGTGGCCAACAGAACGTGAAACCTAACCAGGGGGTGCCACTTGCATGGCAAACATTAGCGTCTCGCACCACGAACTGAATTCGTCGGCCGATCGCCTCACCGTGGGCCGTGAAGATCTCGACTCCAAGCTCGATTAATTGCAGCGCATCATCGCCTCCTTGGTGAGTTCGGGCTTCGTGACCGATAAGTCGTCCGGCGCGTTCAACGCGTCCTACGCTGAGTTCACCAACGGTGCCCGTTCCGCGATCCGGGGCCTGGAAGGCTTGTCGAGCTATCTCCGCAACGCGGCGCTCACCCTCGACGACGTCGACGCCCAGCTCGCCGCCCGCTTGTCGCGCTAATTCCGGTCAACCAATAGGCCGTACGCGGCCAGGTCCGGAAGGCGAAGCATGTACGGGGACATGACGACGGTGCACAGCGACGCGTCGTATCTGCGCACGCGCGCTGAGGATATGCGCTCGCGCGCACTGCAACTCACAGCGCAGGCCGAGGGGATGAACTGGAATTCGGCTGCCGCCCAGGCCTTTCGCACGTAAATAACGCTGACCGCGGCCGATATCGGTCGCACTGCCGCGACCCTCGATGCGGCAGCGGATGCCCTGGCCACGCACGCACGTGCTGTCGACGACGTGAAGGCGCTCATCGTGCAGGCGCAGGCCTGGGCCGCCGAGCGCCTCGAACGCGGTCAAGGTCATTCAGGACGTCGCCGAAAATGCTGTGACGTCGTTCATGACCGTCGTGAATTCCGCCGTAGACACGGTCACGAAGACCGTGCAGGTCTCAGTCTTTTCTCGCCGCCTTGATGAGCGACGCGACGACCGCCTCGGCGGACGACCCCTCGAAATCACCGGCACTCTCGACGACGATCATGCTGGGTTCACCGCCAGCCGGCCCGGTTTGGCTACCGTCCCGCAGGGTGGTGCGCACGAAAGTCTTAATCGTGGTGGTCTTGCCGCTTCGGAACGGGCCGGTCACCACGACCAGTCCTTCGGGCGCGATGCCGACCGGCAGCAGGTCGGCATCCGCTACACCGATCACGGCGCGGCCGCCGTCAGCGCCGAGTTGCGACAGCGGGATGCGCTCGGCGAGGCGCTCGATTGCGGGTGCCGCAGCGATGCCGGTCTGGCGCAGCCGATCCGCGAGCTGCTGGGCGGCCACCGACTGTTCACCGAGGCTGGCCGAACCGCCGAGTACCGCGATCTGCACTTCATTGCCGTCGATGACGGCGCGTCCGGCCGGTGCATCTTCGAGAATGTCGGCGGGCACGCCGAGAATGCCGTAGTCGTTCGACGAGGCCAGGCGCAGCACGACGTTCTGCTGGATGTTGGCGTTGAGTGCCGAGGGGATCACACCGGATCGATCCGCGCTCAGAATGAAGTGGATGCCCACCTGCCGTCCCACGCTCATCAGCTGGGCGAGCGCGGCGAACGTCGTGTCGCCGCTTCGAAACTCATAGCTGCTGCGAAAATTGGCCATGCCGTCGATGACCACGATGATGCGTGGTTCCGAAACGTTGCCGCTCACCTGTCGATAGTCGGACAGCGTCGAGGCTGGCAGCGCGGAATAGCGCACCGCACGGTCGGTGGCCGTGGCGACCAGGTGCCGCATCAGCCGGGCGACCCGTTCCCCATCCTCACCGGCGATGATGCCGCCAACGGTGGGGAGCGCGCCGAGCATGCCCAGGGCACCGCCGGCGCAATCGATCCCATAGATATGCAGGGGATTCTGCTCGGCATCGCGTGACGCCGACAGCAGGAGCGTGCGGAGCGCGGTGCTCTTGCCGGAGCCGCTGGTGCCGAGAACGGCCAGATTTCCCTGGCTGTCCGGGTCGAACAGAAAAGGACTCTGCCGCTGCTGGCCGGGCTCGCCCTGCATTTCGAGCGCGATCGCGGGCCCACCAGCGACTGGGAGTTGCGCGAGGTCGAGCACCCGCTCCAGCGGCACGAGCCAGGGCTTGCGCGGCGTCGCCAAGCCGAGCGTTGCCCCGGCAGTCTGGATCGAGTTCAGCATGTTCTCAATGTCGCGGGGCGCCTCCCGACGAGCGGGCGGGGCGGCGAGATCGATGGACCAGGTGTGACCGACCTCGAACGGAAAGTCGGCGATGTCGATGTCGGGCAGTTTGGCCGTGCCCTTGCTTCGACCATTGAGGTAGGCGGTCTGAAAATGGATCAGCTTGCCCGGGCCGAGCTTTGCCGCTCCGCGGCCGGGTGTCGACGGGTCGAACCCGGCAGCGTCTTTTACCTCCGATCACGTCTTGGCTGTTTGATTCGTCGGCCACGCGCAGGGCAATTCGCAGGTTGGTATTGGCGCGCAGGTTGTCCTTGATCACGCCGGCCGGCCGCTGGGTGGCCATGATCAGGTGCAGTCCGAGCGAGCGGCCCCGTTGGGCGACGTCGACTATCCCGTCGACGAATTCCGGTACCTCACCGACCAGCGCGGCGAACTCGTCGATGACGATGATGAGCGACGGCGGGGCATCCGGGTCGCCGCGCTTCTCGAGGCTCACGAGGTCCTTGGCGCCCTTCTCGTTGAGCAGGGTTTTACGGTAGTGCAATTCCGCCCGCAGCGAGGTGAGGGCCCGGCGCACGAGGTGGGTGTTCAGGTCGGTCACCAGGCCGACAGTGTGCGGCAGTTGGGTGCACTCCGCGAACGCGGCGCCGCCCTTATAGTCGATCAGCAGAAAGGTCAGGCGGTCCGGGCTGTGTTCGCTCGCCATGCTCATGATCCAGGTCTGCAGGAATTCGCTCTTGCCCGACCCGGTCGTGCCGCCGACGAGGGCGTGCGGTCCCTGCTCGCGCAGGTCCAGCCGCAGCACACCAGTTGCGCCCTGGCCGACGAGATCAGTCGGGCAGCCACGGCGGCGTCCTGCCCCGAGATCGCCTCGAGCGGGCTGACGTCGACCCGGGTGGTGGTGCGCACGAAGCCGACCACACCGGTGCCGTCGGGCTGAACCTCGACGTAGGTGCGGCAGGCGGCCGGAAGGTCGGCGACCTCGGCCGCGTGCCAGAGCAGGTGCACGCCCACGTCGGGGCCGTCTTCGGCCAGGGCGACGAGCCTCCCGCGGTCCACCTGGCTGTCGCTCGTGACGATCACAATGACAACCGGGGTGACCGGCAGAGCCTGTACCGCTTGCCCGTGCAGCTCGTCGATGTCGGCGTCCTCGCGCAAATGCGAGCGGATGTCCGACCCGCCCGGGCGGGTCGCCCGACGTTCAGCCACCAGTTGTTCGAGCTGGGCGAGCAGGTGACCGCTCGTGGCCGGATCAGCCGCGAGGTGACTCGTGGTGAGGGGGCTGTAGACCGAGCCGATGTGCGGCATCCACTTGAGCCATTGCCATTCAAAGTGGTTGTCGCAGTTCGCGAAGCAGGCCAGGACGAGGTCGGCCGGCGAGTGCAGGCCACACAGCTGAACAATGATGGAACGCAGCACGCCCTCTGACCAGAGTTCGCTGGATGGGAAATTTCTGCGGTTCGAGGCGCTGCGGCGGCACCGGTGCCGCCAGCTTCTGGGCACCGAAACGCACGTCGCCGCGCGGCGACCGTGCAAATTCGACGACCGCCTCCGGCCGGTTCGACGGTGACACGTGGGCGACGCTGGACTCGCGGGTGACGACGAGAACCGTGTCACCCACCGAGATGAGGTTCGCCGCGGTGACCGGGCCCGACACGGCCCGACGTTCGTCGATATACGGTCCGTTCCCTGAATCGAGGTCGGTGACGGTGATGGCCGCTCCGATGTCGATCGTGGCGTGGGCGCGCGAGACCGTCTCGTCGATCAGTTGGATTCGGCAGCCGCGGCCACGCCCCACGACGTTGGGGCCGGTCACGAGGGCAAACTGCTGGCCGGCCTGCGGACCGCGCAGGATCGACGCGGTGGCGGCGCGCTGATAGAGAAAGACATCGCTCGCATCTGCCTGGCTGGGCTGGATCGTCTCGACCCAGCAGCCAGAACTAAGGCCGGCGTCGCTCACGGTGGCGAGGGGGTCGAGCACGTGCAGAATCGGGTTGTTGGGGTACCGCACGCGAAGGGTGAGCGGCGCGCTGTTTCGGCGGGCAGCGTCTTCGTGCGGGGAGGTGCCGGGCTGCTGGTCGGCAGGCCGGCTGGCCGGTTAAGCGGATGCCGCGCGCGGCCGCGCCCATCCGCTCGCCACCGCGGTCACCGCGATGGTCACGAGCGCGCCGAGCAGCACGGCCGCTGCTTCTCCGGGGGCAAGCAGGTGCAGTTGGGTGCCGATCGTCGCGGCCGCGATCGGAATTCCGAGCTGGGCCGCCGACAAGAGTGAGTGCGACAGCGGAAGGCCCAGCACGCGGGTGGTCGCGTGGGTGAGCAGGGTGCCGACGCCGAGGGCGAGGCCGAGCCCGATCATCTGCGGGTGGTCGGCGAGGTCGCGCAGAGCGAGCGAGGCGCCCAGCCAGACGAAGAACAACGGCCCGAAGAATCCGTCGGCGAGAGCGAACAGCTGGCGGGCCAGGCGGCGCGGTTCACCGACTGCGGCGACGGCGAGGCCGAAGGCAAACCCGGCGAGCATGACCGAGACGTGGCTGAACACGGCCACCGCTGACAGGGCGAACAGAATGGCCAGTTGGATGCGCAGTTCGAGCGCGAATTTGCGGTTGGCCGAGAGCTTGTGCAGCCGCTGGCGGGAACCGTTTCGTTCCAGCCAGGCCAGCACAGCGTAGAGGGCCACGGCCAGCACCGCGACCAGGGCGGCGCCGAGGGCTGCGCGGCCCGCATTCGGCGGGTCGATGGCGAGCGGCAGGGCAACGATCGCCGCTACGTCAGCGATGGCGATCTGCGCGGTGAGCTCGAGCATCGAACGGCCGCGCAGCCCTAGCGAATGAATGAGGGGCAGCACGAGCGCGGCCGAGGAGGAAGCGAGTAACACGACATATAAGGGGGCGTGCTGGGTGCCGAAGGTCATCGCGATGGCCACGCCGAGGGCGCTCGCCGAGACGGTCACGAGCATGGCACGTGCCAGGCCGACCGAGAGCGCAGCGCGGATCGCGCCGGAGCGAACGGGCACGTGCGTGCCAGCCACGAACATGATCAACGCGAATCCAACATCCGCTAAGAGGGTCAGCGTGGGGTCGTCGGCGTCGATGAGGCCGAATCCGGTGCGGCCGACGATCACGCCGGCGCCGAGCTGGCCAATGACGACAGGAAGGTTCCAGCGCCGCGGCGTCGCCAGCAGCGGCCCGAGCAGCGCGATCACCGAGATGATCGCAAGGGTCTGAAAGTCCATGCGCACCACCCCCGGTCTCTCGCGCGCCTGCCTGCGCTGAATCGAGCGTAGTCCCGCGCGGCCCGCGCAGGCGGCATGATGGGGGTATGAGTCGAACCGTTGCCGGAGCCCGCGTGCTGATTACCGGAGCCGCCAGGGGAATGGGCCGTCTGTATGCCGAGCGCTGCGTCGCCGAAGGGGCGAAAACCGTGATCCTGTGGGACCGCGACGGTGCGGCGCTCGCCGACACCACCGCCATTTTGAATGAACGCGCGAACGGGCGCACGCAGGTGGCCCCGTACGTCGTTGATATCGCCGACCTGGGCGCCATCGCGCAGACCGCTCAGCGGGTGCGCACCGAGATCGGTGACCCCGACGTGATCATCAACAATGCCGGAATCGTTCGCGGCAAGTATTTCTGGGAACACGACAACGGCGCCGACACCCGCCCGACCATGCAGATCAACGCGCTCGCGCCCATGTACATCGCCCGCGAGTTTCTCCCGGCAATGATTGCGAGCGGATCCCGCGAGTCGCGCCTCGTAAACATCGCATCTGCCGCCGGCACGCTGAGCAATCCGCGCATGAGCGTCTACGCCGCGTCCAAGGCGGCGCTGATCGGCTGGAGCGATTCGCTGCGGCTCGAACTCGTGCAGCAAGGGTACGGGCACGTCAAGGTGACCACGGTGTGTCCGAGCTACATCGATACTGGCATGTTCGCGGGAGCCCGCGGGCCGCTGCTCACTCCGTTGATGACCCCGGAGTACGTGGTTGACCGGGTGTGGCGGGCGATGCTCGCCGGCAAGCCGCAGCTGCTGCTGCCGTGGACGGTGAACCTGTCCAAGGTGCTGCGCGGGGTTCTGCCGTTAGCGGCGTGGGACGCCGTCGCCGGTCGCGTTTTCGGCGTGTATCGGTCGATGGACCGCTGGGTCGGTCGCTCGTAACTCTGGGCACTGCGACCGTTAGTGTGATCGGCGGCGTCAATAGGGTGACAGACTGTCCCAGTAAAAACGTGCAGCGTAGCGGCCCGATGGGTTCGTTGCCAGCGCACCGTCCGGCACGGGTCACACATGACGCGTGCCGAAACCAATGGGGACACCATCGCTACCACGCACCACCACCATGCACCGGATACTCTGCTCAAAGTCCTCGGAAATCGAGACGCGCTAGCTCTCGGCTTCGGGGCCATGATCGGCTTCGGCTGGGTCGTTTTGACCGGCGGCTGGATCAACGATGCTGGAACAATGGGCGCCGTTGCCGCCATGATTGCCGGCGGAATTATTATGTGCATCGTGGGCCTCACCTACGCCGAGCTGACCGCCGCCATGCCGAAAGCCGGTGGCGAGCATAACTTTCTACTGCGAGCGATGGGGCCGCGGTGGTCGTTCGTTGGATCGTGGGCCATTACCGGCGGCTACGTCACCATCGTCGCGTTCGAGGCGGTCGCCCTGCCTCGCACGGCCGGCTATCTCTTTCCCAACCTCAGCCAGATCCCGCTGTGGCAGATCGCCGGAGAGCAGGTGTACTTGACCTGGGCGCTCGTGGGAGCCGTCGCAGCCGTCGTGATCACGGGCATCAACATCCGTGGTGTAAAGCTGGCCGGCGTTGTCCAGACCTTCGTCGTGCTCTTTCTGCTCATTGTGGGCGCAATGCTCGTGCTCGGATCGTTCACCGGCGGCTCGACCACGAACATGCAGCCATTCTTCACCGGAGGCATGGGCGGCTTCTTTGCCGTGCTCGTTGTGGTGCCGTTTCTTTTCGTGGGTTTCGACGTCATTCCGCAATCGGCCGAAGAGGTTAACATTGCGCCGCGCCAGATTGGCAAGCTGGTCGTTATCGCCGTCATCCTGGCCACCATCTGGTACGTCATGATTTTGCTGACGACCTCGTCGTCGATGTCTGCCACTGCCATCGGCCAAACCGACATCGCTACAGCGGATGCCATGGGCGCCCTATTCGGCAGCGATATTATGGCCAAGGTGCTTATTGCCGGTGGAATTGCCGGCATTCTCACCTCGTGGAACTCGCTGCTACTCGGCGCTTCGCGCCTCATGTTCTCCATGGCGCGCTCCGGCATGCTGCCGGCCTGGTTTGGCAAGCTCCACCCCAAGTTTAGAACCCCCACCAACGCCCTCTATTTTGTTGGTGCCCTGTCGTTTATCGCGCCGTTCTTTGGCACCCAGATGCTCGGCTGGTTGGTTGATTCTGGCGCTCCGAGCATCGTGCTTGCCTACCTGCTGGTAGCCGTCGCATTCGTGTTGCTGCGTCGCCGGGAGCCGAAGATGGATCGTCCGCTGCGCGTTGGGGGCAAGGGCAACGGCGGAATCGTGATCGGTGTGACCGCCGCGGTCCTGTGCCTGGCGCTGTTCAGCCTGTACATGCCGGGCATGCCCGCGTCGCTGTCGCTGGAACCCTGGCTGTTGTTTGGTTTGTGGTGGGTCGGCGGACTCTTCTTCTTCCTGCGCATTCCGGCTGGAATCGTGCCGGGCCATGACGCCGAAGAGCGCCTGCTCGAGAGCTTGGGGTCACGTCGCTCCTAGTCCCGCGAATCCCGACTGTTCTCCGTAAGTCGTGGGTGCTGAGACCGCCATCACCCACCGCGAGCTGGTCTCGAAAACCCGACCTCCAGTGCGAATGCAGCTTCGGTCAGAAATCCCAATACATGTGAGAATCCCTCGACTTTGCGGGTTGAGCTTGGTACACTTGTTCTATGAGCCAGAGCGGCGACACCCCCCACGAGCAGGGCGTGATTGAGCGCTTCTTGGCGGGGCTGCCCGACAGCGACTATGCGTACTGGTCGTCCGATGAAGACCGAGCCTGGAAGGCTGCGTTCCGGGAGGAATGCCGGGTGGTCTGGGAGGCCGAAGAAGCTTCCGATGCCGCTGCTGCCAAAGCGGCGGCGGCGCAGAACCCCCGGCTCGCTGACGGCCCGCCCATCCCGGCTGGCCTGGACCTGACCGAGGTGTTCGCCGCGGTGCCGCCCGAGCACCTGTTCGACCAGGACCTCCGCGAGGAGTTCCTCTACACCGAGTACCTCGCGGCCAATTTCCGCCCGGCCGATTTCCGCCCGGCCGATTTCCGCCCGGCCGATTTTCTCTCGGACGATTTCCGCCCGGCCGAGCACCCCGACCCGGCCGAGCACCCCGACCCGGCCGAGAACCCCGACCCGGCAGACGGCGGCCCGGCAGAGTCGCTGAGTCCGTTCCAGCGGCATCAGGCGCAATTCGTGGACCGGGTGCTCTACCTCGAGAAGATCATCGCCTGGGCGCAGGCGAGCAAAGCTGAGGTCCTTACCGAGGCGTGGGACTACACCACCAACACCGCCGACACCGGCCGCCCCCTGTCCGGGCCGGGCCACGAACATGACTGGGATGCGACCTTCGCCGCGCAGCAGGGCCTGGTCGCGGAGATGGCGTGCGCGCTGCGCATCCCCTCCGGCACCGCCTCCGGCCTGCTCCAGGAGAGCCGGCAACTGGTGGTCGAGCGGCCCGATACTCTCACCGCGCTCCGCAGCGGCGAGATCTCCCTCCGCCATGCCCGCCGGCTGCTCGACCAGCTCGGCTCCGTGCCGCAGCCCGCTCGCGCCGAACTGGAAGCGGTGCTCCTCCCGCACGCCCGCAGGCTCACCCCCACCCAGTTCGACGGTAAGGCCCGCAAACTACGCGAACGCTTCCACCCCGACAGCATCACCCTGCGTCGCGCCCGGTGCCTGGCTGATCGCCGAGTGCAGTTCTTCCCCGACAAGGACGGCATGGCCACCCTCTGGCTGCGCGCCGCCGGTGAGGACCTGCAGGCGGTCTACACCCGCGTCACCGACGCCGCCCTCAGCCTGCAAGGCCCCGACGAAGAGCGCACCCTCAGCCAGCTGCGCGCCGATGTCGCCGTCGACCTCCTCCAGCAGGGCGTCACCGGCAGCGGCCTCGGCGCCGGCCTGACCGCGAATGTCAATATCACCGTGCCGGTGCTCACCCTGATGGGACGAGCTGGTGGCACGCGCGAAGAACCGGCCGACCTCGAAGGCTACGGCCCGATCGACCCGGAAACCGCCCGCCGCCTCGCCGGCACCGCAACCAGCTTCCTGCGCATCCTCACCCACCCGCACACCGGCATCGTGCTCGACGTCAGCCAAGAACCCTTCCGGGTACCGGCCAGCCTGAAGAAGTACCTGCGGCTGCGCGATGGAACCTGCCGGTTCCCCGGCTGCAACCGCTCCGCCGGCCACAGCGACCTCGACCACACCATCGACAAACAATTCGGCGGCCCCACCACCGCCACCAACCTGCACTTCCTCTCCCCCGCCCACCACAACCTGAAGCACTTCAGCGACTGGAAAGCCATCGCCACCCCCGACGGCACCCTGCACTGGACCAGCCCCGCCGGCAAACACTACGCCACCGACCCCGCCACCCGCATCAGCCCACCACGACAACACACCGACCCACCACCAGCAAAACCAGCCCCACCACCACCCCTGGACGACCCCTGGACCTCCGACTGGGATGCCAACTACACCAACAAGACCGACCCCGACGCGCACCCGTTCTAGGAGCCGGGTCACGGCACTGGACCGAAGGTAATGGCTATCGCAGCGCGCTGATGCGCAGGGCCACAGACTTGAGATTCGCGATGCGCTGCTCGTAGCGTGCAGCGAGCACGATGAGCACGATTCCGCCGCCGCCGAGCCAGAGGAACCAGGGGATAGCGCTGTAGGCGAGGGCGATCCACGGCCAGAGTTGGGCGATACCGTGAATGAGCAGCACGCCAGCGCCGATCAAGAACGGCGCCTGCAGTCGCCGCGTGCTGCCGATCACGAGCACGGTGATCGCGACAATGCCGAGGCTCACGATGCGCCACAGGTCGCTGTAGGTGAGATCCAGCAGCAGCGACGGCATCAGGAGCAGCAGCAGGCCGGGGCCGATCCAGGGCCAGCTGCGCGCTCGCGAGTCGCTGTGCAGCCGCAGCCAACCCGAACCCAGCAGCGCGAGCGCCACCGGAACGGTGACCAGTTCGAACGGATCGACCGCGCCGAAGCTTGCGGCCGTGAAAGCGGCCAGGCCAGCCAGCGCGAGCACGCTCCAGGCAGTGAGAGCCCCAAACGGCGCGTTGGGGCGCCAGAGGGCCAGTACATGCACGGCCGAGAGAGCGACGACGAGCAGCAGGGCCCGCGGTGTCGATAGCCCCGCATCGGCGGGGGCGATGGCCACGGCGAGTTCGATCCAGGTGACAACGGATGCCCACACGAGCACGAGCGCGATACTCGCGCCGCGACGAAGCGGAGCGGAGGCGGCATCCGCGTGGCGTGCCAGGAGGAAGGCGGTCGCGACGGCGACGGCGGCGGGAACCAGCAACCAGAGTTCAAGGCGTGCATCGGGAGCGCCGCGCAGCCGTAGGGTTTGCGCGACGGCTGTGATCACGAGAACGACGGATCCCGCCAGGGCAGCTGCGGCGAGATAGTGCGAACGCGGTGGCGACCACTGCACCGCTCCGGCGCCGAGTACCAGGGCGGCTGCCACGAGGGCGACGACGACCGCGCGCACCAGCGACCCCGACTGTGCTGCGAGGGCGAGCGGCGCGAGGGCAATCAGCAGTGCGGCCAGGGTGAGTAGTGCGGCCACCGGGCTTGCCGTGCTCGCACGATCGATTTGGCCGTAGCGGCGAATGAGCGCGGCCGTGACGAGCACGACGCCGGCGACGGGTAGCACGTATGGTTCAAGCGCCACTGTTCCGGCCCATGCGAGGCCCAGCCAAAGGCCGGCGGTGCCGAGCGCGAGGGCCAGCCAGCCGAAGTGACGTCGATTCGAGCGAGAGCCGAAGAGCCCGTCGGGGGCGATCGCCAGGATGAGTGCCACGATGCCGGCGAGCACGACCACGAGCCAGCCGAGCGAGCGAAAGGTGACCGCTGCGGTGAATGCCGCCGGAACGAGCACGATCACCGCACCGATCTCGAGGGCGATCCTGTCCCGGGGGGCGAATCGGTCGACACGCTCGCTGCTCGCCACGATGCCGGCCGCACCGGCGCCGGCCGCACCGGGGCCGGTCGCAACGCTGCCGCGAAACAGCGCGAGCGAGCAGACCACGAGCGCGACCGCCGGTGGGGCGAGGGTGACAACGGATGCGACGGCATCCGTTGCGAAGACGACCTCGCGCACCAGCAGAAGCAGCAGTGGGGCCAACGCGACGGCAGCAATGGCGCGTTCCGCGTGCAGGGTGCCGCGGTTGGCGCGCAGGAACACCCACAGGGCGCACGCGGCTACGAGCAGACCTGTACGCACGAGTGAGCCGAAGGGTTCGGGCTGCAACAACGATTCGTCGGCGGCGAGCGACCACGATCCAATGGGCAGCACGAAAACGACCACGCTCGGAACCAGCAGGGTGAAGAAAGCCCAGCGCCGCTCGAGGGTTGGGAGTACCGTCGGCCGCAACGCTGCGGCGCCAACGAGCAGGTGCAGCAGTGCCGTGGCGAGCGCGAGGGCCGCCGTGACATTGGCCAGGTTGACCGGCTCCGACCAATTCTGATCGGGCGCAAGGGCCAAAGGAACGTGAGCGAAGCCGATCAGGGTGACCACGATGGCTGCGGCCAACAGCGCTCCGCGAGCGTGCGCGCGTGCCTCGGTGGTGAAAGCCGGGCCGGCTGGTACGGGGTCGGAGGCAGGCAGTGTCACCAGCAGGCGCGCAAACCAGAGGGCGAGCACGAGCGAGACAGTGCCGAACCACCAGGTTGTCGGGTGCGCCCAGCTGATGAAATAGCCGAACGTTTCACCGGTAATCAGCAACCCGACGAAGCCTGGGGTCAAAAATCCAAGGGAGAATCGACCGGTTGTGCTTCCCTTGCCAAAGGTGGGTGCGTACTTGGGTTTTCGAGCGAGAAGCAGGCTGGCGAGCGCCCCCGCGCCGAGCAGCAGGTAGAGCGCGACGATGACCCCGACCGACTCGACGAAGGGCACCGCGAGAACGATGACGATCAGTGTGAGGGCGGTCACGATCTGGCGCCGGGCGTGGATCAGGCCCCCGAGCGTCCATCCGATCAGCAGGATGACGCCGATCCCGACCAGGGCGAACAAGGCCCAACTGTTGTCAGCGGTCGCGAGGTCGGTGACGATTTCTTGCCCGTGCACTCCGTTCTCGGTTGCCTGAGCGAGGGGACGAGTCGCATACCAGCCCGTGAGGAGCAGCGGGATGACTCCCACGATGGCCGCCGATCCGGCCGCCACCAGGCCGGCGGTGCGTGCTGCAGTCGGAGCGACGAATCGACGGCCCAGCACTTCCAGGGCGACGGCGAGCGCCACCGCCACGAGCACGGGCGTGGTGAGGGCGAACGGCAAGTTGCCGAAGCGACCGGCAATGACCGGCACGATGCCAGCAGCCGCGACCGCGGCCAATACCGCCGAAACATAGGCGAACGATCGGTATTCCGCCATAAATCGGACGGACGCGTTCGTCGCGTGCACGTCTGCAGGCTGGGCGAGCAGGGCGCTCATGGCGGCGGCTATGCCGGCCGGTCGGGCGGGGGCAGACAGACCCGCTGGCGGCGGGGCGATCGTCGCCTTGAGTGCGCTCTGCGGCGCGCGCAGCACGAGCACGACGTGGGCGGTGGCGACGACCGTGACTGCGCCGAGGCACCAGACCGGGGCGATGAGGCTGTCGGATTCGACGAAGACAGCGACGATGCCCGACGTGACGAGGGCCAAAGCGCCGAGGGTGAGCAGCAGCATCCGCTCGGGAAAGCGATCGATCACCGGCCTCCGGCCCATGACGGCTGCCGGCCGGGGAAGCGTCACACGGTGCAGCAGCGCACCGACGGCAGCGCCGAGAAAGCCGACGAACACTCGGGTGAGGGTTTCCTGGCCCTGAAACAGACCGGCCGCGAGGAGCCCGATACTGGGAGCCGCAACGGCGAAGCCGGCGACACTGCCGACGCGGAGGTTCGACCGATCGTGCCAGCCGAGAAAGAGCGCCGCGCAGACCGTGAGGGCGACTCCCCAGTACAGCGCGCCATCGCCGGCAGCGAGCCCGAACAGGTTGTTCTGCCGCATGCCCCAGACATCGAGCAGCACGAGCACGACGGCAAAGCTACCGATGCCCTCTGCGGTGGAGGTGAGCCGCGAGCGACGCATCCGGGCGGCGACCACGAGGGCCGCCACGGTCAGCAGTGCGACGACAACAGAGCGAAAGCCCAGTCCGGCGACGATCCACGCGACCGTGAGAAAGAAGATCGCGGCGACCGAAACCAGCAGCACGCCGATGGACAGCAACACGACCTGCACGCTGGAACGCTGGGGCTTAGCGGGCAGAGCCGGCGCGGCGCCTGGTGGCGGGGACGAGGGTCCCCGCGGGGGCTCGACCGGGCGCTGAACCCGGGTGCTGGCCGTCGGGTCGAAGACCGGTGGCGCGGTGGGGAGCGCGGCGCGCGGCGTGACGCGACCGGCCACCGTCGGCTGGACCGGTGCCGGCAGTGTCAGGCTGGACGAATTGGCGCTGGACGAACTGGCGCTGGACGAACTGGCGGCGCGCGGCACAACCGCAACGGGCTGGGGCGCGCTGACACGGCCGGGTGCAGTCTCGTAGCGGATGCGCCCGATCAGCTCGGCGCGCCTATTTAGCGCGGCCGCGGCATCCGCTGAGCTGGCCAGCAATGCGCTTGCCGTCGCACGCCGCAGGTCGAGCCGGCATGCCGAGCACACCGGCGACTTCAGCGGGGCGTGGCAGGCCGGGCAAAGCGACGTGTCGGTGAGGTCTGTGATGTGACGCGGCCAGATGATTCGTCCCGCATGGCGAAGATAGAACTCCCCGCTCTGAACTGGCTCGTGCTCTGACATCGATCTCCCCGCCGTCGGTCACTCTCCCCTCAGGCTACCGGGCGCGCAAAGTGCGGGGCCGACGCGCAAGGTTCTGTGGAGAACGAGCGGCGGGAGGAGACGCTCGCTCAGCGGCTCAGCGGCTCAGCGGCTGCGCGGTCAGAGGTTGTTGGTCGCGAGCCAACTCACGAGCACACGCTGAAACTCAAGCGGATGTTCCACACTCGGCAGGTGGGCTGTCTCCCGAAAGGTGCAGCCGCTCGCCTGCGGCAGCATCTCCAAGAGAAATTCGTAGTGGGCCAGCGACGACGTGACGTCGAGCTCACCCACGGTGACGAGCGCCGGAATATCGATATCGCTTACCCGATCGAGTGCCGGCGGTTCGAGCGGCAGGGGGATTGGCTTTTCCGTGGCGTGGATGACGTTGCGCAGATTGAGCTCCTGCGCGAGGGCTAGAAAGGCCGGGTCGACATCGGCCGCCTTGCGCGTTGGTCCGACCGCCCAGAGTGCTACTTCGAGTCGGGCCAGCCGTGGCCACTGCCGGGCTTCGAAGGCTGCATCCAGCTTGTCGAACAGGGCGTCCTCTTTCTCGGTGAGTTCCACCTCGGGAAAGCCGCTTGGCCCGGATCCGATCGTGACCAGGCCGGCGGCCCGCTCGGGGTGTGCCACAGCCAAATCGATCGCGATCGTGCCGCCGCGTGAGCAGCCGATGAGGGTGGCCTGAGCGACGCCGAGATGATCGAGCAGAGCCGTGGCATCCGCTCGGTTGGAGAATTCGACATTCTTGGTCGTCGTCTGGCCGAACCCACGGGCGTCGAAGCGAATGACGTAGTGGCGTGCAGCGAGGGCGGCGACCTGCGGATCCCACATGCGCAGGGTCGCGATACCCGCGTGAATCAGCAGCAGGGCTGGCGAGTCGGGGTCTCCCTGGGTCTCGTAATAGAGGGAAGCGCCAGGAACGTCGAGTCGGGGCATGCGTTGAGCGTAGCAACGCGGCGTGCCGGCCCGAAAGAGCCGCGCGGTCCATTGGCCGGGCCAAGCCGTAGGCTCGACGGAATGGGCGGTGTACTGATCGGTTTCTCGATTATCGGATTTGTGATCCTGATCGGGTACTTCGTTGAGCGCTTCGGCATTGCCGGAAAAGGCGCGGGCCGGGTGCTCAACCGCATGGCCTTCTTCGTCGCCACGCCCGCGCTACTGTTCACCGTGCTCTCGCACGCGGATGTCTCCGTACTGTTCTCCGAATTCCTGGTTGCCATTGTCTGCACGATCGCGGTCGGCGTGCTCCTCTATATCGTCGCTGCTCGGCTGTTCTTTCGCACGCCCCTGGCCGAGACCGTGCTTGGCGCATCGAGTGCAACCTACGTGAACGCGAACAATATCGGGCTGCCCGTGGCCATTTACGTGCTCGGCAGTGCTCAGTACGTGGCACCGGTGCTGCTGCTGCAGCTGGTGATTCTGGCACCGACCATCCTGGCGGTTCTCGACGTGACCACCCGCGGTAGAGCCTCCATCGTGTCGATTCTGACACAGCCATTTCGCAACCCGATGATTCTCGCCTCGCTCGCCGGCGTGCTCGTGGCGACGTTTGGCATTACCCTGCCGGCTCCGGTGCTCGCACCGTTCGAACTGATCGGCGGCGCAGCGATCCCGATGGTGCTGCTGTCGTTCGGCATGTCACTGCACGGCCAACGCTTGCTCAAGGCCGGAACCGGGCGCAAACAGGTTGTCGCGGCCACGATGATCAAGGTGGTGCTGATGCCGATCATCGCCTACCTGTTCGGGCATTTCGTGTTCGACCTGGGCGGCGCCGAACTGTTCGCCGTGGTCGCTGTGTCGGCCCTGCCGACCGCGCAGAACATCTTCAACTTCGCCTCGCGTTACGACCGGGCGATCGTCGTCACCCGGGATACCGTTCTGCTCACCACGATCGCGTCGATGCCCGCGCTGCTCGTGATCGCGGCCCTCCTCGCGTGAGTCCCGTTCCGATCTGCGGAGATTTTGCACGTGTGACCGTGAACTTGCCAAGTTCCGGCAGTAGATCGAAGAATTTCCGCAGTTCTGCACGGCGACCACTCTAGAAAGGAACAAAATGGCGCACTCCGGCTCCGAATTTGGCCCCGCCGCCCCCTTTACCGCACCTGAGCCGAGCAGCTTGCCGATCATCGGCTCCGATGAACGTTTTTACCTGAGCCGGGTGTACTGCGTGGGCCGCAACTACGCCGAACACGCCCGCGAGCTGGGCAACGACCCCGACCGGGAGCCGCCGTTCTTCTTTGCCAAACCGGCCGACGCCGTGTACGCCGTCGCCGAGGGTGTTCCCGCCCGCGGAGTGGCCCCGCATACAGTTCCGTATCCGCCACAAACTGACAACCTGCACTACGAGATGGAACTTCTGGTCGCGATCGGTATCGGCGGCACCGACATTTTGGCAGCGGATGCTCTCAGCCACGTTTTTGGCTACGGCGCCGGCGTCGACCTCACCCGGCGGGACCTGCAGGACGCCGCCAAGGCCCTGCGCCGCCCGTGGGACCTCTCCAAGGGTTTTGATTTCTCCGGACCCTGCACTCCCATCGTTCCGGCGAGTGCGGTCGGTCACCCCGCGGCCGCGCGGATCTGGCTCGACGTTGACGGTGCTCGGCACCAGGACGGCGACCTCGCCGAACAGATCTGGCCGGTGCCTGACGTGATCGCCGCGCTCTCCCGCTTCGTCACCCTGCAGCCCGGCGACCTCATTTTCACCGGCACCCCCGCCGGCGTCGGCCGGATCGAACCCGGCAACGCCGTCACAGCGGGCATCTACGGGGTCGGCGACCTCGGATTTCGCGTGGTCGGCCCCGGTCAGGTCTGAAGCAGCGCACCCAGGGCGGTCGTTGCATGGCCGCGATGTTCGTCGAGCAAGCGGATGACCAGCTCGGCATCCCCCGCGGCGAACGCCTCGACGATGCCGGCGTGCTCGTCTTCGACCCGTGCCCGGTTGCCGGATTCTTCGTAGTAGAGCCGCCGATAGGCCTCGGTTGAATCCCAGAGCGCACGCAGAATGCGTTCGAGCCGGGGCAGCCTGGCGCTCGTCACGAGCACGAAGTGAAACCTCCGGTTGGCCTCGTTCATGGCGAGCAGATCGCCGGCCGCATTGGCGCGTTCGACGTCGGTGCCGGCCGCGCGCAGATCGGGGAGTACCCGCCCGATGCCGAGGGAGATCGTGGCGCGTACGGCTTCAGCCTCGAGCAGCTGGCGCAGCCGATAGACCTCGAGCAGGTCAGCAAGCGACAGCTCGGTTACCCGGTAGCCGCGATGCGGCTCGTGCACGACGTGTCCCTCGGTTTCCAGTGTGTTAAGCGCCTCTCGCACCGGAACCCGGCTGACGCCGAGCCGCTCCGCCAGGTCTTCCTGCCTCAGCGGCTGGCCGGGCACCAGCTCGCCGACCGCGATCAGCCGACGCAGCTCGCCGAGCACGAACGCCGGAACGGTCGGCGGGCGGGGCGTTTTTTCGAGGGCAGGCACGCTCAAAACTCTAACTCAGGCGGTTCAGCGAAAGGCTGCAATGCCGGTGATGTGCTGGCCCAGAATGAGTGTGTGCACCTCGTCGGTACCCTCATAGGTGCGCACGCTCTCGAGGTTGTTGGCGTGGCGCATGGGGGAGTAGTCCAGGGTGATGCCGTTGCCGCCCAGCATCGCACGGGCCTCGCGGCAAATGGCGATCGCCTCCCGACAGTTGTTGAGCTTGCCCACCGAGATCTGGTGCGGAGCGAGCGTACCGGCGTCCTTGAGCCGGCCGAGCTGCAGCGCGAGCAGGGTGCCCTTGTTGATTTCCAGGGCCATGTTCACAAGTTTCTGCTGCGTGAGCTGGTAGCCGGCGAGCGGCTTGCCGAACTGCATCCGCTCCTTTGAAAAGGCCAGCGCGGTGAGGTAGCTGTCGCGAGCAGCGCCCATGACACCCCAGACGATGCCGTAGCGGGCCTCATTGAGGCACTCGAACGGTCCGCGCAGGCCGCGCGCCTTGGGAAGCATGGCCGAGTCGGGCAGGCGCAGCTCGGTCAGTTCGATCTCGCATTGAATGGACGCGCGCATCGAAAGCTTCTGCTCGATGGGGGTGGCGACGAACCCGGGGGTGTCGGTGGGTACGACGAAGCCGCGAATCCCGTCGTCGGTCATGGCCCAGATGATGGCGACCTGGGCGACGGACGCGAGGCCGATCCAACGCTTGGTGCCATTCAAGACCCAATCGCTACCGTCACGCCGAGCGAAGGTGGTCATGCTGGCCGGGTCAGACCCGGCAGTGGGCTCGGTGAGTCCGAAGCAGCCGATCACCTCACCCTTCGCCATGCGCGGCAGCCACTCGTTCTTCTGCTCCTCGGAGCCGTGCTTGTGAATGGCGCTCATGGCAAGTGAACCCTGCACGCTCACAAAGGTGCGAAGCCCGGAATCGCCGGCTTCGAGCTCGAGCGCGGCGAGGCCGTATTCCACAGAGCTGCGCCCCGGGCAACCGTAGCCTTTCAGGTGCATGCCGAGCAGTCCGAGCTTCGCCATCTGCGGAACGATCTCGAGCGGAAAGACTGCCTTCTCGTACCATCCGGCGATGTTGGGCTTGATGGTGGTGTTCACGAAGGCCCGAACCTCGTTGCGCAGGGCGATCTCGGTTTCGGTCAGCAGGGAGTCGATGCTCACGAGGTCCGCGGCGTCGGTTGGGTCGGATTCGATCAGGTCGGTTTCGGTTAATTCGGCTGAGGTCGGGGCTGCAACGGTCATGAGTCGTCCTTCGGTAAATGAAATGGAATATCGGGTGGGCGAAGAGAAGCGCTCAGGCGTCGAGGGCGCTCAGGGTGCACGCCCTGTCGTAGAACGCCGCACCGGCGTGCTCGCCAAGCAGGGGTGGCGGGCGCAGATACCGTGCGGGAGTAGCGGAGAGGGTGATGGGGTTGGAGATCTGCTGGCTCACGCGGGAACCCCTGTCATCTGAAACGGGCACGACGGGCGCTAGCCCGAGCACTGCGGCTAGATCGAGGGCTTCCGCAATCGAGTTGACCTTGCCGGCCGGCACGCGGGCGATGGAGAGTTGCGCCGTCCAGTCGGAGCCTGAACGTGTTGTGAGCTGTTCTTCCAGTAACGCCTTCAGCACGGCACGGTGAGCGAGGCGCTGGGCATTGTTGCCGAACCGCGCATCAGCTGCGAGCTCCGGCAGGCCCAGCACGTCGACGAGGGCGCTGAATTGTTTGTCCGTGCCGACCGCGATTGCGATCGGGTCGTCAAGGGTGCGGAAGGTCTCGTACGGCGCGATGCTGGGGTGGGCATTGCCGAGACGTTGGGGCGCGACACCCGTTGCGAGCGTGCTTGAGGCCTGGTTGACGAGTCCGGCGAGCAGCGACGAGAGCAAGTTGACATCGACCCGCTGGCCGCGGCCAGACTCTTCGCGCGAGCGCAGCGCAGCGAGAACGCCGATGACCGCGTTCTGCCCGGTGAGCACGTCGACCAGCGCAACGCCAACTTTGCTCGGTTCACTATCGGGCGAGCCGGTGACGCTCATAAGCCCGCCAACTGCCTGCACGAGCAGGTCGTAACCGGGTAGCGCAGCGCCGCCCGTGCGACCAAATCCGGTGATCGAGCAATAGACCACACCGGGGCGCTCTGCCTTAAGGGTGTCGTAGTCGAGGCCGTACTGTTCCATGACCCCGGGGCGAAAGTTCTCGATCACCACATCGGCGTCGAGCGCGAGCGCGCGAGCTTCGGCGAGGCCGCTCTCGGTACGCAGGTCGCAGACAACCGAGCGCTTGTTGCGGTTGACGCTGGCGAAATAGCTGCCCATACCGTTTTCGTCGACCGGAGGAACCCAGGCGCGCGTGTCATCGCCATTGGGGTGTTCGATCTTGATTACGTCGGCTCCGAAATCGGCCAGCATCATGGTTGCAAATGGCCCGGCGAGTACGCGGGAAAAATCGGCAACACGGATGCCGTCCAGCGGCCCGCGCGTCGGCACGTCGTTTTCATTCCAAGTCATTTGGATACTGTATCCAATTTTAGAAGAAAGGGGAAGTACCCGACCACAGCAACCGGCGGATGGTCCATCTGAATCGTTCCGTATCGGTTTGAGCCACCCCAAGCGGGGGGAAGGCTACTGGCCCAACATGGCAATATGCCCACATTTCTGCGAGACTTGAATTTTTATCTCGCCCGGAAGTCGGGCGGTATCGTCCAGTACATCGGGCATCCCAACAAAGGAATCCCATTGACGGATCAAACTTTTCAGATAATCGCAATCGTTCTCTATCTCGCTGGCATGGTCGCCATCGGCTACTTTGCTTTTCGTCAGACCAAGGATCTTGACGACTATATGCTCGCCGGCCGTGGTCTTAAACCCGGCACCGCAGCGTTAAGCGCCGGCGCGTCCGACATGTCCGGCTGGCTCCTGCTCGGTCTCCCCGGAGCCATCTACATCTCGGGGTTGGTCGAAGCGTGGATCGCCATTGGCCTCACGATAGGCGCTTGGCTGAACTGGAAGTTCGTGGCCCCGCGGCTTCGTTCCTACACCAAGGTCTCCAACAACTCGATTACCATTCCCAGCTTCTTCGAGAACCGGCTGAAAGACACCTCCCGTCTGCTGCGAGTGGTGTCGGGCATCATCATCCTGGTGTTCTTCACGTTCTATGTTTCCTCCGGCATGGTGGCCGGCGGAGTCTTCTTTGAAGAATCCTTCGGCTCGACCTTCCTGACCGGCATGCTCATCGTTGCCGGTGTCACCCTGCTTTACACGCTGTTCGGCGGTTTTCTTGGTGCCACCCTCACCGATGTCGCCCAGGGAATCCTCATGCTCGTCGCGTTGATCGCGGTGCCCCTGGTGGCTCTCAATGCCACCGGCGGAATTGCAGCAACCTTGGAATCAATTCGCGAGGTTAATCCCGACCTGCTCTCACTGACCGCCGGAGGATCCGTCCTGGGTGTCATTTCCGCCGCAGCCTGGGGCCTTGGTTACGTCGGCCAACCCCACATCATCGTTCGTTTCATGGCCCTGCGCTCCCCGCAGGACGCCACAGCGGGTCGACGCATCGGCATCGGCTGGATGATTGCGACCGCGCTCGGTGCTGTGGCGACCGCGCTCATCGGAATTGCCTACTTCCAGCAGAACCCCGACCTGACGCTCGCGAACCCTGAAACGGTGTTCCTGTTGCTCTCGCAGACCCTGTTCCACCCCTTCATCGCCGGCCTCGTGTTAGCCGCCGTGCTGGCGGCCATCATGAGCACGATCTCCTCACAGCTGATCGTCTCCTCCTCGGCGCTGGTGGAAGACCTCTACAAGATCGTGGGTAAGGAAGCTGCGCCGAAGCAGCTGGTCATGCTCGGCCGAGTCGGCGTGCTGCTAGTGGCCGTCGTGGCCGGACTCATTGCGCTGCAGCAGAACTCGACGATCCTCGACCTGGTCGGCTTCGCATGGGCCGGTTTCGGTGCAGCCTTCGGACCGGTTGTTATTCTTTCGCTGTACTGGAAGAAGCTCTCGACCTGGGGCGCCCTCGCTTCCATGGTCACCGGTGCCGTCGTCGTGTTCGTCTGGGGTAGCTCCTCGCTCGGTGACACGCTGTACGAGATCGTGCCGGGCTTCGCCGCCAGCCTGCTCGTCGCTGTCTTGGTCTCGCTGGCCACGCACAAGCCCAACGCCGAGATCGATGCTGAATTTGATGCGGCTGCGGAACAGGCTCACCCGAAGTACAAGGCGCCCGAAAAGGTTTCTGTCTAACCAAACACCGGCACAGAACCTCAAGGTCTGTACAAAAACGGCACTCGTTCCCGGCCTCGCGCCCCGGAAGGGGTGCCGTTTGGTGTTGGAAGCGGCTAGGCCCAGGCCACCACCAACCGGGCGGCCTGTTGGGGCACGGTTACATCGACGCCGGTGATGTCAGCGAATCGCCGAAGACGATTCATCAGGGTGTTTCGGTGGCAGAACAGTGTGTCTGCCGACGCTGCGATACTTCCCGAGGCGAGATAGGCCCGCACCGCCTCCACCAATCGGTTTCGTTCCGCGCCGCCGCACTGGGCCAGGGCGGCCTCGACGTCGCCCGCGATGGGGGACCCCGATGCCCCCAGCCGACGGCGAGCAATGCGCGCCCAGGCGATGGTCATCGTGAGCGCCTGGCTGTCTTGCGGAGTCAATAGCTGGGCAAGTTCCCTGGCGCGCCGCGCCGCGCCTCGGAGATCCGCAATTCCCCGCACGGCCTCGACCAGCCCCAGGCGCAGCGAGCTGATTTGTGCGGCCGCTTCCTGCACGGCCGAGCCCGGCCGGTCGTCTCGCGGCCAGAACGCCACGAGCCCGTCACCGAGGTGGTAGGTGAAGATTTCCCCATCACGATGCGCGGCCGACGCCACCACGACACGTAGTCCAGCCATATCCTCCCCCAACGCCATCGCGACGCAGAACGCACCGGCTTGGTCGATATCCAATTCTCCAGCGATCTGGCTGAGCATCTCGGCGGGCGGGCTGGTCTCCCCGAAGAGCGCCGCCACGTATCCCTGCCGCACCGAAGACGCCTCGCTCTGCATACGCTGACGTTCGGCCATATAGGTGGATTGGGTTTGACTGGCATAGGAATCGACGATGTTCCACACGCGGTCGGCATGACGCACCAGAAGCCCGGCATCGCCGTCCTTGGCGATGGCGGTCAGCTCGCCCCACAGAATCGAAAAGTCGAGGCGGATCGCGGTCATGAGGGACTCGATCGGAATTCCGGCGCGAGCACGCGAAACGCCCACATCGGTGGCGATGGCCAATCGTTCCGCCCGTCCGCTTCTACCCTCGGTTCCCTGCTGTAGCCCCCGAATCAGGGCGTCGAAGGAGGCGGACCCGGTGCGCCGAATCTCGCTGCTGGGAAGGGGCAGCGTGTCATACCCCGGCACCCGAAGTACCCGCGCTAAAAAGTGCTCCGTCAGATCAGCAACCGATAATTGGGCAAGGAGTGTGCTCCACCGCTTGTCATCGCCTTTAACGGATTCGGCCTTTTGCGCGGCCCCAAAAGAGTTCATTGGGCCATTTTATGTGCTTTTGCACAGTTTCGTTCGATCATCTCGTTTCATTTCGTTCAGCCTGAAACGGCCATCCGCTGCAAGACTTTTAGAAATTACCTCAGAGGCCACCGCAGTTCTCTCCCGGAATGCGCTTGGCTTCATCCTCCCCAGGAAAGATGCTGATGACGATTTCAAATGAAGTTACAAATGTGGAGGCTGGTGCAACCCGCCAGATCACAGACAAAGAAGCCACGAAAGTTGCGATCGGTGCCCTCATCGGCACGGCCATGGAATGGTACGACTTCTTTCTGTTCAGCGCGGCGGCCGCTCTGGTATTCAACGTTCAATATTTCTACAGCGAGAACGCCACCGCTTCAGCCTTGGCAGCCTTTGCCACCTTCGGGGTCGGGCTGGTTGCTCGTCCGCTGGGCGGAATGTTCTTCGGGGCGATGGGCGACAAAATTGGTCGTCGCAAAACACTGATGATCACCATCACCGGCATCGGCATCATTACCGGCCTGATCGGGCTGCTGCCGACCTACGCCGCCATCGGCGTGGCCGCTCCGATCCTGCTCGTTCTGCTCCGCGTGCTGCAGGGCCTCTTCGTCGGCGGTGAGTGGTCAGGCGCCATGACTCTCGTCGTTGAGAACGCCCCCTTGCACCGACGCGCTCGCTACGCTGCCATCCCACAGATCGGCTCGCCGATCGGAACGATCCTGTCGTCGGGAGGGTTCTTCCTCATGACGTTCTTCTTCTCGCAGGAGAATTTCTCTTCGTTCGGATGGCGCATCCCGTTCTTGGCTGCTTTTCCGATGCTTCTGCTCGCGCTGTACATCCGAAGTCGGCTGGAAGAATCCCCCGTCTTCACCGAACTGGTGGAAAAGGGTGAGACGGAGAAGGCGCCCATTCGCACCACCCTCGTTCACCATTGGAAGCAGATCATCGTTGGTATGGCGGCCGGAATGCTGGGCGTCGGCGGCTTTTATCTCGTCACGGCCTTCATCGTCTACTACGGCGTGAGTGTCATGGGGTACAGCGCCCGACTGATGCTGCTCGGCGGCATGGTTGCGGCGACCGTGGAGATACCGGTACTGATCCTCGGCGGCCGCCTCGGCGAACGGTTCGGCTCCAGCCGGGTTATCTTCTATGGCGGCATTGTGTCTGCCATCGTTGCGATTCCGGCGTTTCTGCTCGTTGTCAGTAACGTTCCAGCACTGGTCGTGATTGGAATGACCCTGGCCGTTGCCGCGCTTTCCTTCCCCTATGCCGCTTCCGGTACGGTACTCACCGGCCTGTTCCCGGCCCGCACCCGCTACACCGGTGTGGGGTTCGCCCAGAACACCGCCGGAATGATCAGCGGCTTCATCCCGCTGCTCGCGACGGCTCTTGTCGCCGCCGCCAGCAACGCGTGGTGGCCGGCGGCAGCGATGCTGATTTTTCTGTCACTGTTCACCGCCGTGGCAGGCCACCTTGCACCGCGCATGAGCGTCGACCTGCCCGGTTTCAAGCACTAACCATTCCGCCCCGCCCTACCGGAAAGCTCCTCCTATGCCACAATCAGCTGGCCACCTCATCGTTGCCCAACTCGAAGCCCACGGCGTACGCCGCGTTTACGCCGTGCCCGGCGAGAGCTACCTCGATGTTCTGGACGGCCTGCACGATTCGCCCATTGAGACGGTGGTGTGTCGCCACGAGGGCGGTGCCGGTTTCATGGCACTGGCCGAAGGGCGGCTAACCGGCACGCCGGGGGTCGTCATGGTTACCCGTGGCCCCGGTGCCGCGAACGCAATGATCGCGGTGCACACGGCCTGGCAGGATGCCACAGCGTTGGTACTCTTTGTTGGTCTCATTCCCGTGGCCGACCGGGAACGCGATTCCTTTCAGGAGTTCAGCCTCACGGGATGGTTTGGCAGCACCGCCAAGCGCGTGATCGTGCTGGATGATCCGCGCCGTGCCGGTGAGATCGTCGCGGAGGCCATGCACTTGGCGGCATCGGGTCGCCCCGGTCCGGTCGTCATCGGACTGCCCGAAGACGTTCTGGTTCAGCAGGTCGGAGCTACCACCGCGCCACTTCGCCCGGTCGCCAGCGCGACGCCATCCGCGGCCGAGATCGCCGCGGTCACCGAGAGGCTGGCAGCCGCGCAGCATCCGCTCATCATCGTCGGCGGGGACGGCTGGAACGATGAGACCGGGCGTACGCTCATGGATTGGGCCGAAAATGCGGCTGTTCCCGTGGCAGCGGATTGGCGAGCCTACGACGCCGTGCCACATTCCGCCGCCTACGCTGGCTGGCTGGGTTACGGCCGTGCCGATACGCTCGCCGCCCGCCTGGATGAGGCAGACCTTCTGCTTTTCATTGGGTGCGGACGTTCCGACGTGCAGAGCGACGGATATACCCGCGGGTTCGCCGCCCCGACCGTGTTGGTGCTACCCGACCCGGCGGCGACCATGCATTCTGGCCGTATCGACCAGCAGATCTTCAGCAGCCCGGCCGCTTTTGTTGCCGCACTGGCCGCATCCGCCGCAACATCCGACGCGGCATCCGGCGGTGCGCGCGGCACCCGAACGGATGCCTGGATGCTCGCGCTGCAGCACGACCAGCAGCGCTTTGCGATACCAGCCCCCGACGGTGGCAACGGCGTTGACCTCGGCGTGGCGTTCGCGCTCCTGGAACGAGAACTACCCCGCGACCGCGTAGTCACCTACGGTGCCGGGAATGCCACGATCTGGGGCCATCGCTACCTCTCGCACGATCACGCGCATTCCCTGGTCGCCCCGCGGAACGGCGCGATGGGCTTGGCCGTGCCCGCAGCCGTAGCAGCTTCTCTAATATTTCCCCACCGACAGGCGGTGGCTATCTGCGGTGACGGAGATTTCTTCATGACCGCGCAAGAAGTCTCCGTAGCCTTTGCAGAGGGCAGCGCCCCGCTCGTGATCGTCGTGGACAACGGAATCTACGGAACAATCGTGCAGCACCAGCGTGCGCACTATCCGGGTCGTTCATCGGGAACCTCGATGACGAACCCCGATTTCGCCGCCTGGATGCGATCATTCGGCGGATACGGGCAGCTCGTGGAACGTACCGACGACTTTGAATCTGCACTGACGGCAGCGCTGGCCAGTGGCATTCCCGCCCTGTTACACCTCCGCACCGATCCTGAAACCATGCCGCCGCCGGCGACGAACGCCACCCCGCCCGCACACCGAAACACGGAGGCCGGACTGTGATCCTCGACCGAATAATTCAAGGCGCAACCATCGTCACGCTCGACCCCCTGCGCCCCGAGGCCCAATGCATGGGAATCCTTGACGGTCGAATCGTCGGCTTCGACGAAGAAATCGATGGCTGCACAGCGGTCAGCGTTGAGGACTTTGCCGGCGCGACCATCGTGCCCGGCTTTATCGACGCGCACTGCCACACCACCTGGTGGGGACTGGGCTTGTCGGCCGTTGATCTGCAGCACGCACGCGGGCTGGACAGCCTCTATGAGCTCATTGAGGCCGAAGCGCTTCGCCTCGCCGACGAGCCGGACGCCTGGATCAAGGGAACCGGCTTCAACCACAAAAATCACGGCGGCCACTACCCCGACATTCGCCGCCTCGACGAGCTCACCGGTGACCGCCCACTGTACCTGCGGCACGTCTCGGGGCATCTGTCTATTACCAACTCCGCCACCCTTCGGCTCGCCGGAGTTTTCGAACCCGATTTTTCGAATCCGGCCGGCGGCGCCGTTTTGCGCGACGCCGACGGCTATCCCACCGGCGTGATCGAGGAGTCCGCGCAGGCCCTGATTCAGAATCTGCTGTTGCCCTACTCCGTTCCCCAAATCGTGCGGGCCCTGGACGATGCGACCACCCGGTACGCCCAGCAGGGAATCACGAGCTTTACCGAAGCCGGGATTGCCGGGGGCTGGATAGGGCACAGCCCCATCGAAGTACAGGCCTACCAGCAGGCACTGCGGGATAAACGGCTTCATTCCCGGGCGCAGTTGATGCCGACCCTCGACGCGCTGCGTCCGATCACCGCCCACGCAGACGATATGCACGGCGCTGGCCACGGACGCGGAATCGATCTGGGGATTGGAGCCGGCTTTGGCAACGACTGGCTTTCGATGGGGCCGGTGAAGGTCTTCATGGACGGCTCGCTCCTCGGAGCAACCGCCGCAGTCACGGAGGACTACTGCGGGCATCCGCACAACAGCGGATACCTGCTGGACGATCCCGAGGCCTATCGCGAACGGGTGACAGACGTTTATCGGGCAGGATGGCCCATTGCCCTGCACGCCATTGGTGACGCGGCAATAGACCTCGCCGCGGAGATCATCATCGACTGCCAGAATCGTTTCGGAAAAAATGCCCTCCCCAACCGCATCGAGCATTTTGGAATCTCCCGTCTCGATCAGGTGGACCTCATTGCCCAGGCCGGAATTGCCGTCACGCCCCAGGCCGGGTTTATCGGCCCACTGGGGGACCAGTTCGCCGAACTGGTCGGGGTGGAACGGGAGGGGTGGCTGTATCGTGGTCGGTCGCTGGTGAACGCCGGCGTCATCATTGCGGGAAGCTCAGACCTTCCCGTCGCTGACAACAATGTGCGCCGAGCCCTGCAGTCTTCGGTGGATCGAACGACGGAGAACGGCCTGGTGCTGGGCGGCAGCGAAGAAGGGCTAACGCCCGAGGAGGCACTGCGCAGCTACACCGAGTGGGCCGCCATCGCCACCGGCCTCATTGACAGCCGGGGAACCCTGGTGCGTGGAAAACTCGCCGATTTTGTCGTGTTGTCCGGCTCCCCGCTTGAGGCCACCGACATCGGGTCGCTTGACGTTATCGCGACCGTTGTTGATGGTCAATTCACTTTTGATTCGCGCCGAGAGGCGACCGAAAAGACCGGAGCACGAGCATGAGCACGACCCAAGCCCAACAACAGGCATTCCTGGCCGATTTTCACTCCCTGAGCACCTTTGGGGCAACCAAAGGCGGCGGTGTTGATCGACAGGCCGGCACGCTGGTCGATGGCCAGACCCGAAACTGGTTTCGCGGCCTCGTTGAGGGACACGGTTGCACGGTTCGCTACGACCGGGTGGGCAACCAGTTCACCCTCGTGGAACTCGTTCCCGGCGCCCCGTACATCGCTATCGGGTCGCACCTGGATTCCCAACCGCTCGGTGGTCGGTTTGACGGAGCCTATGGCGTGCTGGCCGGGGCCCATGCCGCGCTGCGCCTGCGGGAGGCCTTTCTCGCCGGGGGAGAAACTCCGCTGTATAACATCGTCATCATCAATTGGTTCAACGAGGAGGGCTGCCGGTTCAAGCCCTCGATGATGGGCAGTTCGGTCTTCACCGGCAAACTACCCGCCGAACAGGTGCTGGCCACAACCGACCCCAACGGGGTCACGGTGCAGCAAGCGCTCGAGTCGATCGGAACCATCGGGGACTTCAGCCTTGAGGTGGCTGCCTACCTCGAGATCCATATCGAACAGGGCCGTTCACTCGAAGATGACGGCCTCACCATCGGCCTGGTGGAATCAACCTGGGGTGCCAACAAGTACGAATTCGTGGTGCACGGGGAGCAGGCCCACACCGGAGCTACCGAAATTGCCGATCGCTCCGACGCCCTGCTGGGCGCATCAGCGCTGGTTGTCGCGGCGCGTGAAATTGCCAACCAATTCACCACGGATGAGCACATGGTCATTACCTCCTGTGGAGAGTTCACCGTGTTTCCCAACTCGCCGGTCGTGGTCGCCAGCCGGGTCAATTTGCTGGTCGACGTGCGCAGCACCGACCCCGCCGTGTTGGCCGCGGCCGACGCTGAACTACACGCCCGTGTCGCCAAGATTGAACAGTGGGCCTCCGTGCGCATTGAACGCGGCGCCGAGCACATCTGGGCCGCAAAAGACTACGACGCCCGGGGGCTCACGCTCGCCGCCGCCAGTGCGGAGTCGCTGGGTTTGCCCTACGGCACGGTTCGCACCCGTGCTGGTCACGACTCGACCAATATGAAGGACATCGTGCCCACCATCATGCTCTTCGTGCCGAGCGTCGAGGGTATTTCGCACAATGAGCGCGAACTCACCTCTGACCCCGACATGCTCGCCGGGGTTGACCTGCTCACCGACCTTGCGCAGCGGCTCGTCACCGGGGAGCTGGTTCGGCCCTGAGCTGGTGCGGCCTGAGCTAGGAGCGCTGCAGCCAGGGCCGCAGCATACGCGTCACCCAGGGCAGCACGAAGTAGGCCATGAGGGGCGTGAGCGCGAGCGTGGTCAGCAGCACCTTGAGAATGGTCGGAACGTCGTTCCAGCCCGGTACGAGCCACGTTATGAGCAGGGTGAAACCGAGATTGACCGGGAAGAATCCGAGCCAGATGCTCACGGCCTGCTTCCAACGTGGCGGAGGAAGAGGCGTGGAAGCCCCGGGCGGGGTCTGCTGCACCATGTCGAACCAGCCCTCGATGCCGGTGCGTTTCTCGACCTGGGCATCGAGTACGAGGTCGGTGCCAGCTTCGAGCCACTCTGTACGTTCGTCAGAATTCTCCCAGGCGGCGAGCCCTGCGCTGTTGGAAAAGCGGTACAGCATGTTCCAGGTGGCGGAGTCTTCGCTGCCACGCACCCAGCCTGATCCGAGAAAGCCTGGATATTTATGGGCGAGGTTGATGCCGAACTGCACCCACTCGCTCGTTTCCGTAAAGCGCGCCGGGTCGACTCTTCGGGTGATGGAAACGGTTACGGATGCTGACGCAGGCGGGGGTGGTGCCCAAGCGAAGGGATCCGACTTTTGTAAAGTCATTGCTCCAGTATGGGGGCGCGACCCTTAGAAGATCATTGGGCGATCGTCGTCATCGCCGCCCAGGTCGAGGTCGACGAGAACCGGAACGTGGTCGCTCGGGGCATCACCCTTGCGCTCGTTGCGGTGGATGCTGGCATCCGTCACGAGATCAGCGAAAGCGGGGGAGCCGAGGATGAAGTCGATGCGCATGCCCTCGTTGCGCGGAAACCGCAACTGCTTGTAGTCCCAGAAGGTGAAACCCTCTGGAACGATCGGCCGCACGACGTCGGCCAGACCGGCCTGTTCGAAGGCGTCGAACGCTGCCCTCTCCTCGGGCGAGATATGGGTGGACTGACCGGGCACGAAGCTTGGGTCGCCCATGTCTTCGTCGCGGGGGGCGACGTTCCAGTCGCCCATCATGGCCAGCGCAAGCGCGGGGTGGCGGCTGAGCTCCTCGGCCGCGTGGGTCTCGAGGGCCTTCAGCCAGGCCAGCTTGTAGGCGTAGTGCGGGTCGCCGAGCGCGCGCCCGTTCGGCACGTACAGGCTCCACAGCCGCAGGTCGTTCACCGTCACGCCGAGGGCGCGCGCCTCGAGCGGCTGATCCGGCCCGACCGCACCCTTCAAAAAACCGGGCATATTCGGAAAGGCCGTGACGACATCTGTCATCGGTTCGCGACTGGCGAACGCCACACCGTTCCACTGGCTGAGGCCGTGAATGGCGAGGTCGTAGCCGGCATCTTCGAACACCTGCGCCGGAAACTGTTCGGGCTTGCACTTGATCTCCTGCATGGCGAGAACATCGATGTCCTCGCGTTCCATCCAGTCGACGATTCGCCCGGAGCGGGCACGAACGGAGTTGACGTTCCAGGTGGCAATGCGCATACCTCCAGCCTATAAGCGCCAACGGATGCCGCCTCCGCGGTATCGAATGCGGTCCCGGTCGTGTTGCGATTGAATAGGTACCACCCATCAATGCGCAGGAAGGTCACCATGACGAAGTTGCAAATTGGCTATGCGGCCATGTTGGAGCAGTTCGCACCGGCCGAAGCGGTCGCGCTCTCTGCCTACGCCGAGGAGCACGGCTTCACCGGCGTCATGGCGGCCGACCACTTTCAACCGTGGGTTCCGGCGCAGGGTCAGTCGAGCTTCGTCTGGAGCGTGCTCGCCTCGATTGCCGAGCGCACCAAGGGCGACTTCGGGCCAGGCGTGACCGCCCCGACTTTTCGCTGGCACCCGGCCATGGTCGCCCAGGCCTCAGCGACGCTCGCATCAATGTATCCCGGCCGGCACTGGCTCGGCCTCGGTTCAGGTGAGGCTCTGAACGAACACATCGTCGGCGGCTACTGGCCCGAAGCCCCCGAGCGCATCAACCGCATGTTCGAGGCCATCGAGATCATCTCGAAGCTGTTCGCCGGCTCGATCGCCGGCAAGGACGTCAAGCATTCCGGCCAGTTCTTCAAGCTCGAATCAACCCGGCTCTGGACGATGCCAGAGGTTGCCCCCGAGATTCTGGTCGCCACCGCCGGGCCGGTCACCGCTAAGCGTGCCGGTCGACTCGCCGACGGCCTCATCACGGTCGGTGCGCCGCTCGAGAAGATCTCGATGCTGTTCGGTAAGTTCGACGACGGCGCCCGCGAGGCTGGCAAGGATCCTTCGGTGATGCCCAAGGTGCTGCAGCTACACATGAGCTGGGCCGAGACCGACGAAGAGGCCATGATCAACGCGCTGCACGAGTGGCCGAACGGCGGGATGAAATTTCCGAAGGGCGACATCCGTTCGCCGTTCGAGTTCGAGCAGATGGCGAAGCTCGTGCGACCGGAGGACTTCGAGGGCCGCATGATCATCTCGGCCGATCCCGATGAGCACCGCAAGTACATTCAGAAGTTCGTCGACCTCGGTTTCGATCGCATCTACCTGCACAACGTGGGCCGCAATCAGAAGCAGTGGATCGACGTGTTCGGCGCATCCGTTCTGCCGAAACTCGTTCGGTAGATGCCGCACGACTCGCTGCCCGACGCCGCAGCCGCAGAAGTCGGCGCCATGGAACTGTTCGGGCTGAAGGTGTTCACGCTGAGTGGTTTCGGAGAGATCAGGGCTGGCGACGACCTGGCCGCCCTCATCGCTGAGGCCGCGCAGTCGCGCCTGCTCGATGGCGACATTGTGGCGGTGACCAGCAAGATCGTCTCCAAGGCTGAGGGGCGTACCGTGCTGGCCGCTCACCGGGAACAGGCGATCACCGATGAGACCGTGCGCGTCGTGGCGTCGCGAAAGCACCCGGGCGGGGTTACCCGCATCGTCGAAAACCGGCAGGGGCTGGTGATGGCCGCGGCCGGCGTCGACACGAGCAACGCACCCTCCGGCGTGGTTCTGCTGCTGCCGGTCGATCCGGACAGGTCGGCGCGCGCCATCTGCTCGGCCCTGCGCGAGCGCACCGGGCTGCGCCTCGGCGTGCTGGTGACCGATACGGCCGGGCGCCCCTGGCGCGAGGGCCAGACCGACATCGCCATCGGCGCAGCCGGGCTCGCTGTGCTCGACGACCTGCGCGGCACAGCGGATGCCTCCGGTCGCCGCCTTGACGTCACCGTCGCGGCCGTCGCCGACGAGATCGCCGCTGCCGCCGATCTGGTTAAGGGCAAGACCAGCGGCCACCCGGTCGCGGTCGTGCGCGGACTTGGCCGGCTGGTCGGCGACCTGGCCGCCGTCGGCGCCCGGGCGCTGCAACGGCCAGGCGACACCGACATGTTTCGACTGGGCACGGCGGAATCCCGCGCCGAAGGGTATAGCGAGGGGTATGCGGTTGGATACGCCGCGGGGCTCGCTGCCGCAGCCGACGAGGGTTAGATCGAGATGGTGAGGGCCTGAATCAGGCCGCTCTCGGCGTCGAGTTCGAACCGGTAGTTGAGGTCGACGCTGCGGCCCGGAAAGTTTCCCGCAACGCGGTTGACGACGGTCGTGGCCGTTTCGTCCTTCTCGACGCGCAGCTGGGTGGTCGTGTACGCAAGCTCCGCCGCGGAGCCGGCCAGCCAGGCGGCGATGGCCGCCTCACCGGCGTGGGTCTCGCCATCATCGACGACGACAGCGTTCTCGGTGAAGGTCGCGCTGGCCGAGGCGGGCCTGGCGCTCGCGCTGCGTTCGAGGTAGGTGACAATCGCCATGGGGAGCGTACGCGACTGGGTGGTGAGTGACATGGAGCCTCCTGGGCCGTTCAAGTGAACGAGTTCGGGTCGACGGATGTTTGCAGTCGACCCTTGAGGCTACCGCGCAGCGGTGGAGCACGGGATCGCCCTGGCTGATCAGGGAGAACGCTGGTAACGTATTCCCTATGGAAGTTACTCTCGACGCCGTCGGACGTCTCCTGGTTCCTAAAGCCCTTCGCGACGCGTTGGGGCTCCAGCCCGGCTCCACCGTGGATATTTCTCAGTACGGTAGCGGGCTGCAGGTGCTGCCAGCGGGCCGGACCGCCCGGCTCATCGAAGAGGGCGGGGTGCTCGTTGCGACGTCCTCGACGCCCATTGACGATGACACAATGTTCGGCCTGATCGATGCGGGACGTCGTTGACGATCCTCGCCCTCGATACCAGCGTTGCGGTGCCGCTGTTGGTTGCGAGCCATCAAGCGCACCGAGCCGTCGTCGACTGGTGGCAGGGTCGTGAGGTGGCTCTGGCCGGACACGCTCTGGCCGAGACCTATTCGGTGCTCACAAGATTGCCCGGTGACGCCCGGCTTGACCCTGGATCGGCGGCCCGGCTTCTGGCCTCGCGGTTTGTGGCGCCGGTGCTGATGACCGCTGCAACGGCAGGTCGGTTGCCAACCATTCTCGGGGATTTAGGAATTGCCGGTGGAGCTGTCTACGACGCCCTGGTTGCTCTCGCGGCACAAGAAAACGACTGTGTTCTCGCCACCCGGGATTCCCGTGCCAAGGCAACATATGACGCCGTCGGCGTTCGGGTTGAAATTGTTGGCCGATAGCTGGGTCGTCGTGGTTCCGGTGAAGGGAAGTCCCGGGGCGAAGAGTCGACTCGGGCCTGGGCCTGGGCCTGGGCCAGGGTCTGGCCCTGAGTCTGGGGCTGGGCGTGCAGCGCTCGCCGAAGCCTTCGCGCTCGACACGGTGGCTGCGATCGTGGCGGCATCCGCTGTGGAGCGGGTGTTCGTGGTGACCGCGAGTGCTCGGCTTGGCAAGCTGCTCGCCGAACTCGGCGCCGTCATCGTGCTCGAGCAGCCGGGAGTGCAAACCGGCCATGCCCGGTTGAACGCGGCGATTGAGCAGGGCATTGCTGCCGCTCGGCACGCCTATCCTCAGGCGAATCTGGCCGTGATGACCGGGGATCTGCCCGCCCTGCGCCCGACCGACCTCGAGACCGGGTTCGTGCTCGCCGCCGGGCACCCGCGCTCGATGGTGGCCGACGCCGAAGGCGTGGGAACAACGACCCTCTTCGCCCGCGGCGGCGTGGCCTTCACGCCACGGTTCGGTTTCGGCTCCCGCGCCGCGCACGAGGCCGACGGTCACGCCGTTCTCGACTTGCCGTCCACCTCGTCGCTGCGCCTAGACGTCGACACCGAGGCCGATCTTGCTGTTGCTCGCGCACTCGGGCTCGGGCCGTGCACGAGCGCGCTGCTCTGAATTACACCGGCACACAATTACACCGGCACACAATCACACCGCCAACACGGCAGCGGCCAGTGCGGTCGTGGCGGGCAGGTCGGTCATCCACAGCGGTACGGCAGCCGAACGGATGCCGGCGGCCGCCAGCGCGGGCAGCGCCGCGGCATCCGTTTCGTCGATCAGCCAGGCATCGAGGAGCCCGCCGGCGCTGCGGGCGCCATAGTGCCGGCCGACGGCGAGGGCACTGGTCTCGACGCCGATCGTGTGCAGGCAGGCATCGGCCATGCCACGCACCGCCGCGCCACCGATGATCGGTGACACGCCCACAACCCGGGCGGCCGTGGCATGCAGCGCCCCGCGCACCCCAGGCACCGCAAGGATCGTTCCGACCGATACGACCGGGTTCGACGGTGGCAGCACCACGAGGTCGGCCGCTGTGATGGCCTCAAGCACACCGGGCGCGGCTACGGCTTCAGCCAGCCCGCGCTGCTTGAACCTCGTGATCGAGACCCGGGCCCGGTAACGAACCCACCATTCCTCAAAGTGAATATAGTCGCCTGCGGCATGCTCGTCGATATTCTCGGCGAGACATACGTGGGTCTCCACCGGCTGGTCGCTCATCGGGAGCAGGCGCGCCCCTGGCCGCCAGCGGCGACAGAGAAATTCGGTCGCCTCGCTCAGCGTTGACCCGCCGCGCAGCAGGTCGGTGCGCACAATGTGGGTCGCGAGGTCGAGATCGCCGAGGGTGAACCAGGACCAGCCGCGACCGTAGGCGGCGATCTCGGCCGAGACCCGCCGGGACTCGTCGGGACGGCCCCAGCCCTGCTCCTCGTTGATCCCGCCGCCGAGGGTATACATCACGGTGTCGAGGTCGGGGCAGATGCGCAACCCATCCAGCCACATATCGTCACCGGTGTTGACGATCACCGTCACGGCCGCCTTGGGCGCGGCGACGGCGAGGTGGGCCAGCAGGCCGCGGGTGAACCGGGCGCCGCCGACGCCGCCCGCCAGCACGGTCACGCGCTTCAAGTTAATACTCGTCATGCTGACACCGCCGAATACACGATGACCGGATGCCCGCCGCGCGGATGCTCCAGGATGAAGCAATTCACCCCGTAGACGGTCCCGATGATCGCGGGGGTGAGCACTTCGGCTGGCGTGCCCGAAGCTACGACCACGCCGCCGTCGAGCAGCACGATCTGGTCGCAGTAGGCCGCCGCGAGGTTGAGGTCGTGCAGGGCCATGATCGCCGTCACCCCGAGCTCGCGCACCTGCCCGAGCAGCGACAGCTGGGCGCTCACGTCGAGGTGATTGGTCGGTTCGTCAAGCAACAGCAGGCTCGGCTGTTGCGCCATCGCCCTGGCGATCTGTACCCGCTGCTGTTGCCCGCCGCTCAGTGTGTGCCAGGAGCGATCGGCCAGCGCGCCGGCACCGACGGCTGCGAGGGCGTCGAACGCGACGGCGCGATCCTCATCGCCGCTGAACGATCCCATGAGTTTCGTGCGGTGCGGAATGCGCCCGAGCAGCACGACCTCGAGCGCGGTCAGCTCCACGCTGGGCGCCGCATTCTGTTCGAGCAGAGCGATGCGCCGGGCTGCGTCGCGCCGCGACAGCGACCCGATCGTGACGCCGTCGAGGGTGACGGTGCCGGCATCCGCTTTGTCGATGCCGGCGACGAGTCGCAGCAGGGTGGATTTACCGGCGCCGTTCGGCCCGAGCAGGCCGGTGACCGTGCCGGTCGGTAGCGACGCCGAGACGTCGCGCAAAATCATGGCGCCGTCGATGGCGAACGACAGCCGGTCGAGGTCTACGCCCACAGGTGGGACTTCTTTCTCTTAATCAGCACAATGAACACCGGCACGCCGATGAACGCGGTAATGATACCCACCGGCAGTTCGCGCGGGTCGAACACCGTGCGGGCGAGCGTGTCGGCGATGACCAAAAACAGGGCGCCGCAGACAGCGACGAGCGGCAACAGCCGGCGATGGCCCGGCCCGCTGACGCCGCGCACGAGGTGCGGCAGAATGAGCCCGACGAACCCGATCGAGCCGCTGACGGCCACCATCGCGCCGGTCAGCAGGGCGACCGAGCCGAGCAGCGCCCAGCGGGTGCGGTTCACGTTGATGCCGAGGCTCGCCGCTGAGGTGTCACCGAACGCGAACGCGTCGAGCCGGGTCGCCGACCAGAGGATGCCGGTGCCCACGACGGCAACGGCCGTCGCCGCGATCGCGACGCTGCTCCAGGTCGCTCCGGCCACCGAGCCGAGCAGCCAGTTGAGGATCTCCCGATAGGAGTCGCCCTTGGCGGCCCAGAAAATAATGAACGAGGTCAGGGCTCCGGCGAGCTGCGCGATGGCGAGTCCGGCGAGCACCGCCCGCACCGGAGTGATCGTACCGCCGACCCTGGCAATGCTCAGCGTCGCGACGAGGGCCAGCAACGCGCCAAGAAAGGCGGCGGCCGGCAAGGCGAAGCCGATGCCGAGAATGACCACGCAGACCGCGCCGACGGATGCCCCGCTCGACAGCCCGAGCAGGTATGGGTCGGCGAGCGGGTTGCGCGTCACGCTCTGCATGACCGCGCCACTGAGCGCGAGCCCGGCGCCGACCAGCGCGGCGGTGAGCACCCGGGGCAGGCGCAACTGCCAGACGATCGAGTCGATGAGCAGCGGTACCGGCTCGGTCACGAGGCCAAGGTGCGCGCCGATGCTGCCGGCCACCTGCGCGAGGCTTACGGCTGCCGGCCCGATGGTCACTGCAATCAAGCACACGAGAATGAGTGCAGTCGTGGCCGCGACGAGCCACCCGAGGTATCGCGCGCGAGTCACTCGTTCAGAGCGGCTAGCTGGGCGATGGCGGACGCGGCAGCCTCGACGTTGCGCAGGCCTGCCTCGGTGGAGGCGAACGGCAGGATGATGTAACGCTGGTTCTTCACGGCGTCGAGCACCTGCGTGGCCGGGTCCGATTCGAGGTGGGCGATCTTCGCGGCGGCGGTGTTCCAGCTGGCGTCCACGAGCACGATGACGTTCGGGTTGGCCTCAATGATTGATTCCCAGCCCACCGACGTCCAGGTGTCGCTGACATCGGCGAAGATATTGCTGAGCCCGGCGGCTTTCATGATCATGGCCGGCGAACCGATGCCGGCGCCGACGTAGGGGGTGGTCGTGCCGCTGGAATACCAGAGCGCGCTGGCGACGTCGGTGGCTGGTACCAGACCGGCGAGATCGTACTGCAGGCTGCGCACGAGCTCCTCAGCGGCGGGTTGCGCATCGAAGATCTTGCCGGCTTCCTCAATTTCGGAGAACACCGCCCCGAAGGTCAGCGGGTCGGGCATCCGCTCGCCCTTGCACGCGGCCGGAGAAACGTAGCTGCCCACTCCGAGCGTTTCGAGGGCAGAGCGTTCGCCCACCCCGTCGGCGCTGAAGTTGGATTCCCAGCCGCCGTAGATGAAGTCGGGGTTCAGTCCGAGCACGGCCTCCTGGCCGGGAAGGAACTCGCTGATCACGTTGAGATCGACGCCTTTCGTGGCGAGCGACTCTGGCAGCGGGCCGTCGAGGAAGGCCGCGCCCACGATGCGGTCACCGAGCCCCAGCGCCAGCAGCAGCTCGGTCGCCGATGACTTGATCGACACGATGCGTTCCGGGGCCGACGTGACCGTGACGGTCGATTCGCAGTTCAGGACCGTGAGCGGGTAATCTGCGCCGGCGGCCGAGGTCTTGTCGGGTGGGGCCGCGGGCGTCGCCGTCGCGGCGCATCCGCTGAGCAGCAGGGTCGCGGCGACCAACGCGGTCATGCGCCCGGTCCTGCGCACGGTGATTCGAATCATGAGGTCTCTTTCGACGCGGCGCGGCGCGCAGCAGATGGCAGCGCGGGCGCAGACTGGCACGGTGTTGGTGACACAGCGGTGTTGGTGGCACTGCGGTGGTGGACCTCAGCCCAAATCCAGGCCAGCTCAGCCGGTCAAAGCAAACCGGTGGTCTGCCTCAACCCTAGGCCCCCGGCAGCACTACGACCAGCGTGCCCCGACCGGGTGCACGGCCGAATCGAGCGGATGCGCCGCCGCAGCCAGCGCCTCCGCGACCGGAATAACGTCGTCGGGCAGGGCGCCGGCGGTCACCCGAACGAACGCGGGGCCGCCGTTGTTGGTCAGGTACGGGTTTGACAGGATCGGGTTCGCCAGGAACGGGGAGCCGCCGGCCACTCGAATGCCAGACGCTGCGAGGCGCACCAGGGCGTCACGCTCGTTCTGTACGGGCAGCCAGGTGTTGATGCCGTCGGCCTGCAGCACGTCGAGCCCGAACCCGGTCAGGGCGTCGGCGAGGGCACGCTGGCGGGCGAAATAGATGCGGCGCGCTTCGCTGACCTGCGCCATGCTCTCCCCGTTGGTCAGCAGGTCGTGCAAAATCGTCTGCAGCATGCGGCTGGTCCAGCCCGGGCCGAGCATGCGCCGCGACACGATCGGGTCGATCAGCGCGGCCGGGCCGCCGAGCGCCGCCATGCGAAGGTCGGGGCCGTGCGACTTCGAGAAACTGCGCACGTGCAGGGTGCGAGCGGGCAGCCACAGTCCGAGGCTCACGTCGGGCGCGATGCTGATTTCGGCAGAGTGGTCGTCTTCGATCACGATGGTGTCGGCACTCGCCGGGGTGTTCCGCATCAGGCTGGCCAGTTCCTCGGCCCGCTGCGCGGTCATCGACGCTCCGGTGGGGTTCTGCGCGCGCGGCTGCAGCAGCACGACGGCCGGGCCGAGCTTGAGAGCTGCGGCGAAATCGGCCGGAATGATGCCGTGCTCGTCGACGGCCACCGGTAGGCGTTCCAGGCCCAGCTGGTCGAGCAGGTCGAAGAACGGCGGAAACGAGGGGTTCTCCACGATCACCCGGTCGCCGAACCGGGTGACCGCGTCGAGGCAGCGCGAGATGGCGTCGAGGGCCCCGTCGACGATGGTGATCGTCTCGACCCGGTACGGCCACGACCCGCGCAGCACCTCGAGCAGCTCCGGAAGGATCGGCAGGTCCTGGTAGCTCGGTGTCACCGCCCGCTGCGAGACCCGGGAGAGGGCCGGCCCGAGCGCCGGCAGCAGCAGCGGGTCGGGCGTGCCGCGGGAGAGGTCGAGGCGGGCCGGACCGACGGTGCCGATCATGGACTGGCTGCGCGCCGGCAGCCACTTGGGCGCGGCATCCTGCACGAACGTGCCGCCTCGACCACGCGACACGATCAGGCCGACCGCCGACAGGGCCTGCCAGGCGTGGCTGACCGTGGCGGGACTCACGCCGAGCTCGCCGGCGAGCACCCGAACGGTGGGCAGGCGGTCGCCAGGGGCGAGGCGCCCGGAAGCAATCAGGCGACCGATGGCCGCGGCGATCCCCGCGGGCGTGCGCTGCTCGATTTCGTCGATAAAGTTCTGCATTGCTCTTGCCTCTGGCTGCGTCGGGCGACAGGATGATTAATGCGTGCGATACACAGAGAAACACATTTGAAATGTTTACGTCAAATAATAACAATACGAACAGCGCAGTTCGTAACGGTCATTGACTAACTGAAGCAAGTGGAAGGCACAGCATGAGCAAGGGCACCACCTCCGACACCAGCCAGATTGTTAGAACCGCCATCACCCAGGCCACCTGGACCGGCGACGAAGAATCCATGATCCAGAAGCACGAAGGGTTCGTGCGCACCGCTGCCGCCCAGGGCGTGCAGGTGATCTGCTTCCAGGAACTCTTTCACGGCCCGTACTTCGGCATCGTGCAGGACGCCAAGTACTACGACTACGCGCAGGCCGTGCCCGGCCCGATCGTCGAACGCTTCCAGAAGCTCGCCGCCGAGTTCAAAATGGTCATCGTCGTGCCGATGTACGAAGAAGAACAGCCCGGCATGCTCTACAACACCGCGGCGGTCATTGACGCCGACGGAACCTACCTCGGCAAGTACCGCAAACATCACATTCCGCACCTGCCGCAGTTCTGGGAAAAGTTCTACTTTCGCCCCGGCAACACCGACTACCCCGTCTTCGATACGCAGTACGGCAAGATCGGCGTCTACATCTGCTACGACCGCCACTTTCCCGAGGGCTGGCGTGCGCTCGGCCTGAACGGCGCCGAGATCGTCTTCAACCCCTCGGCCACCAAGCCCGGGCTGTCGAACCGCCTGTGGGAGCTCGAGCAGCCGGCCGCCGCGGTCGCCAACCAGTACTACGTCGGCGCGAACAACCGCATCGGCAACGAGGAGTCTGAGTTCGGCGATGAGGCCGTGACCTTCTACGGCAGTTCCTATTTCGTCGACCCCAAAGGCAATTACGTGGGAGAACGCGCCTCGACCGATACCGAGGAGATTCTCGTGCGCGACCTCGACCTCGGCTTGATCCGCGAGGTGCGCAACTCCTGGCAGTTCTACCGCGACCGTCGCCCCGACTCCTATGAGCCCCTCGTCGCCCCGTAGTTTGAGCTGACCCACCGGAGGATGCCATGAAGACTTTGATCAAGAACGGCACCGTGGTCAACGCCACGGGCCGAGGACTCGCCGACGTGCTCATCGACGGCGAGAAGATCGTCGCGGTGCTTGCGCCAGGCTCGAACCTGCTCGGCTTCGATGTGGCTGGCAATGTCGACCGCGTCATCGATGCGGGCGGCAAGTACGTCATCCCCGGCGGCATCGACGCTCACACCCACATGGAGATGCCGTTCGGCGGTACCCAGGCCAGCGACACCTTCGAAACCGGCACCCGAGCTGCTGCCTGGGGCGGCACCACGAGCATCGTCGACTTCGTCGTGCAGTACGCCGGCGAAGACGTACTCGAGCGCTACGCTGCCTGGCAGCAGAAGGCCGCCGGCCAATGCGCCATCGACTACGGTTTTCACCAGATCCTCAGTGACGTGCAGGACAGCTCGCTGACCGCCATGGACGAACTCGTGAACGAGGGCGTCTCAAGCTTCAAACTGTTCATGGCCTACAAGGGCGTCTTTCTCAGCGACGACGGGCAGATCGTCAAGGCCATGCAGCGCGCCGCCACCAACGGCAGCATGATCATGATGCACGCCGAGAACGGCAGCGTCATCGATCTGCTCGTGCAGCAGGCGGTCGCCGCCGGCAACACGGGCCCGCTCTATCACGGCCTGACCCGGCCCTGGCAGGCCGAAGAAGAGGCCACGCACCGGGCGATCATGCTCGCCAACCTCACCGGCGCTCCTCTTTATATAGTGCACGTGTCGGCGAAGCAGGCCGTGGACCAGATCGCGCAAGCTCGGGACAACGGCCAGAACGTGTTTGGGGAGACCTGCCCGCAGTATCTCTACCTCTCGCTCGAAGACAACCTGGGGGCAGAGAGCGAGGAGTGGGGCAGTTTCGAGGGTGCCAAGTGGGTCTGCTCCACGCCGCTGCGCGCCAAGGCCGAGGGTCACCAGCACCACATGTGGCAGAGCCTCGCCACGAACGACATCCAGATGGTCTCCACCGACCACTGCCCGTTCTGCATGAAGGGCCAAAAAGACATGGGCCTGACCGACTTTTCCAAGATTCCCAACGGCATCGGCTCGGTCGAACACCGCATGGACCTGCTGTACCAGGGCGTCGTCGACGGTAAGATCTCGCTGGAACGCTGGGTCGAGGTGTGCTCAACCACTCCGGCCCGCATGTTCGGCATGTACGGCCAGAAGGGCGTGATCGCCCCGGGCGCCGACGGCGACGTGGTGATCTACGACCCGAACGGACACACGTCCATTGGGGTGGGAAAGTCACACCACATGAACATGGACTACTCGGCCTGGGAAGGTTACGAGATCGACGGCCACGTCGACACCGTCATTTCCCGCGGCAAGGTCGTCGTCGACGCAAACGCCTATCTCGGCACCAAGGGCGACGGCCGCTACATCAAGCGCGGCCTGAGCCAGTACCTGATCTAAGGCGGACGACATGGATTTCGGAGTAGTACTACAGACCAACCCGCCGTCGGCGCGCACCGTGCAACTGGCCAAACTGGCCGAGGCACACGGCTTCAGCCACGTCTGGACCTTTGACTCGCACCTGCTCTGGCAGGAACCCTATGTCATCTACAGCCGCATCCTGGCCGAGACCAGCAAGATCATCGTCGGCCCCATGGTCACCAACCCGGCCACCCGTGACTGGACCGTGACGGCATCCACTTACGCGACCCTCAATGAGATGTACGGTAATCGCACCATCTGCGGCATCGGCCGTGGCGACTCAGCGGTGCGCACCACCAACGGCGCCCCGACCACCCTGAAGACCCTGCGCGAGTCGATCCACGTCATTCGGGAGCTCGCCAACTCGCGTGCGGTCGAGTACAACGGTGCCACCGTGCAGTTTCCGTGGAGTCGAGGGTCGAGCCTCGACGTCTGGGTCGCCGCCTACGGTCCGCTCGCGCTCAAGCTCGCCGGTGAGGTGGGTGATGGCTTCATTTTGCAGATGGCCGACCTCGACGTGGCCAAGTGGATGATCGAAAGCGTACGCACCGCAGCCTCCAACGCCGGCCGCGACCCGATGGCAATCAAGTTCTGCGTCGCTGCCCCTGCCTACATCGGCGAGGACTGGGAACATATGCGCAACCAATGCCGCTGGTTCGGCGGCATGGTCGGCAACCACGTAGCCGACATCGTGGCCAAGTACGGCGCCGACTCCGCCGTGCCGAAAGCGCTCACCGACTACATCAAGGACCGCGAGGGCTACGACTACAACCAGCACGGCAAGGCCGGCAACGAGCACGCCGCCTTCGTGCCCGACGAGATCGTCGACCGGTTCTGCCTGCTCGGCACTGCCAAAGAACACATCGAGAAACTCGAAGCACTCAAAGAGCTCGGCGTCGACCAGTTCGCCGGGTACCTGCAGCACGACAACAAAGAAGAAACCATGCGGGTTTACGGCGAAACCGTGATTCCGGCCATGACCGACTCCATCACGGCCAAGAAATAAGCGGATGCCCACCCAGACCGAGCAGATCGCCCGGCCTCGACGCAGCGTGCGCGGGGCAGCTGAACTGCGCGTGCGGCGCGCCGGCATGCCCCAGCGCCTGAGCGGTGGCCTGTTCGGCCTGGCCGGCCTCGCTGTGCTCGCCCTGGTCTGGGAGCTCTATAAATCCTTCGGCCCGGCCGATGGGGTCATCCTGGGCGGCGTGACGGTGCTGCCGCGCACGACCGACCTCGCAATGCCACACCTCTTCGTTATGGCCGAGCGGCTGTTCGAGCCGGTGACGGGCGCGGCATCCGCTTCGCCGTTGTGGCTGGCGGTGCTGCAAGGCTCCCTGTTCACCCTCGGCATCGCCGCGGTCGGCTGGCTGGTCGGCGTGACCGTCGGGCTCGCGCTGGCCCTGCTCATGCAGCGGTTTCGGCTCGCCGAGTCGGCAATTCTGCCGTGGATCATTCTGAGCCAGACCGTGCCCCTCATCGCCATCGCGCCGCTCGTGCGGCGCTGGGGCGCGCAGATCCAGTTTGGCGAATTCACCTGGGAGAGCTGGATGTCGGTGGCCCTGATCGCCTCCTACCTCGCGTTCTTCCCGGTGTCGATCGGCGCCCTGCGCGGCCTGGGCTCGCCCGATGCCAACCACGTCGACCTCATGCACTGCTACGCGGTGGGTTGGTGGAAAACGCTGTGGCGGCTGCGCCTGCCGGCGAGCGTCAGCTACCTGCTGCCGGCCCTGCGCCTGGCCGCGGTCAGCGCCGTCGTCGGCAGCGTCGTCGCCGAGGTGTCGATCGGACTGCGCGGCGGCATCGGCCGGCTCATCGTGGAATACGCTGGCGCCGCCGGCGGCGACCCGGGCAAGCCCTGGGCACCCATCTTCGGATCGATCCTGGTCGGCCTCGTCGCCGCCGGCTTTGTGGGCCTGATCAGCCTGTTCCTTCGTCGATTTCGCAGGGGAGAAGCAGCATGACCGGTATCGTGCCCGCTGTTGAAGTGCAGGGTGTGACGCGCCGTTTCGCTGCCCGCAAGGGGCCAGGCGTCACCGCCCTCGACGACGTGAGCCTCACGGTTGCGCCCGGCGAGTTCGTCAGTCTGATCGGGCCGAGCGGATGCGGCAAGAGCACCCTGCTGCGACTCGTGGCCGACCTCGACGTGCCAACGAGCGGCAGCATCGAGGTGTTCGGCAAGCCGGCCAGGCAGGCCCGCATCGATCAGGACTATGGCATCGCCTTTCAGCAGGCCGGCCTGCTGCCCTGGCGCACCGTCGCCGGCAACATCGAACTGCCGCTCGAACTGCACGGGGCCGGCAAGGCGGCGAGGCGTCGCCGCGCGGCCGAACTCATCGCCCTGGTCGGGCTCTCCGATTTCGCCGGGCACTACCCTGACCAGCTCTCCGGCGGCATGCAGCAGCGCGTCGCAATCGCCCGTTCGCTCGCCGAAAGCCCGAGCCTGCTCCTCATGGACGAACCGTTCGGCGCCCTCGATGAAATGACCCGTGAGCGCATGCAGAACGAACTCGTGCGCATCTGCGCCGAAACGCAGGCGGCCGTAGTCTTTGTGACCCACTCCATTCCCGAGGCGGTGTTCCTGTCGACCCGGGTGGTGGTCATGTCGCCCAGGCCCGGACGCATCCGTTCTATCGTGAGTGTTGGCTTGGGTGAGATGAGTGGCCGGAGCGAGGACCTGCGTGAGGACGAAGGATTCTTCCGCGCGCTCAGCCAGGTTCGTGAGCTGCTGCACGGTGACGAGGCTGCCCCGACCGGCGCCCGCGGGGTGGAGAGGCGATGAGAGCCAGCCAGCCAGGTCTGCTCCAGACCGTGCTCGCGCCGATCGTCTTCGGGGTGGCGGTCATCCTGCTCTGGCAGGGCCTCGTCACCGGCCTCGCCATCAAAGCCTTCATCCTGCCAGCGCCCTTTGCGATCGGTGCCGAATTCACCGCCAACCTGCAGAATGTCACCAACGGAATGGCTGTGACCGGCCGCAATGCCCTGATCGGCCTCATCATCGGCGCACTGCTCGGCATCGCCCTCGCGATCGTGTCAGCGCTCGCCCGCCTGTTCGACGAGATGGCCGCTCCGGTTGTCGCCGCACTTTCTGTTGTGCCGATCGTGGCACTTGCTCCGGTGCTCTACACGATGTTTGGGGCCGGCGCCGAGACCGCCCGGCAGCTCGTCGCGGCGCTCGCCGTGTTCGTGCCGGTCTATTTCAACACCCTCCGCGGGCTGCGTCAGGTACGCCCGGTGCACCGCGACCTGATGCGCGCCTACGCTGTGACCAACTGGCAGGCCACCAAGGCGGTGACCCTGCCCACCGCGCTGCCATTTGTCTTCACCGGCCTGCGCATCGCGTCGTCGCTCGCCGTGATCAGCGCCCTCATCGCCGAATACTTCGGCGGACCGGTCGGCGGCCTCGGTAAATCGATCACCTCGGCCGCGTCGAGCAGCAACTATGGGCTCGCCTGGGCTTACGTGCTCGGCTCCATCATTCTCGGACTCGCTTTTTACTGTGTAGCCCTCGTCGTGGAGAAACTTGTCACCCGGCGTTCCGGCGGCTAACCGATCCACCCGCACACACACGGCACCAGCAACCAAGGAGGCACCATGAAACACCGCATGACATGGCTCGGCACCGTCGGAGCGATCACGGCTGTCGGCGTGCTCGTACTTTCTGGCTGCAGCACCGCCAGCGACACCCCCTCAACGGATGCCGCCGGCGAGCTCACGCCCATCACGCTGCAACTGCAGTGGGTCGCCCAGGCCCAATTCGCCGGCTACTACGCAGCAGTCGATCAGGGCTTCTACGAAGATGAGGGACTCGACGTGACCATCGTCGAGGGCGGTCCCGACATTGTTCCGCAGGATGTGCTCGCGGCCGGCGACGTGGACTACGCCATTTCCTGGGTTCCCAAGGTGCTCGGCTCGATCGAACAGGGCGCGAACATCACCAACGTCGCGCAGATCTTCGAGCGCAGCGCCACCACGCAAATCTCCTTCAAGGACAAGGGCATCGAAACCGCTGCCGACCTGGCCGGCCAGAACGTCGGCAGCTGGGGCTTCGGCAACGAGTGGGAACTCTTCGCCGGCATGCAGCAGGCCGACGTCGCGCTCGATGACATCTCGCTGATTCAGCAGGCCTTCGACATGAATGCCTTTCTCTCCGGCGACATCGACGCGGCCCAGGCGATGACCTACAACGAATACGCCCAGGTGCTGGAGACCGTGAATCCCGACACCGGCGAGCTCTTCCAGCCCGATGAACTCAACGTCATCGACTGGAACGACGAGGGCACGGCCATGCTCCAGGATGCCATCTGGGCCAATGCCGACCAGCTCGAGAGCGATGAGGACTACGCCGCCAACACGGTGAAGTTCATCAAGGCCTCCATCAAGGGCTGGATCTACGCCGGCACCAACCCCGAAGAAGCAGCGGCCATCGTGACCGCCGCGGGCTCATCGCTCGGCCAAAGCCACCAACTGTGGATGACCAACGAGGTCAGCAAGCTCATCTTCCCCTCGACCAACGGCGTCGGACTCATCGATGACGCGGCCTGGGCCAACACGGTCGACATCGCCCTCAACACCAAGAACGAGACCGGCGCGACCATCATCACCACCGAACCGCCCGCCACCGCTTACTCCAACGAGTACGTGCAGCAGGCGCTCGACGAGCTGACGAACGATGGCGTCGACGTGAATGGCGCCGACTGGACCCCCACCGAGGTCGCCCTCAACGAGGGCGGCAACTAACACCAGCACGACCAACACCACCGGCCGGGCGGCCTGGCGGGCCGCCCGGCCCCACACCTTTCACCGTTCCACCAACACCAACACAGAAAGCCAGCGATATACGTGACTGACACCAGCACCATAAGCCTCAACGCGCACACCAGCGAACTCGACCGGGCGCACGTCTTCCACTCCTGGTCGGCCCAGGCGGCACTGAAGCCGCTCGTCATCGCCGGCGGTTTGGGCTGCCGCGTCTGGGATCATGATGGGCGCAAATATCTGGATTTCTCGAGTCAGTTAGTGAACGTGAATATCGGCCACCAGCATCCGGCCGTCGTGAAAGCCATCACCGAGCAGGCCGCGCTGCTGAGCACCATCGCGCCGTCCACGGCCAACCTGACCCGCGGCGAGGCGGCCAAGCGCATCACCGATCGTGCGCCGGCCGGGTTCAACAAGGTGTTCTTCACCAATGGGGGAGCGGATGCGAACGAGAACGCCATCCGCATGGCCCGCCTGCACACCGGGCGCGACAAGGTGCTCTCGCTCTACAAGTCCTACCACGGCAACACCGGCGCGGCCATCGTTGCGACCGGGGACTGGCGTCGCATTCCCAACGAGTATTCGCGCGGCCACGTGCACTTCTTCGGCCCATTCCTCTACCGCAGTGAATTCTGGGCGACCAGCGAGGCCGAGGAATGCGCCCGCGCGCTGCACCACCTCGAGCGCGTCATCCAGGGCGAGGGTGTGGCGTCGGTCGCCGCGATTCTGCTCGAATCGATTCCCGGTACCGCGGGAATCATGATACCGCCGGCCGGCTACCTGCCCGGCGTGCGCGCACTCTGCGACAAGTACGGCATCATGCTCATCCTCGACGAGGTCATGTGTGGCTTCGGGCGCACCGGTCACTGGTTCGCCTTCCAGGCCTACGACGTCGTTCCCGATCTGATCACCTTCGCCAAGGGCGTCAACTCCGGTTACGTGCCCACCGGCGGCGTGATCATCTCCGACGCCATCGCTGCCGACTTCGACGAGACGGTGTTTCCGGGTGGACTCACCTACAGCGGGCATCCGCTCGCGATGGCGTCGATCGTCGGCGCCCTCGACGCGATGGAGACCGAGGGCATCGTCGAGAACGCCGCCCGCATCGGCCGCGACGTGCTCGAGCCGGGGCTGAAGGCGCTCAAAGACAAGCACCCGATCATTGGCGAGGTGCGCGGTGTTGGAGTGTTCTGGGCCATGGAACTCGTCGTCGACCCCGAAACCCGCCTACCGGTGAGCGCCGCCGTCATGGCAAGGTTGAAGGCCGAACTGCTCGGCCGTGGCCTGCTGCCCTTCCTTGTGGAGAACCGCATCCACGTGGTGCCGCCGTGCGTCGTGACCGACGCCGAGGTCGCCGAAGCCCTGGCCATCTACGACGAGGTGCTCAGCCTCGACCTACTTTCCTAACCGCCTCAACTCTAAGGACGCTTCACAATGACCAACATCCCCACCGTCTCGCACTACGTCGACGGAGCTGCCTCCGCCGGCACCTCCACCCGCACGGCGCCCGTCTACAACCCGGCCACCGGCCAGGTTGCCAAGAATGTGCTTCTGGCCAGCACGGCCGACCTCGACGCGGCCGTCGCGGTCGCCCAGGCGGCCTATCCTGCCTGGCGTGACATGAGCCAGGCCCGCCGCCAGACCATCATGTACAACTTTCGCGAACTGCTCAACGCCCGCAAGGGCGAGCTAGCCGAGATCCTCACCGCCGAACACGGCAAGGTTCTCTCCGATGCGCTCGGCGAAATTGTGCGCGGGCTTGAGGTCGTCGAATTCGCGCTCGGCATGCCGCACCTGTCCAAGGGTGAGTTCTCCGAGAACGTCTCCACCGGCGTTGACGTCTACACGCTGCGCCAGTCGCTCGGCGTGGTCGGCATCATCAGCCCGTTCAACTTTCCCGCCATGGTGCCGCTCTGGTACTTCCCTATCGCCATCGCGGCCGGCAACACCGTCGTGCTCAAGCCAAGCGAGAAAGACCCCAGTGCTTCAAACTGGCTCGCCGAGCTCTTCACCGAAGCGGGGCTACCCGCCGGTGTCCTCAACGTCGTGCACGGTGACAAGGAGGCCGTTGATGCGCTGCTCGTGCACCCCGACGTGCAGGCCATCTCTTTCGTCGGCTCCACCCCGATCGCCCGCTACATCTACGAGACGGCGTCCAAGCACGGCAAGCGCGTGCAGTCGCTCGGTGGTGCCAAGAACCACATGCTGGTATTGCCAGATGCCGACCTCGAACTGACGGCGGATGCTGCCGTCAACGCCGGTTTCGGCTCCGCCGGAGAGCGCTGTATGGCGATCAGCGTCATCGTCGCCGTCGAGCCGGTCGCCGACGAGCTCATTGCGAAGATCGCCGAACGGGTGAAGGGTCTCACGGTCGGTGACGGAACGCGAGGCTGCGACATGGGACCGCTGATCACCAAGGTGCACCGCGACAAGGTCGCCGGCTACATCGACATCGCCAAAGCCGACGGAGCCGACATCGTCATCGACGGTCGCGGCATCAAGGTTGACGGTGACCCGAACGGCTTCTGGCTCGGCCCGACCCTGTTCGACAAGGTCAGTGTTGACTCGGCCGTGTACCTCGACGAGATCTTCGGCCCGGTGCTGTCGATCGTGCGGGTGGCTACCTACCAGGAGGGCCTCGACCTGATCAACGCGAGCCAGTACGGCAACGGCACCGCGATCTTCACCAACGACGGCGGAGCCGCTCGCCGATTCCAGAACGAGGTGCAGGTGGGCATGGTCGGCATCAACGTACCCATTCCGGTGCCGGTGGCCTACCACTCCTTCGGTGGTTGGAAGAACTCCCTGTTCGGTGACGCCAAGGCCTACGGCCCCGCCGGCGTGAACTTCTTCACCCGGGAGAAAGCAGTGACCAGTCGCTGGCTCGACCCGAGCCACGGCGGCATCAACCTGGGGTTCCCGCAGAACGAGTAGCACCGTTTAGCAATAGAAATGCCCGTACGAATTTTGGTACGGGCATTTCTATTTGGCTGTGCCGTGGTGCGGGGCCGCGTGGGATTGCTGCACGCGGGCCGCTTCGGCCTGCAGGGCGTCAACGACGGTGCGCACGGCCAGTCGTTCGGCGCGATCGGGCCGCATCAGGGCCACGATCTGGCGCTCCGATTCGATGCCGCGCAGTGGCTTCAGCACCAGGCGGCCGGGCTGGCCGCCGCCGGAGGTGTAGCGCGGCACGAGAGCGATGCCGAGCCCGGCGATCACGAACGACTCGATCAGGGCGAGGTCGGCGAAGCGCTGCGACATCTCCAGCCGGGCGCCAGCTTCCTGTTCGATGGCATGCAGGATGCGCTCGAACGGGTAGCCGTCGGTCACCCCGATCCACGTTTCGCCAATCAGATCGCTCGGGCCGACCCAGGCGCGTTCGGCGAGCGGATGCCCCACCGGCAGCCCCACATCCAGCGGCTCGGTCATCAGCGGCACGACTTTCAGGCCGCGGCCGGCCCAGGACAGTTGGCCGCTCATGGAGTGCGCCAGCACAATGTCGTACTCGGCGGTGAACGCGGGAAAGTCGCTCAGCTCGGGGTCTTCGTCGGCACAATTGAGCACGAGGTCTGGCCCGAGTGCCTTGATGACGCCGGGGAGCAGCATCTGGCCGGCGGTGGGAAAGGTGACGAGGCTCACTTCGCCCGAGGCCTGGTTTCGAAATTCGTCCCAGAGCGCGGTGGCCTTCGCCAGCGACACCGCGACATCCGTTGCGCTGCGCGCGAGCGCCCGGCCGGCGTCGGTGAGAACGAGGCCGCGCCCCTTTCGCTGGGTGAGCGGCAAGCCCGCCTCACGTTCGAGCACTTTGAGCTGCTGGGAGACCGCCGAGGGGGTGCGGTGGGTGGCGAGGGCGACGGCCGTGACGCTGCCGCGGTCGGCGAGTTCGCGGAGCAGTTCGAGTCGTTGCACGTCCATGTAGCAAGTCTAAAGAGTTCATGCACAATTAAGCGATTGTGCTGCACGGTCAGGGGTGATCAAATGAGAGGGTCATACACGAGCAATGTCGCCTCCGTGCCGGGCCACTCCATCTCCTTCGAAAGGCATCTCGTGTTCGTTCTCATCGCTATCTTGCTCGTAGCCGTTATCTCCATTTCAGCCCTCGTCGTCGAGGTGCACCGCGATGGGTACCGTCAGACTGATCGTCGTAACCTGGTGCGCATCTTCTAGGGTCTGTAAGGCATGCCCTAAACTGGCAGGCGTGACTGATACACGGCAGAAACTCATCGACTTCATCTCGGCCGAGGCCGTTTTTCACGGAGACTTCGTTCTCACCAGCGGTAAGAAGGCCACCTACTACGTGGACCTGCGCCGGGTGAGCCTCGACCACCGGGTGGCCCCGCTGATCGGGCAGGTCATGCTCGAGCTTATTAAGGACGTGCCCGACGTCGTTGCCGTCGGCGGGCTGACCATGGGAGCCGACCCGATTGCGGCGGCCGTCATGCACCAGGGCGCGGCTCTCGGTGCGACCTACGACGCGTTCGTCGTGCGCAAGGAGCCGAAAGACCACGGCCGTGGGCGCCAGGTTGAGGGTCCTGACCTCGCCGGCAAGCGCGTTATCGTGCTTGAAGACACCTCGACCACGGGCGGATCGCCGCTGGCTGCCATTGAAGCCCTGCTCAAGGTGGGCGCTGAGATTGCCGGCGTCGCCGTCGTCGTCGATCGCAACACCGGTGCCCGAGAAGTGATCGAGGCCGCTGGCTACCCCTACTTCGCCGCGATCTCCCTTGAGGATCTGGGGCTGAACTAGTGGCACCAGACGACGACGAGCGCGGCATCGACTGGCTCGCGTCGCAGCTGGACGACCCTGCCTCTGAAGCGCCGCTAGCGGAAACAGCAGGTACCGAAACAGCAGGTACCGAAACAGCAGGCACCGAAACAGCGGATGCCGCCGCGTCCGATCCCTGGTGGACCACCCCGCTGCCGCAACCAGCACCGAGTGCCCCCGCGACCGAGCTGGCCGACCCAATTGTTCCGGCCACTGGTGAGCCCGACTCTCTGGCAGCCGACCGTGACGTTGACGTTGACGTTGACGTTGCAATCGACCGCGATCAAGCAGCCGACCCCATGCCAGAGAACCTCTCGCCCGCCGTCATTGAGCCGGAGCCGAGCTTGGTCGTCCTGCCTGCTGCCGCACCGACCTCTGCCGCACCGACTGCTGCCACACTGACCTTTGCCACACGGGCTCTGGCCGCACCACCGAACCGCCACCGTTCCCGGCGCGGGGCTTCCGGAGTAAGCCAGGCCGCCCTGGTCTGGACCGCCGTTGGCCTGCTGGCCATCATCGTGCTCGTTGGGCTGTTCTATCTCGGCCAGCGCCTGGTAGCTCGCCCGGCACCGGTAGCGGCGCCGACGACATCCGCTTCGGCCACCCCTACCCCCACGCCGATCCCGGCACCGGAGATTACGGCGATGCAGCCGGCCGGAGTGCACCAGTGGAACGCCCTCTTCGGCGGCGAGTGCTTGGAGCCGTATGTGTCGCCGTGGGAGGAAGAGTTCACGGTCGTCGATTGCGCGGCCGCGCACACTTCCCAGCTTGTTTATCGGGGCAGCTTCGGTGGGGACGCCTCAACCGCATTTCCGGGCGAGGCCGCACTGGCCGCCCAGATCAACCTGCTCTGCACGGCACCCGGAATTCTCGACCTGACTGCGGCGGGCGCCTACCCGAACCTGCAAATGCAGGGCAGCTACCCCATCACCGCCGAGCAGTGGACCGCCGAGCCGCGCAACTATTACTGTTTCGTCACCCGAGCCAGCGCCGAACCCCTCACGGCGAGCATCTCGGGAACTGGCCCAACCGCCTAACAGAATCTCGCGGCGGACTAGCCGGGCTGCAGCTCAGCGCGGCCACGTGTTGCACGGCTGAGCGGATGCTGCTGACACCTGAAATGTGGTGTCGCATGCAGCTTCCGGCGCAATTCCACACCGGCAGGCGCCGGTGCTAGCGTGTGCCAATGAGCGATACCGACGCGCCAAACACAGCAGAGCTCCCTTCCGGCTGGCTGCGGCTGGACCGCGCGGGCTGGTGGGGAACCTTTGCGTCGACGCCCGCTAACGGAGTACTTCTGGGCATCGTGCCCCTTCAAGTGGGCTCCTATATTGCTCAGGGGCTCGATATCTCGTTCTGGTGGGGCCTGCTGATCGGCTTGGGCGTGGTGCTGCCGGTACTTCTCGTGCTCTATTTAGTGCAGCGACTGCGCTATCCCCAGCCGTGGGTGAATTTCGATACCGGGCAGCTGCGTGCGGGCCGGCGGGTCGTGTTCATCGCCGGCATAACCTGGGCCCGCCTCGATATGTTCGACCACCGGCGCCGGCATAACCGCATGCTCAGGCTACGATTCGGCGCGGAGGGCGGCCCAAGGGCATCCGTTCGCCTGCGTGGTCGTTCCGGCCAGACTCCCGCTGCCGCGGTCACCGAAGTTCTCGCGCAGATTATGCGGTGCTCATCGATAGCAGTGCCGCTCTCTTCCGATGACCCGACGGGGCGCTTCGCTCGCTACAACTTTCCGGGTTTCCTCAGCCGCGAAGACGCCCTGGAAGTCGTACTCAATCCACCGACCATCGACGATCCAGCGCCCGTCCTGATTGCCTAGCGCTCGACGGAAAACGCCAGCGGACGGTTAGATCTCGTCGCTCTCGACGGGCTCGGCCGACAACAGCTCGTGCACTCCGACCACGATCTCGTCGGGCCGAAACGGGTACCGGTTGATCTCGGCCTCGTCGGCGATGCCGGTGAGCACCAAAATGGTGTGCAGCCCCGCCTCGATGCCGGCGACGATATCGGTGTCCATGCGGTCACCGATCATGCCGGTATTCTCCGAGTGCGCACCGATCTTGTTCATGGCCGAGCGAAACATCATGGGATTGGGCTTGCCGACAACGTAGGGCTCCATGCCGGTGGCCTTGGAGATCAGCGCCGAAATGGCGCCGGTCGCCGGCATCGGGCCATCCTTGCTGGGGCCGGTCGCATCCGGGTTCGTTGCAATGAAGCGCGCCCCGCCCAGAATGAGCCGAATCGCCTTGGTGATCGCCTCGAACGAGTAATTGCGCGTCTCGCCGACGACCACATAGTCGGGGTCGGTTTCGGTCATGATGAACCCGGCCTCGTGCAGCGCGGTCGTGATTCCGACCTCGCCGATCACGAATGCCGTGCCGCCGGAAACCTGCGACTTCAGAAAGTCAGCCGTGGCGAGTGCCGAGGTCCAGATGCGGTCCTCCGGCACGTTTAGCCCGCTTGAGCGCAGCCGGGCGCTCAGATCGCGCGGCGTGAAGATGGAATTATTGGTCAGCACCAGGAACGGCGTCCCGGTATCCGTCCACTGCTGCAGCAGTTCGGCCGCCCCTGGCAGGGCCTGGTTCTCGTGCACCAGCACACCGTCCATGTCGGTGAGCCAGCATTCGATCTCGTCGCGTCGTGCCATCAGGCGCTCCTTTTCGTCGACTCCCAGCCTAGCCGCGCGAAGTTTCCCCACGGTTACCGGTATCGATCAAATAAGCGCATACCCGCCACGCGTCAGGCGGTCACCCAGACCGCCCCGGCCGCAGCCGACGTAACCAGCCGGCTCTGGCCATCCGCTAATTCGATGGTGAGCGGTGCCGTCAGGGTGAATTCGGTGCCGGGCCCGATCAGGTCGGCGGCGAGTTCGCGGAGCACCGCCGGGTCCCGGTCGCTGATGCGCAGCACCGTGCCAAAATGCCCGACCGCAGCCTCGGCCAGCAGTAGCGCCGGCGACCGCAACACGGTACCGTCGGCGGCTGGAATGGGATCGCCGTGCGGATCGTGCGCCGGAAATCCGAGCCTCGCGTTAATGGCCTCGAGCAGCCGATCCGAGAGGGAATGCTCGAGAATCTCGGCTTCGTCGTGTACCTGGTCCCAGTCGTAGCCCATCTCGCCGACCAACCAGGTCTCGATCAGGCGATGCCGCCGCACGACGGCGGTTGCACGCAGGCGGCCGGCATCTGTCAAAGCGAGCGGACCGTATGGAACGTGGGTGATGAGCCCGCTCGCGGCGAGCTTCTTCACCATCTCGGTAACGGATGACGGCGCCACCCCCAATCGCGTAGCCAGCACCGACGGCGTGATCAGGTCGGATTGCCACTCGGTGTGGGCGTAGATGGTCTTGAGGTAGTCCTCGGCCGCGCCGGTCGTGTACGTCATATCTGGTTCAGGGTAGCCCGGTCACGCGACGGTTCCCTTAGAGTGAGCCGAAGACGAGCACGAGCAGCACGACGTTCAGCGCAACGAGGGCCACCGCGCAGATCGCGCCGGCCACGGTCGTGAACCACCGGTTAGTGAAGGAGCCGAGCAGACCGCGCTGGGCGGTGAGCCAGACCAGCGGAATCAACGCGAACGGAATGCCGAACGACAGCACCACCTGGCTGAGTACAAGCGCCTGGGTGGGGTCGAACCCCGCTCCGAGAATGAGCAGCGCCGGAATCAGGGTGACCAGTCGGCGCAGCAACAAGGGAATGCGCACGTGCAGCAGGCCGTGCATGATCTCGGCTCCGGCATAGGCGCCCACCGAGGTCGAGGCCAGCCCCGACGCGAGCAGTCCCACCGCGAACAGGGTCGCGACGATCGGCCCGAGCGTGTCTTTCAATGCTGCGTAGGCCCCTTCGAGGGTGTCGGTTCCGTCCACCCCCTGCAAAGCGGATGCCGCGAGCAGCAGAATCGCCAGGTTCACCGTTCCGGCGATCGCCATGGCGATGGTGACGTCCCACTTCGTGGCCCAGAGAAGACGGCGGGTGGCGACCACGCCCTGCCACTCCGGGAACCGGTCGCGGGTGAGTGAGGAGTGAGCGTAGATGGCGTGCGGCATGATCGTGGCGCCGAGGATGGAGGCGGCGAGAAGCACCGAATTGGAGCCTTCGAACCGCGGCACCAGGCCGTCGAGCACACCGCCGCCATCGGGCGGCGAGACGAAGACACCCGCCGTGAAACCGACGGCGATAATGAGCATGAGCATGATGATGACTCGCTCGAAGATGCGCGGCCCCCGCCGAGAGTGCACCATGAGCACAATCATCGAGATGGTGCCGGTGATCACGCCGCCCCAGATCAGCGGCAGGTTGAACAGCAGGTTGAGGGCGACGGCACCGCCGATGATCTCGGCGAGGTCGGTGGCCATCGCGACCAGCTCGGCCTGCACCCAGTACAGCCGCCGAGCCATCGGCCGTTTCATGCGCACCCCGAGAATCTCGGGCAGGCTCGCGCCGGTGACGATGCCGAGCTTGGCGGAAAGGTATTGGATGAGCCAGGCCATAACGTTGCCGGCCACGACCACCCAGACCAGGAGGTAACCGTAGCGGGCGCCCGCGGTCATATTGCTGGCGACATTGCCGGGGTCGAGGTAGGCGACTCCCGCCACGAGAGCCGGACCGAGCAGCCAGAGCAAGCGGCTGGAGGCGACCGTGGTGGGAGCCTGCGAGAGCACACGGTCGGTGGCCGGGGCATCCGTTTTAGTCATACCGAAACCATAGCCAGAAGTTAGGCAGACCGAAACCCCGAATAAGTGCGTTGTCGGCAGGATACGGTTGGGTAGTGACAGAACCAGCAGGCCCATCGTTCGCCGCCGACGTGCCGGCCAATGGCAGCTTCACACCGGAACGCTCGACCTACGGCGTCGGTCCCTGGCCGGGGGAGTGGCCGAGCGAAGATCGTTACGACGCCGACCTGCTGCAGCACGGCGACACCCGCAACGTGATCGACCGTTACCGGTACTGGACCATGGCGGCGATAGTGGCTGACCTGGACGAGCACCGGAATCCGTTTCACGTGGCCATCGAGAACTGGCAGCACGACATGAATATCGGATCGATCGTGCGCAGCGCCAACGCGTTCGGCGCCGACACCGTGCACATCATCGGCCGCAAGCGCTGGAACAAGCGTGGCGCCATGGTCACCGACCGGTACCAGCACGTGCTGCACCACCCGGATGTCGCGGCGTTCGTTGAATGGTGTGCGACCGGGGCGCTGCCGATCATCGCGATCGACAACGTGCCAGGCAGCGTCATCATTGAGACGTTCAGCTTTCCCGAACGCTGCGTGCTGCTATTCGGCCAGGAGGGACCGGGGCTGTCGGAAGAGGCCATCGCCGCCGCCGATGCCGTTGTCGAAATCAGCCAGTTCGGATCGACCAGGTCGATCAACGCCTCGGCCGCCGCCGCCGTAACCATGCACGCGTGGGTGGTTCAGCACCGGTTCTGATTTTTCTGGCCAAACCGGCTCGGCAAGGGCTAGCGTGGCGTTATGACTGCGATCACTGATGATCTTCCGGCCCGGCTCCTCCACGAAGAAAACGCCGGCTGGCAGGCCATCCTGGGCGGCCAGGGCGGCGCGTACTATCAGCGTGAAATGACCGACGATGGCCTGATGATCGTGCCAGGCGCCGTCATTACCCGTGACGAGGTCACCGCCTACTTCGACCAGGCGGCGCCGTGGGAAAGCTACGGTATTCACGAACCAGCCATCATCCGCCTCGGCGAGCACGCCGGAGTCGTTGTCTACAAGGCCATCGCCCGCCGCGGCGAGGTCGTCGCTGAACTGAACATGTCGACGACCTACCTGTTCGTCAACGGTGGCTGGCGAGTCGCGGCCCGACAGCAAAGTCAGGCCTAGTGTTTTAGGCCGATCGGGCCCGTCGCCGGGGTGACGGCACCGCGGCCTTGGTAGGGTTCAGTGTGACCGGCGACAATTTGATTTCAGAGCCCGAGACCCTTCTTCCCGCGGAACCGGAGGTGCTCGAGGCCCTGCGCCGAACCGCGAGGAGCCAGCTCGCCGCCGTGGTGCAGGTGCACCCGACGTCCCCGCTGGCCTGGGCCGAACTGGCCGACGCCACCCACTCTGAGGGTCGCCTGTTGGAGGCATACGCCTACGCGCGGGTCGGCTACCACCGCGGACTCGACTCCCTCCGCAAGGCCGGCTGGCGGGGCCACGGCCCCATTCCGTGGCGCCACGAACCCAACCGAGGGGTGCTCCGCGCCCTGTTCGCGCTGCGTCGCGGCGCGGAAGAGATCGGCGAGGCCGACGAAGTCTCCCGGCTCACCGCTTTTCTGACGGATGCCGACGCCAGCGCCATTGACATCATTTCGACCCTGCACACTGGCAGCCCGGGGTTCGACCCGGCGCCGCCCACCGAAGCTTTTGTTATTCGAGGAGAAGACTAAATGCCCGCGATCGTACTCATCGGAGCCCAGTGGGGCGACGAGGGCAAGGGTAAAGCTACCGACCTTCTCGGTAGCCGCGTCGACTATGTCGTCAAGTTCAACGGCGGCAACAACGCCGGGCACACCGTCGTGGTTGGCGATGAAAAGTATGCGCTGCACCTGCTGCCGTCCGGCATCCTGAGCCCCGGCGTCACCCCGGTCATCGCCAACGGCGTCGTCGTCGACGTCGAGGTCTTGTTCGAAGAGCTCGACGCCCTCTCCGAGCGCGGCGTCGACGTCTCCCGGCTCAAGGTCAGCCTTAACGCCCACGTCATCACCGCGTATCACCGAACTCTCGACAAGGTCACCGAGCGTTTTCTCGGCAAGCGCCAGATCGGCACCACCGGACGCGGCATCGGCCCGGCCTACGCCGACAAAATCAACCGGGTCGGCATTCGCGTACAGGACCTGTTCGACGAGAACATCCTGCGCCAGAAGGTCGAGGGAGCCCTCGACCAAAAGAACCACATGCTGGTCAAGGTGTACAACCGCCGCGCCATCGAGGCCGAGGAGATCGTCACCGAACTGCTCAGCTATGCCGAACGACTGCGCCCCATGGTCACCGACACCGCTCTGCTGCTGCACCAGGCGCTGAACGACGGCAAGACAGTGCTGTTCGAGGGCGGCCAGGCCACCATGCTCGACGTCGACCACGGCACATATCCCTTCGTCACGTCGTCGAACGCTACCTCGGGCGGCGCGGTGACCGGTTCCGGCATCGCCCCGAACCGCATCGACCGGGTCATCGCCGTGGTCAAGGCCTACACGACCAGGGTCGGCAGCGGCCCGTTCCCCACCGAACTGTTCGACGAGTCGGGCGAATACCTGCGCGCCAACGGCTTCGAGTTCGGCACCACCACCGGTCGCCCGCGTCGCTGCGGCTGGTACGACGCCCCGATCGCCCGCTACACGGCGCGAATCAACGGTGTCACTGACTTCGTACTGACCAAACTCGACGTGCTCACCGGCCTGGCCGAAATCCCGGTCTGCGTGGCCTACTCGGTCGACGGCGTGCGCGTCGATGAAGTGCCTGTCTCTCAGAGCGACTTTCACCACGCCGTGCCGATCTACGAGAACTTCCCCGGCTGGACCGAGGACATCACCGGCGTGCGCACCTTCGATGAACTGCCGCAGGCAGCTCAGGACTACGTGCTGGCCCTTGAATCGATGAGCGGATCGCGCATTTCGGCGATCGGCGTCGGGCCGGACCGTGAAGCCATTGTGGTACGTCACGACCTGATCGACTAGATTTCTCGGCGGGTTGCCGCGAACCACGTACGATTCCTCACTTTGACCTGTCAAACTGAGCGAGTGAACGCCGTGAGACCCCATTCCCTGACCCTGACCGGTCGCTTTGTACAGCTGCAACCGCTCGGAAGTGCGGTGCTCCCCGAACTTGCGCGCGCCATCGCGCACCCTGAGGTGTTCGCCGCCGGCTACGGAGGCGGGCCTGCCGCCCTGCACCAGGGCGTCGAGGGATTCATCCAGTGGGCGCACGACTACTTTCAGTGGGAAGGCCTGCCCTACGTGGTGCGCCTGCTCGGCGGTCCGAACGACGGCGACGTCGTCGGCACCACGACCCTCGGTGACATCGACGTCGTCAACGAGGCGATCCATCTCGGCTGGACCGCCTATGACCCGCGTGTTTGGGGCACCGCCGTCAACGCTGAGACCAAATTGCTCGTGCTCGGAACGGCCTTCGACAACGGTTTCGGCCGGGTCAAGATTCAAGCGGACGCCCTCAACGCCCGTTCCCGTGCCGCCATCCTCGGCATCGGAGCCTCGTTCGAAGGCATCCAGCGCCGCGATCGGCCCCGCGCCGACGGAACCTGGCGGGACAGCGCCGTCTACTCGATCCTCGCCGAGGAATGGCCGGCCGTGCGCGCCGGGCTTGTTGCACGCCTCGACGCGATCCCTGGCCGGTTCGTGACCTACCGCAGCCTGCGCCCAGCTGCGACCGGCGGCACCATCGTGGGCGGCGGACCGCAGGGCGGCATTCGTGGCGGCAGCCCGGCCGGAACCGACACCGAACGCAGTGCCGGGGCCGAGGCCTCGCCGTAGGGGAGGCATCCGCCCATGCCGGGTGATTCGGGGGGCTCTATCAGGAAAAACCGCACGAGCCGGTGTCTGAACCCCCGGACCCACCGTTGCCGGCGACAGGCTGAGCGGATTTTCTGAATTCGCCACGGGAGCAGGCGAGCCGAACCCAATGCGGCAGGCACTGCCAATGTTCGGCGCTTTCAAGACGCTGAGTTCGTGCCGATTCGCGGCGGGATCCATGCGCTATAGGCTCGCAGGGTGACTCAAACGCCTGCCGCCAGCAAGACCCTCGTCGCGGCGCAATTCCTCGGAATGGGCCTGATCTGGGGCGCGAGCTTTCTGTTCATGAAGATCGCCCTCGACGGCGTCAGCTTCGGCCAGATCGCCTGGTCAAGGCTCGTTCTCGGCGGGTCGACCCTCGGGCTGATCGTGCTGGTGACCCGTCCACGCATCAACAAAGGGCCGGTGCTGCCGCGGGAGGGCGCCGTCTGGTTACACTTTTTGGTGATCGCGTTCAGCGGATGCGTGATTCCCCACCTACTTTTCGCCTGGGCCGAACAATACGTCTCGTCGAGCCTGGCCAGCATCTACAACGCGGTCACCCCGATCATGACCGCGTTGATGGCGACGCTGGCCTTTCGAGTGGAGAAACTCGTGCGCGCGCAGGTCGCCGGTATCGTGCTCGGCATCATCGGCGTGGTCGTGATCATCGGGCCGTGGCAGTATTCCTCACTCACCGGAGACCTGTGGGGCCAGCTCGCCTGCCTCGGATCGGCCGTCTGCTACGGCTTCACCTTCGGCTACACCCGCCGATTTCTGAGCGGGCGGCCGATACACGCGTCGACCTTCGCCTTTCTCAACATCGGCATTGCCGGGTTCATCATGCTGCTGCTCACACCGGTGCTGGCCTGGAGCCCGGTGGTGCTGACCTGGCCGATCGTGCTGTGTCTGCTGGCCCTGGGGGCGCTCGGCACCGGCCTGGCCTACATCTGGAATATCAACGTGTTGCGCGCCTGGGGGCCGACCAATGCGTCCACGGTGACCTACGTGACTCCCGTCGTCGGGGTGGGGCTCGGAGTGCTCGTGCTCGCTGAAACATTCTCCTGGCACGAACCGACCGGGGCGCTCCTCGTGCTGCTGGGCATCCTTCTGACGCAGAAACGCTTGCGGCTCCGGCCATTCGGGGTGCGCGGCCGGGCGGCGGCATCCGCTTAGGGCATGCATTATCGTAAAAGTATGGCCGCACACGAGGAACTACCCGCTGATGCCGACGCTGATGCGATCGAGCAGCTGCACAGCATTCGCGAGAGCATCGACAATATCGACGCCGCGCTCATTCATCTGCTGGCCGAACGATTCAAATTCACCCAGTCGGTTGGCCGGCTCAAGGCCGCGCACGGGCTGCCGGCCGCCGATCCGGCGCGCGAGCTCATGCAGATCGACCGCCTGCGCGGACTGGCCGGTGAGGCGCACCTCGACCCGGCTTTCGCCGAGAAGTTTCTGAATTTCATCATCGCCGAGGTCATTCACCACCACGTGAAGATCGCCGGCGGTGAGGCTGTAGCGCTGCCGGAGCGCGCTGCCGGGGCTGCTCCGACCGGTGCAGCGGCGGCCGCCGCGGCGCACCCGGTGCCGCACCCGCCGACCGTGCACGCGCCCAGCGTCACGTCGTAGGTTTCCTGCAGTGACCTGGAACCCGCGCGAGCTACCCGACCAGTCCGGTAAAACCTTCGTCGTCACCGGCGCCAACGCCGGCCTCGGCTACTTCACGAGCGAACAACTCGCCGGTGCGGGCGCGCACGTCGTGCTCGCCTGCCGCAATCTGCTGAAAGCGGATGCCGCGGCGGCGGCCATTCGCGCCCGCGTGCCCGGGGCATCCGTGTCGGTGCTTCAAATCGATGTCTCGGATCTGCAATCGGTGCGCGGGGTCAGCGAGACGCTGCGCGCTTTGCCGCGCCTCGACGGTCTGATTCTGAACGCCGGAATCGTGCACCCGCCGCGGGATCGCCAGGTGAGCCTCGACGGCAACGAGCTCGTCTTCGCGACGAACTTTCTGGGGCACTTTGCTTTGACTGCTGGGGCGCTCATGGCGCTGCGCCGCACGCCCGGCAGCCGGGTGGTCTCGCTCGGGTCGTTGATCTCCCGGCTGATGGACTCCTCGCTCGACGACCTGCAGCTGGCGACCACCTACAGCGGGTGGACGGCGTACGCGCAGTCCAAGATCGCCATGCAGGTGTTCGGCTTCGAACTCGACCGGCGCCTGCGGGCCAACGGTGCCGGCACGGTGCAGTCGCTGGTCGCGCATCCGGGGTATTCCATTTCGGGGTTGACCCCGGGCATCCGTTCGGTCAATGAGGTGTCGCGCGGCAAGCGCGTGATCGACGGCCTGCAGCTGCTCGTGGGGGCCCAGAGTAAGCAGCAGGGAGCCTGGTCGACCGTGCGCGCTGCGATCGACCCGGATGCCCACGGCGGCGACTACTTCGGCCCGCGACTTCTGGTGCGCGGCCGCCCGGTAGAGCAGCCGGCCACTCGCACCTCCCGCGACCGAGCCGTGGCCGCGCGCCTGTGGGAGCGCGCCGAGACCCTGATCGGCGACCCCTTTCTGTAGCCCTTCTACAGCGCACCCGGCGGTTCCCTACGCATAACTCCTGCAATTCGTGCGCCGAAGCTGAGAGTCCCGCGTTATTTCGCGACCGAGATTCTGCCTTCGCAGAAATTGCAGGAGTTATGCGCAGAGTGGTCGTCGCTGGACCGGTGCGGCGAGTGCCTTCGGGACTAGGCGAAGGCTGCGGGGAGGGGGGATTGGTGACGGTTGCGCATCTCCGAGAGGGTGGCGGCGAAGACGTCTTGCACTTCGAGGGCGTGCAGGGTGGCGTCCGTCACGCCGATGCGCAGCACCGGAATGTAGCGGCCGGCACACAGGCCGAGGAACTTCACGTCGTCTTCGCGGGGCACTGAAACGATGACGCGACCGGCCGATTCCGAGAACAGGGCAGTGGATGCGTCCACGCCGTCGCGACCCAGAATGTCACCCAGCCAGACCCGCGCGCCCACCCCGAAGCGCATCACTGCTTCGGCGAGGGCCTGGGCGAGCCCGCCCTCGCTGAGGTCGTGCGCACTGTCGATGAGGGCTTCCTTCGACGCGGCGTGCAGCAGACCGGCGAGGGCCTTCTCCTGGCCGAGGTCAACGACCGGCGGCCTTCCGCCGAGGTGATCGTGCACCACACCGGCCCAGGCTGAACCGTCGAGCTCGAGACGGGTCGTACCGAGCAGGTAGATGTTGTGCCCGTCGTCCTGCCATCCGCTCGGGATGCGTCGGGCGACGTCGTCGATCACGCCGAGCACAGCCACGACCGGGGTCGGGTGAATCGGCTGGTCGCCGGTCTGGTTGTAGAACGACACGTTGCCGCCGGTGACGGGGATCTCCAGCTCGAGGCAGCCGTCGGCGAGAGCGGTGACGGCCTCACGGAACTGCCACATGACCTCGGGGTTCTCTGGCGAGCCGAAGTTGAGGCAGTCGCTGACGCCGGCCGGCACGGCGCCGGTCGCGGCGACGTTGCGGTACGCCTCGGCCAAAGCGAGCTGGGCGCCGCGGTACGGGTCGAGCTGGCAGTAGCGGCCGTTCGCGTCGGTGGCGATTGCAAAGCCGAGGCCGCTCTCCTCGTCGACACGGATCATGCCGCCGTCGTCGGGAAAGGACAGCGCTGTGTTGCCCTGCACGTAGTGGTCGTACTGGTCGGTGATCCAGCTCGGGTCGGCCAGGTTCGGCGAACCGAGCAGGTCGAGGAACTGCTCGTGCAGGGTTGCTCCGTCGAGGGCGCGCGGCAGCACGGAAGCGGTATCGGCCTGCAGGGCGTCGATCCAGGTCGGGTAGGCCAGCGGACGCTCGTAGACCGGGCCGTCGACGGCCACGGTGCGCGGCAGCACGTTGACGATTTCTTCGCCGTGCCAGTTGATGATCAACCGGCCGGTATCGGTGACCTCGCCGAGCACGCTGGTCTCGACGTCCCACTTGGTGGTGACGGCGAGAAAACCCTCGAGCTTGTCGGGGGTGACGATCGCCATCATGCGTTCCTGGCTCTCGCTCATGAGAATCTCTTCGGCGGTGAGCGTGGGATCACGCAGCAGCACCTTCTCGAGTTCGATGAACATGCCGCCGTCGCCGTTCGAGGCGAGCTCGCTGGTCGCGCAGCTGATGCCGGCGGCCCCGAGGTCCTGGATTCCCTCGACGAGTTTGCCGGCAAACAGTTCGAGGCAGCACTCGATGAGGACCTTTTCAGCGAACGGGTCGCCGACCTGCACGGCCGGCCGCTTGGTCGGTCCGCCGGCGCTGAAGGTGTCGGAGGCGAGAATGGATGCCCCGCCGATGCCGTCGCCGCCGGTGCGGGCACCGAACAAAACAACCTGGTTGCCGACACCGCGGGCGTTGGCGAGGTGCAGGTCTTCGTGGCGCAGCACGCCGACCGAGAGCGCGTTGACCAGCGGGTTGCCCTGGTAGACCCGGTCGAACACGGTTTCGCCGCCGATGTTGGGCAGGCCGAGGCAGTTGCCGTAGAAGCTGATGCCGCTGACCACTCCGTGCACGACTCGGGCGGTGTCAGGGTCGGTGATGTCGCCGAAGCGCAGGGCATCCATCACGGCGACCGGGCGGGCGCCCATCGAGATGATGTCGCGCACGATGCCGCCGACGCCGGTCGCGGCGCCCTGGAACGGCTCGATGTAGGAGGGGTGGTTGTGCGATTCGATCTTGAACGTGACCGCCCAGCCCTCACCGACGTCGAGAACGCCGGCGTTCTCGCCCATGCCGACCATGAGGTTCTTCTTCATGGCGGGGGTGACCTTGTCGCCGAACTGGCGCAGGTACATCTTCGAGCTCTTGTAGGAGCAGTGCTCGCTCCACATCACCGAGTACATGGCGAGTTCGCCACTCGTGGGGCGGCGGCCCAGAATCTCGCGAATCTTCGCGTACTCATCCGCCTTGAGCCCGAGCGCGCCGTAGGGCTGCTCCTTCTCTGGCGTCGCAATGGCGTTGGAAACGGTGTCGGCGACGCCGCGGGAAGAGGTGTTGGAAACAGCGGTCACGTGTGGAATTCTCCCCGAGATAGCGGATGCTTGACCCGGCAAGTCTACCGGTCGCCTCGCCCCGCCCGATTGGTCGATGCTCGGTGGCCGCTGAAATGATTCGGCGGCCACCGAGCGAATCGTCGCTAAACGGGCCAGACGCCCTTGCTAGGACGCACTCACCCGGGACGGATGCCTGGCCAGCGGCGTCACTTCGATGTCCAGATAGGGGAACAGTGGCAGATTCCAGAGGATGCTGTGCAGCCGCTCGTTATCGGCAACGTCGAAAATACTCAGATTGGAGTACTGCCCAACGCACCGCCAGATTTGCTGCCATTCTCCGCGATTTTGAAGGTCCTGGGAATAGGTCTTCTCTCGGGTCAGGATGTCGGCCTGGACGTCCTCGTCCATGTCGGGGGGCAGGGCGACGCTCATCCGCACGGCGAACAACATCAGCTTTCTCTATTTCGTTGGGTCGTCACCGGTCAGGCCGGGTCGAGCACAAAGTTGTAGGTGACGTGTCGGCCGTTACCGTCGGCCGTGGGGAGCGGCTTGAGAACCAGCTCCGGCTTCACAGCTGATGCGACGTCATTGGAGAGGTAGGAGTCTCCCTCGAAATAGAGCTGGGCGGTGAGTAGCTGGCGGCCAGGGGCGGAGATCTTCAGGTGCAGGTGCGCCGGACGCCAGGCGTGCCAACCGGCGGCGGTGATCAGGTTGCCGCACGAACCGCCCGTCGGAATTTGATAGGGAGCCGGCTGGATGGTGTTGATCTCATAGTTTCCGAACTCGTCGGCCACGATGATTCCGCGCAGGTTCCACTCGGGCAGGCCGGGGGCAAACTGGGAATAGAAACCGTCGTCATCGGCGTGCCAGATCTCCACGTGGGCGCCGGCCAAGGGCGCTCCATCGGTTCCCGCCACCGTGCCGCGCAGAAGCAGAGGCGTGCCAGGTTCGTTGTCGCGCATGGGCAAGGTACCTGGGGTGGGCAGTGTCGGCGCGTCGGGAACGTAGTAGGGGCCCTCGATGGTGCCCTTTGAGCCTTCGCGATCGCCGGTGGCGACCTCTTCGATGACATGCTCTACCCAGACGTCCAGAAAAAGCGGCCATTCGCCGTCTTCACCGACCTGGATCAACCACGCCTTGAGCGCGTTGAATTCTGCGTAGGTGACCTGGTTCCGTCGCACGGTGTCGTAGACGGCAGACAGTACCTCGTTGGCGAGGAGGGAGACTCGTTCGGTGGAGGTCTCAACAGCGGTGGTCTTGCCGCTCTCCCGGAACCGCGCCGTTGCGGCATTTCCCGAAGCTGCAGCGGAGGCTTCCACTTCGATAATTTCAGATGACATCTTTTTCTCCATTTCATTGTCCGTCCGCATCACAGCGATGGGGCCGTAGTCTGTTGCGACAGAGGGCAGTCGGCTAGTCCGACTGGTCCTGCCGATATCTGGTGAGTTTCTCGGGATCGATATGGATGCCCAGGCCGTGGGACTGGCGGATGGGGAGCATCCCGTCGCGGATCGTGAGTGGCTCGGCCAACAGATCGTCGGCCATGTCCAGAAAATTTGACAGCTCACCGGCCCGACGGCTGGTGGACTGAAAGGCCGAGCCGAACGCGGCGCTGCACACGGTGCCGACCTGGCCGTCAATTTGGTTTCCCATGATCACCTCAACCCCCAGTCCTTCGCATGCGAAGAGAACGCGCTGCGAGGCGGTGAATCCGGTGCGTGCCGTCTTGATGCTGATGGCATGGGCGGCACCGCCCAGAAGCTCGCGGGTCACCTCGCCCGGTCGGGTCACGCTTTCGTCCGCGACGAGCGGTATCGGGCTGCGTTCGGCGAGCCATCGACGACCGAGCACATCGTCTGCGGGGCACAACTCTTCTGCGAAGGTGAGGTCCAGGTCGTCCATCGCCCGCAAAGCCCGCAGCGATTCGGATGCCGTCCATCCGCGGTTCCCGTCGATATAGAGCTCTACCGCATCGCCCAGTTGGTTACGCAGGGCCCGGCAGACGGCGACATCGAGGTGGATCGGGTTGCGGCCGACTTTGACCTTGAATGTCGTAATGCCGTGCAGGTCACGCATCCGCTCCGCTTCGGCAACCGCTTGCGCCGGGTCGGCGAACCCCAACATGTGTGACACCCGCATCCGATCCGCATACCCGCCCAGGAGCCGAGTGACCGGCACCTTGAGTGACTGCCCAATCACGTCCCACACCGCCATATCAATGGCGGATTTCGCCGTCGGGTTTCCGATTGTGCGGTTCATTACGGCATGGATGGCCTCGCGGTCGAGGCAGGACAGACCGACGATCTCCGGCGCGAAGACCGTGTCGATCACCGCGGCGATCGACTGCTGCGTTTCACCGTAGGTGAACGGACGCGGCGGGGCTTCTGCGGTGCCGACTATGCCGTCTTCGCTGTGCACGCGCACCAGAACGTGCGCTGCCGTTCGCACCTCCCCACTCGCGAATCGCAGCGGTTTTGTGTAGTCGATGGCAAACGGAATCGTCTCAATTCGGGTGATTCTCACGGCCGCACTCCCACCGTGAGGCGCTCGTCGGCCTGGTCGGACGCGCCCATTCGGGACTTCAGCGACGAGCGCGTGTCTCCGGCCACGGCGGCCGGTATCGATACTCCGAGGGCCAGTGCGCGCTTGACGGCCATGAAATCGTGCGGCTGGTTGACCGCATCGACCGCGATGAGGCGCAACTGGCGGTAGTACAGCACGGAGAAGGACTCCGTCGCGGGATCGCCGCGCACGACGAACTCGTCGTATCCGGTCGACAGCCCTGCGATCTGCAGTTTGAGGTCGGCCTGGTCAGACCAGAACCACGGCACGACGGCGGGTGGGCGCGACAGCCCGAGGATTGTGGCGGCGGCAACTTTAGCCTGGTCAACCGCGTTCTGCACGGATTCCAGGCCGACGAGAGTTTCCGGATATTGAGGATGCGGCTGCACGGTGCAGTCGCCGGCCGCGACCACAGACGGGATGCTCGTCTGCGCCCGGTCGTCGACGATGATGCCGCGAGCGCAGTCCAGCCCCAATTGCCGCGCCAGCTCGATGCGCGGCTCGACGCCGATCCCGACGATCACGATATCGGCCGCGACCTGGGTGCCGTCGGAGAGCTCAACCGTCGTCACTCTATTGTTCCCGTCACCGTGCACGGCGGTGACGCCACAGCCCATCCGAAAGTGCACTCCCCGTTTCTCGTGGGCCTGCCGGTAGAACTCGGAGATCGGCGGTGCGACCACTCGTTTCAGCAGGCGACCGGACGATTCGACGACCGTCACCTGCAACCCTCGGCGACGAGCCGCGGCGGCCACTTCCAAGCCAATGAATCCGCCGCCGATGACGACGACATCGCGCGCTGCCTCGAGCAGCCGGCGCAGTCGGCCGGCGTCGTCGACGCTGCGGAGGTAGCAGACGCCGAACAAGTCGGCCCCCGGTACGGTGAGTCGGCGCGGCCGCGATCCGGTGGTCAGCGCCAGTCGCTCGAACCGTAGGACCCGACCCCCATCGATGAGTGCGCTGCCGCCGTCGCCCCGATCCGGGCTCACCGTGACGATGCGGCTCGCCGGGACGATGTCGATGTCATGGTCGGTGTAGAAACCGGCGGCACGAAGGGCCAGATTGTCTTCGTCGACGGTGCCGGCCAGAAAAGCCTTGGAGAGCGGAGGCCGCTGGTAGGGGCCGCCCGCCTCCGCGCCCGCCAGCGTGATCGGCGCGGTGTATCCGCCCTCGCGCAGCGAAACGGCCAGTTGCAGACCGGATTGGCCGGCACCAACGATGAGAGTGCCAGCGGATGCGGCGCGCGAGCCGTGCATGATCGTCACTGCTCCGGGGCGATGTGGGCTTCGAGACCGTCGAGTGCAGCGGTCATGCGAATCTGGCAGGACAGGCGGCTATTGGGCTTGCGGTCAGCGGCCGTGTCATCGAGCATCTCGTCCTCGAAGTCATCAGCTCGGCCGGTGAGACCGATGAACGCATCCGAAATGTAGACGTGACACGTGGCACAGGAGAGCGCGCCGCCGCATTCAGCGACGATTCCGGGAACTCCATGCTTGACCGCGGTCTCCATGACGGATGCCCCGATCTGGGCGTCGACGGTGAACAGTGCGCCGTTCGGGGCGTGAAGGATGATCTTGGGCATGAGAACCTACCTGGTTTGGTGATGCGCCGTTGTTGTGGTCCGCCAGACGGCGCGGACCACAACAACGGCGGATGGAGGAACGGGTTAGTAGAGCTCGAAATATTCGCGGTGCTCCCAATCGGTCACACCGTTGACGTAGGTCTCCGGGTCAGGGTTCGCGGCAACCCAGGCGTCGTACCGGGTGACTTCGCTCCGCTTGATCAACACCAGGTAGTCGATGAAGTGGTCGCCGAAGGCTTCGCGGTAGAACGTGTCGGCTTCCAGCTCGTCGATGGCGTCGGCGAGCGTTGTCGGAAGCTGCACGACATCCTGGGAGTACGGGTCCTCGGAGAGCGGACCGGGGCTCGTCTTTTTCAGGATGCCGTCCAGACCAGCGGCTGCCTGGGCGGCGATGTACAGATACGGGTTGGCAGCGGAGTCGCCGACGCGGTTTTCGACGTGGGACGACACGTCTCCGGGTGCGCTGATGACGCGCATCATGGCGGCCCGATTGTCCTGGGCCCAGGTCAGCCGGTCGGGGGCCAGCGAGTACGGCCGGCGGCGGCGGTATCCGTTCACGGTCGGAGTCGTGAAGACCGATGCGGCTACACCGTGGGCGAGGGTTCCGCCGACGTAGTGCTGGCCCAGTTCAGACAGGGGCTCGCTCGTGTCCGTGACCATCAGGTTCTGGCCCGATTCGAGGTCAACCACCGAGGTGTGCAGGTGCCATCCGTTGGCGTAGAAGCCCTGAATAGCCGGGGTGCACATGAACGAAGCGAGGAATCCGTTTCGCTTGGCGATCTGCTTGGTGGCCATGCGGAAGATCACCGCCGCGTCAGCGGCGGCGAGGGCCTCCAGCACGTCGAAGGTGGTTTCAACCTGGCTGGGTGCCCACTCGTCGTCGATCGAACGCAGCGGCAATCCCATGTCGATGATGGCTTTGCGGATCGGGCGGAGGATGTCGTCGATCTCATCGAGGTGGTCTCCGAGGAGGTAGCTGTAACCGCGAGCGACCGGGGCGACCTTGGGCGGGTCGGCCGGCGAGCCGGGCGCTCCCATCGAGCCAGTGCTGAGCAGGTCGTCGACCACCCGGGTCAGATACCACTCCATCTCGATACCGGCGATGAGTTTGAAGCCGAGGTCGGCCATTTTCTGCAAGGCTTGTTTGAGGATGGACCGGGGGGCGAAGGGGAAGAGCTGCCCGTTCGACATGTACAGGTCGCACAACACAAACGCGGTATCCGGAACCCACGGCAGGATGGTGAAGGTGCCCGGATCGGGGACCATTTTCACGTTCGGGCTGCCCCCGAGTCCTTCAACCCCGAACCCGCCATCTGCGGTGAACGGATTTAGCACCACAGCGTTGGCCGAGTCGAAGAAGAACGGCGCCATCGTTATGTCCATGCCGCTTTCCAGAGCCGACAGGTAGGCCTCCTTGGTCAGCGATTTGCCGCGCAGCAGACCGTGCTGGTCCGGCCAGGCCAGCCGCACGATTTCGATTCCCGCCGCGTCCATCGCGATCCGGGAACGCTCAGCGGCTTCCAACTGCTTGTCCGTGTAAAGGTCGTGCTTTGCAATGAACTTCATTCGGGTCAACGTGACTTCGTCCAGCATGTGAGTGCTCCTTGATTGTGCGGCTCCGGTGGGGCCGCGTTCGGGTGATGGAACAGGTACGGATCAGTCCGTCAGGGAATCGTCTGGCGCTCGCCTGCCAGCACGGCGGTGTCGATCCAGCCGCCGATGACTCGTCGCGCGCTCGTCCACGCGCGCCCCTCGTCTCGGATCGCCGCGCTCAGCAGCTCGGCCAGGTCGACGCCGTTGGCGGTGAGTTTGGCCGCTTCAACGGTCAGGAGCGTCTGGATCCCGGTCGGGGAAATTTCCGGGTGAAACTGAATGGCGAGAGCGGAACCGAACCGCCAGGCTTGCGGATAGCGGTCTGAGACGGCCAGCAGCTCGGCTCCGACCGGCGGAATAAAGCTGTCGCTGTGGAAGGAGAAGAATCGACCCGTCACCTCCGGCAGGGTGTGGTTGCCGGGAGCCAGCCGCACGTCGATGAGTCCGCATTCCAGACCCTGGGAGCCAGGAACGACAGTGCCGCCGAGGGCGAGAGCCAGAATCTGTGACCCGAGGCAGATGCCCAGAACGGGAACCTGCTGCTCGACCGCGCGAGCAAGGAAGGTCCGTTCATCGACGAGAAACGGATGCCGCGCCCCGTCATAGGCGCTCTGCGGGCCTCCCAGAGAGATCACCGCTGCAAGTGAGCCGAGCTCCGGAAGATCGTCCCCGGCGAACGGATGGACGACCTGTGACTGCAGGCCGCGCGCCTGCACCAGGTTGTGAATCCACTCGAGATCTGTGCCCTCAAAGTGGGTGACGATGAGCACGGTCCCGGTCATGGCTGGGGCCTCGGTTCGATGCGGGAATGCCATGGGCTCCAATGGTCGGTGCCGGCGAGGGCCTGCATCAGCTGAACGGCGTTGACCCGGTCGAGCGCGAGCCAGGAATCGTCGAGCTCGACGCTATAGGGCGTAAAGTCCCAGATCTTCAGCCGCTTGACCTGTGCGATCACCGGGCGCATCGTGGCGATTTCACCCTCGAGACGCTTGATCTTCTCCGTGAGCAGCGCATTCTCCCGGCGAAGCAGGAGCGTGGCCTCACGAGTGTTCTCGTTCATGCGCTGCCTTTCAGAAGACCAGGGTGAGATTTTCGTGGCCGTGCTCGGAGTCGAGCAGGTTCGCCTGTTTCAGGCGGATCTTCCAGCCGTCGCCGTGGGGTGCGAGGACGTGCGCATACCAGCCTGGGTAGGTCTTGCCGACACCGGCTCGAAACTCGTGCACGATGAAGTTCGACCGCACCAGGCGGAGTCCGGTTCCGGGGTCGTCGAGTACCTCGACGTTGCTGATCACCCGGCGGGTTCGTGACTGCGGAATCTGGCTGAAGGCCAGCCCGGTGCGCAGCCAGAAGACCCGGTCGGTCAGGCGCCGACGGTCGTCGAAGGCGTGGGAGACCTCCCGCCGCGGGTCGCCACCGCCGGGACTGATCGGCACCCAATACAAGCAATCGTCCGTGAATAGCTCGACCCAGTCGTTGAACCGTGCCTCGTCAATCAGGCGTGCCTCGGCGGCCAGGAATCCTTCGGCACTCCGGGCCGCGTCAACGTCGGCGACAGCCCAATCCGCGGTGAACAGCTCCGCGAAATGCTCCAGATCTGCATAGAAATCGGCATCAACGTGGTGGGACCAGCGTGATGTGTCGGAGTAGTCGATCCCCGGCATCGTCATGGGTTCGTCCCGTCCATCAGGCGCAGCCATTCCTCGAAGTAGCTGCGCATATGAATCTCGTCGGTCACGGCCGAGACCACCACACCGTTGGCGTCCAGGGTCTGCCAGCCGTCCACGTTGAGGCCACGGTTCATGAGGATCCACTCCACCTCGGTGACGGCCAACCCGCGTTGCACCTCTTCGAAGTTCGCCTGGTCGTCCGGTTCGCCGAACGCCGGAAAGTCCTCCTGGGTGCGCATGCGCATGGTGTTCACTTCGTCTGGCACCCCGCCGATGCTCGTGGCATTCCAGACGAGCTGTGTCTTGTCCACGCTCAGCGGTTCGATAACCTGGATTTGGTTGCCGATGATCAGCAGGTTCGGAAAGATACTCAGGTTGATCTGGGCTCCGGCGCTCACGTCAAGGAGCCGTTCGGCGTCCTCGGGATAGCGGGCTCGAATCAGTTCCTCAAAGTGTTCCCGGCCCGGTTGCGGCCGCTGGTTGGCCCAGATACTTCCCGGTCCGTCGAAATTCGGGCGCTGGTCGATCACGCTGTGGCCGTTGCCGAGCGAGTAGATCTTCATTGCTCCGTCGTCGGGGGTCTTGCCGAAGTACGACATGTCCTTGCTGTCTCCGAGGCGCGATGCCATTTCCAGCAGTGACCGGTGTGAGAACGAGGGGTGGTACCCGTCGCCGCCGTTGTCGTAGGCGAGCTTCCAGTTTCCGCGGTAGACCATACGGTGCGCGCCGGCGCGCACGATGACCTCTCCCTCCGGAGCGCGATCGATCCAGTAGTCCAGCCAGGGCTTCGCTTCGCCGAGAAAGTCCTCGAGCTGTGGCGCGGATTCGTTGAGCGTTCCGAAAATGAATCCGCGGTAGCTTGCGACGCGGGATACCTTTCCAAGTCCCAATTCGTCTTTGTTGAAAGTGTCGCCGTAGCCGCCGGGCCAGGGAGCCCCGACCAGCTCACCGGTGTTGCGAAAAGTCCACCCGTGGTAGGGGCACTGGAAACTTTTCGCGACACCGGTCTCTTCCCGGCAGACGGTTGCGGCGCGGTGCGCACACCGATTGAACACAGCGTGCAGGGTCCCCTTGCGGTCCCGCGTGATGATGATGGGGCGCAGGCCGAGTTTTCCGGTCACGAACGAATTCGGCTCGGGAAGCTGGGACTCGTGGGCGAGATACACCCAGGTCTGCCCGAAAACCTTCACCATTTCCTCGGCGAAGACTCGATCCTCGGTGTACAGCGACCGGTGAACCCGGTCCTCCTGTACGAGGGCGGTCCAGCCTTCGGACACCGGATCCAGGGGATCCGTCACTACTGAAAGTACGTCGACCATCTGTTCGGCTCCTCAGAACAAGGTGACTTCGATGTCGAAGCCACTGAATTGAGCCGAGCCTAAGGATGGTAGTTCGAGCGGTAAATAGAGTTGTCCGAAATTTCGTCAGGAAGAATCTATATCACTCAATTTCTCTGCGAAGAATATGCGACCTGATTCTCTAGCCGCCGGCCGTGGTGAGCAGTCGCTTCTCGACAGCGTGCGCAGCGCTGAGTAAAGCCGATGAGCAGGCGGCCACCTTTTCCTTGCTGAAGCGGATGCTCGGAATTGCCGCGCTGATCGCCACGACGGGTCGCCCTTGCCGGTCGAGCACGGCCACGCCGATTCCGTTGACGCCCTGGGCGGCCTCCTCGATGTTCGTCGCGTACCCCTGTTGGCGCACCGTGGCCAGGTGGCGTTTCAAGGCAATGACGCTCGTGATGCGCGTCGAGCGCCACGGCGGAAGCCCGCCGCTGTGCAGCTGCTCGATCTCGGAATTGCTCAGAGCTGCCAGGAGCGCTTTGCCCCCGGCCGAACAGTAGGCCGGTACCTGATCCCACATTCCGACCCGAATCCGCAGGGTCTGGTCGCTCTCCACGCCGTCGACGTAGCGCACCTGGGGCCCCTCGAGAACCCAGACCTGAACGGTCTCGTCAAGCACGCCGACCAGTGTTTCCAGTTCGGGGCGCACGATCTGCCGCACGTTGGAGATTGACCGGGAGGCTTCGCTCCACGCGGCGAGTTCCGGCCCGGCCCGGTAGAGGCGTTCCCGGTTTTGCATGGCAAAGCCGCCATGGCAGAGTGCGGCCAGCAGTCGATGGGCCGTTGACGGCACAACATTGAGACGTTCAGCGGCGGATTTGACGCTCAAGACCTCGCCGTTTCTCAACGCCACAATCAATTTCAGCGCCCGATCGACCGAATCGAGGGGCGGTTGCTGCTCTGGATTTCGCATAAGAGAATCTATACACGACTTATTGCGCTAGGGAAAACTTATTTTGTAGAGTCCGGCTATCGCCCGGCGAGAGGCGCACGAAAAGACCAAGTTCGACATCGAGTCAACCGAGGAAGTGGACGGTACCGTGAGTACAAATCTGGAAGAGCGGGATCGCCGCTGGGAATTGCTCAACGCCTCCATGCGAGACAACGACATGGATTGTCTGATCTTCGCGGCAAACGACTATCGGGGTCACAAGGGCGCCCTCCGCTATGTCACCGACTACAACCTGTGCCACCGCTCGGGTAATGCAGTCATGTTCAGGGATGAGGCGCCGATCGTGGTGCTGTCTGGAAACCTGGCCGGCGCCCGGCGGCCCACCACCGACTGGGTCGACGACTACCGGTTCCCTGGCACGATCGGCCAGGGACTGGTCGACGTCTTCTCGGATCGAAAGAATGTCAAGCGAGTGGGCATCATCGGATTCGGCCAGATCATGAAGGTCGACGAATACCTCGCCCTCACCCAGGGGCTACCCGCGATTGAGTTTCTGGACTACTCCGCGAACTTTGAGAAAATTCGCGTGGTCAAGAGCCCGGAAGAGATCATCGGTGTGGAAGAGTCCGCTTATGTTCTCGACCAGTGCTTCACGCGACTGCTCGAAATCGCCCGCCCCGGCGTGACGGAACGAGAAATCGGCGCGGAGATGTACAAGGTGGGCTACAAGCTCGGCGGTGAGGATCCCCTTTTCCTCACGATGTACACCGAGACTTTCAACGACCAGGTGTCGGCCAGTTTCGCGCCGCCGCGTGGTCGGGAACTCACCGCGCACGACCTGCACACCTTCTCCTTCGAGATCGTCGGCCCGCGCGGTTACTGGACCGAACTGTCCCGCATGGTCACCTTCGCCACACCGCACGACGACGACCTTCGCATGGCCAGGGCGGTGTCGAAGGGTATGGCCGCCGCCACCACGAGCCTGAAGCCCGGCGCTTCGCCCGACGTGGTGCAGCGGGCAGTTCTGGAGGCCATCGAATCCGAGGGCGCGGTCTCCTCCTATTGGTCCGGCCATTCGCTCGGGCTGGATGTGCTGGAGCAACCGTGGATCGGGCTGGACGTTGTCGAAGATGATGGCGGCCAGGCCACCGACACGATCGAAGTCGGTAACGTGTTCACGATTCACCCGATGGTGGTCGATCACGCCAAGAAACGAAGTGGATACATGTCCGACACCTTCGTCGTCGAGCCCTCCGGAGCCCGCAAACTCTCTGAATTCAGCACCGCCCTGCACTGCCTGACGAAAGGAAACGTCAATGTCATCGACTACTAGTTCATCGACTACAAGTTCATCGGCCACCAAAACCAAGATCGACCCCATCACCGCGTCGGTGCTGCAGCGCCGGGTCGACGCGATCGCGAAAGAAATGGCCGGCATGCTCATGCGGTCGTCCCGTTCGCCCATCTTCAACGAGATCGGCGACCTGGTAACTGTCGTGTTCGACAAGCACGGCAATACCCTCGCCCAGGCGGAATTCGCCGCCATCATCGCGTTCGGCGCGCACCCCTCACTCGAATTCATCATCAACTACTACGGCGATGACGTGCACGAGGGCGATGTCATCATTCACAACGACGTGTATTCCGGCGGCAATCAGAATGCCGACACCGGGATCTACGTGCCGGTTTTCGCCGACGGCGGCCTCGTCGGCTGGATGGCCGCCAAGGGTCACATGGCGGACATCGGCGGAATGACGGCGGGAGGCTACGACCCGAACGCGAAGGACATCTGGCAGGAGGCCTTGCGAATTCCGCCGGTCAAGATTGTGCACCGCGGTGTGCTGCAACGCGACGTCTGGGATTTCATCGCCGCGAACATTCGCATGGACTTTGTCATGGAAGATATTAAGTCGATGATCGGCTGCTGCACGGTGGGCGGCCGCCGCCTCGTCGAGGTCATCCACCGCTACACGCTGGAAACCTACGAAGACCACATGAACTACATCCTGGAAAGCTCGGCACGCCAGGTGCGGGCCGAGGTCGGCCGGTGGGCCGACGGGCACTACTACGGCGAGAGCTGGATGGTCTCCGACGGGTTCGACACCACCAAGAAGTACAAGATCGCCTGCGAAATCGAAATCAAGGGCGAAGAGATTACCTTCGACTTCTCCGCGAGCGACGACCAGGCCCCCGGTATTACGAACATGCCGCCGGCATCGGCCAAGGGGGCCGTACGCATCGCCTTCCTCATGATCATGGCTGCGGGCGGCATCAATATTCCAACCAACCAGGGGCTCTTCGAACCGATCAAGACGGTGTTTCGGGAAGGGTCGCTGCTCAACCCGCGGTTTCCGGCCGCAACGGTCTTCGGCAACCAGATGTGCGATGAGGTCGTCGAATGCATCATGACCGCCCTGTCCGGCATTCTTCCAGATCGGGTCACGGCCGGGTGGAATAAATACCTCTGCACCTCCACTCACGGTGTGGACCCGCGCACCAACGAGGCGTTCGGCACCCTCACGGTGTTTCAGCGCACCGGACCCGGAGGAATGCTCGGCACCGACGGCTGGGACGCGCTCGGGTTCACCGGCACCGCCGGCCAGATGCGTGCTCCCGACCCGGAGATGTTTGAACTGACCTCCCCGCACTTCCTCGAGTATCTGGAATACCTGCCCGACTCGGCCGGCGCTGGAGAGTTCAGGGGCGGAATGGGCACCCGAACCGCCTGGCGCAACTACGGCGAGCACCAGCACGGCGTCACCCTCGGAGACAACGTTCGCCACGAAGGAGCCGTTCCGGCCCAGGGACTGTTCGGGGGCGCAGACTCCGGCCTCAACGAAATCACCGTCACCTATCCCGATGGGCGGGAGCACCTGTGGGGCTCCAAAGAAATCATCGAGCTGCCGTCGGGAACGCGCATGGAATCCATCAGTGGGGGAGGAGCCGGCTACGGCGATCCGAGAAAGCGGGCGGTCTCCAAGGTGCTGGCCGAAGTGCGGGACGGCGTGCTGTCCCGACAGAAGGCACTCGACGACTACGCCGTCGTCATCGCCGACGACGGCCTGTCCGTCGACCAGGTACGAACCACGGCTCTTCGGGCCTAGAGAAGAATTGGAAGAAGAGCTCATGAACATCAGAATCGGTATCGACGTCGGCGGCACGTTCACAGATTTCCTCGTGATCTATCCCGACGGCAAGCGGCGCATCCACAAGACCAGCTCCGTGCCCTCCAATCCGCCCCTGGCAGTGCAGATCGGCCTGGCTGAAATCGCCGCCGCCGAGAACAAGAGCATCGAAGACTTCATGGCCGAGGTCGGACTCATCGTGCACGGAACCACCGTCACCACGAACGCCCTCCTCACCCGCAACGGACCGACCACGGGCTTGTTGACCACCGAAGGATTCCGCGACGTGCTGCCGATGCGCGACGGCACCCGTGAGGAGGCTTATGACAACCGCCTCGAGCAGCCCGTGCCCCTGGTTCCGCGTTACCTGCGCCAGCCGGTCGGCGGCCGGGTCGACTATAAGGGCGACGTGCTCACCGCGCTCCAGGAAGACGACGTGTATGCGGCCGCCGAGATCTTCAAGGCCAACGCCGTGGAATCTGTGGCCATCTCGTTTATGCACTCCCACGCGGAACCCAGCCACGAGGACCGCGCTGCGGAAATCATCGCGGAGGTCATGCCGGGGGCCTACATCACGAAATCGTCCGAGCTTCTCGCACAGGCCCGGTACTACCCGCGCATGAGCACCGCCGTGCTCAACTCCTTCGCCGGACCGATCATCAGCTCCTACCTCTCGACGCTCACTGAGCTTCTCGAGGAGGCGAACTTCGAAGGCATCCTGCTCCTCATGCAATCAAATGGCGGCGTCGCAACTCCGGGCGAGCTGTCGAAGCGCGCCGCGCTCTCGCTGCTCTCCGGGCCGGCGTCTGGGCCGACTGCCGGCCTGCTGGTGACCGCGGCCCACGGCTGGGACTCCTGCCTCACGGTCGACATGGGCGGCACGAGCTTCGACGCCGCCGTGGTCAAAGACAACAAACCGCTCATCATGACCGACGGCATCATCGACCGGTGGCGGATCGCCCTGCCGATGGTTGACATCAACACCATCGGCGCGGGCGGCGGCAGCATCGCCTCGGTGGATGAAGGCGGCCTGCTCCGGGTCGGCCCGCAGAGCGCCGGCGCCACGCCGGGACCGGCCTGCTACCGACGCGGCGGAGTGAACGCCACCGTCACGGATGCTGACGTCGTGCTCGGCTATATCGACCCGGACACTTTTCTGCACGGCCAGATCGGACTCGACCGGGAAGCGTCGATCCAGGCGATCAAGAACGACGTCGCTGACCCGCTCGGCATCAGCGTGGAAGAAGCAGCCTTCGGCATCTACCAGATGGTCAACGTGAACATGGCGACCGGAGTGCGCGACATCACCGTGCGTCGCGGGCTCGACCCCCGGGACTTCCCGATCGTCGTTGCCGGTGGCGCCGGACCGGTGCACGCGGCCGCCATCGCCCGAGAGCTGGAAATCCCGATCCTTCTCACCCCCCGCGACTCGTCGATTTTCTGCGCGGCCGGCATGCTCGTGTGCGATTTCAAACACGACTACGTGCAGAGCTCGAACCAGCGACTGGAAAGCCTGTCCGACGAGTACCTGATCGAAACGTGGACCGGCATGATGGCCGAGGGCCGCCGAACCCTGCACGCTGAGGGCGTTGCCGACGATGCCATCTCCTACGTGCCATCCGTCGATCTGCGGTACAAGGGCCAGTGGTACGAAATCAACGTCGAACTCGATCCCGCAAATCTCGTCTCGCCGAACATCGCCGAGTTCTACGCCACTTTTCATAAGCTGCACGACACGCTCTTCGGTTACAGCACCGTCGACATGCCGATCGACCTGCTCAACATTCGGCTGACCGTCGTCGGCTCCACCCCCAACGATCGCGTCGACCTCGCGGCTATGACCCCAGGGGCGGGCATTCCGCAGCAGAAACGGCGAAACATCTACTCGCCGCTTCAGCGTCGGATGGTCGAAGTCGAGGTGTATCAGGGCGCTGCCATGCTCCCGCTCGACGAGATCGAGGGCCCGGCGATCATCGAACTGGGCACCACCACGATTGTGGTGCTCGATGAGTACAACACGGTCGTCGACATCAACGGTTCCTTCGTGATGTACCTGAGGGACCAGATGCTCACCCTGAAAGCACGGCTCGACCTCTCCTAGCCAGACAGCACAACCAGAACCTGCCCAACCCGTAGCCACGACTGGTGGTTACGTCCTGCAACTACGCCCAGATGCTCCCTGCCTACCCGAAAGTAAGGATCGATTGAAATGATGAAGAAGACGCTTCTCCTCGCCAGCGCTGCAGTGTTGCTACTGTCCTTGAGCTCCTGCGCAGCCAACCCGACGGATGCCTCCATCGGCGGCGACAAGAAATTTACCATCGGTTACGCCGGTGCGATCCAGTCCAACCCCAATAACAAGGCGATCGAGGATGGTATCCGCGCCAAGGCCGACGCTTTGGGCATGGAGCTCATCGTCACCGACGCCCAGTACGACACCAGCAAGCAACTCTCCGACGTACAGTCGCTGCTCAATCGCAAGGTCGACGTGCTCATCGTGTGGCCCATCGACCCGCTGGGCATCCAGCCGGCCATTGAACAGGCCAACGAGCAGGGTATTCCCGTCATCGTGCAGGACACGACAGAGGGCGGCCCGTACACGTCGAATTTCCAGGTCACCAACTACGCTTCCGCCGAGCAGGCCGCGAGCTACATCGGTGAGAACGTCGACGCCGCGGCCAACGTTGTGCAGATCGAGGGCGTGCCGACCGTCGGCGTTCTCGATGCGCGCAACAAGGGTTTCCAGGACGGAGCCAAATCCACGGGCCTGAACATCCTGGCCAGCGAGGTCAACGGACTCGACACCGCCGACGGCGCCCGCCCGATCGTGGACGCCTGGAAATCGCGCTTCGGCACGGAAATCCAGGCCATCTTCGCCTACAACGACGACAGTGCTCTGGGTGCTGCATCAGCCAAGTCGGGTGATTTCACACCGATCGTCATCGGCATGAACGGCTCCCAGGAAGGCGTCGACGGGGTCAAAGATGGCCGACTCGCGGCGACCTTCGACTTCCACCCCGTGCAACTCGGCATGGGACTCGGCTGGGCCGCCCACGAGCTCGCCGAGGGGCGAACCATCCCGGCGACCGTGGTCATGGAATCCACCCTCATCACGAGCGCCAACGCGTCAAGCTGGACACCGATCAAGGCCCTGCTGGCCTCGAAGACGAGCGTGGACATCAGCACAAAGGATGGGGTTTCCACCCTCAACGTAACTGCGAGCAAGTAATGATCTCGCTGTCCGGCATCACGAAGACGTACGGAGCCGTCACGGCACTGTGCAACATTGACCTCACGGTGAATCGCGCCGAAATTCTCGCCCTGGCCGGCGAGAACGGCTCAGGCAAATCCACCCTGGTCAAGATCCTGTCTGGTGTCGTGGTGCCGGACAGCGGAACGATCCGAATCGAGGGTCGGCCGGTCAGCTTCCACAGCCCGTTGGAGGCCCTGGACCAGGGCATTGCCCTCGTGGCCCAGGAACTGACCGTGCTTCCCCACCTGCCGGTCTATGAAAACGTGATGCTGCCATTCCTGCGGCACCGCACCCGTCGACTGGTCTCCCGCCGAAATCTGGTCGCCCGCACCACGCGCATTCTCGATGAGCTGGGTGTTCAGATCGACCCCTACCTGCCGGTGTCCCGCCTAGGCCCGGTGCAACAAACTTTTGTGGAGATCGCGAAGGCACTCGTCGTCGAACCGAAGCTCCTGATTCTCGACGAGGCCACAAGTCGGCTCGGCGAGAAGGAGGTCGAATTTCTGCTCGCCCTCATCAAACGACTTCAGGCGCGCGGGCTCTCCACCGTCATGATCACACACCGGATTATCGAAATGACCTCCACTGCTGACCGTGCTTTTGTGCTTCGCGATGGCGCCTTTGCCGGTGAGCTGCCCAAAGAGCATCTGCGCGAGCACGAGCTGGTCAACCTGATGGTCGGCCGAGACATCGTGCGTCGCACCAAGGACTACGCGACATCAGCTGCTGCGCCGCGGCTGGTGGTGCAGGATCTGCAACTGGCGGGATCGCACAAACGCCTCACCCTGAACGTTCAGGTCGGAGAAATCGTGGGATTGGCTGGCCTCGTCGGAGCCGGACGCACGGAACTGCTTGAGGCACTGGCTGGCGTGCGGAAGGTGACTGACGGCGTCGTCACAGTGGACGGCACCCAGGTTCCGCTCAACAATCCGCGGCGCTCCCTCCGCTGCGGCCTAGCTCTGGTGCCAGAGGACCGGCACACTCAAGGTCTCATCGTCACCGACAGCATCTACGAAAACTACGAGCTCGGCGCCGTTCCCTGGCTCGGTTTCGTCAATCGCGCGCGTGGACGTCGGCGAACCCGCGCAGCGGTGGCCCGGTTCGGGATAAAGACGTCCAACGTGCTGGCACCGGTCACCTCCCTCTCGGGCGGAAACCAGCAGAAAGTCGTGCTAGCCCGAGCGCTGTCGAAGGACCCCACCGTGCTCTTGCTCGACGAGCCGACGCGGGGTGTGGATATCGGGGCACGCGATGACATCTACCAGATCATCGAAGAGCAGGCCCGAAGCGGCATGGCCGTGCTGCTGGCATCGTCGGATCTCGTCGAAATTCTCGGCATCTGTGACCGTGTCCTGGTCATGCACGAAGGCGAAGTCGTCGGCGATCTGCGTGGCGACCTCATTTCTGAACACAACATCGCCCTGCTGTCAGCGGGCGGGAAGCTGGAGTCTCATGTCTACGCACACTAGTCAGTCAGCGCCAGCCCGAAGCATCGTCCCGCCGGGATCCCGCCGACGCCTGGCCGGAAGGATCTACGAGGGCATCCGGGTCTATATCGGCATCGGAGTGATGCTGGTGGTTCTGGTCGGCTACCTCGCGATTACCCAACCGACCTTCGCTACCCCGCAGAACCTGATTGCCATTTTGGAAACCAACTCCGTACTGCTCCTCGTCGCCATCGGGCTCACCTTCGTTCTGCTCACCGGCGGATTTGACCTTTCTGTGGGCGGGATGCTGGCCCTGTCCGGAATTCTGGTGGCCAAACTGCTCGAAAGCGGTGTGAACTTCTACGTCGCTGCCATTCTCGTGATCATCGCCGCAGCGATTCTCGGCGGGGTGTTCAACGGCCTGCTGATCGGCAAACTGGGCTTGTCCTTCTTCGTCGTCACACTCGGAACCATGTCGTTGTTTCGCGGCACCGGGCAGGTGATCACTGAGGGGCACGGCCTCTCGCTCTACCAGGTGGAGGCCTCGCGACTCATCGGCAGCGGGCGATTCCTGGGCGTACCCTGGCTGGTGATCATCGCGCTCTCTGTGCTTGTGTTGGCGATCTTGGTCACCCGGTACACCGGGTTCGGCCGCATGCTTTATGCGGTCGGCGGCAATGCTGAGGCCGCTCGCTTGTCGGGGATCAAGGTGTGGTTGGTCAGGGCGGTCGCCTACGCGATCTGCGCCGGCCTGTGCGGGCTGGCCGGCGTCCTTGAATCCAGCCGCCTGGCCTCTGCTTCGCCGACGGCGGCCACCGGCATGGAATTGGTCGCGGCCGCTGCTGTTCTGCTCGGTGGCACCAGCTTTGCCGGCGGAGCCGGAAGCATGGTCGGTACCCTGCTCGGCGCTCTCTTCCTGGGCATCATCTCCAACGGCATGACGATCAGCCAGATCTCGTCGTTCTGGCAGAGCGTCGTCACGGGCTTTGTGCTCCTCGCCGCAGTGCTCTTGGACTGGTTCCGGATGCGCCGCGACAGAAGACTGTCCGGTACCTGAAACCAGCCTGCCCTGTTCACACGACATCCTTTCCTGCGCCGGCATTCTCGCTGCGCCGGTGAGGATTTCGTGCGTTGGGCCCGTGCATCCCTCATTCGAGGGAGGGACTTTTTCGACCCATTCGAGTGATGTCGGTGCGGAATCTCTCCGCCGTACACTTGCCCAAATCGCCACGGGGTGCCGCACAGGGGGCGCACCGAGACCCAGGAGGAGAATCACAATGGAGCAAATCTCGATTATCGGAGCTGGACACGCCGGAACTCTCTTGGCGGTCGGGCTGGCCGGTGCCGGCTACGATGTGCGATTGTTCAGCGACAAGGATGCCGAGGGTATCCGCGACGAGACCTCCCCAACGGGCACTGCGGCAATTTTCGCCGACTCGGTGGCTACCGAGATTCGTCTCGGGGCTGCGGACTATTCAGATCAGGGCGCTCCGATGGACGCGGTCCACCTGTTTTTCTCTCCCAAGGTGGGGCAGGAGCTCATCGCTTTTGGGAGCCCGCTCGAGGAAGCGGCCGGGCTCGCCACGGACGTGCGGCTCAAGTCCTACGACCGCATGAAGCAGCTAGCGGCGCTCGGCGGAGATATTCAGATCGAAACGGTCTCTCTGCGCAGGCTGGACGAGATCGCGGCGGCAAGCGCGCTGACCGTTGTGGCGACCGGCAAGGGCGGGCTGTCTGCCCTCTTTCCTCGCAATGCAGCGCGCAGCGTGTACGACGCGCCCCAGCGCAAACTCGCCATGATCCTGGTGCGCGGCATCGCCTCCGACGGAACGGCGTTCAGCAACCGGCTTCCAGGGATGACCCCGGTCTGCTTCAACCTTTTCGGCGGCGCTGGGGAAATTTTCTGGGTTCCGTTCCTGCACAAGAGTGGCGAAAGAGTCTGGTCGCTGGTCTTTGAAGCCCGCCCGGGCGGACCGTTTGACCGGTGGGACCAGGTGACTGATATCCATCAGGCCTTCGCAACGGCCAAGGCACTCATTCAAGAATTCGTCCCCTGGGACTGGCCGGCCATGGAGAACATGGAACCACTCCTGGACGATCCGTTCAGTTGGCTCACTGGGTCTTTTGCCCCGTCGGTGCGTACCGGGTCCGGTGTCACGAGCGGTGGTTACCCGGTGATGAGTCTCGGCGACACCTCGGTCAGCTACGACCCGATTTGCGGCCAAGGTGCCGGTTCAGGCATCCGCCAGGTCGGGCAGTATTTCGACGCCATCTTGGCGCGCGGTGACCTGGCCTTCAGCCGGGACTGGATGGATGACACCTTCGAGGCCTTCTATGCCAGCCACATCGAAGGCGCCTACCGTTTCACGAACACTTTCTTGGAGCCCTTGATTCCAACGGGGGTGCGCGTCATGACGGCTGCGTTTGCGGACTCGCGCTTGCGCGGCCCGTTGCTGAAATCCTTCAACCGGCCGCCGAGCGCCTTCCCCTGGCTGGCCGAGAAAACTGAGACGGACAAGTGGATCACCCACCACACCGGGCGCTCCGCAGCATCGGTCGTGGCCCGTGGAAACGCCAAAGCATTGGGCGCCATGATCAAGAACACGGTCAGGGGAGAGAACTTTCCCCGAGCCGAGGCGACTGAAATTCCCTCCAGCGTTCTCGCCCGAAACTCGTAGCGCAGACCTCTGGCCCGCCTGGCACACGGTGCGGTTCTACAGCGACCTGAAGGAGACGACCCCACATGAATGTTTCGGATTCAACGGCCGACAGGTTCGGCGCCGACTTTGCCGGGAGCCTGGCCGCGTTCACGAGCGCGCTCACCGAAGCCGGCAGCCGTGGCGAGGTGCAGGACGTGTGTATGGCCACACTTCCCGGCATGATCAAGACCAAGGCGTTCGGTATCTACCTGTTCGAGGTTCCGCGCGAGGCTGCGGCGATGGCCGCCGCGACCGGGGTGAGCGATCGCTTTCTCACCCTGTACGAACACTTCGGGCGCCACGTTGATCCAGTATTGCGCGAGGCCGTTGCCAGCAAGAAGCCGGTGCACAGCTCCGGGCTGATGTCGGAGTCAGCGTGGGTCGACTCCTCCTTCTTTCAGGAGGTCCTCGCGGTGCACGACATGCGCATGGTGCTCGAGGCTCCCATCCTCTTCCGGGGGCAGGTGCTGGGAACGCTGAACTTCGCCGATCGCGATCAGAACGCGTTGTCATCCTCGATAGAGCAGGTAATGGCCGGCACGCTTGGCAACGTCGTGGGCCTGGCTGTCGGCGGCATGACGGAGCGGCAGGGGGTATTCACCGAGCGAGACCAGCTGCTCGAGGCATTTCAGCGCTCCGACCAAGCCATGGTGGTGAGCGACACCACGACAGGCAAGCGCCGCATGAATCCGGCCGCGATTGACCTTCTGCACAGGCTGGCGCCGAACAACCCTCTGCTGTGGTTCGAAGAGTTGATGGCGGCGGCCCGCACGTCAAAGGAGAGCCTCTGCCAGGTCTTCTCAAGCGAAGTTGTCGTGGAGGGCGAAGAGCGCCGAGTTGCGCTGCGGAACTTCACCTCTACCACCCACGATCGCACCGTGTTGGTGAGCGTTATCGAGTTGAATGCGTCGATCCAGTCCGCTAAAGCGCTCCCGGCCGCGTTGGCACGCGATCTCTCACCGCAGGAGAGTAGGGTCGCTGGCCATGTGGTCTTCGGCCGCAGCGACGACGCCATCGCCAAAGCGCTCTCCCTCAGCCCGTACACGGTCAAGCAGCACGTGAAGTCGGTCTACCGCAAGCTCGGCGTGCACTCGCGCGTCGAATTGACCCGACTGGCGCTGGGCACAGCCGCAACGAGCCCGCCGCCCCATTTTCCCTCCCCGGATGAACCCACTGATCGGAGCCAGAAATGAATCCCCACGCCAGAAGCGTCATCATCACCGGCGGTGCCACCATGATCGGCGCCGCGGTCGCGGAAAATTTCGTCAACAACGGTGATCAGGTCGCCGTCTTCGACATTGACGTGGTGGCCGGAACGGAGGTTGCCGCTCGCCTGGGTTCGGCGGCGCGCTTCTACGACGTCAACCTGACCGACGACGCTGCGGTCGCCCGAGCGGTCGCTGATGTCGTCGCCCGCCAGGGCGGTGTTGATGTGCTCGTCAACCTCGCCTGCACCTATCTGGACAACGGGCTCGCGACCACCCGGGCCGACTGGCTCACAGCGCTCAACGTGAACCTGGTCAGTGCCGCCATCGTCACCCAGCTTGTGGTGCCGCACCTGCAGAATCGGCGCGGCGCATCCGTTGTCAATTTCACGTCCATTTCGGGGGATGTGGCCCAGGCCGGCCGCTGGGTCTACCCGGCGAGCAAGGCCGCGATGAGCCAGCTCACGCGGAGCATGGCGATGGATCTCGCGCCCCACGGGATCCGGGTGAATTCGGTGTCACCGGGCTGGACCTGGTCCTCCGTGATGAATACGCTCAGCGGCGGTGATCGCGCGCGCACCGATGCGATCGCCGCGCCGGTACACCTCACCGGACGCACCGGGAACCCGTCCGAAGTCGCGGCCGTGGTCGCATTCCTTTGTTCTGATGCTGCGTCGATCGTGACCGGCGCCAACTACACGGCTGACGGCGGGTACTCAGCCATGGGTCCTGAACGTGCCGACCAACTGATGGCCCAGCTGACCAACTAACGCAGTGACCACACCACAGGAAAGGACAAAGCAATGACCATTTCAGCAACCACAGCGACGCCGTTTGACAGCGTTGATCTGCGAAACACCCTCGGCAAATTTGCGACGGGTGTCACCGTGATCACCGCTCGGGGAGCTGACGGGCGGCCGGTCGGAATGACCGCAAACTCGTTCACCTCCGTTTCTCTTGATCCGCCCTTGCTGCTGTTCTGCCTCGCGAATTCGGCCGGAAGCCTGCCCGACTTCGTCGCGGCCGAGGCCTTCGCCATCCACGTGCTTTCGGCGGATCAGCACCTGCTGTCACGCCAATTCGCCACCCCCGCTGCCGACAAGTTTGCGGGACTCAACGTGGCAGAAGACGCAGCCGGTGTACCGGAAATCGAGGGTGTCCTCGCCCGATTCTCGTGTCGCACAGTGTCGCGCACCCAGGAAGGCGACCACACCATTTTCATCGGCCAGGTCGAGAACTATAAGAAACTCGACGGCGACCCGTTGCTGTTCTTCTCCGGCGGATACCGGCTTTCCCAGGAGCATCCGGCGGCGCCGAGCCGGCGCCAGTAGGCGGCAGCGGGCACCGAGGTGAAGGCATCAGTCGGCGGGCTCGTCCGAGAAAGCCGACTCAAGCGGAACGAGACAGCGCGAACCGCTGGTGCCCGGCAGAAGGTCGCCAGCCACATCAGCGTCTGTCAGCGCGCCCTAGGCTGTTCCCATGACAGCCAGCGCACTCATCGGCACCGTTGCCGCGCCGGATCTGCACGTCATGAGTTTCAACATCCGTCGACGCCTGCCGCACCTCAACGCGCGCAGCCCCGATCGGTGGGTGCACCGCCGGCCGCTGCTGAAACGACTGCTCGCGGCGGAACAGCCCGCCCTGATCGGCATGCAAGAAGCATTGTTCGACCAGGCGAACTTCGTGCGTCACGCGCTCGGCGATGGTTACCGCTCGATCGGCTATGGCCGGGAAGCCAACAAGGGCGGGGAAGGCTGTCCGATCTTCTACGATTCACGTCGACTGCGCGTGCTCGAGTGGAAGCAGTCGGCACTCTCCGACACACCGTCGCGGCCGGGTTCCACCTCGTGGGGCAATCACACTCCGCGGGTCGTCGTTGACGCGTCCTTTCGAGACATCGCCACCGGCGTCGAGTTTCAGGCCGTGAACACGCACTTTGACCACCGCTCCCGCTCCTCGCGGCTGCGATCCGCCGACGTACTCCGACGAATCGTGGCCGCATCATTGCTACCCACTATCGTGACCGGCGATTTCAACACGGATGCGGCTACCGCCCCCTATGACCGTCTCACCGGCCAGGGCCTGCTTCTGGATGCCTGGAACACAGCAGAAGAACGCGTCACCGAAGAGTGGGGAACGTTTTTGAACTACCGCCCGCCGCAGCGCAACCTCAAACGCATCGACTGGCTCCTCGTCACGCCCGGCGTCACCGTGCTGAAAGCCGCCATCAACGTGAATCGCTATGAGGGCGGCTGGCCCTCGGACCACGCCCCGATGCAAACCGTCGTGAATTTCGGGGCACCGCCCTCGAAACTCGAGAAGTGACTTCGCACTGACCTGTTCTCTGGGAGACACCGAACCTGGCAGATTGAGATTTACTCGCCAGGGGGCCGTCGATAGCGTCGGTTGCGGCTTTGTGGTGGAGCAGTCGGAACCAGGGCACCCTGTTCGATGAGTACTCGCAAGCGAGGGCGCAGGGAGTTTGTGCTGCTCTGTGTAATTGTCGCCAGCTCGTTGATGCTGAGTTGATCATTTTGCCCGATGGCCTTGATAATCCTCTGATCGAGACTACCTCCAGGGTGTTTGGCCGGTGGCACCGCAACGTCCGAGAACAGGGTGTTTTCGTTCAACTCGGCATCGAGGAGTCCTGGACCCGGGCGGTATGCGCCGCCAGGTTGCGACGGGAATCGAAGCCAGCTGTCGGCCACGAGTGCTCGCAAAATCAGTCGCGCGTCGGTGGAATCCATGCCAAATTGGGCCCGTAAAAGTTGATCTTCGACGTCGTAGCCCCGATGCACCAGGGCCAGAGTTCGCTGCGCATCGGGATCCAGCGACGCTGCCCCGATGCCCGACAGCCAGGAGGACATCTCCGGTGTGAGCAATCCATGCCGGTCGAGGGTGACGGTCATGCTGGTGGACGTAGCGGTGAAACGCGGAGCGGGGAGTCCCATTCCACCCAGCACACCAGCCATCCGCAAGATTCCCGACCCAGCGTTTTCACAGACGGTTTCGTCTCTGTCGGGGAAGGGGACTTCCGTGAGCAAACTCGCGAGCACTTGATTGCGAGAGCGAGAGCTGCCGTCGAAAAGATCTACCACCCTGCGACCGCCCCAGATGCCACCCGGGCTCCAGACTTCCAGCCGGTCCGGGTAAATCTCCACTCGCACTTGGTCGCCAAGCGCGAAGTCGCTGTAGTCGCGATGGGTGAGGGCATTGGCAATGGCCTCGCGCACGGCGTCCACCGGGATTTCTGGTTCATCCGCAGCTCCGGCACCACGGGAAACGCGCCGCATCTTGAGATTGCTCAGGACCGCGCGAACGGCATCGTCGACCATCACGGGGATCGGACCCTCAATGACCTGGCGGTCGAGCATCCGAATGTCGCCGACGATATCGGCTTTAGTGCGTCCCGGGTAGGCCGCAAATGTGATCATCAGCTGAGGGAAGTACTGCTGGGGGTAGCGCCCCAGGGTCAGGAGCCCAGCGCGCGTCAGAACTCCGCCGGTACCTATGACATTGTGCCGCTGCAGAATATCTGCTGTTGCCGTCAGATCCGCGATCGATCGCGCGCGCGTTCTTCTCAGCCGCGCAATGAATTTATCGACGAGGGCTGGGTCCAAGTCAGTGATCGTCGAGCCGGCAACGAGTGCGCTGTCGTCACGAGGTTGACCGCGGTCCGAGGTCAGGAGAAATATTGCGTAGGTACTCATGCGCCGATCACCATCACCCACCCGCTCGTAGGTGCCAGCCTCGACGCCTTGATTCGTGACGTATGACGGCTTGCTTTCTGGGGGGAGCTCGGCGACGTCGACGATCACGACCTGGGCGCCGTCGACGTCGACTATGTCGATCGCGCCGACGGGGCGTGGACTGATGGGGCCAGCTGGTTCGGAAGGTCCGCGCGGCCGAAATGCATCGGAGATTGAATCACGGATGCGGGCTGCGTCGAACCCCTCGGCTGGGTTGAAGCCATTTTCTTCGGAGAGACCGAGGATGATGAGCCCGCCACCATGGTTGCTGAAGGCGCTGACTGTGGGCCAGAGACTCTTGGGCAGCTCGCGGACGGCAGCTTTCACCTCGATCTGTCTCAGATCCGTTCCAGCGCGTCGAATGCTGCTGATGACTTCTCTGAGCGATCCCTGACTAGTCTTCACTGCGCCCTCACTATATATTCACTGTAGTCTCACTATAGCTCTCAGTGAGAAAATGAGTCAGGCCAAAGTGAGCAACTCTGCGGCGTCGTGGTGCGGCCGGCGCTACTGGGCGGCGGCACGCTCCTGGGCGCGCAGGTCCTTGCGCAGGATCTTGCCCGACGCTGACTTGGGGATCGCGTCGATGAACTCGACCGCGCGCACCTTTTTGTGCGGGGCGACCCGCTCGGTCACGTACGCCATGACCTCCTCGGCCGTGACGGCCGACTCGGGCACGACGACGACGTAGGCCTTCGGAATCTCCTGGCCGTCGGCATCCGCTACCCCGATCACGGCCGCATCCGCAATCTCTGGATGGGTCAACAGCAGCGCCTCAAGCTCGGCCGGTGCAATCTGGTAGCCCTTATATTTGATGAGCTCTTTGCTGCGGTCGACGATGGTCACCTCGCCCTGCGCGCTCACCGTGGCGATGTCGCCGGTGTGCAGAAAACCGTCTGCGTCGATGGTCTCCCGGGTGGCCTGCTCGTTGTTCAGATAGCCGAGCATCACATTCGGGCCGCGCACCAGCAGCTCGCCGGGCTCGCTCACCCCGCTCTCGGGCACCACGATTTCCTCGCCGGTCTCGGTCGATACCAGCTTGCAGTCCATGTTCGGCACGGTCACGCCGACCGAGGCGCGCGACAGGTGCAAAGCGTCGATCGGAATCAGGTGACTCACCGGGCTCACCTCGGTCATGCCATAACCCTGCAGAATGCGGCAGTCGAGCCGGGTGGCAACGGCCGCCGCGAGGGCGCCGTCAAGCGGCGCCGCCCCCGAGAGGATGGTGTGCACGCTCGACAGGTCGTACTGCTCGACCAGCGGATGCTTCGCCACGGCTACCGCAATCGGCGGCGCGATGAACACGTAGCTGCAGCGGTGATCCTGGATCATGCGCAGGAACTCGACGAAGTCGAACTTCGCCATGGTGACCAGGGCGGCCCGTTGTTTGAAGGCGAGGTTCAGCAGCACCGTCATTCCGTAGATGTGGTAAAACGGCAGCAGAGCGAGCACCTTGTCGTCCGGCACGACGCCGATCAGGTCGCGGGCCTGCTGCACGTTGGCGACCAGGTTGCGGTGGCTGAGCATGACACCCTTCGGCGCCGCGGTAGTGCCCGACGAGTACGGCAGAACGGCCACGTGGGTGGCGGGGTCGATGCTGATGACGGGGGCGGCGGCATCCGCTTGCAGCAGATCAGCCAGGGACGGATGCCCCGCCTCACCGTCGAGCACGATGATGTTCTCGTTGGAGATGCCGGCGGCGTGAGCGGCGGCCCGGGCGCCAGCCAGCAACGGTGAAACGGTGACGAGCCAGGTGGCGCCGGAATCGTCGAGCTGGCGTTGGATATCGTCGGGGGTGTAGAGCGAGTTGATGGTCGTGACCGTGGCGCCGGAGCGCAGGATTCCGTGGAAGACGGCGGTGAATTCGGGGGTGTTCGGGCAGAGCAGCCCGATGACGGTGCCAGGGCCAACGCCGTCGGCTGCGAGGGCGCCGGCCACCCGGTTGATCTGATCGACCAGGGTGCGATAGCTGATGCTCGCGCCGCTGGCGCCGTCGATGACGGCGGTGCGATCGAGCTCCGCGTCAGTGAGATCACCGAACAGGTAGTCAAAAATGCTTTGCACGGGAATCTCGACGGGAGCGTAGGGGCTCGTGAACACGGGGGATCTCCTTTGATCGGGTGCAGGCGTTCACGGTACTGCCCCGGGCTTCGGTGAAACTGTGCGTTGGGTGCCAGTCAGCCCCGGTTCAACTCGTCGATGATCGCGCCCAGGTCGCCCCGAACGCAGTCGCTGCGCGCACTCAGGCTCAATGCACTGTCTTTAGCTACAAAAATTAACGGTCCCGCCACGTTCGTTCCCCCCACAACCCAGTAGCCGAGTTCTTCTTCGCCCGACGTCTGCCCGGGTTCTCCATCAGGGACCCCGGTTCAGCCAGTTTACGCGGTCTCCTCTGCAGAAACAGTGGCCATGACGCGTTCACCTGCCCGTTACCCAGGGCGCCTGTGCCGTTCGGGCGACCGGCTTAACGTGAGTGAACGTAATGCCCCGACCAGGAAGGTTTCACGTGGCAATCCACAGCGCACGCACCACTTCTCCCGCAGCGAAAGCGGCCTTCGCGGCCGGCGCCGCCGTTCTGCTCACTCTGAGCCTGGCCTCCTGCTCGGCAGACCCGGCCGATGCGACCGGCACTGACACCACCGGCGTGAGCTATGCCGCCGATGAGAACACCCTCGTCTTCGGGGTGGTGCCCGACTCCGTCGACACGCAGACCAACTACCAGCCGCTGATGGACTACATCGGGCAGGAGACCGGCAAGACCGTCGAGTACCACGAGTCGACGGACTATGCCGCCCTGATCGAAGCGGCTATTGCCGGCAAGATCGACGTGGCATCGTTCTCCGGCTTCACCTACATCACCGCGACCAACAACGGCGCGGCCATCACCCCGATCTCCTCGATCGTCACGACCGAGGGCGAGGTTCCTGGGTATTACTCGCAGGCGATCGTTCCGGCCGACAGCGACATCACGACGCTCGAGGAGTTCGCCGGCAAGAAGGTCTGCTTCGTCGACCCGTCGTCGACCAGCGGCTACCTGTTCCCCTCCTACAACCTGCTCGAAGCTGGCGTCGACCCGGTCGCCGACGTCACCCCGGTGTTTGCGGGGAAGCACGATGTGAGTGTGCAGAAGGTGGGCGAGGGCAAGGAATGCGAGGTCGGCTTCGCCGAAGACAGCGAGGTCGCCAAGAGCGACAAGGTCAAGGTGATCGCCGAAACCATGGTTCCCGGTGCGCCGATCGTCGTCTCCGACACCCTGCCCGACGAACTCAAGACCACTCTCACCGAGGTGCTTGGCCAGGTCACCATCGACGACATCATTACCTCCGGCGTGACGAGCGCCGACACCCAGGCCTTCCGCGACACGTTCTACGCCACCGAGCCGGTCGACGACGCGTACTACGACACCATTCGCGACATCTGTGTGAAGACGTCGGCCTCGCAGTGCCAGGGCTGACAGCGACTCCAGGCGTGGTGACCGGTTCCGCCCTCGCGGCGGAACCGGTGATCGACGTGCGCGGTGTGACGAAAACCTTCGGGGAAACCACGGCCCTGAACAACGTGTCGCTCACCGTCGCGCGCGGCGAGATCGTGGTGTTGCTCGGGCTGTCGGGTTCGGGCAAATCCACTCTTTTGCGGCACCTCGACGGCCTGGACCGGCCCGATACCGGCACGGTGACCGTGCTGGGTTCAGAGGTATCGGGACTGAAGGGTCGACCGCTCCGCGCCCTGCGCGGTCGGGTCGGCTTCGTCTTTCAGCAATTCGAACTGGTCGGATCACTGACCGTTCTCGAAAATGTGCTGACCGGAGCCCTGTTTCGGGTGCGCGGACCGCGGCTGGGCCTCTGGGGCTACCGCCGCGAACTCAAGCTGGCCGCGCTCGGCCACCTCGACCGCGTCGGCCTGCTCGCTCAGGCCTACCAGCGCGCCGACACCCTCTCCGGCGGGCAGCAGCAACGGGTGGGCATCGCCCGGGCACTCATGCAGAACCCCGATATTCTGCTCGCCGACGAGCCCGTGGCTTCGCTCGACCCGGAATCCAGCGCCCAGGTCATGGCGCTCATTCGTGAGATCGCGATCGACAGCGGTCTCACCGTGGTGTGCAGCCTGCACCAGGTCGACCTTGCGCTGTCCTGGGGCGATCGCATCGTCGGCCTGCGGCACGGCGAGGTCGTGCTCGACACCTCCACCCAGGGCCTGTCCAAGCAGAACGTGATGGAGATCTACGGCCGGGTCACGACCTCGACCGGTGAGCTCGACGCGATCGAAACCGAACTGGGCGCCATAGAACAGGGTGAGCCCGACGAGCAGGACGAGCTCGACCTGCAGACGTTTGCCTTCGCGCGGGACAACCGGCGATGACCCTCACGCTCGAGCATCCCCGGCCCGGCCCAGCGGATGCCGCCGCCCCGCAGCATCGCACCCCACAGCATCGCGCCCAGCCGGAGAAAATCGCGGCCGGGCTGACCCTGCTGGCGCTGGTGGTGGCATCCGTTCTGTCGCTGGTCAGCGTGGATATCTCGCTGCCGCAGATGGCGGCGAGCTTGTCGAACGCCACCCGGTTCTTCGACCGAGTCGGCGTCATCAGCTTTCCCGCGCCGGGCGAGCTGCTCTACCTGACCGGCCTCACGGTGGGTCTCGTGCTGCTCGGCACCCTGTTCGCCGCAGTCTGTTCGGTGCCGCTGGCCTGGCTGGCCGCCGCGAATACCTCGCCGGGTCGGGGCTGGATGGGCCTGGCTCGTTTTCTTGGTGTGCTGGCCCGGTCGGTGCCCGACGTCGTGCTCGCGATGGTGTTCGTGCTGATGTTTTCGCTGGGCACCCTGCCGGGAATCCTGGCCATCGGCATCCACTCGATCGGCATGATCAGCAAGATGTTTGCCGATGCGATCGAGCAGATCGATGAGGGTCCACGCTTGGCGATCCGCGCGGCGGGCGGCAGCCGCTCGCAGGAGTTCTTCGCGGGCGTGCTGCCGCAGGTGCTTCCCTCGTGGGTCGCCACCGTGCTGCACCGCAACGACATCAACCTGCGCGGGTCGGTCATCCTCGGCTATGTCGGCGTGGCCGGGCTCGGCCTGGAGATGTCGTACGCCTTCAAATCGCTCAACTACTCGCTCGGGCTCGGCATCGCCCTCGTCATGTTCGCGCTGTGCGTCGTCATGGAGATTGTGTCGAGCTCGGTGCGCGTCGTCATGCTCGGCCAGGCCCCGACCGGTCGCGGGCTCGGCGACCGGCTGCTGCGGCGACTCGGCGTGACCGGGGTGACAGCGGATGCCTCGCACCATCCCTGGACCTACGCCCGGCTGCGGAACGCAGCGTGGGGCGTGCTCTTCGTGCTGGTCGTCGTCGGCAGCGTCTGGATCTGCGACATCAAGTGGGGCGACTTTCTCACGGTCTGGTCCTACGTGCCCGAGACGGCCGCCAAGTTCTGGCCGCCGAGTTTCGGCAGCTACACCGCGCCCGTCATGGTGGCCGCGATGGGCGAGACGATCGCGATCGCCCTCGCCGCGACCATCCTGACGATCGTCGCCTCGATCGTGATCGGGTCGCTCGCCGCCCGCAACGTGGCACCGTCGGCTCGGGTGCGCAGCGGAATGCGGCTGTTCCTCGTCGCGATCCGCGGCATCCCCGAGATCATCCTGGCCATCGCGCTCATCGTCGTGACCGGCCTCGGCGCCCAGGCCGGCACCATCGCCCTCGCGATCGGCGGCGTTGGCCTGCTCGGTAAACTGCTCGCCGACTCGCTCGAAGAGGTAGGGCCCGGTCCGGAACAGGCGTTGACGGCCGCGGGCGCGACTCGCCTGCAGGTCTATGCCGGTGCGACCGTGCCGCAGGGTATGAAAGCACTGATCGGCCACAGTTTCTACCTGCTCGACACCAATATTCGGGCGGCGACCATCCTGGGACTGGTTGGCGGCGGCGGGGTCGGCTATTACCTGCTGAACGCCGGCCAGGGGTCTCGGTATGACCTGGTCACCACCATCGTGCTGATGATTCTTGTCACGGTGCTGGTGGTCGAGGGCCTCGCCATGTGGATGCGCCGGGTGTTCCGATGACGGCCTTCGACGTTGTCGTTGTCGGCAGCGGCATCGTGGGCCTCGGGCACGCGCTCGCCGCGATCGACCGGGGCCTGTCCGTGGTCGTCGTGGACCGCGCGGCGGCGCCGAGCGGGGCATCCGTTCGCAATTTCGGGCACCTCTGTTTCACCCCGCAAAGCGGACTGGCTCGTCAGTTCGCCGCGCTTTCCCGCCCGATCTGGCTGCGGCTGGCGACGGATGCCGGCCTCTGGTTGCGCGAATCGGGCACGGTCGTCGTCGCCCGCCACGACGACGAGATGACGGTGCTGCGCGAGCTGGCCGACGAGCGGGGGAGCGTATCGGTCTTCGGCTCCGGCCAGCCCGATGTACTGCTGCTGAGCGCTGCCGAGGTCGAGGCGCGCCTGCCGCTCGCGCATGGCACGGCCGTTGGCGGGGCGCTGCTGCCCTGGGATCTGCAGGCCAATCCCCGCCAGGCCGGCACCGGCCTCGCCGACTATCTGGCCGGTCGGGGCGTCGTGTTTCGCTACCGCACCGCCGTCACAATGGTGTGCCCTGGAAGGGTCACGACGACGCGTGGTGCGATCGACGCCGGAGCGGTCATCGTGGCGGTCAACCACGACATCGACCAGTTGTACCCCGAGGTCGCCCTCCGTGACGGCATCCGTCGGTGCGGCCTGGACATGCTGCGCGTCGACGCTGGTCTGCGTTCGCCGCTGCCCGCACCGGTTCTCACTGGCTGGTCACTGCTGCGCTACGGAGCGTTTGACGAGCTGCCGGCTGCCGCCCTGCTGGGCGAACGACTGCGGCGGGAGTATCCGGCGCTCGCCGAACTCGACCTCAACCAGATGTACACCCAGCTGCCCGACGGCTCACTGATCGTTGGGGACACCCACTATCGCGGGGCATCCGTCTCGCCATTCCAGAATGAGAATGCGTTCGAGCAGTTGCTGAAACTCGCCGCTGAGCTCTTCGGCGTGCCGCGCCCGCGGGTGCTCGAACGGTGGCAGGGCGTCTACGCCAGCGGCCGCGCCGACTTTCTCATCGACGAACCCGAACCCGGTGTGCACCTCGTTGCGGCGACGACCGGGATCGGCATGACGACCGGTCTCGGCCTCGCCGAGCATGTCATTGCCTCTGTCTGCGATTCCATCCCCTCACTGAAAGGCACCTCATGAGCACCGCACCCCTCTCCCTCGATCTCGATCTCGACCTCGACCTCGACCAGGATGACTTTGACACCGAAGACGTCGACGTCGAACTCGTCGTCTTCGACATGGCCGGAACCACGGTGAGCGACGATGGACTCGTCGAACGGGCCTTCGTGCGCGCCGCCGAGCGCAGCGGCCTGGCCGAGACCACCGACCAACTCGAGGAAGCCGTCGCGTTCGTGCGCGAGACCATGGGGCAATCCAAGCTCGATGTCTTTCGCGAACTGGCCGACTCCGAAGAGGCGGCTGTCGCCGCGACCGCCGCTTTCGAAACCGCTTACGGGGAACTCATCGAGCAGGTCGGTGTGACGGCGATCGCGGGCGCCGCCGACCTGTTCCAGGAACTCCGTGACGCCGGAGTGAAGGTGGCCCTCGTCACCGGATTCTCCCGGGCAACGCAGAACACGCTCATCGAGAAGCTCGGCTGGAGCGACCTCATCGACGTGAGCGTGTGCCCGGCAGAGGCCGGCCGTGGCCGCCCTTACCCCGACCTGCCGCTCACCGCGCTGCTGCGCACCGGGGCGTCGAGCGTCGCCGCCATGGTCGTCGTCGGCGACACGGCCAGCGACATGCTCTCCGGCCTGAATGCGGGCGCCGGCCTCGTCGTTGGTGTGCTCACCGGCACCCACGACACCGACACCCTCGAGGACGCCGGAGCTGACGTGGTCATCAAGAGTGTCGCCGACCTCGCCGAACTACTCGGTCTGCGTGAGAACACGATCGAGTAGTCATGACCGAATACGACCCACACGCACCTTCGCCTGTGACGCTGACTGCCCGCCCAGTCGGCCGTGAGGTCGTTTTGCCGCGCGCCGCCGAGGCCATGGTCTGGTCTGGTATCGGCCTTCCGTTAAACGCCGTGGCGGTCCCTGGCGTGCTACTGGGTCTCGGCGACGTGCTGGTCGAGGTCGAACTGGTCACGGTCTGCGGTTCCGACGTGCACACGGCCCTGGGTGACCGCCCGGCCGATAAGCCGCTCGTGCTCGGTCATGAGCAGGTCGGTCGCATCGTTGCCGTGGCCGAACCGGCATATGCCGCAAACGGAATACCTCTGCAGGTCGGGCAGCGGGTGGTCTGGTCGGTCACGGTGAGCTGCGGAACCTGCCAGCGCTGCCGTCGCGGCCTGCCCCAGAAATGCCTGGAGCTGGCCAAATACGGCCATGAGCGGATGCGGCGGGGCTGGGAACTCAGCGGCGGATTCGCCACCCACGTGCAGGTGCGTACTGGCACGGCCGTCGTGGTCGTCGACGAACAGGTTCCGGCGACGGTCCTGGCGCCGGCGTCCTGCGCGACGGCCACCGTCGTCGCCGCGCTGGGGGCGGCATCCGCTCTCGTGCCGCTGGCCGGCGCGACCGTGCTGGTGGCCGGCGCCGGAATGCTCGGCGTCACGGCCTGCGCGATGGCGACGGATGCCGGCGCTTTCGTCGTCGTCAGCGACCCGGATGCCGCTCGCCGGCAGCGTGCGCTGGCCTTCGGGGCCGCGGCCGTGGCTGACCCGGGTGCCCCGTATGATTCACCGACCGGGGTGGCGAGCGTGCTCACCGCGCTGCAGCAGGCCGGTGCCGCCGAGCCGACCATCGCCCTCGAACTGAGCGGCGCCCGACCGGCCGTGCGCACCGCTCTCGACGTGATCGGCGTCGGCGGGGTGATCGTGCTCGTTGGAACGGTCTCGCCGGGAGAGGCCGTGCCGCTCGACCCGGAGTTGATCGTGCGACGCCTGCTCACCGTGCGTGGTGTGCACAACTACACCCCGGACGACCTGGCGCAGGCCGTGACCTATCTGAGCGGAGCCTGGCACCGGTATCCGTTCTCGGCCCTGGTCGGTGCGACCTTCGACCTCACACAAGCGGATGCCGCCCTCGCACTGGCCGCCACGGCCCGCCACCCCCGCGTCGGCCTCACCCCGCAACTGCCGGCGACCCTCGGCTGACCGCCCCGGAGTCTCGCTCTACCTCTTCGGACGGGGCCCAGGCCCCGTCCACGGGCCCAGCTTATAAACTGGGCCTAGGGCCCGGGCCCGGGCCCCGTCCGCATTGAGTCCGCATTGAGTCCGCATTGCGGGGGAGGCTAGCTGGCACCGCCGGGCGGGCCGATCGTGAGCAGCGTGGCCATGATCGATACCAGAGCGACGCCCATGATTGCGGCGAGCAGCGCCGGGCGAGCCAGCATCCAGCGGAGCACGGCACTCACCCGGGTGTGATCGCGGGGATCGTCGGTGCGGGCATGCCGCCAGCCACCGTCGAGCAGCCCGTTCTTTTCGAGCCGGCGGTCGAGCGGGACCGTGCCGAACGGAATGATCGCGGTGACCATGGCGATCAGGGTGAGGCGCACGCTCCAGTGCTGGTTCACGCCCACGAGCAGGGCCGTGATGCCGAAGGCGATGAAGACGAGGCCGTGCACGAAGCCACCGATCTGCACCCCGAGCTCACCGACCTCGAGCACATATTTCATCACCATTCCGGCGATCAACAGCGCCCAGGTGATGGCTTCGGCAATGGCAACGGAACGAAACAGCAGGCGCGGGGTCATGGTGACTTTCGACTCATGGCGGGGCAGGGAAACTTCATCCTCGCAGCCCCACCTGAACAAACTCCGCTGGCCTGAACAAACCCCGCTGGCCTGAACGTTCGCCGAGAAAACTGCATCACTGTAAGTTTGCAGTTGCGCAAAAACGCAGTGTGCGCAAGAATTGGCGTTGTGATAGTCGAACCGAACCTGGGCCTGCGTGACCGCAAACGCCTCGAAACTCGCCTGCGGCTCGAAGATGCCGCGGTCACCCTCGTGCTTCAGGAGGGACTCGAGCACACCACGATCGATGCGATCAGCGAACTCGCCGACGTGTCGCCGCGCACCTTCTTCAACTACTTTGAGAGCAAGGATGCCGCGATCCTCGGCCTGCGTCAGGCCAGGATCGAGGCTGTCGAGCTCGCCGCGCACTGCGACCGCGTCGCCGCGCACGGACTGATCGACTCGGTTATTCACCTGCTGTTGACCGTCATCGGTCCGCCGTCGACCCGTCCGACCATGCGCGAGGACCGGCTGGAGATTTTGCGCCGACACCCGCAGCTGCTCACCACCCAGCTCGCCCAGTTCACCCAGCTCACCACGGAGGTCACCGAAGCCGTCGCGGCGCTGGCGGCGCGGGACGTGCGCTTCGCGAGCGACGCACCGGCCGAGCTTGCGGCATCCGCTGAACTGGTGCTTGCCCTCTGCGGCGGCGCGGTGCGGGTGGCCGTCAAGGAATGGGCCGAAATGAACCCGACCGACGCCGACGGTGCGGCCGAACAACTTGAATCACGAGCAATTTCGCTCGCCAGAGAGGTAACCGAAAAACTTTCATGACCACCACACTTTCCCCGCGCGAGGCCCCGGCCGAAGCCATCCCCGGCAAGCGTCACATTTTGTTGGTCTTCGCCGGGCTCATGGTCACCATGCTGCTCGCCTCGCTCGACCAGACCATCTTCAGTACCGCCCTGCCGACAATCGTCGGCGAGCTCAACGGCGTCGACCACATGCTGTGGGTGACGACCGCGTATATTCTGGCGTCGACCATCATGCTGCCGGTCTACGGCAAACTCGGCGACCTGATCGGCCGTAAGGGCCTGTTCATCGGCGCCATCAGCATCTTCATTCTCGGCTCGATCGTCGGCGGCCTCGCCCCCGACATGACCTGGCTCATCATCGGTCGCGCCGTGCAGGGCCTCGGCGGCGGCGGGCTGATGATCCTCTCGCAGGCCATCATCGCCGACGTCGTTCCGGCCCGCGAGCGTGGCAAGTACATGGGCATCATGGGTGGCGTGTTTGCACTGTCCTCCGTGGCCGGCCCGCTTCTCGGCGGCTGGTTCACCGAAGGCATCGGCTGGCGCTGGGCGTTCTGGATGAACATCCCCCTCGGCGCCCTCGCCATCGTCACCGCGCTATTCTTCTTGCGCCTGCCCAAGGTCGACCATGCCGTACCGAAGCTCGATGTGGCCGGCATGGGGCTGCTCGCCCTGGCCTCCACCGGGCTCGTACTCACGACCACCTGGGGCGGCACCACCTACGACTGGGATTCCCTGCTGATCCTGTCGCTGATTACCGCGACCATCGTCGCTGCCGTAGCCTTCGTCGCGGTCGAGCGCCGAGCCGCCGAGCCGATCATGCCGCTGCACCTGTTCACAGACCGCAACTTCAACCTCACCACCATCGCCGGCCTGATCACCGGTATCGCGATGTTCGGCGCCCTCGCCTACCTGCCCACCTACCTGCAGATGGTGACCGGCGCGAACGCCACGGAGGCGGGGTTCCTGATGATCCCGATGATGGCCGCGCTGCTGATCAGCTCGATCGGTTCCGGCTGGCTGGTCAGCAAATTCGGCCGCTACAAGTGGATGCCCATCGCCGGCACGGTCATCGTCGGCGTCGCCCTCATGCTGCTCTCGACCATGACGCCCACCCTGGCAATCTGGGTACTCTGCAGCTACCTCGCCGTCATGGGCGTCGGTCTGGGACTCAGCATGCAGATCCTCATTCTGATCGTGCAAAACTCCTTTCCGAACTCGCAGGTCGGAACGGCCACTGCCTCGAACAACTACTTCCGCCAGATCGGGGCCTCGATCGGCTCCGCCGTGGTCGGCAGCCTGTTCGCCGCCCGCCTGACCGAGCTGCTCAGCGAGCGGATGCCCGCCGGCGGAGCCGGCGCCGCGAACTCCTTCACCCCGGCCATGGTGCGCGATCTGCCAGAGGCCGCCCGCCAGGTCATCATCAGCGGCTACAACGACGCGCTCACCCCGGTGTTCCTCTATATGGTGCCGCTCGTGATCGTGGCCGTCATCCTGCTCTGCTTCGTGACCGAGAAGCCGCTCGCCACCACAATCGAGCGCGATATCCTTCCCGAAACCCTCGAAACGGATGGTGCCACCTACGTTCGCCTCGAGAGCTTCCCCGGCCGCGCAACGAACACTCCGGCTGAGACGAACAGGCAGGCGGAGCCGGCAGCATCCGCTCGACCGGCCGCCGCGAACTGATGCGCGTACGGTCGATCTGACCTGGCCTCCGCGGATCATGGGTGCTTTGCCACCCGTAACCCGCGGGGCCATCTGGGCACTAGGGGGCTAGGTAGCGACGGTCGAGCAGTCGCTGCTGGGCGATCGAGCCGGTGAGGCCGCGCGCTCGAGCCGCGGCGACCGCAGCCTCTGGCTCGCGACCGAGGCGGCGCAGAAGTTCGGCCAGGGTGGCGTGCAGCCAGAAGTAGTCGTCGAGACCCTCGAGCGTCTCAACCGCGTCGAGGGCCGCACGAACGTCGCCACGCTCGGCCAGCGCCGCCGCCCGGTTGAGCAGCACGACCGGGCTCGGATCCAGCCGCGCCAGCACGTCATACCAGGCCACGATGGCGTCCCAGTCGGTGTTTTGTGCCGTGCCAGCGATCGCGTGGCAGGCGGCGATCGCCGCGACGACCGCGAAGCGTTCGGGGCTGTTCTGGCTGCGGCGAATGGCACTCGCCGCCAGCTCAACGCCCTCGGTGGCCAGCACGTGGTCCCAGCGTGCGCGGTCCTGGTCGGCGAGCAGAACGATGTCGCCGGCGGCGTCGAAGCGCGCGTGGCGCCGCGAATGTTGCAGCAGCATGGTCGCGAGCAGGCCTTCCAGTACGGCTTCACCGGGTAACAACTGCACCAGCAGCCGGCCGAGCCGCACGGCTTCTTCGGCGAGGGACCGCCTCTCGTGCGTCCCCGCGGAGCGTGAGGCGTACCCCTCGGTGAACAGCAGAAAAACGGTCGTCGCGACCACGCGCATCCGATCGGGCAGGTCGGCGTCGTCGGGTACCCGATAGTGGACGCCAGCGGCCGCGATTTTCTGCCGCGCCCGGGTGAGGCGCTTGGCCATCGTGGCCTCGGGCACGAGCAGGGCCCGAGCCACCTCGGCCACGCTGAGGCCGCACAGCACCCGCAGACTGAGCGCGACCTGTGCCTCGGCGGCGAGTGCCGGATGGCAGCAGGTGAAGATGAGGCGCAGTTGGTCGTCGCGCAGCACGCCGACCGTAAAGTCGTCGGGAGCCTGGTGAAGTTGCATCAGGGCCGCCTCCCTCTCTTTGGCCCAGCGCGACCCCTCACGGCGCAGCACGTCGATCGCTCGGTGTTTCGCCGTCACGATCAGCCAGGCCCGGGGGTTTTGCGGAATGCCGGTGCGCGGCCACGCCTGCAGGGCGCTGATCGCGGCGTCCTGCACGGCGTCCTCGGCGATGCCGAGGTCGCCCGTCAGCCGGGTGAGCGAGGCCAGGACCTGGCGCCGTTCCGCCAGCAGAATATCGGTGAGCGCCACGGTGAGCTCGGCAGAGGCCGCGCGGGGCACAGCCGCGCGGTCTCCGCCGAACCCGCCCTGGCTCATTGCGTGACGGTGTCTGCCGTCTCGAGCGTGGGAATCTTCACGGTCATCGGCAGCGCTGGACGAATCTCGACGGCCCCGTTCCATGCCCCCGGAATCATGGACGCGACCCGGATCGCTTCGTCGAGGTCGGTGCATTCGAGCAGGTAGAAGCCGGTGAGGGCTTCCTTCGTCTCGGCGTACGGTCCGTCGCTGAGCACGACATCACCACCCTTGCCACCGGTCACCCGCACGGTGGTCGCCGTGGGCGTGTGGTACAGCGCGGCGCCTCCGCGGATGACGCTCGCGGCGTCCTCACCGAACTTCTGATACTCGGCCATGCCGTCGGCGAACTCGGGCTGGCTCCAATCGACATCGGGCGAGTAGATCAATGCGACATAGCTGGTCATGGTGCGCTCCTTCTCGGTATGAACCCATCCGTTGATGGATCTACCTTAGGAACGAACCCGCTGCCGTGAATAGGACAGCCGCAGAAAAACTCGTGAAGAATTTTCCGGAATTCTTCGACAGCGCGGGCGTTTGGGGCTGGCGCGCCCGGCCGGTCAGGCACGCCAGCAGAACAGCTCCGCGCGTGCAGCAAACGGCAGCGCAGTGGCACCACGACGAGGGCGTCCCGGCGGATGCCGACGCTGCTACCGAGCGATGAGCGCCTGGGTGATGACCGAGGTGAAGAAGGTAAGGCCGTCGGTGCCGCTGGCCATGGCGTCGTCGGTATCGGGTCCGAAACCGGCCTCGACGGCGTGCTCCGGGTGCGGCATGAGGCCGACGACGTTGCCGCGCGCGTTGGTGACGCCGGCGATATCGTTTAGCGAACCGTTCGGGTTGCCGCCGATGTAGCGAGCCGCAACGCGGCCTTCACCCTCAAGCGCCTTGAGCGTCTCGGCGGAGGCCATGAACGAGCCCTCACCGTTCTTGAGCGGAATGACGATCTCGGCATTCGGAGCGAACCCGCTGGTCCAGGCGCTCGCGTTGTTCTCGATGCGCAGGCCCTGGTCACGGCAGATGAAGCGGCCCTGGTCGTTTCGAATGAGGCCGCCCTCGAGCAGGTGGGCCTCGGTGAGCATCTGGAATCCGTTGCAGATGCCGAGCACGGGCATGCCCTGATTCGCCGCGTCGATGACCTCGGTCATAATCGGCGAGAGGCTCGCGATGGCGCCGGCGCGCAGGTAGTCGCCGTAGCTGAACCCGCCGGGCAGTACGAGGGCGTCGACGCCGTGCAGGTCGTGGTCGCCGTGCCAGAGGGCTACGGCGTCGGCGCCGGCCAGGCGGATCGCGCGTGCAGCGTCACGATCGTCGAGCGAGCCAGGAAAGGTAACGACGCCGATGCGCATCAGACGACCGCTGACGAGGGAGCATCCTGCACGTGGATGCCAACGACATCCTCGATCACGGAGTTCGACAACACGGTGTCGGCGAGTTCGCGCACTGCGGTTAAGACGTCGGCATCCGCTTCACCATCGATGGCGATCTCGAATCGCTTGCCGACGCGCACGCCGGTCACGTTGGCCAGCGCTGACCGGGTCTGACCGAGGCGACCGAGGGCGCCGGCGACGGCCTTTCCCTGGGGGTCAAGCAACTCGGCCTTGGGCATTACTTCGACGACGATCGTTGGCACAGGGCACTCCGCATACAGTCTGGGGCTTATAGTCGTGGCAAATCACTGTAATTCTACAGGCCGGGTGCGGCCCTGCCCGCCGTTCTACCGGCTCACGCCGTTCTGGCCGAGCAGGATGCCGCGCAGCACGTCGCGCACGGCGGCGACGCCGTCGTAGGTCTCGACGAAACTGGTACTCAGCGGGGCCAGGCCGAGCCGCAGCCCGCTCGGTGCTCGAAAATCGGGAATCACGTCGTTGTCCCACAGAATTTTCGTCACCTGCCGCATGAGCGGATGGTTGATGGTCACGTGCCCGCCGCGATGGGTTTGTTCCCGCGGCGAGGCCACGGTGACCCCCATTGGCGCGAGCCACTCATCAACGAGGGTGATCGCGAACTCGGTCAGCGCGACCGACTTGGCGCGCACCGATTCGATGGTGGCTTCATTCAGCATGGCGATCGTGTCCTGCACGGCGAGCATGCCCAGCACGGCGGGGGTGCCGCTCATGAAACGACGGATGCCGGTGGCCGGCTGATACCCCGGTCCCATCTCGAAGATGGCCTGGGCTCCCATCCAGCCCTGGATCGGCTGGGTGAGCGCCTCGTGCAGGTCGCTCCTGACGTAGCCGAATGCCGGCGCGCCCGGCCCGCCGCTGAGATATTTGTACGAGCAGCCGACCGCGAGGTCCACGTCGCAGCGGTCGAGATTGATCGGAACCGACCCCACCGAGTGGCTCAAATCCCACAGCACGAGGGCGTCGTGCTCGTGGGCGGCAGCGGTGATGGCCTGCATATCGGCGAGGTAGCCAGAGCGGTAGGCCACGTGGCTCAGCAGCACGAGGGAGGTCTCTGGGCCGACCACCTGGCGCACCTGCTCGGCGGATACCCCACCTTCGGTGTCGGAGTCAATCCAGCGCAGGGTCAGACCGCGCTCCCGCGCGATGCCCTCCAGGATGTACCGGTCGGTGGGAAAATTATCGCTGTCGAGCACGATCTCGGTGCGCTGCGGACGTGAATCCACGGCGGCGCGGGCCAGCTTGTAGAGCAGCACGCTGGTGGAGTCGCCGACGAACACCTGGCCGGGAGCGGCGCCGAGGCACGTGCGGCCGAGGTCATCGCCGATCTGCAGCGGCAGTTCCATCCACTGCTCATCCCAGCCGCGAATGAGCCGGGTGCCCCAGTCGTGTTGCAGAAAATTGGCGATGCGGTCGGCGCTCGCCCGCAGCGGACGCCCGAGCGAGTTGCCGTCGAGATAGGAGCGCGGGTTGGCCGTGTCGGCGTCGGCGTCAGTACCGAGAAACCGGGCGCGATAGTGGGCCAGGCCGTCGATGCGGTCCATCCGGCGGGCGAAGGCGAGGTGCGCGTCCAGGCCGATCGTGTTGTCTATGGTGGGCGTCATGCGAGTACCTCAAGTTCGGGTCGGGTGAGGGCGCGAGCGGCGACGAGCCAGTCGGCAAAATCTTCGGGGTCACGTGGCCGTTCGCCCGGAACAAAAGTAACCCGGGTGTCGGCCACGGTCAGTTTGAGCGGTGTCGAAGAGCAGAGGGCCGCCAGCACGTCGTCGGGGGTCAGGCCGGCGCCGAGCAGCGCCACGATTTCGCGGTGGTTGACGCCGAGGGGCAGCGGCCCATTGCCGAGGTCGGTGCCGTACAACACCCGACCGCCGTTGCGGTGAAACCGGCGCAGGTTGTCGCTCGCGATCTCGAAGGCAGCGGTGGGGTAGCCCCAGCCGTGAATATCGAGGGTGCTGATCCAGGTCATTCGGGCCGCCATCGCGGTGAGCAGCCCGTCGGGGAGGCGTTCCGAAAACGGAGTGTGGGCGAAGGCATCGACCCCGGCCGTGAACGCGCGCTCGGCCTGGCCGGCGCCCTCGGCGTGCGCAACGACGGGCAGGCCACGGTTGTGGGCCCGACCAACCAGTGCCACCAGAGCGTCCGCACCGAGCACCGGTCCGGCCACCGCGTTCAGTGTGATCTTCAAAACGGATGCCCCAGCCGCGACCTGCAGGTCCACCGCCCTGGCGGCATCCGCTGCGGAGTCGACCGGGCAGCTCCACCCCGGCTCGGCCCAGACGGCACGGCTGGGATAGCCGCCGGGGGCGGTAACAAATTGATACGCATATGCCAGATCAGGCATGGACGGGCTTGGGTCGCGGGGAAGCCAGCCGCCAAGGTCGAGTATCCGGGCGATGCCGCCGCGGTGCAGCATGGTCGGGTCGATCAGGGCGAGGTGAACGTGCGCGTCCAGAAATCCCGGATAGACGGTGCCGCGCCCGTGAAGAAAGTGGGAAGTCACGTTCCGATCTCCGTGCGCACCGCAAACAGCTCCGGAAAGAAGGTCAGCTCGAGGGCTTTCTGCAGAAAGGCTGCACCGCTCGACCCGCCGGTGCCGTGCTTCATGCCGATGATGCGTTGCACGGTCTTGAGGTGGCGAAAACGCCACAGTTGAAAGTTGTCTTCGAGGTCGACGAGTTCTTCGCAGGCCTCGTAGGCGGCCCAGTGCTCACTGGCATTCTCGTATATCCCCCGGAAGGTATGCACGAGTTCTGGGTGGAACGTCCAGGCTTCGGTCACGTCGCGCTCGAGCACCGCGGTCGGAATGTCGTAGCCGGCTCGGTGCAGGTGGCGCAGGAATTCGTCGTAGAGGCTGGGCGCTTCAAACGTAGCGGTGAGCAGGCCGTGGGCTGTGGCATCCGCTTCGAAGACGGTGAGCATGCGGCGGTTCTTGTTGCCGAGCGCGAACTCGACCGCACGGTATTGGTACGACTGAAACCCGCTCGAATTGCCCAGAAAATGGCGGAACTGGGCGTACTCGGTGGGGGTGAGCGTGGCGAGCACCGACCACTGCTCGGTGAGGGTGCGCTGGATGTGTTTAACCCGGGCGATGCCTTTCAGGGCCGGCGCGAGCTGGTCTTGGCGCAGGGCTTCGCTGGCGGCCTGTAGCTCGTGCAGTACGAGTTTGAGCCAGAGTTCGGTGGTCTGGTGCTGAATGATGAAGAGCAGCTCATCGTGGTGTTCGGGAACACTCACCGGCTTCTGCGCGTCGAGCAGGGTGGGCAGATCAAGGTAGGCACCGTAGCTCATCTTCTCGCGAAAATCGGTGACGATCTCGGGGTCGAATTCGCGGGTGTTGTTCTTGAGGGTCATCGGGTTCCGTTCGGCTTGTTCAAATTGTGCGCAGGTTGCGGCTGTGGGCGCAACACCGCACTCTGGGTGCAGGTCAAAGTTCTAGACTGGAGCGTATGACCTCGCCGACCCGAAAGCCCCAGGATGGCGTGCCGGCTCCGTCTGTTCTGCAGAAAACCGCGGCCGACCGCGCCGCGCCGGTGCCGCCCCGTCGCCGCGACGCCAGACTTAACCGCGATCGCCTGATCCGAAGCGCACGCACCCTGCTCGCTCAGCACGGCGTGGACGCATCCCTCGAGGCCATCGCCCGTCAGGCCGACGTCGGCGTGGCCACCCTGTATCGCAACTTTCCGACCCGCGACGACCTGGTGCGCGCGCTCTACGACATCGCCCTCGCGCAGCTGCATGCCGTGCGCGGGGAGATCGAGGCCGCGCCCACCCCGTGGGACGCGCTCGTCGTCTACACCGAACGGGTCGCTGAATGGCTCGTCGCTGACCCCTCGCTGCCGCCGATCCTGCGGCGCATGGCTCAGCTCGACCCGTCGGCGCGGCCGGCGGCGGAGTTCGATGGTTTCATCGCGAGCCTCGTGGCCCGCGCAAAAAAAGACGGCACGCTGCGCCGCGATGTTGACGCGATCGACCTCGCCGTACTAGTTACCATGGTCGGGTCGCTCGGCAGCCTCGGCACCGGCTATGCCGGCCAATGGCGACGTCAGCTCTCGATCGTGCTCGACGGCCTGCGTGCGGCCGATGCGCCGCGGCCCAAGCTGCCCGGCCGGCCGCTCGACGTGAAGGACTATCAGGCCACCGTGCACGGCCTCACCCGCCGGGCGGCTCGCGCGGCGCGCTGAGCCGCCCGGCGGCGCCGTGCGCTGCTAAATCGTTTGGACCGGGTCCGCAGCGCTCACCTGGATGCGGTTGGCCCACGGGTCGTCGAAGCTGAGGGTCTGCCCGTCGTGACGGGTGTCGACGTTGTAGTGGCTCATCCGTTCGCCCAGGGCGCCGACATCGTCGGTGCTCGGCACGATAATGCTGACTTCGCCGAGGCCCAGCGCCAGGCGGCGTTTGCCGCTGCCCGAACTCTCCCAGGTGTTCATGGCCATGTGGTGGTGGTAGCCGCCGGCCGAGACGAACAGGGCCGAGGGACCGAAGTTCGCGGTGGCCTCGAAGCCGAGACGGTTCACGTAGAACTCGCGGGCGCTCGCAACGTCACCAACCGAGAGGTGCACGTGGCCGACGACGGCGTGGCCGGCGCTGGGTTCCTGCGACATATGCTCAGAAATGAATGCGTTCGGGTCGAGGTAGAGCGTGGCCATTTCGACCTGGCCGTGGGTCCAGCTCCACAGCGTGCGATCACGGTCCCAGTACAGCTCGATGCCGTTGCCCTCTGGGTCGGTGAAGTAGAAGGCCTGGCTGACCAGGTGATCGGCGCTGCCGGTGAAGGTCCCCGGTGATTTCGTGCCGATCGAATAGACGGCGGCGGCGAGGTCGGCCTGCGTGTCGAACAGAATGGCGGTGTGGTACAACCCGGCCGAGCGCGGTTCGGCGGCCGCGAGCTCGGGGGCGTGCTGCAAAATTACGAGCGGTACCTGGCCGCGGCCGAGCACGGCGATCGGCCCATCATGGCTTTGCAGTTCGAGCGTCACGATGTCGCGGTAGTAGGCGATCATGGCGTCGAGGTTGCCCACGCGCAGGGTCACCGCGCCCATTCCGGTGTCGGCGGCCAGCAGGTCTTTCGCAGTTAGAGTCACAGCAGGCACAACTCGGGGGCCGCCCCGGCTATTCCGCGATTCACCGGGATGCGCTCCCCCCGTTTGCGCGCCGCGGTGTTGTTGTGCTCAGGCGCTGGTGAGGCGCTCAAGCAGTTCGCGGTAACGGGCAGCGGTCTGCTCGACGATCTCGGTCGGCAGCTCGGGCGGGATGCCAGCGCCGTCCCAGTGTGCGGAGAGCCAGTTGCGCACGATCTGCTTGTCGAAGCTCGCCATGCGGGTCTCCGGGGTGGTGCCGGTACGCCAGGCTTCGGCATCCCAGTAGCGGCTGGAATCGCTCGTGAGCACCTCGTCGGCGAGCACGGTCACGCCGGTCTGCCGGTCGGCGCCGAACTCGAACTTGGTGTCGGCGAGAATGACGCCGGCCTGCTCGGCGATCGCGCCGGCGGCCTGGAACAGAGCGAGGGAAAGACTGCGCAGTTCGGCGGCGATGGTCGGCCCGACCAGTTCGACCGTGCGCTCGAACGAGATGTTCTCGTCGTGCTGGCCCATCGGGGCCTTCCACGCCGGGGTGTAGATGGGTTCGGGCAGCCGGTCGCCATTCTGCAGCCCGGCGGGCAGTTTGAGGCCGCACACCGACTGGGATTCGAGGTATTCCTTCCAGCCGCTGCCGGTCAGGTATCCGCGCACCACGCACTCGATCGGGAACATGTCCAGGGTGCGGCAGAGCATCGCCCGCCCGGAGACGCTTGCCGGAATGATCTCCCGTACGGTGCCGCCGACCTGTTCGTGGTCGGCGACGAGGTGGTTGGGAACGTCGGTCAACCGGTCGAACCACCACAGGCTCAGGGTGGTGAGCAGCTCGCCCTTTCCGGGAATGCCGGGCTCGAGTACGTGGTCGAACGCGCTGACCCGGTCGCTCGCGACCACGAGTACGCGGGCCGCGGTGGCGAGGGAGGGGGCGGCATCCGTTCTCTCGACGTAGAGGTCGCGCACCTTGCCCGAGTAGACGGGCGTCCACCCGTCGAGGGGGGCGGCGGATGCGGGGGACTCGTGCTCAGATTGGCTCACCCTTGTATTCTCCCGCATCAGCACCGTGCATAACTCCTGCAAAAAAACTGCTCGACACGAAGTGCCCGCGAATTCACGGGGAAGCTCTGGCGCGAGTGAGCAGATTGCAGGAGTTATGCGCAGGGAGATGCCGGTGCCGGCCTGGGGCGAGAGAGGTCAGGCGACCCGGGCGGCGATGTCGCTGCGAAAGTGGGCGCCGGCCAGAGAAACGTGCCCGAGGGCCTTGTAGGCGCGAGCGCGGGCCTCGGCGAAGGAGTCGCCGACGGCGACGACGCTGAGCACGCGCCCGCCGGTCGACACCAGCCTGCCGCCGTCAACCCGGGTCGCGGCATGGGCGATCGTCACGCCGTCCACGGTGAGGGCAGCGTCGAGCCCGGTGATCTCGCGGCCCACGAGCGGTTCTTGCGGGTAGTTCTCGCTCGCCAGCACGACGGTGACCGCCACCTCGGCGGAGAAGACCGGGCGGGGCAGCCCGCCGAGCGCTCCCGTCGCGGCGGCGACTAGCAGGCCGGACAGCGGCGTGACCAGGCGGGGCAGCACGACCTGCGTCTCTGGGTCTCCGAAGCGCGCGTTGAATTCGATGACGCGGATGCCGGCATCCGTCAGAATGAGCCCGCAGTAGAGCAGCCCGACGAACGGGGTGCCCTCGGCGGCGAGCCGGCGAACCGTGGGGAGGGCGACGGTCTCGATGATCTCGTCGACGAACGCGTTCTCGCTGCCGAACTGAGCGTCGAGCCACGGCAACGGTGAGTAGGCACCCATGCCGCCGGTGTTGGGGCCAGCGTCATTGTCAAGGGCCCGCTTGTAGTCCTGGGCGGGCGAGAGCGGCAGCACGTGCTCGCCGTCGCTGAGCAGAAAGAGCGAGATCTCCTGGCCGTCGAGGAATTCTTCGATCAACACGCTGCCGTGTTCAAGCCAGAAGGCGGCGTGGCCGACGGCGGCAACGCGGTCCGTGGTCACCAGCACGCCCTTGCCGGCGGCGAGGCCGTCAGCCTTGACCACGTAGGGGGCGCCGAACTCGTCGAGGGCGGCTTCAGCCTCTGCAAGGTTGCCGGCGCGCACGGCGCGGCCGGTGGGAACCCCGGCCTCATCCATGATGCGTTTGGCGAAGGTTTTGCTGCCCTCGAGCGCGGCGGCGGCTTTATCCGGTCCGAAAACGGCCACGCCGCGCGTGCGCAGGGCGTCGGCGACGCCGGCTACGAGCGGTGCCTCTGGCCCGATCACGACGAGCTCGATGTCGTGCAGCATCGCGTAGTCGGTTACGGCCACCGGGTCGTTCGGATCGAGCGCGACGACGGGAACCTCGGCGGCGATGCCGGCATTGCCGGGGGCGCACTCCACGCTCGGGCGCGGTTCCTCACGAAGCAGCGCGGTGATGATGGCGTGCTCGCGGGCACCGGAACCAAGGACCAGAATTTTCACCGTTTCAGGCTACCCGATGCCTCGGGCCCGGCCGATCGGGCAGACTGGAACAATGGCCAGAGCACGCATCGACGACGGAGCCGGGCGGGTTGCCGTGCGGGCGGCGCTGGCCGCGTTCGAAGGCGGAACCACCGCGAGCCGAGATATCCGCGCGCAGGCGGTGCGCTACACCCTTCAGCTGCTCGCTGAACAAGCCGAGGGAAACACCCTCGAAGTGCGCGTGCCCCCATTCGGCGCCGTGCAGTGCGTCGCCGGTCCGCGTCACACCCGCGGCACCCCGCCGAACGTCATCGAAACGGATGCCGCCACCTGGCTCGCACTCGCGACCGGTGCCCTTCCGTGGGCGGACGGCCTGGCGAGCGGCGCCATCCACGCCTCCGGCGCCCGTGCCGATCTCACCGGGCATGTGCCGGTGCTGCTCCTGCACTAGGGAGTACCGAACTGCGGAGATGCCGGACAACTCCTCCGAATTCAGCTGTTGAGAACACGGTTTTCCTGTCATCTCCGCAGTTATGAGCCGCACCTCGCGTACGCAGGAGTGATTCGCTGCAGCCCCGTTCGTTCACCGGGAAGTCACAGGCCAGACCTTCGACGCCCCTAACTTGAGCGAGACCGCCCATGAAACAAAGGCCTGCTCAGTGCGCATTCTCTCCCGTTCCTTTCGTAATTCTCTGACCGCACTCGGCCTCGTGCTGCTGATCGGCGCAGCGGGTGTCATCGCACCGGCATATTCGGCCACGGCAGCCATCGAGGTTTCGATGCCGCCACTTCTGGTCACCGAAACCGCTGATACCTCCACGGCGACCCCCTCGGCTCCTTCCAACGCCGACACCGCCCCGCTGCAGATCACGGAGATCACGCCCGACACGACCAATGTCGGGTCGGCCGACGGCTACGAGTTCATCGAGGTCTACAACGCCACCGCCAGCCCTATCAATTTCGCGGACTACACGCTCAATTACCTGTATCCGCTCGCCGACCTCACCAACAGCGGGGCGGTGCGCTGGCCGAGCACCCCGACCGACGCGGTCATCACCCCCGGCGGCAGCCTCGTGTTATGGATTAAGAATGGTCAAAATGACGCTCTGACCGCTACCGAATTCAACGCAGAATTCGGGTCCAGCCTGGCCATCGGCACCGACCTGATCGAGGTCTTCAGCGGCGGAATGGCCAACGGCCCGGCCCGAGGCATCGAGATTCTGACCAACACCGGTTTCAGCGTCAACACGGCGTACTACAACCTCGCCGGCGCTGACGACGTCGATCGGAAGCTGGGTATCCAGTTTGGAAACGACAGCAGCAACCCAGGGCGCCAGCTCAACCTCGCCAAGGTCGCGGCCACGCCCGGTACGGTCTTCGCGGCGCAGGTTGCCGGCGACCTCAAGAGCGTCAGCAGCGACACGACACCGCCGGTGATAGTCGATCACACCCTGGCCGAAATTGATCCCGCACAAGACTTCGCCCTGTTCGCCACCATCACCGACGACGTACAGGCGCGCACCGTCGAGGTGCACCTCAAGAGCAATATCGACACCGAATTCATGACGACAAACCTGTCGACGGACGGCGCTGACGGCTACCAGTACAACCTGCAAAGGGTCGACCTGACCGGCAAACGCTGGTACGAGTATTACTTCACGGCCAGCGACGGCAGCAGCGACGGCAGCACCGACGCCAGCAGCCCGGTCGTGCGGGTCGAGCTCATCGGGGTCGACAATTCGCCGGTGCGGCTGAACGTCACCGATGACCAGTTCGTCGCTGGCAGCACCATGCTGTCGGCCGCCGGCGACAGCAGCGCCGAGGGCATGACCCTCAGCATCGACGACCAGACCGTGCCGACGAACCCCGAGCTGGAATTCGCCCCCCAGTTCGTGTTCGAAGTCACCGCGGTGAACACCTTCTTTCAGAACGGTGTGTTGGTGGGCACCGACGTACTGCGCATCTTCGACGACGGCATCCCCGAGGGCTGGGAGACCCTCGCGACGCCGGTGCCGCTTACCTATCTGACCCAGGGGGAGAACCTCGTCGTCAGCGTCTGGGCGGGCTCCAAGGTTGCCCCCGAAATCAACCAGAGCGAGAACAACGACGACTTCCAGATTCGTAACCCGCGCCTCGTGCTCCCCGACGGCCGCAGCCTGCAGCCTGACGGGTACAGCGACCCGGCTGAAGTGCTGAACATGGGGGACAGCGCCGGCAAGCTCGACTTTTACGCCGCGACCTTCACCATTCCGATCGACGCATACATGGCCGTCGCCCATTCCTGGGACACCACCGCGGTCGCCGACGGCTCGCACACCGTACTGGCGAGCAACGGCGTCGCCTCGGCGACCCGCACGGTGAGGGTCGACAACACGGCTCCCGCCGTCACGACATCCGCCATCGCCGGAGCGCTCTACCAGGGCGAGTTCATGATCGAAGGTGCGGCGACGGATGCCGGCGCCGGCTTCGACACGCTCGTCGCGACCCTCGACGGCCAGCCCATCGAACTGCCCTATGCCACCTCGTCGATCACGCTGGCTGACGGCGAGCACACCCTGCTGCTGACTGCCAGGGATAACGTCGCCAACGTCACAGAACTCAGAACCGTCTTCTCCACCCCGGTCGAGGAACCCGGCAACGAACTGATCACGCCGCTTGACGGTGCGGTGGTCGAGGAGGGACCGCTCGACCTCACCGCCCGGGCGACCGACCCGACCGGTGACCAGTTGGAGGTCACCCTGCGGCGGGGATTCACGGCATCCGCTGCCGAGAGCAGTGTGCGCGGGTATTCGGGCAGTGCCGCCATCGCCAACGGCACCGATCGGGCCGCCAAAACGCTGCTGACCGGCGAACAGGTCACCGCCATGGCGCGACTGGACGGCGCGACCGAGCCGGTCGCATCCGACTCGCAGTTTCCCTACCAACTGTTCGAGGTGGACGTTCCGGCCGAGGCCGGCGCCGATTTCACCGCGCGGGTGCGCTGGGACGGCACGGCGAACGCCGACGCCAAGGTGCTGCTCTACGTGCAGAACGTGGCGACGGGAGTGTGGGAAGAATTCGACCGGCACGTGACCATCGGCGAGGGTGAGACCGAGTTCACCCTCGACGCCATGGTGCCCGCCCTGGATCACGTGCAGAACCAGGTCATCACGGTACTGATCCAGCACTCAGAAGGCTTCGCCGGCGCCGACCTCTCCGACCGGTCGAGCACGCTGCCGGTCAACAACGTGAACGACACCGCCCGGGCGAACTACGACTTCACGCTCGCCGTGGAATCCGACACGCAGTACTACAACGACACGTTCTACCAGCGCCAGCTCGACATCCACGACTACCTGCTCGAGCAGCGCGCCGCCGTCAACCTGCAGTACCTGTTCCACACCGGAGATATCGTCGACAACTTCGAAGACGGTCGCCAGTGGTCCAATGCCAACGAGGCCTACAGCATGCTCGACGACGCCCAGCTGCCCTACGGTGTGCTGGCCGGCAACCACGATGTCGGCCAGAAGGACGCCGACTACGCCGCGTACAAGGCCAATTTCGGAGCCGAACGCTACGAAGCCAACCCGTGGTACGGCGGCAGCTTCGAAGACAACCGCGGCCACTACGACCTGATCACGGCCGGCGGCATCGACTTCATCATGCTTTATCTAGGCTGGGCGCCGAGCACCGAGGGCATCGCCTGGCTCAACGAGGTTCTCGCCCAGTACCCCGAGCGCACAGCCATCCTCAACCTGCACGAATACATGCTCACCACCGGCGGTCTCGGGGCGGTGCCGCAGCAGATCTACGATGAGGTCATCGCACCTAACGCCAACGTGGCGATGATCTTCTCAGGGCACTACCACGACGCGTTCACCCGCATCGATCAGTTCGACGACAACGGTGATGGCACCCCCGACCGCTCGGTCTACCAGATGCTGTTCGACTATCAGGGCCTGCCGGAAGGCGGCCAGTCCTTTCTACGGCTGCTGCACTTTGACAACGCCGCCGAGCAGATCAGCGTGCGTACCTACTCGCCCTATCTCGATGTCTACAACTCCGACGACCCCACCCTCGAGCTGGAGCACCAGGAATTCACGGTTCCCTACGCCGCGTTCGGTTTGACGTCGATGCAGAAATCGCTCGCAACGGATGCCTTCACCGTCGACATCTTAACGACCACCACGATCGCCGCCTTCGACACGGTGACCAGCGGCGCGACGGTGAGCGCCAGCTGGAACCCCGGCGTCGGCACCCACGGCTGGTTCGCGTTCTCCGAAGATCCCTACGGCGCTACCGCCTACTCCGAGGTGCGTAGTTTGACCGTCACGGCGCCGGTTGTGATCCCCGAGGCGGCAGTACCCGAGGCGGCAGTACCCGAGGTGACGACGCCCAGCGTTTCGGAGTCCACCGAATCGAAGTCCTCGACGCGGGTCGTCGTTTCGGCCGGGCTCACGGCTGCCTCGCAGGCCCTCGCCGATACCGCCAGCGCGGCGCTCGCAGCCGAGATCGCGGCTGCACCGACGGATGCCGCCGCCCCGCATCCCGCCGCCCCGCACACAGCCGACGGCACCGACGACCTGGGCGATCATGTCGCTTCCCTGAACATTTGGAATCTGGCGCTGGTCCTGTTCGGTGCAGTAGCTGCAGCAGCACTCGCCCTGGTGACCATTCATATTCTCCGCGCCCGCCAGTAACCGGCCGCTTTCGCGGACCTATTCGTTCAGAATTGCAGCTACTTCGTTCTTGCTGGGCATCGAGGTAGTGGCTCCGGCGCGAGTCACCGCGATTGACGACGCTACAGTGGCGTAGCGCACGGCCTCGATCATCTGATCGGAGGTCACCGCGGTGCCGCGCACGTCCCCCGCGGCCAGGCGCGCCACGAGGGCCCCGACGAAGGTGTCGCCCGCCGCGGTCGTATCAACGGCCGTCACCGGTCGGGCCGGCGCAAGGCCGAGGGCCTCGCCGTCGAAGGCCACGACCGCCCCTTCCGATCCCAGCGTCACGATAGCCCAGGTGCCCCCGGCACTGAGCACCTCCGCCGCGCGCACCGGGTCGCTCTCCCCGGTGAGTTCGGCCGCTTCACCCTGGTTCGGAACGATGAGGTCGACCGAGGCGAGAAAACCGGCCGGCAGCGGCACCACCGGAGCCGGTGTCAGCACGGTGAATACCCCGGCCGCGCGAGCGAGCGCGATCCCCTCGACCAATACCCGGGTCGGCAGCTCGCACTGCATCACGAGAAAGGCCGCATCGGCAACGACCGCTCGCTGCTCCACACTCAGGGTCGTGACGGTGGCATTGGCCCCCGACACCACGACGATCGAATTCTCGCCGGTGTCCACCACGGAGATGTGGGCGGTGCCGGTGGGGGCATCCGCTGTGGCGAGTTCGGCAGAGCGGATGCCCTCGCCCGCCAGCAGCGCACGCAGCTCGGTTCCGTAGGCGTCCGCTCCTACTGCTCCGAGAAACGTGACATCGGCGCCGAGTCGGGCCGCGGCGACCGCCTGGTTCAGGCCCTTGCCGCCCGGAACGGTGCTGAAAGCGACCCCGAAAATCGTTTCGCCGGGCCGGGGGAGGCGTGCCTGGCGCACGACGAGATCCATGTTGGCGCTTCCGAGTACCGCAATCGTGTTCATAGGGCCAGTCTCTCATCCGCCCATGGGACAATAAGTGGGTGAGTTCTTCTGAGCAGCCTCAGGCTGAGCAACCCCAAGACCCGTCAGCGGACAGCGTCGCCGATAACGCGACGGTCGGGGAGACCCTGATGGCGGAGACGACCGTGACCGTGCATCGCGCTCCGCGATACCGCAACTTCATGCTGCTCGGAGCCATTGTCGGAGTACTGCTCGCCCTGATTCTCACGATTTCGTTCCCGGAGAACGACGAGTACGACCGGGTGCAAATTTTCGGCTTCCTGCTGCTCGGCGGTCTCGCCATCGGCACGACCCTGGGCGCGGTCGTTGCCCTCGTGATCGACCGCGTCATCGGTCGATCGCACGTGTCGGTCGTCGCCGATAGACTGGGGGCGAACGAACTCAGTACCAACGAACTGCGTGCCGCTGAGCCTGGCTCCGGCACCCCCAACGATGATTTCCAAGCGTTCAACGAGAAGTAAAGAGGCTGCGGCTTGCCCGGTGGCGACGGACTGTTAAATCATGATCTTCTTCAAGGCGAGAAGGGCCCACAAGATGCTTGTGGGGTTTTCGGTGTCTGGGCTCCCGGCGAAGAGGTAGCCAAACTCAGCTACTTCGGCCTTTACGCCCTGCAACACCGCGGTCAGGAATCGGCTGGAATCGCCACGAGCGACGGCAGCAAGATTCTCATCTACAAAGACATGGGGCTCGTCTCCCAGGTCTTCAATGAGGCCTCGCTGAGTACCCTGCTCGGGCACATCGCTGTCGGGCACACCCGGTATTCCACGACCGGTTCGTCGAGCTGGCAGAACGCCCAGCCGACCCTCGGCCGCACCGCCAGCGGAACGGTGGCCCTCGGCCACAACGGCAATCTCACCAACACCGCCGAACTGCTCCAGCTCGTGCGGGACCGCTATCCGCAGGTTGACGGAGAACTCGCGCGCGGCAACACGACCGATACCGCCGTCGTCACCGCCCTGCTCACCGGCGACCTCGACCACACCCTCGAAGCGACCGCGCTCGAGGTGCTGCCGCGCCTCCGCGGCGCCTACTGCCTCGTCTTCATGGATGAGACCACCCTGTATGCGGCCCGTGATCCCCAGGGCGTGCGGCCGCTCGTGCTCGGACGCCTCGAACGTGGCTGGGTCGTCGCATCTGAGACCGCAGCCCTCGACATCGTCGGCGCGAGCTTCGTGCGCGAGGTTGAACCGGGCGAGCTCATCACCATCGACGAAAACGGACTGCGCACGCAACGCTTCGCGAAGGCCGAGCCCAAGGGCTGCGTTTTCGAATACGTCTACCTCGCCCGGCCCGACACCACGATCGCTGGTCGCGGCGTGCACGAGGCCAGGGTCGAGATGGGCCGCAAGCTCGCCGCGGAGTACCCGGTCGAGGCTGACCTCGTCATCCCCACCCCGGAATCCGGCACGCCCGCCGCTATCGGCTACGCGCAGGCGTCGGGCATTCCGTTCGGCCAGGGGCTCGTCAAGAACTCCTACGTGGGGCGCACCTTCATTGCACCGTCGCAGACCATCCGGCAGCGCGGCATCCGTTTGAAACTGAACCCGCTCAAGAACGTCATCAAGGGTAAACGGCTCATCGTCGTCGACGACTCGATCGTGCGCGGCAACACCCAGCGCGCGCTCGTGAGCATGCTGCGTGAGGCCGGAGCGGCCGAAGTGCACGTGCGCATCTCGAGTCCGCCGATCACCTGGCCGTGTTTTTACGGCATCGACTTCGCCAGCCGCGCCGAACTCATTGCGACCGGCCTCGAGATCGACGAGGTGCGCCAGTCGATCGGAGCAGACAGTCTCGGCTACCTCTCCGAAAACGGCATGATCGAAGCCACCGAGCAGCCACGTGAACGCCTCTGCACCGCCTGCTTCACCGGCGTCTACCCGATTGCGCTGCCGGAATCGCAGCACCTCGGCAAGAACCTGCTGGAGCGACCGACGACGTCGAACGGATGCGACCCCGGCCCGGATTCCGAGCTGGAAGTCGTGCTTGCTCCCGCTGCACGCAAAGAAGAAGCCCTCGCCCGCCTGGGTCAGGTACCGTTCGGTGACCCGGGAAGACCAGAATGAGCCACACCAGCACGAGTTCCAACGCAACGTATGCAGCAGCCGGAGTTGACACCCGGGCTGGTGACCTCGCGGTTGAACTCATGAAATCTGCGGTCTCCAAGACCCACGGCCCCGAGGTTTGGGGCGGAGTCGGCGGCTTCGCCGGGCTGTTCGACGTGTCGTTCCTCACCAAGTTTCGCCAGCCTCTGCTGGCCACCTCGACCGACGGCGTCGGCACCAAGGTCGCCCTCGCCCAGGCGATCGACAAGCACGACACCATCGGGCAAGATCTGGTCGGTATGGTCGTCGACGACATCATCGTCGTCGGCGCTCGCCCCCTCTTCATGACCGACTACATCGCCTGCGGCAAGGTCGTGCCCGAACGCATCGCCCAGGTCGTCGCCGGTATCGCCCGCGCCTGCTCCGAGACCGGAACCGCCCTCGTCGGCGGCGAAACTGCTGAGCACCCGGGCCTTCTCGGCCCCGACGACTATGACGTCGCGGGCGCGGCCACCGGTGTGGTCGAAGCCGACCAGGTGCTGGGCGCCGACAAAGTCGTCTCCGGCGACGTCGTCATCGCGATGGCATCCAGCGGCCTGCACTCCAACGGCTACTCGCTCGTGCGTCATATTTTGGCGCAGCGCGGCATCGGCTACACCGACACGTCGGCCGATCTCGGAGGCATGGTCGGTGAGGTGCTGCTGGAGCCGACCCGCCTGTACACCGGTCCGCTGCTCGACGTGCTCGGTGATCCCGAACTGGCCGGTGCCATCCACTCGCTCAGCCACGTGACCGGCGGTGGCATCGCGGCGAACCTTGCCCGCGTGCTGCCTGTCGGGTCATGGGTGGAGGTGGATCGGTCCACCTGGTCGCCCGCGCCGGTATTTCGCGTGCTCGGCGACATGGCCGGCTCCACGCTGGAAAGCGCGGAGGGAACCTGGAACCTGGGAGTGGGCATGTTCGCGGTCGTCGACGCGGCATCCGCTTCGTCGGTCATTGCCCGACTCGCTACGAGTGGCATTCCCGCCTGGGTTACCGGTCGGGTTTCTCGGGCGCCGCACGACCTGGCCGGGTTTGAGCAGGGCGCCAAGGGTGTCAACGGCGGCGCTGTTCGCCTCGTTGGGGCCTACGCCAGCTAACCGCTTGCCGCCCCCGGCTCCCTTACAGATTCACCGACTCGGTTGCGGTCAGGGGAAGGCCCACCAGCACGAGTCCGAGCGGGTCGGCCTGCACCAAGGCCAGACCACGCTGGATGGCGCCAAGCACGACGGCGTCAGCACCGAGTTCCGAGGCGGCAATCTCGGGAATCGGTGCGTAGAAGTTTTCGGCCAGAACGGTGCGAGCCCGGTCGATGATGGGGCCGGCGGCCACCGCGATTGCGCCGACCAGGATGACCCGTTCCACGTCCAGCAGGCTGGCGAGAACAAAACAGACCCGCGCGAGTCGATCGCCCAGCCGGTCCACGATGGCCAGACTCGTCTCGTCACCATTCCGGGCTGCCGTAAGCACTGATTCTGCGGTGACGTCGACCCGAGGAAGTTCGGCCATCGGCGAAGCGGCACCCCCCGCATCCGTCAGTTTTGATTCTTGAGCCCAGTCGCGGGCGAGTGCGGCCAGTCCGGTCGCCGAACCCACCCCATCCACCAAGTCAAGCACCCTCATCTCGCCGGCGCCGCCGTGTTGGCCGCGAATAAGTACGCCGTCCATGATGAGGCCGGCGCCAAATCGTTCGCCAGAAAGTAGGGCGGCAAACGACCGTGTGCCCTGGCCAATACCTACGGACTGCTCGGCGATCGCAGCCAAGTTTGCGTCGTTCTCCACGACGACCCGACCATAGGTGACAAAGGCGTCAGAGAGCCCCGGATTCATACTGGCCCAGTAGCCGTCCTGACCGACCGGGGAGTGGCCGTCAGAGTCTGTGGGGGAGGGGATGCCGAAGACCGACGCCAGAACTTTTTCGATCGGTACTGCGCAGTCGGCTAACACCGTATCGATGGCGTCGCACGTGACGCTCAGGCGCACCGCAGAATCGAACCGCTGGTCGCCATAGGACCGGCGCACCCGGCCAAGCACCTCGCCGCGCAGATTGGCGACGGCGGCGGTGATGCTGTGCTCACCCGCATCGACCCCAATGACAAATCCAGCGTCTGAGCGAAGTGCAAACCGTCTGGCCGGCCGACCCTTGCTGTATTCGGGATCCGCACGGGCATCCTCTGGCTGGTGGATCCAGCCAAGCTCGATGAGGTAGTCGCAGAGACCGATGACCGTGGAGCGCGTGAGGCCGGTGGCTTCAATGACATTACTGGCGTTGAAGACGGAGTGGCCCACAGCGAAGCGCAGCACGGCCTGGGCGTTCATGCGTCGCAGAAGCTGGGTCGATGGGGTTGCCTGGTCCACTCTCATAGATTGACGATACCGCGAAACCAATCTCTTCCGAATTGATGCAGGATCTAAATTTAGGATGTATATTATCTGACATAGCGAGTAGCCGACCATACGGTTGCTCGCTTTCAAAGGAGACAATGACGTGCATCCTCAACGATCTACCCCACTTCCCGCGCTGAGCCGGCGTTCGTTTCTGGTCGGCGCCGGAGCAATCGGTGCCGGACTCGCCTTGGCGGGTTGTGCCGCACCCGGCGGCGCGGCCGGTGCCACCGAGATCAGCTTCTACGTTTCCAAGCCCGAAGTCATCGGGTATTTCGATACCCTCATTGCGGAGTTCCATAAAACTCAGTCCACGGTGCGGGTTATTCGAGACTCCACGTCGAACATGTCGGCCGACTTTGTTCGCAACCGGCCGCCGGATCTCGGCTGTTGGAACTACAACTTCTCCATGGTGCAGTTCGTTGAGCGGGGCGCGCTGAGCGATCTCTCTGACATATCGGAGGCCGACCGTATCAATCCCGATATTAAACCGCTCCTGGCCGCAACCGCCGACTATCCGGGTCGCACCAGCGTCATCCCCTACTCGTTGACCGCCGCATCGGTGCTCTACAACCGGGACCTGTTCGAGCAGTACGGTGTGGCTGTCCCCACGACCTGGGACGAACTCGTTCGCGTCTGCGAGGTGTTTCTGGCCGCCGGAATCTCACCTTTTTTCAACACCTACAAAGACACCTGGACCGTGGCCCAGGGCCTATTCGACTACACCGTGGGCGGAATGCTCGATGTGTCGGCCTTCTTCACAAAGCTAAAAACCGAAGGCACGGCGGTAGACGCCCGCTCGGCCGTTTCTTTCCAAAAAGACTTCGAAGAGCCGATGACACGTTTGGGGGAGCTGGCGAAGTATGCAAACTCGAACGCCGCCAGTCGCGGGTACGGTGACGGCAACCTCGCTTTCGCGCAGGGAAAGGCCGCCATGTACCTTCAGGGCCCATGGGCGCTGAACGAGTTCGCCAAAACCAATCCCGCCATGAAGGTGGGCACCTTTCCGCTCCCGGTTACCAACGACCCTGGCGACCTCAAAGTGCGGGTCAACGTTGACCTCGCACTCTGGATTCCGGAGGTGTCGACCAAAAAAGATGCCGCCCGCCAGTTTCTTTCCTTCCTCATGCAGCCGGAGATCCAGAACAAGTACAACGCCGATAACAACGCGTTCGGAACAACAAAGGATGCGCCGCCGACGACCAACCCGGCCCTCGTCGGTATGCAGCAGTACTACGACGATGCCGCGTTCTACCTGGGAGCCTCGCAATTGATTCCCTCCGGTATTCCCGTGGCTAACTATGCGCAGTCCATCGCGTTGGGCAGCAGCCCCATCCCGGTGCTGAAGCAGATTGACGGCGACTGGGCGCGACTGGCATTGCGCTCCTAGCCCAACGCACCGTTCACATCCCTATCCACATCGACAGAAACGAGTACGACATGGCCGTCGTTACACCGAGTCAGGTCAGCCGAAAGGTTCACAAACCCCAGCGGGTCGGTGCCACCTACTACGCTTTTCTCCTCCCGGTACTGGTTCTTTTTAGCCTCGCGATCACCCTGCCCGCGATCATGGGCATTTTCTACAGCTTTACCAATTCTGTAGGTTTTGGCGACTACTATTTCATCGGCGTCATCAACTACATCGCCCTGTTCTCCGACCCGACGATCCTCGGAGCCTATGGCTTTACCATCGGCTTCTCACTCGTCACGGTGGCCGTCGTTAACGTGGCCGCCTTCCTTCTGGCCATCGGTCTCACTTCGCGAATCAGGGGCAAGGTGGCGCTTCGAGCGCTGTACGTCTTGCCCATGGTCGTCTCGGGTATCGTCATCGCCTACGTTTTCAACTTTCTGTTTTCCAATTCGTTGCCGGAGCTGGCGTCCGCTTTGGGAATCGCACCGCTGGAAAAGAGCCTGCTGGCCAACCCTGACCTCGCGTGGGTTGCGATCGTTATCGTGACCGCCTGGCAGGCGATCCCGTCGACAATCCTCATTTACATCGCCGGAATCCTAGCGATTCCCTCCGACGTCTATGAGGCCGCAGCGCTCGATGGTGCCTCAGGCGCTCGGCAGCTTTGGTCGATCACGGTGCCGCTCACTGCCGGATACATCCTCATCAACGTGATCATCGGCTTTAAAAACTTTCTGAACTCCTACGACATCATCGTCGGCCTCACCAACGGCGGCCCCGGAACCTCCACAACAAGCATTGCCATGTCCATCTTCAACGGCTTCACGAACGGTGACTACTCGTACCAGATGGCCAATGCCACCATCTTCTTCTTTATCGCCATCGCGATTGCACTACTTCAACTGCGTGTCACGCGCGGAAAGGCAAGTGTCTGATGACCTCGCAGATCTCCCTGGCACCGCCTTCCACCGGCGGGGAACGGACGCCCGTCAACGGTGACTCTGCGCACCCCCGCGCCCGCACCCGCGGTGAGCGATTCAACTGGCCGGTGACCATTGCTCTCCTCGTCTGCACCCTCGCGGTGTTGATCCCCCTCTACGTGACCCTGACGATGGCCTTCAAGACCACCGCGCAGGCCGTAGACGGTAACGCGTTCTCACTTCCTGCACCGTTCAGCGTGGATGGGTTCGTGCAGGCCTGGACCCTCACCGATTTTCCCCGCAGCTTCGCCATCTCCATCGGTGTTTCAGTAATCAGTGTTGTCGGCACGATCATCCTCAGCGCTTTTGCTGCTTTTGCCATTTCCCGCAACTGGAACCGGCGCTTCTTTCGCTGGTCGTTCTACTACCTGTTGGCGGCAATTTTTCTGCCGTTCCCGGTGCTCGCCCTGTCTCAGGTTAAGCTGACCGGTTTGCTTCACCTTGATAACCCCATCGGCGTCGCCATTCTGCACATCACGTTTCAGCTCGGATTCAGCGTGCTGCTGTTCACGGCATTCTTGCGCTCGATCCCCGAAGAGTTGGAGGAGAGCGCTCGTCTGGATGGTGCTAGTACTGCACAGGTTTTCTGGCAGCTGATTTTTCCGCTGCTTGCACCGATGAGCGCCACCGTAGGCATCTTCGCCTTTTTGGCCTCCTGGAACGACTTCGTGATGCCATCGCTCATCACCTCGAATCCGGCGTTGCAGACCCTGCCCGTGCTCCAGCAAATCTTCCAGACCCAGTTCAGTAACAACTATAACGTCTCCTTCGCCTCCTACCTCATGGCCATGGCCCCGGCAATCATCGTCTACCTCTTTACCCAGCGTTGGGTCATGTCTGGCGTCACCCAGGGCGCCATTAAATAAGCACCTGATCACCCCGTTCCAACCGTTGAAAGGCACCAATCACACAATGACTGACACTCTGCACTCGGCTGATACCGCTACTCCACGCAACGACGAGAACTGGTGGCGCGACGCCGTCGTCTACCAGATCTACCCGCGGTCATTTGCCGATTCCGATGGCGACGGCCTTGGCGACATCCCGGGGATCACGTCGCGAGTCCCCTACCTTCGCACGCTAGGGGTGGATGCCGTCTGGCTGAGCCCGTTCTATCCCTCGGCGCTCGCTGATGGTGGTTACGACGTTGACGACTACCGTGCCGTTGACCCCAGACTGGGCACCCTCGATGACTTCGATGCCATGATCGTCGCACTCGATGAGGCCGGCATCCGGTGCATCGTTGACATCGTTCCAAATCACACCTCGAACCGGCACGTCTGGTTTCAGGAGGCCCTGGCCAGCCCCCGCGGCTCGGCGGCACGAGACCGTTACATTTTTCGTGATGGCCTGGGCGACCGGCAGGAACTGGCACCCGCCGACTGGACCTCGGCGTTCGGCGGTCCATCCTGGGCGCCGGTCGGGGACGGCCAGTGGTACTTGCACTATTTCGCCACCGAGCAGCCCGACCTTAACTGGAAAAACCGTGAGGTTCGGGACGACTTTCTGCACACACTTCGTTTCTGGTCAGATCGCGGCGTAGCCGGGTTTCGAATTGATGTTGCCCATGGCCTCGCCAAGGAATTGCCGCTCGTTCTGCCGAGCCAAGCGGAGCTCGATGCTTTGCCGATTGACGGCACACATCCCATCTGGGACCGCGATGATGTGCACGAGATCTACGCCGAATGGCGCACGGTTTTCAACTCCTACACACCCGCCAGAACGGCCGTCGCCGAGGCCTGGGTGAAGGCCGATCGACGTGCTCGCTATGCCAGCGCGGATGGCCTCGGGCAGGCTTTCAACTTTGACCTGTTGGAAGCCGACTTCGATGCAGACCAGTTTCGACGAATCATTGACTTTAATCTGGCCCAGAGCGATCTGAGCGGCTCATCGTCGACCTGGGTATTCTCGAACCACGATGTCGTGCGTCATGCGACCAGGTATGGTCTGCCCGCACTGCACGGGCGCGACGTGAAACAGGGCGCAGAGTGGCTTCTCTCCGGCGGGCGCAGCCCGATCGTTGACGTAACCCTCGGCCTCCGACGTGCTCGGGCAGCGACACTGTTGGAATTCGCCCTGCCGGGTTCGGCCTACCTCTATCAGGGAGAAGAGCTGGGACTGCCCGAAGTTGCCGCCATTCCCGATGCCGAACGGCAGGATCCAGCATTCTTCCGTAATCACGGCACCGACATCGGCCGAGATGGTTGCCGGGTTCCCATACCGTGGACGAACAACGGCGTGTCTTTCGGCTTTGGTTCGGCCCTGCCGCACCTGCCCCAGCCGACTTCGTTTGGCCAGCTTTCGGTCGAGGCGGCCGAGAACGATCCCTCCTCCACCCTCCACCTCTACCGTGATGCCCTTTCGATTCGAGGAAGGCTGCAGGTTCGAGGAAAGCTACAAGGCGGTGGGCTGGAGTGGATGGAGACCGGTGACGCGGCCGTTCTCGCGTTTCGGCGCCCGAACGGCTGGATCACGGTGACGAACTTTGGTGACACACCCTACGAGCTGCCAGCGGGGGAGGTCTTGCTCAGCAGCAGTCCCTTAAGCAACCGGGTGCTGCCCGGCGCCGCGACTGCTTGGCTGCAAGAATAACCGCGACTGTCGACCAAGGAACCAAACCGAGGATGCCCAGAAAAAGGGCGTCCTCGGTTACGACCCGTGCAAGAACGAGGCGATGCCGTTTAGGCGCGCTTCTTCTCGTCTTCGGTGGCGTAGTGATCGACATAACGGTCATCGTCACCGTCGGGATCGTCGTCATCGTCAGCGGAATCTCCGGCTCCGTCGCTGGCGGACTTCCGGGCCTTGTCGGCTTCGTACTCAGGCCACTTGGCGAGGTCTTCGTCGAGGCGCGGGTCGGACGGATGCCCGGTGAGCTCGCGTTCGAGCGCGTTGTAGTTGGTATCCGGACTGAAATATTTCAGCTCCCGAGCTACCTTGGTGTGCTTTGCTTTTTGACGGCCGCGCCCCATGCGTGACCCCCTTACGATGCCAGGCCGAGCAAGTCGCGAGACCCTCGGGATTTGCCGAACGGAATGTGTAAAAACTAGAGTTTAGTTTAGCATGATGGGCCTTGCGACCCGCGGACGTCGTTCGCAAGGCTAATCCGTAGGAATGGGGTGGCATGACGGGCAGTGTCAGCGTGCCCATCGTCATAATCGGAGCCGGCCAGGCCGGGCTGTCCGTCGCCTACTACCTGCGCCGGTTCGAGCTGGTGGCCGGCCGTGACTTCATCATCTTCGACCGCGGTCCGGGCACCGGCGGTGCCTGGCAGCACCGCTGGCAGGCACTGCACCTCGGGTCGGCACACCGGGTCAACGACCTTCCCGGCATGCAAGAACTCGGTCTGAGCTTCGACACGGCCGATCACGATCTACCGGCCCGCGACGTTGTCAGCGACTATTACCGCGACTACGAACAGCACTACGAGTTGAACGTGGTGCGCCCGGTGGTCGTGACGAGTGTGGTGCCGATTCAGGCCACACTGGTGGTGGCCACGAGTTCGACCGTTTTCGGCGACCAGAAGACCAACGCGGGCCTGATCGTCAACGCGACCGGCACTTGGGGAGCGCCTTTCGTGCCGCACTACCCTGGCGCGAATACCTTCCTGGGCGTGCAGGTGCACACGGCGAGCTACGTGTCCAGCGACGCGTTCGCCGGTCAACGGGTGATCGTGGTGGGCGGCGGCACCTCGGCGATCGGCTTCCTGCTCGAGCTCGAGGGTGTCGCGAGCGAACTGACCTGGGCGTCCCGGCGACCGATCGACTTCAGCTACACCGACCAGCTCGCCGAGGTGACCGCCGTGGCGGCCGTTATGCAGCAGGATCGCGCGGCCCGCGCCGGCAACGCCCTCCCCAGCATTGTTAGCGGAACCGGGGTGCCCGTCACGCGCCGCATCGCGGCCGGCATCGACCGGGGACTGCTCGTGGCCCGCCCCATGTTCTCGAGCATCGAGCCGACCGGAGTGCGCTGGAGCGACGGGTCCTTCACCGAGGCAGACGCGATCGTGTGGGCATCCGGTTTTCGGCCGGAATTGCGACACCTGGCCCCACTCAAACTGCGGGACAAGGCCGGCGGCGTCGCGGTCGGCTCCGGTGTGTCTTTCACCGATCCACGCATCTTCTTCGCCGGGTACGGCCCGCAGGCGAGCACGGTCGGTGCCAATCGGGCCGGTCGTATCATCGCCCGTCAGATCATGGCCCAGCTGTAGCCTTCGAACGGATGCCCGCCGCTATTTGCGCTTGCGTCGACGGGATGCCGACGGGCGCGACTGTGCGGGGACCGTTCCGACGATCGTGGTCCCCTTCGTCGTCGTGTCGATCGTTCCCGAGGGCGGCGCGAGCGGCCGGCGCGAAACCGGCCGCGAGCGCACCGGCTCGCCGCGACGGTCCTGACCGGGGATGGGCCGGGAACGGCGGCCGTAGATGAGTTCTGAGGAGTCAAGCAGCCACGGCACGAGGGCAATGGTGACGCCGTGCACGAGCATCAGTTTCTGACGCAATCGGCGGGCCTTGTGGTTGTGCAGCAGGCCTTCCCACCAGTGGCCAACAATATAAATTGGCGTGTATACGGTGATGACCTCTGAGCCGTGATCGTCTCGACGCCCGCGAATGTAGTTGATCAGCGGCCAGCTGATGTCCCGGTAGGGAGAAGAGAGGATGCGCAGCGGTACCTGAATGTTCTGCTTTACCCAGGCTCGTTTGAGCTCCTTGGTCTCGGCATTGTCAATCGATACGTGCACCGCCTCGAGGCTCACATGGCGGGCGGCGATGGCATAGTCCAGAGCCTTCAACACCGGCTTCTGCATCTTGCCGACCAGCACGATGGCATGGTCTCCCTGCGACCCGAACGTCGTGATCGGGTCGACCTCGATCTCCTTGGCAACGTCCCGGTAGTACCGGTTCACCCCCATCATGAGAAAGAACAACACCGGCATCATCACGAAGACCAGCCACGCCCCATGAGTGAATTTGGTAATGGTGACGACGATCAGTACAACACCGGTGAGGGCGGCACCGAACCCGTTGATCGAGAGGCTGAGCAGGATCGAACCGCGGTTCGGTGGGTTCTTTTTGAGCAGTTTGATCCAGTGCCGCACCATGCCGGTCTGGCCGAGCGTGAAAGACACAAATACGCCGATGATGTACAGCTGGATGAGCACGGTGAGGTTGGCCCGGTAGACCACCATGATCACGCACGCTGCGAGGGCCAGCAACACGACGCCGTTCGAGTAGATCAGGCGGTCGCCTCGGGTGCTGAGTGATTTCGGCGCGTACTTGTCCTGCGCGAGCACGGAGCCGAGCAGTGGGAAACCGTTGAAAGCCGTGTTCGCGGCGAGCAGCAGCACGGCGGCGGTGGCCGCCTGCAGTACAAAGAACATGATCGAGAAGTTGCCAAAGGTAGCCGCCGCGACCTGGGCAATCAGGCTGCGCTGCGGAGCGGTCGCGCACTCATCCCAGCCGATCAGGTCACACGGATTCTCCGAGTAGTGCACCTTCGAAACCAGGGCGAGAATTGTCAGCCCGACGAACAGCACGATGGCGATGCCGCCCATCAGGGTCAGCGTGCGCTGCGCGTTCTTGACCTTGGGATGTTTGAACGCGGGCACGCCGTTGGCGATGGCTTCCACGCCGGTCAGGGCGGAGCATCCGCTCGCGAAGGAACGCAGCAGCAGCAGGATGAACGCGGACTGGGCGAGGTTGTGTGATTCAACGTCGAACCCGGCCGACTCGGCAGTTGGCGCGTCCCCGAGAGCGACCCGCACCAGGCCGACCACGATCATGAGCAGCACGCTCGCGACGAAGAGATAGGTGGGGATGGCGAACGCTTTGCTCGATTCACGCACCCCCCGCAGGTTGACCGCTGCGAGCAGAATGACGAAGAAGACGGCGAATTCCACGCGTAACGGCGCGAGAAACGGCAGGGCCGAGATGATGTTGTCCACCCCGCTCGCCACCGACACGACCACCGTCATCACGTAGTCCACCAGCAGAGCGGAGGCGACGACCAGACCGGCCTTCTCGCCCAGGTTCTTGTGGGCGACCTCATAGTCGCCGCCGCCCGAGGGGTAGGCCTTGATCAGCTGACGGTACGACGCGACCACGACCACGAGCAGCACGACGACCACCGCGGCCACCCACGGCGCGAAGCTCAAAAAGGCGAGCCCGCCGAGGGTGAGAATCATGAGGAGTTCTTGCGGCGCGTAGGCCACGCTCGACAGCGGGTCGCTCGCGAAGATGGGTAGGGCGAGGTGCTTGGGCAGCAGCTGACCGTCCAAATGCTCGGTGGGGAGCGGATCGCCGATGATCCACCGCTTGGGGGAACGACTTTCCGGTACTGGGGCGTTCGCCTCGGGTGTCACGAGGGACGACACTACACCTAAGGGGGGCCCTGTCAAATAGGGCTGCTACATAGAGCGGATGCGGGTCCATCCGCTGGTCGAGCTTGCTGAGACCGCCATCGACGTGTTCTGGCGGTCTCAGGAGGCCGTGAGCTACGAGTTCAGGGTGGCCAGGATGTTCGCGCGCACCTCGGCGAGTTGCCGGCGCAGCGCTGGAACGGTGTCGCTTGGAATGACCGACCTGGCCGCCCGCGTGCGCAGGTCCGTGCGAAGCTGCTGCCGGAACTCGTTGAGCACCATGTCGGCTTCGTGCAGGGCGAGGCGGGAGTCCACCCGAGCAGACGTGTCAGTGTCGCTGGATGGCTCGGCACCGGAGGGCGCCGCGGACCGTTGTTCGGCTGGCGACTCGCGCTCCCAGGTCGACGAGCCGGTGGGATCCCACGACTCGGCCGTGCCGTCGTAGCCGCGCGGTTCCGGGGCGGCTACGACGCGGGCCTGGCGGGCGGCAGAGGCGAGGTCGGCGCGCAGGGTCTTCATGGCGGAGTTGACGCCGGTGCGAACCTGGGCGGCGAGCCTTTGCACCGAGTCGGTCACTTCGTCTTCGATCGCGCCGAGTTCGCCGTCGCGGGCGAGTAGCTCGGCGCGGCCGGCCTCGGTGATCTCGTAGACGGTCTTGCGTCCGTCGGCCTGTTTGGTGACGAGGCCCTCCTCCTCGAGCTTGGCCAGCCGCGGGTAGATCGTTCCGGCGCTCGGACTGTAGGTGCCGCCGAAGCGGTCGCTGAGCGCCTGGATCAGTTCGTAGCCGTGCCGGGGCCGCTCGGCGAGCAGGCTCAGCAGGTACAGGCGCAGGCTGCCGTGGGCGAACATGGCGCTCATGCCGGGTCTGTCTGGGAAGCTTGGGCGGTGTCTGCGGGAGCCGGCGCTGCGTCATCCGCTTGACTCGTGGCTTCGCTGCGAACCACCGAGATATCGCCAGACACCGAGTTGGAGCGCACGTCGACCCAGCTGCCGTCGAGGGCGCCGGTGGACCCTTCGTAGCCCTTGCCGAACGCGGTGCGCACGGTGTGGTCGTCGAGTTGGAGCGTGCCGGAGAGGGTATTGAGGTGGTAGCGCGCGGCGACGTCGGGCGCGAGCCGCACGGTGAGGTTTCCGCTGACCGAGTTCGTGACGATCTGGTCTGGGGCGCCGGCCAGGTCGAGGAAGACGTTGCTCGAGACCCCGTCAAGCGTGAATTGACGAATGCTGCCGCTCGCCGTGATATCGCCAGACACGGTGTGCACGACCAGCGCTCCCACGTGGTTGCGCACCGAAATTTCGCCGTTCACCGCGTTGAGTTCAAGGTCGCCCTGCACGTCGTCGATGATGAGATCGCCGGAGACGGTGCTGAGCTTGGCGTCATTGCGGAGGCCCGAGACGAGGGCGTCGGCCGAGACGACGCCGAAACGCAGCGCCACGTCGCGGGGAACGGAAATGCTCACCTCGGCGCGAGCGGTGCCTCGGAACGAGGCGAACACCTCGATGAAATTGTCCCAGCGCAGCTGTGGGTGGTCGATCTCGAGGCGGTCGCCGTCCATGGAGATTTTCAGGTCTTTACCGGTGACGCCGTGCACTTCGATGCGAGCTCCGGGTTCGTCATGGCCGATGATGTCGACCGTGCCGGCGATGAGGCCGACCTTCAGCTGGCGCACCAGTTCAACGTCGATAATCTTGGTCTGCCCGGGGGCGACCAGCCATTTTTCCAGTGACACTGGGTTGTCCTTTCAGAAAGATGAACTCGCGCTATATCGCGTGTTCTGAAAGAACACGATATATCGCGTTTCTGAAAGGTGCAAGAGTCTCAGTACAGAAATATGTCGAGCCATGCGCGATTGTGGGCGTGCACGAGCACGAGGAAGACCACCACGTCGAACAGAAGGTGCACGCAGACGACGTAGGTCAGCGATCGGGTGCGGGCGAAGGTGTAGCCCTGCAGCAGTGCGAACGGCACGGTGAGCAGCGGCCCCCACGACTGGTAGCCGAGCTCCCAGAGAAACGACGCGAAGATCACCGCCTGCAGAATATTGGCCTGCCAAACGACAAAGTGCCTGCGAAGCAGGGCGAACGCGACGCAGATGAAGAACAATTCATCCCAGATGCCCACAAAGCCTACGCCCACGAACAGTCGGGCAATCTCATCGGGAGCGGTCACCGCCGGCCAATTCTGGTACGCGCCGCTACCGATGAAGTAGCTCGGAAGAATCAGGTACCCGAGCAGTACTACGATCGGCAAATAGGCCCGTTCGAGCCTGGTCCAGCGCTGCCCGGTGCGAATCGGAAACCGAATGGCGTGGCCCGTGAAGTAGAACCGGGACAGCAGGTAAGGCACGAGTACCGACAGGCTCAGTACCGTGCCCATGAGCGCGATATTCGGGTAGCTGATGTTCGCCTCGACCGAGATCGTGCTGATAATGGCCAGGCCAACGGCGATGAGTACCAGGTCGCGAAACAGGGCTCGGTTGATCGAAAAGGCGAGCACGAGCGCCGCGGCCAGCACGGCATAGCCGGCAACCGGTATCCGCAACGCAAAGAGCAGCACAGCGGATGCGCTCACCAGCGCCGCCGGAATTAGCCCCCACTGCGCCGTTTTGTTCATGCTGCACCCTATCCAGCACAGTGCCCGATTCCGCGAAAGCGGGAGAAGTATTGCTTCAACCCTCGGCAGTGCCGATTTACCCCCGCTCGTGGGAGGGCTTAGATTTTAGGGATGACTCGTCTACCCTCCGAGAGCGACCCCGTCACGATTCTGCAGCAGCTCGTGCGCATCGATTCGGTCAACCCGGACCTTGTGCCGGGCGCCGCGGGTGAGGCTGAGATAGCGGCCTGGTGCGGTGAATGGCTGATGGATCAGGGTTTCGATGTTGCGGTGTTGGAGCAAACTGCCGGGCGCCCGTCGGTCATTGGCACGAAGCGTGGCAGCGGCAAAGGCCGCTCGCTCATGCTCAACGCCCACCTCGATACGGTCGGCGTCGCGACCTACCAGGGCGATCCCTTCAGCGGCGACCTCATTGACGGCAAGGTGTACGGACGCGGGGCCGTCGACACCAAGAGCGGGCTCGCGGCCATTCTCGTGGCCGCGGCGCGGGCATCCACTGGGGAGCTGGCCGGTGATGTGATTGTGACGCTGGTCTCCGACGAAGAATTCGGCAGCATCGGCACCGAGGAGGTGCTGCGCAGCTTTCGCGCCGACGCCGCCGTGGTGGTCGAGCCGAGCAGCCTCGAACTCACCACCGCCCACCGCGGCTTCGCCTGGTTCGAGCTCGAGCTCATCGGCCTGGCCGCGCACGGCTCGCAGCCCGAGCTCGGCGTCGACGCCATCTGGCACGCCGGCCGGGCCCTCGCCGCCCTCGACGGCCTGCGCCAGCGGCTGAATGCCGCCCCGGCCCATCCCACGCTCGGTCACGGCGCCGTGCGAGTGTCACAGATCGTCGGCGGCGATGACGCGGCCACGGTCGCGGCCCGCTGCGTGCTCACCCTCGAACGACGGATGCTGCCGGGCCAGTCCCCCGACAGCGTCGAGGCGGAATTGCGTGCCCTGTTCACCGAGTTGGGCGAGGTGGAGCCCGAGTTTCAGTTCGCCTTGACCCGGCTGGTGGCGCGCGCCGCCTTCGAGGCCGAGCCGCACTGGCCCATTGTGCGAGCGCTGACCTCCAACGCCGAACGGGTGCTCGGGCACACAGCGGTCACGCGCGGCGAACCGTTCTGGACCGATGCCGGACTCATTCTCGAAGCCGGAATTCCGTGCGTCGTGTTCGGTGCCGACGGCGAAGGCCTGCACGCCGACACCGAGTGGGCCGACGCCGAGTCGGTGCGCGCGCTCGCGAAGGTTCTCGAGGGCACGATCACCGAATTCTGCGGGCCTACAGCCGGCTGATTCGCTTCCACCCCCTGCCCTCGTGCCAGGACTCGATAATGAGGTGCGTGTTGTCGGGGTCGATGTAGGTGAGCACGACTTCGTGCACCTGCACCTCGAAGCTCGAGGAACCCGGCGGATCGGCCGGGTTCGGCGCGATCGGGACGAGCGCCCCGGCCAGTTTTGCGTCGCCGGCCCAGTCCGACGGTTGCCCGGCCGGGGGTTCGAGGGTCGGCGAGTGGATTGCCACCCGCGGGTCTCGCAGCACGTCGTGCAGCTTGAGCGAATCGGGCATCATGCCCAGCGTGATGCGTTCGGGCTCGAACACGAGCTCTGTGCCGCTGATTCTCGGCGAGCCGTCCCGGCGCAGGGAGGCCATCGTCTTGTTGGTGCCAGCGTCGAATCGCTCCCGCACCCGGGCCGCGAACTGCGGCGCATCTTCTTCGACTTCCTGCCACGTTGCCATGCCCTAAACGGTACCCTGGGTCACCGACATTCGCTCTTGACCTTGACGCAGCGTCAAGTTCTATTGTGGTAGTCACAGGGGCGAACGGAGCGTGAGATGGACTGGTCCATTCAGGATGTGGCACGGCTGTCCGGGGCGACGAGCCGCACCCTGCGTCACTACGGCGACCTGGGGCTGCTCCCGCCGAGCCGCATCGGCAGCAACGGCTATCGCTTCTACGACGAGGTCTCGCTCGTGCGGCTGCAGCGCATCCTGATGCTGCGCGCGCTCGGCCTCGGACTGCCGGCGATCGGGGATGTGCTCGCACAGCAGCGGGGCGAAGGCGAGGCCCTGCAGCATCACCTCGACTGGCTCCGGCAGGAGCAACAGCGACTGGCCAGACAGATACGGTCGGTCGAAAACACGATTGACACGCTGAACGGAGAAGAGCAACTCATGGCAGAGAACATGTTTGACGGGTTCGACCACACGCAGTATCGCGAGGAGGTCGAACAGCGCTGGGGAGCGGATGCCTACCGCCGGAGCGACGACTGGTGGCGCAGCATGTCGCCAGCCGAGAAAGCCGCGTGGAAACAGAGCCAGCAGGCCCTCGGCGCCGATTGGCAGGCGGCCGCGGCGCGGGGCGTCGACCCGGCTGGTGACGAGGCGCAAGGCTTGGCCAAGCGGCAGTTCGAGTGGTTGCGCGGTATTCCGGGGACGCACGGTGGGGAAGGAGCCGGGCCGACCCGGGAGTACTTCGTGGGCCTCGCGGAGATGTACGTGGCGGATGAGCGATTCGCGGCGAATTATGGCGGGGTGGCGGGGGCTGAATTCGTGCGGGATGCCATGGTGATCTTTGCAGAGCAGGACCTGTAGTGGACCAGTTCAGTTTCGTTTTGTAGGCGGCCCGCGAGTCGGCTGGGTCACCTGCTCCTCGCTCAAGACTCGCAACCCCGCAGGCAACCCAACCGCCTTGCTCCTTGCTCCTCAAGAATGCCAGGGGCTCAGGGCCGGAGTTGCGTCGGCGGCCGGCTCCGGGCTAGGGGGTGGGGGCGAGGACGGGCTGGGCGGGAGCAGGGGCGGCGGGAGCGGGGCGCTTGATCGCGAAGAAGGGGATCGTGCGCTGGCAGAGCGGGCCGATCAGTACGGCGAAGAGCACGGTTCCGATTCCCACGTTACCGCCGAGGACCCAGCCGATGCCGAGCACGGTCACCTCGATGCCGGTACGCACGATCCAGATCTTCCAGCCGGTGCGCTTGTGCAGGCCGGTCATCAGGCCGTCGCGCGGGCCGGGACCGAAGTGTGCCCCGATGTAGAGGCCGGTGGCGACGGCCACGGCCAGTAGGCCAGCTGTGAACAGCACGATGCGCGCCCAGAGGTCGAGGTCGGCGGGAATCAGCCACAGGCCCACATCGGCCGACGGGCCAACGAGCAGGGCATTGAGCAGTGTTCCGGCGCCGGGCTTCTGCCGAATCGGAATCCACAGCAGCAGCACCACCCCGCTCAGCACAATCGTGATCAGCCCGAAGCCGAGGTGGGTGTGGTTGTCGATGCCCTGGGTGAGCACGTCCCACGGGGCCACGCCAATGCCGCCGCGCACGATCAATGCGATGCCGATTCCGTACAGGAAGAGGCCAATAAGCAGCTGAGTGAGGCGACGTGTCATAGTAGCCAATCCAATTGCATAACTGGCCTGTTATCAAGAGGCCAATCTGACTAGAGTGGCCTCATGAGCGAGAACCACGTCAGTGCGCGGGGCCTCGACGCCCTGTTGGGCGAGTGGCGCGGCGGAGCGAGCGCGTATCGAGCCTTGAGCGATCGCATCCGCTTATTGACCCTCGATGGGCGCATTCCCACCGACAGCCGCCTGCCGGCCGAGCGTGACCTGAGCGAGCGCCTCGGCGTGAGTCGAACCACGGTGACGGCCGCCTATCGCGAGCTGCGCGACGCGGGTTACCTGCTCAGTGTGCGCGGGTCGGGCAGCGTCGTGCGTTTGCCGGGGGCTGGCGCCGCGAGCCCGACTCCCGACGCCGAGGGAATCCTCGACTTCAGTAAGGCCACGATGCCGGCCCTGCCCGGGCTGGCGGATGCCGCGGTGCACGCCGCCGTCGAATTGCCGCGCCACCTCGGCGACTCGGGTTTCGACCCCGTGGGTATTCCCGAGCTGCGGGCAGCCATCGCCGATCGCTACGCCGCCCGCGGCCTGCCGACCGCGCCGGAGCAGATCATGGTGACCCTCGGCGCCCAGCACGCCATCGCCCTGCTGGCCCGCGTGCTCGTGGGCCGGGGAGATCGCGCCCTGATCGAAACGCCGACGTATCCGCACGCGGCCGAGGCGCTGCGGGCGGCCGGTGCTCGCCTCGCCGCCGTGAACGTGTCGGCCGGCGCGCCCGGCGATGACCCAGCCACCCGGGGTTGGGATGAAGCGGCGCTGCTGCAGACCCTGCAGCGCAGCAGCCCCGTGGTCGGCTACCTCATGCCCGACTTTCACAATCCCACCGGCCGGAGTATGCCGGCCGGGCAACGCGAGAGGGTAGCCTCCGCCGCTGCGGACGCCTGCACGACGCTCATCATCGACGAGACCATCGCCGAGCTTGACATCGACCGTGTGGGCGAGTTTCCACCGTTCGCGGCCTGCGCCGACGCGCGGTCGGCTCCGCGGGTAGTGAGTGTCGGGTCGGTGGGAAAAACCGTCTGGGGCGGGGTTCGTATCGGCTGGATCCGCGCGGAACCCGCGCTCATCAGCAAGCTCGTGGCCGCCCGCTCCGCCAGCGACCTTGGCACCCCCATTCTCGAGCAGCTCATCGTGACGCGGCTACTGGCCGAGATGCCCGCCATTCTGGCCGGACGCCGCGGGCTGTTGCGGCTGGGTCGCGACCATTTGGAACGCCGCCTCGCCGAGACCTTCCCGAAGTGGCAGGTGCCGCACGTCGACGGCGGCATCACCGCCTGGGTCAACCTCGGCAGCCCGGTGAGCTCCCAGCTCGCGCTCGCCGCGCGCAGCCATGGCCTGCTCGTTCCGGCCGGCCCACGATTCGGCCTCGACGGGGCCTTCGAGCGGTTCCTGCGACTGCCGTTCTCGCACTCCGTCGAGGAAACCGACCGGGCCGTCGGCGCATTGGAGGCCGCTTGGGGGTCTCTGCTGCGGCATCCGTTCACCGATACCGGGTACCTGGCCGAGGTGGTTTGACCCGGTCGTTATTCAGCGGCCTGCGCGCACTGGCATACTGAGCGGGTGCATTTTCTCGCGGTAGTGAGCATGAAGAATCGGGCGCTGATCGCCCTCATCACCATTGTGGCGGCCGTGTTCGGCAGCCTGGCTCTGACCGGGCTCAAACAGGAGCTGATTCCGTCCTTGCAGCTGCCACAGCTGCTCGTGTCGACCAGCTACCCGGGAGCGTCGCCGCAGGTCGTCAACGACGACGTATCCACCCCGATCGAGACCGCGATCCAGGGCCTGGTCGGGCTGGAGACGACGTCGACGACGAGCAGTACCAACTCCTCGCTGGTGAGCGCCACCTTCACCTACGATACCGACCTGGTCAAGGCCGAATCCCGCATCGACCAGGCGATCAACCGCATCACGAACGTTCTGCCGGCCGACGTCGACCCGCAGGTCATCAGTGGCAGCATCGACGACTTTCCGGTGATCTCGCTCGCGGTCGCGTCGAGCGACACCGTGGCGCTCGCCGACCAGCTCAAACGCAGCGTGCTCGGCGACATCCGCGATGTGACTGGCGTGCGCGACGCCGCCCTGGTCGGTGACATCGGCCGCCGCGTCACGATCACGCCCAACGCCGATGAGTTCGCCGCCCGCGGCTTCAACACGCAGAACCTGCGCGACGCGCTCCGGCAGAACGGGGCGCTCATTCCGGCCGGCGCCATCACCGAAGGTGACACCACGCTGTCGGTGCAGGCCGGCTCGAAGCTCGGCTCCGTTGATGACATCGCAGCCCTGCCCATGGTGGTAAGCCCGGCCGGTTTCACCGGCACGTCCACAGCGGATGCCGGCCCCACGACCATCGGCGACGTCGCCACGGTCGCACTCGTCGAAAACCCGGTCACGAGCATCTCCCGGGTGAACGGCGAAAGCGCCCTCACCATCGCCGTCACCAAGGTGCCCGCTGCGAACACCGTCGACGTGTCGACGGCGGTACGCGCGCTTGTGCCGCAGCTCGAAGCGGCCGTCGCGCCCGCGACCTTCACGGTCGTGTTCGACCAGGCGCCATTCATCCAGCAGTCGATCGACGCGCTCACCCAGGAGGGCCTGCTCGGCCTCGGGTTCGCGGTGATCGTGATTTTGCTGTTCCTGCTCTCGGTGCGGGCCACCCTCGTCACGGCCATCTCGATTCCGACCTCGGTACTGATCACCTTCATCGGGCTGCAGAGCGTGGGTTATTCACTCAATATCCTCACCCTCGGCGCCCTCACGATCGCCATCGGCCGGGTCGTCGACGATTCGATCGTGGTGATCGAGAACATTAAGCGCCACCTCGTGGCCGGCGCCGACCGCGCCGCCACGATCGTCTTCGCCGTGCGCGAAGTTGCCGGCGCCATCACGGCGTCGACCGTCACGACGGTCACCGTGTTCCTGCCGATCTCATTCGTCGGTGGATCAACCGGCGAGCTGTTTCGGCCGTTCGCGCTCACCGTGACCATCGCCCTGCTCGCGTCGTTGCTCGTGTCGCTCACCATCGTGCCGGTGCTCGCCTACTGGTTTTTGCGGGCGCCGAAAGCCGTCACGGCCGCCGAGGAACGCCCCGCCGACCGGGCAGGCGAGATCAGGCCGAACGGTGCGACCGCGTCCGGTGCGACCGCGGTGCCCGCGACCGTGGCGGTGCCGGCAGCGCACTCGCGGCACGCGGCCGCGGCATCCGCTTCGACCGGCCCGGCCACGGGGCTGTCGGCGGCAGCCGAGGTCGGCGAGAACCCCGGACGGCTGCAAAAGGGATATCTGCCGGTCATTCGGTTCACCCTGAAACACGCCGTGGCGACGCTGCTGCTCGCCGTCTTCGTGCTCGGCGGAACGGCCGCGCTGGTGCCCTTCATGAAGGTGAACTTTCTCGGATCAACCGGGCAGAACACGTTCCGGGTGACTCAAACCCTGCCGGTAGGCAGCAGTCTGGCCGCGCAGGATGCGGCATCCGCTTCGGTCGAGACCGCGCTGCGTGACCTCGACGGTATCGACATCGTGCAGCTCTCGATCGGCGGAGGAAACGCGGCGAGCGCCTTCCGCGGCGGCGCGCCCACCTCGAGCGCCGTTTCCTATTCGATCACCACTGCCGACGGCGTCGACGCCGACGCGGTACAAAATCAGGCGCGCACGGTCCTGGCCAAACTGGGTAATGTGGGCGAGATCTCGGTGGCCGCGGCGAGCGGGTTTGGAGCCTCCTCCGACATCGCCGTTGATATCACCGCGGCTACGGATGCCGATCTGCAGGCCGCGACCACGTCCATTCTCGGCGCGGTGCAGAAACTCGGGGCGATCAAGGAGAGTGCGAGCACCCTCGCCGCCTCGCTGCCCTATCTGGCCGTCACCGTCAATCGGGAGGCGGCGGCCGCTGCTGGTCTAAGCGAACTTGCCCTCGGAACCCTCGTGTCACAGGCCATGCAGCCGAGCGCGATCGGGTCAATCGTGATCGACGAGACCAACCTCACCGTGTACCTGTCGGCGCAGTCGCCGCCGACGACGAGCGCCGAACTCGCCGCCCTGCAGATTCCGACGCGCACCGGATCGGTGGCTCTTGCCACCCTCGCGACAGTGGACCAGGTCGACGGCCCGAGCACGCTCACCACGGCGAAGGGGCTGCGAACGGCGACCGTCTCGGCGACGCCCGCGAGCGACGATCTGGGCACGGCGAACGCGCAGCTGAACCAGATGCTGGCCGACACGACACTGCCGACCGGGGCTACCGCAACCCTCGGTGGGGTCAGCGCCGACCAGGCAGAGGCCTTCCAGCAGCTCGGGGTCGCGATGCTCGTGGCTATTCTCATCGTGTACATCGTGATGGTGGCCACGTTCCGGTCGCTGCTGCAGCCCCTGCTGCTGCTCGTGTCGGTGCCGTTCGCGGCTACCGGGGCCATTGCGCTGCAGGTCGTGACCGGCATCCCGCTCGGGGTTCCGTCTTTGATCGGCGTGCTCATGCTCATTGGAATCGTCGTGACCAATGCGATCGTGCTCGTCGACCTGGTCAACCAGTACCGGCGGCGTGGGCTGGCGGTGCGCGACGCCCTCGTTGCGGGGGCGAGCCGCCGGCTGCGCCCCATTCTGATGACTGCGCTCGCCACGATCTTCGCCTTGCTGCCGATGGCCATCGGCCTCACCGGCCACGGCGGCTTCATCTCGCAGCCGCTAGCCCTCGTGGTCATCGGTGGGCTGGTTTCGTCGACGGTGCTGACGCTGATCGTGCTTCCCGTTCTGTATCTGCTGGTCGAGGGCACCCGTGAGCGACGTGCGTTGCGTCGGGCCGCGTCCAATTTGGTCGAATCGAGCCCGGACGGGCGCGTCTACTCGGGGCGTCGTTCATAAGTGCGGAGATTCCGCGCGATCCGCCGCGATTTCATCCCCGGGTTGCAGTTGATTAAGATTTTCTCCGCGGTTATGCACGGCACCCGCGATACGCGCAGCGAGATGGGCCCGCCTCAGCGGTAAAACGCTGCCGTCAGCGGCCGAGAACGACGCCGCGGTTCAGAAAAAACGATTGCGGGTCGATGCGCACGCCGTCGACCCGAACCTCGACGTGCGTGTGGCAGCCGGTGGACAGTCCGGTGCTGCCCACCCGGCCGATCTGTTGGCCCGCGGCGACCCGATCACCGACAGCGACCAGGGTCTCGCCGGTGGCGAGGTGGGCGTAGCCCGTCTGCACGCCCTTGCCGTGGTCGAGAAGGACCCAGTTGCCGTAACTACCAACGGAGCCGGCGGCCCGCACGGTGCCGGTCGTCGCTGCAAAAACGTTCATTCCGCAGCCGGCCCCGATATCGGTGCCGTAGTGGAACGCGCCGACCCCGGGGATCGGGCGAACCGGGCGCGGGCCGTAGGCATCCGTGATGGGCCCATGCGCGGGGTTGGCCCAGCCCTGATCACTCAGCTGGCCTACGTCGGTGCGAATGATCGGGCGCACGTCGAGGGCGGCGAGGGTTGCGGTAGCGGTCGCGGCCTCAGCTGCGGCGACGACGAGGGCCAGACCCGCAACCTCGAAGTTGCTCTCGGCGGCGTCGAGTGCTGCTTGACTGGCATCGACCGGCAGCGCGCTCGCGGCAATGCGCGTCTCGGCGTCCTGCTGGTCCAGCTTGATCGCTCGAGCTTGGTCGGCCTCGGCGCGAGCCTGGATCGCCTCGATGTTGTCGGTGCCGCGGTCTAACTGGTCGAGCGTGCTGAGCTGGTCGAGCACGTTGCCGAGGGAGTGACCGCCGAGAAAGACGTCCGCGACGATGGCGCCGCTCTGTTGCTGGGCCAGCTTGCGTGCGAGCACGGCGAAACTGATACTTGACTCTGCGGCCTGACGGGAGGCATCCGCGGCCAAGCGGTGCACGAGAGCGGCACGGCCCAGTGCGATCGTCTGGCTCGCCAGCGTTGATTCCAGATCGTCACGAGCGGTGTTCAGTACGGCCTGGGCGGTTTGCGAGCGGGTGAGGGCTCCTGCCAGTGCCGCGCCGCGCTGCCCGGCGAGTTCCTGCGCTGTGGCGCGCGCGGCTGCGATTCGTTGGGCGGTGGCTCGCTGGGCGGTGATCGCGTCGGCGGCAGCCGCGCGGGTCGCGACGGCCGTTTGAACGGATGCCGCGGCTGCGACCATCGCGCGACCATCGACGGGTGCGACCGGGCTTGGGTCAATGGTCGGCTCTGGGATGATCTCTGGGTTTGGTTCGGGTTCAGTCACCGGTGGGATGGGGCCGTCGCTCGGTTCCGGGGTGGGTTCCTCGGTCGGAGTCGGTTCTGGTGTAACCGTTGGTTCCGGTACGGGCTCGGCGATCGGTTCCGGGGTGGGGCTGACCGCGGGTTCAGGTGTGGGTTCAGGCGCGGGCGGCGCGGTGGGTTCGGGGGTCGCGTCGACGGTCGGTTCCGGCACGGGGTCGCTGGGGGCCGACTCCGACGGGATGCTGGCGATCGGGGTCGCCGCGATCGGTGTTGCGGTGGCCGGTGACCCGGCGGGCAGCTCGTCGGCGCTCGCCGCGACCGGTGCACCGAATAGGACGATCGCCGTGATCACGGCCACAGCCAGCCAGCCGTCGCGTGGCGCTAGTGCGCGATCCCGTTGTGGTGATCGTTCGAGACGCCCGAGCCCCCCGGTGCGTCGGCGCTTTGCGGGTGGCAACATTGCAGGACCTGTTCCATTCGGGTAATGGAGTTTCGCGGCTCGGGCGGGCCAACGTGGCGCAAGTATGGCACGGCACCGCGCAGGTCACAACGGGGCAAAGCGACCCTTCAAGGTCGCTCCAAGGTCGGCCGAGCGCTAGGCCAGATCTGCGCCCGCGGCGTCTCGCACCGCACCCGATGCCACGAGGTGCACGACCCCTTCGATTTCCGGGGAGAGAAAGCGATCGTGACCGGGGCCGGGAGTCACCGTGCGCACGAGATCACGCACCGCTCCGGTCGCTGCTGCGGGAATGAGCGGCGCGCGCAGATCGAGCGAACGCGCTGCGGTCATGATCTCGATCGCGAGCACCCGGCCGAGTCCGTCGAGTGAGCGGCGCAGTTTACGGGCGGCGTGCCAGCCCATCGACACGTGGTCTTCCTGCATCGCCGAGGAGGGGATCGAATCAACGGATGCCGGTGCGGCGAGTCTCTTGAGCTCCGACACGATGCCGGCTGCGGTGTACTGCGCGATCATGAGCCCGGAGTCCACGCCGACCTCGTGGGCGAGAAACGGCGGCAAACCCTTGCTGCGGCTCGCGTCGAGGTGCCGGTCGGTGCGTCGCTCACTCATGCTGGCAACATCCGCTGATGCGATGGCGAGAAAGTCGAGCACATAGCCGAGCGGGGCGCCGTGAAAATTACCGTTGGACATCACCCGACCGTCCACGGTGACGACCGGGTTGTCGATTGCGCTGGCCAGTTCGCGGCTGGCGATGAGGGCGGCATGGGCGACGGTGTCGCGCGCGGCGCCGTGCACCTGAGGGGCGCAGCGCAGGGAGTAGGCATCCTGCACCGACGTGTCCTCCGGGCCGGCGTGACTCGCCAGCAGGCCGGAGCCGTGCAGCAGCCGGCGCAGGTTGGCGGCACTGTCGGCCTGGCCGAGCTGGGGCCGCAGCTGCTGCAGGTCCGCCGCGAAGACAGCATCCGTTCCGAGCAGGGCTTCGACGCTCATCGCCGCAGCGATATCGGCGGTCACGAGTAGGCGGGCCAGGTCGTCGAGGGCGAGCACGAGCATGCCGAGCATGCCGTCGGTACCGTTGATCAGGGCGAGGCCCTCCTTCTCGGCGAGTACGACCGGTGTGATGCCGGCAGGGTGAAGGGCGTCGCCGCCCTCGACCAGGGCACCGGCCGCGTCGCGGGCCCGGCCTTCGCCCATCACGACGAGGGCGCAGTGCGCGAGGGGGGCAAGGTCGCCGGAGCAGCCGAGGGAGCCGTATTCGTGCACTACCGGGGTGATCTGCGCGTTCAGCACCGCCGCATAGGTTTCGGCGGTGGTGGGCCGAACGCCGGTTCGACCGGTCATCAGGGTGCTCAGTCGCAGCAGCATGAGGGCGCGCACAACCTCGCGTTCCACCTCGGGGCCGCTGCCGGCGGCGTGTGAGCGCACAAGGCTCGCCTGTAGCTGAGCCCGCCGGTCGGGGGTAATGAACGTGGTAGCGAGGGCTCCGAACCCGGTGGAGATACCGTAATGCGGCTCGGTGTCGGCCGCGAGCCCATCGATGATGGTGCGGGTTGCGGCGACCTGCGTGAGGCTGGCCGGGTCGAGGGTAACGCGCGCATTGTGCCGGGAGACGGCGATCACGTCGGCGAAGGAGAGTGCCGCGCTGCCGACGACGACGCTGTTGGCAGCGCACGCCCCGCTCGGGTCGTGCGCGAATGTGCTGGGGGAGGTAGCAATGGTCATTCTTCGATTGCACACCCTCGCCGCTCCCGGCGACAGCACGATACGCTGGCTGGTGTCCGGTATACCGGACACCAGCCCGGAGGAGAAGTATGGCATCGAAGGTTCCGGCCGCGCAGAACACCCTGCGGGTGCTCACGCACCTCGCCGCTCAGCGGGGACCAATCCCGGCGGCCGCCCTGGCGCACTCCCTCGATTTGCCGCGCTCGACCGTCTATCAACTGCTCGACGTGCTCGCGGCTGAGGGTTTCGTGGTGCACCTGCCAGAGGAACACCGCTACGGCCTCGGCATCGCCGCCTTCGAGCTGAGCTCCGGGTTCAGCCGACAGGAACCGCTTTCTCGCCTCGGCCGCCCCCTGATCGCCCAGCTCGTCGACCGGTTGGGGGAGAGCGCGCACCTCGTCGTGCTGCACGGGCGCGATGTGATTTACCTGGTCGAGGAACGCGCCGCGCACCGCCCCTCTCTCGTCTCCGACGTGGGGGTGCGACTGCCCGCCCACCTCACGGCCAGCGGTCGCGCCCTGCTTGCGGGCCTGCCCGCCGCGCAATTGCGTGCGCTCTACCCGAACCAAGCGTCGCTTGAACAACGCGATGGCCGCGGCCCGCGTACGAGGCTAGAGCTGCGGGCCGTGCTCGATCGCGTGAGAACGGATGCCTACGCCACCGAGAACGGCGAGATCACGCCCGGAATCGCTTCGGTCGCGCTCGCCGTGCGCGATCATGCCGGCTGGCCGGCCGCCGCCATCGCCGTGACGTTCGCCCACGATCGGTTCGCCCACGATCGCTGGCCGGCGCTCGCCGCCACCGTGGCGGAGACCGCGGCGGAGCTATCCCGACGGATCGGCGGCCGGCCGTGCTGAGCCGGCCGTGCTGAGCCGGCCGTGCTGAGCCGGCCGTGCTGAGCCGGCCGTGCTGAGCCGGCCACGCTGAGCCGGCCGTGCCGCCTGACTTACAGGCTCTTGGCGAAGCAGACGCTGAGCTCTTCGCCAATGTACTGGCCGAACAGCTCGATCTGCTCATAGCCGCGACCGCGGTACAGCGCCATGGCGGCGTGCTGCAGTGTGCCGGTTTCCAACGCGAGAGAGCGGATGCCGCGACCGGCGGCATCCGCTTCGATGCGGTCGAGCAGGCGGCCGGCGACGCCGCGCCCGCGAGCAGCCGAGTGCACGAACAGGCGTTTCAGTTCTGCCGTGTCCTCGCGGGAGCTCAACGGCACCAGGGCGGCCATGCCGCAGGCGGCACCGTGCTCGTCCCGGGCTATGTACACGGCGACGCCGGCACGTTCAAGTTCGTCGGTGTCGAGCAGAAAGGTGTCCTCCGCCGGGTAGAGGGAATGCGCGAAAGTGGTACCGGCGGCCAGCAACTCGGCGACGTCGGCCTGCCGGGGCGCCTCGATACTGATCGAAATGGTCATGTATCCAGAATAGGGCGAGTCAATCTGCGCCCCTCTGCGTGACTTTTCAAGCAGTATCCGGTAGCGTAGACAAGTCGGCTCTTGACACCGCGCTGTGCGCGGATGGGTTTGTAAGTCAAGTTGGGCCGGTTTCCCAGTAATCCGCTGGTGAAAAATCACTGTATGTGAACGGCCCCGACCACAGATTGCTCGGGTTCTCAGTTACGTCGCATGTGCGATGTTGTTCTGCCATGTACTGAACACAACCCAGAGATATCTTTATGCCTCAAGGCAATTCGCACAATTCCACCGTCGGTCGTAACGGTAAGAACTTCGATCCCAAGTATGCCGCCAAAGGCGGATCGGGCCACGGCGGTTCCAACAACGCCGGCAGCAAGAGCCCCGGGCACCGCGGCTACCGCGCTGACGATAGCGCCCCCAAGAAGCAGCGCTGGAACGCCGACGAGCGCGCCGCGCGTGCGAACGAGCGTCCCTCGAGCGAACGCCCGGCCTACGGCTCGCGCTCCGTTCGCCCCGAGAACGGCGGCCGCACCAACAGCGAGCGCAATGAGCGCCCGGCCTATAACAACGACCGTCCCCGCACCGACCGCCCCGCCTATAACAACGACCGTCCGGCCCGCACCGAGCGTCCCTCGTACGGTGACCGTGCGCCGCGCACCGACCGTCCGGCCTATAACAACGACCGCCCGTCGTACAACAACGACCGTCCGGCCCGCACCGAGCGTCCCTCGTACGGTGACCGTGCCCCGCGCACCGATCGCCCCGCCTATAACAACGACCGCCCGTCGTACAACAACGACCGTCCGGCCCGCACCGAGCGTCCCTCGTACGGTGACCGTGCCCCGCGCACCGATCGCCCCGCCTACAACAACGACCGTCCGTCCTACGGGGACCGCAACAGTGCTGCCCGCACCGAGCGTCCGTCCTACGGCGACCGTGCCCCCCGCACGGACCGTCCGGCCTACAACAACGACCGTCCGGCTCGTACCGAGCGTCCGTCTTACGGCGACCGTGCGCCGCGCAACGACCGTCCTGACTACGCGGACCGCGCCCCGCGTCGCTCCAACGACGACCGCCCGCCCCGCCGCGATTTCGGTAGCGACCGTCCCAGCGACGGCGACAGCAAGTTTTACCCGAAGCGCAGCGAAAACGGCGCCAAGCCCAGCTTCGCCGGTGGCGACGACGTCGTACTCGAACGTCTCGAAGCCATCGCGACGACGGCCTCCGATGTCGTCGGTGTGACCTTCGGCGACCTGGGCCTCGGCGAGAACATCGTGCGGGAGCTCGCCGCCCTCGGCGCACCGTCCCCATTCCCGATCCAGGCTGCGACCATCCCCGACGTTCTCGCCGGGCGCGACGTGCTCGGCCGCGGCAAGACCGGATCCGGCAAGACCATCGCCTTCGGTGCTCCGCTGGTTGAAAAGCTCATGGAGAACAACGGCGCCAAGGACCGCAAGATGGCCCGCAAGCCCCGCGCGCTCATCCTGGCCCCGACCCGTGAGCTCGCGCTGCAGATCGACCGCACCATTCAGCCCATCGCCCGCAGCGTCGGCCTCTTCACCACCCAGATCTACGGCGGCGTTCCCCAATACCGCCAGGTCAGCGCCCTCCAGCGCGGCGTCGACATCATCATCGGCACCGCCGGCCGCATCGAAGACCTCATCGACCAGGGTCGCCTCGACCTGTCCGAAGTCGTCGTCACCGTGCTCGACGAGGCCGACTACATGTGCGACCTCGGGTTCCTCGAGCCGGTCCAGCGCATCCTGCGCCAGACCAAGGCCGGCGGCCAGAAGCTGCTCTTCTCCGCCACCCTCGACAAGGGCGTTGCCTCGCTGGTCAAGGAATTCCTGACCAACCCGGCCGTGCACGAGGTCGCCGGTGAAGACCAGGCCTCGTCAACGATCGACCACCGCGTACTCGTCATCGAGCACCGCGACAAGAGCCGCATCATCGAGGAACTCGTCAACCGCCAGGGCAAGACACTCATCTTCAGCCGCACCCGTGCCTATGCAGAGCAGCTCGCCGACCAGCTCGAAGACGCCGGAGTCAAGGCCACCAGCCTGCACGGTGACCTCAACCAGGCTCGTCGTACCCGCAACCTGCAGATGCTCACCAGCGGCCGGGTCAACGTGCTCGTCGCAACGGATGTCGCTGCTCGCGGAATTCACGTCGACGACATCGACCTGGTGATCCAGGCCGACGCCCCCGACGAGTACAAGACCTACCTGCACCGTGCCGGTCGTACCGGTCGCGCGGGAAAGTCCGGAACCGTCGTGACGCTCATCCCCAAGCAGCGTCAGCGCCGCATGAATGAGCTGCTCGACCGTGCCGAGATCGACGCGAGCTACACCCCCGCCACCCCCGGTGGCGCGGCAGTGCGTGAACTCGCCAACATCTAGCATCCGCTTGACCTAAAAGGGGCACTCACCGTTTGGTGGGTGCCTCTTTCTGCGCGTCGACAGGTCGTGCGGGTTGCCGAACCTTCCCACATCTGCCAGAATTACTTTCCGAACGATCGGTAACTTATTCCGCGTTCCCGCACGCCCAAGCAGACACCGTCGTCAGGAGAGAACATGGCTGAGGCCTACCTCGTTGGAGGAGCACGCACCCCCGTAGGTCGTTACGGCGGGGCGCTGGCCACCGTTCGTCCCGATGACCTCGCGGCGCTCGTCGTCGGCGAAGCCGTGCGCCGCGCCGGTATCGACCCTGGCCTGATCGAAGAGATCATCTTCGGCGCCGCCACCCAGGCCGGCGAAGACAACCGCAACGTTGCCCGCATGGCCGGGTTGCTCGCTGGACTGCCCGATCATGTGCCGGGAATCACGGTCAACCGGCTCTGTGCCTCCGGCATGTCGGCCATCACCATGGCCGCCCAGGCCATTCGGGCCGGCGACGCCGACCTCATGATTGCCGGCGGAGTCGAGTCCATGACCCGTGCCCCCTGGGTGCAGGCCAAACCCGACCGCGCCTGGGCCAAACCCGGCGCCCAGTTCGATACCTCCATCGGCTGGCGGTTCGTTAACCCCAAGCTGGCCACCCGCGACAAGGCCACATTCTCGATGTCGGAGACGGCCGAAGAGGTCGCCCGGCTCGACGGCATCACCCGCTCCGAAGCGGATGCCTTCGCTCTCCGCAGCCATCAACGTGCCGCTGCCGCCATCGATGCCGGCCACTTCGTCGATGAGATCGTCGGCGTGCCCACCAAGAAGGGCGAGGTTCTCGTCGACGAGGGCCTGCGTCGTGACACCACCCTCGAAGGGCTCGCCGCCCTCCGCCCCATCGTCGCCGGCGGCTCCGTCGTCACGGCCGGCAACGCGAGCTCGCTCAACGACGGCGCGTCGGCGATTCTCGTGGCGAGCGGCGAGGCCGTGAAAAAGTACGGCCTCACGCCGCGTGCCCGCATCGTGGTCGGCGCAAGCGTCGGCCTGGCCCCTGAGATCATGGGCCTTGGCCCCGTCGCTGCCACCCAGCGCGCCCTCGATAAGAGCGGCCTGAGCATCGCCGACCTCGGTGCGATCGAGCTCAATGAGGCTTTTGCCACCCAGTCCATCGCGTGCATCCGTCGCCTCGGGCTCGATGACGAGATCGTCAACCGCGACGGCGGGGCTATCGCGCTCGGGCATCCGCTCGGGTCCAGCGGAGCACGTCTCGTCGTCACCCTGCTCGCCCGCATGGAGCGGGAAAACGCCCAGCACGGCCTTGCCACAATGTGTGTCGGCGTCGGCCAGGGCTCGGCCCTCATTTTGGAGCGTGTCTGATGTCTGTTTCTGAACTCGAACTCGGCGACCGCGGCGAATCCGGTGTTCCCGACCGAGTGGGCGTGCTCGGCGGCGGGCGCATGGGCGCCGGCATTGCGCACGCTTTTCTGCTCGCCGGAGCCCACGTCACCCTCGTCGAGCGCAACGACACCGAGGCTGCGGCCGCCCGAGAACGCGTGCTGCGCGCCGTCGACGCGAGCATCACCCGCGGCGCCACCGGTGAAACCCGCCCGGAACTCGAGGCCCGTCTCGCCGTCGGCGCCGACTTTGGCCTGTTTGGCGACCGGGAACTCGTCGTCGAAGCCGTTCCCGAGGTGCGAGCCCTCAAAATCGAGGCCCTGCAGAAGGTCGAGGCGCAGCTTCCCGCCGATGCCGCCCTCGCCAGCAACACCTCGTCAATCTCGATCGACGACCTCGCCGACGAACTGGCACGCCCGGCACGTTTTCTCGGACTGCACTTTTTCAACCCGGTGCCCGCCTCGAACCTGGTTGAACTGGTCACCGGCAGCGCTACCTCGCCCGAATTGGTAGCGGATGCCCAGAGCTGGGTTTTGGCACTCGGCAAGACTCCGATCACCGTCAGCGACGCGCCCGGATTTGCCTCCTCCCGGCTCGGAGTTGCCCTTGGGCTCGAGGCCATCCGCATGCTCGAGGAGGGAGTCGCGAGCGCCTCGGATATCGACGCCGCGATGATGCTCGGCTACAAGCATCCGGTTGGACCGTTGAAACTGACCGACCTGGTCGGGCTCGATGTGCGCCTCGGCATCGCCGAATACCTGCACAAACAGCTCGGCGCCCGCTTCGAACCACCGGCCCTGCTGCGCCGGCTCGTCGCCGAGGGCAAGCTCGGCCGCAAGTCAGGCCAGGGCTTCTACCGCTGGGACGAAGCCTGATGGCCGCCCACGCCGACACCGCACCCCGCACCCAGCTTGAAGGAGACCCCATGACGACCATTCTGCCCAGCTACGTTCAGGGCGCCTGGTGGAGCCCGGCCGACGATGTTACCGGCACCGACGTCTGTGACGCCTCGACCGGTGAGGTCGTCACCCGCGTGAGCACGCAGGGACTCGACCTCGCCGCCGCGCTCGAGCATGCCCGCACCGTCGGTCAGAAATCGCTTGGCGAGCTCACCTTTCACCAGCGTGCCGTGCTGCTCAAGCAGATGGCGCTGGTGCTGACCGAACACAAACAGGAGCTGTACGTGCGCTCCAGCCGCACTGGCGCCACCAAGGTCGACTCCTGGGTCGACATCGACGGTGGCATCGGCGTGCTGTTCAGCTACTCCTCGAAGGGGCGTCGCGAACTGCCCAACGCCCGCGTCTACGTCGACGGGCCGGTCGAGCCGCTCTCCAAGGACGGCTCCTTCATCGCCCGGCACATTTACTCGCGCCTGCCCGGCGTTGCCGTGCAGATCAACGCGTTCAACTTTCCGGTCTGGGGTGCACTGGAGAAGTTCGCGCCGGCGTTCCTGGCCGGCGTGCCCACCCTGGTGAAGCCCGCGACTCCTTCCGGCTACCTCGCCGAGGCGTTCGTGCGTATCCTGACCGACTCGGGCCTGCTGCCAGAGGGATCGCTACAGCTTGTCTCCGGCAGCGTGCCGACCCTGTTCGACGACGTGCGCCTCGGCGACCTCGTCGCCTTCACCGGGTCGGCCTCCACCGCCGAGAAGCTGCGCGCTAGCGACTCGGTGCAGACCGGGGGAGTGCGCTTCACCAACGAAACCGACTCGATCAACGCCTCGATTCTCGGAGAGGATGCCGTCACCGGCACCCCCGAATTCGACGCTTTCGTCAAGCAGGTCGTCACCGAGATGACGGTCAAGGCCGGCCAGAAGTGCACCGCCATCCGCCGCGTCATCGTGCCGCGCGCGACCATGGACGACGTCGTTGCAGCCGTACAGGCGCGCATCAGCGAACGTATTGTGCTCGGCGATCCCCGAGCCGAAGGCGTCACCATGGGCCCGCTCGCCTCCACCGCGCAGCGCCTCGAGGTGCTCAAGCAGGTTGCTCGCCTGCAGGCCGCCGGCGGCGACCTGGTCGTCGGCAGAACGGATGCCCCCGCCGTGCTGCACGTCGACGGCACGACCGCGCTCGCTCCCGAGGGCGCATTCGTCGAGCCGCTGCTGCTGCGTTTCGACGATGCCTCTGCCGATGCCGTGCACGAGGTCGAGGCCTTCGGCCCGGTGTCCAGCGTGCTCGGCTACGACACTATCGATGAGGCCATCGCCCTCGTGCGTCGGGGCGGAGGGTCCCTCGTGACGAGCATCGCCACGCACGACCCAGCCATAGCTGTCGCCTTGATGACCGGAATCTCCGCCTTCAACGGCCGCGTGCTCGTGCTCGACCGTGACGACGCTCGCACCTCGACCGGGCACGGTTCGCCGGTGCCGCAGCTCGTGCACGGCGGCCCGGGCCGGGCCGGCGGCGGCGAAGAGCTCGGCGGCATCCGTGCGGTGCTGCACCACATGCAGCGCACGGCCATTCAGGGCTCGCCCGAGATGCTCACTGCCATCACCGGAATCTGGCACCAGGGCGCGGCGGCGCAAGCCGGCAGCACGCATCCGTTTAGAAAAAGTCTGGCCGAACTGGTGATCGGCGACCAGATCGTCTCGGACTCCCGCACGGTGACGCTGGAAGACATCGAAACCTTCGCCCAGTTCACCGGGGACACCTTCTACGCCCACATGGACGAAGCGGCCGCCGCTGCGAACCCATTCTTCCCTGGCCGGGTGGCCCATGGGTATCTGCTCGTCTCCTGGGCCGCCGGCTTGTTCGTCGATCCGGCACCCGGGCCGGTGCTGGCCAACTCGGGGCTGGAGAACTTGCGTTTCGTCACGCCGGTCTCGCCCGGCGACAGTATCCGGGTTGCCCTCACCGCTAAGCAGATCACCCCGCGGGAGACCGATGAGTACGGCGAGGTGCGCTGGGACGCCGTGCTGACCAACCAGAACGACGAACTCGTCGCGTCCTACGACGTGCTCACCCTGGTCGCGAAGCACTAAGCCCACCGAGCCTTACCGGCAACGAGGGGCCAGCGCACAGAGCGCTGGCCCCTCTCGCGGTGGCGGTCGATTCAGGCGTACGGCCCTACACGGTCTTAATGAGCCCCGTGGCGGTGCGCGCGATCGTTTTGGCATCGACAGCGGACTTCGGCCGCGCCGCCACCGTGCTCACCGGCAGTGATCCGACCTCGCTGACAATGACGAGTCCCGGAGCGCTGTTGGCTGATCGGCTGAGGTCTTCGATCCACTGTCGGTTGAGCGTGGCGGCGCGTCCGCTGGCGAACTTGAAATACAGCGGGATGGCCGGATTGAGCCAGATCGAACTGCGCCCGGAACCGACCGCTGCACCATCCTGCCACGACAGCAGAAAACTCTCGCCCCGGCGTAACTTCTGCACGATGACGAGCTGCAGGTGAGCGAGAGTGCGATCATCGATTTCAACGACGACGCGGTCATACGTGAGGGAACCCATGATTGTCTTTCTGATCGATGAAACGTAGTCGCTCCGATCAGTATCTCGGCTGCACAGCCGGAGCACCAGAGTCCAACGTCCCATTCTCCCCGCATTGGGGTCGGGGCCCGGGCCCCGTCCCCGGGCCCAGTTTCTAAACTGGGCCCGGGGCCACAAGGTGGGCCCGGCATTCGCTCAACCGGCGTCGTCGTCGGTCGTGCCGGCGCGAACACGCGCAATCGTCTCCCACGCCGCGACGATGACCAGAATGAGGGAGGTCGCGGCGCCCAACCCGAGCGGAGTCGTGAGGGCTCCCGCGGTGCCGGTCAGGGCGAGCAGCCCGATACCGACGACGTGGGAGACGAGCAACGTGCGGGTGACGATCCAGCGAAACAACAGCAGCCCGGCGAGGTAGAACAGAGGCCCGCCCACGATGGTCACGGCCACCGGAAGCGTCATGGCATCGTCCGGATGCTCCAGCACCGACTTGTCGGCGACCGAGGTGAGCACGATGCCCGCGATGATGACGGCGTGCACGTAGGTGTACGCCAGCCGAGCGATCCGACCCGGCTCGCTCGATGCCGAAATAGCCCTGCTCCCGGCGCGCTCTCCGTGATCGAAATAGAGCCACCACATGGCGACGCCGGTCGCAAAGGCGAGGAACAACCCCAAAATTCCAGCAGCGGATGCCTCCTGGTCGACGAACGCGAACCCGGTCACCAGAAAAGACTCACCGACGGCAATGATCACGAAGAGGGCGCTGCGCTCCGCGATGTGGGGCCCTGAGACGTCCCAGTCATCGACCCCCGGCGCTTTCAGCCCGGGAATGCGAAACCCGAGACTCGCTGAGCCGTACTCAATCGCGAGGGCGATCAGCCAGGTCGGCAATCGCAGCGACAACGGTAAGAGGGCCCCGACAATCCAGAACGCGCTGGCGACAGAGAGCCACAACAGGATGCGAAGAAAAGTCGCGTGCAGCGCGGGATCATGCCGGGCGAGGGCGAGCACCATGAAAACCGTGCGTCCGAGCTGAAGGGCAACGTAGGCGATGGCGAAGACCAGGCCCTGGTCGCCGAACGCGTCGTAGATCGACGTGCTGATGACGAGGCCCACAAGGGAGAGCCCGATGACGACGCCGCGCACGGGGAGCCTGGCCGGGTCGAGCCAGTTGGTCACCCAGGTGGTGTACACCCAGACCCACCACAGAGCGAGCACGAGGATGATCGACTCGAGGGCACCGACCCAGGATGAGTTGGCGTAGAGGTACCGCGATAGCTGGGTAAGTGCAAAGACAAAGATGAGATCGAAGAACAACTCGATGTAGGTGACCCGGTCGCTCCGCTCGGAACCACTGGGCCGCAGCAGGTTTTGCCGAAATCCCAGGCGCAAAATCCACGCGCGATGCTCAAGCGGATGCTGCTGGGGTGTCTTCTCTGATCGGCTCACGTTCCTAGTCTCCATCGCACTCCGGTGCGACACGCCCGGGTGGGGGGCGTTTTGACGGGTGGGTGTGGTGGCCGTAATGTATCTATACGTACCCCAAAGGTGCGGAAAGCCGCAGTGCTTTTCGGCCTCACGTGGGACCGTCTTCTAG
>NZ_JASITB010000007.1 GCF_030063455.1 Cryobacterium sp. PH31-O1 | reverse complement strand
GACTTTTTCAATATTATTTCCAAAGGAATCTCATAAACTGCAACCCGCTAGAAACGAGCCACAACCACGAGGTTTTTGGCATTTGACATTGTGCACGCTGTTGAGTTCTCAAGGATCGGACACACCCAGCCGCCGGCCTCAAAGACCATTGCACTGGAGTACTTCTCTTATTTCTTGTCGCTCAGCCGAAAGACGATTTCTTGTACTTTCGGTGAACTTCATCAAGCCACTGTCACACGGAAAATTCCGGGCTATTTTGACTTGGGATTGGTCCCGCTTGAGGCCGGAAGCACTTGGCTATTTCCGAACCTGTGGGGTGACTTAGATGACATTACGGTGAATCCTGATACCCCGCAACTCACGGCTGCATCCCGGGCGTGTCGGTAGCGGACATCCGCTTGAAACATGCCCAAAACGCTCCGTTCAGGGCTCGGGGGCGAACGCCACAAAGAGTTCGCTCACGGAGTTGTAGTACTGGTCAGTTCGGCCCTGGTGCGTCATGCCGATGCGCAGACACACCCGCTGCGACGGTCGGTTGCTCGGGGTCGTGACGGCAACGACCCGATCGAGTCCCGTCTTCCACCCTTCGGCCAACACAGCGGATGCCGCTTCGGTCGCGTAACCCCGGTGCCACGCGTTCGGGTGAAAGTGCCAGCCGATCTCGGTGTCCCCCGACGGCTCGAGCGGGGTAAGCGCGCTGGACGCGGGGATGGACTTCAGCAGCAGGTTGCCGAAGATCTCGCCGGTGTCGGCGTCCGTTACCGCCCGGATGGCGTGAACGGGATGCTCCATTCCCTGCCAGCGCTTGATCACAGCAATCGCCTCGGTGCGGCCGGTCATGACCCGCGGGTGCAAACCAATGTGTTGTTGCACAGACCACAGGGAGTAGAGCCCGAAAACGAAGTCGGTGTCATCGAGGGTCCAGGGGCGCAGCAGCAGGCGTTCGGTTCGGAGAGTTTCCACGTCGACATCTTGCCACCCGCGCATCCGCGCCTCCTGCAACCGGGCCGTTTCCCGGCGAAGCCGACCGTCCAGGGGAGCCGCTCCGGCGGAAGGATTATTCGCGGAGTTGTGAGTTAAGGCTGAGCGGAGAGCTGCCCATTCTGTCTCCGCCGGGCCGCCAAAAGAGCTACTCGACGAAGATGCCCGCGAGCGTCTTCTTGCCGCGACGCAGCACCGCTACGCCCCCGGGCAGAACGGAACCTTCGATGGTCAGGTCGACACTCGTGACTTTCTCGTTGTTCAGGTAGACCCCACCCTGCTGCACGGCACGTCGGGCATCGCCGAGACTCTTCGAGAGTTCCGTGTCGACGAGCAGCTGCAGCACGGTCGCGTGCGGCGCCGTCGTCGTGTTCGGCAGTTCGCGCAGCGCGGCCTCGAGGGTGTCGGGGTCGAGTTCGGCGAGGTCGCCCTGGCCAAACAGGGCTTCGGCGGCGTGGATGGCAGCATCCGTTGCCGCTTGCCCGTGCACGAGACTGGTCACCTCGAGGGCGAGCCGGCGCTGCGCTTCGCGGCGGAAGGGTTCGTTCTCGACCAGTTCGGCGAACCTGTCGATCTCAGGGCGCGTGAGAAACGTGAAAACCTTGAGCCGAAAGACCACGTCGGCATCGTCGGTATTGAGCCAGAACTGGTAGAAGGCATACGGGCTGGTGAGGTTCGGGTCGAGCCACACCGCGTTCCCCTCGCTCTTACCGAATTTGGTTCCGTCGCTGTTAGTGATGAGCGGAGTGCCGATGGCATGCACCGTGCCGCTCTCGGCACGACGGATGAGATCGGTTCCGCTTGTGAGGTTGCCCCACTGGTCGCTGCCGCCGGTTTGCAGCACGCAGCCGTAGCTTCGGAATAGCTCGAGGTAGTCCAGGCCCTGCAAAATCTGGTAACTGAATTCGGTGTAGCTGATGCCGGCCTCGGAGTTCAGGCGGGCGCTGACGGCATCCTTTTTGAGCATGGTGCCCACGCGGTAGTACTTGCCGATTTCACGCAGAAAATCGATGGCACTTAACGGCGACGTCCAGTCCAGGTTGTTCACGAGCGTGACGGCGTTGTCGCCCTCGGAACTGAGAAAACGCGAAACCTGTGCCTGTAGGTAGCCAACCCATTCCGCCACGGTGTCGGTGGGGGTCAGCGTGCGCTCGGCGGTCGGGCGCGGGTCGCCGATGAGCCCGGTGGAGCCGCCGACCAGGCCGAGCGGGTGATGCCCCGCCAGTTGCAGGCGCCGCATCAGGAGCAGCTGCACCAGGTTGCCGAGGTGCAGGCTCGGAGCGGTCGGGTCGAATCCGCAGTAATAGGTGATCGGGCCACCATCGAGCAGCGCTTTGAGCTCGGTCTCGTCGGTGGAGACGTGCACGAGGCCGCGCCAGTTAATCTCCTCCCAGACGGAATCGAAGGAGGGATCATTGGTCTGCTGGGCGAGGATGGTGGGGTCTGACACGCGTTCAGATTACCAGCCGAGGGCGTCTCGCCGAATTGCCGGCGGCATCCGTTCAACGGTTGTGATAATTCAGTCTCCAGACTAAATTGAGTTTGATTTAGCTTGATACCTGAATTATCCTGAATATAGGACGGAGTCTCACCCCATGTTTGTTATCACCGCTGACCAGATCGACAGCCGCCACGACCACGATCGCGCACGCGAGATGATCGGGCATTTGCTGGCGCAGGCTCCACACGCCTTCAGCCTCCCCCCTGACCAGACCGCCGGCGACGAGATTCAACTGCTGGTCTCAGCTGCCCGGCCGGCTCTCGACGCGATTCTCGCGTTGCACCGTTCCGGCCACTGGAGCATTGGCCTCGGCGTGGGCACCGTGCGTACCCCTTTGCCGGAATCGACGCGGCAGGCGACCGGCGAAGCTTTCATTGCCGCACGCGACGCCGTAACTCGGGCAAAAAGAACCGAGGCGCACTTCGCTCTAGAGGTCGAAGCCGATGCCTCCGACACCATCGAAACTGCCACCGGCATCGAGGCCCTCGTGACCATGCTCCTGCTACTGCGCCAACGTCGTACTCCCGCCGGATGGCAGGCCGGCGACCTGTTCGAAACCGGCATGGCCCAAACGAGCATTGCGCGAACGCTCGGCGTTACCACGGGTGCTGTCAGTCAACGACTCAAAGCCGCGCAGTATCGGGTTGACCAGGCGGCACGGCCCGCTTTGATTAGGCTGCTAGAGCAACTCGATCGGGGACCGAACGACCCGGCCGGTCCAGAAGCGAACTCGCACCAATCGGTCCCTGGCGCAATGAACGCTGACGCAATGAATACCAACGCAACGAATACCAACGAAATGGACAGTTCCGCATGACCTCCAGCGTTCTCACTTTTCTCTACTGGGCCGTCTTACTCCTGGTCACACTGGCATCACTGACCTGCGCTGCAGTCGCCTTCAAACTCCACCGGCAGCTCTACGCCCTAACGGCTATCGCTGGCCTCGGCGTTGCTCTCGTACTCGCCGCGGTTCCGGTGAGCACGGGCCCGAGTGCCTTCGGAATCGTGCTCGGAATGTTGGCGCTGGCCCTGGCAGTAGTCGGCGGCGGTCCGGTCGCTGTGCTCGCTCTCGACCTCGCGACCAACAACTCGGTACCGCCGGGCCAGCACGGCGGCATCATGGTGCTCAACTCGGGTAAACCGGCACCGACCATGGCCGGTGTCAGCGACCCGGACACCCACGAAGTGTTACGCGGCGGGGTAACGATCGGCATCCTGGAACGTCTCGCGGTAGCCGGCGCGATCCTCGCCGGGTTTCCCGAGGCGATCGCCGTGGTCGTCGCCATCAAGGGCGTCGGTCGCTTCACGGAACTGGCAGCGGCCGAATCGCGCGAACGGTTCATCATCGGCACCTTGGCCAGCCTCCTCTGGGCCTGCGCCTGCGCCGCCCTGGTGCCAATGGCGCTGGTCTAACCGTCTCGATCAGGTTCTGCGGCTGGCATGCCGTCGATAGGGCGAAACGGACGCCTCCCCCGGCATCCAAAACCGCCAGGGATAGTCTTCTCCCCCGCCGATCCCGCTCACCCCGGTACGTGGCCCGGTATTGAAGTCCGCGCGGCGTGCCGGAAACTCCAGGTCGAACGGGGCACGGCCGAGTTCTGCGCCGTCATCGCCGAGCTCGATACCGAGGGCTTTGGTTAGCCGGGCCGGCCCGCGTGCCAGGTCGGAGTCGCTGTGCGAGGTGGGGCGGCGGTGGCGGGCTTCCTCAACTCCCGCGACGATTTCACCACCTCGCAACAACACCCCCGAGGCCTCACCCTCTGGCGAGCAGACGATGTTGGCGCAGACGTGCATGCCATAGCTGAAATAGGCATAGAGGTGCCCGGCCGGGCCGAACATCGTCACGGTGCGCGGCGTGCGCCCACGGAAGGCGTGGGAGCCGGGATCGGTTTCACCGAGGTAAGCCTCGACCTCGGTGATGCGCACAGAAATGGCTCCCCGAGTGAGCACCGCGCCGAGCAGTAGCGGGGCCACCTCGAGTGCGGGTCGCTCGAGCAGTCCCGGCGCAAACGGCACTACCGGCTGAGCGCGGCCGTCAGGTCGCGCACGCGAGCCACGAGGTGCGCGCGCTGCTCGGCGACCCGCACCGGGGCGGTGCCGCCGACGCCGTCGCGGCTGTCGACCGATCCGCGAATGGTGAGCACCTCGCGAACCTCGGGAATGAGGTGCGGCGACAGGGTCTGGAGATCATCATCGCTGACCTCGTGCAGGTCGAGATTGTGGGTCTCAGCGAACTTCACCAGGGACCCGGTGATTTCGTGGGCATCCCGGAACGAAACGTGGCGTTTGACCAGCCACTCCGCGACATCCGTGGCGAGGGAGAATCCCTGCGGCGCGAGTTCAGCCATCCGCTCGGTGTGAAACGTGAGGGTCGCGACCATGCCGGTGAAGGCGGGCAGCAGCACTTCGAGGGTGTTGATCGAGTCGAGGACCGGCTCTTTGTCTTCCTGAAGGTCGCGGTTGTAGGCGAGCGGCAGACCCTTGAGCGTGGTGAGCAGCCCGGTGAGGTTGCCGATCATGCGGCCTGATTTGCCGCGCGCGAGCTCGGCGATGTCGGGGTTCTTCTTCTGCGGCATGATCGAGGAACCGGTGGAATAGGCGTCATCAAGGGTGACAAAACCGAATTCCCGAGTGTTCCAGAGAATGATTTCCTCGGCCAGCCGGGACATGTCGATGCCGATTTGCGCGGTGATGTAGGCGAATTCGGCGACCAGGTCGCGGCTTGCGGTGCCGTCGATGGAGTTCTCGACCACGGCGGCGAAGCCCAGGTCGGTGGCCACCAGGCGTGCGTCGAGACCGAGGGTGTTACCGGCGAGGGCGCCGGAGCCGTAGGGGGAGGCATCCGCTCTTCTGCCCCAGTCCGCGAAGCGGTCCAGGTCGCGCACGAGCGGCCAGCAGTGAGCGAGCAGGTGGTGGGCGAGCAGCACCGGCTGAGCGTGCTGCAGGTGCGTGCGGCCGGGCATGATGGCGTCGTCGTGGGCTTCGGCCTGCGCGGCGAGGGCATCGATTAGTTCCATGACGAGCGACGCGAGAATGGCGGCGTGGTCACGCAGCCACATGCGCACGAGGGTCGCGACCTGGTCATTTCGGCTTCGGCCGGCACGGAGCTTGCCGCCAACCTCGACGCCGATGATGTCGATGAGGCCACGTTCGAGGGCAGAGTGCACGTCTTCATCGGCGTCGGCCGGCTGAAATTCGCCGGCGACGACGGCGCGCTCGAGTTCTTCGAGCGCGCCGATCATCTGGATCAATTCGGTGTCGGTGAGATATCCGGCGGCAGCGAGTGCCCTCGCATGCGCGCGGCTGCCCTGCAGGTCGTATTCGGCCAGCATCCAGTCGAACTGGGTCGACTTGCTCAGCCGGGCCAGTTCCGGTGACGGTCCCCCAGCAAAGCGGCCACCCCAGAGGGCGCCAGCCTTGCCGGCGCGGCTCGCGTTCTTCTCACTCGACACGGTGCGCTACTTTGCGGCGGCGTCGCGGCGTGCAGCGACCTTGCTCGGCAGTGACCACAACTCGATAAATCCCTTGGCCATCGTCTGGTCGAAGGAGTCACCGGTGTCATAGGTGGCGAGGTTGAAGTCGTAGAGGCTCGTCGTGCTCGAGCGGCCGGTAACGACGGCACTGCCAGCGTGCATCTTCAAGCGGATGTCACCGGTCACGTACTTCTGGGTGTCTTCAATGAAAACATCGAGGCTCTTCTTTAAACCGGAGAACCACAGGCCGTCGTAGACGAGCTCCGCCCACTTCGACTCGACACCGCGCTTGTAGCGGGCAACGTCGCGCTCCAGCGTCATGTTTTCGAGCTCCTCATGTGCGGCGATGAGCGCCATTCCGGCCGGGGCCTCGTAGATCTCACGGCTCTTGATGCCAACAAGGCGGTCCTCGACAATGTCAATGCGGCCGACACCCTGGTCGCCAGCGAGACGATTCATCAGCTGAATCATCTGCAGCGGGGTGACTTTTTTGCCATCGATGGCAACGGGAACGCCCTGCTCGAAGCTGATCACAACCTCGGTGGGGGCACGGGTAACCGACGGATCTTTCGTGTAGGTGTAGAGGTCTTCGATCGGTGCGTTCCACGGGTCTTCGAGGAAACCGGTTTCCACGGCGCGACCCCAGACGTTCTGGTCGATGGAATACGGGCTCTTCTTCGACTGCGCAATGGGCAGGTCATGCTTCGCCGCGTACTCAATGGCCTTATCGCGGGTCAGTTCAAAGTCGCGCACCGGGGCGAGCGAGGTCAGCTCCGGGGCGAGGGCAGCGACGGCCGCTTCGAACCGCACCTGATCGTTGCCCTTGCCAGTGCAGCCGTGGGCGACGCTGTCGGCGCCGAGTTCCTTGGCGGTCGAGGCAAGATACTTGGCGATCAGCGGACGGCTGATGGCCGAGACCAGCGGGTAGCGCTTTTGGTAAAGGGCGTTCGCCTTGAGCGTCGGCACGATGTAGTCGTTCGCGAACTCGTCCTTGGCGTCGATGACGATGGATTCGACGGCGCCGCAGTCGAGTGCGCGCTGACGGATCACGTCCATGTCTTCGCCCTCCTGCCCCACGTCGACGGCGAGGGCTACGACCTCTTTGCCGGTGGCATCCTTGAGCCAGCCGATGCCGACCGAGGTATCCAGTCCACCCGAGTATGCGAGTACAACGCGTTCCGCCATGGTTCTCCCTAAATCTTGATCTGTCTAAAGTTTACGTGCTGGGGCGCTTCCCCCTGTCGCCCGCCCTGCACGGCCCGGCGCGTCAGTGGTCAGGCCGCGTTGTGCGCCAGCAGCCAGACCAGCAAGGCCTTCTGGGCGTGCAGACGGTTTTCCGCCTCATCCCAGATGATGCTTTGCGGGCCGTCGATGACGTCGGCGGTCACCTCATAGCCACGATCGGCGGGCAGGCAGTGCATGAAGTGAGCACCAGGCCTGGCCAGGCCCATCAGCTCAGCGTCGACTCGATACTGGCCCAGGTCGCCGAGCCGGGTTGTCTTCTCTTCTTCCTTGCCCATCGACACCCAGGTGTCGGTGATGACAACGTCAACGCCGGCGACGGCCTCCCGCGGATCCGTGAACAGCGCGACGGAGCCGCCGGTGCGGGCGGCGATGGCCGTCGCATCCGCTACCACCTGGTCGGTCGGCGTGTAGCCGGCTGGCGACGCGATGCGCACGTGCATTCCGGCGGTCGCGCCGGCGAGCAGGTAGGACTGGCCCATGTTGCAGGCCCCGTCGCCGAGAAAGGCGAGGGTCTGGCCCGCAAGGTCACCGCGGTGTTCGCGAATGGTGAGCAGGTCGGCCAGCAGCTGGCACGGGTGAAAGTCGTCGCTGAGCGCGTTGACGACAGGAACTGTCGTGCCGAGAGCCATTTCTTCGAGTCCGGCTTGACCGTACGTGCGCCAGACGATCGCGGCGACCTGACGTTCGAGCACGCGCGCGGTGTCAGAGGCAGTCTCCTTGCCCCCGAGCTGGCTGTTCGCGGTGCTGATGATGAGCGGGCTGCCACCGAGGTCGGCGATGCCGACCGCGAAGGAGACGCGGGTGCGGGTCGACGACTTGTCGAAAATGACCGCGACGGTCTGCGGGCCGGCGAGCGGCCGCACCGCGAATCGGTCTCGCTTCAGCTCCAGGGCCAGATCGAGAATCTCGGCCTGTTCGGCCGGGGAGATGTCGTCGTCGCGCAGGAAATGGCGGGTCACGGTGTCACTTTCTCTTGGAGTTTAAGCAGTGAGTGAGCGGATGCCGCTCCCCCGGTTAAAGCCTCCGCGCCGGCCGGGGCCCGCGCAAAGTGGGATTCGTCCAGCCTAGAGGCTGGCGAGGGCGAGCCCGAACCGCTCGGTGAAATCGGCGAGTTCGGCATCGCCGACGATCAGGGGTGGGGCGATGCGAATGCTGGTCTCGTTCGCGGCGTTCACAATGAGGCCGTTGGCGAGGGCGGCGGCGCCAAGTCTCAACGCGACTGGTTCGGTCAGGCCGACACCGAGCAGCAGGCCGCGCCCGCGTACCTCTTCGATCAGCGGCGAGTTGAAGGCGAGAATGATCTCGCGCAGTTGCTGGCCGCGGCGGGCGGCGTTGGCGGCGAGGTTGTCACGTTCGATCACACCGAGCACGGCGTTGGCGGTCGCTGTGACGAGCGGGTTACCGGCGAAAGTCGAACCGTGCTGGCCGCGACGAAACAGATCCGAGGCCCAGCCGAAGGTGACGAGCGCTCCGATTGGAACGCCGCCACCCATCCCTTTGGCGATGGTGACGGCATCCGGAAGAATGTCGGCGTGGTTGTAGGCGAACCAGGCTCCGGTGCGGGCGATGCCGGTCTGGATCTCGTCGATGATCAGCAGCACGCCGTGCTCGGTACACAGTTCGCGGGCGCGTTTTAGAAAACCGTCTGGCAGGTCGATGACGCCGGCCTCACCCTTGACCGGTTCGAGGAACAGGGCGGCGACGGTGTTGTCGATGGTAGCTTCGAGGGCTTTGATCGTGCTGTCGATGTGTTCGACCCCGCCGGGCACCGGTTCGAACGCCTCACGCATGTGTGGTTTACCGGAAAGGGCGAGTGCGCCCATCGTGCGGCCGTGAAAGGAATCGTGCAGCGAGATGATGCGACTGCGGTGGCCGTTGTTGTTGAGCCTGGCGAGCTTGAACGCGGCCTCGTTCGCCTCGGCGCCGGAGTTGCAGAAGTACACGCGGCCCTGGTCGCCGGCACCGGTGATGCGTTTGAGCCGTTCAGCCAGTTCTATCTGCGGCGGTGTGGCGAAATAGTTGGAGACGTGGCTGATCGTGCCGATCTGCTTCGTGACCGCCGCGACGACCTCGGGGTGGGCGTGACCGAGCGAGTTCACGGCGATACCGGCCAAAAAGTCGAGGTACTGCGAGCCCTGGTCGTCCCAGACGTAGCACCCCTCACCGCGCACGAGCATGGCCAGCGGCGGGCTGAACGTGCGCATCATTGAATCAGCGAACCGGTTCTGCCACAAACCTTCAGTCATGCTGGTATTACCTCCGTGCCAATACCGCTTCCAGTGAAAATTTCGAGCAGGATCGAGTGCGGCACTCGCCCGTCGATGATCGCGGCTTTGGCCACGCCGCCGTCGACGGCGTCGAGGCAGGCCGTCATCTTGGGAATCATCCCCGATTCCAGTTCCGGCAACAGGCCGCGCAATTCGAGCACGTCGATGATCGACACGAGCGAATCCCGGTTCGGCCAGTCGCGGTACAGCCCGGCGACGTCGGTGAGAATGACGAGTTTGGCCGCGCCGAGAGCGATCGCGAGTGCGGCAGCAGCCGCGTCGGCGTTGACGTTAAGGGACTGGCCAGGGACATCCGTGTCGGGGGCGATCGACGAGACCACCGGGATGCGGCCGGCGTTCAGCTGTGCGAGCACGGCTTCGGGATCGACACCGATCACGTCACCGACGAGTCCGAGGTCGACCTGTTCGCCGTCGATGACGACGCCGCGACGTCTTCCACGGAACAGGCCCGCGTCTTCACCGGAGAGCCCGGCGGCGAGCGGGCCGTGCTGGTTGATGTGGCTCACCAGGTCGCGGTTGATCTGGCCGGTGAGAACCATGCGCACTACGTCCATGGCTTCGGGCGTGGTCACCCGGTAGCCGCCACGAAACTCGCTCTCGATGCCGAGGCGTTTGAGCATCGCCGAGATCTGCGGGCCGCCGCCGTGCACGACGACCGGGCGGATGCCGGCGTAGCGCAGGTAGACCATATCTTCGGCGAAGGAGCGCTGCAATTCTTCGCTCACCATGGCGTTGCCGCCGAATTTCACGACGATGATCTGGTCGTGAAAGCGTTTGAGCCACGGCAGGGCTTCGATCAGCGCCGCCGCTTTAACGGATGCTTCGGCCTGGCTGGTCTCGTCGGGCTTCGTTCTGGGCGTCTCGGTCATGATCAGCTCGAGTACGCGCTGTTCTCTTCGACGTAGTCGTGGGTGAGGTCGTTGGTCCACAGTGTGGCGGTCTCACTGCCTGCATGCAGGTCGATCAGCACGGTGGCTGCGCGGCCCGTGAGGTCGACAAGGTCGCGCGGCTGGTCGGGTTCACCGGCGGTGCACACCTGCACGCCGTTGATGGCGACGTCGATGCCGTAGGGGTCAAAGGCGGCGTCTGCGACCGGTACGGTTCCGGCGGCGGCGAGCACGCGGCCCCAGTTCGGGTCGTTGCCGAAGATGGCCGACTTGAACAGGTTGCTGCGCGAGACGGCGCGGGCCACGGTGACGGCTTCGTCTTCGGAGAACGCGTTGGTGACGGTGATTGCCACGTCGTGCGCGGCGCCCTCGGCGTCGCCCTGCAACTGCAGTGTGAGGTCGCGGCAGATTTCGACGAGGGCGGCGGTGAATTCGGCCAGGTCGGCTCCGACGCCGCTCGCGCCAGAGCAGAGCAGGCTCACGGTGTCGTTGGTCGACATGCAGCCATCGGAGTCGAGGCGGTCGAAGGTGACCCGGGTGGCCGCGTGCAGGGCCGTATCGAGTTCGGACGACTCGAGCACGGCGTCGGTCGTGATGACCACGAGCATTGTGGCCAGTCCCGGTGCGAGCATGCCGGCACCCTTGGCCATGGCGCCGATGCTCCAGCCTGCCGGCGACGTGTGAGCGGCCTGCTTCGGGATAGTGTCGGTGGTCATAATGGCCTGCGCGGCCAGCAGGCCGGCGGCGGGCGTGGCAGCGGCATCCGTTTTGATGGATAGGGCGGCGTCAAAGACACCGGCGGTGACGAGATCGAGGTTGAGCTGTTCTCCGATCAGGCCGGTGGAGCAGACCAGAACGTCGCCGGAGGAGATGTCGAGGCACTTCGCGACGGCTTCGGCGGTGGCGTGCGTGGTCTGGAAGCCGATGCTGCCGGTGTAACAGTTGGCGCCGCCGGAGTTGAGCACGATGGCGCTGACGCGGCCGTCACTCATGACCTGAGTGCTCCAGATGACGGGGTTGGCCTGGCAGCGGTTTTTCGTGAACACCGTGGCGGCGTTCTGCAGCGGGCCGAGGTTCTGCACGAGGGCGAGGTCGAGCCCACCGGACTTCTTCAGGCCGGCGGTGACGCCGGTAGCAGCAAAACCGGTGGGAAGGGTGACACTCACGGAGCAACTCCATTCATGGTCAGACCGAGCGTTTCGGTCAGGCCGAGGGCGATATTGGCGGATTGGATGGCAGCGCCGGCGGTGCCCTTGACAAGATTGTCGATCGCGGTGATGGTGACGACGCGGCCGGCCGCTTCATCGACGGCGAGTCCGATCAGCGCGATGTTGGCGCCGAGCACGTCAGCCGTGCGCGGAAAGTGTCCTTCGGGCAGCAGGTGCACGAACGGTTCGTCGGCGTAGGCGCTCTCCCAGGCGGCCCGCACGGCGGCGGCGCTCGTACCCGTAACGAGTCGGGCGGTCGCCGTGGCGAGGATGCCGCGCGACATCGGCACGATCACCGGGGTGAAGGAGATGGTGGCGTCGCTTTTCGCAGCGGATGCTGCGCCGCTCGCCTCGGAGGGATCGGTCGGGTCGGCACGGCCCGCCGCGGCGGCGGCCCAGCGCAGCGACTGCACGATCTCGGGGATGTGCCGGTGCGTGCCGCCGACCGCGTAGGGGTTGGCCGAACCAAGGATCTCGGCCGCGAGGTTGGGCACCTTGAGGCTCTTGCCTGCGCCGCTCGGGCCGACGGCGAGCACGGCAACGAGGTCCTGCGCTTCGATCACGCCGGCCTGAATTCCAGGGGCCAGGGCGAGGGCGACGGTGCTGGCGTTGCAGCCGGGAGCGGCGATGCGGCGAGCGCCGACAAGCCTCTCGCGCTGCTTGCCGGTCGCGGTGGGCAGCTCGGGGACCCCGTAGGTCCAGGCACCGAAGTAGTCGCCGCCGTAGAACGCCGCCCAGTCGTTGGAATTCTCGAGGCGGTGGTCGGCGCCGCAGTCCACGACGAGGGTTTCGGCAGGCAGGTGTGCGGTGAGCTCGCCGGACTTGCCGTGCGGCAGGGCCACGAAGACCACGTCGTGGCCGCTGAGATTCTCCGCCGTCGTGTCGACGAGGGTCAGGTGCGCGAGGGAGCGCAGCGACGGCTGCACGTCGATCAGTCGCTGCCCGGCGTTGCTGTGCGCGGTGACCGTGCGCACCTCGAATTCGGGGTGTCCGGCGAGAAGCCGCAGCAGTTCGCCGCCCGCATACCCGCTCGCGCCCGCCACTGCCACCGAAAAAGCCATGGGTTAAACCTAGCGCGGCCCCGGCGACCCCGTTTCCGCGCCCCGGTGCGGCGTCATGCGCGCGGCCCTGCGCATCCGCTCGTTTGAACGGCACCCGTTTGACGGGCCACCCCACCTCGAACCAGCGCGTGGCGCAAGCACCGGGCTACTCGCGCAGGGTTGCTCCGAACCGTTCGGCGGCGAGGGCCACACCGGCCAGGCGGGCGGCGCTCGCCTCGGCGGCGGTCAGCGTGCGCTCCTCGCCGCGAAAACGCAGCGCGAAGGTCAGCGACTTCTGGCCGGGTTCGACACCGGCACCGCGGTAATCGTCGACCAGCTCGATGCTTTCGAGCAGGTCACCTGCGCCCTCAGCAACCGCCGCGCGCAGGGCGGCAGCCGGCACGAAGGCCGCAACGACGAGCGAGAGGTCCTGCGTGGCGGCCGGCATCGTGCGAATGGGCGTGACCGTGAGATCTCCGTCGGCCTGCGCGAAGACGAGCCCGAGGTTGATCTCGGCTACCGCAACGACAGCGGGCAGGTCGAAGTCGTCGGCCACCGCCGGCAGCAGTTCCCCGGCGAATCCGACCGACACAGCCCTGGCCACAGCGGTCGCAGCACCGGGCACGGTGACGAACAGCTCGGCGGTGCGACCCGGGTGCATCGCCGGGTGCACGCCCTGGCGCACCCCGATGCGCACGCCGGTTGCGAGAGCGACCTGCTGCACGGCGGCCAGAGCGGACTGCCAGCCGGTGGGGGCAGCGGGCAGACCCGGCTGGTGCCGCACGTCGTTGCCGACGAGAACGACCCCGACCATAAGCGGCTGCGGAACGATTCCCGCGTTCAGGGCCGCCTCGACCTGGGCGCTCGGGCGCTCTCCCCCGGCGGGAAGCACGGCGCTGCCGTAGGTCACCCCGGCCTCGGGGCGAAAGACGAGTCCCTGCTCGTACATGGCCAGGTCGACGAGTCCGCGTGACCGGTTGCGGTGCGCGATCTGCAACAGGCCCGGCAGCATCGAGGTGCGCAGGAACGGCGCCTCACCGTCGAGCGGGTTGACGATCTTCATCTGCGGGACCGCAACCGGGGCAACGGATGCCGCGCTCGCGTCGGCATCCGCTGCGCCCGCTGACACCGCCGTCGCCGTGACGGCCACGCCGAACAGGTTGTTCGCCCGCTCGGAGACGAATGGGTAGGTCAGCACCTCGGTGTGACCGGTTGCAGCGAGGGTCTGGGCGACCGTGCGCCGCAGCATCTGCGTGCGGGTCAGGCCGCGTCCGGGCGGGGCGACGGGCAGCACCGAGGGGATGCGGTCGTAACCGACGATGCGGGCGACCTCCTCGGCGAGGGTCCACTTGTCGGTGAGGTCGGGGCGCCAGGTGGGCGGCGTGGCGTGCAGCACGCCACCGACATCATGCAGTGCTGCACCGATCTCGACGAGGGCGTCGCGCACCTCGTCGCCGGTGTAGTTCAGGCCGATCAGGCCCGACACGAATCCGGTCGGCAAGACAATCGGCAGGGGTGCGGTCGTCGTGTCGTACACCGAGCCGAGGTCGTCGGCGACTCCCCCGGCGAGATCCACGAGCAGCTGCACCACGCGAGCGGCAGCAACCGCGGCAACACGCGGGTCGACACCGCGTTCGAATCGCTTGCTCGCCTCGCTCGGCAACTTGTGCCGACGGGCAGAGCGTGCGATCGACACCGGGTCGAAGTTGGCAGCCTCGACGAGCACGTTGACGGTCTTCGAGCTGATCTCGGTGCTCGCGCCGCCCATCACGCCGGCCAGGCCGATCGGTCCGGATTCGTCGGTGATCAGCAGATCTTCAACACTCAGCGTGCGGGTGACCGCGTCGAGAGTGGTGAACTTCTCTCCGGCAGTCGCGCGTCGCACGATGATGCCGCCGGAGAGCTTGTCGAGGTCGTAGCCGTGCAACGGCTGGCCGAGCTCGAACATCACGTAGTTGGTCACGTCGACCACGAGCGAGATCGAGCGGATGCCGACCAGCCCCAGCCGGGCGATCATCCAGGCCGGGGTCGGCCGCGTCGGGTCGACGCCGCGCACCACCCGGGTCACGAACACGCTCGACCCGGACCGGCCCCGAATCGGAGCCTGGTCGTCGATCGTCACGGGGAACCGGGTGACCGGAGCCACAACGGTGAGCGCGAGCGCGGGGTCTCGAAACGGCACACCGGTGGCGTGCGAGTATTCGCGGGCGACGCCACGAATGGAGAAGGCGTAGCCGCGGTCGGGGGTGACGTTGATCTCAACGGCGCTGTCGTCCAGGCCGAGCAGGGCGATCGCATCCGCTCCGACCGGCGCGTCGATCCCGAGGTTCTTCAGCAGCAGAATGCCGTCGTGCTCGTCGCCGAGGCCGAGTTCACGGGCCGAGGCGATCATGCCGTCGGAAACGTGGCCGTAGGTTTTGCGGGCGGCGATCGGGAACGGTCCGGGCAGCGACGCGCCGGGCAGGGTCACGACGACCTTGTCGCCGACGGCGAAGTTGTGCGCGCCGCAGATGATGCCGTGCACGGCCGGGCCGCCGTCGGCGGCGAGCTCACCGTCGGGCGCCACGCGCACCTGGCACCAGTTGATGGTTTTGCCGTTGGTCTGTTCTTCGCCGGCGAATTCGAGCACCTCGCCGACCACGATCGGGCCGGACACCTCGAAGCGGTGGATGTCTTCTTCTTCGAGACCGACGCTCACGAGTGCAGCGTGCACGTCTTCCGGCGTGGTGCCGGGCGCGAGGTCGACGAATTCGCCGAGCCAGCTCAGTGGTACCCGCATTAGACCGTCATCCCATACTGCTGACTGAACCGAATATCGCCTTCGACCATGTCGTGCATGTCCTTTACGTCATTTCTAAACATCACAGCTCGTTCCACACCCACTCCGAACGCGAACCCGGAGTACACGTCGGGGTCGATTCCGGCCGAGCGCAGCACATTCGCGTGCACCATGCCGCAGCCGCCCCACTCGATCCAGCGTGCGCCGTCTTTAAAGGTGGGGTGCCAGACGTCGAGCTCGGCGCTCGGCTCGGTGAACGGAAAGTAGTTCGGGCGCAGGCGCACCTTGGCCCCCGGGCCGAACAGGGCCTTGACGAAGTGGTCGAGCGTTCCGCGCAGGTTGGCCATGGTGAGGCCCTTGTCGATGGCAATGCCCTCGATCTGGTGGAACACCGGCGTGTGCGTGGCGTCGAGTTCGTCGGTGCGAAACACGCGTCCGGGCGCGACCACGTAGACCGGCAGCTCACGGCTGAGCAACGCACGCAGCTGCACGGGCGAGGTCTGCGTGCGCAAAACGAGGTGGGCATCCGTCGGTTCGACGAAGAAGGTGTCCTGCATGGCGCGGGCCGGGTGGTCTTCGTCGAAGTTGAGGCCGTCGAAGTTGAACCATTCGCTTTCGAGCTCCGGACCTTCGGCAACTTCCCAGCCCATCGCGACGAAAACGTCGGCGGCGCGCTCGCTCAGCAGCGAGATCGGATGCCGCGCCCCGGCTTTCCAAGCGGATGCCGCGGCGGTCACGTCCACCGTCTCGGCCAGCAAGCGGGCGGCAGCTTCGGCGGTGCCGATCTCGTCTTCACGAGCGGTGAGCGCTTTGGTGACGGCGCCGCGGGCCTGGCCGACGAGTTTACCGGCGGCAGCTTTTTGGTTTCCCGGAACGTTACGCATGAGCGCGTTGAGCTTGGACAACGGGGACGACTCCCCCGCGTGCTCGCTGCGAACGAGTTTGAGCGCTGCGGTCGTAGCGGCTGCGGCGATAGCGGCCAGTGCGGCGTCGACCGCGGTGTTGACGGCTGCTTCGGAGATCAACGGCTCAGCTGGTTCTGATTCTGCCGGGTCGGATGGCGTGATGGGCTCTGGGGGAACGCTGGAAACAGACACAAGGCCCAAGTTTAGTGGGCTTATAAGCCGCTTCGGCTCTGTGCCCCCAACGCTCGCGGGTCGACCAGGTTGGGGTCGATCGGCGGCGCGGCGTCAGGTTTGCCGAGTTTGCCAGTCTGCGGACCGGTGCGCTTGGCGATTCGGCGAGCCAACCACGACAGCGACAGGTTCATCGTCAGGTAGATGGCGAGCACCACGAAGAAGAAGGAAAACTGGTATCGGTTGCCGAAGAACTGCGACAGGTTATAGTTTCCGCTGCGCAGCAATTCGTTGTACCCGACGACGAACGCCAGCGAGGTGTCCTTGAGCAGCACTACTAGCTGGGCGATGATGATGGGCAACATCTGACGGAAAGCTTGCGGAAACTCGATGCGGAATCGAGTGGCGATCGGGGTGAGGCCGATGGCCAGGCCGGCTTCGCGTTGCCCACTTGGCAGGGCCTTAATGCCGGCCCGGAGGGCCTCACCGATGATCGCGCCGTTGTACACGGCGAGGGCGGCGACTCCGGCCCAGAACGAACCGGTGGAGAACACCAACAGAATGAACAGCATCATGAGCAGCACGGGCATGCCGCGGAAGAATTCGAGCACGACCGTCGTCGGTACCCGCACCCAGGCGTGGTCAGAGCCCCGCCCGAACGAGAAGAGGACGCCGATGATGAGGGCAAGCACAGCGGCGACTCCGGCCATCCGCAATGTGTTGAGGGCGCCGATGCCAAGGGTTCGCCAGACCTGCACGTCGTTGAAGACGTCCCACCGGGAAGCGTCCCAGAGACCAGGCTGAACGGCACCATTGGCGCTGGTTTTCGGCAGACCAAGGACTACGGCGAGGGCGACAATACCGCCGACGATGAGCACGATGCCGAGCACCGAAATGGCCCGGGAACGAGCGCGAGCCTTAGGTCCGGGAACGTCATACAGTACGGAGGTCATCGGAGTACCGCTACCTTCTTCTCGATCCGGCCGGCGATCACTCCGAGCGGGATGGTGATGATCAGGTAGAAAGCAGCGACCGCGAGCAGGACGGCGATGACGGCGTCGCCACGATCATTCGTTATCTGCCTCGCTGCTCCAAAGAGCTCGAATACGAAGAAGGCACCGGCGACCGAGGTGTTCTTGGCGAGGGCGATGAACACGTTGATCAGCGGCGGAATGACCATGCGAATGGCCTGCGGCATCACGATAAAGGATAGGGTCTGCCCGAAGGTGAGGCCGATGCTGCGGGCCGCCTCGGCCTGTCCAACGTGCACGCCGTTGACACCCGAGCGCAACGCCTCAGCGACGAATGGCGAGGTGTAGACCGTCAGACCGATCGCCGCGAGCTGAAAATAGCCGGGGGTGAACTGCAGGTACGGCAGCAGATAGGCGCAGAAAAAGAGCACGAGCGTGAGGGGGGTATTGCGCACGACCTCGGTGTAGACCGTCGCAAATCCACGGAACGATCCCACGGGCGAGATCCGCATGGCTGCTATAAGGATTCCAAGGATGAATGCCCCGATTCCAGCAAGGGCGAGGAGGCCCAGGGTGTTCCGGAAGCCTTCCAGGAACGTTGGTAGGTTGTCGATGACTGCGTCCACAACTCACCTCCTCTTCTAATATCCGTGATTGAATCTTGGTCCGGCTCGAAAACTCACCGGGATGGCCCGTCCGACTAGGAACGGGCCATCCCGGCTTACAACGCGTACTGCACGTGCGGTGTTGATCTAGTAGCGGTCGACGGCCGGAGGCTTGGGGGTGTCGAGAACCTTTCCGGCAGTCGACTCCCAGGCGTCGACCCAGGTGCCGTCGTCGTAGGACTCTTCGAGCACGTCGTTGATGAAGGTGCGGAACTCGGTGTCGTCCAGCGCCAGCCCGATGCCGTAGGGCTCTTCCGTGAACGGGTTGTTGACGACCTCGAACTCGCCCTCGTTCTGGTCCGCAATTCCGGCCAGGATCACGTTGTCGGTGGTAACGGCGACGACTTCACCGCTGCGCAGCGGGCCGAGGCAGTTGGAGTAGGTATCCGTGGCAATGATGTTGGTGGTGAACTCCGCGATGTTCTTCTCTGACGTGGAGCCGCTCACCGTGCAGACGGGCTGGTCGGTAAGGTCTTCGGGGCCGGTGATGTCGGTGTTGCCGGCGAGAACGAGCAGGTCCTGACCCGCGGAATAGTACGGTCCGGCGAAGGACACAACCTGCTTGCGGGTGTCATTGATCGTGTAGGTCGCGACGACGATATCAACCTGGCCATTCTGGATGAATGGTTCGCGGTTCGCCGAGACGGTCTCCGTCCACTTGATCTTGTCGGGGGCGATGCCGAGCTTGGCGGCGATCAGCTTGCCGATTTCGACGTCGAACCCGACCGGGTCACCATCCGCGCCGCGAAGGCCGAAGAGTGGCTGGTCAAACTTCGTGCCGATCGTGATCTCGCCGGCTTCGGCGAGGGCGGCCATGGTGGTGCCCGCTGCAAATTCGGGGGCTTCCTCGACGGGCACGGCGTCATTGGATGCACCCGAATCGGTGCAGCCACTAAGCACGAGGGCACCTGCGAGAGCGAGGGCCGAGATTGCTAGGCCTTTTTTGAATCTCATTTGTCTTCTCCTGATGCTGTGTGGTGGTGGGGACGGTTTAGTGGTCGAGAATTTTGGAGAGGAAATCCTGAGCACGAGTGCTCTGTGGGTTGGTGAAGAACTCCTCGGGAGTGGTTTCCTCCACGATTTCGCCCTCAGCCATGAAGATGACGCGGTCCGCGGCCTTGCGGGCGAAGCCCATCTCGTGGGTGACGACGATCATGGTCATACCCTCGTTAGCCAGGTCGATCATGACCTCGAGCACCTCGTTGATCATCTCAGGGTCGAGCGCACTGGTCGGCTCGTCAAGCAGAATCAGCTTCGGTTCCATCGCGAGAGCACGAGCGATGGCGACACGTTGCTGCTGGCCACCGGAAAGCTGGGCCGGCATCTTCTTGGCCTGGTTCGCGACGCCGACACGTTCCAACAAGGCCATAGCCCTTTTCTCGGCATCGGCCTTCGACATGCCGCGAACCTTCATCGGGCCGAGGGTCACGTTGTCAAGCACCGTCTTGTGGGCGAACAGGTTGAAGGCCTGAAAGACCATGCCAACGTCGGCGCGCAGGTGGGCGAGGGCTTTGCCCTCTTCCGGCAATTTGATCCCGTCGATGGTGATCACGCCGTCGTCGATGGTCTCGAGGCGGTTGATCGCTCGACACAGGGTCGATTTGCCCGACCCACTCGGTCCGATGACTACGACCACCTCGCCGCGGTTGACCACGGCATTGATGTTCTTGAGAACGTGCAGTTCCCCGTAGTGCTTGTTGATGTTCTTGACGACGACTAGGGGTTCCCCCCGACGAACGGTGATGTTCGACGTAGCCGGGGACGAATCTGATGGCTCCATAACCTCCAACTTAGGTCAGAACGGCGTTTCAGGTACGCCAAATGCCCGGACAGTAACGCATTTGTAACAGTCCGGGCAGCGGGCGTTTGTGCAATGTAGCGGGCCAACGTCCGCTCATCGGGATGTGATTTTCACTCCTTCAGTTTTCGGCAGGCGCAGGAAGAGCGCGACCGCAAGTACCGTGACGAGGCACAGCGCCGTGTTGACGACGATTGCGCCGAGCACGCCGTCGAGCATCGTCGCCGGTGTTTCGACACCGAGCTGGTGAACCCGGGCGACGACGATCACGACTGCGGCCTTACAGCTGTTGCAGGGCATGCCGGCGTGACTCAGCGGCGAGGCTCAGCGGCGTGACTCAGCGGCGAGGCTCAGCGGCGAGTCACGGTGACGGTGCGCGGGGATTGGAAGGAGAGCAGGCGCGTCCACTCCGGCGAGGCATCCCCGAGGCGGCACGGCGGCAGGGTGCGTGCTGTTTCCTGAACCACGACCGTCGCTTCCAGTTCGGCCAGTTTGGCGCCGAGGCAGCGGTGGATTCCGGAGCCGAAGGCCAGGCTGTAGGCGGTCGGGCGGGCTCGGGTGCCATGGTTGCCGGTGAGCTCCAGGAGAATCTCACAGCCGGCGGGCAGTGTTTCGCCGTCCAGTTCGACGGCGCGCGTGGTGACGCGGCGCCAGGTGGGCACGGAGGACTCGGTGGCGAGCACCCGGCGCACCAGCGCGCTCGCCCCGGCCGGGGTGGCCACTTTACGCCAGGCGTCCGGGTCGGGGTTCGCGGCCAGCCGGAACAGCGCGGTGCTGATCAGCTGGGTGGTGGTCTCCTGTCCGGCGATGAGCAGAAAGTACCCGAGTGAACACAGTTCGGGGGTGCTCAACCCATGCTCGGCGAGGGAACCGAACAGGGTTCGCCGATCGGCGCCGACCGCTTCGCGGACGACGGTGCGCAACCAGGTGTAAAACTCGGCGGCACCGCCGGCGAGCCGGAGCTGGCGTTCGTCGTCGGGCCAGCCCCAGAACAGCTCGAGGGATTCTCGGCTCCAGGTCTTCAGCTGCGCCACGTCCCGCACGGGCAGCCCGAGCAGTTCCAGCATCAGGATCGCTGGCGGCCGCGCGGCCACGGCCTCGACGAGGTCGACCGATCCGTCCTCGTCGACGGCGCGGGCGGCCACGGTGACGGCGGCGCGGGCGAGTTCCCTGATTCGGGGTTCGATGGCCGCGACGGTCGCCGGTGTGAAGAAGCTGCCCACGACCCGCCGGATCCCCGCGTGCCTGTCATCGGCGTTGCTGGCCAGGATGGGCGGGAGTGCAAACCTGGCCCGCTGCAGCAGCCGCAAGCTCGGGCCGGTGAGGGGCTTCACGGCAACGAGCGCATTGGCCGGGCCGAATGCTACCGGGTCGTGCAGCACCCGGCGAACGGTCGCCGGGTGCCCCCCCCCCCCCCGCCCCGGTAGGCGTCCCGGTGATCCGGCGCACGAACCGGACACCCCGTCGGCTGCCCGGTCATGCCGCCACCCCCGGCAGCCAGCCGCCGGCCCGTTGCCGGAACACCGCTGGCGGGAGGGCGCCGGCGCCGGTCGGCAGCACACCGAGCAGCGGCACCGGGCCGTCCCCGAAGGCACGCCGATTGTGGTCGTCGGCCGCGCCCGGCTCGACCGGCCAGGTGCCGAGGACTACGCCGAGCACTCGGATGCCGCGCCGCTGCAGTGCTTCCAGGGTCAGCGCTGTGTGGTTGAGCGTGCCGAGCCCGGGTCGGGACACCACCACACAGCCGGCCTGGGCGCCGAGCAGTTCGGCCAGGTCGGCGAGGGTGCGCCCGGCCTCGTCGAGTCCTACCAACAGCCCGCCGGACCCCTCGACCAACACGTGGTCACTGTTGCGGGCGAAAGCGCGAATCCGATCGGCGTGCACGCTCACCGGCGGCAATGCGGCATCCTCGAGCGCCGCCGCGGCGGCCGGGGCCAGCGCCGCGCCAAGCACCACGCCGGCGCTCGCGTGCATCGGACCGGCGAGCCGGTAAATCTGCGCACAATCCGAGTCTCCCTCGGATGCGCCGGACTGGCACGGCTTGTAGACCGAGATCCGGCGCCCCGCGGCAGCCAGAACGGTCGCGATCGCCGCCGTCGTGGTGGTCTTCCCGACCCCGGTATCCGTCCCGGTGACGATGATGACGGTGGGCAGGCTCACAGGTGCTCCTTCAGGATGGTGCCGAGAACGTCGACGGCACGGGCCGGGTCAGCGTCGCCCGCGCGGTCAGCCGCAGCCGGGAGACGCCGTCAGGCACCGACGGGGGCCGGAAGCAGCCGACCTGAATGCCGGCGGCCCGGGCTGCCCGGGCGCAGGAGAGGGCGATTTCAGCGGTGGGCAGGGGAATCGACTGCACGGCCCCGGCACCCGGGTCGATGGCCAGTCGCGTGCCGTGCAGAACCGCGGCGAGGCCGGTGGAGAGGGCCGTCGCGTTCGCGCGCAGCCGTTCGACCCGCCAGGGCTCGTCGCGGATGACGTCGATGGCGGCGAGCGCGGCCGCGGCGGATGCCGGGGCCAGACCGGTGTCGAAGATGAAGCTGCGGGACCGGTTGACCAGCTGGGAGCGCACCCAATCGGGGCCGAGGACCGCGCCGCCCTGGCTGCCGAGCGCCTTCGACAGGGTCGCGGTCACGATGACGCTCGGGTGCCCGGCAAGCGCCGTGCCGGCGATCGAGCCGCGCCCGTGGCCGGCCACGCCCACACTGTGCGCCTCGTCGACCACGAGCATGGCATCGTGCCGTTCCGCGAGTGCGAGCAGTCCCGCGAGTGGCGCCTCATCCCCGAACACGCTGAAAATTGATTCGACGGCGATGAGTGCGCGTGGTTCGCTGCGGCCGCCGAGGAGGCGTTCGGCGTCGTCCAGGTCGTTGTGGGCGAAGGTTTCGGTGCGGGATCGGCTCAGCCGGAATCCGTCGATCATTGACGCGTGGGCGTGGGCGTCGGCGACGATGAGGGTGCCCGGTCCGCCGAGGGCGGTCAGCACACCCATGTTCGCGAGATACCCGGAGGAGTACACGAGTGCGGTATCGAGCCCGACCAGGCGGGCCAGTTCGCGCTCGAGTTGCTCATGCAGGAGGGTGGTGCCCGTCACCAGGCGGGACGAAGTAGCGCCGGTGCCCCAGAGTGCCGTGGCCTCAGCGGCCGCGAGCGCCAGCCGCGTGTGGGTGGCGAGGCCGAGGTAGTCGTTGCTCGCGAGGTCCAGCAGGTCGGCACCCGGTGCGCGCGGCACTAGCTCGCGGGCGAGACCCCGGCGGGCGCGAGCGGATGCCTGCTGCTCGACCCAGCGCTGCATGGACACGCTCATTGCCCCTCCCCCGTCATCGGCGCTCCAGGCGTGTCGCCGTACACCTCGGCCACGGCGGCGACCATCCCCCTGGTGAGCACGGCCAGATCGGCGCCGGTACAGACGTACGGCGGCATTGTGTAGACCAGGTTTCGGAAGGGTCGAATCCAGACTCCGTTCCGCATCGCTGCCCGGGTCACCTCGGCGACGTCGACCGGCCGGTCGAGCTCGATGACACCGACGGCGCCGAGGGTCCGCACCGACGCGACGACGTCGAGCTCCCGCGCAGGCGAGAGCCCGAGCGTGAGTGCCGTGTTGATGCCGGCGACGTTTCCCCTCCAGTCGGCGGCGAGCAGGAGCCGCACACTGGCCAGGGCCACGGCGCAGGCCAGCGGGTTCGCCATGAAGGTGGGGCCGTGGAGCAGGGCGCCGGCGGCGCCGTGCGAGACTGTCCGCGCCACCCGATTGGTGCACAGCATGGCGGCGAGCGTCAGGTAGCCGCCGGTGAGCGCCTTGCCGACGCACATGATGTCGGCTCTGACGCCCGCATGGTCGGCCGCGAACAGTTCGCCGGTGCGACCGAAGCCGGTGGCGATCTCGTCGAGGATGAGGAGGAGTCCATGATCGTCGGCGATGCGCCGCAGCGCCCGGAGACACTCGGGCGGGTACACGAACATTCCGCCGGCCCCCTGCAGCACGGGTTCCAGGATGATGGCGGCGAGCTCGTCACTGTTATCCGCGGCCAGGGCGGCCACCGCCCGAGCCCACACCGCGATTTCCTGCGGGGTCGCCGTGGCCGCGCTCGGCGGGCGTGGGGCGAAGATGTTGTTCGGGAGCAGCCCGGCGAAGGTCGAGTGCATTCCGTCGACGGGATCGCACACGCCCATGGCTCCGAACGTGTCACCGTGGTATCCACCGGAGACGGTCAGCATCCGTTGGCGTTGTGGGCGCCCCCCGGCACCCTGATATTGCACCGCGAGCTTCAGCGCGACCTCGACGCACACCGACCCGGAGTCGGCGAAGAACACGCGTTCGAGCCCCTCCGGGGTGATCGATACCAGAAGCTCGGCGAGCTCGATCGCGGGCGCATGGGTGAGCCCGCCGAACATCACGTGGCTGAATTGGCCCGCCTGCTCGGTGAGCGCAGCGTCCAGCACCGGGTTGCGGTAGCCGTGGATCATGCACCACCACGATGCCATCCCGTCGATAACGTCGCTCCCGGCGCCATCTTCGCCGCGCAACCGCAACCGCACTCCCTCGGCGGCCTCCACCTGCCAGAGCGGTTCCGGGGAACCAGCCGACGCATACGGATGCCACAGGGCGGCCCGGTCCCGGTCGAACGGTGTGCGCGTGCCCGCCCTGCTCACTGCGTCACCGTCCCGTGCCGGGAGCACGCGGCGCTCCAGCCGAACGGGTCAACCTGCACTTTCATTCGACGGCGGCACTGGCTGCAGTAGCGCGGCGGCTCCATGGCCAGCCGGGTGCTGCAGCCGCCGTTTGAATCGTCGTGGTCTGAATCGACGCCGTGCGCATCGGGCGTGTGCGCCGGCAGGCCGCAGTGTCCGCAGTAGCTCGGGATTTCGGTCGTGCCACTCTCGTCATCTGTCGACATCGTCAGAGCGACTTCTGGAGTTCCCGAATCGGCATATTAAGTTCAACCAGAAGGTCAAGGTCGGCCGTTGCCGGTCGCCCGAGGGTGGTCAGGTAGTTGCCGACGATGACAGCGTTGATGCCCCCGAGCAGGCCCTCCCTCGTGCCGAGGTCGCCGAGGGTGAGTTCGCGGCCGCCACCGAAGCGCAGCACCGTTCGCGGCATCGCCAGCCGGAAGGCGGCAATGGCCCGGAGGGCATCCCGGCCCGACATGATCGACTGCCCGGCGAGCGGGGTACCCGGCCGGGGGTTGAGAAAGTTGAGGGGAACCTCGTGGGGGTCGAGGGCGGCGAGCTGCGCCGCGAGTTCGGCGCGCTGGGCGTTGCTCTCTCCCATGCCGATGAGGGCGCCGCAGCACAATTCCATGCCGGCGTCCTTGACCATACGACACGTGTCGAGGCGTTCGTCGTAGTCGTGCGTGGTGACGACCTCGGGGAAGAAGCTGCGGGCGGTTTCCAGATTGTGGTTGTACCGGTGCACCCCCCACTCGGCGAGCTGGTCGACCTGGCGCTGGGTGAGCATCCCGAGCGAGCACGCGATGTTGATCTCGACGACTCTGTTGATGCGTTCGATCGCGAACTTGATCTGGTTCATGAGCTTGAGGTCGGGGCCGCGCACCGCGGCGACGATGCAGAATTCTGTGGCTCCGGTCGCCGCGGTTTCCTGCGCCGCTTGCACGAGGCCGGGAATGTCCAGCCAGACCGCGCGAACCGGCGACTCGAACAGGCCGGACTGGGAGCAGAAATGGCAGTCTTCGGGACATCCGCCGGTCTTGACGGAGATGATTCCCTCCACCTCGACGGACTCGCCGCAATATTTCAGGCGCACGTCGTGGGCGAGCTCCAGGGCGGCCGGGAGCAGTGCGTCCGGCAGCTCCAGGATCTGGAGAATCTGCTCCTGGGTGAGGCCCAAGCCGCGGTGCAATACCCGGTCCCTGGCCTGGTCCAGAATCGGCGCGGCGCCGATCCCGGTGAGAGCTGTGGTCTGGTCGGTCGAAACGGTCCTGGTCATAAGCGTCCTCTCGAGCCCCAAACAAGGCTTCTGACCAGCTTATTTACGCAGCAACCCCGTTCCGAGAGCACATCCGACCAAGAGCGGGCGCACATTTGAGAGCACTTTTGCGCGCCCGCTCCCCGCGAAGGGGCTATAGTCAGGCGCGCTGTGCGAAGGCACTCTCATACAGGCAGACGGATGCCGCGGTCGCGAGGTTCATCGACTCGGCTTCGCCGTAGATCGGCACACTGACGCTGCGGTCGACCCTGGCGAGGTCTTCGTCGGTCAGGCCGCGGGCTTCGTTGCCGAACAGCCACACGGTCGGAGCCGCGAGCAGTCCCTCGTTGCGGGCGGTTAGCAGGTCAGAGCCCTTAATGTCTGCGGCAAAGAGCTGCAGGCCGGCGGCCCGGGCACGGTCGAGCACGTCGGACAGGTCGGCCGCGATCGCAACCGGGAGGTGAAAGATGGAGCCGGTCGAGGAACGGATGACTTTGGGGTTGTACAGGTCGACGCTGCGGCCGGTGAGGATGACGGCATCGGCGCCAGCGGCATCCGCTGCCCGGATGATGGTGCCGGCGTTGCCCGGGTCGCGAACCTCTTCGAGAATGGCGACGAGCTTCGGCTCGGCGTTGAAGATCTTCTTCACCGAGGTGGGGAACTGGTGGCAGACAGCCACGAAGCCCTGCGGGGTGACCGTGTCGGCCATGGCCTCGAGCACCTCTTCGGAGACGAACTCGACCTCGACCTGGGCGTCGATCGCTTTCTGGGCCAGGTCGGTGTAGCGGTCGAGCGCTGTCGGTGTGGCAAACAGCTCCACGACCAGCTCGGGACGAAAGGTGAGGGCTTCGGAAACGGCCTGCGGGCCTTCGAGCAGGAACAGACCGGACTCGAGGCGCGCGTCGCGCTTGGCAAGTTTTGCGACGGCACGGACGCGCGGTGAACGTGGATTATCAAGCATGACGTTAAGTTTAGGTGCGCAAAGTTTAGGTGCACGACGAATGGGTACAAAAAAGGAGCGGGCGACCAGGTCGCCCGCTCCTCTCGTGAGATTTGAACCGTTCACCACACTCACGCCCAGGAGGCAGCCGGTGGCGACCGGAACGGTTGATTCTTTACGCCGTGACGGCGACCTTCGGTGCCGAGGTGTCGGCGGGAAGAGCAGCCTTGGCGCTCTCGACGAGGGCGGCGAACGTCGCTGCCTCGTTGACCGCGAGGTCGGCGAGGATACGACGGTCGACCTCGATGCCGGCCAGGCCGAGGCCCTGGATCAGACGGTTGTAGGTGAGGCCGTTCGCGCGCGACGCAGCGTTGATCCGCTGGATCCACAGGCGACGGAAGTCACCCTTGCGTGCACGGCGGTCACGGTAGCTATAGGTGAAGGAGTGAGTGAGCTGCTCCTTCGCCTTGGTGACCAGGCGTGAACGCTGTCCGCGGTAGCCCTTGGCGCGTTCGAGAATAACGCGGCGACTCTTGTGGGCGTTTACGGCCCTCTTTACTCTTGCCATTTTTTACAAATCCTTATTCGTTGACGAGGCCTGTTACTGACCTAAAAAATTACAGACCGAGAAGCTTCTTGATGGTCTTCTGATCCGACTTAGCCAGCACCTGGTCCTGGTTCAAACGGGACTTGCGCTGCGTGCTCTTGACCTCGAGGTTGTGTCGAAGTCCGGCCTGCTGCTTCATGATCTTTCCGCTGCCGGTGACCTTGAAACGCTTCTTGGTTCCGGAGTGGGTCTTCATCTTAGGCATGTGGTTCCTCCTGTTTCGCTGCCTTGTCGGCAACCTTGTCGGCCTTATCGGCTACCTTGTCTGCCTTCTCGGCAGCCTTGTGGGCGTTGATCTCAGCCTTGGCTTCTGACTTGTTTTTCAACGGGCCAATCACCATGACCATGTTTCGACCGTCGATCATCGGAGTAGATTCCACGGAACCGTACTCGGCGACATCCTCGGCAAATTTTTGGAGCAGACGTACGCCCTGGTCGGGTCGGGACTGTTCGCGGCCACGAAAAAGAATCATGGCCTTGACCTTGTCACCGCTCTTCAGGAAGCCTTCGGCGCGTTTGCGCTTGGTCTCGTAGTCGTGCGTGTCAATCTTGAGACGAAAACGAACCTCCTTGAGGATCGTGTTCGCCTGGTTGCGCCTGGCCTCCTTGGCCTTCTGCGCAGCCTCGTACTTGAACTTGCCGTAGTCCATGATCTTGGCCACGGGCGGCTTGGCTTCGGGTGCAACTTCGACCAGGTCGAGGTCGGCATCCTGTGCCAGGCGCAGGGCAACATCAATCGCCACGACCCCGACCTGCTCGCCGTTGGGACCAACGAGACGAACTTCGGGGACGCGTATACGGTCATTTGTACGGGGATCGCTGATGCGTCTCTCCTCTTGGGTTAACTTCGTGGTCACAACCAGACAGCGGATACCGACCGGGGACGAAGAGAGAAAAATCACGCGTTGTCCAGGCCAACTTGTGCATCGGCCTGCATCACACATACACCCTGTCTACCCTCGCTCTGCCACCTTCCCGAAGGAGGTGATAACGCGACGGCGGAGTGCAATCTACCCGGTAACCTTGATGAAGCGGTATGCGCGGGTGGGAGATTCTCCACTTTCGTACCGAGACTATTGTCCCGGAACCGAAGATCAGCCTAGCAGAGGAATGCAGTGAGCCAAAGTTTTGAGAACGAAACGAGTTTTGAGCAGAATTCGGCACAAGCAACACGCGATATCGCCGAGGTGGCCGCGGTGGAGATCATCACAACGGCCGCAGTGCACCTCATGAGCGCGGCCGCCGTGAAGTGCGGACTCGCCGAAGACCCCGACGCCCAGATCGACCTCGACGAAGCCCGCAAGCTCATCACGGCTCTCGCCGGCCTCGTGACAGCCGCCGCGCCCGACATCGCCGACATGCACGCACGCAGCCTGCGTGACGGCCTGCGTTCCCTGCAGCTCGCCTTCCGCGAGGCGTCCTTCGTGCCAGACCCCATCGGCGAGGGCCCCGGCGAGAAGTACACCGGGCCGGTCAACTAGCCCATTTTTCGTCGAGCGGATGCTGCCGGTCACCCCGACCGGCGGCATCCGTTTTGCGTTGTCCGGCAGCGGCGCCAGTCAGGTCTGGCAGCGCGGACACCAGAAGGTGTTGCGCTGCTCGACTTCGCTGCGGCCCAGGGTGCTGCGTTGAATGCGGGCACCGCAGCGCCGGCACGCCTGACCACCTCGCCCGTAGACCCAGGTTTGGGCTCCGCGGCGCAGGTTACCGGTGGTTGTGCGTTCGTCGCGGTCCTTGTTGGCCACAAGCAGGCGCCGGGCCAGGCCCACGAGCCCGGGCACGTCGGTGACCTCGGCCATGGGCCGGGTCGGTAGCAGTCCGCGCAGAAAACAGAGCTCGTTGACGTAGACGTTTCCGAGCCCGGCCAGGTTTCGCTGGTCGGCGAGGGCCAGTATGACCGGTTGCTCGGGCCGGACAGCGAGGCGTGTGGCGGCCTCGGCGCTGTCGGCCGCGCTCCATTTGACGTCGAGCAGATCGGGCCCAAGATAACCGACCACCTCGGTCTCGGCCCGGGTCGGCACGAGCTCGAGCACACCGAGTTCGAAGCCGACGGCGATCCAGTCGGCCGTCTGCAGCACGATGCGTGCTTGGAAGGCCGGCCGCTGCCATCGTGTGTTTGGCCGGTAGAGGTGCCAGGCTCCCTCCATCTTGAGATGGGAGTGGATGCTCGTCTCGCCGACCCGGTGCAGCAGGTGTTTGCCGCGACTGATCACCTCGTGCACGGTCTGTCCGGTGAGGTCGACGGTAGCGAAAGCGGGTACCCGAATGTCACAGCCGGTCAGGATGCTGCCGTGCAGGGCCTGGTCGAGTGTGCGCGCCGTGCGGTAGACGGTATCGCCCTCAGGCACGCAGCCTCAGCCCTTTCGGTGTCTCGGTGAATCCGGCTGCGCGCAGAGCTAAGCCCAGGTCGGTGCCGATCACGAACACACCGTTGACTGTTTCCACCGCGATCTTTTGCACCCGGCCGGTGGCGACCAGGGCGGTCAGGCTCAGCGTGGCGGCCGCGAGCACCTCCTCATCCGTTTCAAAGGCAACCACGGTTTTGCCGCCACGCGCGACGTACAGCACGAGGGCACCGTCGACGAGCACGACGAGCGCACCCGCTTTGCGACCAGGGCGATGGGTGGTGTCGCCGGGTGGGGTCGGCCACGGCAGCGCGGCGCCGTATGCATTCGCCGGGTCGGTCGCGGCCAGGGCAACCGCGACCGGCGCAGCCTTCCGATCTGCACCAGCTTGGTCGGCTACCCCCGCGGCAAAGGTACGCAGCCGATCGATGGTGCCGCCGGTGGCGAACTGTGCCGCGCCGAGCCCCTCGATGAAATAGCCGCGTCGACAGCGTGCCATTTCTTCGAACCCGGTCAGCGTGCGGTAGACGAGGGAGAATCCGCCGATGACGCTCTCGGCCATCACCGCCCCACGAGTGACCACGCCATAACGTTCGAGCAGGGTCTCCCCCAGTGCGTGTGCGCGACGTGTTGGCGAGTCGTCGGCCACCGGCAGGATCGACCAGCGCCCCGAAACCGTGGCCGGACCGCTGCGGCTCGGCAGGTTTGGGCGCGGCATCGACCGCCCGCGATGCAGGCGCGCGCGCGGCACGGCCCGACTCTGCCGGTGGGCGGTATGGCCGCCAGCCAGAAGCGATCGCACCGGGGCGAAGGTGTCGTTGTTGATCAGACCGGCCCAGACCAGATCCCACAGCGCCTGCACCAGGCCGGCATCATCCTGGCTGCCGACGGCATCCGCCAATTGCCGGAAGAAGTAGGCACCACCGCTCCCCAGGGTCGCGAGGACCTCCTGCTGCAGGGGCGTCGTCTCGACATCGACGGGCAGTGGCAGGGTGAGCTGGGCGGTTTCGGCGAGGTGCAGGCTGACCCAGCCGTCGTTGCCGGCGAGCGTTCCGGCGCCCGCCCAGAGCACCTCCCCCGCGTTACTGAGTTCGTCGAGCATGCCCGGCTGGTAGTCACTCACCCGGGCGGGCAGAATGAGCGTCTCCCAGGCGGACGCCGGAATGCGCGCACCCTCCAACTGCTCGATGACGGATGCGACACCGTCGATTCCGCGCAGCTTGCCGCCCACGTGTTGCCATGCCGGAAGAAACCGGCCGATGGCCTGCTGGTCGACCGGTTCGACCTCGTGCCGCAGTGCCGCGAGGGAACGGCGGCGGAGGCGCCGCAGCACCTCGGCGTCGCACCATTCAAGGCCGCTGCCGTTCGGTCGGAATTCGCCAGCCACGATGCGTCGGGCGTCGGCGAGGCGGCCGAGGGCGATTTGTACGACGGCGATGCCCAACCCGAACCGGTCAGCGACGGCGCCGGTGGTGAACGGTCCGTGTGAGCGCGCGTACCGGCTCACCAGATCGCCGAGCGGATCAGCCACGGGTTCGGTGAACGCGGCGGACACCCCGATCGGCAGGGGAACTCCGAGAGCGTCGCGCAACCGGCTGGCGTCTTCGACCGCAGCCCAGCGCTGCTCACCTCCGATGCTCACGCGCACGGCGCGGCGCGCGGCAACGAGGCCCAGCAGTGCCTCCTCGGCGAGGAGGAGGCCGGGCAACTCGGGCGCAGGCAGCGACTCGGGCACTGGCAGCGACTCGGGCACTGGCGGCGACTCGGGCGCGGTTAGGAGCATCCGCTCGGCGACCTCGCTGGTGCTGAGTGGGCCGAGCGTGCGCAACAGATCGGCGGCGCCTTCTCTGCCCTTGGCCAGGTAGTCGGGCGCGAGCCGTTGCAGTTCCCGGTCGGTCTGGTCGATGACGGCGGGGTCGAGCAGTTCCCGCAGTTCGACCCGCCCGAGCAGTTCGGCCAGCAGGCTCGAGTCGATCGCGAGGGCCGTGGCCCGCCGCTCGGCCAGTGGGGTATCGCCCTCATACATGAAGGCGGCGACGTAGCCGAACAGGAGGGTACTCGCGAACGGGCTGGCGGTGTCGGTCGTGGTCTCGACCAGCCGCAGCTCCCGCGAGGCGATCTGTCGGGCCAGCGCAGCGAGCGCCGGCAGGTCATAGACGTCTTGTAGGCACTCGCGCAGGGTCTCGAGAATGATCGGAAAGGTGGGAAAGGTACGGGCAACGTCAAGCAGCTGCGCTGCCTTCTGCCGTTGCTGCCAGAGCGGCGAACGCGAACCCGGTTTGTACCGGGGCAGGAGCAGGGCCCGGGCGGCGCACTCACGAAACCGGGAGGCGAACAGCGCAGAGCCGCCGACCTCGTCGGTGACCAGCTGTTCGAGCTCGTCGGGGTCGAAGACGAACAGTTCAGCGCCGGGCGGTTCAGTTTCGGTGTCGGGGATGCGCACGACGATGCCGTCGTCGCTTGCGACACAGGAGCCGTCGATTCCGTAGCGTTCCCGCACCCGGGCACCGACGGCCAGCGCCCACGGTGCGTGTACCGGGGTGCCGAACGGGGAATGTAATACGACCCGCCAGTCCCCCAGCTCGTCGCGGAACCGTTCGACCACGAGGGTACGGTCAGTGGGCAGCTGGCCGGTGGCAGCACGCTGCTCGTCGAGGAAAGCCAGCAGGTTGCTGATCGCGCGTTCGTCGAGACCGCCCCCAGCGCATCGGGCTCTGGCTTCGACGGGTGGCAGGCTTCCGACCTCGCGCACGAAGGCACCGATGGCTCGGCCGAGTTCGGCCGGACGGCCGAGCCCGTCACCCTTCCAGAACGGCAGTCGCCCTGGCTGTCCGAAGGCTGGCACGACGAGCACCCGGTCGTGGGTGATCTCCTGGATGCGCCAGCTCGTGGTGCCGAGGGCGAACACATCGTTCACGCGTGACTCGTAGACCATCTCCTCGTCGAGTTCGCCGACGCGTTTGCCGGTGACCTGTTCGCCGCCAACCATGAAGACGCCGAACAGCCCGCGGTCGGGAATGGTGCCGCCGCTCGTGACGGCGAGCCGTTGCGCCCCGGGGCGGCCCGTGAGGGTGCCGGCTTCGCGATCCCAGACGATGCGCGGGCGCAGTTCGGCGAACTGGTCGGAGGGGTATCGGCCGGCGAGTAGGGCGAGGGTGGCCTCATAGGCGGACCGTGGCAGGGTCGCGAACGGCGCGCTGCGCCTCAGGGTGTCAAACCACGTCTCCACGTCGATCGGTTCAAGCGCGCAGGCCGCCACGGTCTGCTGGGCCAGGATGTCGAGAGGGTTGGTGGGCACCCGCAGGGATTCGATCGCACCGGCCACCATGCGCTCGGCGGCGACGGCGGCGTGGATGAGGTCGGCCCGATGCTTGGGGTAGATCACCCCGCGCGAAATCTCACCGACCTGGTGTCCGGCCCGGCCGAGCCGCTGCAGTCCGCTCGACACCGACGGCGGTGATTCCACCTGCACAACCAGGTCGACGGCACCCATATCGATGCCGAGCTCGAGGCTCGACGTGGCGACGACACAGCGCAGCCGTCCCGATTTTAGATCGTCTTCAATGAGCGACCGCTGTTCTTTGCTGACCGAGCCGTGATGCGCGCGCGCCAGTAGCGGTTCAGTGCCAGCGCTCTGGCCGCTCGCGCCCATCAGCTCAGCCGGCGCACGAACTGCTGGCGTTGCGCCCGCCGTGCTGAGTTCTGTCGGCGACTCATGCACCAGCGCCCCTACCAGAGCGGATGCCTCCGCCCCGGCCAGCCGTTCAGCATAGATTTCGTTGAACCGGGCGGTGAGCCGTTCGGTGAGCCGTCGGGAATTCGCGAAGACGATGCTCGAGGAATGGGCGAGCACCTCATCGACGATGGCCTCCTCGACGTGCGGCCATATCGACCCGGTCTGTGGAGCCGCTGCCGACGTGACGCCTTCGCGTTGCGGCACTGGCCCGAGGTCGCTCATATCATCGACCGGAACGACAACCCGCAGGTCGAAGCGTTTCAACGCGGGCGGTGCCACGATCTGCACGGGGGCAGCTCCGCCGAGAAACCGAGCCACTTCACTCTGCGGCCGCACGGTAGCGGACAACCCGATGCGCTGGGCTGGGTGGCTGAGCAGGGCATCGAGTCGTTCCAACGAGACGGCCAGGTGGGCACCGCGCTTGCTCGCCGCCACCGCGTGCACCTCATCGATGATGACGGTCTGTACCCCCCGCAGCGATTCGCGGGCCGCCGAGGTCAGCATGAGAAAGAGCGACTCCGGAGTGGTGATGAGGATATCGGGCGGCGAGGTGACCATTTTGCGCCGGTCGGCGGCAGGGGTGTCTCCCGAGCGCACACCGACAGAGACGTGCGGCGGCTCCAAACCCAGACGTTGGGCAAAGCGGCTGATTCCCACCAGGGGCGCGGTGAGGTTGCGTTCCACATCGACCCCGAGGGCCTTGAGCGGTGATATATACAAGACGCGAGTACTGGGCACGCGAGCGCCTGGTGCGACCTCCGGTGCAGAGTCTGTCGCCAGCCGGTCAATCGCCCACAGAAAGGCAGCGAGGGTCTTGCCTGATCCGGTCGGTGCCACGACGAGGGCGTGCGAGCCCTGCGAAATGGCATTCCACGCGCCCAGTTGCGCGGCGGTCGGCGCGGTGAACGACTCGGTGAACCAGGCCCGAGCGGCCGGGGAGAAACGATCGAGAACGTCGGTCATACCGACATTCTCACCTGAACCACCGACAGCGAGCTCAACACGCCAGAATCTTCCGTTACGCCGACGCGACGAGTTTGACGCGCAACGAGTCAACGCCGGTCGTGATGATCTCATTCTCCGACCACCGAATGCCAAGCCGGCTCAGAATCGCGTCGAGATCGGCCTGGGTGAGCCCGTCGACCAGCTCGAGCTGCACCACGAGTTCGGGGCCGTCGAGCCGTGCCAGTGGGTCACCGGCGGAGAGCGCGACGGTCAGCACCGACAGTTCCGTCTCGATCGATGTTCTGAAGGCGTCGGCGACCTGGCTGCTGGCATAACTCGGTGTCCACGGCAGGGATTGCGCGATCGCCCACAGGGCCGGGCGCCGGATGACGAATTCATCGGGCGAGGTGGGATCGAGCACGACGAGGTCGGTGTCTTCTTGCGCGGCGGCCAGGGCGACGCGTACGGCATCCGCTGGAACAGGCCGGGCAAGGGGGTTCCACGCCGTCATGGCGGCGGTTGAGGAGAAGGCGGGCAGCACGGTGCGGCCGTCGGGGCCGGCCACGGTGATGATCGACAATTCCTGCGTTTTGTCGATCGTTTGGCCGCGCGCGTTCAGTGCTGCCTCCCCGAGCATGGTGACCAGCGGAATCAGCAGGCGGGCACCGCGGATGGCGTCGACGACGCTTTCTTCGCCGACCTCGCGGGCCTGAAAGCGCGCGAGGGCTGCGGCGAGGGCCACGGGAGCAGCCCCGTCATCGCCGGCGTCGAGGTTCGCCTCGAATTCTCGGCCGGCCCAGGGCTGCCCGGCCGAATCGGCCAGCTCGTTCGGCTCACCAGGCTGGCCCGGCGAGCTCGGCTGGCCCGGCGAATTAGGCTGGCCCAGCGAACCGGGCCGCCCAGAGGGATCGCCCGTGGAGCCGAGGTTACGCGCCCTGGCCATTAGGATCCCGAGACGTCCAGCGCCTCGGCCAGGGTGAACGCGCCCGCATAGAGCGCTTTGCCCACGATGGCGCCTTCCAGGCCCAGAGGCACGAGTTTGCGCAGCGCGTCGATGTCATCGAGGCTGGAAATGCCACCGGAGGCGATGACCGGCTTGCGCGTGCGGTCCAGCACCTGGCGCAACAGCTCGATGTTCGGGCCCTGCAGGGTGCCATCCTTGGTGACGTCGGTCACCACGTAGCGGGCACAGCCGGCCGCTTCGAGGCGTTCGAGTACCTGCCACAGGTCTCCACCGTCCTTGGTCCAGCCTCGCGCGGCGAGCGTCGTGCCGCGCACGTCGAGGCCGACAGCCACAGCTTCGCCATATTGCGCGATCACGCTGGCCGCCCATTCCGGGTTTTCGAGTGCCGCGGTGCCGAGGTTGATGCGTTTCACGCCCGTGGTGAGCGCCGCTTCGAGCGATTCGTCATCGCGGATGCCGCCGGAGAGTTCGATGTTGACGCCCTTGACCTGACGAATGACCTTTTTGATCACGCCGGTGTTGTTGCCCCGGCCGAACGCCGCGTCGAGGTCGACGAGATGAATCCATTCGGCTCCCTGCCTGGCCCAGTCGGCAGCAGCGTCGACGGGGTCACCGTAGTTCGTTTCCGTGCCGGCCTCGCCCTGCGTCAGGCGAACTGCCTTGCCGCCGGCCACATCGACGGCGGGCAGGAGGACGAGCCTCGGTGTCTTGTTGAACTCGCTCATTGGTGTCCTCGATTGGTGCGGCCGCATGATGCGGCCGGTTATTCATGGCGGGTGCCGGTACGGATGATAAGGATTCTGAAGTCTAGGCGCGCATGGCTAGTGGCGCAGTGTGCCGATCCAGTTCTTCAATAAGCGGATGCCCGCCTCCCCCGATTTTTCCGGGTGAAACTGGGTGGCGCAGAGCGGCCCGTTTTCGATTGCTGCCAGGAACGGCGCTCCGTGTTCAGCCCAGGTCAAGCGCGGTTCGGGAAACGGCGGCATGACCTCGAGCGTCCAGGTCTGGGCAGCGTAGGAGTGTACGAAGTAGAAGCGTTCCTCTTCGATTCCGCGAAAGAGCTCAGAGCCCGGCGCACTCTTGACGTTGTTCCAGCCCATGTGCGGCAGGATCGTTGCCGGCAGCTCGGTGACGGTTCCGGGCCATTCGCCGAGGCCCTCGGTGTCGACGCCACGCTCGACACCGTGTTCAAACATCACCTGCATCCCGACGCAGATGCCCAGCACCGGGCGGTCACCGGCCAAACGCCGATCGACGATCTCGTCACCGCGCACCGCTGTGAGGGCCTGCATCACGGCGCTGAAAGCACCGACACCGGGCACGACGAGACCGTCGGCTTCCAGGGCGATTTTGCGGTCACTCGTTAGGGTCACGTCAGCGCCGGCCAGTTCAAGCGCCTTGACCGCGGAGTGCACATTGCCGGTTCCGTAGTCGAAGACGACGACCCGGGTCACAGAGCACCCTTGGTCGACGGAATGCCACGCACGAGCGGGTCGAGCGCCTTCGCGAGGCGGAACGCACGGGCGAAGGCTTTGAACTCGGCTTCGGCGATGTGGTGGGGGTCGCGGCCGCCGAGCAGGGTGACGTGCACGGTCAAACCAGCGTGAAAGGTGATGGCTTCGAAGACGTGACGAACCATGGAACCCGTGAAGTGGCCGCCGATGAGGTGGAATTCGAATCCGGCCGGTTCGCCGGTGTGCACGAGATAGGGCCGGCCGGAGATATCGACGACAGCCTGGGCGAGAGCTTCGTCGAGCGGCACGAGGGCGTCACCGTAGCGGGAGATGCCCGACTTGTCGCCGAGGGCCTGACGGATCGCCTGGCCGAGCACGATTCCCACGTCTTCGACGGTGTGGTGCACATCGATGTCGATGTCACCGGAGGCACGCACGGTGAGATCGGTCAGCGAATGTTTGGCAAAAGCGGTCAGTAGGTGGTCGTAGAACGGCACCGAGGTGTGGATGTCGCTGACGCCGGTGCCATCGAGGTTCAACGAGAGGTCAATGCTGGATTCACTCGTCTCCCGTTGCAGGTGTGCGACGCGGGGCGTGGAAATACCGTCAGTTGAGCTCATAGGGCTAGCTTATTCGGCTCGGGCCGACTCGGTTTGACCGGGCCGATCCGTTCGTCCCACCCTGGCCAGGGCGTCCAAGAACAAAGAGGTCTCCTTCTCGGTACCAGCCGTCACCCGCAAGTGGCCGGGAATACCGACGTCGCGGATGAGGATCCCCTCAGCGAGCAACGATTTGAAGGTCTCCTGCGGGTCGGCGACTCCTCCGAACAAGACGAAGTTGCTCCAGCTGCGGTGTGGGGCATAGCCCAAACGGGCCAGTTCAACCATGAGGCGGTCGCGCTGTCGACGAATGTCGTCGACCATCGCGAGCATCTCGGCGCTGTGTGCCAGGGCGGCGTTGGCCGCGGCCTGAGTCAGAGCGGAGAGGTGGTACGGCAGACGCACCAGGCGGAGGGCATCGGTCACCGCCGGGTCTGCCGCCAGATAGCCCACGCGCGCACCGGCGAAGGCGAAGGCCTTGCTCATCGTGCGCGAGACGAGCAGGCGTTCCCGACCCGGCAGCAGGGTGAGCGCACTGGGGGTGCCGACGGGTGCGAATTCGGCGTAGGCCTCATCGACGACGACGATGCCGTCGGTCGCGTCGTAGGCGGCGGCGATCGTCTCGAGTGAAAGAGGGGTGCCGGTGGGGTTGTTGGGGGAACACAGAAAGATGATGTTGGGGTTCGTTCGCGTGATTTCGCGCACGGCGGTGGCGGGCGACAGCTCGTAGTCGGCGTCCCTGGCACCCGGAATCCAGGTGGTGTCAGTTCCCGACGCGAGGATGGAATACATCGAATAGGTGGGTGCGAAGCCGAGCAGGGTGCGTCCGGGGCCTCCGAACGCCTGAAGCACCTGCTGGAGCACTTCGTTGGAGCCGTTAGCCGCCCAGATATTATCGGCACTAAGGCTGCTATTGGCACCGAGCTCGTCGCCGAGGTACCGCGCGAGCGCCTCGCGCAGGGCGGTGAATTCGCGGTCCGGGTACCGATTAACCGAGCGGATGGCCTCGGCCAGGCCGGCGAGGATGTCGCGGGCGACCGCCTCTGGAATGGGGTGCGTGTTCTCGTTGACGTTCAGGGCCACCGGCACGTGCAGCTGCGGAGCACCATACGGGGTCAGGCCTTGCAGGTTGGTGCGGAGCGGAAGATCATCGAGGCTGGTCACACTCTCCATGCTACGACCCTGCGAAAGGTCCATGGCTCCTCTGTCTTTGACGAATCAGGAGTCAGCGGGGATTTCCAGTCGCTGCCCTGGCTGCAGCGTTTCAACGGAGAGGGCGTTCAGTCGTTTGATATCAGCGACCACGTCGCGCGGGTCCGCGGACGGCGAGATCTCTTCGGCGAGGTCCCACAGGGTCTGGCCGGGTTCGACCGTGATGAATCGGGCGGAACCAACGTCGGTCGGTGAGTAGGCCAGGGTGGCAACGATTCCAGAGTCGGTCGTATACGACATGAGGTCGACACCCGTGGCCGAGTCCGACGCGCCGGCCGCTCCCCCGTTGATGGCGAAGCCCACGGCACCGAGCACGAGCGGAACGGCAGCGAGGGTCGTGAGTACCGCTCGCCCACGACGGGTGAGGCGAAGTCGGGTGACTGGCGCTGGGGTGGCCTGAACGTCGTCACGAGGTACTGGGTGTGCAAATGCTGTGGTCATGTCAAACCTCCAGGGTTGGCGGGCTGCGAGTCTCGTATCCGGCCGTCGGCCGGGAGGGCGGGATACGAAACTATGTTCCGAATATAACTTCGAACAATCGAACATGCAAGCTCTTTCTGGTTTTCGCCCGGAATTTCACGCGACACACTCGAATAAGTGTTTGTTTCAAGGCGGAGAACTGGATAAACTTTCGATAGAACAATTGCTTGATTTACACTCAACCAGACACCACCGACATTCCCGCGAAGCACGATTTCAGGCCGGGCGGGACCGACTCCAGAAGGGCAGATCGTGACACAAGACACCGGCGCTCCCCGCGACAAGGGCGGCACTCGTCGCCGCAAGAGTTTGAGCCAACGCCAGCTCGCTATTCTCGACGTGATCCAGCGTTCGGTGAGCTCGCGCGGCTACCCGCCGAGCATGCGTGAGATCGGTGACGCGGTCGGACTCGCCTCGCTGTCAAGCGTGACCCACCAGCTCAACCAGCTCGAGCTCAGCGGCTACCTGCGCCGCGACCCGAATCGTCCACGGGCACTCGAAGTGCTCATCGAGATCCAGCGCGCCCCCGAAGACGTCGGCACCGGCGACCAGGACAGCTTTCATCCGGGTGTGCAGGTCGGCGATGCGGCGATGGTTCCTCTGGTCGGTCGAATTGCTGCCGGCATCCCGATCACGGCCGACCAGCAGATCGATGAAATTTTTCCACTGCCTCGCCAACTTGTGGGCCAGGGCGAACTGTTCATGCTCAAGGTCGTCGGTGAGTCAATGATCGACGCTGCGATTTGTGACGGCGACTGGGTCGTCGTGCGGCAACAGAAGACCGCGGAGAATGGTGAGATCGTGGCGGCCATGCTCGACAACGAGGCCACCGTCAAGGTGTTGCGTAAGCGAGACGGCCACACTTGGCTACTTCCGCGCAACAGCAATTTCGAACCAATCGTCGGCGACTTTGCCGACATCCTCGGCAAAGTCGTCGCGGTGTTGCGCTCGGTCTAGTCCATGTTCGGTCCCCACGCTGCACACCTCGGTGCGAATTAAGGGCTCAGTACCGTACGAGACGGGCCCGACCACCAACCGGTGATCGGGCCCGTCATCTCCCGAGGTAATAACCGGGGATTGGCGATGGCGCTACGCGTCGACCCTGACGCCGCGGCGTTCGCGAACCAGCCGCGTCGCGGCGAGCATGTTGTGCAGCGACTGCACGGTCTCGCCGTAGCCGCGTGTCTTGAGCCCGCAGTCCGGGTTCACCCACACCTGGCGTTCGGGAATGGACTCCAGGGCGGTGTCGAGCAGGGTCGTCAACTCCTCAACGCTCGGCACCCGGGGCGAGTGGATGTCATAGATGCCGGCGCCGATGCCGTGGTCGAACCCGCCGGCCTCGATCTCACGCACCACTTCCATGCGCGACCGGGCCGCTTCGATGCTCGTCACGTCGGCGTCGAGGTTTCGGATGGCTTCAATGACGACGCCGAATTCGGAGTAGCACAGGTGCGTGTGGATCTGGGTCGCATCCGCTACCCCGGCCGTGGCGAGCCGGAACGAACCGACCGACCAGTCCAGGTAGCCGGCATGGTCCTTCTTCTTCAGCGGCAGCAGCTCGCGCAGGGCTGGCTCATCGACCTGAACGATCTTGATGCCGGCGGCCTCGAGGTCGCCGATCTCATCCCGCAAGGCGAGGGCCACCTGGCGGGCCGTTTCACCGAGCGGCTGGTCGTCGCGCACGAAAGACCAGGCCAGGATGGTTACCGGCCCCGTGAGCATGCCCTTCACCGGCTTCTCCGTGAGGCTCTGCGTGTACACGGACCAGTCCACCGTGATCGGCGCCACTCGCGACACGTCACCCCACAGAATGGACGGCCGGGTGCAGCGGCTGCCGTAGGACTGCACCCAGCCGTTCTCGGTCACGGCGAACCCGTCGAGGTTTTCCGCGAAGTACTGCACCATGTCGTTGCGTTCGGGTTCGCCGTGCACGAGCACGTCGAGTCCGATCTCTTCCTGCAGGGCAACGACACGGCCTATCTCGGCGCGCATCAGGTCGCGGTAGTCGTCGGCGCTGAGTGCGCCTTTGACAAACTGTGCGCGTGCCCGGCGAATATCGGCGGTCTGCGGGAACGATCCGATCGTGGTCGTCGGCAGCGACGGCAGCTGCAGCGCCGCATCCTGGGCGATCAGGCGATCGGCGTAGGCCCCGCGGGTGAAGTCAGCGTCGGTCAGTGCGGCGGTACGGGTGCGCACGACACCGTCGCGCACGCCCGGAGCGCTGTGCCTGGCCGCCAGGGCGGCCTCGGCCTCGGCCAGCGGCGCCGCAATGGCGTCACGGCCGGCGGTGAGACCCAGCGCGAGGGTCGCGACCTGGCCGACCTTCTGGTCGGCAAAAGCGAGCCAGCGCTTGAGCGCGTCAGGCAACGACGTTTCATCCTGCACATCGTGTGGCACGTGCAACAGCGACGTTGAGGTAGACACGGTGACGGAGTCCGACAGCGCGCGTACGCTCTCGGCGACCTCGAAGGCACCGGCCAGGTCGCTGCGCCAGATGTTGTGCCCGTCGATGACTCCGGCGACGAGGGTCTTACCGGCCAGCCCGGGTACCGCCAGGGGCAAGGTTCCCCGCACCAGGTCGAGACCGATCGCGTCGACGGCTGTGGCGGCCAGCACCGGCAGGGCGTCATCGAGGCTGCCGTACGGTGCAGCGACGAACAGTGCCGGCCGTTCGGTCAGTTGGCCAAGTACCCCATAAGCGGATGCGACGGCCGCGAGCGTGCGTGCGCGCGGTACGTCGATGGATTCGCTGACCAGGCCCGGCTCGTCGAGCTGCACCCACTCGACGCCGGCATCCGCCAGCCGGGTCAGCAGCGCAGCGTAGACGGGAAGGAGATCGTCGAGTCGGGAAAGCGGCGAGAACCCGGCCGGTGCGTCGTCGCTGGCCTTGCTGAGCAGCAGGAAGGTGACCGGGCCCACGAGCACCGGACGGGTGAGGAATCCCGCCGCCTTTGCCTCGACGAATTCGCGTACGATACGGTCACCGGCGAGCGAGAACACTGTCTCGGGACCGATCTCGGGCACGAGGTAGTGGTAATTCGAATCGAACCACTTGGTCATTTCCAGCGGCAGGTTCTCGCCCTCGCCGCGGGCCAGGGTGAAGTATCCGGCGAGGTCGAGGGTTCCGTCGGCGGCAACGAGCGAGGCGAACCGGTCCGGAATCGCTCCGACGGCGACGATGGTGTCGAGCACCTGGTCGTAGTACGAGAACGACTCGGGGATCGAGGAGTCCGTCTGCCCCAGACCGAGTTCGACGAGCCGATCACGAGTGTCGGCGCGAAGCCCGGCGGCAACGCCTTCGAGATCGGCGGCGTTGATCGTGCCAGACCAGAAGGCTTCAACGGCCTTCTTCAGCTCCCGTCGTCGCCCGATGCGTGGGTAACCGAGGATGGTGCCGGTGGGAAAGGCGGGGGATACAGAAATGGGCATGGTGATTCCTTCACTGGAGCAATAGCGGCTTGAATGGTCGGAAAAGACAAACGTGATGAGGGTGGGCCTGCGCCTTGAGCTCGCGCGAGGCCTAGGGCATGGCGGCGGGCACCCGGAGCGCCCCACACCCCTCAAGAACCAACAGCACGGTCTCGTGCTGGTTGAAAGCGTAGAGGTGGAGGCCGGGGGCACCGCCAGCGAGAACGTCCCGTCCGAGGCGCACGGCGTAGTCGATGCCGATCCGCCGCTGTCCCTCCTCGGTCGGTTCGACCTCGAGCTCGATTGATAGTTCGGCCGGCAGTTTCTCCCCGGAGAGCTGCAGAATGCGACGCAACCGATTCGGGCTGGTCACGGGCATGATTCCGGGAAGAATGGGAAAGAGCACCCCGGCAGAACGCGCCCGCTGGATGAAGCTGAGGTAATCGTCAGCGTGGAAGAACAGCTGGGTGATCGCGAGGTTGGCACCAGCGGCTTGTTTAGCCAGCAGAGTGTCGATGTCCTGCGCGACCGACCGCGAGTTGGGGTGGCCGTTTGGGAAGGCCGCGACACCGATGCGCACCCGGCTGCGTTTGGTTTTCAGCCCGCGGGCGGCGGGCAGGCCGGGAATCACGGTCTCGATGTACGGCACCCGTTCGGTCTGCACCCGGTGAATGAGCTGCACCAGCTCGCCGGCGCTGTGCAGGTCGCCGAGGAAGGTGGTGTCGCCTTCAGCCGCTCCCTGCGGTGCGTCGCCGCGAATGGCGAGAAAGCTGCGGATACCGGCATCGAGGAACTCACGAATGAGCCGGCTGGTCTCAGCGTGCGAGGAGCCGACGCAGGTGAGGTGCGCCATCGCATCCACTGACGTGTGGTCCCTGATGTAACGCAGCACATCGAGCGAGGAGTTGCGCGAGGAGCCGTTGGCACCGTAGGTGACGGAGATGAAGTCGGGGCCGGCTGCGGCGAGGTGGTCAATGGTGCGCGTCAGAGCGGATGCTGCCGCTACCGATTTCGGCGGATACACCTCAAACGAGAACGCCGGGCGGTTGTTACACGCGGAAATCCCTGTCGCGGTCATGGTCCCTCATTCGGCATAAGCGGTACAGCGGTGGTGGCCGGGCGGCCGCGGACACCGCCAGCTAGCTGGCGGTTCTTCGCGGGCGGATGCCGGGCTCGGCTGTCGCTCCATGCCGGGGAATGAATTCCGTCGGCAACGATTGATTAGACACTAACAACACCGACGCCGCTGTGCACGAATGTGACACTTCGTGTCATCCGGGCGGCCTCCAGTGGGTCAGTCCCTAGGTGGAGACCGCGGGGAGAATGACGAACGGGGCGAATTGCGGCTCGATCTCGGGAGTGACGAACGCGCTCACGTGCGTGCCGGCTTCCACATAATCGGTGGCTTCGATGCGCCCCTGATCGTGCAGCACCGCGATGAGATCACCGCGGTCGTAGGGAATGAGAAGATCCAGTTCGATCTGCGGCGTCGGCAGGAGCAACGCCACTGCGGCCAGCACAGTCTCGATGCCCTCACCGCTGCGGGCCGACACGAACGTCGCCTTCGGTTCGAGGCCGCGCAGCACGAGCCGGTCGTCGTCGCTGATCAGGTCGCTCTTGTTGAAGACGACCAGTTCGGGAATGTCGCGGGCGCCGACCTCGGAGATGACGTCGCGCACGGTGGCGAGTTGCGCGACCGGGTCGGGGTGGGATCCATCGACGACGTGCACGATGACGTCGGCGTCAGCGACTTCTTCGAGGGTTGAGCGAAAGGCTTCCACCAGTTGGTGCGGCAGGTTGCGCACGAAGCCGACCGTGTCGGTGAGGGTATAGAGGCGGCCGTCGGCGGTCGTCGACTTGCGCACGGTGGCGTCGAGGGTAGCGAACAGGGAATTCTCGACGAGCACTCCGGCCTTGGTAATGCGGTTGAGCAGGCTGGACTTGCCGGCGTTGGTGTACCCGACAATGGCCACGGACGGCACGGCGTTGCGCTTGCGGTTGGCGCGTTTGGCCTCGCGAGCGGGCTTCATCTCGACCATCTGCTTGCGCAGTTTGGACATCCGGGTATGGATGCGGCGACGGTCGAGTTCGATCTTGGTCTCACCGGGGCCGCGCGAGCCCATTCCGGCTCCGGTGCCACCAACCTGGCCACCCGCCTGGCGGGACATCGAGTCGCCCCAGCCTCGCAGACGCGGCAGCATGTACGCCATCTGGGCGAGTTCCACCTGTGCCTTGCCCTCACGGCTCTTGGCGTGCTGGCTGAAGATGTCGAGAATCACGGCGGTACGATCGATGACCTTGACCTTGACCACGTCCTCGAGGGCACGTCGCTGGCTGGGCGCCAGTTCGGTGTCGGCAATGACGGTGTCGGCACCGAGCGCCTTCACGATGTCGGCGACTTCCTGGGCCTTGCCCTTTCCGAGGTAGGTGCTCGGGTCGGGGGTGGCCCGACGCTGCAGCAGCCCGTCGAGCACGGTGGCCCCGGCGGTTTCAGCGAGGGCGGCGAGTTCGCGCATGGAGTTCTCGGCGTCGTCGACGGTGCCGTGGGTATACACGCCCACCAGCACGACGTTTTCCAGACGCAGCTGCCGGTATTCGACCTCGGTGACGTCTTCAAGTTCGGTGGAAAGCCCGCCGACGCGGCGCAGGGCGTTGCGGTCGGCACGCTCAGACTGGTCGCCATCGTGCTCGCTGCCGTCATATCCGCCCGAAGCCTGATCTTGCAGGGCCTGCGCCGAACCGCTGCGAAATAGGGAGTAACCGGCAGCCTTGCTGTCGGCGCTGGCCAACACTCGCGCGACAACATCGTCTGCGTCGAGTGCTTCTGCACCTGAGTTTTCTACCGCGTCGTTGCCCGAGGGCGCCGTTGGATCATTCATCCCATTAACCTTAGTTCAACGAAGTTGAAAGGTTCCTCCTATGTCGTCCGACCACTATTTTTCTCCGGCGCCCGGCACCGTACTGAAAACCCGCCAGATCACGGTGCAGTTGCACGGGCAGGACCGTGAGCTGACGACCGCCAATTCGGTGTTCAGCCCTGCCCACATTGACGGTGGAACCGAGGTGCTGCTCAAGTACGCGCCCGAGCCGCCGCTGACCGGTCACTTTCTCGACCTCGGCTGCGGCTGGGGCCCGATCGCGTTGCACCTCGCCATGGCATCCCCCGAGGCCACGATCTGGGCCGTCGACGTGAACGAGCGGGCACTCGACCTCGTGCGCACCAACGCCGCCGCCCTCGGCCTGACCAACATCAACGCTGTGCTCGCCGCCGATGTGCCCGCAGATATCTCGTTTCGCACCATCTGGTCGAACCCGCCCATTCGCGTCGGCAAGGACGAGCTGCACGGCCTCATGCAGACCTGGCTTCCCCGCCTTGAGTCCGAAGCGGATGCCTGGCTCGTCGTGCAGCGTAACCTCGGCTCGGACTCGCTCCAGCGTTGGCTCGCCGCCGAACTCCCGGCCAACTTCGAAACCACCCGTGAGGCCATCAGCAAGGGATTCCGGGTACTGGCAGTACACCGCAACTAACGGCACTCACCCAAAAACAGCGGGTGCTATCCGAGGTTCAGAACCCCGTCAAAAACAAGCTCTGCCGGCCCCGACAACGAGACGTGCTCGCCATCCTCAGCCGGAAACATCCGCACCCCGAGCACACCACCGGGAAGCTCGACCCGCCACTGGTGTGGCGCCGACTTTCCGGCCCAGTGCCGCGTGGCCAGGGCCGCTGCCGCGGCACCGGTGCCGCACGACAGGGTTTCTCCGCTCCCGCGTTCGTGCACCCGCATGCGGAACCGTCCGATGCTGTTGACGACGAGCGGGTCATTGGGCACAACGAATTCGATATTCACGCCACCGGTCGGTTCGGGGTCGAGCTGCGGAATGAAAGTGAGGTCGGCGGCATCGAGTTCGTCATCGTCGGCCAGCGCCACGACGGTGTGCGGGTTGCCCACATTGATGCCGAGTCCCGGACGCGCTACGGGAAGATTCTTGGTGCGCACGAGCGGTTCGGTGCCGTCGAGCTTCCACCGGCCGAGGTCGACCTGAAAACCCGACGCGTTGCGCTGCACGTCGCGCACACCACCGCGGGTTCCGATCGTCAGGGTGTCGCCGGGCAGTAGCTCGGCGAGGTCGTTCTCAATCAAGAATTTGGCATAGACCCGGATGCCGTTTCCGCACATTTCCGAGACGGTTCCGTCGGCGTTCCAGTAGTCCATGAACCACTCGGCAGCGTCATCTTCAGCAAGAGCCGCCGCGCCGTCCGGCAGGTTCTTACTGCGCACCGCACGGATGATGCCATCGGCTCCGACGCCGAACTTTCGGTCGCAAACCGCGCGAATCTGAGCCGGGGTGAGCTCCATCGTGCCGTTTGGATCAGCAAACAGCACGAAGTCGTTTCCCGTGCCGTGGCCCTTGGTGAAGTTCAAAGTGATGCCCATGCCGCCAGTTTACGGTGCAGCAGCTGGGAGGATTTGCGGCGCGGCGTTGGGCGCACCGCCCCGGTCCACGTGTGCCAGGGCTTCTTCGACGCGGTCCGGCGCATCCGATTCGATCCAGTGCGTGTGGGCGTAACGCTTGAACCAGCTCACCTGACGGCGAGCATAGCGGCGGGTGAGCTGCTGGGTCGCCTCTATGGCCTCCGCCGCGCTGAGAGTGCCGTGCACCTGCCCGAGCGCCTGGGCATAGCCGATCGCGCGGCTCGCGGTCACACCGTTCTCGATGCCCGCCGCAAGCAGGTCTCTGGCTTCGTCAACTATGCCAGCCGCCCACATCCGCTCTACCCGCGCGTTGAGCCGGGGGGTGAGTCGCTCGCGCGGCGTGCGCAGACCGAGCAGTACGCTGGGACGCCAGTACACCGGCTCGTCCGGGAGAGCAGCGAGGTGCGGGGCGCCGGTGAGCTCGACGATCTCAAGCGCTCGAACGAGACGGCGCCCATTGCTCGGGCCGATCCGCAGAGCGGCCCGTGGGTCGACGGCCTGCAGCTGGGAATACATCAGGCCCGGTCCCATTTGCCGGAGTTCGGCTTCGAGTCTGCCCCGCAATATTGGATCGGTGCCGGGGAATTGAAAGTCGAACACAACCGACGAAACGTAGAGACCCGAGCCGCCGACCAGGATGGGGACGGCCCCGCGAGCGAGGATTTCGGTGATGACAGTGCGGGCATCCATCTGGTAGTTGCTGACGGTGGCCTCGTCGGTCACCTCGAGTACATCGAGCAGGTGGTGAGGAATGCCGCGGCGATCGGTGAGGGTCAGTTTGGCCGTGCCGATGTCCATACCGCGGTAGAGCTGCATGGCGTCGGCGTTGACGATCTCGGCCGGCTGTCCGCGCTCGATGAGCCGTTCAGCCAGGTCCAGGGACAGTTCCGACTTGCCGGTGCCGGTCGATCCGACAATGGCGATCAGCACCACTGCCTCGGGCGATGCTGCTGGTTCAGACGACAAGCGCCTAGCGCTCGTTGTCGTTCACGTCGTAGATGGGGATGGTGGTCGCGCCACTCTCAAACCGCAGGCCGATCGTCGGCAGGCCGAGCGAAACCGGACCGGTACCCCCAGACGCAGCACCGTGGGTGGGAACGCCGCAGGATTCCGCTTCCATGCGGTCCCAGGCGTCGCCGGCTCTGGTCGAGCGGATGCGCAGGGGCGCTGCTGTGGTCGAGTCGGCGATGAGGTGAAATGGTGCCGCCTGGGTGACGACGACAGTGACCATATCGCCCGGCCGGGGGCGAGCCGAACCGGCCGGAACATCGAAGTGCACGAGTCGACTGTCGGGGGCTCGCCCGCTGAGGCGGTGGGTGTCGTTGTCTTTGCGCCCGCCGTTGGCGACGAGCAGTTCGACCTCACGGCCAATCATCGCCTGGTTCTCCTCGAGGGAAATACGCTCCTGCAGGGCCGCAAGCCGCTCGTAGCGGTCTTGCACGATGGTCTTGGGGATCTGGTCGGGCATCGTCGCGGCTGGGGTACCCGGACGAATGGAGTACTGGAAGGTGAACGCGGTCGCGAACCTGGCCTGTTCGACGACCCGCAAAGTCTCCTGAAAATCTTCCTCGGTTTCGCCGGGGAAACCAACGATGATGTCGGTACTGATGGCAGCGTTCGGCATCTGAGCACGCACCCGGTCGAGAATTCCGAGGAACTTCGCTCCACGGTAGGACCGACGCATCGCCTTGAGGACGCGATCGGACCCGGACTGGAGCGGCATGTGCAGCTGCGGCATGACGGCGGGCGTTTCGGCCATGGCGTCGATGACGTCGTCGGTGAACGCGGCCGGGTGCGGGCTGGTGAAGCGGATGCGCTCCAGCCCCTCGATCTTTCCGGCCGCGCGCAGCAGCTTGCCGAAGGCAAGGCGGTCGCCGAACTCGACCCCGTAGGAGTTGACGTTCTGGCCGAGCAGGGTGACCTCGATGGCGCCGTCGTCGACGAGCGCCTGGATCTCGGCGAGGATCTCACCAGGACGGCGGTCTTTCTCCTTGCCCCGCAGCGCTGGCACGATGCAGAAGGTGCAGGTGTTGTTGCAGCCGACCGAGATGGAGACCCAGCCGCTGTAGCTGGAGTCACGCTTGGTGGGCAGGGTGGAAGGGAACGTCTCGAGGGATTCGAGAATCTCGACCTGGGCCTCACCGTTATGCCTGGCCCGCTCGAGCAGACTGGGCAGGGAACCCATGTTGTGGGTGCCGAAGACCACGTCGACCCACGGCGCCTTCTCGAGGATGGTCGTTTTGTCCTTCTGGGCGAGGCAGCCGCCGACGGCGATCTGCATACCGGCGTGCTTGCGCTTGACCGAGGCGAGGTAGCCGAGGTTTCCGTAGAGCTTGTTGTCGGCGTTCTCACGCACCGCGCAGGTGTTGATCACGACGATGTCGGCCTCGTCACCGTTAGCCGAGACATAGCCAGCGGCTTCGAGTGAACCGCTCAGGCGTTCGGAGTCGTGTACGTTCATCTGGCAGCCGAAGGTGCGCACCTCGTAGGTGCGCGCGCGCCCCGACTCGTCGATCGCGGCTACCGAGGGGTTGATCACGGTTCGGCGGGCTTGTTCGGGGGCGACAATACTCATAGTGGATTTAGTTTACGCGAGCAATTCGGTGTGCGGGCCGTGTGCCAGCTTTAGCGGAATCGAACGCGGGAGGCGGCACCGCCACCGCGGCTGGCCATGGCCGCCTTGACAGCCAGCCGGACCGCTGCTGAGCTGTAGCCCTTGCGCATGAGAAAGCCGGTGAGACGACGGTCGATGGTCTGGTCGTCGAAGCGTTCCATCTGTCCGATCCGTTTGGTGGCCAGGTCGATGGCGCGTTCCGCTTCGTCGTCGGGGAGTTCCTCGAGCTTGTCGAGCATGACACTCGGGTCGAGCTTGCGTCGACGCATTTCGGCTTCGACGCCGGTACGGCCGAGGCCCTTGCGCACGTTGTGGCTGTGGATGATCTGATCGGCGAGCTTGCCCTCGTCGAGGTACTCCAGCTGGATGAATTTCTCGATGATCTCACTCGCTTCGCCCGAGTCGACGCCGGTGGCATTCAACACCAGCACAGCCTCTACCGTGGACAGGGAGCGGCCGCGTAGCCGGTGCAGCAGCACCTTCTCGGCCCGCTCCCGCTGATCGAGCGCATCGGCCGCGGCGACAGTCTGGTCGCCTTCGAGATCGCCGCCATCCGGCTCGAGCTCGGCTTCTTTTGCGGCAGCAGCAGCGTCGGACTCCGCCGCGGCCTTACTGGCAACTGCCGCTGAGAACCGATCGACCCGGGTCGAAGCGACTTCGAGCGAGGCGGCTCCGGGCAAGACTGCTCCGGGCGAGGCGGTTTCAAGCGGCGAGCGACGTTTCATTCCCGGTACTGCACCGTGCAGGTAGGTCACGGGAGCCAAATCGGCGTCTGGGCGTTCCGCTGCTTCATCCAGGGGTTCGAAGTGCACCATTCCCGTGACCTGCCTTTCACTGCGTTGCTGTGCTGTGCTGTGCTGAAATGAACTGTGCCGTGCGGCCTGTGCCGCCCGGTTAGGCAGTCTTGCGGGCAGCCGGAGCCTTGGCGACGACCGGGCCGCCGGCGAGAAGAGCGGCGGTGTCCGCCTCGGCCTTGGCCTTCGTCTCGGCCTCCAAGGCAACAGCGGCAGCGGCCTTTTCGGCGGCCTTGGCCGCGATGCCTTCGGGGCCGACGCCGAGCTTGATCAAGATTTTGCGTTCGATCTCGTTGGCCATCTCGGGGTTCTTCATCAGGAAGTTGCGCGAGTTCTCTTTGCCCTGGCCGAGCTGGTCGCCGTCGTAGGTGTACCAGGCACCGGACTTCTTGACAATGCCCTGGTCAACACCAAAGTCGATGAGGCTGCCCTCGCGGGAGATACCGATGCCGTACATGATGTCGAACTCCGCCTGTTTGAAGGGCGGCGCCATTTTGTTCTTGACGACCTTGACCCGAGTACGGTTACCGATGGCATCCGTGCCGTCTTTGAGGGTTTCGATGCGACGAATGTCGAGGCGCACCGAGGCGTAGAACTTGAGGGCCTTACCGCCCGAGGTGGTCTCAGGGCTGCCGAAGAACACCCCGATCTTCTCGCGCAACTGGTTGATGAAGATCATGGTCGTGTTGGTCTGGCTCAGGCCACCGGTGAGCTTGCGCAGGGCCTGGGACATAAGGCGGGCCTGGAGCCCGACGTGGGAATCACCCATCTCACCTTCGATCTCGGCACGCGGAACGAGTGCGGCAACGGAGTCGACGACGATGAGGTCGATAGACCCGCTTCGCACAAGCATGTCGGCGATTTCAAGGGCCTGCTCACCGGTGTCGGGCTGAGAGACGAGGAGAGCGTCGATGTCGACGCCAAGCTTCTTGGCATATTCCGGGTCGAGGGCGTGCTCGGCGTCGATGAAGGCGGCAATGCCGCCGTTCTTCTGCGCGTTGGCGATGGCGTGCAGGGTGAGCGTGGTCTTTCCTGAGGATTCCGGACCGTAGATCTCCACGATGCGACCACGCGGCAAGCCGCCTATGCCCAGTGCGACGTCGAGAGCCACCGAACCGGTCGAAATGGTTTCAACGGGGGCGCGTTCGTCGCTGCCGAGGCGCATGACCGATCCCTTGCCGAACTGACGGTCGATTTGAGCGAGGGCGGTTTCGAGGGCTTTCTCGCGGTTCGCTTGTGATGCCATGATCGTGATCTCCTAGGTTCTGCACGGTCGGTATTTCGATGTGTGCATGGTGGCGCCTATAGGCTGTCGGCCCGGGTATCGGGAAGACCCCGATGCCTGTTTCGACAAGGCAATCGCTGACTTTCTCTAACAACTGCGACTGTACGCCGCACCTCCGACACTGGCCGGGGACACGATCGAACGGTGCGCAATCTGTGAGATTGTCCGCTGTGGAGGAGCCTATCAAGGGCGAACAGGTATTCGAGCATTATCGGGAAAACTTCTATGGCGTGTCGAAATATGCGCCTAAGTTCTCGGTAACATCGTGCTACGGCCGAGGAGCTGGGATTCCAGCGCCGTACCAGCGGCTGCGCGGTACGTCGACTTCAGCGCATAGAGCCAGCCACACCTCACGGGCGGGAATGCCAGCGGCGAGGGCCTGGTCGGCCGTTTGACCATCGAGCGGTGTAAGCACGAGGTCACGGGTGAGCACCCGCCCGTAGGCCTCGCCGAACTCGTCCTTCATGGCGGTACGAAATTCGCTCAGGCGCACAACACTCCTTCAATCCGCCTCCGGCGAAATGCCACTCTCGAAAAAACAACCACCGCCGACACTGAGTGTCGGCGATGGCTAATGATAATGATGTAGATCTTGGGGATGCTGCCGTTGGGTGGCTAACGCACCATGAAGTCAGCATCGTACGTGGTGACGAAGTCGTCCGGTACCGTATCGGGAATCTGATCGATCCCTTCAATGACGGCGAGACGATCACCAACTTCACGCATAATGACCGAAATCGGGGTATCCAGAGCGTCGGCGACCGAGGCCAGGATTTCTGAGGACGCCTCTTTCTGGCCTCGTTCTACCTCGCTGAGGTAGCCGAGCGCGACACTTGCTTTGCTTGCGACCTGACGCAGGGTACGCCCCTTTTGCAGGCGGAAGTCCCTGAGTACATCGCCGATTTCCTGACGAACAAGAATCATCGGAACCTCCTTCTTATGCCTAATAATCAATCCTATGACTACCGGTGTGCGGTGCTGGATGCTTACAATACGGCATTCATCTAACACTTTGACACTAGCGAGATTCATTGGAATTTTCTTGTGAATGTCTTCGATGTAACCAGCCCGTAACAGGAACTATTCCGCGTCACCCTGCGCTATCAGCGCACGCACAGCATCGATGGCCTGGCGCACGGTTTCGGCGCGAATCTCGGCGCGGTTGCCGTGCAGGTGTAACGGCACGGCCCAGGAACCAGTTCCCTTGGACAGGCCGATGAATACCGTTCCAGCCGTATGGCCGCCGTCCGGGCCGGGGCCGGCCACACCAGTGGTCGACACTCCGACATCGGCGCGCACCTCGTTGACCGCGAGCAGGGTGCGCACGCCGCCCGCCATCTGTTTGGCGACATCGGCGTGTACGGGCCCGTGCACGTTGAGCACACTGCTGTCGACGTGGAGCAGGCTGCGCTTGAGGGCGGTGTCATAGGCGACCACTCCGCCACGCACCACGACGGATGCGCCGGGGACACGCACGAGTTCAGCCACCAGCAGCCCGCCGGTCAATGATTCGGCGACGGCGATGGTGAGGTGGCGTGCGGTGAGTTCCGCGATCAGCTCGGCCGTCGCATCCGCTGCAGGTGCCAGTGCCGCGGTTGTGGGTGCCGTGGTTGCCGAGGCCGGGTCAGGCAACGTCGTGCTTTCGCAGGCGCCAGGCCGAGACCAGGTAGTCAAGGCCGGAGACCACGGTGAGCACGAGCGTTACGGTCATGGTGGCGGTGTTGAGCCAGTGCACCCACTCGCCGAAGACCAGCCAGAACGGGAGCAGGGCGAGCGAGATCGACACGGACTGGGAGACGGTTTTAAGCTTGCCGCCACGGCTGGCCGGAATGACACGGTCGCGCAGCATGGCGAACCGGAAAATGGTGATGCCGATTTCGCGCACGAGGATGACGATGGTCACCCACCAGGGCAGTTCGCCAAGGATGGACAGGCAGACCAGGGCGCCACCGGTGAGGATCTTGTCGGCGATTGGGTCAAGAATCTTGCCGAGGTCGGTCACGAGGTTGTGGCGGCGGGCGATCATGCCGTCGATGCCGTCGGTGGCGATCGCGATGATGAACAGCACCGCAGCCACCCAGCGCAGTGGGTCGCTGTCACCGTCGGCGGCCAACAGCATCCAGATGAAGACGGGAGCGAGCAGAATGCGCACGACCGTGATCAGGTTGGGTACATTCCAGTTGCTGGGGCGGGTGACGGATGTTTGCGGTGATGCCATGGTTCAGTCCCTGCCGGTTAGTTTCCAGGCATCCTCGTCGTCCTCGGTGCCGTCCACCTCAGGATACCCCTGCGACATTTTCTCGACCGGGTCGCCTTCGTAGCGCGGGTCCGGTGCCGACGCGGCGCGCGCATCACCGGATTGGGCTTTCAAGGCGTGCTGTTCGTCGTCGGAGCCGCGCAGTCGGGCGAGCACGCTGGGCAGCTGCTCGGCGTTGACGAGCACATCGCGCGCTTTGGAGCCTTCGGACGGGCCGACGATCTCCCGGGATTCGAGCAGGTCCATCAGGCGACCGGCCTTGGCGAAACCGACGCGTAGTTTGCGCTGCAGCATCGACGTCGATCCGAACTGGGTCGAGACGACAAGTTCGGCGGCGGCGAGCAAGACCTCGAGGTCGTCACCGATGTCGGAGTCGATCTCCTTACGCGGGGCGACCATGGAGACGTCGGGCCGGTAGTCGGGCCTGGCCTGCATTGTGACGTGCTTGACGACCTTCTCAATTTCGTCTTCGGTGACCCAGGCGCCCTGCACGCGCACGGCTTTAGAGGCTCCCATCGGTAGGAATAAGGCGTCGCCCTGTCCGATGAGTTTGTCGGCGCCTGGCTGGTCGAGGATGACCCGGGAGTCGGTAACGCTCGTGACGGCGAAGGCCAGCCGCGAAGGCACGTTGGCCTTGATCAGCCCCGTGACGACGTCGACGCTCGGCCGCTGGGTGGCCAGCACGAGGTGGATTCCGGAGGCGCGGGCGAGCTGGGTGATGCGCACGATGGAGTCTTCGACGTCGCGCGGGGCGACCATCATGAGGTCGGCCAACTCATCGACGACGACGAGCAGGTACGGGTAGGGCTTGAGCTTGCGTTCGCTGCCAGCGGGCAGCACGATTTCGCCGCTGACGACGGCCTTGTTGAAGTCGTCGATGTGGCGGAAGCCGAAGCTCGCGAGGTCGTCGTAGCGCATGTCCATCTCTTTCACGACCCACTGCAGCGCTTCGGCCGCTTTCTTCGGGTTCGTGATGATGGGAGTGATCAAGTGCGGCACGCCGGCGTAGGCGGCGAGCTCGACCCGTTTCGGGTCGATGAGCACCATGCGCACATCGCTCGGCTTGGCGCGCATGAGCAGGCTCGTGATCATGGAGTTGACGAAGCTCGACTTGCCAGAGCCGGTGGAACCGGCCACGAGAAGGTGCGGCATTTTCGCGAGGTTGGCAATGACGAAGCCGCCGCCGACGTCTTTGCCGACACCGATGGTCATCGGGTGGGTGGCGTTGGTGGCGGTACTCGAGCGCAGCACGTCGCCGAGGGTGACGATTTCGCGGTCGGTGTTGGGAATCTCGATGCCGATAGCGCTCTTGCCGGGAATGGGCGAAAGGATGCGCACCTCGTTCGAGGCGACCGCGTAGGAGAGGTTCTTGCTGAGCGCGGTGACCCGCTCGACCTTGACTCCCGGGCCGAGTTCGATTTCGTACTGGGTGACCGTCGGGCCACGGGAGAATCCGGTGACTTTTGCATCGACCTGAAACTGTCGCAGCACCTCGGTGATTGATTTGACCACGTCATCGTTCGCGGCTGAACGGGCCTTGGCTGGGGGGCCGGCGGTGAGTGTGGATGCCGCTGGCACGAGATATGGAATGGCCGGGTGGGGGTCAGTGGATGCGAGGGGCGGGAGGGCTGCACCGTCGGCATCCACCGCCTGGCTCAGTTCGGGGAAGACGTCGTCGAAGCCGGGCAGAACCTCGGTGTGACCGGCCGGATCATCGGAGTGAAGCCCGGTGGACGGGCCGGTGCCGAGGTCGACTTCGCCGGTGAACCGTTTGACGGCGAGTTCCGCCTTGCGCAGGTCTTCGAGCACCTCGGTGCCGTAGTGGTCCCGTTCCGGCGGCACGGTGTGGTCGGTTACCTCGGATTCGATGGCGCTGTCGAAGCCACCGCGGGACTGGTTACCGCCGAGCAGCACGCTGAGCGGGTCGGCTTCGACTGGGCCAGGCTTCGACTCAGTCGATAATGCACTGGCGAAGTCGGGGTCCTCCTCCCGCTTGCTGTTATTGCGGCGCCACCACGGCAGCGCGCCCTCAGCCTCGTCGCCACCTGAAACATCATCGACGCCGTCGAGCTCGACCTGCGCCGTCTTGCCCGGTTTGGCGCCCCTGGTGGCTTTCTCGGCGGCTCGTTCTTCGTCGTCGGTCAGCTGTGCGCCGAACAACCAGTCGTAGAGTTCGCGGGAGCGCTGGCCGACGCGGTTCGGCGGGGTCTTGGTGATGATGAACAGGCTGAGCAGCAACAACAAGATGACCACGATCGTGGCGCCGACCGAGGTGGTGAGCATGATCAGCGGGGCCGCGATCATCCACCCGATCACTCCGCCAGCCAGTGCGAGGGCCGGCATACCGTCTTGCGGCTGCGGCTGCACGCCGAAAATGTGGCAGAGCCCGGAGATGGTCACGAGCAGCAGACTAAGCCCGATGCCGATGCGGCCGTTGTCGTGCACGGAACTGGGTTTACGAAACAGCCAGACGGAGAACAGCAGCAGGATGACGGGCAGGGCGAAGGCTACCCGTCCGAACAGGCCGCCGAAGGTGTATGCGTCGAGCTGCTGGGCGACAGCGTTGTTGATAAGGAACCATTCAACGATGGCGCCGGAGATGGCGAGCAGCACGAGAAAGAAGGGCAGGCCGTCGCGGCGTTCGTCCTTGGAAAGTTTTTCGGGACCGAGGGCGCGGGCGGCGCCGCCCGCGAGGTGGGCGAGGCCCATCCAGGCGCGGGCTCCGACACTCGGCTTCACATCAACGGCAGTGAATTTGACGGTCTTCTGCGCTGCGGTGCCGCCGTTGCGGGGGCCCGGTTTGCGCGCCGGAGCGCCCTTCGGTGCCGGAGTGCGGGCACGCCCGGTCGACTTAGTGCTCGTAGCCATGAAATAACGCTACCAAGCACCGGCGACATTCCCCCGACCCCACGCCCAATGCCTGCCTGAGAGGCCAGCGAATGCCGCGCGGCGCATCCATTGGTTTGTGCTTCTCGTATTACCTAATAGCGGATGGCGTCGATCACCTTAACCCGCACCGCGACCAGTGCCGGGATCAGCCCGGCCAGGGCGCCGACAACGGTCGCACAGACCAGGCCGAGAACGGCTGCTTCGACCGGGAACGGCGGGAAATCGGTGACTTGGCCCTGGCTGATGAAGTCCTCGACGAACGGACTCTTCACGATAAGCACGGCGGCGATCACGCCTACAATGCCGGCGACGACGGTTGCTACGACGCTTTCCATCATGACAGCGAAGAAGACCCTGGCGGCGGTCGCCCCGAAACTGCGCCGGATGCCTATCTCTCGAATGCGCTGCTTGAGAGTAACGAGGGCAATGTTGACCAGTCCGAGCGCTCCGAGCAGCAACACCAGACCTGCGATGGCACCGACGGTGAGTTTGAGCGAGAGATAGGGGTCGCCGTCCTGGAAAGACGAATAGTCCTGCCGGTTCACCTGCACGGTTGCCTCGCTGCCGAGCGCGCCCTGCACGTCCCTTTGCAGGGCGGTCACCAACTGCTCGGAGATCTTGACTGGAACCCATAACTCGTAGGATGGCGGACCAAATTGCAAGTTCGGATCGATGACGACTGGTGTAATAGCGGTGAGCGCATCGGCGAGCATGTACATCGCCGGTTCGGTCTCGTAGGACAGCGCCGGATAGACGCCGGTGACAACGGCCGTCGTGCTGCGTTCACCGATCAGGGTGGTTGTCGGGTGCGTCCTCAGGTCTGGGCGTCCAAGGCGGTCCCAGAAGATGGAGTTAATGAGCACGGCAGGGGCCAGTCGCCTCTGATCGGCGGCGGCGAACCAGGTGCCCTCCTCGAGGGTGATGCGGTGCATGATCCCATACGGCGGGTCGACGCCGATGGTCTGCACCGGCACGGCGCCATCGGCGAACTGCACCGTCTGGCTGGTGTTCACGACCCGGCTGGCGTAGTCGATCTTGTACCGTTCGAGGGCTGTGCGCCAGATTTCGGGCATCTCGGTCGGGGTAGATCCGTCGTTCATTGATGCAGACAGGTAGAGGCTGGCCGCGCGCCCACCCGACCGCTCGTTCTGTTCGACGGTGGCCTGCTGGGCGACCGCGCCGAGACCGACCACGGTCGTGATGGCGCAGACGGCGACCGCCACCCCGATCAGTGAGAGCATGACGCGAGTCTTGTGGATGCGCACTTCCTGCCAGGCTTCGATGACGGCGCCGACCAGATTACTCGCGAAGCGCTTCATGCCGGCACCGTGCTCGTGACCTGCAAGACGCCGTGGTCGAGCCGAAAATGCCGGGTGGCGCGGGCGGCGATGGACGGATCGTGGGTGATGGTGACGAGGGCTGCGCCGGATTCAGTGGCGACCTCATCGATGAGGTCCATCACCGTCTCGCCGGTCTCGAGGTCGAGGGCTCCCGTGGGTTCGTCGGCGAGGATCAGTCTCGGGCCACGAACCAGCGCGCGGGCGATGGCTACGCGCTGTTGCTCACCGCCGCTCAATCGGTCGGGCAGCGAGCCGAGTCGGTCGCCGAGGCCGACCCGTTCAAGTATCTCGGTGGCGATGCGGGCCCGCTGCCAGAATTGGCGGCCCTCCGCGTAGAGCAGCGGAGTCATCACGTTTTCGAGGGCGGTGCGGCCCTGCAGCAGGTTGAACTGTTGAAAGATAAAGCCGACCTCGCGGCCGCGCAGCCGGTCCCGGGCGCCGGACGACAACGACCCAACCGCACGATCCTCGAACAGCATCGCGCCGCTCGTCGGGTTGTCAAGCAGCCCGAGCAAGTTCAGCAGCGTGGTCTTGCCCGAGCCCGACCGGCCGACGATCGACACGCGGTCGCCCACTTCGACGTCGAGATCGACGCCGGAAAGAATCGTCAGCGGCGGCGCATCGATGAGTTGCACTGTACGGGTCACGCCCTCGAGATGCAGCAGGGTCATCTGGAAATCCCGGTGCTGGAGAGGCTCGGTCCGAAGCAGACTTCGCTGCCGTCGGGCTGAAGCTCGCAGCCCGATTCGCCGCCGGCGACGGCTCCGGGAACGAACTGGTTGATCAGGTCACCCTCGACGAGCCCATCGACGACCTGCACGTTGACGCCGTCGGTCATACCGAGCGTGACCGGACGTTCCTCGGTGCCGCCGTCCGGCAGTACGAACCAGACGACGCCGGTTTCGGCGGAGCCCTCCACAGCCGTGGCCGGCACGACGAGCACGTTCTCGGCCAGCCCGGCGGCGACGGTGATCTGCGCGGCCAGGCCGGAAAAAACGGTCACCTCTGCCGGAATCGCGCAGGTCACTGTGGTGCCGCTCGTACCGGTTTCTCCGCCTCCGCCGCCGTCACCACCGGCCGGCGCACCAGCCAGCGGGGTGGTGATGGTCAGGCCGGTGCAGATGAACGGCGCCGGCCCGTTCGTTATCGCAACGGATGCCTCGGTCGGGCGTGTCAGCAGCCGGTACTGCTGCTCGGGGCTCAGCGCTCCGCTCACCGAGAAGCTCGGTGGTGCGACCTGCCCGGTGGCATCCCCCACTGCCACGCTCTGGCCGTGGATCACAGTGAGCGAGCTGAGGATTCCGGTGATCGGGGAGAGCACCTTGACGAAGCTGACCACTGGTTTCGGTTGGGTAATGCTGACGTTGCCATTGGCATCCGTTGTTTCGACAGGGTCTTTAATCGTTTCGAGGCGGATGTCGTAGATCTTGTCGTCTATATTCAGGGTCTGACCGGCCGCCACGAAGATCTCATCGACCGTGCCGATGGCGGTCGCTTTAACCGCGACGGCGGGGTCGGCGCTGACCGTGCCTGGCAGGGTCACATCATTACTGATGGTGCCCAGGGCCACCGGAATCTGTGGTTCGACAATGACCCCGGTTGGTTCGGCGGGGTTGCTGTCGGCGGCAGCGTCTGGGTAGAACGCGAGCTTCACAAGGGCCACCGCAATGGCCGCGATCACGATCAATCGAAGAATGGGAAAGACCCATTTGCGTGCAATGTTCACGACACTCCCCACACGGATGACCTGACCCGGTCAAACTCGATGGGCTGATCCTAGCGTTTTACCAGCGGATGCGCCTCCGCCAACTCCGACGCCCTATTCCAGCGGCGCCCTCGTTCCTCAGCGCGTGGTGCCGGCGACCTTGGGCAGCGATCCGCCGGCGGCCGCGTTGCGGTCAGGGCGGAAGTTGGAGAAGTCCACGCCGGGGATGTCTTTGACCAGCGACAACTCGTCTTCGATCTGGGCGGCTTCGGAGTCTTCGGGACCGACCAGGGGCAGACGCACCCGTGGGCTGCCGATGCGACCGAGGCCGTGCAGAATGTATTTCACGGCGACGGTTCCGGGAACGTGGGTCATCACGGCACGCACGAGCGGCTCGAGCTGCTGGTGGGCGGCGGTGGCAACCTTGAGGTCGCCACGGTTGACGGCATCGACCATGTGGCGGTACGGGGTTGCGGTGATGTTTCCGGTGACGCCGATCAGGCCGGTCGCGCCGATAGACAGGTGGGCCAGCACATTGGCGTCATCACCGGAGAAATACATGAGGTCGGTCTGGTTGAGCACCCGGCTGATCTGGGCGAAGTCGCCCTTGGCGTCTTTCATAGCGAGAATATTTGGATGCTTGGCCGCGCGCAGGATGGTTTCGTAGGCGATCGCGACGCCGGTGCGCCCGGGGATGTCGTAGAGGATGACGGGGAGGTCCGTGGCATCGGCGATCATACGGAAGTGGGTAAGGATTCCGGCCTGGGTGGGCTTGTTGTAGTACGGGGTTACGATCATATTGCCGTCCGCGCCGGCCTTTTCGCTCTGCCGGGCCAGCTGCATGGCGTGGGCGGTCTCGTTGGAGCCGCCGCCGGTAATGATCTTGGCCCGGCCGTTAGCGACCGACTTGCCGACCTCGACCAGACGGATCTTCTCCGGGTCGGTCAGAGTACTGGTCTCACCGGTCGTGCCCGTGACGACGATGCCATCGGCACCGGCATTGATGACGTCGTCGATGTGCTTCTCCACCCCGGCCCAGTCCACTTCGCCATCAAAGGTAAACGGGGTGACCAGCGCGACCAGCACCTGGCCAAAGGGATTCGTAGAGGTAGACACGGAGTACAGGCTATCGCTTCCCTGTGCTCGTACCCAGCGCGGTCGGAATCGCTGCGGCGGCCGCATTCGTCGCTGCCTGTCAAAATGCGGTGTTCGACTATTGCCTGGGCTGCCAGGTCTACCTGCTCCTCGTGTGATCCGGTGTGCTGAACCGGGGCGGCAGAACCGCCGAGAACGTCGAGGCCGCGTCCTGGATACGCCCGGCACATCCCGTCCTGGGCCTCCCTGGCGTGTCGGTTAGCTCTCAGTCAATTCCCAGACAGGACTCGTTCGTGGGGCAGGTGGGACAGTTAGGGTGGAATCCAATCACCTGGAGGTAACACCATGCCCACGACGCTCACCAGTGAAGCAACAACCGTCTGGACCGGCGATCTTCCAACCGGTTCCGGTACCGTCACCCTCGATTCTTCGCACGCCGCCGAATTCTCGGTGAACTGGAAAGCCCGCGCTGAGGGGGTTTCCAACACCACCAACCCGGAGGAACTCCTCGGTGCCGCCCACGCGGCCTGCTTCTCGATGGCACTGGCCAACGCGCTCGGCTCGGCTGGCCATACCCCGGAGAGCATCCAGACCACCGCCGCCGTCACCTTCGCGGCCGGGACCGGCGTCATCGGAAGTCACCTGCTGGTCAGCGCTAAGATTCCCGGCCTCACCGAGGCTGAGTTTGAGGTATTCGCCCAGGATGCCAAGGACAACTGCCCGATCTCGAAGGCACTCGCGGGCATTCCCATCACCATCGAAGCCGAACTGGCCTAGGCCACAGGCGTGCGCGTTCTCATCGCCGGAGCTTCCGGCCTCATCGGGCGGGAGCTGAGCCGCCAGCTGGCCGCCGCGGGCCACACTCCCGTGCGCCTGGTACGCCGGGAGGCCCTGGGCAAGAACGAGATCCGCTGGGACCCGGCCGCGCACGCCCTGGACGCCCGCGTGCTCGACGATATCGACGCGGTCGTCAATCTGTCGGGGGCCTCCCTGGCACGGCTCCCGTGGACGACGGCTTATCGCAAAGAAATTCTCGGCTCCCGACTGTCGGCCACCCGTACAATCACCGACGCACTCGCGCGGGCCGCCACTCCCCCGACCGTTCTGCTGAACGGTTCTGCCGTCGGGGTCTACGGTGATCGTCCCGGGGAGATCCTGAACGAGGCATCCGCTGTGGGAACCGATTTTCTGGCTGACGTCGTCACACAGTGGGAAGCCGCTGCTGAGCTCGCGCCCGAACCGACACGGGTCGTCCTGCTGCGCACCGGTCTGGTCCTGGCCAAGGGCGGTGCGCTCAAACCAGTGCTTCCCCTGGCGAAACTCGGCCTGGCCGGACCGCTCGGCGGCGGCAACCAGCATTGGGCCTGGGTGAGCCTGCACGACGAGGCTGCGGCCATCGTGCATCTGCTGACCTCGACCCTCTCCGGCCCGGTTAACCTGGTCGGGCCGACAGCCGCGACGTCCAACGACATCATTCACGGGCTCGCCACCGCCCTGCACCGGCCGTTCCTGCTACCGGTTCCGAAGCCGATCCTGACGCTCCTGCTGCAGGATGCTGCGCGCCAGTTGCTGCTCGCCGACCAGCAGGTCAGCGCGCAGAAGCTGCTCGACGACGGATTCGAGTTCTTCCATCGCACGCCGGCCACCGCGATCGCCTGGATGCTGCGCCAGCCGTAGCCGATCCTTCGGTGGCTATCCTGAGAGCTATTTCGCGGTGCGTTCGAGAGAGATTGCGGTGCGAATCGCTCCCCGGGCGCGCTTGCGATCGCCGGAGGCATCGTAGGCGAGGCCGAGCCGCAGCCAGGCCTGCCAGTTCTCCCGTTCCGCTTCTACCTCGGCCTGCGCGGCCGGAAACTGCTCGTCGGCGGCATCCCGGTAGGGGCGACCACTCGGGCGCACGCGCTGGTCAGCAGCGGGCAGCCCGCCCACCTCGTCGAGCTGACGCACGAGCCGTTCCGAGCGGATGCCGAACGCAACCTCACGTGCGAGCGCCCAGAAGCCGATCAGCGGCAGGATGAGCAGCGCGAGCCCGATGGCAATGCCGACCGGCTCGCCGCTCTGAATGAAGAGTACGGCACGAACACCGACCAGAACGAGGTAGAAGACGAGCAGTATCGCCATGACTACTACAGCGATCTTGCCCTTCATTTGATGGCTCCTTCGCTGGTGGTCGGCGCACCGAATCCCAGATCGACGATTTGGTCGAGGCCGACCGTCACTCCCGTAGCCGTTCGCGCTGCTGCGAGGGCCAGCAGAATACCGCTCTCGTAGGCGCTCGGGGACAGCGTATTGTGGCTGATCGTCAGGGTTTCCCCGGTGCCGCCCAGAAAGACGTCCTGCCGGGCCAGCAGGCCGGACAGACGCAGGCTGTGCACTGGCACGCTCGAGACCTGCTGGCCGCGGGCACGCTGGTCGGTATGCGGTGCCGAGACGGGGCCCAGGGCGGCGCGGGCCCGGCCGATGAGTTCGGCGGTGCGCACCGCCGTACCCGAGGGTGAGTCAACTTTGGCCGGTTGATGCGCTTCGACGATTTCGATGGAGTCGTAGAACCGGGCGGCGAGGGCGGCGAATGCCGTTGCGAGTACCGAACCGATGGAAAAGTTCGGAATGATGATGACGCCGGTGTCGTTGCGGCCAGCGAGACGGCGGCTGAGAGCGTCGATGCCGTCCTGGCTCCAGCCGGACGTGCCGACCAGCACCCGCATGCCGTGTTCGGTCGCGAAGTCGACGACGTCGCGGCTCACGTCGGGGCGGGTCAGGTCGACGGCGATCTGCGCGGGGAGCATCTCGCTCAGGTCACTGTGCGAATCGAGTCTGGCGACAACCTCATACCCCTCGGTTCGTTCGATCAGGTCGGAGACCAGGCGGCCCATCTTGCCCGTTGCGCCAATGATGGCCACCGTCGTTGTCATGAATCCAATCTACCAATTGATCGGCCGGTCACTTGCCCGCGCACGGCCGCCGAGAATAGGACCGCCTAGAACATCAGGGGTTCTGGCAGGCCGGTGCGCAATTCGACCGGCAGGTGACCGAGGTCGTTGTGGGTGACAAGCGTCCACGGACGACCCGGTTTCTGCTGCAGCACGGTCAGGCCGCAATGGGCCTGGTTAATGCCGACCCAGCGCCAGTCGGGGGCTCCAAGAACCTCACGCACAAACCAGGCGATTACGAAATTGTGGGTGATCAGCAGGTCGTGCCGCTGGCTGCGACGAGGCTGCAGAAATTCGGCAACGGCGTCTTCCATCTGGGCACGTCCGGCGGCGATCTCGTCGTCGGTGACCGAGCCGAAGAACGGGTCGTACGCCGACGGCGTTTCGGCGGCCCGCCCCGAGGGAATGCAGTCGAAGAGCAATGCCGACGGCTCGCTCTGCAGGGCTGGCAGCCGTTCCGCCATGATCTGGGCGGTCTCGGCGGCGCGCTGCAGCGGCGAATGCCAGGCCCCCGTGAACGGAACCCCGCTGAGGCGGTCGGCGATCAGCAGTGCCTGGCGCTTGCCTCGTGGCGAGAGGGGGCCATCGTGCAGGCCATGTTCGGCATCCTGCTGCTCGCCGTGGCGTACCAGGTAGATGTACTGGGGCATCATTGTCCATTTCACAGTTTGAGACCCGGCTGGGCCGGATGGTGCAGAAGCGGGTAGCGACCGATCAGCCCGGGAGGATGGCAGCGAACGCGTCGTCTTCGAGGGCTCCGACGGCCGAGATCGACACCGGACCGCTCGCCAACTCCGCAGCCAGTTGCCGCACGTCGGTCGCGGTGACGAGTGCGAGTCGCCGCAGCGCCTCGTCGAGATCGGCGAACTCACCGAGGGTGATCTCAGAGCGACCCAACCGGGACATGCGGGTGTCCGAGTCCTCCAGCGCGAGAGCGGATGCCCCACTCAACTGGCCGGACGCCCGCTTCATCTCGTCGGCGGTCACGCCGCCGTCGGCGAGGCGGTGCAACTCGCTGAGCATGAGCTCGGCCACCTGGCCGGCCTTGGCCGGTGTGCACCCCGCATACATGCCGAACAGGCCGGCATCGGAGTATCCGGGCGCGAAAGAGTAGACCGAGTAGGCCAAGCCGCGCTTCTCCCGCACTTCCTGGAACAGTCGGCTCGACATGCCCCCGCCGAAGATGGAGGTGAGCACGCTCATGGTGACTCGCCGGTCGTCGGTCGCCAACAGGCCGGGCATGCCGAGCAGCAGATTTGCCTGCTCGAGGGGGCGCTTGACGATGGTCAAGGCCTGGCCCTGGTGAATCTCCGCTGGCAGACCGCCGCGCCGGCTGACCGGGGTCTGGGCAATGCCAAGGTCCCAGCCGGCCCGTTCGAGGGCCCGGGTTACGGCAGTGACAAGTTCGTCGTGGTCGACGGCACCGGCAACGGTGACGACGAGGTCCTGCGGGCGATAGTTGGCCTGGTAGTGCTCCCACACGGCTGTACGGGTGGCACCCCGAATATTGTCGGCGCTGCCGCCGATCGGGCGGCCGAGCGGATGCTTACCCAGCACAGCCTCGAAGAATCGCTCGTTGGCGACGTCGGCCGGGTCGTCGTCGGCCATGGCGAGCTCCTCGAGGATGACGCCGCGTTCGGTTTCGAATTCATCGGAATCTAGTTTGGAAGAGGTCAGCATGTCGGTGAGCACGTCGATGGCCATGCCGAGGTCGCGGTCCTGCACCTTGGCGTAATAGCAGGTGTATTCCTTGGCGGTCATGGCGTTGTGTTCGCCGCCGACCGCGTCGAAGGATATTGCTATGTCGAGGGCAGAGCGTGTTGACGTTCCCTTGAAGAGCAGGTGCTCGAGAAAGTGAGTGGAGCCGAAATGGCCCGGTTGTTCGTCGCGGGAGCCGACGGCCACCCAATAGCCGATGGTGAGGCTGCGGGCACCCGGTACCTGCTCGCTCAGGATGCGCACCCCGCTGGGCAGGACGGTGCGACGCACGAGGGCATCGCCAGCGGCCCGAAACGAGAGTTCGGCCTGGTCTAGGGGAAAGTCGACTGCACCGTTCATATCATCCACCACCTTACAAGACCCGATCAGGACGACCGGCGCGAGCCTGGTATCCCGACGACGTACCCCCAGTTTGGCCGGAATGGCTCGTGCAGCCGCTTGCGACAGACTGGTCTGTCTAGGGTGTGTTACAGTCTGGATGCCGACCGGGGAAAACCCCCGAATGTGCGCTCATCAGGGGCTATTTTCTACCCCTCGACCAAGGAGTCCAGCATGACGACGCTGACAGCTGAGGCCGTTCGGCCGGCGACCCACGCCAAGGTGCGTATCCTCGCCACCGCCGACCGCCTTTTCTATACCGAGGGTGTTCACACCGTGGGTGTGGATCGCATCATCAGCGAGTCCAAGGTCACCAAAGCCACGTTCTATAAGTACTACCGCTCGAAAGACGCCCTGATCGTCGTATACCTGCAGGGCCGGGACCGTCTCGCCCGCGATTTTCTCGCGAGTCTCGACACCCGCTTCGATACGCCCGAACAACGCCTGCGTGGCGTCGTCACCGAGATCTCGGCCCAGGTCATTCGCGAAGGCTTTCACGGCTGCCCATTCATCAATGCGGCCGCCCAATTCACCGACCCGGCCCATCCCGTGCGGCAGGCGGTAGCAGCCCATCGTGACTGGTACGGCCGATCGATCGAAGATATGTTCCGGGGCATGGGCCACGCCAGACCCGGCGATGCCGCCGACGATTTCTTTCTCGCCAGGGACGGCGCCTTCGCCGGCGCCAACCTCGGCGACCCGATCGGTGCCCACACCGCCCTGCTGCGCGCTATCCAGCGTGTGCTCGACGAGTCCGGCGACTAGGGCTCTCGCCGCGTCGATGGATCAGTAGGCGGACACCCGGTCGAGGTCGAGCAGGTCATTACGGCCGAGACGGATGCCTGCTGCCGCGACCAGGGACAGCACCTGGTCGGCCCGACCGGCACCGGCAACCGGCGCCACCACGTCGGGCCGGGCGAGCAACCAGGCGAGGGCGATTGACGCCGGGGCCGCCTTTTGTGCGGCGGCGATGCGGTCGACGACGGCGAGCACGCGCAGCGATCGGCGGTTGAGGTAGACCGCGGCGAGCTGGCCGCGGGCGGTGCCGGCGGCATCCGCTTTGGTGCGAAACGCGCCGGCCAGAAAGCCATGCGCGAGGGCGAAGCCGGGCATCAGTGCGAGGTGTTGGGCGCGGGCGACGACGGCGACGTCTTTTTCGAGTTCGGCGCGATGCACGAGGTTATATGGGGTTTCGGCGGCGACGAACTTGGGCAGGCCGAGGGCCGAGAGCACCCTGGCCTCCATGAGCCGCTCGGCTGAGAAATTGCTCGCACCGAGGTAGCGCACCTTGCCGGCGCGCACGAGGGCGTCAACGGCAACGAGGCTCTCCTCGAGGGCTACGTTCTTGTCGTCGAAGTGAAAGTAGAGCAGGTCGAGATAGTCGGTGCCGAGCCGCACCAGGCTGGCTTCGACGGCGGCCACGATGCTGCGCTGCCTCAACCCGGGATTGTCGAGATTGCGGCCGATCTTGGTGGCCAGAACGGTCTCGGTGCGTGCGCCGCGCGAGCGCAGCCACGACCCGATGATCACTTCACTGCGCCCGGCGGCGAAGCTGTCGGCGGTGTCGAGAAAATTGCCACCGAGGTCTCGGTGCGCGTCGAGAATAGCGTGGGAGGCTTCACCGGTTGCCGTCCAGCCGAACGCGTTGCATCCCAGGGCCAACGGATGCACGCGCAGCTCGGTTCCCGGAATCTGGCGGCGCACCGCATCCGAACCAACGGTTGTCTCCGTCTGCCCTGGTTGGGCCAGTTGGGCACGGTCGACCGACATCGCATCCAGGGAAGATGAGACCACCTGTCGGGGCATTGCGGTTTCCTCCCTGGATGCTCGCCCGACCATTCACTTCTGCCGGTTCTTCTCGTCTTAAAGTGTTCTTGGCCCGACCTTAGGCGAGGCCGCCGACATTTCCCGGCGGCACGCTAAACCGTTACCAAAATGTACGTCCCTGGCGGCCAAATAGGGGTGATTGTTGCCGGCCGCCAGTCGGTGCGTCCTCGATTTGTTAGACTGAAGATTGCGCAAAAATTGGGCTGCCTGTGCAGGTGCATATCCGCCCTGGGCCGCCGCCTGTCGAATCATGAGATCATCGACCGGCTGGCGAGGTATCTTGCCCGAATCAGCCGCAGGAAAGCAGCCATGACCACCGACGCCTCCGTGCCCAACCCCCAGGTTCCCCGTGAGGCCAAGCGACGCCGCACCTTCGCCGTGATCTCCCACCCCGACGCCGGCAAGTCCACCCTCACCGAGGCACTGCTGCTGCACGCTCGCGCGATCACCTCTGCCGGTGCGACGCACGGCAAGGCCGGCCGCAGCGGCACCGTCTCTGACTGGATGGAGATGGAAAAGGCCCGTGGCATTTCGGTCACCAGCGCCGCCATTCAGTTCGAATACCACGACGCCGTGATCAACCTCGTCGACACCCCCGGCCACGCGGACTTCTCGGAAGACACCTTTCGGGTGCTCTCCGCAGTGGATGCCGCCGTGATGCTTGTCGACGCCGCCAAGGGTCTCGAGCCGCAGACCATGAAGCTGTTCGCGGTCTGCAAACAACGAGGGCTTCCGGTCATCACCGTCATCAACAAGTGGGACCGCCCGGGCGACACTCCCCTGGCCCTGATGGACGAGATCCAGACACGCACCGGTCTGCTGCCGACCCCGCTGAACTGGCCGGTCGGCGAGGCCGGCGACCTGCGCGGCGTACTCGATCGCCGCTCCGGCGACTTTCTGCGCTACACCCGCACCGCAGGCGGGGCGACCGTGGCCGAATCGGTGCGGCTGGATGCGGCGGAGGCGGCAAGCGAGGAAGGCCCGGCGTGGGCATCCGCTGTCGAAGAATCAGAACTGCTCGACGCCGAATCGCAAAATCACGACTCCGAACTGTTTCTCGACGGACAGACCACCCCGGTGCTGTTCTGCGCGGCCGTGGCGAACTTCGGAGTGCAGCAACTGCTCGACACCCTGGTGGAGTTCGCACCATCGGCCGAAGCTCGCACAGACATCGACGGCAACCCGCGCGAGGTCACCTCACCCTTCTCCGGGTTCGTGTTCAAGGTACAGTCCGGCATGAACTCGGCGCACCGCGACCATGTAGCCTTCGTGCGCGTGTGTTCCGGCGAATTTCGCCGCGGCATGATCGTCACCCACGCCGCGACCGGTCGCCCCTTCGCCACCAAGTACGCTCAGCAGCTGTTCGGCAAAGAACGCACCGTCACCGACCAGGCCTGGCCCGGCGACATCGTCGGGCTCGTGAACGCGTCAGCGCTGCGCGTGGGCGACTCGATCTTCGAAGACGAACGGGTGGAATTTCCGCCACTGCCGCTGTTCTCCCCCGAGCATTTTCGGGCAATCCGCCCGGTTGACAGCAGCAAGCACAAGCAGTTTCGGCGCGGCATCGACCAGCTCGACCATGAGGGCGTCATCCAGGTGATGCGCTCCGAGGTGCGTGGTGAGCAGGCTCCCGTGCTGGGTGCTGTCGGGCCGATGCAGTTCGAGGTCGTCGAAGACCGCATGGTGCACGACTTTCACGCCGATATCCGCATGGAAGCGCTGCCATACCAGGTGGCCCGCAAGACCGACAAGGAGAGCGCGCTGGTACTCGCCGGAACCCGCCAGGTGGAGGTCTTCACCCGCTCGGACGGCACGTTGCTCGCCCTGTTCAGCACGCCGTGGCGGCTGCAGGCGATCGCCAAGGAGAACCCGAAACTTGTGCTCATCGACATCGCGAACGCAACGGCCGACGACTTCCTGTAGCCCTGCTTCTTCCGGGTTACGCCTTCAGCCCGGGCGCCTTGGGGCTCATTCAGGAAAACCGCCGCCCCACGAGCGTACCGGCCCGGCATCACGAGCCGACGCTGCCTCTGGTCGAAGAATTTCCTGAATGTGCCACAGAAGCGAATCACTGGCAGGCAAACAGAAACGGCCGCATCCCGTCGAGGATGCGGCCGTTCTCTCTGCTGCGACGGTTAGGCGTCAACCACCACGGAGGTGATGACGGGGCTGCGACGGTACTTGCGGTTCATCCAGCGGCTCACCGACTGCGTGAACAGGTCCTCAAGTTCGGCACCGTCGACGATCTTGATGCGGTTCGCGGCCTTCATGGCCTCATCGATGACCTTGGTGGCACCCTTGACCCACTCATCGTCGTGCACGAATCCGCGGGCCAGAAACTCGACCGGCTCGGAAAGCGTGCCGGTCTTGGCGTTGAGAATTCCGAGGATGGTGATGGTGCCGTCCTCGGCTAGCTTGCGACGGTCTTCCATCGCGGCAGTGGATGCCCCGCCCACGGTCATCCCGTCGACGAAGATGTAGTCGGCGACGACCCGGCCGGTGACCTTCGCGTGACCGTCGACGAGGTCGACGACCACGCCGTCTTCCACGACGATGACGTTCTCTTCGGGGACACCGGTCGCGATGGCCAGGTCGGCGTTGGCCGTGAGGTGACGCCACTCCCCGTGGATCGGCATGACGTTGACCGGCTTGACGATGTTGTAGCAGTAGACGAGCTCGCCAGCACTGGCGTGGCCGGAGACGTGCACCTTGGCGTTGCCCTTGTGCACGACGTTCGCGCCCCAGCGGATCAGGCCATTGATGACACGGTAGATGGAGTTCTCGTTGCCGGGGATCAGCGAGCTCGCCAGCAGCACGGTATCGCCCTCGCCGATCTTGATGACGTGCTCACGGTTGGCCATGCGCGAGAGCGCAGCCATCGGCTCACCCTGCGAACCGGTGCAGATGAGAACGACCTTGTCGTCCTTCATACGCTCGAGCGCCTTCATGTCAACGATCAGGCCCTTGGGAACGTTGAGGTAGCCGAGCTCAGTGGCAATGCCCATGTTGCGCACCATGGAGCGGCCCACGAAGGCCACCTTGCGGTTGTGCTTGACGGCAGCGTCGATGACCTGCTGGATGCGGTGCACGTGGCTCGCGAAGCTCGACACGATGATGCGGCGCGGCGAGGTGCGGAACACGGTGTCGATCGCCGGTCCGATGTCCTTCTCGGCGGTGGTGAAGCCGGGAACCTCGGCGTTGGTCGAGTCCGTCATGAACAGGTCGACGCCCTCTTCGGCCAGGCGCGCGAACGCGCCGAGGTCGGTCAGGCGCTTATCGAGCGGGAACTGGTCCATCTTGAAGTCACCGGTGGCGAGCACGAGGCCAGCTTCGGTGCGGATGGCGATGGCCAGGCCGTCGGGGATGGAGTGGTTGACGGCGATGAACTCGAGGTCGAACTGGCCGATCGTGCGGCGCTCACCCTCTTTCACCTCCACGAAGTTCTGGCTGAGGCGGTGCTCCTGCAGCTTGGCCGCGAGGAAGGCCAGGGTCAGCTTGGAACCGACGACGGGAATGTCGCCGCGTTCCTTGAGCAGATACGGAACGGCGCCGATGTGGTCTTCGTGGCCGTGGGTGAGCACGATGGCCTCGATATCCTGCAGACGGTCGCGGATGGCGGTGAAGTCGGGCAGGATCACGTTGATGCCGGGCTGGTTGTCCTCGGGAAAGAGAACGCCGCAGTCGATGATGAGCAGCTTTCCCTTGTGCTCGAAGACGGTCATGTTGCGGCCGATCTCGCCGAGGCCTCCGAGCGGGATGATGCGCATGCCGCGAGCCGGCAGCGCCGGCGGAGTGCTCAGGTCGAGGTAGTGGTTATTCATGAATCTCATTTCGTTGTCTGCGGTACTGCATGTCCAGGTGTTTGGGGACCGAGCACGGGCATGCGAAGCCGGCGAGGAATACTCAGGGGGCTTCAGCGCGCATACGCGTACCTCGCTCGTGCCTGGCGGGCAAGCAAAATACCGGCCAGATACCTCCCTAGTCTACCGATGCAGAAACGATCGGCGTTTTCGGGCGCGAAGAGAGTGACCCCGCGCGTGGCAGAGGCCCTCTCTCGTGCCGCTTTAGGCGGCCTGCCGGCAGGGCATACGGCGCGATGACCGGCCATGGTCGGCTGCGGTGAAGCGCCCCCGCCGGCCTCGAGGTGCTGCACTGAGCATGCCGCCCATTTGGGGGAAATGCGCGATGTGCACAGGTTCCGTGCAGCCAGCTCGGAGACTCGATCTATAAAATTGTCTAATGACTCCTTCCGCGCTGCACGATATTCCCCTCACCCTCATCGACGGAACAGAAACAACTTTTGGTGCCTTTGACGGCAAGGCGGTGCTCGTCGTCAACGTGGCATCGAAGTGCGGGTTCACTCCGCAGTACGCCGGCTTGGAGGCGCTCTACCAGCGCTACGCCGACGACGGACTCGTGGTGCTCGGCCTGCCGAGCAACCAGTTCATGGGGCAGGAACCCGGCAACGAGGCGGCTATCGCAGAATTCTGCGGCATGACCTACGGGGTGACCTTCCCGATGACGGCCAAGGTCGACGTGCGGGGTAAGCACCAGCATCCGCTCTATGCAGAACTGACGAAATTCAAGCAAGGCCTGCTGCCCGGCCTGATCAAGTGGAACTTCGAGAAGTTCCTCGTGACGCCCGCGGGCGAAATCGTGGGCCGCTTCGCCTCCACTGTGGAGCCGGAATCGACCGAGATCGTCGACGCAATCGAAAAGGTTCTGGCCGCCAAAGCCGCCTGACCCGCGCACCGTGCGGACGGGGCCCGGGCCCCGTCCGTGGGCCCAGTTTGTAAACTTGGCCCGCGTTCATAAGGTGGGCCCGGCGATAATCAGCGAGCGGCCCGGCGCAGCACAGCCTCTGCGTGGCGCAACACTGGCCCGTCTATCATGCGACCCTCGTGCTGGAAGACGCCGCGGGCGCTCGCAGCGGCCTCGAGCAGTCCGAGGGCATAGTCGACTTCGGCGGCGGTCGGCTGGTAGGCGGCACGAATGACGGCGACCTGGCTGGGGTGGATGCAGGCGGAGGCGGTGAAACCACTCGCGACGGCATCCGCTGCCTCATCGTGCAGCCCCGCGGCGTCGGTGAAGTCGAGGTGCACGGTGTCGATGGCGGCCTTGTCGTGGGCTCCGGCCGCGAGCAGCACCAGTGAGCGGGCCTGGCGCGCAACGTCGCGGTAGCGACCGTCAGCGAACCGGCTGGAGTTGCCGCCGAGCGAGGCGACCAGGTCTTCAGCCCCCCACATGAGCGCGACGACGTTGCGTTCAGCGGCAATCTCGGTCGCCGAGACGACGCCGGCGGCGGTTTCGCACAGGGCGATCACGCGAAACGCCGCGAGCCGTGCGACCTGGCCGGCGCTGACGGTTTTGGCGAGCATGACGTCTCGGTAGTCCGTGCGCGCGAGCGCGGCCAGGTCGAGGGCGAAATCCTCGGTGTCGGCCGGATTGATGCGCACGATCGTGCGGGTCGGGTCCAGCGGATGCTCGATCAGCGCCCGCCGCGCCGCCGCCCGGTCGGCGGGCGCGACGGCGTCCTCGAGGTCGAGGATGACCGCATCGGCGCGCTCGGTCGCCTTCGCGTAGCGCTCGGGTCGGTCGGCCGGGCAGAACAACAGCGCGGGGCCGAGGGTGAACGGTGCCGGTGTGAACGGGCTGAGTCCGGCCGGACTGTCATCGAACGGGTCGGGGCCGGTCGGCTCACCGAATTCGTCGAACGGGCCCGAATCGAACGAGCCTTGATCGAACGGATCACCGTCGAACGGACCGCTCACTGGGCTGCCCCCTGGCACCAGACCAGCACAGTGCGCACTGCCGTGCCGACGACATTGCCGTGCTGGTTGCGGCCGGTATGTTCCAGGGTGATGATGCCCTGCCCCGGCCGACTCTTCGACAGCCGTTTGTCGGTGACGATGGTCTCCGAATAAAGGGTGTCGCCGTGATGCAGCGGATGCGGAAAGGTCACGGCCGAAAACCCCAGGTTCGCCACGATCGTGCCCTGGGTCAGCTGCGCGACGGAGCTGCCCACCATGGTCGACAGGGTGAACATGGAGTTGACCAGGCGTTCCCCGAACGGCTGCGTGGCTGACCAGGCCGCATCGAGGTGCAGGGCCTGCGTGTTCATGGTCATCGTCGTGAACAGCACGTTGTCGGCCTCGGTCACCGTGCGGCCCGGACGGTGCTGATAGAGGGCCGTGAGGTCGAATTCCTCAAAGTAGAGGCCGCGCTGCAGGGTCGGGTGGCGCTCCCCCGCTGCGGGCGTGTCTGGGGTGTCGGGCATCCGATTCTCCTCGGTCGTGTGGTGCGGCCAGATCAGGCGGCGAAGCCGAGCGACCGGGCGATGATCATGAGCTGCACCTCGGTCGTGCCCTCGCCCAGTTCGAGCACTTTGGAATCACGATAGTGCCGGGCGACCGGATTTTCGTTCAGGAAGCCGTAGCCGCCGAAGATTTGGGTGGCGTCGCGGGCGTTGTCCATGGCCGCTTCACTGCCGATCATCTTGGCGATCGACGCCTCCATCTTGAACGGCTTGCCATTGATCATTTTCAGCGCCGCGTCGTAGTAGGCGAGGCGGGCGCTGTGCGCGCGGGCCTGCATGCGTGCCAGTTTGAAGGCGATGTGCTGGTTGGAACCGATCGCGCGACCGAAGACATTGCGGCTCTTCGCGTAGCGCACCGACTCGTCGAGGCAGCCCTGGGCAGCCCCGGCACACAGTGCGGCGAAAGCGATGCGGCCCTCGTCGAGGGTCTGCACAAAATTGGCGAAGCCGCGGCCGCGCTCACCGAGCAGGTTGGCTTCGGGTACGCGCACGTTGTCGAAGAGCAGCGGATGCGTGTCGGAGGTGTGCCAGCCGACCTTGTCGTAGGCGGGCAGTACGGTGAAACCGGGTGCCGGGGTTGGCACCAGGATGGCGGTGAGTTCCTTTTTGATTGAACCGTCGGCGCGGGTGGACTGGCCGGTGACCGCGGTGACGGTGACCAGCCGGGTGATGTCGGTGCCGGAGTTGGTGATGAACTGTTTGCTGCCGTTGATTACCCATTCGCCGTCTTCCAGTGAGGCGGTGGTCTTGGTGCCGGCGGCGTCGGAGCCGGCATCCGCTTCGGTGAGACCGAAGGCGGAGAGGGCCTTGCCGCTCGCGAGCAGCGGCACCCACTCCTGCTTCTGCTGTTCCGTGCCGCGACGGTAGACCGGCATGATGCCGAGGCCCACGCCCGCTTCGAGGGTGACGGCGATGCTCTGGTCGACGCGGCCCAGTTGTTCGACGGCGAGGCAGAGCGCGAAGTAGTCGCTGCCCTGGCCGCCGTATTCCTTCGGGAAGGGCAGGCCGAACAGGCCCAGCTCGCCCATCTGGTCGATGATGCCGTAGGGCAGGCTGCGCAGGGTGTCGTACTCGTAGGCGGCCGGCGCGACGACGGTGTCGGCGAAGTCGCGCACGGTGTCGCTCAGGGCCTGGTATTCGGGGGTGAGTTCGTAGCTCATGCTGGTTCTTCCTTGTCTGGGATGGTTTCGGGGGTGCTGATGGTCGCGACGATCTCATCGAGTGCCACGAGATCGCCGGTCTTGAGGTTGACGGTGACCCGGCCAGCCGTGGCGGCCACGAGTTTGTGTTCCATCTTCATGGCCTCGACGACCAGGAGGGTCTGCCCCACGGTGACGGTGTCACCGGTGGCGGCGTGCACCGCGATGACGGTGCCTGGCATCGGCGAACGCACGTCGGGGCTGGCCGCGCCTGGCACCCGGTCGCGACTGACCAGGTGTTCTGCGAGCTGTTCAGCCCGAGAGCGATGGCGTAGTTCGTGCGAGAAGCCGTCGGAGCCGATGTGCACGCGCGCCCCGGACTGGTTCATCGCAAACACGCGGGTCTGGCCGTCGTAGTCGACGCTAAAGGAGCCGCTGCGGCCTGCCACGGGAGCGAGTCCCGCCGTTACGGCCACGCCGTCGCCGATAGAAACGGATGCCGCCCCCGGCTCCCCCAGAACGCGCACCTCCACGGATTCGGTCGCGCTCACCCCCAGCGAGTAGCGCACCGGACGCGGCGAACCCGCGCGCCACCCGCTCGGCCGCGTCCACACACCGTTCGCGTTGCCCACATCGAACCCGGTGCCCATACGCCCGTGCAGGAACAGCGCGGTGGCGGCCAGCACGTGCTCGTCGGCACCACGAAACTCAAGGTCGGGAAGCTTGCGCTCGATCAGGCCGGTGTCGAGGCGGCCGGCTCGCACGTCGGCATCCGCCAGCAGCAGCCGCAGGTATTCGGTGTTGGTCTGCACGCCGAGCACCACTGTGTCGGCGAGCGCCCTGTCGAGTCTGGTGAGCGCCTCAAGCCGGGTGGGGGCCCAGGCGATCACCTTGGCGAGCATCGGGTCGTAGTGCGAGGCTATCGCAAGGCCCCGGGCCAGCGAACTGTCGACCCGCACGCCCTCACCGGTGGCCTCGTGGAGCTGCAGCACCGTGCCGGTGGTCGGCAGAAAGCCGCGCTCGGGATTCTCGGCGTAGACCCGCGCTTCGATCGCATGCCCCGTGAGGCATATATCGGTCTGAGCGAGGGTGAGCGTCTCCCCCGCCGCAATACGCAGCTGCCAGTCCACGAGGTCAAGGCCGGTGACCATCTCGGTGACCGGGTGTTCCACCTGCAGGCGGGTGTTCATCTCCATGAAGAAGAATTCGTCGGGCGCAGCCGCGGAGACCAGAAATTCCACGGTGCCGGCGCCGCTGTAGCCCACGCTGCGGGCGGCGGCGCACGCTGCCTCGCCGATACGGGCGCGGGTGACCTCATCGAGCAGGGGCGATGGCGCCTCCTCGATGACCTTCTGATGCCGGCGCTGCAGCGAGCACTCGCGCTCGCCGAGGTGGATCACGGCGCCGTGGTCGTCGGCGAGCACCTGCACCTCAATGTGCCGCGGCGTCGCCACGAGACGCTCGAGCAGCAACGTGTCATCGCCAAACGCGCTCTGCGCCACGCGCCGGGCGGTCACGAGGGTGGCCGGCAGGTCTTCGGCCCGTTCCACCACGTGCATGCCCTTGCCGCCACCGCCGGCGGAGGGCTTGATGAGCAGCGGGTAGCCCACGTCGACGGCCGCCTTGATCAGCTGCTCGTTGCTCAAGCCCGGCTTCGCCACCCCGGGGATGATCGGCACCCCGTAGCCGGCCACATGGTTTTTTGAACGGATCTTGTCGCCCATCACATTGAGCGCGTGCACGCTCGGCCCGATGAATACGATCCCGGCGTCGGCGCACGCCTGCGCGAAGGCCTGGTTCTCGCTGAGAAACCCGTAGCCCGGGTGGATGGCCTGGGCTCCGGTTCGGGCCGCGGCGGCCAGAACGGCCTCGACGTTGAGGTAGCTGTCGGCCGGGGCGGCGCCGCCGAGGCGCACCGCGGCATCCGCCAGCGACACGTGCACAGCGTCACGGTCAGCGTCGCTATACACCGCCACAGAGCGGATGCCCCGCGCGCGCAACGTGCGAATGATGCGGCAGGCGATTTCGCCGCGGTTGGCGACCAGAACGGTATCAAATGTCATGGGAAGGGTCTCACTCACATTCGGAAGAGGCCGAAGGCGGACTCAGCGAGCGGCGCGGTAGCGCACACGGCGAGGGCGAGTCCCAGTATCGTGCGGGTGTCGGCGGGGTCGATGACGCCGTCGTCCCAGAGCCGGGCGGTGGAATAGTAGGGACTGCCCTGGGTTTCGTATGTGGCCAGGATCGGATCTTTGAACGCGGTCTCTGCGTCGGCCGACCATTCACCGCCGCCGCCCTCGATCTGCTCGCGCTTGACGGTCGCGAGCACAGCGGAGGCCTGCGGTCCGCCCATCACGGAAATGCGGCTGCCCGGCCACATCCAGAGGAAGCGCGGCGAGTAGGCGCGGCCGCACATGGAGTAGTTGCCGGCTCCGAAGGAGCCGCCGATCACGACGGTGAGCTTGGGCACGCGGGCGGTGGCGACCGCGGTGACCATCTTGGCGCCGTGCTTGGCGATGCCGCCAGCTTCGGCGTCTCGGCCCACCATAAATCCGGAGATGTTCTGCAGGAAAACGAGAGGAATTCCGCGCTGGTCGCAGAGTTCGATGAAGTGCGCGCCTTTAAGCGCGGAGTCGGCAAAGAGGATGCCGTTGTTGGCGACGATCCCCACCGGGTGGCCGTGGATGTGCGCGAACCCCGTCACGAGAGTGGTGGCGTACTCACGCTTGAATTCGTGGAACTCGCTGCCGTCGACGATGCGGGCGATGACTTCGTGCACGTCGTACTGCCCCTGCACATCGACGGGGACGGCTCCATACAGTTCGCTCTCGTCGGCGACCGGGTCAACAAATGGGATCACATCCCAAGCGGGTGCATTGGCCCTTGGCAGGGTTGAGATAATGTCGCGCACGATCTGCAGCGCATGCTCGTCGTTCTCGGCGAGGTGGTCGGTTACGCCGGAGACGCGGGCGTGCAGCTCGCCACCGCCGAGCTCCTCCGCGGTGACGATTTCGCCGATCGCGGCTTTGACCAGGGGCGGTCCGCCCAGGAAGATGGTGCCCTGGTTACGTACGATCACGGTCTCGTCACTCATCGCCGGCACGTAGGCGCCGCCGGCGGTGCATGATCCCAATACCGCAGCGATCTGCGGGATCTTGACCGCGGACATCCGCGCCTGGTTGTAGAAGATGCGCCCGAAATGATCGCGATCGGGAAAGACCTCGTCTTGCAGGGGAAGGTAGGCCCCACCGGAGTCGACGAGGTACACGCAGGGCAGTCGGTTTTCGAGCGCGATCTCCTGGGCCCGCAGATGTTTTTTCACCGTCATCGGGTAGTAGGTGCCGCCCTTGACGGTGGCGTCGTTGGAGATGACGAGCACGTAGCGGCCATGCACGAGGCCGATGCCGGCGATGACGCCGGCGCCGGGGCTGTCGTCGTTATAGAGGCCGGTCGCAGCGAGCGGCGCGATCTCGAGGAACGGGCTGCCGTCGTCGAGCAGCTGGTCGATGCGTTCGCGCGGCAGCAACTTGCCGCGGGCGAGGTGGCGCTGCCGGGACTTCTCCGGTCCACCGAGGGCGATCGTGGCGAGGCGCTGCTGCAGGTCGGTCACGAGGCGGCGCTGGGCGGTGTCATTAGCGACAAACGCCTGAGCAGAGGAGTCGAGCTGACTCGCGAGTGTCTCCATCGACATCTTCCCATTGGTGAGGCCGGAACGCCCGGCATCAACTACAGTTAGTGATTACTAACTGGAATTCAGGTTAGTCATGATTAACTCAAAAGTCCAGTGGAAAGGTTCGCATGAGCGCACGGACCGAAACAACGCCGCGCAGGCAGGCCAAGGCCGACCGACGCTCCGCTCTCCTCGGCGCCGCCGCAACGCTTTTCGCCCAGTCCGGATTCAACGGCGTCTCCATCGAAGACCTCGGTGCCGCCGCCGGAGTGAGCGGTCCGGCCGTGTATCGACACTTCAGCGGGAAGCAGGCCATGCTGGCCGCGCTGCTCATCGACGTGAGCGAGGACCTCGTGGCCGGTGGTCGGGCCGTCGTGACCGAAACAACGGATGCCCAGGCCGCCCTCCGCAAGCTCGTGCGCTTTCACGTACAGTTCGCCCTCTCCAATCCCGACGTCATCCGGGTGCAGGACCGCGATCTGGCCAGCCTCGCGGAGGCCGACCGGCACCGGGTGCGCCTACTGCAGCGTGAGTATGTGGAACTGTGGGTGGAGGTGCTGCACCGCGTTCACCCCCCGGTCGACGAGGCGCTGCTGCGCATTCGGGCCCACGCGACCTTCGGACTGCTGAACTCGACGCCGCACAGCGCGCGCGCTTCCGCGCAGCCGGCCGTGCGCGCTCTGCTCGAGGAGATGGCACTCGCCGCCCTCGGCCTTCCGGGCGCCGCACAAAGCCCTGGCTAGTGCCCGAGCGCCAGGCGCACACCAAGGGCGATCATCACTACGGCGATCACCGCGTCGAGCACTCGCCACGATGCCGGCTTGGCAAATACCGGTCGCAGCAGGCGTGCCCCGAAGCCGAGTGCGCAGAACCAGACGAAGCTGGCCGCAATGGCGCCTCCCGCCCACCACCAGCGTTCCGCCGCGCCCTGCTGGTTAGCGACGGCCCCGAGGAACAACACTGTGTCCAAGTAGACGTGCGGATTCAGCCAGGTGAGGGCGAGCACGCTCACGACGGCGACCCTCATTCCGGTCGTGGCCACGACCCCTGAGACGACGAGCGCCCCCGGGCGGATCGCGCGGCGAGCCGCGAAGAGCCCGTAAATGACCAGAAATCCGGAGCCCAGTACGCGGATCACGATGACCGCCACCGGCGCCGCGGCCACGACTACCCCGAGCCCGAGCACGCCGGCCAGAATCAGCACGGCATCCGACACTGCGCAGATCGCGACCACCGCAACGATGACTCGGTTGTGGCCCTCGATGCCGAGTCGCAGCACGAAGGCATTCTGAGATCCGATCGCGATGATGAGGGAGAGCCCGGTGGCGAAGCCAAGCAGGGCTGGCACAAAAGTTGAGGTCACTCGTGCAACGCTAGGCGCTTTAGTCAATGCAGTACATCTATTGTTTCTTAGGTTGGATAAGCTGATCTAATGCAGCGCTTTACGCTCGAACAGCTTGCCACCCTGCTGGCGCTCGTCGACGAGGGCTCGTTCGACGTGGCCGCAACCCGACTTCACGTGACACCGTCCGCGGTTTCCCAGCGAGTCAAAGCGATGGAACAGACCTGCGGGCAGGTGTTGGTGCAGCGCACGACTCCGGTGCGACTCACCGATGCCGGCAACGTGTTGCTGCGCTTTGCCCGCCAGGTGGAGCTGCTCGAGGCCGACACGGTGCGCCAATTGCACGACGGCCGGTCCGACGGTGGTGTGTTTCTCGTATCCCTCGCCGTGAACGCCGACAGCCTCGCCACCTGGTTTCTCGATGCCCTCGCCGGACTCGGGGAGAGCCTCGGCGTGGCCTTCGACCTGAATCGGGAAGACCAGGAACACACCACGAGGCTGTTGCGCGCGGGGACGGTCATGGCGGCGGTGACGTCAACACGGGAGGCCGTGCAGGGTTGTGTCACCGAGCTGCTCGGTCAGATGCGCTATCGCGCTGTCGCGACGCCCGCGTTCATCGCCCGCTGGCTGCCGTCGGGTGCCAGCCTGGACGACCTGTCCCGTGCGCCCGTCGTCGCCTTCGAACGAAACGATGACCTGCAGGAGGCATTTCTGCGCGAGCACACGGGAACGGGCAGCAGCGGACCCGTTCATTACATTCCGACATCAAACGACTTCGTGCGGGCGATCCTGCTCGGCTTCGGCTGGGGCATGCTGCCCGAGCAGCAGTGCGCCGCCGAAATCGCCGACGGCCGCCTGGTCGATCTGGCCCCCGAGAAGGCGGTGGATGTGGAGCTGTTCTGGCAGCGCTGGAACCTCGCCTCACCGCTGCTCGATGCCGTCTCGGCGGCGGTGCGGGCCGAAGCCCGGGCGACGCTGCGCCCGTTTTAGCCGGTCAGGACGCGGCGGTGCAGACGCAGAGTTCGTTGCCCTCGACGTCGGCGAGCACCCACCAGTCGGGAGCGTGCTCGTCGGTGAGCAGCACGCCACCGCCCAAGAGCACGGCCGCGACCCGGTCTTCGGCATCGTCGCTCGGCACGTAGACATCGAGATGAATGCGGTTTCGCTCGGTGCGGGCGATCTCCATGTGCTGGAACCAGACCTTGGGGGCGATCCCGCGCGGGTCGACGAGCTCGATGCCGTCATCGCCGGCAACCTCGGTGTAGCCAAGACCAACCCGCCAGAATGGGCGCACGGCATCCGCGTCGGTGCAGTCGATCGCAATTTCGTACCGGGTCGGCTGCGCGGGGGGTGCGGTAGCACCGAGGGTGTCGGCGAGCTGCTGCACCCGGGCCGCGAGCTCGAGATCGCGAGCGGTCACTCCCCCGGCGTCGTGCGAGGTCAACTCGAGCGACACAGTGCCGTAGCGAAGGCGCACGTCGGGGTGGTGGTTCAGCTCCTCGGCGACCGCGCCGACACGGTTGACGAGCTCGAGAGCCGACACGAAGTCTTTGGTGTGAAACGTGGCGTGCAGGCATCCGTCAAGATGCACGAATGCGGTGCCCGCCAGCTGCTTCTTCGTCGAGAAGGGGGTAAGGAGTGCGCCGTGAGCGTTCATGCCTCCACTCTCCTCCGCCGTCCCACCCCGGTCAACCGCCCGTCTGCCGCATAACTCCTGCAATCTGCCGAGCCGAAAAATGGATGCCGCGGAAATCCGCGGAACGTTTCGGGCCGGCCGAGAAATTGCAGGAGTTATGCGTGCCACGGTTGACGAGACGACTGGTGCTGTGGGCTGGCGGCAGCAATTGGGGTGGTGCGAAGGACGGAACGAGTCAGACCATGGTCAGCACGCGGGCCGGGTCGGCGAGGATGGTTGCGATGTCGGCAAGGAAGCGGGAGCCCTGCTCGCCGTCCACCAGACGGTGGTCGAACGACAGGCTGAGCGTGAGCACCTTGCGCAGCGCGACCTGCCCGCGATACTCCCACGGCTGAGAGCGGATGGCGCCCAGCGCGAGGATTGCCGCCTCCCCGGGGTTAAGAATCGGGGTACCAGCGTCGATGCCGAACACGCCGATATTGGTGATGGTGATCGTGCCGCCGGAGAGCGCCGCCGGGGTGGTCGTACCGGCCCTGGCAGCGGTGGTGAGTTCGGCGAGCGCGGCGGCGAGGCCGCGCAGGTCGAGCCGGTCGGCGTCGACGATGTTGGGCACGAGCAGGCCGCGCGGGGTAGCCGCGGCGATGCCGAGGTTCACGTGGTGGAACTGCACGATTTCGCCGGCCGGCTCATCCCATCGGGTGTTGGCCGCGGGGGTGCGGCCGACGGCGAGGCAGAGCGCCTTGGCCACCACCGCGAGGATGCCGATGCCGGCGTCGGCAAACTGGCGGTCAGCGCGGAGGGAATCGAGCAGTTCGACGGTGGGTGTGACGTCGATGGTGAGGAACTCGGTCACGTGCGGCGCCGTGAAGGCGCTCTGCACCATGGCGGCGGCCGTGAGTTTGCGCAGGCTTTTGATCGGCGTGCGGGTCTCGCGCTCGAACGCTGCGGGCGCTGTGGTGTCGGGCGGCGTCGCGGGCAGACCTGTCGCCGGCACGGACTCGGTGAGGTGGGCGCGCACATCGTCGCGCGTGATCAGGCCGTCGCGCCCGGTTCCGGTGACCGTGGTGAGGTCGATGCCGAGGTCGCGGGCCAGGGCACGCACCGGCGGCGTCGAGCGCGGGCGTTCGGCAACGGATGCTGTGGCGGGCTGGTCGAGGGAGGGCGCGGCCGGCCGGCCTGGCGCGGCATCCGCTGCCGTGGGCGGTTGCGCGGAAGACGCGGCCGGCGTCGTGTGGTCGGCACGGGCTACCTCCGCCTGTTCCGGAGCGGCCGTTTCGGCGACGGCCGCCTGAGCGCCACCCGGCCGGGCACGACGCTGCGGATGGCCGCCGCGTTCAACGGCGGGACCATAGCCGACCAGGTTGGCCTCGCGCCGCTCGGCCGGGTCTGAAACCGGGGCTGAAACCGGGGCCGGCGCCGCGGCATCCGTTGGCGGATCGGAATCGGGGTCGGCGCCGCCGATATCGAAGCTGACGATTGGTTCACCGACGTGCACGACCACCCCGGCTGGCTGGTGCAGCACGCGCACCACTCCGGCGAACGGGCTCGGCAGTTCAACGACCGCCTTGGCCGTTTCAACGTCGGCGATGTGCTGGTTGAGAGTGACCTCATCGCCCGGCGCCACCAGCCAGGCCACGATCTCGCTCTCGGTGAGCCCCTCACCGAGGTCGGGCAGCTTGAAGATCTTGATCATCGTCGCCCCATGACCCGGTCGACGCCGTCGAGGATGCGGTCGAGGTCGGGCAGGTGGTGGTTTTCGAGCTTGGCCGGCGGGTAGGGCACGTCGAAGCCGGTCACCCGCACCGGCGCGGATTCCAGGTAGCTGAAGCAGCGCTCGGTAATGGTCGCGATGAGCTCGCCGCCGAGTCCGCCCGACTGGGCCGCCTCGTGCGTCACGACGAGGCGCCCGGTCTTACGAACGGATGCCTCCACCGCCGCGTAATCCACCGGTGACAGCGAGCGCAGGTCGATGACCTCGATCGATATACCCTCGTCGAAAGCGGCGAGCGCCGCGTCGCGCGCGGTCGATACGAGCGCGCCATAGGTGAGGAGCGTGACATCTGTTCCTGGCCGCACGACGACGGCTTTCTCCATCGCGGCACCAAGCTCTGGCACGACCTCACCCTTGACGTGGTAGCGACGCTTGGGCTCGAAGTAGAGCACCGGGTCGTCGCTCGCGATGGCTTGCCGAATGAGGCTGTAGGCGTCCTGAGGGTTGGAAACGGCGATCACGCGCAGGCCGGAGGTGTGGGTGAAGTACGCTTCCGGTGATTCGGAGTGATGTTCGGCCGCTCCGATTCCGCCGCCGAACGGCACCCGGATGGTGATCGGCATGCGCACGGCGCCCTGGGTGCGGTAGTGGAACTTGGCAACCTGGCTGACGATCTGGTCGAAGCCGGGAAAGATGAAGCCGTCGAACTGGATCTCGCAGACCGGGCGGTAGCCGCGGTAGGCCAGGCCCACGGCGGTTCCGATGATGGCCGATTCGGCGAGCGGAGTGTCAATGACCCGGCGAGCGCCGAACTGGGCGAGCAGGTCGCTGGTCACCCGGAAGACACCGCCGAGGGCGCCGATGTCTTCGCCGAGCAGCACAACCTTGGGGTCATCGAGCATGGCCTGGCGCAGGCCTTCGTTGATGGCCTTGCCCATGGTGAGCGTCTTGGTCTCACTCAAAGGTGTGGGGGCCGGGGCGGTGAGGCCGGGAACGGTCGAGACCGTGGCGGGAGTCATCAGGGTGGTCATGGTCATCACGCCTTTGAGTTCTGTTCAACACTGCCAAAGCTCGTGAGATAGCCGGCGTAATCGGTACGCTGGCGCTCGAGACTGGCATGGGGGGTGGCATAGACGTGGTCGAACACGCTCAGCGGTTCGGGGTCTGGCATGCCGATACAGCCGGCACGCAGTTCAGCCGCTGCAGCATCGGCGATCGCCTGGGTAGCCGCCTCGACCTCTGGCGTGATCTCACCGAGCGCGCTCAACAACCGGTGCAGGCGCAGCAGGGGGTCCCGCGTCTTCCACTCGGCGAGTTCGGCGGGGTCGCGGTAGCGGGTGGGGTCATCCGCTGTGGTGTGCGGTCCCATGCGGTAGGTGACGGCTTCGATGAAGGTGGGCCCATTGCCGGTACGGGCCCGGTCGAGGGCGATGCGGGTCGCCGCCAGCACGGCGATCACGTCGTTGCCGTCGATGCGGAGGCTGGGAATTCCGAAGCCCGGTGCACGATCGGCGATGTTGCGGTGGGCCTGCACACCGACCGGTTCGGAGATGGCCCAGTGGTTGTTCTGGCAGAAGAAGACCACCGGGGCCTGGAAGCTCGCGGCGAAGACCATGGCCTCGTTGACGTCGCCCTCGCTCGTGGCACCGTCGCCGAAATAGGTGATTGCAACGGAGTCGACGTCGTCGCGCTGGGCGCCGAGGGCCCAGCCGGTGGCGTGCAGGGTCTGCGCGCCGATGATGATCGCCGGGGTGGCCATGTTCACCGTGTAGGGGTCCCAACCGGACTGGGCGTTGCCGCGCCAGACTTTGACGATGTCGGTGAGTTTGACCCCGCGGCAATAGGCGACCGCGTTCTCGCGGTAGCTCGGAAAGACGAAGTCGTCGCTGCGCAGGGCGCGGGCCGAACCGACCTGGGAAGCTTCCTGGCCGAGCAGCGGCGGCCAGAGGCCGAGTTCGCCCTGGCGTTGCAGGGCCGTCGCCTCGGTATCGATGCGACGCACGACAACCATGTCGCGGTAGAGCGCGAGCAGGGCGGGGCCGTCGAGATCGTCGACCCACTGGTCGAAGTCCGGCCGCGGCATCCGCTCGCCGTCAAGTGAGAGCAGCTGCACCGGCTGGGGGGAGAAATCAATCATGGGTCGCTCCGAGCGTCATTGCTAAAGTTGACGTGAGCCTATGTCTACCGAACAGGCAGCACAACCACTGCCAAAAATAGTGAGCAGAGTGCCCTATTCAGGCGCGCCAGACCGTGTTAATGTTTTGCACTATGTACAGCCTTGACAAGACCGATACGAAGCTCCTTCAGGCGCTCTCCGCCGACCCGCGCAGCACCTTCGTTGCGCTCGCCGACACGCTGGGCCTGTCCCGCAATACCGTGCAGGCCCGCATGAAGCGATTGGAGGATTCGGGCGCCTTTCTCGGCTTCGATCGCCGCATCAATCCGGCCGCGCTCGGCTATCCACTGACCGCCTTCATCGAGGTGCACGTACAGCAGAAACGGCTCGCCCAAATCGTGATCGATCTGGCCCTGATTCCCGAGATCGTGCAGGCGCACGGCATGAGTGGGCAGGCCGATCTGCTCGTTCGGGTGGTCTGTACGGATGCCGCCGACCTGTTCCGCATCGACGGCACGATCCTCGCCTGCGACGGAGTGGAACGCACCGAGACCTCGCTCGCTATGGGCGAGGTCATCCCCTACCGCCTCACCCCGCTGCTCGACCGCCGCGGCTAGCGCGATCTATTTGCTAAATTGTTCATATAGTTATATAAAGAAGTAATGAAGTTAGTTGCGCTGGTAGTCTTGCACTCAACCAGACGCACCGCAGAATCCGTCGCCTGCCCAACACCTTCGACTTTCGCGCTCCCCACAGAAGGCACCAGCTTCGTGAACATGCATGCACACCGGGGACTCGGATGAGTTTCCTGCGATTGGCCACCCTCATTCGTCACAGCGCACGCATCGCCGAACCGGCGCCGCCCGCCCCGCCCCTGTTTCCAGGGGCCGAGGTGCTCGGCGGCAGCGTGCAGGTGCGTTTCATCAATGCCGGCGGCTGTAACGACTGCGCCCTCGAAGTCTCGGCCGCCTTCGGTCCGGTCTACGACGTGGAACGCTATGGCGCGCGCCTGGTGCCTTCGCCACGGCACGCGGACGTGCTACTCATCGTCGGCAGCGTGACCCGCAACATGGCCGAGCCGCTGCGCCGCACCATCGAGGCCACCCCCACCCCCCGGTTCGTGATCGCGGTCGGTGACTGCGCCCTCCACGGCGGCGCCTTTCGCGACGGTTATGGCATCATGGGGCCGGTGTCCGATTTCGCGCACGTCGACATCGAGGTACCGGGCAGTCCGCCGGAACCGGCCGATATCGTGCGGGCGCTGCGCCGGATGACCGGTCGATGACCGGCATCGGAGCCGGCCTGCTCCTGCAACTGTTCCTCGGCGCGCTGGCCGTGGCGAGCGCCCTCCTGGCGGCACCGTCTCTGCGGTCACGGGCGGGCGGCATCCTCTGCACCCTCATCGCCGTGACCGGCTTCGTCACCGGCCTCTCCGCCCTGCTCGGCGCCACCGGCGGTCTGCTCATTCCGATCGCTCTGCCGATGGATCCCCTGCGGCTGGCCCCCGATCGCCTCGGCGGCCTGTTCATGCTCATCGTCTCCGGAGTCGGCATTCTGGTGTCGCTCTACTCGATGAGCTCCACCCGCGGACCCGACGCGAGCCGCACCGCCTGGGTGGCCATGCCGGTGTTCCTCGTAGGAATGCAGCTCGTACCGGCCGCGACCGACTCGGTGTCGTTCCTGCTGGCCTGGGAGATCATGACCCTCGGCTCCACCGTGCTGCTGCTGGCCGACCATGCCAGCCGGGCAACGGTCGCCTCGGCCGGCATCTGGTATTCGGCCATGTCGCAGCTGAGTTTCTTCTTCATCCTGGCCGGATTCGCCGTGCTCGCCGCAGCGTCGGGCGGCACGAGCTTCACCAACCTGCAGATCGAACCGGGTTCCTGGGCCGCCAATGTGGCCTTCGTGCTGTTCCTGCTCGGTTTCGGCGGCAAGGCCGAACTCGTTCCGCTGCACGTCTGGGTGCCCCGGGTACTGCCCGAAGCGCCCAGCCACGTCTCGGCCGCGATGAGCGGTGCCATGGTCAAGATCGGTGTCTACGGCGCCTTACTGGTGTGCGTGCGCCTGCTGCCCGACGGCCCGGCCTGGTGGGGCATCGCGATCATGCTGGTCGGTGGCGCCTCCGCCCTCTACGGAATTCTGCAGGCCTCCGTCTCGAGCGATCTCAAGGTGTTGCTCGCGTATTCGACCACCGAGAACATGGGCCTGGTCTTTCTCGGACTCGGCGCGAGCATGCTGCTGCGCGGCTATGACGCCACCGCCGCAGCGGATGCCGCGCTCGTCGCCGCCCTGCTGCTCGCCGTCAGCCACGCGGCGTTCAAATCAACCCTGTTCCTCGGTGCCGGCGCCATCATCCACGCCACCGGGGAGCGCAACCTCGACCGGCTCGGCGGGCTCGGCGCCCGCATGCCGGTGACGGCCGCCGCGTTTGGCATTGCCAGCCTCGGCGCCGCCGCCATCCCGATCACGAGCGGCTTCGTCGCCGAGTGGATGCTGCTGCAGTCACTCATCCACGGCGGTCGCCTTGACGGGGCGGTCGTCTCCGTCGCGGCATCCGTTGCCATGCCGCTCGCCGTCGCCGTGATCGCCCTCACCGCCGGACTCGCGCTGCTCACCTTCGTCAAGGCCTACGGCATCGCCTTTCTCGCCCGCCCGCGCAGTCGCGCCGCAGCGGATGCCCGCGAGGTCCCGCCAGTCATGCAACTCTCACTCGCCCTCGGCGCGCTGTTCGTGCTCGCCCTCGGGCTGCTCCCCGGGCCGGTCGCCGCGCTCGTGGCGCACACGATCAGCCCGAACCCGACGGCCGCGGTGCAGTCGGTCGGCCTCGGCGGGGTCTCGCTGCCTGGCATCGGCGCTGTGCTCGACCCGATCATGCTGGTCGTGCTCTCCGCTCTCGTCGCCATCCCGGTGGTCGTGTCGATCATCGTTTCCGGCCGTCGGCATCCGCACCGCACCGTCGACCTGCCCTGGGGCGGCGGCGGCTCCCGGGCGCGCCCACGCATGCAGTACACCGCGACCTCCTATGCCGAACCGCTCGTGCGGGTCTTCGACGACGTGCTCAAGCCGTCACGCGACGTGCAGGTCACCCATGTGGCCGAGTCGCGCTACCTGGTGGAACGGGTGGAGGTGGAACAACGCGTCTCTGACGTGTTCGAAACCCGGCTGTACCGTCCGGTGCTCAACCTGTTCCAACGCTACGGAATCGTCGTGCGGCATGTCGCCAACGGCAGCATCCACCGGTATCTGTCTTATTCCTTCGCTGCCCTATTGATCGTGCTGATTGTGGTCTCGCTGTGAACGCCGCGCTCAGCGCCATCATCATCGCCTTCGTGCAGGTCGTGCTGTTCGTCTTTCTCGCCCCGCTGCTCATGGGCGTGATCCGCCAAGTGCGGGCCACCATCGAGGGCCGTGCCGGTGCCGGAATCTGGCAGCCCTGGCGTGACGTGCGTAAGCTGCTCGCGAAGAACCCGGTGCGCGCCGAAGGCAGCAGCTGGATGCTCAGGGCCGGACCGGTCGCCCTGATGGTCTCGAGCCTGCTGCTCTGCGTGCTGCTACCACTCGTGGGCACCATCCCGTTTCCGTCCATTCCGAGCGACCTGTTCGTCATCGTCTCGGTCATGTTGATCGGCGTCGTCGCGCTCGCGCTGGTAGGACTCGACGGTGGAACAGCGTTCGGTGGCATGGGGTCCAGCCGGCACATGACCGTCGCCGCACTCGTCGAACCGACCCTGCTGCTCGCGGTCTACGCCCTGTCGATCCCGGCCCAGACGAGCACTATCTCGGCCATTGTCGAAACCCGCCTGTTCTCCCCGGCGGTCATCATCTCGCCGGTCAGCGTGCTGGCCCTGGTGGCCCTGTCGATCGCGATCATGGCCGAAACTGCCCGCCTGCCGATCGACAACCCTGGCACCCACCTCGAATTGACCATGCTGCACGAGGCGATGACCCTCGAAGCGAGCGGTCGCGACCTGGCCTGGCTCGAAGTCGGCTCCTGGCTGAAGCTCGCCGCCCTGCTCGGCCTGGTCAGCAACCTCGTCGTGCCGTGGGGCGTCGTCACCGAGTTCAGCGCCCTCGGCCTGGCCCTCGGCGTTGTCAGCATTACCGTGAAGGTGCTCGTGCTCGGTGTGCTGCTGAGCGTCGGCGAGATCTTCCTGGCCAAGGTGCGCCTATTCCAGGTGCCCGAGCTTCTCGCGGGTTCCTTTGCCCTCGCCTTCCTGGCCGTCACCGCCTCCTACCTGGTCGTCTGAGGAGCATCCGTCGTGTTTGAAACGTTCTATCCTCAGCTGATCGGCCTCTGCACCGGTGCCCTGCTGCTCACGAGCGCGCTCATGGTCTGGCGTCATTCCCTGCTCGCTTCCATTCGGCTACTCGCCCTGCAGGGCGTGGCCCTTGCCGCCCTCGTCGCCGTGATCGGCATCGCCGAGGGCGAGTCGGAGCTCGTGCTCGTCGCCCTGTTGATTCTCTCGGTCAAGGGCGTCGGCCTGCCGTGGGTACTCGCGCACCAGTCCAAGGCGTCGATCAAACAGATTCAGGAATCACCCCGGCTCAACCCGACCGCCGCCCTGCTAGCCGTCACCCTGCTGACCATCCTCAGCTACGTCGTGGTCAGCCGCGTCTTCGGCCTCGGCGACACGACAACGGGTCATGCCGCACCGATCGGTCTGGCCATGGTGCTCATTGGCTTTCTGCTGCTGATCAGCCGTCGCCGCGCCCGTTCCCAGCTCATCGGCTTCCTGCTGCTCGACAACGGCATCGCGACCATCGCGTTCCTGACCAGCGGCGGCGTTCCGATTCTGCTCGAATTCGCGGTCTCCCTCGACGTGCTGCTGGTCGTGCTCATCCTGCACGTGTTCGCCGGCCGCATGCGCACCAAGTTCGGCGGCACCGCCGTCGATCAGCTCAGAGAGTTGCACGACTGATGTCATTCGTACTGTGGATTCCCCTGGTTGGCCCGCTCGTCTTCGCCGCGCTCAGCCTGCTGTTGGGAGGGTCGGCGCTGCGCCGCTTCGTCGGCGTCGCCGCGTCGTGCGCCGTGCTCCTCTCTGGGTTCCTGCTGGTCGGCGCGGTGCTGAGCGGCTCCGTTCCCGACAGCGGAGGCGGCATGCTGCGCGCCGACGCCCTCTCCGCCTACATGCTGAGCGTGGTCGGAGCGGTCGGACTCATCTCTACCTGGGGCGGTCTCAGCAGCGTCGTGTCGAGCCGCACCAGGGACGCCGCAAGCTATGAGGCGCTCATCGCCCTGTTTCTGGCAGCGATGTCGCTCGCCGTGCTCGCCGACAGCATCGGCCTGATGTGGGCGGCCGTTGAAGCCACGACCATCGCCACCGCGTTCCTGGTCGGCCACCACCGCACCCGCCGGTCCCTTGAAGCGGCCTGGAAATACGTCATCCTCGGCTCGGTCGGAGTCGCCATCGCACTACTGGGCATCGTGCTCATCTACGCCGCCTCGGTCGGCACCGACACCCCCACCCTGTCCTGGATACTGCTCAGCCAGTCCACGCAAGGCCTCGATCCCGCCCTCATCACCGCCGGCGGCGCCCTCGCCGTGCTCGGTTTCGCCACCAAGTCTGGCCTCGCCCCGATGCACAGCTGGCTGCCCGACGCCCACAGTCAGGCCCCCGCGCCGGTCTCCGGCCTGATGTCGGGCGTGCTGCTCTCCGTCGCGTTGTACGCCATCCTGCGCATCCAGTCGATCACCAACCTGGTGATCGGCCCGGAGTTTCTGCGCACCATGCTCAGCATCGGCGGCCTGCTCTCGCTCCTCGTGGCCGCCTCGTTACTGATTCGCCAACGCGACTACAAGCGGATGCTCGCCTACTCCAGCATCGAACACATGGGCCTCATGGCAATCGGCGTGGCAATCGGCCCGGCCGCGCTTCCCTCCGTGCTGCTGTACATCCTCGGTCACGGCCTGATCAAGGCGACCCTGTTCGTGATCTCCGGCCGCATTCTCAAGGTCGAGGGCACCCCGGTGATCTCCGATGTGCGCGCCCTGCTGGTGCGACGGCCTGGCCTCGCGGTGCCGTGGCTGATCGCCATGGCCGCCATCGTCGGCTTTCCCCCGTTCAGCATCTTCTTCTCCGAGGTCGGCATCATCATGGCCGGCTGGTCGGTGGGCCTCGGCGGCGTCGTCGCAGCCGCCCTCGTGCTGCTGCTCGTTATCTTCGCTGCGTTCACCCGCCTGACCGTGCAGATGACCATCGATGCTCCCCCAGCCGGCAACGCGTTCACACCCGACTATTCATCTCATGGCCCCCGCCTGCCGATCGTCCTGGCCCTGGCCACGACGGCAACGATCGCGTTCGTGGCTGAACCGGTCGGTACTCTGCTGCTGCAGGCCACAGCCGTTTTGGGAGGTACCAACTAATGCGTGACGAGCGAACGCCCGAAGATGTGACCGCCGACAATCTGGCTGCGGGCGACGCCGTGCTGCACGACGTCGACCGGGCACGACTACCGCAGGCCGCCGGCGCCTTACTCGATGCGGGCAGCCGCCTGGCGCTGGTCGCCTGCCACGAAGACGTCGATAACTTTCGCATCGTCTACTGCTTCGTCGGAGGCACCCCGGCGTTGCGGGCCGACCTCTGTGTCACCGTGCCACGAGACGATGCCTGGATTCCGAGCCTCGCCGAGAGGTCCCTGCCGGCCGGAAACTTCGAGCGCGGCATCCGCGACCTGTACGGGGTCGTTCCCCGCAACCATCCGCAGCCGCACCGCCTCGTGCGCCACGGCCACTGGCCGCGCGGCTGGTACCCGATGCTGCGCGCCAACGCCGTTGTGCCCGAGTTCGAGCCCGACACTGAGTCGTTCCCGTTCGCGCCGGTGGAGGGTCCCGGAGTGTACGAGATCGCGGTCGGCCCCATTCACGCCGGCATCATCGAACCCGGCCACTTTCGGTTCTCGGTCGTCGGTGAGACCATCGTGCGGATGGAAGCCCGCCAGTGGTACCTGCACCGCGGTGTCGAGAAGGTGTTCGAGGGCAAGACCGCGGCCGAGGGAGTCCTCCTGGCCGAGCAGATCAGCGGCGACACCGCCGTCGGACATTCCCTCGCCTTCATCATGGCCGTTGAACAGGCCGCCGGCATCGAGGTTTCCGAGCCCGACCGGCTGCTGCGTGCCCTGCTGCTCGAACTAGAACGCCTGTACAACCACGTGACCGACCTCGGTTCCCTCGCCAATGACGTGGGCTTCGGCGTCATCGACGCCCACGCCCAGGGGTTGCGCGAGCAGCTGCTGCGCATCAACAAGGCGGTCACCGGTCACCGGCTGCTGCGGGGTGCCCTCAGCGTTGGCGGTACCACGGTGATCGCACTTCCCGATGCGGCCGACCTCGGGCGCATCAATGCTGCCATGGCCGAACTGGTCGGCATCACACTCGGGCACGCCATCGTACGCGGCCGTTTCGCCGGCACCGCCCGCCTCTCCAACGCGCATGCGACCAGGATCGGGACGCTCGGCTACGTCGCTCGCGCCTCCGGCATTGACACGGATGCCCGCAACGAGCATCCGTTCGTCAATCTTGGTGAAGTCTTCCACGTCGTAACCGAGGAGGGCGGCGATGTGCTCGCGCGGTATACCGTTCGCGCGCGCGAGGTGGAGGTGTCCACCGCGGTCGCTGTTGACCTGCTGCGCCGTTTGCAGGGCCACACCGGAAGCGCCCGCAGCGTGAACCCGACGTTGGCCGGCACCGGACTGGCCCTGGTCGAAGCGTGGCGCGGAACCGCGACCCACCGGGTCGAACTTGCCGCCGACGGCACCCTCGCCCGGGTGAAGGTCGTCGACCCGTCGTTCCTGAACTGGCCCGCCGTGCCGGACGCCCTGTCGGAGACGATCGTTCCCGACTTTCCGCTGGCCAACAAGAGCTTCAACCTCTCCTACGCCGGAAACGACCTGTAACAAACTGCGGCGCCGGAGGAACGAACTATTCCTGTTCGAGGTGGCGGAGCAAGGCGTGCGAATCGGCGAGGTTGGCGCGCACCATGCGTTTAGCCGCGGCGAGCAGCTCGATCGCGCTCGGGTCGCGCAGGGCGTAGAAGATGGAGTTTCCCTCACGGCGGGTGACGACCACGCCGGCGCGACGCAACACGCCGAGCTGCTGCGACAGATTGGACAGCTCGCAGCCGAGCGTTTCGGCGAGGGAACCCACTGATCGTTCACCGGTCACGAGTAGTTCCAGAACCTGAACCCGCAGGGGATGCCCGAGCGACTTGAACAGGTCGGACTTCAATTGGGCAGCGGGCAAACCAGAAGACAGCACCGCCTTAGTATATCGATACTTTACGATTCCTTCATTTAGATTGCGGAGGCTGCCAGGTTGTAGCTGCAGGCGGGCTAGGGCCGACGCAACACGGCGTCGTTGGCGAGGGCGCGGGTATAGCCGAGGCTGTTACCCAGCGCGTTGGGGTGAAAGTTCGCCGGTGCGAGCGGGTTCAGCGGATCTAACGCGAAGTACGCCACCCTGGAGCCGATGCCATGCCCGGCGAATTCTTGGGAGGCATCGACAAAACGGATGCGCGGAGTCGCCATGGCCGCGACGGATCCGGCGATGACGGTGTTCAGGGCGTCGGTCGCCCTGTTCAGCACGTCTCCGAGCGGGGAAAAGCCGGGCTTGAACTGGCGTGGGTAGCTGAGGACGGCAATCTTCGCCTGGGGCAGTGCCGTGGCCACCGCGGTGTAGGCGCCCACGAGTTTGGGCGCCAGAAGTCCCAGTTGGGCCACGCTGTTGTCGATGGCGCCGAGGCAGACGACGTTGGTCGGATCGGAGGCGCAGGCGGCCAGGACGATGTTGGAGCCGGCATCGATGCCGCCGACGGTGAGGGTGACCAAGGTGGTGCCGGGGCTGACTCCGAGGAGCTGAGCCGGGACATCCGCTGTGCTGGCACCAGAGCAGGCCCGGTTGGACGTGAGGCGGTACGCGCTCACGAACGCCGCGAACGTCGGGTAACTGGCCCGCTTGCTGCGCAGGCAGGCGGTGCCGTCCGTGACGTAGGGCGGGGCCCCCTGACCGGCGGTGAATGAGTCGCCGAGGGCGACATAGCCCAGAGCGGATGCGACGGTGGGAGGTGCGGGGCGCTGCGCAAGAGCCGGAGCTGTTGCGACGCCGCCCACCAGGCCGACGGTGAGCACGGAGACAGCGCCGAGGCGCGACAGGAAGGACACAACGTTGCGTTGATTAGTCATGCGCGCAACGGTAAACCCGGTGCACGAGGTCGACAAGGCGTAGTCGCAAGTTGGCCGTACCAGACGCGCGAAAAGGCCCGCACTGCAAGCAGTGCGGGCCTTCCGTCTACCCGACCGACCTGGCGAGAGGTGATCGGGAGATCTGTAGGGGCACGGTGTTCGTTTAGTTCGAGACCTCGGTCGAAGCGTCCGCACTGCTGGAAGCCGCAGCGCGACCCTCGGTGTCAGCGGCCTCGTCGAGCACCGGAGAGAGCGACAGCTTGCCACGGTCATCGATCTTCGTGATTTCCACGAGAACCTTCTGGCCGACGCCGAGCACGTCTTCGACGTTTTCGACGCGCTTGCCACCAGCGAGTTTACGCACCTCGGAGATGTGCAGCAGACCATCTTTGCCCGGGAGCAGCGACACGAAGGCACCGAACGCGGCGATCTTGACGACGGTTCCGAGGAACTGTTCGCCGACCTCGGGATTGGTCGGGTTCGCGATGGCGTTGACCTGGGCGCGAGCGGCCTCGGCCGACGGTCCGTCGACGGCGCCGATGTACACGGTGCCGTCTTCTTCGATCGAGATGTCGGCACCGGTGGTGTCCTGGATCGAGTTGATCGTCTTGCCCTTCGGGCCGATCAGCTCGCCGATCTTGTCGACCGGAATCTGCACGCTGATGACGCGCGGCGCGGTCGGCGCCATCTCGTCGGGAGCGTCGATTGCAGCGTTCAGCACGGAGAGGATCGTGGTGCGGGCCTCCTTGGCCTGGTTCAGCGCGCCGGCCAGCACCGAGGCGGGGATGCCGTCGAGCTTGGTGTCGAGCTGAATAGCGGTGATGAACTCACTCGTACCGGCAACCTTGAAGTCCATGTCACCGAGGGCGTCTTCGGCGCCGAGGATGTCGGTCAGGGCCGCGTAGCGGGTCTGACCGTCAACGGTGTCGCTGATTAGGCCCATCGCGATGCCGGCGACCGGGGCGCGCAGCGGCACTCCGGCGTTCAGCAGCGAGAGGGTGGAGGCGCAGACGGAACCCATCGAGGTGGATCCGTTGGAGCTGAGCGCCTCGGAGACCTGACGGATGGCGTAGGGGAACTCCTCACGCGTGGGCAGCACGGGAACCAGGGCACGCTCAGCGAGCGCTCCGTGGCCGATCTCGCGGCGCTTGGGCGTTCCGACGCGGCCGGTTTCACCGGTCGAGTAGGGCGGGAAGTTGTAGTTGTGCATATAACGCTTCTTGGTGACCGGGTTCAGCGAGTCGATCGACTGCTCGAGCTTGAGCATGTTCAGCGTGGTGACGCCCAGAATCTGGGTTTCGCCGCGCTGGAAGATGGCCGAACCGTGCACACGCGGGATGACAGCGACCTCGGCGTCGAGCGGGCGGATGTCTGCCAGCCCGCGACCGTCGATGCGGATGCCCTCGTTGAGAACGCGCGAGCGCACAACGAGTTTGGTGACCGACTTGTAGGCCGCGTTGACCTGGTTATTGGCGCTGGCGTCGAGCTCGCCGGCCTCAACCTTGGCCGCGATGGCGGTCTTGACGGATGCCTTGAGGGCGTCGTCGGCGTTCTGTCGTTCGACCTTGTCGGCGATCGCGTAGACGCTCTTGAGCTCGTCATAGGCAACGGCCGCAACGGCGTCGTACGTGGCCGCCTGGTAAGGCGGGAAGAGCGCGAAGTCGGCGGTCGGCTTGGCCGCCTTGTCGGCGACCTCCTGCTGAGCGGCAACAAGCTGCTTGATGAACGGCTTGGAGGCCTCGATACCCTGGGCGACGACGGCTTCGTTGGGCGCAATGGCGCCACCCTTGATCAGGTTCCAGGCGGCGTCGGTTGCTTCGGCCTCGATCATCATGATCGCGACGTCCTGGTTGCCAGCGGCATCCGTCACGACGCGGCCGGCCACGACCATGCTGAACACGCACGTCTCGAGCTGCGAGTGCTTCGGGAACGCGACCCACTGGCCGCCACCGTTCTCGTCGGGAACAAGGGCGACGCGAACGCCACCGATTGGGCCGGAGAAGGGCAAGCCGGCGAGCTGGGTCGACATGGAGGCCGCGTTGATCGCGAGCACGTCGTAAAGTTCGTCGGGCTCGATGGCCAGAACGGTGATGACAACCTGAATTTCGTTGCGCAGACCGTCGACGAATGACGGGCGCAACGGCCGGTCGATCAGGCGGCAGGTGAGGATCGCGTCGGTCGAGGGACGGCCTTCGCGACGGAAGAAGCTGCCCGGAATGCGCCCGGCAGCGTACATGCGCTCTTCAACGTCGATGGTGAGCGGGAAGAAGTCGAAGTTGTCCTTCGGCTGCTTGCTGACGCTCGTGGCGGAGAGCAGCATCGTCTCGTCGTCAATGTAGGCGGCGGCAGAACCCTGCGCCTGCTGGGCGAGACGCCCGGTTTCAAAACGGATGGTGCGCTTGCCGTACTTGCCGTTATCGATAACGGTCTCGGCGAACGTGATTTCTGGACCCTCCATGTGGGGGTTTTCTCCTTTAAGTTTGCTTCTCGCCATGCTGGCGACGAAGGCTCGCGTGCCCAAATGGCCCACGAGTGGGACGAGGAGCTCGAACAGGCAGGACTAAGCCGCGTGTCACCGTGCGGTTTGCTGGCCACCAGTAGAAATTCACCAGATGCAATGCACCTGGGAAACCACCACCGAGGACCAGCTTCCTGCCAGAGTGCTCCGGTTGCTCGGCCACTTCCAAAGAAGGACCATCTCTAGCCTATCAGACGGGATCAGCCCCGAACTTGTGCCACGGCACGGGGTGCCTGGGTCAGACAACTCGGGCAGAGTGTAGGAGACACGATGGGCGGTACTTGGTGCGGGGAATTGCGCGATGGATCGCCGTGCCGATCATGACTCAGCGCAGTCGTCGTCATCGTTGGTGTTAGCGACGCGGTCAAAATGACGAAGGAAGGCGCCTGGCGCATTTCGCTGGCGCGCTTGCTGCATGTATTAGAGCGGCAAACGCCAGACCAGGCGCCCATCTTTGTCTTGTCCATTCAGACAATTCGCGGTATCCCGCTCTATTCCGGACCACTGGGTTTCATCGCCGACCGGCAAGCCCGGTCGCTCAACGCGATTACCGCACGGGTGTGCAATTCGCTCCCCCATACGGTTTTCGTGCCACTAAACAATCCGGCGTTTATCAAGTCGGGCCGTTACCGAAACTCCACGGACTACCGGCACTGGGCGAAGTTCTTGGCTGACCGGATGGCACCAGGGCTCAATCGAGCCCGAAGTGGACCCGGGCTATGAACCCTCGACCGTTGTCCGCTCCTTGGCCTCGTTCGGCGTAGCCGTGTCGAGAGACAAATTTTGGCGCTGCTTGATGCCGAGCACGGAGTGGCGGCGGCCGTAGGCGAAGTACACGATAAATCCGATGACCAGCCAGACCGCGAATCGCACCCAGGTGAGCGTTGTGAGGTTCAGCATCAACCAGCTACAGAGCACGGCCGACAGAATCGGCAGCACCGGTGAGAACGGCACTTTGAAGGCGCGCGGTAGATCCGGGCGCTTCTTGCGCAGCACGACGACGGCGATACTGACCAGCACGAAGGCCGACAGGGTGCCGATATTGATCATTTCTTCCAGCACACCGACATCGGTGAGGCCGGCGATCAGCGCAACGGCGGCACCGGAGATAATCTGAATGCGCGCGGGGGTGCGGCGCTTCTCGCTCGTGACGCTGAGCCAGCGCGGCAGCAGGCCGTCGCGGCTCATCGCGAACAGTACGCGCGACAGGCCGAGCAGCAGCACCATGATCACGGTCGTGAGGCCGACCAGAATTCCGATCGAGATAACCTGCGCGGCCCAGCCGGCGCCGACGGCAACGAAGGCGGTTGCGAGGGAGGCGTCTGGGTCGTCGGCCAGCACCGTGTACGGCACCATGCCGGTCAGGACCAGGCTAACGCCGAGGTAGAGCACGGTGACGATCGCCAGACCGGCGAAGATGCCCCGTGGCAGGGTCTTCTGCGGGTTCTTGACCTCTTCGGCACTGGTGGCGACCACATCGAATCCAATGAATGCGAAGAAGACCAGGGAGGCACCGGCGAGCAGCCCGAAGAGGCCGTACTGGGCCGGGGCCGCACCGGTCATGAAGGAGAAGAGGGACTGCATCCAAACATCACCATCGCCGCCGGTCGTGGGCACTGACGCGGGGATGAAGGGGGTGTAGTTCTTCGGGTTAATGAAGAACGCGCCGACGACGATAACGAAAACAACGATGGCGACCTTGATGATCGTGAAGACGCTCGCAACTCGGGCGGAGAGCTGAGTGCCGAGCACGAGCAGGGCGGTGAAGATGGCGACGATGACGAAGGCACCCCAGCTCACCTCCAGGCCAAACACGGTGATGGTGGAGGGAACGTTCCAGCCGGCCAGATCGAATACCGTGCTGAGGTAGATGCCCCAGTATTTCGCGATCACGGCGGACGCGGTGAGCATCTCCAGGATGAGGTCCCAGCCGATGATCCAGGCGAGCAACTCGCCGAGGGTGGCGTAGGTGAACGTGTAGGCGGAACCGGCGACGGGAACCGCCGAGGCGAACTCGGCGTAACACATGATCGCGAGAGCACAGGTGAAGGCTGCCAGCAGGAAGGCCAGTGTGACCGACGGTCCGGCATAGCTGCCGGCCGCCTTGGCGCCGACCGAGAAGATCCCAGCGCCGACCGCCACGGCAACACCCATGATCATGAGATCCCAGGTGCCGAGGGTGCGTTTAAGGCTGTGCCCCTTTTCGAGCGAGTCTGCTATCGAATCTTCAATACTCTTGGTGCGCCAGAGACTCATGCTGTGTGGTGTCCGTTCGTTTTGCCGACCCATATTCTAACGCGCGCTCTACCCCCAGTTCGAAGGGGTACACAGGACGGGCCGCCACCCGAAGGTGACGGCCCGTCGTGAAGAAGTTCGCGTTGTCAACGCTGCGCTGCTTCCGGCACATCAAGTGCAGAAAATTAGCGTCGCAGGCCGAGGCTGCCGATCAGTGTGCGGTATCGAGTGATGTCGATGTCCGACAGGTAACCGAGCAGACGGCGACGCTGACCAACCATAAGAAGCAGGCCACGACGTGAGTGGTGGTCGTGCTTGTGCTCTTTCAGGTGCTCGGTGAGGTCAAGAATGCGCTGCGTGAGCATTGCAATCTGAACTTCCGGGGACCCGGTGTCGCCTGGGTGGGTAGCGTACTTTTCGATGATCGCCTTCTTAGCATCTGGTTCGAGTGCCATAAAGTGGGATCCCCTTTCTCTCACTGCGCGGTGCCCTTGGCCAAATGCCTGAGCTCTCTTTATCCGCGGCCGTTGAACGGCAACCTACATACTTTAGCAGAGTGGACGGCCGGGGCGGTCACCCGGGCCGAAACGCGCGACAACATGGCCGGCCTGTCCCCACCTCCGCGTACCGCTACAGTGGGGGGAATCAGCGAGGAGGGGCACCTATGGGTACGTTGCTTTACGGCAATCCGGGCATCGTGATCACCTTCGACGATCGAGCTCTCATGCACTTGCAGATCGTAATCAGCACCAAGCTGCGAAGGCGCGAGAGTTTCGTCTTCACCTGGACCGATTCCGCCGACGAGGGCAGTGGTCGCAGCGCGATCTGGCTTGACCCGACGAGCACGCTCTACTACCGATATTTCGGAAGCCGCACCCCGTCGATCAATCGCGAATGGATCGAAGCGCTCATGCTCTCGGCCAATAGTGCCGGCGGTTTGGTCTTCATCGCCGAACCCGAGCCGTCAGCCCCCGCGCTGGCGAAGACGCGCCGATAGCCCGCTGGCATCACCCGGTTGCGTCTTACGTCTCAGGTGAGCAACTCGCCGAGGGCACCCTCGAGAGCATGCAGAAAATGGTCGGCGCTGGCAATGCTCAAACAGAGCGGAGGCTTGATCTTGAGCACGTTCTTGAAATCTCCGGTGGGCTGCACGATGCAGCCGCGCCGCAGCAGCTCGTCGCACAGCCGCGCGGCGATGGCGGTGGCGGGTGTGAAGTCGGCCCGGTCGCTGACCAGTTCGACGCCGAGGTAGAGCCCCATGCCGTAGACGGCGCCAATGAGATCGAATCGGGCGCCGAGCCGCTCCAGGCCCTGCTTGAGGTGTCGGCCGACGACCTCGGCGTTTTGTTGCAGGCCTTCATCACGCATGATGTCGAGCACGGTGAGGCCGATGCGGCAGCTGAGGGGGCTACCGCCGGCGGAGGAGAAAAACGGCCCGTCATCGGCGAAGCGCTCGGCCACATCGCGGCGGGTGATGACCGCTCCGAGCGGATGCCCGTTGCCCATCGCCTTGGCGATGGTGATGATGTCCGGAACCACGTTCTGCTGTTCAGTGCCCCAGAAGTGTCGGCCGAGGCGCGCGTAGCTCACCTGCACCTCGTCGGCAATGCAGAGTGCGCCGCGGGCGCGCATCCGCTCGTAAACGCCATTCAGGTAGCCGTCGGGTAGCAGCACGCCGCCGGCATTGCCGAACACGGGTTCGGCAATGAACGCGGCGATCGTGCGTCCGTCGTCGGCGAGGGTCTGCAGGTCACCGTCGAGGTCGTTCAGATACTGCGGCGCCGACTGCATGCCCCGATATTTGCCGCGCACCGCATTCGGCGCCTCGATCAGGTGCACCCAGTCTGGGCGGGTTTCGAGCGCGCGCGGGTTGTCGGCGACCGAGGAGGAGACGGCATCTGCTGCCATCGACCAGCCGTGGTAGGCCTCCCGCACGGACAGGACGGTGTCGTGACCGGTATAGCTGAGGGCCAGGCGCAGGGCCAGGTCAACCGCCTCTGTACCACTGTTGACCAGAAAGACCGTGTCGAGGGGGTCGGGTGCCAGCTCGGCGAGGCGTTCGGTGAATTGTACGAGTTCTTCGTAGTGAAATCGGGAGTTGGTGTTGAGCAGCGACCACTGGCTGCGGGCGGCCTCGGCAACGCGGGGATGTCCGTGGCCGACGGTCGTGACGTTGTTGACCATGTCGACGTAACTCTGACCGTGGGTGTCGATGAGATGGTGCTTCCAGCCGCGTTCGATCTGCGGCGGGGCCGGATAGTAGTGTTCCTGCACGCGCGCAAACGATGCGTCGCGACGCTGAAGCAGGGCCGCCGGGTCGGTGACGGGCCGGGTGGGCTCGAGCCCGAGGAGCGCGGAAGGATCGGGGCAGATCCGCTTCCAAAGCGCAGCCGCGGTGGGTGCGACAAAAAGCGGAGGACGGATGCCGCGCAGCCGGCTGGCCTGCACCGCCACCCGCGCCATGGCCACACCGTGGCGGGAACCAGTGGAGTGGGCGGTGGAGAGGGCAATGGCGCGGCCCAGAACGGCTCCGGCCTGGACAGGCTCGCCGTTCCGGGCCGCTGCGTCGATGCCGGTCAGCCACAGGTCGTAGCCGGCCGCGTCGAGCCGCACCGTGGTGGCGTCGACCACCACGACGGTGCCATCGATCGGGGCGGTGACCGGGCTGTCCACGGGCAGGTACACGTCGACACCGAGGGCCAGGGTGATCGACTCGTCGGCCGTGTCGATCCGGGTCTGGGAGAGGCGAAACTCGCCGTAGCGGGTGATGGCGTGTCCGAGGTGGGCAGCGGCATCCGTTGCCACCCGCTCGTCGATATCCGGTTCGAGCCAGCGGCCGGCGTCGAACGCGGCGCTCGTCACCGAGAGGTCGATTCGGGCTGCGGGGTCGAGCTGGCCGAAAACGGGATGCTCGGTTGCCCCGATCGGCTGGTACCGGTCGGCAACGGCTTGCTCGGCCACTACCTGCTCGGCTACTGCTTGCTCGGCTACTGCTTGCTCGGCTACCGTGAAGCGGATCAGCGCTTCGAGTGCAGCGCCGTCCTGAGCGGCCGCCGTCTCGAAGGCGAGCCACTCACGGGCCCGGTTGGCGTCGGCGTAGTCGTTGTCGCCGTCGAGGTGCACCTGCGCTTCGCCGCTCACGACGAGCACCGCGGCGCGCACCAGGATCAAGGGCCAGAGGGCCGAGGTCTCGGCATCGGTGAGCGGTACCCGCGCGACGAAGGCCTCGATCGTGTCGAGAATGGCAAGCGGATGCTGTGGGCTGCGATAAAGCACGCAGGCGCAGGTCGCGGCGAGTTCGGCGACGAGCCAGCCCCGCGCCACATCGCCGAAGTCGATAACCCCGGTGATCGTGCCGGCGGCACCGTCCCGGCTCACGACGTTGTCGTCGGTGAGGTCACCGTGAATCGACTGCACCCGCAGGTCGGCCACAACGAGGGCGATTCGCTGCCTGGCAGTGTCGGAGACCGTGCGCAGCCGCTCGCGGCGTGCCTCGTCGTTGACATACGGAAGGAGTGCGTCGATGACCTCGCCGCCGCGCCGCAGGTCCCACTGCAGAAAGCGGTCCGTTCCCGGGTGCTCGAAGTCGGCGAGGCCACGAACGATGCGAGCGGCCACGTCACCGAGCGAGCGGATCTGCCCGACCGACAGGCGCGCCGAGTCGGTCAGCGGATGCCCATCGACGTAGGTCAGCAGCCGCAGGTCGAGGTTCTGCCCGTCGATCGTGACGCGCACGATCCGGCTACCCTCAATGCCGGCTACGGCAGCGGGCAGGTCGAGGTCCAGGCCGACGAGGTGCTGAAGCGCCGCATTCTGGGCCTCAAGCTCGACCGTGGCGACGGCGGGGTTGGAGACCTTGAGAACGACGGAGCCGGCATCCGTTTCAATGCGGAAGTTGCGGTCCTGCTGGCTGCCGAGTTCGGTGATGGAGCCCGTGACGCCGAACCGGTCGCGGGCCAGCTCGGTCGCCTGCTCAAGGGTCAGGCGGGGCCTCGGCAGGTGAAAGGGGCTGTGCTCGGTCACGAATCTCCAGTCACGCGGGTGGCGGCGTTGCAGCGAGCAGGGTTGAACGGATGCCTGGGGTTCAGCGCTTGCGTACGCGCCGCTTCGGCGGGATGGCGCGAGGGTGCGGGGCATCCGGGGTGTTCCAGGCCTTCGCGATGGCCCACGCGACGGCCGCAATCGGCACCGAAAGTACGGCACCGACGATGCCGCCGAGAATGGTTCCGGCGGTCAAGCCGACCAGGATGACGAGCGGGTGCAGCTTGAGCGACTGCGCCATAACGACTGGCTGCAGAAAGTTGCCCTCGAGCTGGTTGACGGCGATCACGATGATAATGACGATGAGCGCCACCCCCGGCCCGCTCGCTACTAGGGCGACCAGAGCGGCGAGCACACCGGCCGCGGTGGCGCCGATCAGCGGAATGAACGCACCGAGGAACACGATGACAGCAAGCGGCAAGGCCAGCGGCACCTGCAGTACGGCCAGGCCGATGCCGATTGCGGTCGCATCGACAGCGGCGACGATCGCCGTGCCGCGCACATAACCGCCGAGCACCCGCAGCGAGGTGTGGCCGATGCGGCGTCCGCGGGCGAGGCGCTCGCCTTTAAACGGCGTCAGGAAGAAGTTCCAGATCTGGCCGCCGTCCTTGAGAAAGAAGAACAGAATGACCACGAGAAGCACGGCACCGGTGATCAGTTCGAAGACAACGGATGCCCCGGCGAGCGCCCCGGTGCCGAACTGGCTGCTCGTGAGAAAGTCCACGACGCTGTTTCGGGCGTCGTCGATTTGCTTTTCGTCGACCTGGATCGGGCCGTCGATCAGAAACTGCTGCAGGTGGTCGATGCCCTCGGAGGCGGAGGCGAACAGTTCGTCCCACTGGTCGCGCACCGCGAAAACGATGAGGGTGATGATGCCGCCGAAGACGCCAATACCGCCGAGCAGGGTGATCCAGGTGGCCAGAATCGCGGCGACGCCGCGTTTGCGCAGACCATTGATGACCGGGCTGAGCGCTGCGGCGAGGATGACGGCGATCAATACCGGAATGACGACGAGTTTGAGCTGCACCAGGCCGAAGATGACCACCGCGGCCAGCAGGACGACGAGCAGGATCTGTCCGCTGCGCAATCCGAGCCAGCCGAGCCGATCGGTCAGCGGGGTGCGAGGAACCAGTGGCGTGGGGTCATCGTGTGCGCGCATGAACCCAGCCTAGACATCGGGCGAGCACAAACACCGATCGACCGGCCTGTTCACTCGAATCAGTGCAGTACGTTCGCGACCGTGTCGAGGATGGATTCGTCTCCGGCGTAGATACCATGCTCGCGTGGCCAATGACTGATCACATCGGTGAAGCCGATCTCGGCGGCTCGACCGATGGAATCCTCGAACGCGTTCATGCTCTGGAGGGAATACGTTCCACCGCTGTCGAGCGAGAGGTAGCGGTCGATCGTGGCCGGGTCGCGGCCAGAAGCACCGACGACGTCATCGAGTCGTTCGCTGAGACGGCGAACCCCGGCCCACCAGTCCTCCCCCACCGCGCCGTCCTCGCCCGTCGTCACCCAACCCTGCCCGAAACTGCTGACCAGGCCGAGGCCCTTCGGCCCGTTGGCGGCGATCAGGAACGGTACCCGCTGGCGCGTGATAGCGGCGGCGGGTCTCACCATGCGTGCATTCCGGGCGGTATACCACTCGCCGGTGAAGCTGATCCCTGTAGTCGTCTGCGGGTCTTCACCACGCAGCAGCAGGTCGAGGTCGGTGACGAACTCGGCGAACCGTTCGTGTCGCTGCCGAGGCGTGCACTCCGGCTGGCCCAGCACCGTCGCGTCAAACCCGGTGCCGCCCGACCCGATGCCAAGCAGAAACCGCCCATTCGACACATCATCGGCGGTGGCGACCTCCTTGGCGAACGGCACCGGATGACGAAAGTTCGGTGATGAGACAAAGGTGCCGAGCCTGATGCGTTCGGTGACGGCCGCCGCCGCCGTGAGGGTGGGGATGGTCGCGTTCCAGGGTTCGTCGGCGAGCGAGCGCCACGACAGGTGGTCGTAGGTGAACGCGTGGTCGAAGCCGTACTGTTCGGCCCGCAGCCACTTTCTGCGGGCTACCGGCCACGGGTCCTGCGGAAGAATGACGATTCCAAAGCGCATGGAATGAGTCTATTCAGAGCCGTCAACACTCGCTGTTGCAATGTCGGCGGCCGGTGCCAGACTCTGCACATGGACAATCCGCAAATTAGCCCCGGGCTCCACCCGAACTGCACGATCGTTCCGCCGTACCTGCTGGTGCGCCTGGCGAAACTCGATGATCCCCGGTTCGCGCAGGCCGCAGCGGCTGCTCGAGCCTCGCTGCTGCGGGACTCACAGATTCGGCAGTTGCGGGGCGGGACGCATCCTTTTGCCTATTCCGGGGCCCGCACCCTGCCGGCTCGCACCCCCGGCCAGTCTGACCGCACCATTTCGGATGCCGGCGGCCAGGAACGCCTGCCCGGTCGCCGGGTACGTGCCGAGGGTCAGCCGGCCGGCAGCGACCCGGCCGTGAACGAGGCGTACGACGGTCTGGGTGCCACACAGAACCTGTTTTGGACGCAGTACGGGCGGGACAGCATCGACGGCGCCGGCCTGCCGATGGACGCGACCGTGCACTACGGGAAGGAGTACGACAACGCATTCTGGGACGGCGAGCGCATGGTATTCGGCGATGGCGACGGCCAGGTCTTCAATCGATTCACCATTTCGTCCAGTGTGATCGGGCATGAGCTCACCCACGGCATCACCCAGTTCACGGCCAACCTTCAATACCAAGACCAGTCGGGGGCGCTTAACGAGTCCATCTCCGACGTGTTTGGTGCGCTGGTCGAGCAGCACGCCCAGACCCAGTCGACGGACGAGGCCAGCTGGCTGATCGGCGAGGGTTTGTTCACCGACCAGGTCGAGGGCGTTGCCCTGCGGTCGATGAAGGCGCCGGGCACCGCGTACAACGACGATGTACTCGGCAAAGATCCGCAGCCGGGCAGCATGGCCGACTACGTCGAAACCGAGGAGGACAACGGCGGAGTGCACCTCAATTCGGGCATTCCAAACCGAGCGTTCTACCTGGTCGCCGAGGCCGTCGGCGGTAACGCCTGGGAGACCCCCGGCCGCATTTGGTATGACACACTCACCGGCACGGGGCTTCGCCGCGACAGTGATTTCGCGGCCTTCGCCGCGGCCACGACCGAAACGGCCGCGCGACTGTACGGTAGCGGCGGGACCGCCCACGACGCGGTACTGCGAGCCTGGGCGACGGTCGGGGTGCTGACGGGATCGGAGTAACATCGCGGTATGAAAGTCATCGTCTCGCGCAGCGGCGGGATGGCGGGTATCCGCCTGACCTGGGAAGTTCGGGTCGAAGAGCAACCCGACCCGGCAACGTGGGCCGATTTTCTGAATTCTCTGCCGTGGGACGACGTCACCGACAGTGAGGCGACCCCCGATCGGTTCGCCTATCGGATTCGGTGTGCCCCGCACGAGGTGGTCATCGCCGAACCACAGGTGAACGGTCCGTGGCGTGATCTGGTCAACCGGGTCAGGGCCGCCAACGGAATGTAGCGACCGACCCCCCGGTTGCAGGATTAGTCCTTCGGGCGACGGCCCCAGCGCGGTCGACGGGCCGGATCGTCGGTCAGTGCCGCTTCGATGTGTCCGTCAACCTGCTCACCGAAGTGGTCGTCAAAGTTCTCCTCGAGGTGGGCGGTGACGGACTTGCCGATGCGGCGAGCCATCTCCTCGCGACGCTGACGGCGTTCAGCAGCGACGAGAACCTCATGTTCTATGCGGAAGGCCTTGTAGGTGGCGATGCACATACCGATCATGACGACGCTGACCGGAATCGCGGTCAGGATCGCTCCGGTCTGTAGTGCGGCTAGGCCGCCGGCCAGCAGCAGGGCGATGGCCACGAGCCCGCCGAGACCGGCCCACATGATGCGGCTCCACTTGGGCGGGTTGGTGTCGCCGCCGGAGGCGAGCATGTCGATAACGAGTGATCCCGAGTCGGCTGAGGTTATGAAGAAAATCGCGATGACGATGACCGCGATCACCGAGAGGATCACACCGAAGGGCAGGGTCCCGAGAAAGCTGAACAGCACATTCTCGGGGATGATACCCACCTCGGGGTCGAAGAGTCCCCCACCGTCACCCGCCCAGGCCTGACGGATGGCGCTTCCCCCCATGACCGCGAACCAGACGAACGTGACCAGGGTCGGAACCAGCAGCACGCCGGCGATGAACTGGCGAACAGTTCGGCCGCGGGAGATACGCGCGATGAACACACCCACGAACGGTGCCCACGAGATCCACCAGCCCCAGTAGAAGACGGTCCAGGCACCCTGAAAGTCGAGGCCGGTCTGGCCAGTGAACGCTCCGGTATCAAAGGTAAGGCCGACCACGCTCTGAAAATAACCGCCGATCGACTGCACGAGCAATCGCAGCAGATACATTGTGGGCCCGAGGAGAAGCACGGAGAAAAGCAGCAGGCCGGCCATGCCGAGGTTGATGTTGGAGAGCCATTTGATGCCCTTGCCAACACCGCTGACGACCGAAGCCGTGGCGATGATGGTGATGCCGACGATCAGGATCACCAGCAGGGTATTGGTGACCTCGCCGACCACGCCGAGGTAACTCAGTCCGGCGGCGATCTGCTTGACGCCGAGGCCGAGGGAGGTTGCGACACCGAACAGAGTTCCAACGATAGCGATCACGTCGATCACGTCACCGAGGCGACCCTTGACGCGGCGCGTGCCGAGGAGCGGTTCAAGGGCCCACCGGATGGACACCGGCCGACCCTTGCGGTGGATCGAGTAGGCCAGGGCCAGTCCGACAACGGCGTAGATGGCCCAGGCGTGGAACCCCCAGTGCAAAAAGGTCTGCGACATCGCCGCCGAGGCTAGGTCCGCCGAGTCCCCGGTCACTCCCGGCTTTGGACTCGTGAAGAAGGTGAGGGGTTCTGAGGCGCCCCAGAAGACCAGGCCGATGCCCATGCCGGCAGCAAAGAGCATGGAGAACCAGCTCGTCAGGCCGAATTCGGGTTCGTCGTCGTCTTTACCGAGTTTGATATCGCCGAAACGGCTGAGCCCCATCCAGATGGCGAACACGACGAAAGCCGCGACGATGACGACATAATACGGGCCGAGGCCGGCTACGACCCAGCCCTGCAGCAGGGCCAGAACGCTGCCGGTGCGCACCGGAAAGGCAATGGCGATCACGACGACGGCCAGAATGATGCCGAGTGCCGGGTAGAACACTCGAGGTGCCGGAACGGCGAAACGCCGGGATGTGGGAGGACTGCTGGCCGGCGTTGCCGCCGGTACTTCGGGTAGTGCACTCACTGTGGAACTCTCATGAAGAATAGATTGCGACGCGCGGCACAACCACATCGGGCTAAACCGCTTCTGCGCCATCAGATAGCTGCAACGCTGGGCAAATTTCCAGCTTACAGGGAAAGTGCCCCACCTTATAGGGGCAACAAATTTGCGCCCCTGTTTGCCGTCAGCGTAAGAAAATCGTGCCGCCACGCTCGCTCTGGCGGGCTCGGCATGTGACGATGGAGCATGACTTTCGACGACGTGAACGCGGCTTCAGTCCCCGTACAGATTCTCAGCGAGGATGAATGCTGGAATGCGTTGCTCTCGGCCAGTCTGGGCCGCCTCGCCGTTGCCGTCGGCGGCATCCCCGATATTTTTCCGGTCAACTTCGTGGCCGCCGATCAACGCCTGCTTTTTCGCACCGCGTCGGGCACCAAATTGATCGAGCTCACGGTGAACAACCGGGTCGCTTTCGAAACGGATGGTGTGGGTCGCGACGACGCGTGGAGTGTCATCGTGCACGGAACGGCTCGGGCACTGGACACCCAGCGCGAGATCGATGATGCTGCAGAATTGCCGTTACGCCCGATGATTCCCACTGTCAAGCCGGTCTTCGTGGAGATCGTGCCAGAGTCGATCACGGGGCGGCGGTTCACGCTCGGACCGGAACCGACGGCGACCCTGACCTGAACCACAGCGCTACCGCTGGAGTGCCGCCCTCACCACACCCTGGGCCCACGGGAGTGCCACCGTTCCTAGCCGGGCGCACGGCGACCGTGGCAGACCAGACGGGACCCGGCTGCAGCAGCCGCGTCCCGTCCAGGGTGATTCTCAGTAACGCGGTTTAGCTGACGCCAAGCAGGTCGATGACGAAGATCAGGGTCTGACCGGAGAGCCGGTGGCCGGAACCGGCCGGTCCGTAGGCGAGGTGCGGCGGCACGACGAGCTTGCGACGACCCCCGACCTTCATACCGGGGATCCCTTCCTGCCAGCCGGCGATGAGCGAGCGCAGCGGAAAGTTGATCGACTGGCCGCGGTTCCAGGACGAGTCGAACTCGTCGCCGGACGCGAACTCGACGCCAAGGTAGTGCACGTCGACGGTGGCCCCAGCGGTCGCCTCGGCACCGTCACCGACGACGACATCGGTGATCTCGAGTTGGTCGGGCGCAGCGCCCTCTGGAAAGTCAATTTCGGGCTTGGAATTCAAATCAGTCATCCTCCCATCCAACCGGATTCTGCGTCGGATTGCACGCCGTGCGAAACCTCGAAAAATAATGCTTGCGCCCAATCGCCAGCGGGTGCACTCTTGGTACACACCAACTCGTCGCATCGGGAGAGTCGTCGGCACTGCCACACCACCGAGGCGGCGAGTTTCTGTTGCCGCTGCTTGCCTGCAGTGCGGGGGCATTCTGGCCGCGCAGGAGGTGGTCGGGCGGCTCAGGCGTCGAACATGGTGCCGGGGTTCAGCAGACCCAGCGGGTCGAAGACCGCCTTGAGCTGGCGCTGCAGGGCGAGGCTCGTGTCACCGATCTCGTCCCGCAGCCAACGACGTTTGAGCACGCCGACACCGTGTTCGCCGGTCAGCGTGCCGCCGAGGGCGAGGGCAGCCTGAAACATCTCGTCGGCGGCGGCCCAGATCTCGTCGGGCACCGCCGCATCCGCTGTCTCACCCGGTCGGCGCGCGATCACGAAGTTCGGGTGCAGGTTGCCGTCGCCGGCGTGGGCGACTGTGGGAATGGAAATGCCGGTGCGGGCGCTGATCTCGGCGATCGCATCGAACATTTCGGCCATGCGCGAGCGGGGCACCGACACGTCTTCGATGAGCACCTGGCCCAACTGTTCGAGGGCCGGGTGCATGGCTCGGCGAATGGCCAGCAGGCGGTCGCCGGAGGCGGCGTCCGTTGAGAGGGTGGCTTCGCCGCCGCCTTCGCGCAGCACGATGAGCGCAGCCTCGGCCTCGGCGATCGCCGCCGGTCCGTCGGTCTGCACGAGCAGGAACGCGCCGCGGCGAAGCGGCAACCCGGCCGATCCCTCCGGACCGAGGTAGGTTGCCACGTGCCCCAGGGCGACCGGGTCGAGCAGTTCCATGACGGCGGGGCGGATGCGCGCGGCCGTGATGGCCGCGCTGGCCGCGGCCGCCGCCGTGACCGTGTCGAAGACCGCGCCGATTGTGGCGATCGTCCCCGCGGTGAGCGCCCGCAACCGCACGGTCGCCTCGACAATGACGCCGAGCGTTCCCTCGGAGCCGGTGAGCAGCGCGGTCAGATCGTAACCGGTGACGCCCTTGACGGTGCGATGCCCCGTGCGCAGCAGGCTACCGTCGGCGAGCACGACGGTCAGGCCCAGCACCGCCTCCCGGGTGACCCCGTACTTCGCGCAGAGCAACCCGCCGGCGTTCGTGGCGATGTTGCCACCGACGGTGGAGATGCCCTTGCTGGCCGGGTCGGGGGCGAACCACAGGTTCTGCCGCGCGAGGGCGTCGTTGAGGTCCTGGTTGATGACGCCAGCTTCGACGACGGCGAGTTCGTCGTCTGGGTTGATCTCGAGGATGCGGGTCAGCCCGGCTACGCTCAGCACGATGGATCCGTCGGTGCCGCAGGCTCCGCCCGACAGGCCGGTGCCGGCGCCGCGGGTGACCACGCTGACCCGAAATTCGGTCGCGATGCGCAGCACGGCTTGAACCTGATCGACCGTCGTGGCGCGCACGATAGCCAGCGGCGTACCGTCGGCGACCCAGCCGGATTTGTCGGTGCGATTGGCCGCAAGATCGAGGGGGTCAACGCTGACGATTTCGCCAAGTTCGGACTGGAGGCGCAGCAGTGCGTTCATCGTCCCAGCCTATCGAGCCGCGCCGTGTCTGATTTCCGCTACCGCCCGTTGGCCGCGCGTGGCAGGCTCGGAGGGTGACCATTTCTTCCGTCCCCGCGATCAGGCTCGCCGACCCTGATTTCGCCGAACGCTATCGCATCATGTGCTCGCGAGACACCCGGTTCGACGGCCAGTTCATCACCGGCGTGCACACGACCGGCATCTACTGTCGGCCGAGCTGCCCGGCGACGACGCCCCGACCCGGCAACGTGACGTTCTACCTCACCGCAGCGGCCGCCCACGAGGCCGGGTTGCGGGCCTGCAAACGCTGCCTGCCCGATGCCGTGCCAGGCTCACCGGCCTGGAACATGCGCGACGACCTCGCTGCCCGCTCGATGCGACTCATCTCGGATGGCGTCGTCGAGCGTGACGGCGTTCCGGGGCTCGCCGCCCGCCTCGGCTACACGCCGCGGCACCTGACCCGGGTGCTGGTCGCCGAATTGGGCGCCGGTCCGCTCGCGCTCGCTCGGGCGCACCGGGCCCAGACGGCACGCCTGCTGCTGCTGGACACTGACCTTCCGATCACCGACGTGGCCTTCGCGGCCGGCTTCGGCAGTATTCGCCAATTCAACGACACCGTCGCCGCCGTTTACGAACGCACCCCGTCTCAGGTACGTTCCAGCCGCCGCTCCCCGCCCGAAAAGGCCTCCCCCGGCATCGCGGAAACCAGAATCACGCTGCAACTGCCCGCTCGAACACCGTTCGACGGCGCCGGGGTAATGCGTTTTCTTGGCACACGCGCCCTGCCAGGCATCGAAACGGCCACACAGACGAGCTACGCCCGCACGGTGCGGCTGCCGCACGGCACCGGCACGGTGGAGGTGACCCTGTCGGGAACGGATGCTGCCCCCGCGCTGGCCTGCAGCATCCGTTTGGCAAACCTCACCGACCTGGCACCACTGGTGAGTCGGATCCGCCGGTTGTTCGATCTGGATGCCGATGCCCAGGCGATCGACCGCCACCTGGCTGCTGACCCGGCGCTGGCAGTCTCGGTCGCACAGACCCCGGGGATCCGCGTGCCGGGCAGCATGGACGCCGAGGAGTCTCTGTTCCGGGCCTTGATCGGCCAGCAGGTGTCGGTCGCTGCGGCCCGCACCGCGCTGTCCAGGTTGGCCAACGCCCTCGGTGACCAGGTGCCCGGTCCCGAGCTGCATCTGCTGTTCCCCACCCCGGCCCAGATCGCTGAGGGCGGTCGCGCGGTGTTACGGGGGCCGGGCGCCCGCATCGAGACCATTCTGCGAGTTGCGCGGGCGCTGGCGTCGGGTGATCTGGCGCTGTCCCCCGGGCAGACCCGGGCAGAATTGCAAGGGAGCCTTTTGGCACTGCCCGGCATCGGACCGTGGACGGCCGGCTACGTGGCCATGCGGGTGCTCGGCAGCCCCGATATTCTGCTGACTGGCGACCTGGCACTGCGTCAGGGTGCCGGCCGGCTCGGCCTTGCGGTGGAACCACGCATCCTCGTGGCGCGAGGGGCCGACTGGGCGCCCTGGCGCAGTTACGCCGGAATGCACCTCTGGCGTGCTGTGCGCACTCCTCCTATTCCTGCATGGGACTCCTCCAAGCAGACCGACTGAGGGTTGGAGCACCCCACAGGGCAACCCGCACTCCGGGACGGTTAGCCTAGAAGAGTGAAATTTGCGCATTTAAGAGTTGACGGTTCCTCCGTTCCCCGATTGGCCGTGATTTTCGACGATGCGGCACTGTTTCTCGACGAGGTCATCGACGATGCCCCCCGCGACCTGCAGGACCTGATGGAACAGGGCGAGGCCGGGTACGAACGTATTCGCGCGGTCAGCCTCGACGCCGTCTCGAACGGTGCCGCGCTTACCCCGGTCGACGAGCTGCGACATTCTTCCGCCGTGCTGCGCCCGCCGCAGATCATCGCGATCGGCGCCAACTACGCCGCGCACTCCTCCGAGCTGAGTCTGCGCCTCGAAACGGCGGCGACGGTGTTCTCGCTCTGGCCCAACTCGCTCACCGGGCACGGCTCGACCATCACCTGGCCACGTGACCTCACCACCCAGGTCGACTACGAAGCCGAACTCGGTGTGATCATCGGGCGTCCGGCCCGTAACGTATCGGTCGCCAACGCGCTCGACTATGTCTTTGGTTACACCGTCGTGAACGACATCACCGCCCGTGACCTGCAGTTCTCCGAGGCGCAGTGGTCCCGGTGCAAATCATTCGACGGTTTCACGCCGACCGGCCCCCTCGTCATCACCGCCGATGAGATCGGCGACCCGCAAAACCTGTGGCTGACCACCCACGTCGACGGCCGTATTCTGCAGGACGCCTCGAGCGGCGATATGGTGCGCACCGTCGCGGAGATCATCGCCTACCTGTCGAAAACCTCCACACTGCTGCCGGGAACCCTTATCTCCACGGGCAGCCCTGGCGGTGCCGGTTACAGCCGCAAGCCGCCGATCTTTCTGCGCGACGGCTCCACCGTGACCATTTCGATCGACAAGATCGGCATGCTCACGACGCACTGCCGCGAGATCTAGCCCCGAGATCTCGCCGCGAGATCTCGCCGCGAAAGGTCAGAGGCGGGGGTCGTCCTTCCCGTCGCGGGCGAGCAATTCATCTTCAACCTTTCCGCCGTAGCCATCCGCTTGAGGGTCGCGGTGCAACCCGCCCGATACCGCGTACTCCTCCTCGGGCGAGAGCACCAGCCGTTTGCGCCCCCAGAAGGCAAAGGCGAGGAGCATCACCACGTAGACCACGGCAATGGCCGCAATCGCCGGACGTGCCGGTTCGTTGATGAAGAATCCGAAGAAAATCGCCAGGGACAGGATTCCGGCAATGACGGCACCAGGAACACCCCAGGGGCTGCGGTACGGGCGGCTCGCATTCGGGAACTTCTTACGCAGCAGCACGAACGACACCATCTGCAGAACATAGGCGATTACGGCGCCCCAGACAGCGATGTTGAGCACAATGGCTCCGGCAACTCCCCCGGCCCCGCCGAGCGAATCGACCAGTACGAGGGCAACGAAACCGATGATCGCGCCCACCAGCAGGGCGATGGCCGGGGTCTGGCGTTTGCCGGTGAGTGACAGAAACTTCGGGTAGTAACCAGCGCGCGACAGTGAATACATGTTGCGTCCGTAGGCGAACATGATCCCCTGCAGCGATGCCAAGAGCCCGATCAGCGCGAACAGGGCCAGCACGGCTGCGGCGCCGTCGCCCACGATCGCCCGGAACCCATCAAGCAACGGCTCGCTCGATCCGGCAATCTCGGCCGCACCAACCACTCCGGTGTTTAGAAACAACACGAGCAGGCCGGTCACGATCAGCGTGGTGCGAGCGATGAGGCCGGCACGCGGAATATCCCGCACCGGATTGTGCGATTCCTCGGCGGCCAGCGGAAGTTCCTCGATGCCCAGGAAGAACCACATGGCGTAAGGCAACGCAAACAAGATTGGAATGATTCCGTGCGGCAGGAAAGCGTTTTGGCCGGCATCCGGCGCGATATTGAAAAGACTGTCCCCGTTGAACAACCCGGAGAATGCAGCCATTGCCGAGAACACCAGCAGGATCGCGATGGAGATGATCGCCACGACGATGGCGAATTTGAAGGAAATGGCTGCCCCCGCGGCATTGAGCGCAATGAAGGCCACATACAGGATGAGCCACCACACCCACGGCGGCAGGGAGACCCCGAGCAGTTCCTGCGTGATCCCGTCGGCATAGGACGCCGAGAAATACACGATGACGGCGGTGGTCGCGACGTACTCGATGGTCTCGGCGAGTCCAGTGACGAACCCGCCCCAGGGTCCCATGGCCGCCCGGGCGAACGAATAGGCCCCGCCGGTGTGCGGCATCGCCGCCGCCATCTCACCGATGCTGAAAATCATTCCGTAGTACATGACAATGAGCAGCACGAAGGCGATCAGCATTCCGCCAAAACCGGCGAAACCGATTCCAAAGTTCCAGCCCGAGAAGTCCCCGGAGATCACCGCTGCCACGGCCAGACCCCACAGACCCCAGATGCCTGCGCTGCGCGTGAGTCGACGCTTCTCAAAGTAGCCGGCCTGCGCCGTGGTGTACTTCACTCCCGAAACTTTCAAGGTGTCTTTGGACATCTCAATTCCTTTGCGCTCGTCGCGCACCCGATGGCGATAGCCGAGCCGGAGCGCAATCGTTCAGTGAGGTTGCCACGATGCTAAGGGTTGAATGGTGCGGTGTATATACCTTTGCAAAAAATCACGGCAGTGAATCCAAGCTCAAGAGCCGCTTTCTGGTGACTGAAGTGTGATCTAATGGTTGAAAATTGCACGATTGACCCGCTCGACGCCCTCATCCGCACCGCCTCAAACCGCACCGCCTCAACCGCACCGAGGAGAAGCCCAGTGAATACTCGATCCGGAAACCTCACCCTCGCCGACTTGACCGTTCTGGTTTCCGAGCGTGAGATCGACACGGTGATCGTCGCGTTCACCGACATGCAGGGCCGTCTCGTGGGTAAACGACTCTCCGCGCGGCTGTTCTTAGAGGATGCCGCCGCTCATGGCGCGGAATGCTGCAACTACCTTCTCGCCGTCGACGTTGAGATGAACACCGTCGACGGCTATGCCACGTCGAGCTGGTCGCACGGGTATGGCGATATGGCAATGATCCCCGACCTCGACACTCTGCGTCTGGCCCCGTGGCTGCCCGGAACAGCGCTCGTTACCGCCGACCTGCACTGGCTCGATGAAGAGCCCGTGCTCGCCTCCCCACGCCAGATTTTGCGCCGGCAACTGGACCGACTGGCCGAACACGGTCTCACGGCGTTCTGTGCGACGGAGCTCGAGTTTATCGTCTTCGACGACGGCTACCGCGAGGCGTGGAAGAAGGGCTACCACGGCCTCACCCCGGCCAGCGACTACAACATCGACTACTCGCTGCTGGCATCCACTCGAATGGAACCGCTGCTGCGGGACATTCGCCTCGCCATGGACGGCGCGGGCATGTACTGCGAAGGGGTGAAGGGCGAATGCAATCTCGGACAACAGGAGATCGGGTTTCGATATGCGACCGCCCTGGCCACCTGTGACAACCATTCCATCTACAAGAGCGGCGCGAAGGAGATCGCCGACGCGCACGGCAAGAGCCTCACGTTCATGGCCAAGTTCAACGAGCGTGAGGGCAACAGCTGCCATATCCACATCAGCTTGCAGGGCCCGGGCGGTGCACCGGTCTTTCACGACGCCGAAGCTGAACACGGCATGTCGAAGCTGTTCCGACACTTCCTGGCCGGACAGCTCGCGCTCATGCGAGAGCTGACCCTGTTCTCCGCCCCCAACATCAACTCGTATAAGCGTTACGTTCCGGGTAGTTTCGCCCCGACCGCGCTGGCCTGGGGGCTCGACAATCGCACCTGTGCTCTGCGCGTCGTCGGGCACGGCCCGGCTCTTCGGGTCGAGAACCGGGTCCCCGGAGGTGATGTCAATCAATATCTGGCCGTCGCCGCCCTGATCGCGGCGGGCCTGCACGGCATCGAGCACGAACTCGAACTGGAACCCGCCTACCGGGGAAACGCGTACACCAGCGATGTGCCGCGAGTTCCGTCGTCCCTGCGCGAATCGGCCGAACTGTTCGCCGGTTCCGCCGCCGCCCGCGAGGCGTTCGGCAACGAGGTCGTGGAGCACTACCTGAACAACGCCCGCATCGAGGCAGCCGCCTACGACGCCGCCGTGACCGACTGGGAGCGGGTGCGCGGCTTTGAACGACTCTGAGACTTTGAACGGCACTGCGACTTTGAACGGCATAGAGACTTTGAACAACTCTGGGAACCTACCGGTGATCGGCCTGACCACCTATCTCGAGCAAGCGCAGACCGGGGTCTGGGATGTGCCGGCTGCGATTTTGCCCCGGGTCTATTTCGACGCGATCACCAACGCCGGCGGCATCGCCGTGCTACTGCCGCCCCAACCCGTGAACGCCGCAATCGCCAACCGGGTGCTCGATGGGCTCGACGCCCTGGTCATCACCGGCGGTAAAGACGTCGACCCGGCTCGCTACGGGCAGGCCCCGCACCCGCAGACCGACCAGCCCCGACCCGATCGGGACGCTTGGGAAGATGTGCTGCTGCGCCAGGCCATCGCCCGTGACCTGCCGTTCCTCGGCATCTGTCGGGGTGCGCAGGTGCTCAACATCGCTCTGGGCGGGAGTCTTCACCAGCATCTGCCCGACCTGGTCGGCGACACCACCTATCAAGCCGGAAATGGTGTGTTTAATGTCGTCGACGTTGCCGTCGAACCAGAATCGACGCTCAGCGCACTGCTGGGCGGCCAAACTCTCCTTCCCGCGGTGCCGGTGTACCACCACCAGTCCATCGACCGTGTAGCCGCCGGTTTGCGGGTGAGCGCCACAACGGATGCCGGCATCGTGCAGGCTGTGGAGCTGACGACGGTACCGTTCGGGATCGCCGTGCAATGGCATCCGGAGCAGTCGCCCGACGACCTTCGCCTGTTCACCGGACTGGTCGACGCCGCCCGCGGCTATCGAGCGGCAGGCGCGCACCGCACCACGCCCGCACCGCGTCCGGCTCGATCTCCAGTAGGGAATGAAGAGGCAACAGCATGAGCGGCTACACCGTTGTCAACCCGGCCGATGAATCGATCGGTGAAACCGTCGAACACCTCGGCCAGGACGAAACCGACGAGGCGATCGCACGCGCCGTCGTGGCCCAGAATGCGTGGGCAGGCGTGGCCCCCGCCGACAAGGCCCGCGTCTTGCGGAGATTTGCGGAGGTCGTTGACACGGACCGGGAAAACCTGGCCAGAATCGAGGTACGCAACTCGGGGCATCCGATCACGCAGGCGCGCTGGGAAGCCGGGCACGTGCGTGACGTGCTCGACTATTACTCGGCAGCCCCCGAGCGCATGTTCGGGCAGCAGATTCCCGTCGCCGGCGGTATCGACCTCACCTTTCACGAGCCGCTCGGCGTTGTCGGCGTGATCACTCCGTGGAACTTTCCGATGACGATCGGAGCCTGGGGGTTCGCGCCGGCACTCGCTGCCGGCAACGCCGTGGTTTTGAAGCCAGCGGAATGGACGCCGCTGTCGAGCATCCGTTTGGGGGAACTAGCTCTCGACGCTGGGCTGCCGGAGGGACTGTTTCAGGTGTTGCCGGGGCGTGGATCGGTGGTGGGAACCCGGTTTGTGACTCACCCCGACGTACGCAAGGTCGTATTCACCGGCTCGACCGCTGTCGGCAAGCAGATCATGGCCGGATGTGCAGACCAGGTTAAGCGGGTGACGCTGGAACTGGGCGGCAAGAGTGCCAATATTATCTTTGCCGACGCCGACCTGGAACGCGCTGCGGCTGCAGCGCCGTCGGGCGTGTTCGAGAACGCGGGCCAGGATTGCTGCGCTCGAAGTCGCATCCTGGTGCAGGCCAGCGTCTTCGATCGGTTCATGGAGCTGCTCGAACCGGCTGTCGCCGCGGTGCGGGTCGGCGATCCGACCGATCCGGCCACCGAAATGGGGCCCCTCGTCTCACGGCAGCATCACGCTGCCGTGTCAGCGTATCTTTCTCCAGATGCGCCGGTCGCCTTTCGCGGGAGTGCTCCGACCGGTGCGGGGTTTTGGATCGCCCCGACCGTGCTCATGCCCTCCAGCCGTCTCGACCGCTGCGTGACCGAGGAGATCTTCGGCCCAATCGTGACCGTGCTGCCCTTCGACGATGAGACCGATGCCGTGAAGCACGCCAACGACACCGACTATGGGTTGTCCGGCTCAATCTGGACCAGGGACGTCGGCCGGGCCATTCGTGTGGCCCGCGGCGTCGAGTCGGGTAATTTGTCGGTTAATTCGCACTCCTCAGTACGCTACTCGACCCCGTTCGGCGGGTTCAAGCAGTCCGGACTTGGACGAGAATTGGGACCGGATGCCCCCCTGCACTTCACCGAGACCAAAAACGTTTTCATCGCCGTTGACTAGTCCCACATTGAAGGAGAACCTGTGAGCATCACTCCCATCGATCTGACCCAGCGCCTGGCCGGCAAGGTTGCCGTCATCACCGGCGGGGCCAGCGGTATCGGCCTGGCCACCGCGAAACGGTTCAGAGCCGAGGGCGCCACTGTCGTCATCGGAGACCTCGACGACAAGGCCGGTCAGGCGGCCGCAACGCTGGTCGGCGGTCTCTTCGTGCAGGTCGATGTCACCGATCAGGACCAGGTGGATCATCTCTTCGACACCGCATTCGAGACCTATGGATCGGTGGACGTGGCGTTTAACAACGCGGGAATTTCTCCGCCCGACGACGATTCGATCGAGACGACCGAACTTCCCGCCTGGCAGAAGGTACAAGACGTCAACCTCAAATCGGTGTACCTCTGCTGCCGCGCGGCTCTGCGCCATATGGTTCGGCAGGGCAGCGGATCGATCATCAACACGGCCAGCTTCGTTGCCGTGCTGGGGTCAGCGACCAGCCAGATCTCGTACACCGCCTCGAAGGGCGGAGTACTCGCAATGAGCCGGGAACTGGGGGTGCAGTTCGCTCGCCAGGGCATCCGGGTGAACGCGCTCTGCCCGGGGCCGGTCCAGACTCCCCTGTTGCAGGAACTGTTCGCGAAAGACCCTGAACGTGCCGCTCGGCGACTGGTTCATATTCCCGTCGGTCGCTTCGCCGAGCCCGAGGAACTCGCTGCGGCCGTTGCTTTTCTGGCCAGTGACGACTCCTCGTTCATGACCGGCTCCACCTTTTTGGTGGACGGTGGCATCAGCTCGGCCTATGTCACGCCAGAGTAGTGTTTTGCCGACGGTTGGTCTGAGCAGTGATCTGCTCCTGGGGCCGGTCTCTGGCACCAACACGTTCGAAGAGACGGTGCAACGACTGCTGCAGACGGTGCGGCTGGGTCTGATCGCGCCGGGCGAGCGCCTGCCGGCCGAACGAGACCTCGCTGCGCAATTGGGCGTCAGTCGTGACACTCTGCGAGAGGCGATCGGGTCGCTCGCCGATGCCGGCTACCTGATCTCCAGGCGTGGGAGGTATGGCGGCACCTTCGTCACCGACGTGCTGCCCTCGCCGCCGGTGATGGCAGCGGAAAACCCGGCCGGAGCCCCACACCCGTCGATCACCGCCGCGGAGATCGACGATGTGCTCACTCTGCGAGACATTCTCGAGGTCGGAGCGGCGCGCGCGGCCGCCGGGCGGGTGCTGTCCCCGCCGGAGCGCCAGTTGCTCTGGGTGAGCCTCGGGGCGGCCGCAGACGCCGGTGCCGACGAGTACCGCCGCGTCGATTCCCGCCTGCACCTCTACATCGGCGAGTTGGCCGGTTCCCCGTCGCTCGTGCCGCTCCTTGCCGACGTGCGCATGCGGCTCAACGAATTGCTCGATGCCATTCCCCTGCTGGCACCCAACATCGCCCACTCAAATAAGCAGCATGAACAGATCGTCAGCGCGATTCTCACCGGTCGACCGGATGCCGCAGCCGACGCCATGCGGGAGCACCTAAGCGGCACCGCTCTGCTCCTGCGCGGCTTTCTCGAATAGGCGGGCTGAGCGGGCGAATCTCGAGGGCGGGAGCCGCGACATCCGCTTTCGAATCAGCCGATCAGCGCCTCGACCGGGCCACGCGCGAAGAAGAGCACGAAACCGACCGCGACGACCCAGAGCAGCGGGCTAATCTCGCGACCCTTGCCAGACAGGCTGCGTACGAGTACCCAGCTGATGAACCCGGCACCGATGCCGTTGGCGATGGAGTAGGTCAGCGGCATCACGATGATGGTCAGAAAGATCGGCAGGGTGCTGGAGAATTCGGTGAAGTCGAGGTGGCGAATCTGCGACACCATGAGGGCTCCGACGATCACGAGCGCGGCTGCGGCAACTTCGAGCGGCACGATCTGGGTCAGCGGGGTAAAGAACATGGCGGCCAAAAAGAGGATGCCGGTGATCACGTTGGCCGCACCGGTGCGGGCGCCCTCACCGATTCCGGCTCCCGATTCGATGAACACGGTGTTCGAGGAGGCACTGGTGGCCCCGCCGGCGACGGCGCCGATGCCCTCCACGATCAGTGCCGATTTCAGCCGCGGAAATTTGCCGTCCGCATCGGCCAGGCCGGCCTCACTGGCCAGGCCGGTCATCGTGCCCATGGCGTCGAAGAAGTTCGTGAAGACGAGGGTGAAGACGAGCATGACGGCGGCGAGCATGCCGATGCGCTCGAACGCACCGAAGGAGACCTGGCCGATCAGGCCGAGGTCGGGCAGGGCCACCACACTCGTGGGCAGTACGGGGGCGTTCAGGTTCCAACCGGCCGGGTTGGTGCCGAGCGAGGGGCCAACCTTGAATATGGCCTCAAGAATCACGGCGATTGCGGTGGTCGCGACGATACCGATCAGCAGCGCGGCCTTGACCTGGCGCGCCAGTAGCACGCCGATGATGATGAGCCCGATGACGAAGACCGTGGTCGGCAGGGTGGCAATCGAGCCGGCATCGCCGAGCTGCACCGGCGGCGAGTTCGCGCCGCTGGCTCGCACAAAGCCGGAGTCGACGAGGCCGATGAACGCGATGAACAGGCCGATACCGACGGTGATGGCGATTTTCAGCTGGCGTGGGATGGCGTTGAAGATGAGTTCGCGCAGGCCGGTCGAGGCGAGCAGCACGATGATGAGGCCGTTGATGACGACGAGGCCCATCGCTTCAGCCCAGGTCACCTGGCCGACGACGCTCACGGCGAGGAACGAGTTGATGCCAAGCCCGGCGGCAAAGCCGTACGGCAGGCGGGCGATGACGCCGAACAGAATCGTCATGACGCCTGCGGTCAGCGCGGTGACGGCGGCGACCTGCTCATTGGGCAACCAGCCGCCCGCCACGTCGACGGCGGCCTGGTCGGCGCTGAACCCGCCGAGAATCAGCGGGTTCAGAATGACGATGTAGGCCATCGTCACGAAGGTGACGACTCCTCCACGAAATTCTCGGGACCAGGTGGAGCCGCGGCTGGTGATCTCGAAATACGAGTCGACCCGGGCTTTCAGGCCACGTGCTGCCGGCTGCGGCGAGACCGCTTGAGTGGGTGTGTCGGTGCTGCTAATGGTGTGCTCCCGGTGCCGTGGCGTTTGACGCAAGGCTCCAGTCTACGACCGCACAGCCCCCTCACACGTGCGGCACGAACCGTCCCCAGGCCAGGCGTCGTTCCCGATTCGGGTCGGCTTCGACGTGGTCCGTTTGGTCGATAATGAGCGTCTCGCGGGTGGTTTCGTCGTAGCGCGGCCACGCGGCCGATGGCACGCCGACGGCTACGAAGCCGAGCCACCAGCCCTGCATCCGGGCGCCGATGTCCTGAAAGGCGCGACGTCCGCCGAGTGCTGTCATGCCACGGCCGAACCAGCCGTCTAGCCGGTCGAACAGCGGAAACAGTTCGAGGCCGTGGGTAGCGTCGAGTCCCATCAGCCGCAGCAGGCGCGGCGCGGCATCGAAGCGGTAGAAGTACACCGGCGCGTACCGGGAATGGCGTTCGCCGACCTTCACGCTCGGGTACCAGAAGGAGTAGTCACCGCCGAAATCGAGCGCGGCCCGCAGCGCCGGAATTCCCGGATACTGCGCCTTGAGGGCTTTCTTCGCCTTCTTCTTGGTGTTCTTGAAAATGGCGCGGATGCGCGGGGCTGTCGTGGCGAGGATGTCGATTCGACCGCTGAACAGGGAGCCTTCCCGCGCGTTGGTGCCGATGATCAGCGGGATGCGGGCGGCCCGGCCGTCCCGAAAGGCGTCGAGTGGGCGTTCCGGCAGAAAATCGCCGTCGATGACCGGGCAAAGCGGAATCGTTCCCGGGTCCTGGTCGGGGGTGCGCATGGTCAGCGCTGTCGTCGCTGCGGCGAGCCTGGCCGGGTCGGTTATGAGCAGCAGGCGGGCAGCATCGGCGTCGCTGTGCGGGCCGGGGCGGTCCACCAGGGTGTCGACGAACTCGCCAGCCCAGCGCGCGGTGAGGTCACTGGGATACACCGCGTTGGGCGGTGCGCTCTGCGCAATTGCCCGGTGGAACAGGCCGGCGGCGCTCGGTACGGTCATCAGGGTGGTGACCGCGTTACCGCCGGCTGACTCACCGAACAGGGTGACGGCATCCGGGTCTCCGCCGAAGGCGCGAATATTCTCCCGCACCCATTGCAGGGCGGCGACCTGGTCTCGCAGCCCCAGATTGCTCTCGAACGGGTGCTCCGGCGTGGCATACCGAGAAAAATCCAGGTAACCGAGGGCGCCCAGTCGGTAGTTGAGGCTGACGTAGACGATGCCACCCCGCCGTACCAGCCCCTCGCCCTGGCGCGGAACCTCACGGCTGGAACCGACGCTGTAGGCGCCGCCGTGAATGAACACCATCACGGGGCGCAGGGCGTCCTGCAGCCCCGCGCCCTGACGCATCCGCTCGTCGGGAGCGATCACGTTGAGATTGAGGCAGTCCTCCCCCTGCGGGATGCGCGGGTGAGCGCCACGAAACTGACCCTTGTGACTCTGGGGGGCGACGAGGCCCCACTGGCTCGCATCGCGCACGCCATGCCAGGCCGAGGCCGGCTGCGGGGCGCGAAAACGCCGGTCGCCGACCGGGGCGGACGCGTAGGGGATTCCCCGCCAGGCGAGCACTCCGCGCTCACGCACCCCGCGCAGCAGACCGGTGGACACTCGCACCTCGAGACCCGCCTCGGTGATGGGATCAGCGAGTTGATTCATGCACCCGAGTCTATTCCGCGGCGGTAGCCGGGATGTGCGGACGAGCGGCGCTGCTCGGCACGCTATCTGCGGCGACTACGCTCGAATCAGATCATGCAACTGAAGAAACGAGAACCATAATGGCACTGCCCTGGACCCTGCACGGTGATGGAAAAACGGTCGGGGCGCAGGAAGTCGTCGGTCCTGGCGAACGGCTGAGCTGGCCGCTGACCATCGGAATCGGGTCGCAACACGTCGTCGCCATGTTCGGTGCAACTTTTCTGGTGCCGCTGCTCACCGACTTTCCTCCGAGTACGACGCTGTTGTTCTCCGGCATTGGAACGCTGCTCTTTCTGCTGATCACCGGCAATAAACTGCCCAGCTATCTTGGCTCCTCGTTTGCCTTCATCGCACCGATCACCGCGGCAACAGCCTCGGCCGGCATGAGCAGCGCCCTGTTTGGCATCCTCGCCGTCGGGGTGCTGCTCGCCTTGGTCGGCGTCGTCGTGCAACTCACTGGTACCGGCTGGATCGACCGGCTGATGCCGCCGATCGTGTCGGGTGCCATCGTTGCGCTAATCGGTTTTAACCTCGCCCCGGTAGCCAAAGCCAACTTCGACAAGGCACCGCTGACCGCGCTCATCACACTCGTCGCCGTGATCTTGTGTACCGTGCTGTTTCGCGGCATCCTCGGCCGCCTGTCAATTTTTCTCGGTGTGGTGGTGGGCTATATCGCGGCGGTCTTCTTCGGCGAAGTCGACTTCAGCCGGGTTGCCGAGGCCGCCTGGATCGGATTACCGCCCTTCACCGCTCCGGCCAACCCGTTTGAGAACCCGGCCGCCGTCTTCGGCGTACTGCCGGCTTTTCTCCCGGTCGTGCTCGTGCTCATTGCCGAGAACGTTGGCCACATCAAGGGTGTAGCGCAAATGACGGATGCGAAGGTGAACCGACTCACCGGGCGGGCTCTGCTCGCCGACGGCCTGGCCACCATGCTCGCCGGCTTCGGCGGCGGCAGCGGTACAACGACGTACGGTGAGAACATCGGTGTCATGGCGGCCACCCGCATCTATTCCACGGCCGCCTACTGGGTAGCGGGCATCGTGGCGATCCTGCTCGGTCTTTCGCCCAAGGTCGGTGCGATCATCTTCACGATTCCCGACGGTGTACTCGGCGGAGTCACCACGGCGCTCTACGGGTTGATCGGTGTCATCGGCGTGAAGATCTGGCTCGACAACAAGGTCGACTTCTCCAAGCCGGTGAACCAGTTCACGGCGGCGACCGCGCTGATCATCGGCATCGCCGACTTCACGCTCAATGCCGGAACGCTGAGCTTCAACGGCATCGCACTCGGAACGGTAGCGGCCATCGTGATCTACCACCTGATGACCTGGCTCGGTCGCATCCGCAAAACCGCCTGACCCGCCGCCTCCGACGGCCCCGCTCACTTAGCGGATGACCGCGCCCCATTTGGCCGCAGGCTGCGCCGGTTACCGTGGCGCGCGCCCACATCGGGGGCGCTCAAGCAGGAACCTGCGCGCCCAAAAGAATGCAGCGAGTTGCCTTCCTAGCGCGATTCTGCTCGAAAAGCCAGCCTGTGGAAACAGCGAAGAACCGTAGCAATCCGGTCTATGGTGACCGCATGCAAACCTCGCCGCGTCGCCGCCCCACGCACAGCGCTGTTCGCTCTGCTGCCGCGCTGTTCCTCGCCGTCGGGGCGCTGAGCGGATGCTCGGCCGTTCCCGCCCCGGCACCCACGGACTCTGCGGCACCGGTCCCTGCGGCAACCTCCGCGCCCACCGAGACTCCCCCGATCTTCGCCTCGAACGAGGAGGCCCTGGCCGCGGCAAAGGCCGCCTACTCGAATTACCTCGCGGCTGGCGACACAGCCGGTGAGATCGGATCCGATTCGTGGATCGGATTTTTAGCCCTGTCGACTGGCACGGAACACGACGCCACAGTTCAATCGAAAGAGCTGATGAAGGAAAGGGGCTGGTCTTTCATTGGGGTGACACGGTTTGACTCGATGACAGTCCAGTCCTCCAGGCCTCTAGCCGATTCCACATGGGAAATTCGCACCTACCTCTGCCTCGATCTCAGAGATACCGACACGGTCAACGAGGCTGGTGACTCTGTAGTCAAAGAGAACGGCTCCCTACGTTCTCCAATGGTTGTCGTCTTTGTAACCGCCAACGCAAATTCAAATCAACTCTTGATTTCGGAGTCCCCAATATGGTCCGGTTCAGATTTCTGCTCATAATCGGCCTGATGGCAGTTTCGGCGCTCTGGGTTGCGCCGGTATTGCCGTCACACGCCAACACCTCGGGCTGCACCTACTCCCAGCTAAGGACGGGTGCCTGCCCGGATGGACCCGAGACGGACGGTATCGCAAACGGGGGAAGCGTCGACCTGACAGCGGACGCCACCTCGGGTTCCGCCGGGTCCGGCACGGTCCCCCGACAGGGAAGCAGCGGGTCGGACAACCCCGCCGAACTGCCTGTGTGCCCCGGCGGCGACCCCCATGAGCTCGGCCTCGAATCGCTCCCCCTGGGCAACTGCACATTCCTCCCCTGGGTCAGCCCCAACATCCTGGCCACCCCATGCACCGTGTGCTCCCCCGACACCATAGTGCGCGTCTCCGACCTGCAAAACTTCCCCGCCTACCCCACCCTCACCGCCATGGAACCCAGCGGCTGGACCATCGTCGGACTGGCCGCGAATTTCTGGGCCGACGCATCCGCACAACTCGGCGAAGGGCTGCTCCTCGGCCAACCCGCGCAGGTCATGTTCACCCCGATCGGCTACCACTGGAGTTACGGCGACGGCACCACCACCTCAAGCACGACCGGCGGCGCCAGCTGGGAGTCCCTCAGCCTCGCCGAATTCGCCACCACCCCCACCAGCCACGTCTACACCGATAAGGGCACCTACACGGTCACGCTCACCGTCGACTACCGAGCCGACTACAGCTTCGGCGACCAAGGCTGGCGACCCGTCGTAGGAATCGTGACGGTACCCTCCGCCCCGTTCACCGTCCTCGCCGCACGAGAATCCACCGTACTCGTCGCCGAAGACTGCAACACCAACCCCCGCGGCCCCGGCTGCTAAAACGGTCACAACAGGCGCCCGACCGCCAGGCTATCCGGCTAGGTGTGCAGGGCCGGCACGATCAGGTAGACGCCGTAGAGCACGGCGAGGCCGCAGAGCACGAAGCAGGCATAGCCGGCGTACAGCGCCAGGCGTTTCATCCCGGGCGTCAGCGGGTTTGCTGCGGCCGCCTTCCGCGCTCGTTTGAGCTGCTTCGCGGCCTTCTTCGGCGTCAGAACGGTGATGGCCCCGGTGAACTCGAGCGGGTCAACCAGGGGGATGCGTCCGGCCGTGGTGAGCAGGCGCAGGCCGAGGGAGTAGAAGCTCACGAGTAGTGCCGCTGAAAACAGTGACGCCACAGAGACGATGAGGAATGCGCTCCAGTCGATCACAACGACACCTTCCTGCGGTCGCGGCGTGAGGGGCGGCGCGGCGTCTTCTTAATGTTGACCACACGTCCGGCATCATCGATGTCGTTGAGCAGCGTGTTGTGCGTGACCCGGTTGCGCCGCGACCAGCGGAACAGGGCCATGATCACGATGGTTCCAATCACCATGTCGAGCACGATGCCGATCGGGCCCAGCAGGGCCAGTCCGGCCGCGAACGCGCCCATGATGGCCGAAGCCGGCAGGGTCATGACCCAGCCGAGAGCGATTCGGCCGGCCATACTCCAGCGGATGGTCGAGCCACGGCGACCGAGACCAGAACCGATCACCGAACCGGAAGCGACCTGTGTGGTGGAGAGGGCGAATCCAAGATGGCTCGAGGCGAGGATCGTGGCCGCGGTGCTGGTTTCGGCGGCGAACCCCTGCGCCGGCTTGATCTCGGTCAGGCCGGTGCCCATGGTGCGAATAATGCGCCAGCCGCCGGTGTAGGTGCCGATCGCGATCGCGAGCGCGCACGCGGCGATGACCCAGAAGGTGGGGCCGCTGCCGACGGCCTGGAAACCACCGGCGATGAGCGTCAGGGTGATCACTCCCATGGTCTTCTGGGCGTCGTTAGTGCCGTGGGCCAACGCGACGAGTGACGAGGAGAAGATCTGCGCGTACCGGAACCCGCCGCGGCCATCTGGTTTGCCGATGTCCCGCCGAGTGATCATATAGGCCAGGCGCGTCGCGACCAGGGCGACGATCCCGGCGATCAGTGGTGCGATCAGCGCCGGCAGAATCACCTTCGCGGCGACGACGTTGTAGTCGACGGCCTGAGAGCCGACGCCGATGACGGTCGCACCGATCAGCCCGCCGAACAGCGCGTGGCTTGAGCTTGACGGCAGACCCATCAGCCACGTGAGGAGATTCCAGACGATAGCACCGATCAGGCCGGCGAAGATGAGCTCGGGGGTGATCAGAATTCCACCGTCACCCTCCTTGATGATGCCGCCCGACACGGTGCGGGCAACCTCGGTCGAGAGGAATGCTCCGACCAGGTTGAGGATGGCGGCGACACCAACAGCGACTTTGGGTTTCATGGCCCCGGTCGCGATTGGGGTGGCCATGGCGTTCGCCGTGTCGTGAAAGCCGTTGGTGAAGTCGAAGATGAGCGCCAGCGCGATGACCAGCACGATGATGAGGCTGAATTCAGGCACGAGACACCACACTTTCCAGGTCGGCGCCGAAGGTGAAGGTTGCTCGCACCGGAACACCGCCCAGCACTCCCGGCAACCAGTGCCGGGCATCGTCCCACATCTCGTCGACCGGCAGACTCTCGACGTCCCACCAGACCGGATTCAGCTCGTTCGATTCCCGCGGGGTACCGGACCACTCGTCGCAGACGAACACGGTCGACTCCTGGCTCCACTCCTCGCGATGCGGAAACAGGTAGGTGAGATACCCCAATTCGGTCAGAGCGGATGCCGCCACCACAAGACCGGACTCTTCCGCGATTTCACGCACCGCAGCATCCACCGCACTCTCCCCAATTTCCAGCTTGCCGCCGAGGCCGACGATGTTGCCGACACCGAGGCCTTTCTTCTTGCGCCCAAGAAGTACCTGCCGGTTACCTTCGGGAGATAGTCGAGTGAGGTAGCACACGCATACCTGGGGCAAAGTCATTACTTCATCTTAATACTCGTTCCACAGAATGCTGGTTCCACGCAAGGCTGGTTCAGCAGAAGGCTGGTTCAGCAGAAGGCGCGCGGAGTGGATTCGAGGGCAGCTCCGATAAGATCAAGACATGGACTTTGTACCCGCTTCCGGAACCATCACCATGTTCACAACCGACTGGTGCGGCTATTGCAAACGATTGAAGAAGCAGCTCGACACCGCCGGGATCGGCTATACCGAGGTGAATATCGAGCAGGTTGATGGAACGCCTGAACTGGTCATGAGCCTGAACAACGGCAACCAGACCGTGCCGACGATCCTGTTCCCGGACGGCTCAGCAGCGACCAACCCCTCGCTGGCTCAGGTGCAGGCCAAACTCGCCTGAACGGCCAACCGGTGCCAACCGCCCGGGGTCTAATCCATAAGCTTTAGCCGAACAGTACGGCGGCCTCGTCGTAACGTGCCGGCGAGACCCGCTTGAGGCCGATGGTGGCCGAAGCGATGCTCACGACGTCGATCTCGGTGCCACGCAGCGACACCATAGATCCCCACTGCGAATTGTGAATGGCGTCGACCGCCGCCATACCGAGTCGCGTCGCGAGCACTCGGTCATAGGCCGAGGGTGCGCCACCGCGTTGGGTGTGGCCCAGAACGGTGGCGCGACTTTCGATTCCGGTGCGTTCCTCAATGAGCGGGGCGATGATCTCGCTGATTCCACCGAGCCGGGGCCGGTGAAAAGCGTCGAGGCCCTTAGTCGAGTGCGCCTCCTCCATGCCGGAGAGCAGAAAGCCCTCTGACACGACGATGACCGGGGCCCGGCCACGATTCCGAACGTGCTCCACCCAGTCACAGATCTGCTCGATGGACTTGGGCTGCTCTGGAATGAGGATGGCGTGGGCGCCCCCGGCCATGCCGGAGTGCAGGGCGATCCAGCCGACGTGGCGCCCCATGACCTCGACAACCATGCAGCGACCGTGGGACTCGGCGGTGGTACGCAGACGGTCGATAGCCTCGGTGGCGATCTCCACGGCGGTATTGAAACCGAACGAATAGTCGGTGGCCTCGAGGTCGTTGTCAATGGTTTTGGGTACACCGACAATGTTCAGGCCGGCCTCGGTGAGGCGGTGCGCGGCGGTGAGGGTGCCCTCGCCGCCGATCGCGATCACGGCGTCGATTCCGTTGTCGTCGAGGGTGCGCTGGATATTCTCCGGGCCGCCGTTCTCGCCCTCAAAGGGATTGGTGCGGGAGCTGCCGAGGATGGTACCGCCCTGGCGCGACAGCCCGCGCACGCTGTGGCGATCAAGCGGCATAAATTCATTCTGCACGAGCCCGCGCCAGCCATTGCGAATGCCGATGAACTCGAAGTCGTGCGTGCGCACGCCCTTGAGGACAGCGCCACGAATGACCGCGTTAAGTCCGGGGCAGTCGCCGCCGCTGGTGAGTATACCGATCTTCATGGCTAGCCGATCTTGATAGCAGGACGAGTCGTGTCGTACGGATCATGTCGTAACCCGCGCTCGGTCACAGTTACGATCTTTCAAGGGCGCTCGGACAATCATGGTGCCTGAAGTGGGGTCGACTCAAATCGGCCGAATCCCGCCACGGTGTCCGGTCTTTTTACAGCTTTCCGTCCAGGGCCTGGGTGAGCACGTAGATGAGGGCACTCGCCTGCACCGAATCGGCCGCCGAGTACTCTTCCTGCGAACCGTCGAGGGCGCGCGCTGCGAGGCCCTGCTTGCTGCCGATCAGGTCGGCGATGCGCGCGTCGATCGTGTGCGCGGCAATAATTCGCCAGGCGGTGACCGGCTCGTCCTGGCCGATGCGGTGCACCCGGTCGATGGCCTGCGTCTGTTCGGCTGCGGTCCAGCTCAGTTCGGCGAGTACGACGTTGGACGCTGCCTGCAGATTGACGCCAACACCGGCCGCGGTGAGCGAGCACACCGCGATCGCCACGTCGGGATCGTTGTTGAACGAGTCGATCGCGGCCTGGCGGGCCAGGGCGCTCTGGTCGCCGCGAAGCGAGACCGTGCGCAGGTCGCGTTTGGCGAAGATCTCTTCTGCGGTGTCCATGACGTCAATGTGTTTGGCGAAGAACACGACCTTGCCGACCGAGCGGGCCAGCTGCGCGGCGTAGTCCGCCGCGAGACCAGCCTTGGCCTGGCCGATCTTGCGCACCATCGTGAAGACGTTTTCGCCGGTGGTCTGCCCTTTGGAATCTTCGAGCTCGGCATGGGCGACGGCGCGAATGTAGGCATCCCGCTGGTCTTCGTCGGGGACGGCGGGACCGCCGGAGCCGGCGTGCCTGGCGGCGACGAGGGCCTGATAGCGGGTGACCAGGCGGGCGCCGAGTTCGCGTTCGGCCTGACGGATGTATCGACCGAGGTCGTCGTCGAGTTCGACCGGCAGGTCGGCGATGCGCTTGGCTGGCAGGTCGGCGGCGACGTCGACCTTGCGGCGACGCACGATGCCCATGTCGATCACGGCGGCGCGGGCTTCCTTGTAGAAGCCCATGTCGGCCGGGGTCAGCCCGGTTTCTTCCAGTCGTTTGAGCAGGGCTGGAGCCGGCTTGTCGCCGTCGATCCAGCCGAGGAACTGCCAGATTGCACGAAAATCGTCGACGTCGTTGATCAGCGGGGTTCCGGTGAGGGCCATCAACAGCGGGATACCGCCCGGGGTGCGGCGCCGAATCTGCTCGGCCAGCGAGAGCACATGCTTGGACCGCTGAGAGGAGAGGTTCTTAATGAAGTGTGCCTCGTCGACTACCATGCCCTTGAACCCGAGCGTGCCGAGCCAGGCCAAGTGACGGTCGAGTACGTCGTAGTTCACCACGACGACGTCGGCGAAGGCGTCGAGTGTGTTGCCGTCACCGTGAATAACAGTGGCCCGCCGGTTGGGCGTCCACAGTTCCACCTCGCGAGCCCAGTTCATCTTCACCACGTTGGGCACGATGGCTAGCAGCGGATAGGCGTTGGCGACGGAAGCCGCAAGCAGGCTTTGCGCGGTCTTGCCGAGGCCTGGCTCGTCGGCGAGCAGGTAGCTGCGGTGCCCAAGCCTGGCGCTCTCAATGAAGCGAGCTTGGTGGCGCATGAGTTCCATGCCGTTCGGCGACAGCCGGTCGAGTTTGGGCGCCTCCGGCATGTCCATGCTGGCCGCTTGGCCGCCTGAACCGTACTCGAACGATTTGAAGAGCGGGCCGAGCAGTTCCCAGTTGGCGAGCCTGCGCGGGTGCACGATCGGCTGGGCGGCGGCGCTGAAGTCGGGGGCGAGGAACGGGTTGGCCAGTTGCCTGGCCTTGACCGACTGCGGGATGACCTGGTTCTGCAGCACGACCGGTGCCGCTTCGGGCTCCCGGGTGATGATGAGTTCGTCGGGACTCAGCTCGGCTCCCGATTCGATCAGCCAGTCCCGGCGAAAACGCTGGGCCACGGTCGACACGCCGGCGTCCGGCTCGAGAAGTGTGATCAGGCTGGTGTCCCTGGCCGCGGTCTTGGCCAGAATCTGGGCGATGCCGTCGAGGCGTTTGAGCAGCTCTGCTCGGTTCGCGTCGGAGAGCTCTTTGTCACCCTTGACCCTGGCGCGTTCTTCGCGCATCAGCAGGGCGATGACCTGATACTTGGTGCGGTTTGTGGGTCCGAGCTTGGTACCGGACTGCGCCTTGGCCTCGACCTCGCGCACCTTACGGGCAAGAATCGGAATGATCGGCGCATCGTCGTCGCGGGAACGCGGATGCGCGCGGTTTCGGGGGGCTCCACTGCGACCGAGGTTGTTCCGGCTGCCCGAGGCATCGGTACGGGTATAAGCCATTGTTCTCCACTTCGAAGCAGCACGGTACGGGTACCGGCTGTACCTGTCCACGCGCTAGGTAACGGCATTCTGGTGTAACCGAACGCCGCATGCCACCGGTCGTTCCGGCGGTGAGCAGAAACGATCGATTTGCAACACACGGAAGGGCCCTGATCATGACGCCAAACCCAAAGTCAAGCGGATGCCGTCGCAGCGGTAGTGCCGCTGAATCAACCGATCCAACGGATGATGCCACCGAATGCGAGCGCACAATAGAGACCTGACCCGGTATCTCAACGCGACATAAGTCTACGCCTTCGTTCATTCCTTGCGAACCGGCACCTTGGTGCGCAGACCGACGACGACGAAGACGATGGCGGCGATGAACTGCGCCGAAACCCAGCCCTGCCCGCTGAGGTCGAGGATCACGACCGGGTTCCACAGCACGGCCATCGGAACGAGGCCGATGAGCCAATACCACGACCGTGCCTGGATCACGAAGACGCTGATGATGAGCGCGAGGATGCTGACCGCGTAACGGATGATGATGAAACTCTCACTGTCGAGCAGTGCGAGTCCGGCGAGCAGAACGATGGCGCCGAGCAGCCCCGGCGCGAGGGCCGAGCGGGTGAAGGTCGGTGCGGCTGGCGTGCCCATTACACGTCCCATCAGACGCCCCCTCCGCCGCCGCCGCCACCGCCACCACCCGAGAAGCCACCGCCGCCGCCGCCACCTGAAGTCGAGGAACTCGTGGCGCTGCCCGACCAGGACGCGCTGGTGGCGGTAGAGAATGTGCTGATTGCACCTGCGAAATAGGCTGCCTGGAATATTCCAGAACCGGAATACCAGTCGGGCTGGGTGTGGCTTTGGGCGTAGTACTGGCTAAGAACGCCGGACCAGTCCTTCTCCTGCCCAAACAAAACGGCCAGCGGCAGCACTCGTTCGTAGAGTTTTACGATCTGAACGGAGGCTGCATCCGCTGTTTCGGGACGCTGCGTCAGTTCGGGGCGTGAATTCTCCGGCCGATACACGGAGCGCACGGCTCCTTCCGGACTCTGCAATACTCGCAGCCGATCGGCTTCGGCGAGACCTATATACAACTTGACGCCCTTCAGATAATCACGGAGCTCGGCTCCGCTGTCGGTCAGCGGTCGCAGATTGCCGGCGAACACGAACGTGCCCAGCGCGCTGATGATCGCCACAGCGATGAACAATAACGGCCACAAACCGCCCACAACGGTTATAACGGCGCCGAGGCTCCCCGCCAGGGCGACGCCGGCGCCGACAACCGCGAGCACGAACAGCCAAACCCGCAAGCCGTCGTTTTTCTTCTCCCGCAACCCCAACCGCAACGATTCGGCTCTGGCAGCCAGGCGTTCCTTCTGCAACGCCTTACTCAGGGAGATGCTCTTCTTCTTCAGGTCTCGCTGGTCGCCAGCCTGCAGTCCGGGGAACAGCTTGCCGAGGATGCGGCTCTCGGTCTCATCGACACCGTGTGCGTGCACGAATTCGAGCAGAAAGTGGCTCTTCTTATCGCCCGCCTCGAGAATGCGCACGTTGCCCCGCACCGCGAAGCTGATGAACTGGGCTGCCATCGCCTTGCTGGCGGTGCCGGTGACATCGCCAGAGGTGAGCAGGTTCACCCCCCGCGGCGGCAGATATTCGGCGATAATCGTGAAGCGGCCGGCGGCGCTCCGCCAGCGCGTGGCCCGCAGCAGACCGGCGACGAGCGCCGTCAACAGGCTCACAAGGGCACCGACCAGGCCAACGATCGGGAGCGCATTTGCGGTGAAGGAATCATCCCGTGGCACAAAGGTACCCGGCTCGAACGGCACCACGACGGTGAGGTTCTCCCGCGCGCCCAGATTGGTGGCGAGCACGCTCACGGCCGGTTGTGTCGACGAACCGCCCAGACGGATGTCCTCACAGGGTGTACTGGAGCCTTCCGGTCCTTGAAAACAGAGCGCCTGGCCCCGCCGACGGTCGACCAGCTCCGGATCGAACCGCACGGTGGCCGTGACCAGGCCGAAGGTTTGGTCCCACCCGGTGCCGTTGACGTCCCAGTAGAACTCTTCGGTGTTCGCGTCGGAGGGGTACAGGGTTACATTGGACTGCTCATAGGTGATCACATAGGTCTGCGCGCCGTGCACGAATTCGTCGGCGGCGATGGTCACGTCGAGAAACTCCTGGTCCCGGTCCTCGCTGGTGGTCTCAGTGTCGAAGGATCGCGGCGCGCCGTTCTCATCGGTGACGCTGTCGATCGCGATGTCGGTGGGGTGGCCCTGGTATCGGGTGGGGATGGCGCGGCGAATGCCGTGGTTCTGATCGATCTCGGGAAACCGGGCCACGATCGTCTCGACGGTTTTGAGCGTCGAGCGGCCGTCGGCGTCAAGCTGGAGCTCGTACTGCGAGTCGAAGGAGTCGAAGCTGAAGTCGCTGGCGTCGGAGCCCACGATGCTGACGGCGCTGGGGCTGGCCGCTGCGGCCTGCGTTGGCGGAGCGAGCGTCAGCACGGCGCCATCGATGGCCAGCGCACCGAGTAACAGGACAAGGGCGGGGCGAACCGATCGGAGCATGAGTCCACTCTACCGAGCGTGCTGGTCATGGCGAGCTTCGGCCACCGGCGTGCGGTGCCCTAATCACGCCCCGACACGATCAGGCGTGCTGAATGGGAATCGAGGTCGTAGACGGCGGGCGTTCGAACAAAATCTCGAGACCCACCTTCAATTCGGCCAGCCAGGCCGCATATCCGGCCGGGTTCAGGTGCAGCCGGTCGATGCCGAGTGTCGGGTCGAGCTCACCATCAGGCAGGGCGAGCGCCGGCCACAGGTCAAGGTATTGCACATGCAGGGTGGGGGCATACTGCCAGACATGCCGATTGATGGAACGGATGGTGCCGGCAAAGTCGCGGTCGCGTGGCAGAACCGATTGAACCAGGATGCGGGTTTCCGGTAGCGCGCGGCGAAGGGTGTGCAAAATGGTCTCGAGGTTGCGCACGACGTATTCGTCAGACTTGCGCCAGCCGAGGTCGTTCGTTCCGACCCCGATCACAACGGCGTCCGGGCGCAAGGCGATGACCTGATCAAGCTGGGCAATAACCTCGTCGGTGGTGTTTCCACTCACGGCCAGGTTATGCACGTCGTGCTCGGGAAACCATTCGTCCCACTGACCGCCCGCAACGAGGCCGTCCCCCAGAAAGGCGAGAGATACTGACATAGTGGCCTCCTACTCGTAACCATCATGCCCCGAACCTGGCCGAGTATCCAGAATTCTCAGACTATACGCACGTTCTACCCGTGGCGTCAGTCAGCGTCTGAGCGAGAAACAGCCGCGTGCGGATGCCCCGCTTCGGCCTTGCGCTCAGCCGCCGCCGTCGCCGTGATGCGTGTGGCCATACCCTCGAAGATGATGCCGTGGAACGGCAGGATCGCTGCCCAGTACAGCCTGCCGCCGAGACCCCGGGGGAAAAACACGGCGCGCTGTCGGTACACCGAGCCGCCAGAATCGGTCGGGGTGACGCTCATCTCGAGCCACGCCCGGCCGGGAACTCGCATTTCGGCGCGGAGGCGCAGAAAGCTGCCGTGGTCGATCCGTTCGACCCGCCAGAAGTCGAGTACCTCACCGTTATGCAGGTGGTCGGGGTTGCGGCGACCGCGGCGCAGGCCCACGCCTCCGACGGCCTTGTCCATGAGGCCACGCACCGCCCAGGCCAAGGGAAAGGAGTACCAGCCGTTTTCACCGCCGATACTTTCGATGACCCGCCAGAGCGCGGCCGGGTCGGCGTGAGTCGTCTTCTCGCGAAGATCGGTGTAGACGGCGTGGCCGGCCCAGTCCGGGTCGCTCGGCAGCGGGTTGCTCGACGCGCCCTCGATCGAAGAGTTGCGCCAGCTGGTCTCGACGTCGCCGTCGCGCATGCGACCCAGCGCGAGGCGCACCGCACGGCGGTAAGCGGTGAGGCCGCCCTCCGGCCGTGGAATGAACTCGTCGATATCGGTCTCGTGAACGACACAGTCGTACTGCAGCGAGGCGATGATCGGGATGGCGAGGTTGCGCGGAATCGGAGTGACCAGGTTCACCCACTGGGAGGCGAGCCAGGGGGTGAGCACCGGCAGTGCAGCGATCGCTCGCTGTTTGAGACCTGCTTCGAGGGCGTAGCCGTTCATCATCTGGCCGTAACGGAGCACGTCGGGGCCGCCGATGTCGAAGGTGCGGTTCACCTCGGGTGCGAGGTCGGCGGCGGCCTGGAGGTAATACAGCACGTCGCGTACGGCGATCGGCTGGATCTTGTTGCGCACCCACTTGGGTGCCGGCATGTACGGCAACACGTCGGTCAGATGGCGAATCATCTCGAACGAGGTTGAGCCGGAACCGATGACCACGCCGGCCTGGAACGCGATGGTGGGCACGCCGCTGTTCAGCAGGATCCGGCCGACCTCCATGCGTGAACGCAGGTGGGCCGAAAGAGTGTCGGTGTCGGGGTGCAGCCCGCCAAGGTAGACGATGCGGGAGACGTGAGCTGCCGCAGCGGCCTGGGCGACGTTCTCGGCGGCAAGATGCTCGGTCTTCTCGAAGTCCCCGGCTGCACCCATCGAGTGCACCAGGTAGTACAGCACGTCGATGTCGACGCAGGCGCGCTGCACGGACGCCAGGTCGCCGAGGTCCCCCTGCACGACCTCGACCTGGTCGGCCCACGGCACGTCACGCAGCTTCGCGGGGGTGCGCACGAGCACCCGCACCGTGAAACCGGCCTCGAGGAGTTTGGGAACCAGACGCCCCCCGATGTAGCCCGTAGATCCCGTGACAAGTGCTTTGCGTAAGGTCATGCGGCGGAGCCTATCTCGTTCTCTTGACCCTCGGCTGAGTGTCGTCCACCGTGCGCGCTCAGAGAATCGCCTTGGTGTGCCAGACCGTCTTCAGCTCGGTGAAGGCGAGGATGCGGGACAGAGCCGGGGCCGCGGCATCCGCGCCCGACTCGGGCGGGAGCACCCGCTTGAGCGTCTCGGCGGCGCTGATCTGCAGCTCCACCCAGTCGAGGTCACCGGCACCGACCAGATCGAGGGCGTTGACGTCGGCATGGCTGGCCAGCCAGGGTGCGATCTCGGCCGGTGATCCGGTAACGATGTTGACGACGCCACCGGGTACGTCGCTCGTGGCGAGCACCTCGCCCAGGCTGATCGCCGATAGCGGGGCGTTCTCGTTGGCGACGACGACGACCGTGTTGCCGGCGACGAGGGCCGGCGCGATCGCACTGACCAGTCCGAGCAAGGATTCGTTTCCCTGCGGCGCGATGATCGCGACGACGCCTGTCGGTTCGGGTACCGACAGGTTGAAGAACGGGCCGGCGACCGGGTTGGCGTTACCGGCGACCTGCACGTACTTGTCCGCCCAGCCGGCGTACCAAACCCAGCGGTCGATGGCCTCGTCGACCTGGGCGTTGGCGACCGCGGTGGTCACGCCCTCGCTGTTCTCAATTTCGTCGACGAACTGGGCCCGGCGGCCCTCGAGCAGTTCGGCAATGCGGTAGAGCACCTGTCCGCGGTTGTAGGCCGTGGCGCTGGCCCAGCCGGAGAGGGCGCTGCGGGCAGCGACGACGGCGTCGCGGGCATCCTTGCGGCTGCCCTTCGCGGCGTTGGCCAGAAAGTCGCCCTGGTGCGAGAGCACCTCGTAGACGCGACCTGACTCGCTGCGCGGAAACTTGCCGCCGATGTAGAGCTTGTAGGTCTTGGGGATGGCGAGGCGGTTCACTTGGCGGCCTTCTCTGCGGATGCGGACTTTTTGCTGGCGGATGCGGACTTCTTGCTGACCGGAGCGTGCTCGGCTGCTGCGATCGACCGCGAGCCGGAGCGTACGGCGGGCTTGAGGTAGGCGGCGAGGCCGTGGCGGCCACCCTCTCGGCCGTACCCGCTCTCCTTATAACCGCCGAACGGGCTGGACGGGTCGAACTGGTTGAAGGTGTTTGCCCAGATGACGCCGGCGCGCAGTTTGTCGGCGACGGCGAGGATTCTGCTGCCCTTGTCGCTCCAGATTCCGGCGGAGAGCCCGTATGGGGTGTTGTTGGCCTTGGCGATGGCTTCGGCCGGAGTGCGGAATGTCAGTACCGACAGCACCGGGCCGAAGATCTCGTCCCGCGCGATGCGGTGGCTGGTCGTCACGTTGGTGAAGATGGTCGGCGCGAACCAGAAGCCGTTCTCCGGGATGACGCAGTCGGCGCTCCAGCGCTCGGCGCCTTCCTGCTGGCCGAGGTCGGACAGTTCGCGAATGCGGGCGAGCTGTTCGGCGCTGTTGATGGCGCCGATGTCGGTGTTCTTGTCGAGCGGGTCCCCCAGACGCAGCGTCTGCATGCGACGCTTGAGCCGATCGATGACGTCGTCGTGGATGCTTTCCTGCACCAGCAGGCGGCTTCCGGCGCAGCAGACGTGCCCCTGATTGAAGAAGATACCCCGCACGATTCCCTCGACGGCCTGGTCGATGGGGGCATCGTCGAAGACGATGTTGGCACCCTTGCCACCAAGCTCCAAACTGAGCTTCTTATCGGTTCCGGCGACCGAACGGGCGATGGCGCGACCGACCGAGGTCGAGCCGGTGAAGGCGACCTTGTTGACGCCCGGGTGGTTGACCAGCGCCTGCCCGGTGCTCCCGTCGCCGGTGATGATGTTCACGACACCGGCGGGCAGGTCGGCCTGCTGCAGAATCTCGGCGAACAACAGGGCGGTGAGCGAGGTCGTTTCGGCCGGTTTGAGTACGACGGTGTTGCCGGCGGCGAGCGCCGGGGCGATCTTCCAGGCCAGCATCATGAGCGGAAAATTCCATGGGATGACCTGGGCGGCCACGCCGAGCGAGGCCGGGTTCGGACCTGCTCCGGCGTGGTCGAGCTTGTCGGCCCAGCCGGCGTAGTAGAAGAACCAGGCCGCGACGAGGGGAATGTCAACGTCGCGGGTTTCCTTAATCGGCTTGCCGTTGTCGAGGGTTTCGGCGACGGCCAGTTCGCGGGCACGTTCCTGCACCAGGCGGGCAATGCGAAACAGGTACTTGCCGCGGTCACTGCCGGACAGGCGCGACCAGACCCCGTCGTAGGCGTGACGGGCGGCAGCGACCGCCTCGTCGACATCCGTTTGATTGGCGGTGGCGATCATCGCGATCTGTTCTTCCGTGGCCGGGTTGATGCTCGCGAAAGGAGTGCCGCGGCCGGCGGTGAACTCACCCCTAATGAAGAGGCCGTAGTCGCTTTTGAGGTTCAGCAGGGCCTGCGACTCTGGGGCGGGGGCGTAGTCGAGAAATTTCATTGTCGTTCCCTAGTCAATCGTCACGTAGTCGGGGCCGGAGTAGTGCCCGGTGGTCATCTTCTGACGCTGCAACAGCACGTCATTGAGCAGGCTGGAGGCACCGAAGCGGAACAGGTGCGGGGTCAGCCACTCCTCCCCCACGGTTTCCGCGACCGTCACGAGGTACTTGATCGCGTCTTTGGAGGTGCGGATGCCGCCGGCTGGTTTCACACCGATGCGCACGCCCGTGAGGCGGTGCCAGTCCCGTACGACCTCGAGCATAGACAGCGTTACCGGCAGCGTCGCGGCGGGGGCGACCTTACCGGTGGAGGTCTTAATGAAGTCCCCGCCGGCCAGGATAGCCAGCCAGGAGGCGCGGCGTACGTTGTCGTAGGTGTTCAGTTCGCCGGTCTCAAGAATCACCTTAAGGTGGGCAAGCGTTCCGTCGGCGCGGCGGCAGGCCTCTTTCACGGCGACGATCTCGTCGTAGACCTGGCCGAACCGACCCGCCAGAAATGCTCCACGGTCGATGACCATGTCGATCTCGTCGGCACCCGCCGTGACCGCGTCGCGCACGTCGGCGAGCTTGACCGAAAGAGAGGCCCGGCCGCTCGGAAATGCGGTCGCAACCGCAGCAACATTGACACCATCGGTACCGCCGGCGGCGTGAGCCGACCCAAGCGCTGTGACGGCATCACCGACCATGTCGCCATAGACGCAGACCGCGGCGACACGGGGGCAGCCGGGGTCTTTGGGGTCGGGAATGAGCGCCTTGGCGACGAGCGAACGCACCTTGCCGGGGGTGTCAGCGCCCTCGAGGGTCGTGAGGTCGATCAGCCCGATGATGGTATCGATCGCCCAGCGTTTGGAGCTGGTCTTGATCGATCGGGTGCCGAGGTCGGCGGCGCGGGCTTCGAGGCCGACGGCGTCGATTCCGGGGATTCCGTGCAGGTACCGGCGCAGGTTGGCGTCGGTGGCCTCCCCGCCGATCAGCGCGAGGGCGCGCTGATCGGGCTGGTAGGTGGCCAATGGGCTGCTAGTCATGGGGTGTCCTTTTCCTGAAGCAGGGCGTTCGCGGTGTCTTCGTCGGTCACCAGCACGGTGCACAACCCGTTGCGCACGACGGCGCGGGCGATGGCGTGCTTGGTGTTTCCGGAGATAACCGCGATGGTGAGTGGGGCACGGCGCAACTGGTCGATTTGAATCCCGACAGTGCGCTCGTTAAGTTCCGGGTCGACGATGCGACCGTGCCTGTCGATGTAACGGCCGACGACGTCGCCGACGGCGCCCTTCGCCACAAGGTCGTTGATCTGTTCCACGGTCAGGTAGCCGCTGTCGACGAGGGCGGAATTCGCATCCGCCTGACCGGCGCTGTAGACGTAGGCCTGGGCGTTGCGAGCCAGGGCGAGCACCCCGGCAATGGTGCGGTCGGCTTCCATCGCCTGCTTAGTTTCGAGGCGTTCGAAGATGGCGGGGCTGGGCAGCAGGGTGGCCGACCCGTCGGCCTTGTGCGCGATCGTCACGGCAGTGGATGCCGCGGTGCCGGTGCGTTGGTTGAGGCTGACGCCGCCGTTGATCTGCACCACGTTCACCCCCGGCGCCCAGCCCTGTTTGAGGTGCAGGGAGACGTCGTGCAGGGTTCGACCCCAGCTGATGCCGAGGGTGTGCGGAATCGGTCGCAGGTTCGTGAGATAGTCGGCGGCGGCCTGTGCGGTGCGCGACTGCAGCTCAGCGTCGCTGGACACTCCGGCGGAGGAGACGACGATCGCGTCGGTAAGGCCGGTTGATTCGCGGAGGCGCCGTTCGATCGGCAGCCGGCGGGCGCGCGGGTGCACGATCTCGATGCGGATGAAACCGTTGGCCCTGGCACTGGCGAGCAACCGACCGACCTTCCAGCGGGTGAGGCGCAAAATAACACCGATCTCATCCTGGGTCTGGTTTTCTTCGTAGTACAGCTCGGCGGCGCGGATGGACAGGAGTTCGTCGGTGTCGCTCATGGTGGTGTCGCGGTCCAATCGTTTGAAGCCAGCCTACGTCGCCTGGCCACGCGAATCAACAGTCGTAGATATCATTGCTCATCTGAGCAGAACCGGGCCCGGACAGAGACCGGTGCGGGCACCAGTACGATCGATGCATGAGCAGCTCCGCCCCGTCGCGTTTCGTTCTCGCCGTTGATGTCGGCGGCACCAAGGTCGATGCCGCCCTCGTCGATGATCGCGGCGTAGTGTTCGGCGCCAGCCGGCACCGGGCGGCGACCGGCGCGACCGCGTCGAGCGAGCGGCTCGCCGTCGCTGTCGAGAGCGTGGTGACCGAGGCTCGCGCGGCCCTGCCCGTCGGCGCAGCCCTGATCGGGGTGGGAATCGGTTGCGCAGGGCCGATTCACCTGCGAGACGGCGCGGTGTCGCCGCTGAACTTACCGGTGTGGCGTGAGTATCCCCTCAAACAGTTGGTCGCCGCGCTCGTGCCCGACCTGCCCGTACGCCTGCGCATGGACGGGCTGTGCATCACGCTCGCCGAGCACTGGGTGGGCGCCGGTCAGGGCGTCGACAATCTGATGGGCATGATCGTATCGACCGGCATCGGCGGCGGCCTTATTCTTGGCGGAGTGACCGTATCGGGGCCGACCGGCAACGCCGGCCATATCGGTCACATCGAGGTCGGCGGCTTTTCCGATGCGTGCGCCTGCGGCGGGGTCGGCTGCATCGAGGCGATCGCCTCCGGACCGAAAACCGTCGCCTGGGCGCGCAGACAGGGCTTCTCTGGCGAGTCGGGCGAAGACTTGGCCCATGCTTACGCGGCCGCCGACCCGGTCGCGGTAGCGGCCGTCGCGCGCAGCGGACAGGCCCTCGGCCAAGCGATCGCCTCCGCCGCGACGCTGCTCGACCTCGACCTCGTCACCATCGGCGGCGGCTTCTCCAACGTCACTGGCGACCTGCTCGTGTTCGCGCGGGAGGCCATCGCCCAGCGCGTGCAGTTCGCCTACGCGACCCGAGTGCGTGTGGTGCCGTCGGCGCTGTCGGGCGACGGCCCGCTGATCGGTGCCGCGGCGCTGATCCACCGCGCCGAGATGGTGCCCTGACCTCGCGCTGGCCTCCTCCCGAAGACCGGGTGTCAGCGCGAGCGCTCGAGGTCGTCCTCGAGCATGTGCGGACGACCGATCACGGCGCCGGCGATGATGATAGCAAGCGCGCTGGCCATCAGAAAGCCCAGTGGCCAGCTCCACCCGCCGCTGAGCTCGTGCAGCAGGCCGAAGATCAACGGTCCCAGGGCGCCCAGGGTATAGCCGACGCTTTGCACGAAGCCGCTCAGCGCGACGGCACCGGCATGGGTGCGGGTGCGCAGGTTGATGAGCACGAGCGCGAGGGGAAAGAACAGGGGTCCGAGGCCGGCCAGGCTGACCCAGAGCCAGGTCAGGGTATCTGGCACCAATAGCAGCCCGAGGTCGCCAGCCACGAAGGCGAACACTCCGACGTAGACGAGCGGTCCCACGTTGGTCAGACGCGCCGTGAGGACCGGAATGATCAGCGCGCATGGAATTCCCATGCTGGCATAGAGGGCGAGCAGCGTTCCGGCCTGAGCCGGACTGACTCCGGCGGTGTCCACGAGCAGTCGGGGCAGCCAGGCGAACATGGCGTAGGCGTTAAGAGACGAGGCTGCGAACACGCCGGCGATCGCCCAGGCGATCGACGACGTCCACAGCCGACCCAGAATCGCGGCATCGGCCTCGTCAACGACGGGGCCGGACACTCTCGCAGAGCGGTGCCGCAGAAGCAGGGTAACCCAGGGAACAAGCGCGAAGAGAGCGAGCAGCATCCACACGCCGAGTGACACGCGCCAGCCAGCGGCATCCGCTACCGGTACGGCGATCAAGGCAGGGGTCAGTGTGCTCAGAGAGAGGACGGTGACGTAGAGGCTCGTAACGAGCCCGACGCGGTCGGGGAAATATTTCTTAACCAGTGGCGGCAGGAGTACGTTGCCGACGCCGAGCCCGGCGAACGCAATGACACTGCCGAGGATGAGCATGGTGAGCGAGCCGGACAGACCGCGAGTGAGGTGACCGAGAAGAATTGCCACGAGCGCGAGCACGAGCGGCAACTCCAAGCCGTGCCGACGTGTGATCATGGGGGTGAAGATGCCAAAGAGGGCGAAACACACCGGCGGAAGCATGCCGAGCACACCCAGAGAAATCGCGCCGAGGGGAATATCGGCGTCCACCTCCGTCACGATCGGCGAGAGGGCGGCGACCGCGGTGCGCAGGTTCGCCGCGACCAGAATGATGCCCAGCAGGGCGAGGCCACGTCCCGGCAGCAGTCGGCGGGAGAGGGCGGTATTCACTCGGTCAGTCTAGGGCTGCGGCCGCGGCGCGTTCCCGTTGCACATCGGCCGCGAGGTTTTTGAGCTCGTCCCAGCGCTCGGACACGACAAGGCCAGGCAGGAGCAGCGCCCACATCTCGGTCAGGCGTTGGTCGATGTCGCTGCGACCGTTCAGCACGTCGGAGACAAGCTGCACTCCAGTGAAGGCGGCAGTGAAAAATGCCGCAGCCGCGGGCACATCCAACGTGGGAGCGACATCGCCCGCGGTGATTGCCCGGCGCAGGAATTCCTCACAGGTGACCATCCAGTCGAGATACGGCGCGGACACCGGCGTTGAGAAGTTGGCCGCTTCAATCGTCAGGCGCACCCCGGCGCTCACGATGAGGTCATCGCGCAGCTGGCGAGCCAGCTCGTAAGACATCGAGATGAGGGCGCGCAGGCCGGGAACGTCCTTCTCGAGCAGCAGTTGACCCGCACCGGCCGATTGCTCGTGCTGGGCATCGATGATCGCGACCGCGAGCGCTTCTTTGGAATCAAAGTGGAAGTACAGTGCGCCCTTGGTGACTCCAGCGGCCGCGCTCACCTGGGCGAGAGACGTGCTGCCGTAGCCGCGCTGTTCGAATGCTGCTGCCGCGCCGCGAATTATCGCGGCGCGCGTTTCAATGGCTCGTGCTTGTTGTTGCATGGAACCCCCAGGAAAATGCTCGTGCACCCAGCGTACCGGGGCGAACTGACCCCCGGGAGTTTCCCGACGGCTCGATCTGCACCTTTGTGGCTATACAATAAACATACTCTTTGGTATGGTTCTTGGCATGGGGAATGTGAGCGATTACGGGTGGGTGGGCATCGGCGTAGCGCTGCTGGCCGGATTGATTGTAGTCGGGCTCTCGCTCGTAGCCATGGTTCAGATCGGGCGCGCCGCCCATCTGCGCCCGACCGTGCGCACGAATTGGGTGCTGGCCGTTCTCCTCGCTCCCGTGTTCGGGGCGACGGCCTGGTTCGCGGTCGGTAACCGGCTGCGACTGGACTAGATCGTGCTCTTGCGGCCCAAAATTGCGCGCGCGCGAGAGACATCATCGCGCATCTGCACGATCAGCGGATCAATGCCCGAGTAGGCGACCATCCCGCGAATCCGTTCCACGAACGACACGTCAACGACGTGGTCGTACAGGTCGAGATTGACCTCGTCGAGCACGTAGGCTTCGACCTGCTTCTGTGCGACACCGTCGAAGGTGGGGTTGTTGCCCACCGAAATGGCCGCGGGGAAGCGAGCACCGGCATCCGTCAGCCAACCAGCGTAGACGCCGTCGGCGGGAATCAAGCCCTCGGAATCGGCTGACAGGTTGGCCGTTGGAAAGCCCAGTTCACGACCGCGAGCGGCGCCGTGCACGACCACGCCGCGCACGGTCGGCACATGCCCGAGTAACTGGCCGGCTGCGGCCACCGCTCCGGTGTCGAGCAACTCGCGAATCCAGGTCGACGACACCCGGCGTTCGCCATCGGGCATCACGTCGTCGATCATGCGCACCTCATAGCCGAACTCGGCGCCGAGCTCACGCAGCAGTTCCACATCACCCGCACCCTTTGCGCCGAACCGAAAGTCCCGACCAACCAGCACGAAGCGGGCGTGCAGGGCGGTAATCAGGATGCGTTCGATGAATTCCCGAGGCGGCAGGCTCGACAGGTCGTGGTTGAATTCAAGCAGCAGGGTGGCATCAACGCCGGTCTCGGCGATCAGCTTGAGCTTCTGCTCGGCGCTGACGAGTGCGCTCGGGCATGACTCAGGAGCCAGCAAGGCAAGCGGATGCCGGTCGAACGTGACCACAACGGCGGCGAGCTGCTCTCGCGCGGCAATGGCCTTAAGTTCGCTGAGAACGGCCCGGTGCCCGGCGTGCACGCCGTCGAACTTGCCGATGCTCACGGCCGAGGCCGGCCAGTCGCTCGGTACCGAGTTGACGCCGGGGAAGGATTTCATGCCCGGCTCCGGGATGGCGTCGGGGGATGGCTCGCGAGCCACCACATGCCGAGCAGCGGCAGCACGAGGGGAATGAACAGGTAGCCACTGCCGTAGACCGACCACACAGTGGCGTGCTGAAACAGGGCAGGGTCCACGAGGCTGAGGGTTCCCACTACGAGCACGCCAAGCAGTTCAAAGCCGATGGTGAACCAGGCGATGCGGTACCAGAGAAGGGTGCGCCTGACCAGGGCGATCGTCGCGACGATGTACACCACGGCGGCGAGGGCTGACAGCGAGTACGCGAGCGGGGCCTCATCGAAAGCGCGCACGATCTGAACGAACGATCGCCCGGTGGCAGCGAGGGCCAGCACGCCGTACACGGCGATGAGGAGTCGGCCAATGCCGCTCACCCGATTGGCGGGGCCGGTCATTTCGGTCTGGGATTTTGTCATCGCTCGGCATTCATATGGTTCACTAATTATTGCAGCATCCGCAGCGAACCCGTGAACCGCGTCAGCTCCCCTGCACGTTCCAGATCTGATTCATGCGGTAGAGCATGACCGCGACCGACAGGCAGGTCACACCGAGAATAACCGTGCTCCAGCGGCTGCGTTCGACGAGCGCCCAGAATCCGGCCACGACCGGCAGCAGTATGGCGCTGACCAGATAGGTGTAGAACTCGAGCAGACTGCCTGTGGCCGTGTTGCCGGCCAGCGGTGCCGCGATCGCGGCCGCGAGCTGCACGATCAGCAAAAGTTCGACCAGCGCGGTCGCACCCATGGTGAGATCGGTGGGTTTGCGTCCGACCAGGCCGAGCACGATACAGAGCAGGCCGCCCGGCACGGCGATGGCCAGTTGAAACCAGGTGAACCATTCGATCATGACATGGGTGTCGATTCGCTCTGGTGCGGTTCATCGGGCAGATCTGGCGGAAAATTCAGCAACGACTTGGCCTGGTCGCCGCGATACTCGACCAGTCCGACGAGTCGGCCGTCGGGGGCGATGGCGGCGACCGGGCCGGTGCGGGTGGTATCGGGTTCGACCCGGATGCGTTTGCCATGGCCGAGGTCGATCGCCTGCTCGGCCGACAGGTCGAGGCGCGGCAACAGCCGGGTGGCGGCATCCGCTGGTGAAATAAGGGCGGCGACGACGTCGATATCTTGCAGCGTCGCGGCGGCGTCGATGCGGAACGGGCCGATACGGGTGCGGCGCAGGGCCGTGAGGTGGCCGCCGACGCCGAGCGCGGCGCCGAGGTCGCGGGCCAGGGCGCGAATATAGGTGCCGGAGGCGCATTCAACGCGCACCTCGAGGTCGAGAAAACCATTGCGCGGGGTGCTCGAGAGCAGTGCGAACTCGCTCACAGTCACCGGGCGGGCGGGCAACTGCACGTCTTCGCCGGCCCGCACCCTGGCGTAGGCCCGTTTGCCGTCCACCTTGATGGCGCTGACCGCGCTGGGCTGCTGGCTGATGTCACCGGTGAGATCGCTAATGCCGGCCGCGACGGCTGCGGGCGTGATGGCGACGACCCGTTCGGCGCTGGCGCGGGTCAGTTCCTCGCCCTCCGCGTCATCCGTTGTGGTGGCCTGGCCGAGGCGGATGGTCGCGAGGTATTCCTTGTCAAGGCCGACGACGTAGGTGAGCAGTCGGGTGGAACTGTTGATGCCGAGGACGAGCAGGCCGGTCGCCATGGGGTCGAGGGTGCCGGCATGGCCGACCTTGCGCGTTCCGGCCAGGCGCCGGGTTCGGGCGACAGCGTCATGGCTAGTCCAGCCCTGCGCCTTGTCGATGAGTAAAAGGCCGCTGGTCACTTGCTGAGGGTATCAGCGTGCGACTTGCAGCACGCAATCTAGGCTGGGGGAATGCAAATTGCTGTAGTCGGCGCCGGCGCCCTCGGTGGTCTGTTCGCCGCCCTGCTCGCTCGTGCCGGGCACGAGATCACCGTCACGGCACACCAGGCAGCCCGCGCGGTCATTCAGGACGACGGAATTGGCATCACCGGAGGTTTCGGGGACGCCCACTGCCGCGTGCAGGTGCGGGAGATTCTCACCGAAACCCCCGACCTGACGCTGATCTGCACCAAAGCCCAGGATGCCGCAGCCGCCATCGCCGAGAACGCCGAAATGCTCGACGGGTCACCGGTGATCGTGGTGCAGAACGGCCTCGATGGTGTGTCGATCGCCGAAGGGCTACTGCCGCACTCGGACTGTTTCGGGCTGCTCACCCTGATCGCCGCGCACTACATCGGTCCGGGCCGGGTGCGGGTGACGACCGCAGCATCGAGCTACCTTGGTCGGGGCAGCGGCCAGGCGGATGCCGCCACTCGGCACTGGCAAATGATCCTGGCTACCGCGTTCCCGACCTTCGCGACCGACAATTTCGTCGGTGCGCAGTGGACCAAGCTGGTCGTCAACATGCTCAATGCCCTGCCGGCCATCACCGGGCTGAGCGTTCAGACGGTCATCGGCACGGCCCCGCTCCGCCGGATCTTGACCGCGAGCATGCAGGAGACGGTGCGAGTGGGCGTGGCCAGGAACGTGACGTTCGGATCGTTGCACGCGCTCACGGATCGCACCCTGCGCGTTTTCGGGCGGCTGCCGGTGACTCTCGCGCAATCCCTGCCTCTGCGCATCGGGGTGAAGATGGGGCCGGTGGCCAATCTCGGCTCAACCTTGCAGAGCCTCAAACGTGCCCAGCTGACCGAAGTGGACCACCTCAACGGCGCGGTCGTGCGGGAAGCGCAGCTGGCCGGGCTGGCGGCGCCGGTCAACGCGCTGCTCACCACGCTCGTACACGAGGTCGAGGTTACCCGGGCCTTTCTGAAACCGGCCGATGTTCTTGCCCGGTTCGACAAACTCATCGACGACCGCTGAGAACTGATGCTCAGCACCGGTCGGTCAGCATGCGGCGCGGGGCCTGTGGGTTCGTTGTATCGACGACGGCCGACACGACGTCGCGCGGGTGCACCTCGGCGAGGTAAAGCGCCTGGGACTCGCTTGCTGGGGCGCCCTCAAGCAGCACGCTGTACAGCCAGAGTGCGTGCAGTTCAGGGCGGTTGATGTAGTCGCCGTCGATAATGAGGATGGCGTCGGCGGGCGCGGTCTGCCAGGTCGGTTGAATCCAGGCGTCCCGATCTGGGTCGAATTCCTCGGTGACGAACCCGGTGCTGCCGCCCATTCGGAAGGGTTCCACGAGCACCCGGCGCAGCGCCGAGTAGTCGTAGCCGACCCGGTACATCCGCTCGGGGGTGTCGGATGCGAGTCGTTGCTGCTCGGCGCGGGAGTGCTGGAAGTAGCGCAGGCTCGCGCGAAAAACATGCCGCTCATCTTCGCGGAACACCGCGGCGAGGTCGTCGGCGAAGGCGGTGCGAACACCGGCATCCGTTCCGTCGACGGCGATGGTCGTGCGGCCGCGGCCATAATTGTGCAGAATCTCCGCGGCGAGGACGCGCAGAAAATCGATGCGGGGGGTGGAAACCAGCTTCATGAATCGAGCCTAGGTTAGAACGGATGAACGTCACACCCTCTCCGAAGATGATTAGTTCCGTGCTCAACTCCTGGTTCGTGGCCAATGCGCGCGACCTGCCGTGGCGCCGCGACGGCTTCGGGGCCTGGGGCATTTTGGTGAGCGAGTTCATGCTGCAGCAGACCCCGGTGAGCCGAGTCATTCCCCGATTGGAGGAGTGGCTGGCACGATGGCCGACACCGGCTTCCCTCGCCGCCGTGCCACCGAGCGAGGCGGTGCGGGCCTGGTCCAGCCTCGGGTACCCGAGGCGTGCGCTGTGGCTGCACGCCGCGGCCGTGCAGATCACTCAGCTGCACGGTGGTGTCGTGCCGTCCGGCGTGGACGATCTGCTGGCCCTGACCGGCATCGGGGACTACACCGCCCGGGCGGTGGCCGCGTTCGCGTATGGCCATCGGCATCCAGTCGTCGACACGAATACGCGGCGGGTGATCGCCCGTGCAGTTGCCGGCGTCGGGGAACCCTCCCCTCCCAGCCGCGCCCGGGACCTCGATGCCATGGGGGCGTTGCTTCCTCACAGCGCACAGGAGGCTGCGCTGTTCAACGCCGCGATCATGGAGCTTGGCGCCGTCGTCTGCACCAGCCGCAGCCCACACTGCGAGGTATGCCCGATCCGAGATGATTGCGCCTGGCGGGCCGCCGACTATCCCGAATACACCGGCACCCGCAAAACGGTGCAGAAGAAGTTCGAGGGCAGTGACCGGCAGGTGCGCGGCCTGATCATGGCCGAGCTGCGTTCCACCCACCGCTCGGTAACGGATGCCGAAATCGCCACCCTCTGGCCCGATGCTGCCCAGTTGCGGCGCTCGCTGGCCAGCCTCGTGACCGACGGCTTGGCAGTGCCCGCGCCCGACGGGTATATCCTGCCGGAGTAGGCAGCCGCAGCCGCGTACGATTGCGGGGTGACATCATCAACTTCTCCCACGGCTCCTCCTGCCAATTTGCCCGGCAATTCATCGGCCGGGCCTTCAGCCGCCGATGCCCAATATTCCGCGCTACTCCGCGACACCCTCGAGAACGGTGCCCGCAAGGCCGACCGCACCGGAACCGGCACTCGCAGCGTGTTCGGCCGTCAACTGCGCTTCGACCTCGCCGAGGGTTTTCCGCTCATGACGACCAAGCGGGTGCACTTCGCGTCGATCGCCTACGAACTGCTTTGGTTTCTGCGCGGCGATTCCAACGCCACCTGGCTGCAGGAGAAGGGCGTGCGCATCTGGAACGAGTGGGCCGATGAGAACGGCGAACTCGGCCCGGTCTACGGCGTACAGTGGCGCTCCTGGCCCACCCCGGGCGGCGAGACCATCGACCAGATCAGCCAGGTGCTCGACACGCTCAGCACCGACCCGGACTCCCGTCGCATGATCGTCTCGGCCTGGAACGTGGCCGACCTGCCGAAGATGGCGCTCGCCCCGTGCCACGCCCTGTTCCAGTTCTACGTCGCCGACGGCAAGCTTTCCTGCCAGCTGTACCAACGCAGCGCCGACCTCTTTCTTGGCGTGCCCTTCAACATTGCCAGCTACGCCCTGCTCACCCAGCTCGTCGCCGAGCAGGCCGGGCTCGGGCTCGGCGAGTTCGTCTGGACGGGCGGCGACTGCCACATCTACGACAACCATGTCGCACAGGTCACCGAGCAGCTCTCGCGCACCCCGTTCCCCTCCCCCACCCTGCGCATCAAGCCGGGTCGAGCAAGTTTGTTCGACTACGAGTACGACGATTTCGTGTTGGAGAACTACCAGCATCATCCCGCCATCAAGGGCGCGGTCGCGGTATGAAACTCGGCCTGATCTGGGCCCAGACGGTGAACGGTGTGATCGGATCCGACGGGGTCATGCCCTGGCATCTGCCGGAGGATCTCGCCCATTTTCGTTCCGTCACCCGGGGCGGGGCGGTCATCATGGGCCGACGCACCTGGGATTCGCTCCCGGAGCGTTTTCGCCCTCTTCCCGGCCGGCAGAACATCGTGATCACCCGGCAACGCGACTGGGCCGCGGAGGGGGCATCCGTCGCACACAGCCTCGATGACGCCCTCGCGCTGGCGCAAGGGCCGGTCTGGGTGATCGGCGGCGCCGAAATCTACCAGCTCGCGCTTGTCTGCGCCGACACGCTCGAGGTGACCGAAATTGACGCCTCCATTGAGGGCGACACCTTTGCGCCCATACTCGATGCCACCTGGGCTGTGGTCAGCACCGACCCGGCAAGCGGATGGCTGCGCTCGACCACCGCACTAAGCTACCGTTTCACGCGCTACGAGCGAACCCCCGGGCTCGGCCAGCCCCGCCTCCCCGCTCCCCAGCTCCAAGCTCCCACCCCCTAACCCGGCGCTTAAACCGGACGGGGCCCGGGCCCGGAACGCGGGCCCAGTCTATAAACTGGGCCCGTGGACGGGGCCCGGGCCCCGTTCGGAGTGTTGCGGCTTGCTAGTGTTTGGGGGCACTCGCGTCGTCGGAGTCGTCATCTTCGAGGTCGTAATCGCGCGGCTTTTTGTACGGGTCGGCGTCGCCGGCGTACGTGGCCGTGCCCTTGCTGTCTTCGGTCGCGGTATCCCGATCGTGAGCCTCGCGCAGCAGATCGTCGATCAGAGCCGCGTTTTCGGGGATGCCGTCGGCGATGAACTCGATCGACGGGGTGAGCCGCGCCGTGATGTTCTTGCCGACCTCACTGCGCATGAGGCCGGTTGCGGCCTTCAATGCCGCGGCGCTGTCCGTGCGCTCCTCGATCGAGCCGTACACGGTGTAGAACACCGAGGCATGTTGCAGATCGCCCGTGACTTTCACATCGGTGATGGTCACAAACCCGAGCCTCGGATCGCGGAGGCCGCGTTCCAGCCGCTTGGCGATGATGACCTTTATGCGGTCCGCCATCTTTCTGGCGCGTTCCGGATCTGCCATGACTTACTCCTTGTTAGCGGGCGCTCACGCGCCCGTACGTTCTCTCTACTTTTCTCCCCCACCGCCGCACTCGCGGTTTCCCGGGAGCTGAAGCTGGGAGCAGATTCCCCCTAAAAGGGAATCGGGGTCGGGCTTCGCTCTTCCCTTTTTAGGGGGAACTCGCGAAGACCCGACCCCAACCAAACCGCGAGCTAGACGCGCGGCTTCTCCTTCATTTCGATGGTCTCGATCTCATCGCCAATTCGGATGTCGTTGAACTTGCCCAGTCCGATACCACACTCGAAGTCCGTACGAACCTCGGTGACATCGTCCTTGAAACGACGCAGCGACTCGATGCCCAGGTTGTCGCCCACCACGATGCCCTCGCGAATAACGCGAGCCTTGGCATTTCGGGTGATGGTACCGCTCCGCACGATGACGCCGGCGACGTTTCCGAACTTCGACGAGCTGAAGACCTCGCGAATTTCGGCGATTCCGCTCTGGATCTCTTCGTACTCGGGCTTGAGCATTCCCTTGAGGGAATTCTCGATGTCCTCGAGGGCGGAGTAGATGACGGAGTAGAAGCGCACGTCGACGCCTTCGCGAGCAGCACGCTCGCGGGCCTTCGTGTCGGGACGAACGTTGAACCCGATGATGATGGCGTTGTCGACGGTAGCGAGGTTGACGTCGCTCTCCGTGACCGCACCGACACCACGGTGGATGATGCGCAGCTGAACCGAATCGTCGACCTCGATCTTGAGCAGTGACTCTTCCAGGGCCTCAACGGCACCGGAGACGTCACCCTTGATGATGAGGTTGAGCGACTCGACCTTGCCCTCTTCAAGAGCACGGGTGAAGTCTTCGAGGCTGATGCGCTTACGGGCCTTGGCCAGCAGGGCGTTGCGCTCGGCGGCTTCACGCTTCTCGGCGATCTGACGGGCGGTGCGGTCTTCCTGAATAACGAGGAAGGTGTCGCCGGCGCGGGGAACGCTCGACAGACCCTGCACCTGGACCGCGCGGGACGGCGTGGCGGCGAGAACGGCTACACCGTTTTCGTCGGCCATCGCGCGAACCCGGCCGTAGGCCGTTCCGGCGACGATGGAGTCTCCGACGTGCAGCGTTCCGGACTGGATGAGCACGGTTGCCACCGCGCCGCGGCCCTTGTCGAGGCGGGCCTCGATGGCGACACCACGGGCATCCTTGTTCGGGTTGGAGCGCATGTCGAGTCCGGCGTCGGCGACCAGGAGCACGGCGTCAAGGATTTCCTTGATACCGGTCTTGTTCTTGGCCGACACGTCGACGAACATGACGTCTCCGCCGTACTCTTCGGCGACGAGGCCGAATTCGGTGAGCTGCTGACGCACTTTCTGCGGGTTGGCGCCAGGCTTATCGATCTTGTTCACCGCTACCACGATCGGCACGTTGGCGGCCTGGGCGTGGTTGAGCGCCTCAATGGTCTGCGGCATGATGCCGTCATCGGCAGCGACCACGAGGATGGCGATGTCGGTGACCTGCGCACCACGAGCACGCATGGCGGTGAACGCCTCGTGGCCCGGTGTGTCAATGAAGGTCAGAGCGCGGTCGATACCCTCATGCTCCGTGATGATCTGGTAGGCACCAATGTGCTGCGTGATGCCACCAGCTTCACCCTCGGCGACCTTGGCGTTACGGATCGCGTCAAGAAGCGCGGTCTTACCGTGGTCGACGTGGCCCATGACGGTGACGACGGGAGGACGAATCTCGAGGTCTTCATCGGTTTCGTCTTCAAGTTCCTGGTCGATGTCGATGTCGAACGCGAGCAGCAGCTCACGGTCTTCGTCATCGGGCGAGACCATTTGAATCTTGTAGCCGAGCTCGCTGCCGAGCACGTCGAACGTGGCCTCGTCGAGGGACTCCGTTGCCGTGGCCATTTCACCGAGGTGGAACAGCACGGTGACGAGGTTTCCGGGGCTCGCGTCAATCTTGTCGGCAAAGTCCGTAATGGATGCTCCGCGACGCAGGCGAACAACGGTTCCACCGTCGCCGCGGGGTACGGATACTCCACCCAGCGACGGGGCCTCGCGCAGCTCGAATTCTGCTCTTTTTGTACGCTTCGACTTACGCGCCTTGTTCTTGCCGCCACCGCGACCGAAGGCACCAGCGGTACCGCCGCCAGGACCGCGGCCGCGACCAGCTCCACCGCCACCGCCGGCCGGGCGGGGCGGGCCAAAGCCAGGGGCTCCAGCCGGAGCACCGGGACGAGTGAATCCGGGGCGTGCGCCACCGGCTCCACCCGGGGCGCCACCGGGGCGCTGGAAGGCTCCTGGACGCTGACCGAAACCGGTCGGGCGTGCAGCCTGGCCGGGTCCGCCGGGGCGAGGTGCGCCAGGGCGAGGTGCCGGAGGACGCGGAATGTTGCTCGGGGAGGGGGTTGCCGGACGCTGGCCCATACCCTGTGCGCTCGCGAACGGGTTATTACCCGGACGCGGTGGCTGAGCGGGACGCTGGCCCATTCCCTGGTTGCTGGCGAACGGGTTGTTACCCGGTCGCGCCGCTCCGGGGCGAGGCATGCCCGGCTTGACCGGCGTAGCCGATCCTTCCGTGCTCTTCGTAGCCGGGGTGTCGGTGCTCGGCTTGTCGGCGGCCTCAGCAGCGGCAGCCTTGTCGGCGGCAGCGGCCTTCTCGGCAGCGGCGGCCTTCTCGGCGGCCTGGGCCTGGCGCTCGGCGACGGTGAGCGGCGCGACCGGAAGGGGCGCAGCATCCGCTGAAGGAGCGGCCTCGGCGACAACCGGTGCGATCGGCTCGGCAACAGGCTTGGGGCCGGGACGAGCCCCCGGCTTGGCACCGTGGCTCGCACGAGCCGGCGTTGCCTTCGTGGTGGCAGCAGCGTCAACGCCAGCGGCGGGCGCGGGTGTCGCAGCCTTGGCCGCGGCACTTTCCGCCTCGAGAGCGGCGCGAAGGCGGCGCGCTACTGGCGGTTCAACACTGGAGGACGGTCCCTTAACGAACTCGCCCATTTCTTTCAATTTAGCAAGGGCTACCTTGCTGTCGACTCCGAGCTCGGTAGCGATCTCGTGTACGCGTGGTTTCGCAGCCACAATTCTCCTGTTCCGGGTCTGCACCCGGAAAGGGGCAGACCGTTAGTAACGGACGGGTCTCATTTCGAGCCGCTCATTAGTTATCCATAAGCCAATTCAGCCTGTTCTCTAGTTGTTTCGCGTCCAGTGACCTGGTCACGCGAAAGGCACGCCCGAAAGCGTGTCGCCTTACGGCATCCTGAAAGCACGAGTCGCGGGCATGCAACCACGCACCTCTACCGGGGATTGTGGCGGTTTCATCCACCACAACTTCTGATTTCCCAGCAACGATCCGCAAAAGTGAGGATCGAGGGGCGCGCGAACGGCAGCCAATACACGTTCTTACGGAGTCCATCGTACCCCCTATTCGGCATCCTCCAGAATGCTGTCGGGCTGAATGTCGATTTTCGCGCCCGTGAGCTTGGCCGCGAGGCGGGCATTCTGGCCTTCTTTGCCGATCGCGAGCGAGAGCTGGTAGTCGGGCACGAGGGCTCGAACTGCTTTGATCGACTCGTCGATCACGTAGGCGCTGGTCACCTTGGCCGGCGACAGGGCGCTCGCGACGAAGGTCGCGAGGTCGGGCGAGAAGTCGACAATGTCGATCTTCTCGTTGTTCAGCTCAACGGTCACGGCGCGCACGCGCTGGCCGAGTTCGCCGATGCAGGCACCCTTGGCGTTAACGCCGGGCTCGGTCGCGCGCACGGCGATCTTGGTGCGATGGCCGGCTTCGCGGGCGAGCGAGACAATCTCGACGACTCCGCTGGCGATCTCGGGCACCTCGAGTGCGAAGAGCTTGCGTACGAGCGACGGGTGGGTGCGCGACACGGTAATCTGCGGGCCCTTGAGCCCACGACCGACGGCCGTCACGAACACGCGAATTCGAGCGCCGTGCACATAGCTCTCCGTTGGAACCTGCTCCTCGGGAGGCATGATCGCTTCGATGGTGCCGAGGTCGACGTGGATCATGCGGGGGTTTGGACCCTGCTGAATGATTCCCGCGACGATGTCACCCTCACGGCCCTTGAACTGGCCGAGCACCGCGTCGTCGGCCAGGTCGCGCAGGCGCTGGTTGATAACCTGTTTGGCGGCGAAGGCGGCGATGCGACCGAAGTCGGTGGGGTTGTCGACGGCTTCGCCGATAACGTTGCCCTCATCGTCGTGCTCGGGAATGTAAATGTCAACGTGCCCGGTCTTGCGGTCGAGAACGACGCGCGCCTCTGGCACTTCCTGAATGTCATGCTTGGCTTCAGCAATCTTCGATGCTTCAAGCTTCGTGACGTCTTGCTGAATGTGCTTGACATAGGCGGTCAAAATCGCCTGTTCGATGATTTGCACGAGTTCCTCGAAGGGAATCTCTTTTTCGCGCTCCAATAGCCGCAAAACACTGAGGTCGATGTCCATGGCCGGCCTCCTCTACGTACGATCTAGTCGCATGATCTTGCCGCCGCGAAACCGCGCAGCGGGCTGAATACTACGGTACCCGAATCTGCGACGCCCCGTCACCCACTCGCTCCCGTCGGGGCGGGTTCGGCGGGTTCGCGGCAGAGCGGATGCTGCCGGCTGGGCCAGCCGGCAGCATCCGCTTTCGACAGCGGTTAGGCGAAGTGCTTGGCCACGTCGGCGACGTCGACCTGCTCACGGTCGCCGGTGCGACGGTTCCACAGTTCGACGATGCCGTCGACGGCGCCGCGGCCCACAATGACGATCCACGGCACACCGATGAGCTCGGCGTCGCCGAATTTGACGCCAGGCGAGACCTTGCGGCGGTCGTCGTAGAGCACCTCGCGTCCGGTGGCCTCGATCGCCGCGACGACGGCCTCCGAGGTGTCGAAGACGATCTCATCCCGCCCGGTGGCGATGACGTGAACGTCGAACGGGGCGACCGATTCGGGCCAGATCAGGCCCTTTGCATCGTTGTTGAGTTCGGCGATGACCGCGAGGATGCGGGTGACGCCGATGCCGTATGAGCCCATCGTGACGGTGACCAGCTTGCCATTCTCGTTGAGAACCTTGAGTCCGAGCACTTCGGCGTACTTGCGGCCGAGCTGAAACACGTGGCCAATTTCCATACCGCGAATGAGTTCGACCGGGCCGGAGCCGTCGGGGGCGAGGTCGCCGGCGCGCACGTCAGAGGCCTCTACAACGTCATCGATGACGAAGTCGCGGCCGGCGACGAGGCTGAACACATGGCGATTGTCTTCGTTAGCGCCGGTAATCCACTCCGTGCCGGCCACCACGCGCGGGTCAACCAGGTAGCGGATGCCCGTGGCAGATTTCGCGCCGAGTACCGCGCCGTTCTGCCCCCATGGGCCGATGTAGCCCTTGACCAGGCCGGGATTCTTGGCAAAGTCGCCCTCGGTGGCGGCCTCGACCTCGGCGGGAGCGAACGCGACCTCGACCCGCTTGAGGTCAACCTCGCGGTCGCCGGGAACGCCGATCGCGATGAGTTCCCTGGTGCCGTCAAGGCTGGTCAGCGCGAGCACCACGTTTTTGAGCGTGTCGGCTGCCGTCCACTCGCGTCCATCCAGGCGGGGGTGTTCGGCGTTGGCCTTGTCGACCAGCGTCTGGATGGTCGGGGTGTTCGGCGTGTCGAAAACCTGCGCGGCGGGCAGCGCACTGGAATCCCGGTCAGCCGGAACGAGGGTGCGGAACGCCTCGATGTTGGCGGCGTAGCCGCCGGCGCTGCGCACGAAGGTGTCTTCGCCGACCGGCGTGGGGTGCAAGAACTCTTCGCTCTTGGAGCCGCCCATGGCGCCGGCATCCGCTTGCACGATCTCGTAGTCGAGGCCGAAGCGGGTGAAGATGCGCTCGTAGGCGTCACGCTGCAGCTGGTAGCTCGCGTCGAGGCCGGCGTCGGTGTAGTCGAAGGAGTAGGCATCCTTCATGGTGAACTCGCGACCGCGCAACAGACCGCCGCGCGAACGCGCCTCGTCGCGGTACTTGTCCTGAATCTGGTAGATCGACAGCGGTAGGTCCTTGTAGCTGCTGTACAGATCTTTCACGAGCAGCGCGAAGACCTCTTCGTGGGTCGGCGCGAGCAGCATGTCGGAGCCCTTGCGATCCTTCAGGCGAAACAGGCCCTCGCCGTATTCGTCCCAGCGGCCGGTCAACTCGTAGGGTTCGCGCGGCAGCAGGGCTGGAAAGTGCACCTCGTGCGCGCCAGCAGCGGTCATCTCTTCGCGGATGATGCGCTCCACTTTTGACTTCACCCGCAGGCCAAGCGGCAGCCAGGCAAAAATGCCCGGGGCCTGGCGACGGATGTAACCGGCCCGAACGAGCAGGCGGTGGCTGGCCACCTCGGCGTCGGAGGGGTCTTCGCGGAGAGTACGGAGGAAGAAGTTGGACAGACGTGTAGGCACCTGTCTACCTTACGCGCGCGCCGCCATCCGCTCCCCCATCGTCGGCTGGTGAGGCCGGCTGGAGTTCACTCCAGAGCCAATGCAGAGCGAAGTACAGGGTGTCGCACGACCGTCTTCTGCCCGCGCACGTGGCAGACCAGCAGCGCGAGCAGCGACAGGCCGCGCATGCAGTGAAGGCGAGCGCCTTCCCCACCGCCGACCTAGTTGGCGCCGACCTAGTTGGCGCCGACGGAGACCGTGGGGCTGCCGAGTTCGGCGGCGGGCATCTCGGCGGCGAGACGGTTGGCCTCTTCGATGAGCGTCGCGACGATCTCGGACTCGGGCACGGTCTTGATGACCTCGCCGCGCACGAAGATCTGGCCCTTTCCGTTGCCGCTCGCGACGCCGAGGTCCGCTTCGCGGGCCTCGCCCGGTCCGTTGACGACACAGCCCATGACCGCGACGCGCAGCGGCACCGTCATGCCCTCAAGCCCGTCGGTGACATCGTTGGCGAGCTTGTAGACATCCACCTGGGCCCGGCCGCAGCTGGGGCAGGAAACAATCTCGAGCTTGCGTTCGCGCAGGTTGAGCGACTGCAGAATCTGCAGGCCCACCTTGATCTCCTCGACCGGCGGGGCGCTCAGCGACACGCGGATGGTGTCGCCGATCCCCTCGCCCAGCAGAAGGCCGAACGCCGTGGCGCTCTTGATCGTTCCCTGAAAGCTCGGGCCGGCCTCGGTGACGCCGAGGTGCAGCGGCCAGTCACCGCGCTCGGCGAGCAGCCGGTAGGCCTTGACCATGATCACCGGGTCGTTGTGCTTGACCGAGATCTTGAAGTCGTGAAAGTCGTGCTCCTCGAACAGGCTCGCCTCCCAGACGGCGCTCTCCACGAGCGCCTCAGGTGTGGCCTTGCCGTACTTCTGCATGAGGCTTGGCTCGAGCGACCCGGCGTTGACGCCGATGCGCAGGCTCACGCCGGCCGCCTTGGCCGCAGCAGCGATCTTGCCGACCTGGTCGTCGAACTTGCGAATATTGCCGGGGTTCACCCGCACGGCAGCGCAGCCGGCATCGATCGCCGCGAAGACGTAATTCGGCTGAAAGTGGATGTCCGCTATGACCGGAATCTGGCTCTTCTTCGCGATGATCGACAGCACTTCGGCGTCGTCGCGCGTGGGCACCGCGATGCGCACGATGTCGCATCCGCTCGCCGTGAGTTCGGCGATCTGCTGAAGCGTCGCGTTGATGTTCGTCGTCGGAGTGGTCGTCATCGATTGCACGCTCACTTGAGCATTGCCACCGACCAGGACCTTTCCGACCTTGATCTGACGGGATTTACGTCTGGGAGCGAGTACCTCAGGTACTTTGGGCATCCCCAAGTTGATTGCAGCCACTTGCCTAGCTTAGTTGTCGTGGTGTGAGCCAAGCTGAATGCTTCCCCGGTTCAGTGTTCGAGCTGGGCCAGCAGCGCCTCCAGGAACGCCGCCGGGTGTTCGAGGTGTGGCGAGTGCCCGCACTCGGCCAGTTCCAGTTCGGTCACCTCTCCACCGGCCTCGTGGTACGCGCCCACCGCACGGGTCTGCTGGATCATCGGCTGCGGCGGCGCCACGTCGACTCCTGGCCAGCCCGGGATGACGCCGAGTTGGCCGAGATAGTTGAGGTCGAAGAACGAGGTGTCCGACACGATGACGTCGTCGGTGCCGTGGATCCACAGGATGGCCGGTTTCTCAGCCAGGTCCACAATGCCGGTGGTGTTGAAGTGACCGGGAGACATGGTGTTGAGCACACCGCTGCCGCCGGGGGCGAAGCCGGGCCAATTCTCGGAAAACGCCGAATCCCCCGGATAATTGCCGATGCCGGTCGCCGTGGTGAGCATCGACTCGACCCAGACGTCGTCGTGCTCCGAACTGAACGGCGGCTTGACGTAGGTGGTCTGGTAGACGGTGCGGGGGCTGGTCGGGTCGAAACCACGATCACCGCTCAGCAGCCGGGCGACAAAATCGGGGTTTGCCCCGCCACCACCCGTACCGGCGTCGTCGATGCTGAGGCGATGGCCATCCGCTCCCCCGGTGCCTCCGAAGCCGTACGGAGAGACCGGGGCAACGAGGGTGAGGGTCTGGACCAGGGCTGGGTGGTCGAGCAGCAGCTGCATCGTCACGCCCCCGCCCATGCTCCAGCCCACGAGGTGCGCCCGGTCTACGCCAAGCTCGGCGAGCACCGCGGCGACATCGTCGGAGTAGTCGGCCAGACCCCGCGTGGCATCGACGGGCAGGGTCGCACTGGTGCCGAAGCCGCGCAGGTCGATGGCGAGCGCACGCACCGACGCAGGCAGGGCCAGCATGAGCGGCTGCCAGAACAGTGAGGATGACACATTGCCGTGCACGAAAACGATGGTCGCGGTACTGGTTGCTGTTGCCGACCGTTCGAGCACTCCAGCACGTAACCGCGGAGTGAGAACGCTGCGTGCGGTGATGCCGTCGAAGATATTGCCTGTGCCGGCGGTACGGGTGTCGCTCATGATCGGGGTCCTCTCTGACTCCTCAAGCGGAACATTCAGATGTGCTCGCGTGCAGTATGGCAGGTGTGCTCGCGCACCGTCGCCGCAACCCGATCGGCCCCACGATCACTCATCACGACCGTGTAGTGATTGACGTCGTCGACCTCGTTTGCCGTCAACGACGGCAAACGAGCCGCCCAGTCGGCGACGGTCGCATTGTCGTAGAGTGCGGTCGGTTCGTTCTGCAACCCGCGCGGTGCCCGCAGAAAACTCATTGGCACGGTCAGGCCGGTCAGCGCCTCGGCGAACCCGTTGGAACCGTCAAGTTCCATCACGTTTTCGGCCACGGCCCCCAGCCGCGCCGATGGGTGCAGCGTCGGCGCTGCACCATCGAGGTCGTACCGGGCAAAATCGGCGACCCCGCGCGACCAGTCCGAGCGGAACGCGGGGTGACCGCGCCAGAAGTTGAGGTACGCCTCCTCCGTTTCGAAGGTCTGCGACAGTCGTTCGGCTGCCGGACCGAGCATGAGCAGCGGATCGATTCCCGCGTCACGCGGTATCGGCAGCCCACCGTCGACCAGAACGAGCGAGTCGACCCGGTCGGGGTAGCGGTGCGCGAGCCAGACGGCGACGAACGCACCCATCGAATGCCCGACCACGACCACCCGCTCCACCTCCAAAAAGTCCAACAACCGTGCCAGATCCTCGGCTTGGCGACGCAGCCCGTACGGTCCGGGCAGAGCATTGCTGCGAGCGCGACCGCGCAGGTCGGGGGCGACCACCCTCTGGCCGGGGAGGCGGTCGGCTAGCCACGGCCAGGTGAGATGGGAGGCGGTGATGCCGTGGACGGCGAGTACCGTCGCCGACTGCTGCGCGCGCCACTGGCCACCGAAAAGCTCGCCGCCGTCGACCGGGGCGTGGAACGGCTGGTAGTCGTTTCTCATGGCCTTCTCAGTTCCACTGTTCGTTTGGTGCCGAGTGCACCCTCGATGAAACGCATCATCTGCTCAAAAACATGCTCGGGCACGGCACGGGTTCCGCTCGCGAACGGATCAGATCCTGGCCCTTCCACGCCGTCGTCGTCCCCCCACAACACCCAGCGCATACCGATCATCTCGCCGATGCCCATAAGCGCCCAGGCCGCGACGGTCGGATCGATATCGCTGATCTCCCCGGCCGCCCCGGCGGCGCGCAGTCCGGCAATATAACCCTCAACGATGCGGGTGTAGTGCAGTCGGAGGGCACCAGGCGAAACGAACTCCGCCTCGCGAATCACTCGATACAGGGCGGGGTGGTCGGCGGTGAATTGAAAGAAAGCCCGAAACCCGGCGCGCTCCGAATCGAGGCGATTTTCCGTGACAGCGGATGCCGCGCTCATCGCCAACCGCACACGGTGATTAAGGTCCTCGACCAGTTCATTGAAGATCTGCAGTTTCGAGTCGAAATACAGGTAGAACGTGCCCTGGCCGATGCCAGCGGCATCCGTTATTCGTGAGATCGACGCGTCGGCGTAGCCGACCCGCGAGAACACCTGCTCGGCGGCCTCGATGAGTTTGCGTTTCGTTTCTTCGCCTCTGGCGGTGCGCGGCATTCCGGCGCTCATTGTTCGCTTCCTATCTTCTGAAAATCAAGACCGTTCTGCCAGCTCTCCAGGAGCTGGCGCCGGAGAACCTTGCTGCCGAGTGATCGTGGAATCTCCGGCACGAAGCGCACGAACGCCGGCACCTTGAATGCGGCTAGTTGGGTGCGGGCATAGGCCACGACGCCGGTCTCATCGGGTGAGAATCCGGGCGCCAGCACAATGAAAGCGACACCGACCTCACCCCAGCGCTCGTGCGGAACCCCGATAACGGCGACCTCGGCGACCGCGGCGTGCTCGACCAACACGGTTTCCACCTCGGCCGGAGCGACGCTTTCGCCGCCCGAAATGAAGATGTCGGTGAGCCGGTCGATCACAGCGAAGTAGCCGTGATCGTCACGACGCACGAGGTCGCCGGTGTGCAACCAGCCGCCGCGAAGGGTTCGAGCGGTCTCCTCCGGTGCGCGAAAATAGCCGGAAAACACACCGGGACCACGCACGAGCAGTTCGCCCGTCGCAGCACCGCCGAGCAGCTCGCCGGTGACCGGATCGGCTACGGCGACCTCCACGTGCGGGTACGGCTTGCCGGCATACCCGACCATGCTGCGCGCCTCGTCGTCAGGCAGGCACAACACGTTCGGGGAAGCCTCGGTCAGGCCATACCCCTGGGTGAGAGCCACCCCGCGGGCGTGCCAGGTGCGCAACAGCGGCGCCGGCATTGGCGCACCGCCGACGACGGCATGGTTCAGGCTCGACAGGTCGGTCGCAGCAAAGTCAGGGTGCTGCGCGAGGAACAGGTAGTTCGCTGGCACACCCATCATCGTCGTGATCCGGCGGTCCGCAATCAGGTGCAGCACCCGACCGGGGTCGAAAGTGCGCTCGAGCACGACGGTGGCCCCCATCCACCAGGCCAACAAGGGCTGGATGTTCCAACCGCCAACGTGATACTGCGGCATCACAGAGAGCACGACATCCCTGCTGGTGATCTCGGTGATCCGGGACAGCGACAGGTTGGTCCAGAAGCAGTTCGTGTGGGTCAGCACGACGCCCTTGGCCGGTCCGAGGGTGCCGGAGGTGAACACAATCAACAAGGGGTCGTCATCGCACACAGCGCGGGTCACCAATGAATCGTTTGGGCGGCGACGCGGGGCAGGCACGACGGTTTCGACACCGCGAAGGCCGAGCAGCGTTGACGCGAGGGGCTCGGGAAGGCGACTTTGGGCATCCGTTGCCAGGGTCTGGAACTCGTCCTCGACCAGCAACAGTGCCGGATCGGCGAGCTGCAACTGCGCGGCAAGTTCCCGGGGTGCGAGCCGCCACGACAGCGGCACGAGCACGAGGCCAGCCTGGGCGCAGGCGAAGAACAACACCACCTGATCTGAGCTGTTGCCGGTGATGGTCGCGACCCGGTCTCCGACGCCGAATCCGGCGGCGCGAAACGCGGCGGCGAGGTCGCCGGCCCGGTCGTCGAGATCGCGGTAGCGCAGCGTGACGCCGCGGTCGTCGACGGCGACTCGTTCAGGTGTGGCGCGGGCGCGGTCGCGGGTCCACCGGCCCAGGGTGTGCAGGTCGTCGGTCATAGCTCCTCCACCTCAAGCATGCGCTCCCTGGTGCGACTTGACGGTCGATGCGGCCGCCCGCTGCGCTTGGTCAGACCGGCCAGCCCGCCCGGAAGGAACAACACCACGAGGATAAACAGGGTGCCGAGAATGAACAACGGCTGCGACAGCGGAATTCGCAGCGGGTCGGGTAGGCCGGCGATGAACTCCGACCCGGCGAGGGCGGTCAGCCGCTGGTCGAGCAGCGTGTAGACGATCGCGCCGAGCACGGCACCCCAGCGCAGCCCGACCCCGCCGAGCACGACGATCACCAGCAGGGTAAGCGTGAAGTCCGGTGTCGCGACTCGGGGAGACACCCCGCTCTGCAGCAGCAGGAACGCAGCCCCGGCCAGGGCGGCGAGGGCACCGGCAATGCTGAAGATGAGCAGCCGCACAAAATAAGGACGGATACCGATGACGCGTACTCGGAGTTCGTTCTCGCGCGTCGCAGCCACGACGTGCCCGGCTCGGGATTTCTCCACCCACAACACGACGAGGTAGACCGTGACGAGAACCGCGAGCGAGAGCCAGTACAGGTTTCGGGTATTGAGCACCCCGACGAGTGCATCGGGCACGTGCGAGACATCAAGGGTGAGTCCCTCCTCGCCGCCGGTCTGCCCGCCCGGGTTACGGCGCACCACAACCGAGCCAGCCTGGGCGAAAGCGAGGGTGACCATGGCGAAGGAGATGCCGGTGACCCGCAGGCTGACCGAACCGACGAGCGCAGCCAGCACGAACCCGATCAGCACGGTGATGAGGACGGCCACGACGAAGGTCGCGCCGGTCGGCAGCCAGCTCGGCGAGAAGTTGCGCAGCACGATTCCGAGGCCGTAGGCGCCGGCCGCGAAGAACAGCGCATGCCCGAAAGAGAGCATCCCGGCCAGGCCGAAAAGCAGGTGGTAGCTGAGCGCGAGCGCCCCGATGAGCATGGCGTAGGCGAGCAGCTGCAGGGTGCCCGGCGTGTAGGTCGGGCCGGGGAACACCCCGGGAATGCTGATATTCAACAGCGGCAGCAGCAGCATGAGCAGCACCAGCGCGGCACTCGCAGCTATTTTTGTGACCGGACGGGCCCAGATAGCTTGGTTAATCTGACGGGGACTCATGCTTTTGCTCCCAATAGTCCGCGCGGGCGCAGCAGCAGCACCGCGGCGAGGGCAAGCACCACGGCGAGGTCGCCGGTGCCGCCGAGATAGAAGTTCGCGAACTGCTGCAACACCGCCACCAGAACGGATGCGATCGCCGCCCCGGCCAGCGACCCCAGGCCTCCGATGACGGTCACGATGAAGGCGAAGATCAGCAGGGACCCGCCAATGTGCGCCGAGACGTAGCCGTAGTAGATCGAGGCGAGCACCCCGCCGAGGCCGGCAGCAGCACCGCCGATCGCGAAGACCAGGGTGAAGGCGCGGCGCACGTCGATGCCGAGGGCGGTGACCATGAGCCGATTCTCGACGCCGGCCCGGATGATCAGGCCATACCGGGTGAATTTGAGGAACAGCACGATCGACACGAGCACGAGCACCGCCACGACGATGAGCATGAACCGATTGTTCGGAATGCGAGCACCGAGAATCTCGGTGGTCTGCCCGAGCCATGACGGGCTCGTGACATAGGTCGGGTCGGTGCCCCAGATTCCTTCGAACAGGGCCACGGAGGCGAGTGCGAGGCCGACGGTCACGAGCACCTGTTCAATGTGCCGGTTATAGAGCCGACGAATGAGAAAGAATTCGGTCGCGGCGGCGACGAGCGCACCGACCACGGCTCCGGTCAGCATGGCGGCGGCAAGGGCCCACCAGGATCCGTCGCTCAACCGGAGGGCGACCTCCCAGCCGATGAAAGCGCCGATGGTCAGGAAAGAACCGTGCGCGAAGTTGAGCACACCCATCAGGCCATAGATGAGCGAGAGGCCGGAGGCGACCAGAAAGTAGAGAGCCCCCAGGCCGAGGCCGGTGATGAGCAGCAGAACGATGGTGCTCATGCGTTCACCTCTGCGCTTCCGCTGTGCACACCCAGGTAACGCTGGATGCGTTCGGGGTCGTCGAGTAGTTCCGTGGCTTCGCCGGTGAAGACGACGCGCCCGCCCGATAGGACGACCACCCGGTCGGCGAGCTGCCTGATTACCTGCAGGTTTTGTTCCACCAGCAAGATCGGCACCGTTTTCGCGGCGGCGAGCAGCGCCTGGGCGACCTCGCCCACGATCTTCGGCGAGAGTCCCTTGGTCGGTTCGTCGACCAGTAGCAGCCGGTTCTGGTTCAGTAAGGCGCGGGCGAGCGACACCATTTGCTGCTGTCCGCCGGAGAGCGTGCCGGCCAGCTGGGCCTGGCGTTGCACCAGGTCGGGAAAGAGTTCCTCGACCAGGGCCCTATTGAGGAGGGCGGAGCGTTCAGCGAGTTTCAGGTTCTCAGCGACGGTGAGTTTGCCGAAGACTTCGCGGTCTTCTGGCACATAACCGATGCCGAGCTGCACGACCTTGTGGGTCGGCAGCCGGTCCACCCGGCGTCCGCCCAGGGTGACCTCGCCGCTGCGGTCGATCAGGCCGAGGATCGACTTGATCGTGCTGGTCTTGCCGACGCCGTTGCGGCCGAGGAGTGCGGTGACTCCGGTATCTGGCACGTCGAACGAGACGTCTTCGACAACCTGCTGCCCCTCGATGCGACCGTACAGGTTGCGCACGGTGAGGATGTTGCTGGTGCTGGTGCTCATACCGGGTCTCCGAGATAGGCGGACTGCACCGTGGGATTGTTCATCACGGCATTGGGGGTATCGCAGGCGAGCAGCTCGCCGTGGTGCATCACCGCAACGCGGTCGACCAGGCCGAGCACAACCTCCATGTGGTGTTCGACCATGAGCACGGTGCGGCCACCGCGGTGCAGGGTGCGAATGACTTCCATCAGGCCGGGCACGTCGCCGGAGCCCACGCCGGCCATCGGCTCGTCGAGCAGGATGACGCTCGGATCCATGGCCAGCAGCATCGCGATCTCCAGCTTGCGCTTGTCACCGTGAGAGAGACCACCGGCCAGGCTCTGGGCGTGATCGGCGAGGCCGACCTCATCGAGTTGTGCGGCGGCCAGCCGGGTGGCGGCATCCGTTACCCGGGGAAAGCGGGTGACGAGGCTGCCGCCGCCGGCCTTGGCCTGCGCGGCCAGACGCACGTTTTCGGTCGCACTGAGCCCGTTGAACAGGCTGGATGTTTGAAAGGTGCGGCCGAGACCGGCCCGGGCCCTGACATGGATCGGTTCCCGGGTCATGTCGCGGCCATTCAGCCGCACCACACCTTGTGTGGCAAACAGCACGCCGGAAATCAGGTTGAACAGGGTTGTCTTACCGGCCCCGTTGGGGCCGATCACACCGAGCATCTCGCCCTGCCGGATCGACAGCGACACATCGTTGAGGATGCGGGCACCGCCGATCTGCAGTCCGACACGCTTTAAGGTGAGCACATCCATGCTGAGCACGGGCGCATCCGGCATCGGGTTACTTTGCGGCGGAGACGGGCGGGGCGACGGTCTTCGCGTCGACGGTCTCGATCAGTTCCGGCGACCACGTTCCATCGGAGCCTTCGTTAAGCGTGGCCTGGAACATCGGCTGCAGCACGGCGTGGTCTTCGGCGCGGATGGTGATCGAACCCTTGACCGAATCGAAGGTGTAACCCTCAAGCGAGGCGATCATGTCGTCGACGTTGTCGCCGCCGCCCTCACGCACGGCCTGCACGAGCAACTGGGCGGCAACGAAGCCGTCGGGCGAGAACAGATCCGCCTGCGCATCGTTGCCCTCGAGGTAGCCGATCATGGCCTTGCTCTGTTCGTTGTCGGTGGCTGACGCGAAGTAGTGCGAGAGAAAGCTGATCTTGCCGCTCGCCTCGCCGTAGGCACCGTAGGTTGAGACGTCACCGAGGCCGGTGACCACGGGAACAGCGTCGAAGACGCCCTGCTGCTGCAGCGCGGTCCACATGGCGCCGGTGCTGGCGCCGGCCCAGGCGACGAAGATGAGGTCGGGTGCGGCGTCCAGCAGCTGCTGCGCGAACGGGGTGAACTCGGTCGCGTCCTCGGCGACGAGTACGCCATCAACCGTCGCGCCCTTGGCGCCGAGAACAGCCTTGACGCCGGCGAGGTTGCCCTGACCGAAGGCGTTATCCTGAGCAAAAACCACGATCTTCTTACCGCTCGGGTCGCCGATGAACGTTCCGGCGGTCGCGACATCCTCGTAGGTCTGACGTCCGGAACGGAAGGTGTAGTCGTTGATGCCCGTGATCGCGTCGGCTGCGGCGGGGCCAGAGATGTACAGGATCTTATTTTGCGCGGCCTGCTCGGCCAGGGTGACGGCGATACCGGAGACAACCGTGCCGGCCAGAATCTGGTAACCCTTCCCGATCAGGTCCTTGGCGACAGAGACAGCGGTGTCCGGGTTGCCCTGGTCGTCTTTCCAGGTGATGTCGAGCTCACGGCCGTCGACCGTGCCGGTGCCGTCGGTCGCGTAATCGAGTCCGGCCTCGAAGCCAGCGGTGTAGGCGGCGCCGTAGGCGGCGAGCGGGCCGGTCGCGGAGGTGATCATGCCCACCTGTACGGCGGCATTGTCGGTGGAACCGGCGGCTGCTGTGCCGCCGGTCGTTGCAGTGGGTGCGCATCCGACCAGGGTGAGGGCGGCGACGGCGATGAACGCCGGGGCCAGGAACATCTTTGTTACCCGCATGGAATTAGCCTCTGTTCTTTTTAGTTGCTTGCTGTTGAGTTGGTGTGACGCCAGGAGGTGCTGTGCGAGGGACTGCCAAGAAAATAACCCAAACATGACAGGTGGTTCAGGTATCAGGAATCTATGGGCGATCGACGCTAGTGTCAAGAGGCAGGCGTAAACCGGTACCCAGACGTGGCCAATATGCTGGATACCTCACCTCACTGACAAAGGAGTCCCGATGAACGACGTCGTTATCCTGGCCGGATCACGCACCCCGCAGGGTCGCGTGAACGGGCAACTCTCGTCCCTCACTGCCGTTGACCTCGGCGCCGCCGCCATTGCTGGCGCCCTCGCTCGCGCCGGAGTGGCTCCGGAGCAGGTCGATTTCGTACTCATGGGGCAGGTCCTGCAAGCCGGTTGCGGGCAGAACCCGGCCAGGCAGTCCAGCGTGGCTGCCGGCATCCCGTGGAATGTGCCGGCGATGACGCTCAACAAGGTGTGTCTCTCCGGCCTTGCGGCGGTCATCGATGCCGCCCGCCTGGTGCGGCTCGGCGAGGCGGACGTGGTGGTGGCCGGTGGCCAGGAATCCATGTCGCGCGCTCCCCACCTGCTGCCGGGCTCCCGCCAGGGTTGGGCGTACGGAACCGTCTCCGCCATCGACCACGCCGCCCACGACGGCCTCACTGACGCGTTCGATGGCCTCTCGATGGGTCTCTCCACCGAGCGCGCCAACGCGGAGCTCGGTCAGACCCGGCTCGAGCAGGACGAGATCGCCGCTGCCTCGCATCAGCGGGCCGCCGCTGCCGCCGCGAGCGACGTGTTCAGCGACGAGATCACCCCGATCAGTGTGCCGCAGCGCAAGGGCGAGCCGCTCCTCGTCAGCACCGATGAGGGTGTACGCGCCGAGAGCACCACCGACACTCTCGGCCGGTTGCGCCCGGCCTTCGACCCGGCGGGAAGCATAACCGCCGGCAACGCCGCCCCATTGAGCGATGGCGCGAGCGCCCTCGTCGTGACCAGCCGCGACTGGGCCGAGAAGCACGGCCTGCCCTGGCTCGCCGTGATCGAGGCGAGCGGCCAGGTCGCCGGCCCGGACAACTCCCTGCACTCCCAGCCGGCCAATGCCATCCTGCACGCCCTCACCCGGCAGGGGTGGACTGCGGCCGACCTCGACCTGGTCGAAATCAACGAGGCGTTCGCATCGGTCGTGGCCCAGTCGTCGAAGGTGCTCGGGGTATCCGCCGACGTCGTGAATATTCACGGCGGCGGCATCGCGATCGGTCACCCGATCGGGTCGAGCGGCGGGCGTGTCGCCCTGCATGCCGCGCTCGAACTAGCTCGGCGCGGCACCGGCAAAGCCGCGGTCGCCCTGTGCGGCGGCGGCGGCCAGGGCGAGGCGCTACTGCTGTCCCGGTAGTAGCTGGCCAGTAGCTGGCCCGGCTGTCAGGCGGGCGGCGCCTGGCTGTCTGGATGGTTGGCCCGTAGTACTTCGAGCCGGGCGCGATACTCGACCTCGTCGATGTCGCCCTGGGCGAAGCATTCGGCGAGGGTATTCTCGGCGCTGCGGGTATCCGCTTGGCCTTGCCAGGCTTGGCGCCCGCTCGCCCGAACGGTTCGACCCCACCGGCGGCCGAAGACAGCGATCAGCCGAAGAGGTTGATCGGCTTGACGATGTCGGCGTAGATGAGCAACAGGCTCATCCCTCCGAGCAGAATGACAACCGCGAGCGTGAGCGGCATGAGCTTGGCCATGTCGACCGGTCCAGGGTCGGGCCGTTTGAACAGCTTCGCGAAGAATCGACGGATGCCTTCCCACAGGGCCCCGGCAACGTGGCCGCCGTCGAGAGGCAGCAGGGGAACCAGATTGAACACGAACAGGGCGATATTGAGCGATCCGAGCAATTGGAACATGCTCGCCACCTTGGTGGCGACCGGGATCGTTTCGATGCTCGCGATCTCACCCGCAACCCGGCCTACACCGACCACACTGATTGGACCGTTCAGGTCGCGCTCCCCCGGACCGAAGGCAGCATTCGCGACGGCAACCAGCCGGTCGGGCAGGTTGAGGATCATGTGCGCGACCCCGCCGATGTTGTCGCCGACTGCGGGCAGCACGGCGGTGGCGGGCTGGGGCACGAGTTCGCTCGCCGCGCCGATGCCGACAAAACCGACATCCTCGGTCAGCAACGCGCCGGAGCCATCCGTTTTGATCTTCTGCGCGGCGGTGTAAATGTAGCGCTCGGTGAGTTTGGGGGTGAGGGAGAGATCTACGTCGATGCCTTCGCGTTCAACGACGACGGCGAGGGTACGGCCGGGGGCTGAACGGATGATGCCGGTCGACTGCTCCCAGCTGGTGATGGCGGTTCCGCCGATGCTGATCAGACGGTCGCCCGGCTGCAAGCCGGCGGCGGCACCGGGCGAGGCTTCGTCGGCGGCCTCACAGGTCTGCCGGTCGCTCGATGCGGGCAACACACACTCACTTACGCTGCCGATGGTCGTGCTGATCTGCGGGGTGCCGAACCCCATGAGCAGAATCGCGAACATCACGATGGCGATGAGCAGGTTCATGGTCGGCCCGCCGAGCATGATGATCACGCGTTTGTAGACGGGTAACCGGTAGAACGCACGGTGGTCTTCGCCATCGCCGATGGTCTCGGCGCTCGCCTGACGGGCGTCATCGACCAGGGTGGACAGGGCGCTCGACTTCTTCTCCGGCGCGCCCTCCTGCACCATCTGGTCGAAGAATCCGGTGGTGGTGCTGCGCGGAGCTCCGCCCTTCTTCGAGGGAGGGAACATGCCGATCATGGCGATATAGCCGCCCAGAGGGATGGCCTTGACTCCGTACTCCGTCTCGCCCTTCGTACGCGACCACAGAGTCGGGCCGAAGCCGATCATGTACTGGGTTACTTTGACACCGAACAGCTTTGCGGGCAGCAGGTGGCCAATTTCATGCAGGCCGATAGACACGGCAAGTCCCACGACAACAATGGCGACGCCCAGAATGAACAGCAGTACGGTTTCCACTGTCGTAGAGTATCCGCACCAAGCTGCAAAGCGGCTGGCTGTGCGAGCCGACCTGCCGATTAGGGGGTTCATGTGGTTTGCTAGAGGGCGGACGCACCAGGAGGTCCCCCCTGTCTTTCGAACCTATTCCCACGCAGCAGCTACCGGTGCCAGCAATATCCGGCCCGGTCGGCAGCCTGTTAGCCGACCGCTTTCTGATCGGTGGCCTGATCGGCACCGGCGGGATGGCCTCCGTGTATCGGGCGACCGATACGGCGCTCGGCCGCACCGTTGCCATCAAACTCTTTCGGGCCGATGGCGGCGCCTCAGAACCCGAACGCCAAAGCGGCGAGATCGCCCTACTAGCGAGCCTGAACCATTTCGCCCTTGTCACCCTGTTCGACGCCGGAACCACAACCGTCGAGGGCGTTCCGCGCACCTTCATCGTGATGGAGCTCGTCGACGGTCCCGACCTGCGGACTCGCATCAACGATGGCCCCGTGTCGAGTGTCGATGCCGCCGCGATGGGCGCCGACCTCGCCGAAGCGCTGCACTACGTGCACGAACGGGGCATCATTCATCGGGACGTCAAACCGGCCAACGTGCTGCTGGCGCCATCCGATTTTCCCGCCCGCAGTATGCACGCCAAGCTCGCCGACTTCGGCATAGCACGGCTGCTCGATGAGACCCGACTCACCGCGACCGGGTCGCTACTGGGCACAGCGAGCTATCTCAGCCCCGAGCAGGCTCTCGGCGCGGCTATTGGCGCCCCGACGGATGTCTACTCCCTCGGCCTGGTCCTGCTCGAGTGCCTGACCGGGCTGCGGGCGTATCCCGGAACCGCCGTGGAGTCGGCGATGGCCCGGCTTCAACGGCAGCCGGAGATTCCGAGTGATCTCGGCCGGGACTGGTCAGAGGTACTCGCGGCGATGACCGCGCGCGATGCCGCCGACCGCCCCACGGCGGCCGAGGCTTCCCTACTTCTGCGCGCACTCGCGACCGACACCGCCCACCAGAACGCCAGCCAGAACGCCAGCCAGAACGCCAATGCCACTGGGCCGACACTGCTGATGCCTGCCCTGACCCCGGCGCCCACCCTGCTGCTTGCGGCTGCCGATGCCGCTCCCACCGAGATCCTCAAAGCGGATGCTGCCACCAGCACCAGCACCAGCACCAGCACCGTGCTCCCGATCAAGCCGCGCCGCCCCGCGAGCCGGCGCGTGCCCGTCTTGCTCGCAACCGGGGTCGCCCTGATCGCCCTCGCAATCGCAGCCCTGGTCATTCTCAACCCCGCCGCCAACACCGTGGTTCCACCGAGCTATCCAGCCGTCGACGGCACGCTCGGCACCCACCTTCACGAGCTGCAAGAAAGCGTGAACCCGTGATTCGACGCCATCGTCTGACCCTGGTCGCGGCCGTCGCTGTCGGGCTCCTGCTGCCCCTGGCCGGTTGCGCGGCAGATCCCGTGGACCTGCAGGCCAGCACCGCCGAGAGTCTGCAGGGTGAGATCTTGCAGATCAGTGAGGCGGCAGCCGCCGGGGACTTCGCGAGTGCCCAGACTCTGCTCACGGCCATGCAGGAAAACCTGCAAACGGCAACGGCTTCGGGCCAGGTCAACGCCGAACGATCCGCCTCGATTCAGTCCGCAATCAACTCGGTTCGCGACGATTTGACCGTTGAAATCGATGCCGCCGTCGTAGCCGCCGCAGCCGCAGCCCTGGCAGCGGAGGAGGCGGCAGCCCTTGCTGCGAAGCAGAACGACGAAGACGCCCAAAAGAATGCTGAGCAGGCCAAGGAGGACGCGGAGAAGGCCAGAGAAGCCGCGAAAGACGCTGCCGAAGACGCCAAGGAAGCCAGGGAAGACTGCCCGAAGGACAAGGACAAGGCCGGCGAGTGCAACTAGTGCGCTAGGCCAACCAGCGCTCGCAACTGGTGCTTTAGTGTGCCGCGATGAGTTTGTCAGCCGCGGCACGCGCCCACCGCTCGGCATCGGCGAGCGACTCCCGGGTGAGCTCCGAGCTTTGTTCGTGTGATTCGACCACGCGCAGCACCGTGTCGACGATGTCCAGAAAACCGATGCGCCCGGCGTGAAAAGCCGCAACGGCCTGCTCGTTGGCCGCGTTGAACACCGCGGGATAGGTGCCGCCCTTGCGGCCGACCTTCTTAGCCAGTTCGACCGCCGGGAAGGCCGCGTCGTCGAGTGGTTCAAAAGTCCAGCTGTGCGGCAGTGTCCAGTCGATCGGGGTACCGACAGCGGCGACCCGATTCGGCCAGTCCAGCCCGAGCGAGATCGGCAGGCGCATGTCCGGGGGGCTTGCCTGCGCGATCGTTGATCCGTCGACGAATTCGACCATGGAGTGCACCACGGATTGCGGGTGCACGACGGCGTCGATGCGGTCGTATTCCACGTCGAACAGCAGGTGCGCTTCGATGATCTCCAAGCCCTTATTCACGAGGGTGGCCGAGTTGGTGGTCACCACGAGTCCCATGCTCCAGGTGGGGTGCGCGAGGGCCTGTGCTGGGGTGACCCGGGCCAGCTGCTCCCGCGTAAATCCACGAAACGGCCCACCGGATGCCGTCAGCACGAGTCGACGTACCTCGTGCGGGGTTCCGGCCAGCAATGCCTGCGCGATGGCCGAGTGTTCGGAATCGACGGGCACAATCTGCCCGGGCGCGGCGAGCGATTTCACCAGGTCGCCGCCGACGATGAGCGACTCCTTATTGGCCAGGGCCAGGGTACGACCGGCCTTCAATGCGGCGAGCGTCGGTCCGAGACCGACCGAACCAGTGATGCCGTTCAGCACAACGTCGGCGTCGACGTCGCGCACGAGCTGCTCGGCAGCATCCGCCCCCAAGGCTGTGTGCTCAACGCGAAAGTCAAGGGCCTGCGCATCGAGAAGCTCACGGTTGCTTCCGGCCGCGAGACCGACGACCTCGAACCGTTCGGGGTTGGCGCGAATGACGTCGAGGGCCTGGGTTCCGATCGAGCCCGTAGACCCAAGAATGATTACTCTCTGCACCCCTCCATGCTACGTGCATGCCGCGGGTCATGTTCGGTGCGCGGTAACTGTGGCGTAGGGTCAACGGGTGACTGGTGCCAAAGCAGAACCCATAGACGACGACGCAACCGACACCAGCGATAGCGAATCCGCAGCGGTCCCTCTCGACGAGCCTGCAGACCTGCCCGACGAACCGGAACGCGTGAAGCGTCCGGGTTTCGTCTACTTTCTGGGGTACGGCATCATGGCGCCCGTCGCCCGTGTCGTGTTCCGCCCGCGCATTCTGGGGCGGGAGAACATCCCCGCTACGGGCCGCGTCATCCTGGCCAGCAACCACCTCTCCTTCATCGACAGCATCGTCATTCCACTCGTCGCAACCCGACGGGTGCAGTTCCTCGCCAAATCGACCTACTTCACCGGAACCGGTTTCAGGGGTTGGGTCTCCCGCACGTTCTTCACCGCGATCGGCGCCATCGGGGTGGAACGCGGTGCCGGACAGGCCGCGCAGCTTGCCCTCGATGAGGGTCGGGCGGTGCTCGACGCCGAGGGTGCGTTCGCGATCTATCCGGAGGGTACCCGCTCACTCGACGGCCGTCTCTACAAGGGCCGCACCGGCGTCGCGTGGCTGGCCCTCACCACGGGGGCCGTCGTGGTTCCGGTGGGACTGATCGGTACGCAGGAGATTCAGCCGGTCGGCACCAAGGTACCCCGCATTCGTAAGGTCACGGTCAGCTTCGGTCAACCGCTCGACCTCAGCCATCATGGCCACGCGACGTCGGGCAAGGCCCGCCGTCAGGCGACGGATGAGATCATGGCGGCCATTCACGGCCTGTCCGGCCAGGAATTGGCTCATGCCTACAACGAATCGCCGCCGGTGGGCACGCTCAATCGTCTCGCCCGCCGGGTCTTTCCGCGCGAGCGCCTGTAGCGGCCAGTGGCGATCCGGTCAGCAGGCACCGCCGACCGTCATAGGCTGGAACAATGACTGCAACGTATTCGGTGCCCCAGCAACGCAAGCTCGTGACGGCCCTTCCCGGCCCCAAATCGGTTGAACTTCAGGCCAGGCGCGAGAAGACGGTCGCCCGCGGCGCCGGCACTCTTGCCAACATCTATATGGACCACGGCGCGGGAGCCATCCTGGTCGACGTCGACGGCAACCAGATCATCGACCTCGGCTGCGGAATCGGGGTGACCACGATCGGTCACGCGCATCCGGAGGTCGCAGCTGCGGCATCCGCTCAGGCAGCGAAACTGACCCACACCCTGTTCACGGTCACGCCCTATGAGAACTATGTGGCCGTCGCCGAGAAACTGGCCGCGATCACCCCCGGAGATTTTGAGAAGCATTCCGTTCTCGTCAACACCGGCGCTGAAGCGGTGGAGAACGCGGTGAAGATTGCCCGTAAATTTACCGGACGCCGAGCCATCGTGGCCCTCGACCACGCCTTCCACGGTCGCACCAATCTGACCATGACGATGACCTACCGGCCCTGGCCGGAACGCGCCGGAATGGGCCCCTTCCCCGGCGAGATCTATAGTGTGCCGACGAGTTATCCGTTCCGTGACGGCCTGAGCGGGCTGGAAGCGGCCGAGAAAACCATCGACTACATCAACACCCACATCGGCGCGACCGAGGTCGCTGCGTTCTTCGTCGAGCCGATCCAGGGCGACGGCGGAATCGTGATTCCCGCGCCCGGCTACTTCAAGCGCATCCGCGAATTCTGCACGGAGAACGGCATCGTCTTCGTGGCCGACGAGATTCAGGCCGGCATTGCGCGCACCGGCGTGTGGTACTCGATCGAGCACCACGACGTCGTGCCCGACCTCGTCACCACGGCCAAGGGCATCGCCGGCGGGTTTCCGCTGGCCGCAGTGACCGGCCGCGCCGACATCATGGATTCCGTGCAGCCGGGCGGCATCGGCGGCACCTTCGGCGGTAACCCGGTCTCGACCGCTGCCGCCCTCGCGGTGTTCAACCTGATCGAGCGGGATGATCTGCTCGGCGAGGCGAAGCGGGTGGAGGCCGCCCTCTGGGCACGTATCGGCGACTGGGCCGAAAGGTTCCCCATCGTCGGCGAGGTGCGCGGCAAGGGCGCGATGTTCGGCGTCGAGCTCGTGCACCCCGGAACCAGGAAGCCCTACCCCGAGGCCCTTACCGCCGTGATCAAGCACGCCACCACGAACGGTGTCATTGCCTTGGACGCTGGCAGCTGGGATTCCGTGCTGCGCATCATGCCCAGTGTTGTGATCTCCGACGAGCTCATCGACGACGCCGCGACCGTGCTCGAGGAGGCCCTCACCGCTCTCGTCGCGGCCTACCCGGCGTAGGCGCTGGCACCTAACCAGCGGCGGCGCCGGCACCGACCCAGTGAGTAATGTCGACGGAGTGGGTCGGCGGCAGGTCGATCGCCGATGGGCTGATGACCGCCAACACGCCGGCCTCCGGGCGCGTCATTGTTCGGCTACCGGTGCGGCGGATGCCGACGGCTCCGGCGTGGGCACCGGAGCAGGATCGGGCGTGGGCGACGGCGTGGGCTCCCCTGCCTCGGACACCGGCACGAGGGGCCGTACCTGGGCGAATGGGAACGGTGACGGTGCGGCATCCGCTTGGTGGGCCTGTCCGAGAAGATCGTACGTGTAGTCGATGTCCGCAGAGGTCACGAGCCGGAGCGGAAACACGTTCCACCCGCTCCCGCCCGGCACCAAGAGGCTCGGCACCACCATGTCCTGCTCGCCGACCGCATCGAGCTGGGGCAGGTAGTCGGTATTGGCCGGGTCGTTGACCACGTTGAGCGCACGGCCGTCCTGGTCGAACAACTGCACATCCGTGAGCGGCTGGCCGTCGGCATCGTAGGCGAACAGGTTGGTTACTTGCTCGCCGTTCTGCATGAGTCCGGGCGCAGGATACGGGTTGTAGTCCACGTATGCACTGTTCTGGGCACCGGTCTGGTTGGCCGTGATCAACAGCACCATCGGCAGGACAAGAACCGTGCACACGCTCACCACGGTGCGAAAACCGGGAAGCCAGCGCCAAGGCAGCCACCGGCCACGGCCCCACTGCACGCTCAAGACCACGAAGGCCGTCAGAACGAGCCACCGCAACGGATCGGTCGGCACGGTGCTGATGGCGCCGCCCAGAAGAGCCGCTGCCACCGCGTAGACGACCCAGCCGCGCAGCACCCACCACAGCGGGCGCAGCACGAGCATAAAGTCCAGCAGTTGGCTGCCGGCGGCACTTGAGCGGATGCGCCGGGTCGCGCCCGCCCGCAGCGCACCGACCCGGGTGCGCTGCCGGCGCAGCCACGGCACCCGGGCGGGAGCATCCGTTCCTCGCACCGGAAGCCCAGCAGCGCGGCGCAGCTCGTCGGCGTAGGCGACCGGATCGTCGAGCTCGAAGTCCGGCGCCGCCGAGTCAGCGGCCTCGACATCGGCCGCCTGCTCCGTCAGGTCGGCCTCGAGTCCGTCAGTGAGCTCATCGACGTCGTCGGTTGGCAGATCGCTCAGGGCAGTTCGCACAGCGAGGGCGAAGTCTCGAATGGACTGGGTGGTCGTGGCGGTGTCGCTCATAAGTTATCGCCAATCGTGGCTAGGGAGACGGAAGGCTGCGGTTTCTCGAGCAGCTGGCTGAGGGTGTCGGCGAAGTGGGTCCAGTTCGCGCGCTGTTCGGCGAGCATGGCCCGTCCGTGCGGGTTCATCCCGTAGTACTTACGGTGCGGTCCGCCATCCGAGGGAACGACGTAGCTCGACAGTGCACCCGCGCTGTACAGTCGCCGCAGGGTGCCATAGACCGAGGCGTCCCCGACCTCATCGAGCCCGGCGGCGCGCAACCGGCGCACAATGTCGTAGCCGTAGCCGTCCTCGTCTACGATCACGGCCAGAACGGCCAGGTCAAGCACCCCCTTGAGTAACTGGGTGGTATCCATCACATCCCCTTCGAATGGTCGAAGCGCTCACATACGCCTTCAACGCATCCCACACTACTACGCAAACCGCACTACTGCGCCATGCGCGCTCTCTAAACGCCTCGACGAGCCGTGCCCGGAACTCACGGCTCGCGCGCGCCCTGCGTTTCTAGACCGTGGTGAGAGGCTCGTGCTCGACCGGAAAATTCATCGACGCTGCGATGAAGCATTCACGGGCCGCCTCCGCGTGCAGCGACTGCGCGAATTCAACCTGGTTCGGGTCGGTGATCGTCACGCGGGGGTGCAGGGTAGCGGATACGAAACTGCCTCCGCCAGCCGGGAGCTGCCGCAACGTGCCGCTGGCGGAATCGGTGTAGGCCACAACGGTCACACCGTTGCGCACGGCGACATGCAGGTAGGACAGCATGTGGCACTGGCTGAGCGCGGCCAGCAGCAGTTCTTCCGGATTCCAGCGCTCGGCGTTGCCATGAAAGGTGGGATCACTTGACCCTTTGATGACCTCCTTGCCCTCGGCCCCCTTTCCGAGCGGCGTGATCGTGTGCTGGCGCCCGTAGGCCCGGTAGTTGGTCGTACCGGTGCCCTGGTTGCCCGTCCAATCCACCCGCACCGCGTAATTGTGCTCACCGATCATGATTCCCCCTCGAAAATCGCTCGACCTCGACAAAATGCCGGGTGTCCAACAATTCTGACAGCACAACCAGCGTCGTGGGGAATGGGATCGGTAAAGTGGATGCATCATGACTGACACCCGCACAGACTCCGCCACCACGTCCGACGCAACCACGACTGCCGCAATCAGCTACACCGTTGCACAAGAACGAAAGATCGTGACCGCTATTCCCGGTCCGATCTCGGCGGCGTTGCATGAGCGGCGCCGCGCGGTCGTCTCCGACGGGGTCAGCTCCATGCTTCCCGTTTACATCGCCAAAGCCAACGGCGCGATCCTTATCGACGTCGACGGCAACCAGTTCATCGACCTCGGCGCCGGGATCGGCGTGACGACGATCGGTCATACCGAGACCAGCGTCGTTGCCGCGGCCGTCGAACAGTCCCAGGACTTCATCCACACCCTCTTCACCGTCACCCCGTACGAAGAATACGTTCGGGTCGCCGAGCTGCTCGCCGAGCACACCCCGGGAGATTTCCCGAAGAAGAGCGTGCTCATCAACTCCGGTGCCGAAGCCGTCGAGAACGGTGTGAAAATCGCCCGCAAGTACACCGGCCGGCGCGCCGTCGCCGTGCTCGACCACGCTTACCACGGCCGTACCGTGCTGACCATGGCCATGAACTATAAGGCCATGCCGTACGCCACCGGCTACGGCCCGCTCGCGAGCGACGTCTACCACGCGCCGAGCTCCTACCCCTATCACGACGGCCTGACCGGTACCGAGGCGGCTGCCCGCACCATTGCTTACCTCGACAAGGTGATCGGGGCGAGCGACCTGGCCTGCCTGGTGGTCGAACCGATCCAGGGCGAGGGCGGTTTCATGGTGCCAGCGGATGGCTACCTCCCGGCCCTGCAGGAATGGTGCAGCATCAACGGTGTCGTCATGATCGCCGATGAGATTCAGAGCGGAATGGCCCGCTCTGGCAAGTATTACGCGAGCGAGCACTTCGGTTGGATCCCCGACCTCGTACTCAGCGCCAAGGGAATCGCCGGCGGCTTCCCCCTCGCCGCTGTCACGGGCCGCGCCGAAATTATGGATGCCTCCCAGCCAGGCGGCCTCGGCGGCACCTTCGGCGGCAACCCCGTCTCCTGCGCCGCAGCGATCGCCGTTTTCGATGCGATCGAGGCCAACAACCTGCTCGGCGAAGCGCAGCGCATCGAGAAGTCCCTCACCGCGGGCCTGACCGTGCTGAAGAACAAGTACGACATCATCGGTGAGATTCGCGGCCGTGGTGCCATGATCGCGATCGAGCTCGTGCAGCCGGGGACCGGCGACACCACCAAGGCCCCCAACGCCGCCGCTGTCGCCGCCATCTCGACCTACGCCGGCCAGCACGGTGTTCTGCTGCTCACTGCCGGCACGTTCGGCAATGTGTTGCGCTTTCTGCCGAGCCTGGCCCTGTCCGACGCGCTCATCGTCGACGCCCTCTCGGTGATCGACGACGCCATGGCCGCCCACGCCGCCGCCCTCTGATCTTCGTGACGGAAACCTTCACCGTCGACGATTCGGTCGAACTCGCCGTCGTCGAGCGCAGCGGCTTCGTCGAGTCCCGCCATGCCGGTTCGGCGATCGTGCTCGGCACCAACGGTGAGGTGTTGCGCACGCTGGGCGACGTGACCAGCCCGGTATTTCCGCGCTCGGCCATGAAACCGTTCCAGGCCGTTGCGGTCATGGCGAGCGGCGTCGCCCTGCGGGGAGCGGATGCCGCCATCGCCACCGCGAGCCACACCGGCACCGCAGCCCACATCGACCTCGTTCGCGGGCTCCTCGCCCGGGCCAAAGTGCCAGAGACTGCGCTCGCCTGCCCGGCGGCCTGGCCGATCGATTCCGCAGCCCGCGACACCCTCGTGCGGCTCGGCGCCGGCAAAGCATCGGTTTACATGGAGTGCTCTGGCAAGCATGCGGCGATGCTCGCGGCGTGCCAGCAAAACGGATGGGCGCTGGAGGGTTATCTGGAGTCGGCGCATCCACTGCAGAAACGCATTCTTGACGTGCTCGAACGTTTCACCGGCGAACGGCCGGTGGCTTCCGGCACCGATGGGTGCGGCGCTCCGGTGCACGCGATCTCCCTCACCGGGCTCGCCCGCGGCATCGCGCGCATCGCCACCAGCAAGTCCAACTCACCGTTTGCGATCTACCGTGAGGCGGGATACCTGGCCGAAGCGGTGCGCGCCAACGGCTGGGTGGTGGCCGGTCCCGGCCACTCGGACAGCATCGTGATCGACCGTCTCGGACTGTTCGTGAAGGGCGGAGCGGAGGGGATCATGGTCGCCGCCGCCGAGAACGGCACGACCGTGGCACTGAAGATTCTCGACGGAAACCTGCGCGCCGCCGCGGCAGTCGCACTCGGCCTGCTGGCCGACGCGGGCGCCATCGCGCGAACGGATGTCACCGAGCTGCTGCCAGAGCTCGGCCTCACCGTCACCGGCGGCGGCCAGCCGGTCGGAGAGATTCGCGCCAGCTACGTCTAGCTGGCGCGAACGGGCCGAAACGTGTCAGCTGAGCCTGGCCAGCCGCCGCGCCTTCGCTGCCCCCGAGACCTGCACCGTCACCACAACCACGAGCGCGATGATGAACACGGCCGAAGCGAGCACGTTGGCTTCGGCCGGAATGCCGCGCGCTGCCGAGATGTAGATGTACTTGGGAAAGGTCGTGACCGCGCCGGAGTTGAAGTTCGTGATGATGAAGTCGTCGAAGGACAGCGCGAACGACAACAGGGCGGCCGCCAATATACCAGGCAGCAGCAGCGGAAAAGTGATGCGTGCGAAGACCTGCATGGCCGAACCGTACAGGTCTCGACCAGCTTCTTCCAAAGCCGGGTCGAGGCTCGCTACGCGCGCCTTCACGGTGACGACGACGAAGCTGATGCAGAACATCGTGTGCGCGAGAATGATCGTCAGCATGTCCTTGGGCACTCCCAGCGATAGGAACTGCGCCGCCAGGCCCGCGCCGAGCACGACCTCGGGGGTGGCCATCGGCAGGAATAAGAGCAGGCTGGTCTGCGACCGAAACTTGAACCGGTAGCGCACGATGGCGATCGCGATCATGGTGCCGAGGGTGGTCGCGACGACCGTGGCGACGGCTCCGATGAACAGGCTGTTGCCGAAGGCCTGACAGACGGCCCCGTTCTGCACGTTGCAGACGTTCAGCCATTTGTCGAAGGTGAAACCGCGCCAGGTGATGTTCGATTTGAGGGAATCGTTGAAGGAATAGACGAAGGTATATCCGATGGGAATCATCAGAAACAGCAACGCCAGGCCGCTGTACACGGGAAGTAGCCACTTGCCGAGGGAGAGTTTCACAGCAGTTCCTCCGTTCCAGATCGTTTGACGTAGATACTGACGATCACCAGGATCACGGTCATCAAAATGATTGACAGGGCCGCCGCTGAGGGGTAATTCTGCAGCACCAGAAAGTTCGCCTCGATGACATTTCCCATCATCTGCGTGCCGGTACCACCGAGAAAGTCCCGGCTGGCGTTGATGTAGTCACCGGCGGCAGGGATGAAGGTGAGCAGGGTTCCTGCCACGATACCGGGCATGGACAGCGGAATGGTGACCTTGCGGAACACCTGGAACGGGCTCGCGTAGAGGTCATTGCCGGCCTCGAGGTAGCGTACGTCGAGCCGTTCCAGGGTCGTGTACAGGGGCAGCGTCATGAACGGAATGAAGTTGTAGGTCAGACCGAAAATCACCGAGAATGCCGTTCCGGTCACGTGGGCTTCCGGCCCCAGCAGCGACAGCGCTTTCAGCGACTGCACGACGAAGGACTCGTCGGAGAACAGTTGCTTCCAGGCCAGGGTGCGCAGCAGAAAGCTGATGAAGAACGGCGCGATCACGAGCACGAGCATGAGACTCTGCAGCAGCGGCCATTTGCGAGCCTTCACCCCGATGAAATAGGCCAGCGGGTAACTGATCAGCAGTGCGAAAAACGTCGCGGCCAGCGCGTAGCTGAACGATCGCACGATGTGCGGCCAGTAGGTCGTGACAACCTCGACGTAGTTCTGCCAGCGAAAGGCGTAGTCGTACTGGCCGATATCGCCGAACTCCCGCGGTGCCTGGAACGACGTCAGCAGCAGCGACACCAGCGGGGTAAGGAAAAACAGCACCAGATAGAGGATGCCGGGGAGCAGCAGAAACAGCGCCACCGGACTGCGACGCCGGGCGACCGGGTCGGTCGACGGCGCGGTGGTGGTCGAGAACGCGGCGAAAGCCATCGCTAAGCCTCCTCAAGCTCCGTGACGAGGGAAGACCGGCGCTGCTGCGCGATGGTCTTCGTGTCGAGGTCGGCCTCGAATCGCGGTTCAGCGGTCGGATCGTCGTCTAGGCCGAAGCCGTGGTCGATGTTCCAGCTGAGCCAGACCTCGGCACCGACGTGCGCGGCCGGGCCGAAAGCCATGTTCTGAGCGAAGACGACCATGGTGCCGACCCCGGGAACGGCCACCAGATATTGCGTGCTGACCCCGCTGAAGGACACATCGATGACCTTGCCAGGGCCCATCACGTTGCGGCCGGCATCGTGGCTGGGCTCTTCGGCGTGCAGGGTGAGCTTCTCGGGACGAACGCCGATAGTGACCTCGCCGGCCACGCGGTGGGCACGCTCCAGCGGAACCACAATCTTCTGTCCGGAGACATCGACCGCGATAGCGGTGCTCGTGGTGGAGACGACCGGACCGGTGAAGAGGTTGGACTGGCCGAGAAAGTTGGCGACGAACGCGGTCCTTGGCAGTTCGTAGAGTTGCTGAGGTTCGCCCATCTGCTCGATACGACCCTTGTTCATGACAGCGATGGTGTCGGCCATGGTCATGGCCTCCTCCTGATCATGGGTCACGTGCAGAAAGGTGAGGCCGACCTCTTCCTGGATGGTCTTCAACTCGAGCTGCATTTGACGTCGGAGCTTAAGGTCGAGCGCTCCGAGCGGCTCGTCGAGCAGGAGCAGCGCCGGCCGGTTGACGATGGCGCGGGCCAGCGCCACCCGTTGCTGCTGACCGCCGGAGAGCTGCTGTGGTTTGCGCTGGGCGAGGTGATCAAGTTCGACCAGGAGCAGCGCCTCGTGCGCCTTGGCCACCGGGTCGCCGATCTTGCGTCGGCGCAGCCCGAATGCCACGTTCTCCAGCACGGTCATGTGCGGAAAGAGAGCGTAGCTCTGAAACACGGTATTGACCGGGCGCTGAAAGGATTTCTGATTTGTCACATCCGTTCCCCCAATGAGGATGCGACCGCTAGTGGGTTCTTCCAACCCAGCAACGAGCCGCAGCGTAGTCGTCTTGCCGCAGCCTGAGGGGCCGAGCAGCGCGAAGAACGATCCGGCCGGAATGGTGAGGTTGAGATTTTCAATTGCGGTGAACCCGGGGAAACGTTTCTCGATGCCGACCAGTTCCAGGTCAGCGCCACGATCGGCGAACGCACCGACGGCCATCAGGCTGCACCCAGCAGAATCGCCTGGAACTGGGCGTTGAAGGTCTGTTCTTCGGTGCCGTCGAGGCCACGGAAAACGTAGGCGTTGGCCAGGGTCGCATCGTCGGGAAAGATCAGCGGATCTTCGGCCAGAGCCGGATCGATAGCCATCATGGCTTCCTTAGCTCCAACCACCGGGGTGATGTAGTTCACGTACGCGGCGACCTCGGCGGCAACCGCGGGATCGTAGTAATAGTTGATGAGTTCTTCAACATTCTTCTTGCCGGGCGAGCCGATCGGCACCACGAAGTTGTCGTTCCAGAGCGTGCCGCCCTTTTCCGGAACGATGAACCCCCACTTGTCGCCATTCTCGGCGTTGAGCTGCACGATATCCCCGGACCAGACGATTGCCGCGAGGGTGTCTTCGTTGGCGAGGTCCTCCTTGTACGAGTTGCCCTTAATGTTGCGAATCTGGCCGTCGGAAACCTGCTTCTTGAACTCGTCGATGGCCGCGGTGAATTCCTCCTCACCCCATTTGCCAGAGATGTCGACACCCTGGTCCAACATGATCAGGCCCATCGTGTCGCGCATTTCGGAGAGCACACCAACGCGGCCCTTCAGCTCCGGCGCCCAGAGGTCTTCGACAGAGGTCAGGCCCTGCGGAAACTTCTCCTTGTTCCAGGCCAGACCGGCGAACCCACCCTGCCACGGAATGCTCATGGCGCGCCCCGGGTCAAAGTCAACGTCCTGAAGCGACGGAAGCAGGTTGGCGAGATTGGGAATATTGGCGTGATCAAGTTCCTGGGTATAGCCGAATCGAATCATACGGCTCACCATCCAGTCGGTCAGGCACACGGCGTCGGCGCCGATGTCCTGACCGAGGGCGAGTTGGTCTTTTACCTTGCCGTAGTAGGAGTTGTTGTCGTCGACGGCTTCGGTGTACTTGACCGAAAGACCGGTTTGGGCCTTGAACGCGTCGAGGGTTGGGTAGTTGCCGGCGTCGTCGACGTCGACGTAGAGCGCCCAGTTGTCCCAGCGGATGGTCTTATCGGTGGCTGAGGTGTCGGCGGCAGCGGTGGGTTTGGCCGCGGCACCGGAGGAGCACGCGGCGAGAGCGAGCGCGGTAGCGCCGGCACCGGCGCCAGCCAGAAGAGTGCGACGCCCCATCTGGGAGTTCTGCGCCTGGCGGATGAGTTGGCGGATCATGGGATCGGCGGGCAGCGGCTTGGACTTCATCAGGGTTCTCCTAGCATTCTGGGCACGCACAGGGTCAAGACTCGCTGCGTTGCGAGTTGGTCGATAATTGCACATATCAGTGGTAGAAACACCTAAAAGAGGTCAAAACATTGATCTTGCAATCGATTTGTCACGAAATCAGCACAAACTCGCAACATTCGCCTTCGAAAACGTCGGTTGCTCGCGACTAGGGTGGTGGCGAGAGCGGCGCTGAGCGCTTCGTTGACGAGCACGCTTCGAGAGGATCACCATGAGAATCGCCATTCCCACCGAGATTAAGAACAATGAGTTTCGGGTCGCGATTACCCCGGCGGGGGTTCATGACCTCGTGTTGCACGGTCACGATGTTCTCGTGCAGGCCGGCGCCGGCGTCGGTTCGTCAATTCGCGATCAGCAGTATGCCTCTGCCGGAGCGACGATTCTGCCCGATGCCGCGAGCATCTGGGCGGCCGCCGATCTGTTACTCAAGGTCAAGGAACCCGTGGCGAGCGAGTACGGCTATTTTCGCGCCGATCTGGTGCTGTTCACCTACCTGCATCTGGCGGCCGAACCCGAGCTGACCCGGGCCCTGCTCGAGAGCGGCGTCACCGCGATCGCCTACGAAACAGTGCAGTTGCCTTCGCGGTCCCTGCCCCTTCTGGCGCCGATGAGCGAGGTCGCCGGCCGGCTCGCACCAATCGTCGGAGCCAATGTCATGCTCAAGCCGAACGGCGGCCCCGGCCTTTTGGTACCGGGAGTTCCAGGCACCCATCCAGCGAAGATCGTTGTTCTCGGCGGCGGTGTCGCTGGCACTGCCGCGATGCAGGTGTCCCTCGGTCTCGGTGCCGAGGTGACCGTACTCGACACCAACTTATTTCGGCTGCGCGAGATCGACGCCCTGCTCTTCGGCCGGGTCAAGACCATCGCCTCGAACAGTTTCGAGATCGACAAAGCAGTTTCGGAGGCCGACATGGTCATCGGCTCGGTACTTATTCCCGGCGCGAAGGCACCCAAACTGGTCAGCAATGAACTCGTGTCGCGCATGAAATCGGGCAGCGTACTGGTGGATATCGCCGTCGACCAGGGAGGGTGCTTCGCCGACAGCCATGCGACCACACACGCCGACCCCACGTTCACCGTTCACCGGTCGCTGTTCTACTGCGTCGCGAACATGCCCGGTGCCGTGCCGCACACCTCGACCTATGCCCTGACAAACGCAACGCTGCCCTATGTGCGGGCTCTCGCCACACTGGGATGGGTCAACGCGCTGCGCGCGGACGCCGCGCTCGCCCAGGGCCTCAACGCCTTCAGCGGGCGACTGACCAGCGCCCCCGTGGCGCTCGCCCATGGGTTGCCCCACCAGCCCGTCGCCGAAGTGCTGCTCTAGCGTCCAGCTTCAAGGGTCAGGGGTCACCTTCCGGCAGCACGGCCCGAGTCACCTCGCCGTCCGGGTGCAGCACCCAAACCCGTCCGCGCCCGGGAGCCAATGGCGGCGGCAGCTCCCGGCGATGGCTCAGCAGGCGAAAATCTGACAGGCTGCACCGATCAAAGACCAGGCTCACCGGCTGGTCGCTCGAGGACGGGCCGTTCGCAGTCTGGCCGCGCAGCTTCGCCAGCAGCGTCCAGTGCGCCTGCCAGGTTTCGGCGTCACCCACGACGATCACCCGGCCAGCGGCATCCTGTTGGCCGCCTTCCCCTGCAACCTGCAGGGCGGATGCCGCCGGCCCGCTCGTTCCCGCCAGCTCCGTCACCGACGCGCCCAGGGCACCGCGCAACCGGGTCGCTGTGCTCCGGGGAGACGAGGACACGATCAGCAGTGGGCCGGAGCCGGGAAGGCCCGGGATAGGCGTTCCGGTTGGCGCCGACACCTGAGACCCCTCGGGCGCCAAAAGTTGCACTCGCAGGGAATTCCAGACTCCCCCGCCCGCCGGCAGCGAGCCGTTGTAGCTGGCCGACTGTCCTCCGGCAGCGAGGTGGTCCTGCACGGTGGGCAGTCTCAGCAGCAGCGTGCTTGGGCAGAGGGCGGCCAGCCCGGGAACCACGCTCGTGTGCCGTTGCACGGCCACGACAACGTGCACACCGGCGGCCGGTCCGTCCCGCAGCAGCCCGGTGAGCAGGTCAACCGCAGCCAGCCGATGGTCGGGCTGCCAGCGAGCGCAAACGGAGTCGAAGTCATCGAAGAGCACCAACCGGGGTGATGCGGGTGTCTGCTGACCGGTTTCGACCAGGGCGTTGATGTTCGCGAGGGCGTCCCAGGCTGATTCGACGTCCGCGGCGACCAATTGGGTCAGGCGCTGCCCGTCGGCCGCGCGGGCCAGCGTGTGCAGCAGTGTGGATTTGCCCGAACCTGACCCACCGACGACGAGCAGATGCCCGTCGACTTCCGGAGAGTAGGCGAACACGCGGTATCGCTGACGCTCGGGTTCGTCGAGCAATCCAAGTGGATAGCCGGGTGTTGGGACGTCGACGACCTCCAAATCGCCCAGGTCGACCACCGGCGGGAGCGGATCGAGCCACGGACGTCGCTGCGTCCCCAGGAACGGCTGGCACAAAGTTGCCGCCGCGATGCTCCCAATGTCGAGATCCCCGGTCGTCGCGACCTGGCAGAGAACCGTTTCGCCCGCTTCGGTGGCGACGAGGCAACGGCCGGGCTCATTCACTGCCAGTGCGGCCGCGGCATCCGTTCCGATCACAGCCTGGCTGTCGGCGCGATTATTCACCCGCAGGGACAGGCGCAGGCTGCAGTTCGCCAGCAGCGCGTCGCGCACGACTCCCGAGGGTCGTTGGGTGCACAAAATCAGGTGGACACCGAGCGATCGCCCCCTGGCGGCTATGTCGACGAACAGGGCGTGCAGTTCGGGAAACACCCCGAGCATCGTTGCGAATTCATCGACGACGATGACCAACCGCGGCAGCGGATGCTCCAGCCTCACGTCGGTCAGGTCTCGCGCCCCGGCAGCGCTGAGCATCCGTTCACGGTAGCGCAGTTCGGCCCCCAGACTGGCCAAGGCTCGGGCTGCGGTGTTCGAGTCGAGATCGGTGATGAGGCCTACGCAGTGCGGGAGTCGCCCGAGGGGTTGAAAGGCAGCGCCGCCCTTGAAATCGACGAGCAGAAAATTCACCTGGCTGGGCGAATAAGTGCCGGCTAACGCTGCGACCCACGTGGTGAGGAGTTCGCTCTTGCCGCTGCCGGTGGTTCCCCCGACAACGGCGTGCGGTCCGGATTGTACGAGATCGATTCGCACCGGCCCGTCTCGGCCGATACCAATCAGGCAGTCCAGGCTCGGCGGGGCCGCGGCGCAGTCGGCCGCCGAGGCACCGGCTCCGTGTTCGAGCAATTCCGTCAGGGTGACTGAGGTCGGGAGCGCCTCGGCCATGGTGAGGAGTCCGGCGGCGCGAGCCTGCTCGGTTATTGTCACGGCGAAGTCGGACGCTTCGGCCCTGGCCAGCAATTCCGGGCAGAAATCGACGGGCGGCGCCCGATTCGGCGATCGGATGATCTGTGCTCGGGCCGGCCCATTCACCCGTACGACCGTTCCGCAACCGGGAGGAAGATCTTCCAGCCGCGACGCGACGACCAAGAGAAGCCGCCCACGATCGGGCTCGGTGCGCGGGTGCGCGGCGGCGGGCGGTGAGGCGGTGCCGGGCTGTGATGTGGACTCGGTTCGAAGCCTGATCGTGAGCCGGCCCGGCGTTGGTGCGGCATGAGGCAGCTGGGCCACCCAGTTCCAGTCGCTCGTGTGCTGGCCGGTCTCGCTGGAGATGCCAAGGTCGGTCGGCGGCATCGCGAAGCAGAGTTGCACGAGTACGGCTCGGGCGAGGGCATCCGCGAGCGGAATTGGACCGACGATCCCGAGCCCGTGCGTCAGGTCGACGACGATCGGTGCACCGGTCACGGTCGCGGCCCAGTCCCGCAGCTCGCGGTGCTCGTTCGGCACGCTCGCCCCGCCGAGTCGAATTCCGCTCGGAGCCGGACCCTTTCCAAGCGCGACGAGGGCCGCATCCGTCTGCCGCCAGCGCGCGGCGGCAGCGCTGCCGCGCACGATGGTTCGGGCTGATGGAGTGTGTTGCCATGCTTCGTCGCGCCAGCGGGTTTGACGTTCGGTGATGACGGTGCGCAGCAACGCCACCGCCTCGGTCTGCGATGCCGTCTCGGCCCGGCGACGTTTGCGGCCCAGGCGTTTTGAATCGAACATGCTGGCCACCGCAATGATCGGGCTGAGGACGGCGAAGATCAGCGCAAAAGCCGAGCCGGTGATCGTCCAGATCAGCCCGGCCGCCGCCAGCGGTGCCACCGTGGCGAGGATGGGAAACCCGGCCGGCGGCAGCATGGCTGGCGCAGGAGGCAGGGAGAGGGACTCATCGACGGTGGACACCCGTCCAGCAGACCAGATCGCGGATCGAAAAGCGGCCTCAATCGGCCCATCGGTGCACGATCGGCGTTCGCGGCGCCAGTGGAGGAGGCGTCGACGGCCGGTCAGGCGACGCTGAAGGAATGGTCGGCGATTTCGACCCGGGTGCCGCGAGGCAGAACGTAGCGTCGCCCCGGCTCAAGCTGCTCGGCCGTTTCGCCGGGACGGCGGATGACCGTACCGTTACCTGAGACCCGGTCGCTGACCCAGAATTCACCGTCGTGCTGGCCAAACTCAAGGTGGGTTTTCGAGACAGAGCGGTCGGCATCCGCTACCCGAATGAGTTCGTCGAAGATTTCGTCGGGTTGGGGAAGGGGCTTGCGTCCGATCAGGCCGGAACCGTGCACCGACACCCGCTGGCCCGTGCTGAACTTCAACACGAAGGTCGCCCGGGTTGGTAGTGCCGCCATCGGCACCGCGGCGGGTGCAGTTGTGGGTGCAGCGGTCACGACGGCAGCAGCCCGCACCGGTACCGGCACGGCCACTGGGATCGGTACGGAAATCACGACGGGCGAGCGCGGCAGGCGTGCAATGATCGTCGTGTCGTTCGGGCGGGGGTCCGGACGCTTACGCGACGCAACGGTGGCGGTGCGAGAGCTGCCGCATTCGCCGCAGAACATGGCGCCGACCGGCAACCAGGCCCCGCAAATTTGACAGGTCACGAGCGGCTGAACCTAGACCTTTTTGACCAGACTGGACTTGAGTTGCATGAACCCGAAACCGTCGACCTTGCAGTCGATGTCGTGACCGTCGACCGGATCGACGAGACGGATGTTGCGCACCTTGGTGCCGACCTTAATCGACAACGACTGGCCCTTGACCTTGAGGTCCTTGATGATCGAGACGGTGTCGCCATCGGTCAAGACGGTTCCGAAGGCGTCTTTGACTAGGGCTTCCTGCTCTTCCTCGACCGGTTCGTTCGACCATTCGTGCGCGCAGAGCGGGCAAACCAGCAGTGAGCCCATCTCGTAGGTCAGGTCGCTGGAGCATTCAGGGCACGGAGGCAGGGTGTCATTCACTCGTTCTATAATACGCGACCGGCGAGCGACACGATCAGGATTCGGGCGCCTCGTAGGGTTCGACCGCCAGCACATCGACCACGATCGCCGTGATATTGTCCCGACCGCCGTTCTCCAGGGCCGCCTCGACCATGGCCGCAACGGCATCCGCTGCCAGCTTCTTTTCGAGCAGAAAATGACGGATTCCGTAGGAGGTGAGTTCCTTGGTCAGTCCGTCAGAGCAGACCAGAATTCGCATGCCCGCCTGGATCGGCAGGATGCGGTAATCGGGAATGGGTGGTTCGTGAAAGCCGACGGCGCGGGTGATGATGTTGCCGTGTGGGTGCACGTCTGCTTCTTCGCGGGTGATGCGCCCGGCGTCGACCAGCTCCTGCACGACCGAGTGGTCGTTGGTGACCTGCTCGAGAACCCCGCCGGTGAGCTGGTAGACCCGGGAATCACCGATGTTGTACACAATCCAACTGACGGCATCCGAGACGAGCGCCAGCGCCACGCCGGTTACGGTCGTTCCGGTCCCCTGATCGGTGACCCCGACCCCCTGCGCCATGTCTTCCACCGCGAGAGCGAGCGCCCGATCGATCGAACCGGCCTCCGCCACGAGTGTTCCGGTGAGCTCAGCCAGCCTGGTCACGACGGCGGCACTGGCGACATCTCCGGCCGAGTGCCCGCCCATACCGTCGGCGACAGCGAACAGCGGCGGCGCGGCGAGAAAGCTGTCCTCGTTCACCTCACGGCGATGGCCGACATCGGTCAGGGCTGCCCACGCCAACGTCAACGTCGTTGCTGCGCTGGGCAGTTCGACACGAAATCCGGTCGAACCTTGACCAATCTGGGTCACGGGTGGTGCCTTCCGAGAGTGGGGCACGAATTCGTCCCCGCCGTTCCAACGTTCACCGAAGGACTTGGACCATAATAACGTCACCATTCGCAGCCACCGCACCGCCTAGTGTCCGATGTAACTCATCACGTGCTTGATGCGGGTGTAATCCTCGAACCCATACATCGAGAGGTCCTTGCCATAGCCGGAGTGTTTGAAACCGCCGTGGGGCATCTCGGCAACGATGGGAATGTGAGTGTTGATCCACACACAACCGAAATCGAGGTGCTTGGCCAAGCGCATCGCACGACCGTGATCGCGGGTCCACACCGACGACGCCAGGCCGTACTGCACGTCGTTCGCCCAGCGCAGGGCCTCGGCCTCATCGGTGAAGCGCTGCACGGTCATCATGGGGCCAAAGATCTCGTGCTGCACCGCCTCGTCGGTCTGCTTTAGGCCGCTGACAATGGTCGCTTCGTGAAAGTATCCGGTGTTGCCGACTCGATGGCCCCCGAGTTCGAGCACGGCATGGTCGGGCAGCCGGTCGACGAAGCCCGATACCTGGGCGAGTTGGTTGACGTTGTTGACCGGCCCGAACAGGATTCCCTGCTCGGCGGGCGCTCCGGTGCGCGCGTTATCCCTGGCATAGGCGGTCAGCGCGGCGACGAATTCGTCGTGAATTCCGGCCTGAACGAGTAGCCGAGTGGCCGCTGTGCAGTCCTGGCCGGCGTTGAAGAAGCCGGCGGCGACGATCCCGGCGACGGCGAGCTCGATGTCAGCATCGTCGAACACGATCACGGGGGCTTTGCCGCCGAGTTCGAGGTGTACCCGTTTCAGGTCGTGCGACGCGGCCTCGGCGACGGCCATTCCGGCCCGCACCGAACCGGTGATCGATACGAGCTGCGGGGTTCTGTGGTCAATCATGGCGGCTCCGGTCGTGCGGTCGCCGGTGATCACGTTGAGCACGCCGTTCGGTAGAAACTCCGCCGCGACCTCGGCGAGCAGCAGGGTCGCACTCGGGGTGGTGTCAGACGGTTTGAGCACCGTGGTGTTGCCGGCGGCGAGCGCGGGAGCGAACTTCCAGACGGCCATATTCAGCGGATAGTTCCAGGGTGTGACCTGACCGACGACACCGATCGGTTCACGCCGAATGAACGAGGTATGGTCGGTCATATACTCGCCGGCCGCTCGACCTTCGAGGTTGCGGGCGGCACCGGCGAAGAAACGAATCTGGTCGACCGAAAGCAGAATTTCGTCGTCGACGAGGGTGGAACGCGGCTTGCCGGTGTCCAGCGACTCGGCGTCGGCGAATTCTTCGGCCCGAGCCTCGATCGCGTCGGCAATTCGAAACAGCGCGAGTTGGCGCGCCGCCGGAGTTGTCTCACCCCAAATTTCAAAAGCGGATGCCGCAGCCCGGTAGGCTCCGTCCACGTCGGTCGCATTCGACACCGGGCTGCTGCCATAGACCGTTTCGGTCGCGGGGTCGACGAGATCGAAACGTTCCAACGATGTGGAATCGACGTATTGGCCGTTGATGAAGTTGCGTAACTCGGGGGCGCTCATGCGGCCCAGTGTACCTATTTCAATTTGATATGCACCCAGATCTACAAATGAAATGCGCAGTGATTTGCATTATGTGCGACGGATTCGCTTGCCGAAGTGCATTTGGACTGACAGAATCGATGCATGAATGGACAAAGGCGCGGTCACCCGCCCAAGCCGGCCCCGCTCGACGATGTGTCAAAAAAGATCATCGAACAGCTTCAAGCCGACGGACGTCGGTCGTACGCGGAGATCGGCAAAGCCGTCGGTCTCAGTGAAGCGGCCGTGCGACAGCGGGTGCAAAAGCTCACCGACGCCGGCGTTATGCAGGTTGTCGCCGTGACCGACCCGATGCAGTTGGGTTTCTTTCGTCAGGCCATGATCGGCATTCGCGCCTCGGCCGATACCCGTGTGCTCGCCGAGCAGCTGGCGGCAATCGATGCCGTTGACTACGTCGTGCTCACGGCCGGCACCTTTGACATTCTCGCCGAGGTCGTCTGCGAAGACGACGACGAACTGCTCGAACTGCTCAACTCCAAGATCCGCAATCTCGATGGAGTCCTCTCCACCGAGACGTTCGTTTATCTCAAACTCCACAAACAGTTCTATAACTGGGGAACACGGTAAAAAATGACTCTCACCACGCCCATCGATTCATCGACCGCGTACAGCGACGCCCATAACGCCGAGCTGCAGCAAAAGGCCAAGGACCACCTATGGATGCACTTCTCCCGTCAGTCGGTGATGGAGTCCGGAGCCGGAGTGCCCATCATCGTCAAGGGCCAGGGACACCACATCTGGGACTCCAAGGGTAAGCAGTACATCGACGGCCTGAGCGGCCTGTTCACGGTCAACGCCGGCCACGGACGCAAGCGTCTCGCCGAGGTCGCCGCGAAGCAGGCCGAAGAGCTCGCCTTCTTCCCGATCTGGTCGTACGCCCATCCGAACGCGATCGAACTGGCCGACCGGCTCGCCTCCTACGCTCCCGGCGACCTCAACCGGGTGTTCTACTCCACCGGCGGCGGCGAAGCAGTCGAGACCGCCTTCAAGCTTGCGAAGTACTACTGGAAGCTGATGGGTCGCCCCACCAAGCACAAGGTCATCTCCCGCAACGTCGCCTACCACGGCACCCCTCAGGGAGCGCTGGCCATCACCGGAATCCCCGCGATGAAAGAGATGTTCGAGCCGGTCACCCCCGGTGGCTTTCGCGTTCCCAACACGAACTTCTATCGTGCCGAGGAGATGAGCCCCGGGCTCGGTCTCGGCGACAACCTTGAGGTATTCGGTCAGTGGGCCGCGAACCGCATCGAAGAGATGATCCAGTTCGAGGGCCCCGAGACCGTCGCCGCCGTGTTCCTCGAACCGGTGCAGAACTCGGGAGGCTGCTTTCCCCCGCCCCCCGGCTATTTCAAGCGCGTCCGCGAAATCTGCGACAAGTACGACGTGCTCCTGGTCGCGGACGAGGTCATCACGGCGTTCGGTCGCATCGGAAACATGTTCGCCTCCACGACCTACGGCATCCAGCCCGACATGATCACCTGTGCCAAGGGCATGACGAGCGGATACTCGCCGATCGGCGCAACCATCGTCAGTGACCGCATCTACGAACCCTTCAAGCACGGCGACACGACGTTCTACCACGGCTATACCTTCGGCGGACACCCGGTCTCCTCCGCCGTAGCGCTGGCCAATCTGGACATCTTCGAGGAGGAAAAACTCAACGAGAATGTGCGCGAAAATTCGCCACTGTTCCGCAAAGAGCTGGAGAAACTTCTCGATCTGCCGATCGTCGGCGACGTGCGCGGTGCCGGGTACTTCTTCGGCATCGAGCTGGTCAAGGACAAGGGCACCAAGGAAACGTTCAACGATGAGGAGTCGGAGCGGCTGCTGCGCGGTTACCTGTCGAAGGCTCTCTACGAGGCTGGCCTGTACTGCCGCGCCGACGACCGTGGCGACCCGGTCATCCAGCTCGCTCCCCCGCTCACCATCGGCCCGAAGGAATTCGCGGAGATCGGCGAGATTCTGCACGGGGTACTGGCTGAGGCACCGAAGTATATGTAGCGCGTTAGTCGTCGGCTGCGAACTCGTCGAAGTCATCACTCCAGTCTTCGTCGCGTTCGTAGCCGTCGTCTTCGTCGCCCTCCTCACCGTCTTCGCGCGGTACCGCGAACGCCCAGTCCGGCAGATGCCCAGACTTGAGCAGCAGGTCCAGCAGGGTGGCCATGCTGTACTGCGAGTCAATGGCGAGAGCCTGGTCGACGAAGAATCCGGCCACGGACCCGCTGCCGAGAGCCCAGGACAGCCAGGCCAGCATGCACAGCGGTGCTGGTTTGGCTGACCGCGGCGCCATCGCCACGACGGTGCGCAGCAACCCGATCGCGACGCGGATCCGGTCGATGTCTGGCCGTTCGGGCTGTAGGCCCAGCATGATGTCGCTGGTGTGTTTGGCGGTTGGGTCGCCGACCGTGACTTCTTCGGCGACCAGGTCGTCGAGGCTCCGCCCGGTTTCATCCTGGAGCCGCGCATAGTGCCGGTTGAGTTCGCGAGCGCGCAGGCCTTCGTCACGCCCGAACGCGAATTGCACCATGATCTGGTCGCGATGGGGTGGAGACTGCACGAGCACGAGCAGTGCCGCAGCGTCCTCCTCGGTGGGTGGATTCGGCCAGGTCAGCGCCGCCTCAGCGATCATGACGGGGTCGAGCACAAAGCCGAGGGTGGGAAACAGTTCCGGAGCGTTTTCGGCCCGCGCGATGAGGTGGCGGTACCGCCGGTAGATCCGGGCCAGGCGGTCCTTGGTCGCCAGGTTCACCCCGATCGGGTCGGCCCCATTCTGGAGCGTTCCCAGCGGGCGCTGCGTTTCGACCGCTGCCTCCTGGTCCACCGCCTCAAAAATCGGCGATTGGGTAATATCGCTCAGCGGATGCCCGCCAGCGGGGCACTCCGGGTCGAGGTAGCTGCCCCAGGCATCCGCTGCCACGCACAGGGAATCGCGCAGCAGGAAACCGCTCAGTTCAAGCCGCCGGTTGAGGATCTCGGCAAACCCTTCGCGCGGGATACCGGGCGTGCCAACGAACGAATCCGCGGTGTAGATAACCGGAACGACCGCGTCGACTCCGGGAATCTTGCACAGCATCCCGGCGAGGGTCGTTGCAATACGCTTATACACCTTGTGGGGTGCGCCGTCGTCCGGCAGGTTGAAACGCAGCGCACCGCAGGTGCGGTTACCGCGAAAAGCGACGAGAACGGCACTGGACTCGGCAATAAACCCGAGCAGCTGGGGGACGAGTGCCAGAAAGTCCTGAGGCTTCTGGGCTTTGACAATGGTGGGATGCATGCCGCCACTGTGCTCCTCGGTCAGCACCCCCGATATTCTCCCGCCCGAATCTGTGGCGCATTCGGGCGGGCGACGTGCTGGGGAGGACGCGCCTTCCCCTAGACCTCGTCGGCGACGGGCGCCGCGAACTGTGCCGCGTAGAGCGCCTGGTAGGCACCGTTCGCGGCGAGCAGCTGAATATGGTTACCCTGTTCCACAATGCGTCCTGACTCCATGACGAGAATAAGATCGGCGTCGCGAATCGTGGACAGCCGGTGGGCGATGACGAAGCTCGTGCGTTCCGCCCGCAGGGCACTCATCGCCTTCTGCACGAGCACCTCCGTGCGCGTGTCCACCGAGCTGGTGGCCTCATCGAGAATGAGAACGCTCGGCTGCGCCAGAAAAGCACGGGCAATCGTTAGCAGCTGCATCTCGCCGGCGCTCACGTTGCTGCCCTGGTCATCGAGAACGGTGTCGTAGCCGTCGGGCAGTGAGTGCACGAACCGGTCAACGTAGGTCGCTGTGGCGGCCGCGAGAATATCTTTCTCCGTCGCATCCGGTCGGCCGTAGGCGATATTGTCGCGGATCGTGCCGCCGAACAGCCAGGTGTCTTGCAACACCATTCCCATGCGGCTGCGCAGGTCGTGCCTGGTCATGGTGGCGACATCGACGCCATCGAGCAGGATACGACCGGAGTCGATCTCGTAGAACCGCATCATGAGGTTGACCAGTGTGGTCTTACCCGCCCCGGTGGGCCCAACGATGGCGATGGTCTGCCCTGGCTCCGCAACGAGGCTGAGGTCCTCAATCAGCGGCTTGTCTTCGGTGTACCGGAACGACACGTTCTCGAAGACCAGGCGTCCGTGCACCTCGGTCGGAGTCTTGGCCGGGTCGGGGTCTTCACTCTGTTCGTCGGCGTCGAGCAGGTCGAAGACGCGTTCAGCGGATGCGACGCCCGACTGCAGCAGGTTGGCCATCGACCCGAGCTGGGCGAGCGGCTGGGTGAACTGGCGGGAGTATTGGATGAACGCCTGCACGTCACCCAGCTGCATGGCACCGGAGGCAACCTGCAGACCGCCAACGACCGCGATGGCGACGTAGACGAGGTTACCGATGAAGGTCATCGCCGGCATGATCATGCCGCTGATGAACTGGGCGCCAAAACTTGCCGCGTACAGGTCGTCGTTCTTCTGCTTGAACCGCGCGTCGACCTCTTTCTGCCGGCCGAAAACCTTGACCAGGGCATGGCCGGTGAACGTCTCCTCGATCTGACCGTTGAGCTCGCCGGTGTTCGCCCATTGGGCCACGAATAGCTGCTGGGACCGTTTGGCGATGAACGCGGTGATCACCAGGGTGAGCGGCACGGTGACCAGCGCGATCAAAGCGAGCAGTGGCGAGAGGATGAGCATCATCACGATCACGCCGACCACCGTGAGCAGGCTGGTCACCACCTGACTCAGCGACTGTTGCAGGCTCTGCGAAATGTTGTCGACATCGTTGGTCACCCGGCTCAGCAACTCACCGCGCGGCTTCTTGTCGAAGTAGCTCAGCGGCAGGCGGTTGATCTTGGCCTCGATCTCTTCACGCAGCCGGTACACCGTGCGCTGCACGACGCCGTTGAGTACGTAAGCCTGCATCCAGCTGAACACGCTCGACAGCACATACAGCGCGAGCGCCCAGAACAGCACGGTGGAGAGCATGGCGAAGTCGATGCCGAGTCCGGGTGTGAGCGTCATGCCGCTGAGCATGTCGGCCTGGGTGGTGTTGCCGGCCGCCCTCAGACCTGCGACCACCTCGGCCTGGCTGCTGCCGCTCGGCAGCGACTTCGACACGACGCCGGAGAAGATCAGGTTGGTGCCTTCGCCGAGCAAACGCGGGCCAAGCACCGAGAACGTGACGCTGATCACGGCGAGGGCGAAAACGAGAGCCAGCCAGAGCCGCTCGGGGCGCAGCTTGCCGAGCAGGCGCCTGCCCGACGCGGTGAAGTTCATCGATTTCTCGGCCGGCAGACTCATACCGCCGAAGGGGCCTCCGCCACGCTGTGGACGCGGGGCCGGCTTATCGTCGCCGCTGGTCTCACTCATGATGCCTCCTCCGCGGTGAGCTGGGATGACACAATTTCCTGATAGGTGGTGTTCGACTCGAGAAGTTGCTCGTGCGTTCCCCGACCGACGATGCGGCCGTCTTCGAGCACCAGGATCTGGTCGGCATCGATGATGCTCGACACCCGCTGGGCGACGATAATCATGGTGGCCCCGTTGGTGCTCTGTTTGAGGGCGAGCCGAAGTCGGGCATCCGTGGCGAGGTCGAGGGCGGAGAATGAGTCGTCGAAAATGTACAGCTCCGGCCGCTTCACCAGGGCGCGGGCGATCGCGAGGCGCTGACGCTGGCCACCAGACACATTGGTTCCGCCCTGTGAAATCGGTGCGTCGAGCCCGCCGGCCATTTCCGTAACGAAATCCCTGGCCTGGGCGATCGTGAGGGCCCGCCAGAGTTCCTCCTGGGTCGCGTCGGGTTTGCCGTAGAGCAGGTTGCTACGCACCGTTCCGGAGAACAGGTAGGGCTTTTGCGGTACGAGGCCGATATGCCCCCAGAGCAGGTCGGGATTGAGCTCGCGCACGTTGACGCCGTCGACGAGCACGGAACCGCTCGTGGCGTCGAACAGGCGCGGCAACAGGTTGACCAGGGTGGTTTTGCCGCTGCCGGTACTTCCGATGATCGCGGTGGTCTCACCGTGGCGGGCGATGAAGCTCACGTTACGCAGCACCGGCTGTTCGGCTCCTGGATAGGCGAAGCCGACATCAAGCAGTTCGAGCTCGCCCTGGCCGACCGTGGCATTGACCGGGTTGGCCGGTGGTACAACGCTCGATTCTGTGGCGAGCACCTCGCCGATGCGGTCGGCCGAGACGGCCGCCCGCGGAATCATGACGGCCATGAACGTGGCCATCATGACGGCCATGAGAATCTGCATGAGATAGCTGAGGAAGGCGATGAGCGTGCCCACCTGCATCGAACCGTCTTCAATGCGGAATGCGCCGAACCAGATTACGGCCACGCTGGAAACGTTGAGTACGAGCATGACGATGGGGAACATGAGCGCCATCAGGCGACCAGAGCTCAGGGCAACGTCGGTGACATCCTGGTTGGCCTTCGCAAATCGGGCGACCTCTTGCGTCTCGCGCACGAACGCCCGCACCACCCGAATACCGGTGAGTTGTTCCCGCAGCACCCGGTTGACGGTGTCGATGCGGGTCTGCATCGTTCGAAACAGCGGAACCATCTTGACGACGATGAATCCGACGGCAATAAGGAGAATGGGCACGCTCACCGCGATGAGCCAGGACAGCTGAACGTCCTGGCGAATCGCCATGATCACGCCGCCGATGCTAAGGATCGGTGCCGAGACCAGCAGGGTGCAGGTGGTCAGTACGAGCATCTGCACCTGCTGCACATCATTGGTGGAGCGGGTGATGAGGGACGGAGCTCCGAACCGAGTGACCTCCTGCTCGGAGAATTCCCCGACGCGGCTAAAGACGGCGCCGCGCAGGTCACGCCCCACCTTCATGGCGACCTTCGCACCGAAGTACACGGCAACGATCGCGCAGGCGATCTGGGCGAGGGTGATGAGCAACATGAGGCCGCCGACGCGCAGGATGTAGTCGGTGTTACCAGTGGCTACGCCCTCGTCGATGATATCGGCGTTGAGGGTGGGGAGAAACAGGGAAGCGATTGATTGTGCCAGTTGAAAAACGATTACTCCCAGCAGCAGCTGCCAGTATGGGCGCAGGTAACGCACGAGCAGAGACCACAGCACGAAATTCTCCTAGTAGAAATCGGTGGCCCGCCCGACCAAAGGTTCGGCGCAGCATCCACTGATGCAATAGTGCACTCTTTTTAGTTCGTCGTCGACCGAAATATTGCGCTCTGCGCATAAATTACGAACTCAGGTGCCGACGCCCGGTCAGGCGGTCAGGCGAAGAGGTTCGATATGAAGGCGACCTCCTCGGCGGAGGGCTGCCAGGACGTTGCCGCTGTCGCGTTCTGAACGATCTGCTCCGGCTTGGTGGCCCCCGCGATGACGCTGGTCAGCCCCGGCTGGGCCAGCAACCACGCGAACGTCGCCGCCAACATGGTCGTCCCGCGCACGTCACACCAGCGCTCGTACTGCTCGATCTTGTCCCAGGGGGCGTCGTCGGCGAGATGCCGCCGAATCATCATGATCCGGCTGTCGGCCGGCCCACCAGCGCGGGAGAACTTGCCGGTGAACAGGCCGTTGTAGAGCGGAAAGAAGGGTAGAAAGCCCAGGCCGTAAGCGTTGACGGCCGGCAGCACCTCGTCTTCGGCGTCACGCACGAGCAGGCTGTACTCGTTCTGACTGGAGATGAACGCGGGGTGTCCGTTCATGCGGGCCGTGAACTCGGCCTCGGCGATCTGCCAGCCGGCCAGGTTCGAATGACCGATGTAACGAATCTTGCCCTCCGTGATGAGATCGTCGAGCGTCGCCAGGGTCTCCTCGATCGGCGTCGACGGGTCAGGAACGTGCAACTGGTACAGGTCGATCCAGTCGGTCTGCAGCCGTCGAAGAGACGCCTCAACGGCCAGGCGGATGTATCGGCGCGAGCCGCGAGCATCCCAGTCCGGACCGTTCAACCCGCCCATGTCCATGCCGAACTTGGAGGCGAGCACAATCTGATCACGCTTACCGCGGAGGGAGTGACCCATGAGCGTTTCGCTCAATCCGCGCTCGGCACCGTAGATATCGGCGGTGTCGAACAGTGTCACGCCCGCTTCCAAGGCCGCGTCAATGACAGCGGTCGTACCGTCCTGACTCTCCGACGCCGTGCCGGTGCGACCGAAGTTATTACACCCGAGTCCGATCGTCGACACGGTCAGGCCCGACGAGCCAAGTCTGCGATATTCAATCTGCGCCATCCTTACAGAATAGAACGGGAGCCTTCTCCTGCACAGGCTCAGGTTTTCACGGGTCGGGCACCGATGTCCGAAACCCGCGAGGTCGAGGTGGAGGCGGCGGCTACAGTCGAATCATGCACAGCATCCCGACGCAACCCGCGCGTACACAGACAGCGAACGCGCTCCTTCGCCTTCCCAGTCCCATCGGTCGCCTGGAACTGACCGCCGACGACGCGGGCATCCTCTCCCTCTCCATCGAAACCGACGGCCAGCTGCCGCTCGAGACGATTCCAGAGACGTCCTCCCTTGTGCTGCGGCGGGCCGCCGAACAGCTCGCCGAGTACTTCGCCGGAACGCGGCAGTCCTTCGACGTCCCCGTGCATCTGACCCGCGGCACCGAGTTTCAACGCAGCGTCTGGGCGCGGCTGGCGACTCTCAAGTTCGGCGATGTCATCTCCTACGGAGCACTCGGCAGCACAATCGGCCGCTCCGGTTCTGGCCGTGCCATCGGCGGGGCGGTCGGCGCCAACCCGGTACCGATCATCATCGGCTGCCACCGGGTGCTCGCCTCGAGCGGCCAGATCACCGGCTACAGCGCCGGCCAGGGAATCCCGACCAAAGCGTGGCTGCTTGATCACGAAGGAATCGTGCACCGGTAGCGGTGCCGCCGCGCCGATGAACGCCCTCCCGTGGCCTTTAGCGGCGACCGAGCGGCAGCAGGCCCAACGCCCGCACCGCATCTCGTTCCTCGACCAACTCGGCAACGGATGCCGCGATACGGCTTCGCGAGAACTCGTTGCGTTCCAGCCCCGTCACGATGCGCCACTGACCATCGACCGAACGCACCGGGAACGAGCACACCAATCCGGGCGGAACATCGTAGGAACCGTCGGAAACCACCCCGGCACTGGTCCACTCCGAACCGCGCCCGGTGACCCAGTCAGCAACATGGTCAATGGCTGCGTTGGCAGCAGAGGCGACCGACGATCCTCCGCGCACAGCGATGATCTCCGATCCGCGTTGGGCCACTCGCGGGATAAAGGTCTGCGCCAGCCACTGCTCATCGACGAGGTCTCGAACCGCTCGGCCCTCCGCGGTGGCGTGAAAGACGTCCGGATACTGGCTGGCCGAGTGGTTTCCCCACACGGTCAAGCCGTGGATTGCTCCGACGTTGACGTCGAGATGGTTGGCGAGCTGCCCGACAGCACGGTTGTGGTCGAGCCGGGTCATCGCGGTGAATCGCTCAGACGGGACGTCTGGTGCGTGGGCGGCAGCGATGAGAGCGTTCGTGTTGGCCGGGTTGCCCACCACGAGCACGCGCACATCCTCGGCGGCTCCGGCGTTTATGGCGGCGCCCTGTGGGCCGAATATACGGCCGTTGGCCTCGAGCAGATCGGCACGCTCCATGCCAGGCCCTCGCGGACGAGATCCGACCAGCAGCGCAATATTGACGCCGGCAAAGGCGACAGCGGGGTCATCGGTGACTGTCACCCCGCGCAGCAGATCGAAGGCACAGTCTTCAAGTTCAAGAGCGGTACCCTCGGCGGCTTTCAACCCCTGGGGTATCTCCAGCAGGGTCAGCCGGACGGGCGTCGTCGGACCAAGCAGCGCGCCGGCCGCAATGCGGAATAAGAGTGCGTAGCCGATCTGTCCGCCCGCTCCTGTGACGGTCACGTTGACCGGTTGCCGATGAATGGGAACGTTGACGGATGCCGCTACCGCTGCGGGGGATGTGCCGATGTGTGTACTCACGCGCCCAGCCTAACGCCCGCCTAGATCATCCCCGGCATAGCTCAGCCCCGGTATAGATAGTCGACGACGCTGGTCGGCCCGCCGAGGCCAGGTTCTGCTCAACAACGAGCTCAAGTTCTCCGGGTGCGCCCGCTGCGAGGCGGATTCCGACCGATCGCGCCCAGTCGATCAGTTCTGAGGGGGTGAGAAAATCGTGCTGCTGGTCGAGCAACGCTCGGGTGAATTCACCCTTGGACTTCTTGTTGAAGTGATTCAGGGCCCGCTTCTGACCGTTCCCCGCGTCGGCGACGACTCGTAGATACAGCGAGTCCGGGCGCAGGGGTCGGGCGCCGAGGGCAACGTAGGCCTCTGACCGGAAGTCGAGCAGCAGCCCCTCACTCTGGCCGAGCACCTTCGCAACATCGATGTTCCAGTGTTGCCTTAGTGTGTACGCCTTTACTGATTGCTGTGCCATGGTCAGTGTCGGCACGCGCGAATCGTGCGACAGCCGGTAGGCCGGTATCGGGTCGAGTGCCGCGAGCGGTCCGAGCAGTGCGGAGTGCACGGCAAGGTGCGCGTGAGCGAACTCCCGCTGGGCGACCGACAGGGTAGCGGAATCCAACCCGTCGAAGAGCACCCCGGTATACCGGTCGATGACCGGCAGGGTCGGAGACGACAGTACTTCGCGGTTGCGGTCGATCTCGAACAGCTGCGTACGGCCCAGTTTGAGGGCGGTACGGGCTTCGTCCGGTTGCTGTGACAGGGCGACGAGCGCACGTGCAAGCGTGCGGCGCTTAGCGTTCAGGCTTGGATAAGCGAGGCGCGTGAAGTCCAGGGGTACAGCTTCGCCGCCGGAGCGTTTCGTCTCCGACGGCGGAAGCAGTATCAGCACTGGTGTTGCAGACCCGCGGGTTACGAACCGACGAGTTCGGCCTTGCGGGCCACGATGGTGACCATGTCGTTGTCGACCGACAGAAAACCGTCTTCAGCCTTGGCGACGACCTTGGAGCCATCGGCAAGGGTAAGACGAACGTCGCCCAGCGCCAGAATCGCCAACATCGGTTCGTGACCGGCCAGGATGCCGATCTCGCCCTCGACGGTCTTGGCTACAACCATCGTCGCTTCGCCGGTCCAGACCTGGTGGTCGGCCGACACAACGCTGACGGACAGCGACTTCGCCATGCTTAGTCGTTCTCCTTCTGGATCTGAGCCCACTTCTCTTCGACGTCGTTGATGCCACCGACGTTGAAGAAGGCCTGCTCGGCGACGTGGTCGAACTCACCGTTGGCGATTGCCGTGAACGACTCGATGGTGTCCTTGAGCGCAACCGTGGAGCCCTCGACGCCGGTGAACTTCTTCGCCATGTAGGTGTTCTGGGAGAGGAACTGCTGAATGCGGCGGGCACGGGAAACCGTGACCTTGTCTTCTTCAGAGAGCTCATCAACACCGAGGATCGCGATGATCTCCTGGAGTTCCTTGTTCTTCTGCAGGATCGCCTTGACGCGCACAGCCGTGTTGTAGTGATCGGCACCCAGGTAGCGGGGGTCGAGGATACGGCTGGTCGAGGTGAGCGGGTCGACGGCCGGGTAGAGGCCCTTCGACGCGATTTCACGCGACAGCTCGGTCGTGGCGTCGAGGTGGGCGAAGGTTGTCGCCGGTGCCGGGTCGGTGTAGTCGTCGGCGGGGACGTAGATCGCCTGGAGGGAGGTGATCGAGTGGCCACGGGTCGAGGTGATGCGCTCCTGCAGGATGCCCATCTCGTCGGCCAGGTTGGGCTGGTAGCCCACGGCAGACGGCATGCGGCCCAGCAGGGTCGACACCTCGGAACCGGCCTGGGTAAAGCGGAAGATATTGTCGATGAAAAGCAAGACGTCTTGCTTTTCTACGTCGCGGAAGTACTCAGCCATGGTCAGGGCGCTGAGCGCGACGCGCAGACGCGTTCCCGGCGGCTCGTCCATCTGGCCGAATACCAGCGCGGTCTTGTCGAAGACGCCCGCTTCTTCCATCTCGGCGATGAGGTCGTTGCCCTCTCGGGTACGCTCACCGACTCCGGCGAACACCGATACTCCACCGTGGTCCTGCGCTACGCGCTGGATCATTTCCTGGATGAGGACGGTCTTGCCGACTCCGGCACCACCGAACAGGCCGATCTTTCCACCGAGAACGTACGGCGTGAGAAGGTCGATGACCTTGATACCGGTTTCGAACAGCTGAGTCTTGGACTCAAGCTGGTCGAAGGCCGGCGGCTTGCGGTGGATGGGCCAGCGCTCGGTGATCTCGATCTTCTCGCCGGGCTTGGCATTGAGCACATCGCCGATGACGTTGAAGACCTTACCCTTGGTGACGTTTCCGACCGGAACCGTGATGGGGCTGCCGGTGTCGCGAACTTCCTGGCCGCGGACGAGTCCGTCGGTCGGGTTCAGCGCGATGGCGCGAACGAGGTCGTCTCCGAGGTGCAATGCAACCTCGAGCGTGATCTCGTTCGAGTCGTCACCGATGGTGATCGTGGTTTTCAGGGCGTTGTAGATGCCGGGGATCGAGTCATGCGGAAACTCGATGTCGACGACGGGGCCCGTGACGCGCGCGATGCGGCCAACAGAGCCGGCCGTGTCCTCCGCCCGGACTGGCGCGGTTGCGGTGTCAGTCATAGCTCTCTCTTCTCTGGTCTTACTTCTTAGCGGATGAGAGCGCGTCGGCTCCACCCACGATCTCGGAAATCTGCTGGGTAATCTCGGACTGACGCGCGTTGTTGGACAGGCGCGTGTAGTCCGTGATCAGCTTGTCGGCGTTGTCGCTGGCCGACTTCATTGCCTTCTGCCGGCTCGCGTGCTCCGATGCAGCCGACTGCAGCATGGCGTTGAACAGACGACTCTCGATATACACCGGGAGGAGGCTGTCCAGAACCGTTTCAACGTCGGGTTCGAACTCGTACAGCGGAAGAACCTTGTTGTCGCCGGGTTCTTCCACACCTTCGACGACCTCGAGGGGAAGCAGTCGAACGACTTCGGGCACCTGGGTGACCATACTGACGAAGCGGTTGTAGACGATGTGGATCTCGTCGACGCCGCCGTCGGAGTAGTCCGTGAGGAAGGACTCCAACAGTGCTTCGCCGATTTCCTTGGCCGTCTCAAACTGCGGCTGATCGGTTCCGCCGGTCCAGACTCGCTCCGACGTGCGGTTGCGAAAGCTGAAGTAGGCGATGGCCTTGCGGCCTACCAAGAAGTAGACGATGTCTTTACCCTGGCCACGGAGCAGTTCACTGAGCGACTCGGCTTCGCGCAGAACCTGCGAGCTGAAAGCGCCGGCCAGGCCTCGGTCTGAGGCGAAGATGACGACCGCTGCGCGCTCGATCTTTTCGGGCTCCGTGGTGAGCACGTGCTCGACGTTCGAGTACGTGGCCACCGCTGAAACGGCGCGCGTCACCGCACGCGAGTACGGGGTTGACGCAGCGACTCGGGCCTGCGCTTTCTGGATGCGGGAGGCCGAGATCAGCTCCATGGCCCGAGTGATCTTCTTGGTCGTCTGGGCAGACTTAATCTTCTGCCGGTAGACCCGAAGTTGCGCTCCCATGTGTCTGCTTCCTTGTCTTTCAGTGTGGTTTCGTCAGTGGTTCTGCATCGCGCGAATCGGCGAGGACTAGCGGCGGTGCTTGACGATCTTTTCCTGGTTGACGTCTTCGACGGCAATCGCCTCAAACTTTTCCTTGCCGACCGAGGCGAGCGGCTTGCCCTCACCGGTCTGGAATTCGAGCTTGAACTTGTCGACGCCGGCGGTGAGGGCGGAAACGGTCTCGTCGGAGAGAACGTTGGTCTCGCGCAGGGTCTTCAAGATCTCGGTGTTGCGACCGAGGAAGTCGAGCAGTTCGCGCTCGAAACGCAGCACGTCGGGAACCGGAACCTCATCGAGCTTGCCGTTGATGCCGGCCCAGATCGAGACGACCTGATCTTCAACGGGGTACGGCGAGTACTGCGGCTGACGCAGCAGTTCGGTCAAGCGTGCGCCACGGGCAAGCTGACGACGGCTGGCCGCGTCAAGGTCAGAAGCGAACATGGCGAAGGCTTCGAGCGAACGGTACTGGGCGAGCTCGAGCTTGAGCGTGCCGGAGACCTTTTTGATCGACTTGACCTGCGCGTCGCCACCAACACGGGAGACCGAGATGCCGACGTCGACCGCTGGGCGCTGGTTGGCGTTGAACAGGTCGGACTGCAAAAAGATCTGTCCGTCGGTGATGGAGATCACGTTGGTCGGGATGTATGCGGCAACGTCGTTGGCTTTTGTCTCGATGATCGGAAGTCCGGTCATTGATCCGGCGCCGAGCTCGTCGGAGAGCTTGGCACAACGCTCCAGCAGACGGGAGTGCAGGTAGAACACGTCTCCCGGGTACGCTTCGCGTCCCGGCGGGCGACGCAGCAGCAGAGACACCGCGCGGTAGGCCTCGGCCTGCTTGGAGAGATCATCGAAGACGATGAGAACGTGCTTGCCGGCGTACATCCAGTGCTGGCCGATGGCCGAACCGGTATATGGGGCCAGGTATTTGAAGCCGGCCGGGTCAGAGGCAGGAGCGGCGACGATGGTGGTGTACTCCATCGCTCCGGCATCCTCGAGCGCACCCTTCACCGAAGCGATGGTGGAGCCCTTCTGGCCGATAGCGACGTAGATGCAGCGAACCTGCTTCGTGCTGTCGCCCGACTCCCAGTTGGCCTTCTGGTTGATGATGGTGTCGATCGCGATCGCGGTCTTGCCGGTCTGGCGGTCACCGATGATCAGCTGGCGCTGGCCGCGGCCGATCGGGATCATGGCGTCGATGGCTTTAATACCGGTCTGCATCGGTTCGTGAACCGACTTGCGGCTCATGACGCCGGGGGCCTGCAACTCGAGGGCACGGCGGCCTTCGGTGGCGATGTCGCCGAGTCCGTCGATGGGGGCGCCGAGCGGGTCGACGACACGGCCGAGGTAGCCGTCGCCGACGGGAACGGAGAGAACCTCGCCGGTGCGGTGCACCTCCATGCCCTCAACGATGCCGCCGAACTCGCCGAGGACGACAACACCGATCTCGTCCTCGTCGAGGTTCTGGGCCAGGCCGAGGGTGCCGTCGGCGAACTTGATGAGTTCGTTGGCCATTACGCCGGGCAGGCCCTCAACGTGGGCGATACCGTCGCCGGCTGTGGTGACGTAGCCAACCTCGGTCGTTGACGTCTTGTTCGGCTCATAGGACTTCACGAAGTCCTGGAGAGCGCCACGGATCTCATCGGGGCTGATCGTTAGTTCTGCCATCATCTTCCCTTTTCTGTACGGCTGTACAGGTTCTGTCTGTTCGAGGACGCTGCCGCCCTGAGTCATCTGGTACTGCTGGGTTTGTGGTGCTGCTTCTTCTGTCGCACTGCGCCAGAATCAGCGAGCGAGCTGGAGTCTCAAATCAGCCAGGCGGGTTGCGATGCTGCCGTCGATGACCAGGTCGCCGATTTGTACGCGCACTCCGCCGACCAGAGCCGGGTCAACGACCTGGTTGATGGTGAGTGCCCGTCCGTGGCGTTCCTGGAGATTCTTCTGCAAGCGGTCGAGCTGGGCGGGCGTGAGAACGCTCGCCGACGTGATGGTCGCGATCGACGTGCCGGACTGGTCAGCGACGACGGCTGCTGCGTGTCGCAGCAGTTCGCCGATGCGGCGGCCGCGAGGCTGCTGCACCAGGTGCCGAACAATAGCAAGCGTCTGTCCGGATACCTTGCCGGCCAGAAGCTTCTCGACGAGTGCTACTTTGGCCTCGACCTTGCCAAGCTTGCTGGCCAGAGCCAGCTCCAGCTCAGCGTCTGACGAGACCGTCTTTCCGAAGGCGAAGAGCTCGCCCTCGATGGACGTCGTGGCTGGCGCCGCCAAATCTGCCGAAACAGAGAGAGCGGATGCCCGCAAGCCCAGTTCTTCGATCCCGGCGAGCAGGTCGTCGTGGCTGGACCAGCGTTCTGACACGGCGGCTGCGAGCAGGTCAAGAGCCCGAGGTGTCACGTTGGTGCCGAAAACGGCACGCACGAGAGTGACCTTGGCCGCAGCATCCGCTGACGCGTCGCCGAGTGCCGACAACAGCTGGGACGACGACCCGATCACTCGACCGGCGCCGAAAAGGCTTTCGCCCGTCGCCAGATCAGTCGTGCCGCCGGGGACGGACAGTGCCGCCCTCGATGTGGCGAGTGCTTCTCTGGTGGCGCTTCCCATTTGCTAGATCTTTCCTGCTGCTGGTGCTTCGCTGGCTTCTAGTTCGGCCAGGAAACGATCGACAATAGCGCTGGCCTTCGCGTCGTCGGACAGGCTCTCACCAATGACACCCGAGGCCAGGTCAATGGCAAGGGTGCCGACCTCGCTGCGAAGCGATACGACGGCGGCCTGACGTTCGGCTTCGATCTGCGTCTTGGCGCTAGCCGCGATGCGACCGGCTTCGGCCGCAGCCTGTTCCTTATGCTCAGTGACGATGCGCTGGCCATCGGTGCGGGCCTGTTCTCGAATGGCACCGGCTTCGGCACGAGCATCAGCGAGCTGGGCTGTGTACTGCACGAGTGCAGCTTCGGCCTTGCGCTGGGCGTCGTCGGCCTTGGCGATGTTGCCCTCAATGGCTTCTGCACGGTCGTCAAGAAGCTTCTGCATCTTCGGGAGCACGAGCTTCCAGAAGAAGAACAAAATCACGACAAAGCAGACCGCCGACCAGATGATGTCGTAGATCTCGGGGATGAGCGGGTTTCGCGCCGCTTCTTCCGTCGCGGCTGCAATTACTGCGTGAAGCATCATGCCTCCTAATTAAGTAGTGAAGAGGTTTAGACGCCGGTGAAAATGAAGTAGGTAGCGATGCCGATGAAGGCGAGCGCCTCGGTGAAGGCGATACCGATGTACATCAGCACCTGCAGGCGACCGGCCAGCTCAGGCTGGCGAGCGACACCTTCGATGGTCTTGCCAACGACGATACCTACACCGATTGCCGGGCCGATGGCTGCGAGGCCATAACCGACGGTCGCGATGTTTCCGTTGATTTCCGCGAGAACGGTTGTTGCGTCCACGTATGTTTCCTTCCGTGATGGTGAATTCGGCGAGTGCCGGATTCCTAAAGTGTCTAGTGTTCCTCAGCCAGCGCGAGCTGGATGTAGACGGCGGTGAGTAGGGCAAAAATGTAAGCCTGGAGGACGGCGATCAGCACTTCGAAGAGAGTGAAGGCGAAGCCGAAGACGAGGGTGCCAGCGCCGAAGAGCTTGAACCCGCCATCCGCAGTGAAGAAGAAGAACTGGGTAGCGCTGAAGAACAGCACGAGCAGGAGGTGTCCGACGATCATGTTCATCATCAGTCGGAGCGTGAGAGTGACCGGCCGCACCAGGAACGTCGAGATGAATTCGATCGGCGTCACGATGATGTACAGGAACGGAGGGACTCCGGGCGGAAAGAGTGAGTTGCGGAAGAATTTCGCCGGGCTCTTCTTGACGCCGGCGTAGATGAACGTTCCGTAGGAGATGACACCGAGCAGCAGCGGAACCCCGATCACCGAGGTGCCGGCGATGTTGAGGAACGGAATGATACCCGTGATGTTCATGAACAAGACCATGAAGAAGATGGTCGTCAGAAGCGGCAGGAACCGCTTACCGTCTTTCTTGCCGAGCAGGTCTTCGGCGATATTGACGCGAACGAAGTCGAGTCCCATTTCGGCCAGGCTCTGACCGCGGGTCGGAATGATCTTCATGCGGCGAGTGCCGAGCCAGAAGACGAGCATCAGCACCGCGACCGCGAGGAAGCGGATAAGAATGATGCGGTTGATTTCGAAGTTGGTACCCGCGAAGAAGATTACGTCGGGGAAGAACTCATTGATGGAGGGACCGTGAAATTCACCGTCGCCGGTGGCAGACGGGACCATCAGGTTTACGGCGATTTCTAGCAGCGCTTTCTCCTGTTTCGGGGCGGTGAGCTCTGCTCGCGCAACGACGAATATGGGCAGGTTCACGACGCTGTAAAGCATGTGCAAACCGGGGTTGGATCGGTGTTTACTCTAGCAAAGATCAGGCGCTGAGCCGAATCGAGGGCGGTATCCGTGGGTGGATGGGTCGCAGGGTTAGTCGTCGACCGGAGCGGGGGGCAATGTGACGTCGCTGACGTAGGGCATTCGGCTTTTCATCACGACGACGGCATCGACCACGAGGGACCCCACGACGCCGGCGATGATGCAGAAGAACAGCACCATCGGTTGGATCCACTCACGGTCCTGCAGCACGACGAGTAGTACCAGAAACACGACGAACTTGAGCAACCAGCCGCCCATGATGATGCCGAAGAAGCCACCGATCGCCGACTCGTTGCCGGCAACCCGATTGGCCAAAAGAATACTGCCTGCCGTGATGCCCATGAAAGCGACCGACATGATCGTTCCGATCAGGGCGCTGAGCACTCCGCTGCCACCATCGACGAAATAGCCGATGACGCAACCGATCACGGCGATTCCGAGTGCGACCCAGCCCCCGTAGATCAGGATGCGACGCAGCACCGGGATGGACGTTGCCTGGGTAGGTGTTGAAGCTGGTGGGCTGGCGCTGGTCATACGTTCTCCTCGGCAGGTGCCGCCGCGTGGGCGGTCGCTCGTGTCGGTGTTGGGGCGGGTGGGGCTGGCGCGGCCGCTTCGTCGAGCGGATCGAACTGGTCGAGGACGGCGATCTGGGCCGGTGCCGACTGACTGGCCCATTCGCCGGTTTTACGGCGGCCGAGCGGGGCGAGAGTGACGAACGTGCAGGTCAGCAGCGAGGTCACCAGAAAAATGGTGGCGTACCACGTTGGCAGGGCGAAGTAGACCGGCAGGATGTAATAGAGCAGGCACCCGACGGATGCTGCGGCTGTCCACCCATAGAAAATCAGTACGGCATGCAGGTGCGAGTGTCCCATATCGAGCAGTCGGTGGTGCAGGTGTTTTCGGTCGGCGCTGAAGGGCGACTTGCCGGCCCGCACCCGCCGGAACACGGCGAGCCCGAAGTCGAGCAATGGAATGATCATGATCGCCACCGGCAGCATAATGGGAATGAACGCCGGGAACAACTGCGAACGATTGATAGCGGTTGGGTCGATCTGGCCGGTGATGGCGATCGCGCTCGTTGCCATGAGCAGGCCGACGAGTAGTGCACCGGCATCGCCCATGAACATCTTGGCCGGGTGCCAGTTCAACGGCAGGAACCCCACACAGGCGCCGACGAGGATGGCGGCGATGAGCGAGGCAAGGTTGAAGTAGTTGGTCGGCGAGGTGTCCCGCACGAGTAAGTAGCTGTAGAGAAAGAACACACCGTTGGCGATGAGGGCCACCCCGGTGACCAGACCGTCAAGACCGTCGATGAAGTTGATCATGTTCATGACCACCACGATGGCGACGACCGTGAACACGATCGACATCCAGCCGCTGCCGACCGTGAGCCCGCCGATGGGCAGGGAATAGATCTGCACGCCCTGCCAGGCGACCAGCCCGGCGGCGATGAACTGGCCGGCGAGCTTGGTCATCCAGTCGAGGTCCCAGATGTCGTCGGCGACACCAACGAGCACGATGAGCAGGGCTGCGCCGAGAATCGCGAGAATCTGCTGCGGATCGGCGAATACCAGCCGCAAGGGAGCGAAGGCCCCAGCGATGAGATAGGCGATGCCGAAGGCGACCAGAATGCCGAGGAACATGGCGATGCCACCGAGGCGCGGGGTCGGGCGGGTGTGCACGTCGCGTTCGCGAATTTTCGGGTAGAGGCGATACTTGTGGCTGAGTTTATAGACCACGATCGACAGCACGAACGTGACGATCGCCGAGACGAGCGCGAGCAGGAAGAAAAGGGTCATGGGCTACCGACCGGCATCCGTTTCGTTCCGAGTGTCTTCGTCGGCGGCATCCTGGGACGGGGCGGCGATGGTGGGGGTCGCATCCGCTTCGCTCGGTTCTGTGGGCACTCCGGGGCTGGCCGGTGCAGCCGCGAGAACGTCGCCGACGACCGCCGCGATCGCGTCTTCGGAGATGACGCCGCTGCGCACGATGTGCAGAAAACCGCCGTTGGTTTCGAAGCCGGTGGCATCGACTATCGTCGATGAGCCCTCTCCGGACTCGCCGAACACACTCTCATAGGTGCTTCCGGCGGTTCCACCGTCGAGGTAGACCTCGATACTCTCGCCAAGCGCCGCTTCGGCAGCCTGGGCGTCCCGGGTGGCGGGCATCCCGCTGAGGTTGGCGCTCGATACGGCCAGGGGGCCGGTTGCGGCAAGCAGATCGAGCGCGATCTGATTGCTCGGCATGCGCAGCGCCACGGTGCCGCGGGTTTCACCGAGATCCCAGACCAGTGACGGCTGGGCATTGACGATGACCGTCAGTCCGCCCGGCCAGAACGCCGCGACGAGGTCGCGCACGGGCTGGGGGACGTCGACCGCGAGGGCGTCGAGGGTGGGGATCCCGGGAATGAGAACGGGCGGCGGTGACTGGCGGCTGCGGCCTTTTGCGTCGAGGAGCAGCTGCACCGCCTCGGCGTTGAAGGCGTCAGCCGCGACACCGTAGACCGTGTCGGTGGGGATGACAACGAGCGCCCCGCGGCCGATAGCCATGCGCGCCAGGGAAATGTGCGCTTGGTAGTTCGAGTGGCTCGTGTCCGAGTGGCTCGTGTCCGACTCGCTCGTGCAATCGTAGATACGTGTCATTTGCCGTAATTCTAACCCAGCGCGGTTGTGAAGAACGGATGTGCGCGCACGCACTCGCAAACGAAAGGTCAGGGATGCAGGGCTGTGGTGGCCCGATCTCGGCTGGTGTAATCGCGATGCGTGGCCGCTGCGCGCCAGCCGTCAGTCGTCAGCAGCGCGCGAATGTCTGCGCCCTGCAGCTCGCCGTGTTCGATCACGAGCACACCGCCGGGGCGCAGCAGGCGCAGGCCGGTGGCCGACACGCTGCGCACCACGTCGAGGCCGTCCGGGCCTCCAAAGAGTGCGTGGGCAGGGTCGAACAGGCGCACCTCTGGGTCGCGCGGGATCGCATCCACTGGAATATACGGGGGGTTTGAGATGACGACGGCGACCGTTCCGTCGAGTTCTGCGAAGGCGCCGGCGAGGTCGCCGAAGGCGAGGATGGCGTTGCCAGCAGCGACCTCCTCGAAGTTGCGGGTCGTCCAGGGAAAAGCGTCGGGGGAATTTTCAATCGCGAAGATGCGCGCATGCGGTACCTCAGTGGCCAGCGCTAAGGCGATTGCGCCGCTTCCGGTGCCGAGGTCGACGCCGATCGGTTCGGGATCGGGCATGGACCGCAACGCGTCGATGGCGAACTGCGCGACCTGCTCAGTTTCGGGCCGCGGCACGAAGACGCCGGGCCCCACGTTCAGGGACAGGGAGCGGAATGGAGCATGTCCGGTGATGTGCTGGAGTGGTTCGCGTCTGCTGCGGCGGGCCAGCAGGGTGTCGATGGTGGCGGCATCCGCTGCGCTGATCGGTCGGTTCAGGATGCTGCCGGCCTGCACTTCGCCACGGCTCTGGCCGAGCACATGGCCGATCAAGAGGTCGGAATCCACCTCGGGGTCGGTCACACCGGCCGCGGTGAGCAGGCTGATGGCTCGGTTTCGCAGGGCAGTCACGGTGGAGGGCAGGGCAGAATCTGAAGAAGGCACGTAGTGAAATGTAACGCACCAACCCGTTTTCGGCCGGGCGACCTAGGCTGGAACTGGCCGCCCCACCCAAGTTAGTCGAATTCAGCCGAATTTCACCGAATGAAAGTTGCCCTCGTGCCTAAGATCTATTCCGACATCACCGAAGCCGTTGGTGGGACCCCCCTCGTCAAACTGAACCGTTTGACCGCCGGCCTCGGCGCGACCGTGCTGGCGAAGCTCGAGTTCTACAACCCGTCCAGCAGTGTCAAGGACCGCATCGGCGTTGCGATCATCAATGCCGCCGAGAAGGACGGTTCCTTGAAGCCCGGCGGAACCATCGTCGAAGCCACCAGCGGCAACACGGGCATCGCCCTCGCCATGGTCGGTGCCGCCCGCGGTTACACGGTCATTCTGGCCATGCCGGAGACCATGAGCAAGGAACGTCGCGTCATGATGCGCGCCTACGGTGCCGAAATCGTGCTGACCGCTGGTGCCGATGGCATGCGCGGCGCCGTTGAGAAGGCCGCCGAGATCGTCGCGAACACGCCCGGAGCGGTGCTGGCCAGCCAGTTCACCAACCCGGCCAACCCGGCCATCCACCGCGCCACGACCGGCGTGGAGATCTGGAACGACACCGACGGCGCCGTTGACATCCTCGTCGCTGGTATCGGCACCGGTGGCACCATCTCCGGCACCGGCGGATACCTCAAGGAGCAGAAGCCGGGCCTCAAGGTTGTTGGCGTCGAGCCGATCGACTCCCCCATCCTCACCGGCGGCAAGCCCGGCCCGCACAAGATCCAGGGCCTTGGCGCGAACTTCGTGCCGGAAACCCTCGACCGCGAAGTCTACGACTCCATCACCGACGTGACCCTGGCCGACTCGCTCGCCACGGCCCGCGCGCTCGGCACCGACGAGGGAATCCTCGGCGGCATCTCCGGAGGCGCCGCCGTCTGGGCCGCACTCGAGCAGGCAAAACTTGCCGAGAACGCCGGCAAGACCATCGTCGTCATCGTTCCCGGCTTCGGTGAGCGTTACATTTCGACGGTTCTCTACGAAGACCTGCTCGACTAAGAACGCTTTCTGCTGTCAATGACTTTTTTTCTGCGCCTGCGCGAAGACATCGCGACAGCGCGCACCCACGATCCCGCCGCGCGCAGTAACGCGGAGGTTTTTCTTGCCTACAGTGGCCTGCACGCGGTCTGGTCGTACCGACTCGCGAACCGTCTGTGGCGTGCCGGGCTGCGCCTGCCCGCCCGTCTTTTGTCCCAGGTCACCCGGTTTCTGACCGGAATCGAGATTCACCCAGGCGCAACCATCGGGCGCCGGCTGTTCATCGACCACGGCATGGGCGTGGTGATCGGTGAGACGGCCGTGCTCGGCGATGATGTGATGCTCTACCACGCCGTGACGCTGGGCGGCAAGAGCCGTCACGGGCACGCGCGGGGGGTGCGGCGGCATCCGTTTCTCGATGATGGTGTGACGGTCGGGGCCGGCGCCAAGGTGCTCGGCCCGATCACCATCGGGGCCTGGAGCACGATCGGTTCGAATGCCGTCGTGACCAAGAACGCCCCGGCGCGATCGCTGCTGGTGGGGGTGCCGGCCACGATTCGCCCGCAATCTCCCGAGACGGTGGAGTCCGCGCGCGGAGGCACCCTGGAACCCGAGTACTACCTCTAATCTGTCCAAACCGTCGGACGGGGCCCATGCCCGAGCCGGGGGCCCAGTTTATAGACTGGGCCCCCGGACGGGGCCTGGGCCCCGTCCCGGTTGGGGGCTCCTCGCGTTGGGACTACTCCGGGTCGCCGAGCTCGGCCAGCCGGGTTTCCTCGTCGGCGTGGATGCAGGAATCGATGACGGGGCCGAGGGCACCGTTCATGACGGCGTCCAGGTTGTACGCCTTGTAGCCGGTGCGGTGATCGGCGATGCGGTTCTCCGGGAAGTTGTACGTGCGGATGCGCTCGGAGCGATCCATCGTGCGAATCTGCCCCTTGCGCACGAGCGAGGCCGCGGCGTCGATCTCTTCCTGCTGGCGGGCCAGAACCCGGGCACGCAGCACCCGCATTCCGGCTTCCTTGTTTTGCAGCTGTGATTTCTCATTCTGCATCGCTACCACGATTCCGGTTGGAAGGTGGGTGATGCGCACGGCAGAGTCGGTCGTGTTCACCGACTGGCCGCCGGGGCCACTCGACCGGTACACGTCGATCTTCAGGTCGTTCGGGTGCAGCTCGACCTCTTCGGGCTCGTCGACCTCCGGAAAGACGAGCACTCCCGCCGCCGACGTGTGAATGCGTCCCTGGGACTCGGTCGCCGGAACTCGTTGAACGCGATGCACGCCGCCCTCATACTTCAGGTGCGCCCACACGCCCTCGGCAGGGTCGCTCGAGTTGCCCTTGATCGCTAGCTGGATGTCCTTGATTCCACCGAGATCGCTCGAGGTCTGCTCGATGATCTCGGTCTTCCAGCGGTTCGACTCGGCATAGTGCAGGTACATGCGCAGCAGATCGGCGGCGAACAGCGCCGACTCGGCACCGCCCTCCCCCATTTTGATCTCCATGATCACGTCGCGGGCGTCGAGTTCGTCGCGCGGGATCAGCAGGCGTCGCAGCTTTTCGGCCGTAACATCAAGCTGTTCCACGAGATCCGGGATCTCCTCAGCGAAGGCAGCATCTTCGTCGGCGAGTTCACGAGCAGCCTCGAGGTTATCGTCGACCTCTTTCCACTCGTAGTACGCCGCGATGATGCGGCTCAACTCGGCATAGCGCCGGTTGACCTTCTTCGAACGGGCCGGATTCGCGTGCAGCTCCGGATCCGCCAACTGCGACTGCAGGTCGTCGTGCTCGGCCAGCAGCGTGAGGACGGATTCGAACATTACTTGTCCTTGTCTGACCCGTTCAGGGTCGGCATCGACTTCTGAACCTGCATGAGGAATTCAACGTTCGACGACGTCTCCTTGAGACGGCCGAGGATGAGTTCGAGGGCCTGCTGCTGCTCAAGCCCGGCGAGGGCGCGGCGCAGCTTCCAGGTGACCTTCACTTCATCGGCGCTCATCAGCATTTCTTCGCGGCGCGTGCCCGATGCGTTCACGTCGACGGCGGGGAAGATGCGCTTGTCGGCCAGCTGGCGCGACAGACGCAGTTCCATGTTGCCGGTGCCCTTGAACTCTTCGAAGATGACCTCGTCCATTTTGGAACCGGTCTCCACGAGCGCGGAGGCGAGAATGGTGAGCGAGCCACCATTCTCGATGTTGCGCGCCGCACCGAAGAAACGCTTCGGCGGATACAGAGCGGATGCGTCGACGCCGCCGGACAGGATGCGACCCGAGGCCGGGGCCACCAGGTTGTAGGCCCGGCCGAGGCGGGTGATCGAATCGAGCAGTACGACGACGTCGTGGCCCAGTTCGACCAGGCGCTTGGCGCGCTCGATGGCCAGCTCGGCGACGGTGGTGTGGTCCTCGGCCGGCCGGTCGAAGGTGGAAGCGATGACCTCACCCTTCACCGTGCGCTGCATGTCGGTGACCTCTTCGGGGCGCTCGTCGACCAGAACGACCATGAGGTGGACCTCGGGGTTGTTGGTAGCGATGGCGTTGGCGATCTGCTGCATAACGATGGTCTTGCCGGCCTTGGGTGGTGCCACGATCAGGCCGCGCTGGCCCTTGCCGATCGGAGCGACGAGGTCGATGATGCGCTGCGTGAGCTTGCCAGGTTCGGTTTCGAGGCGCAGGCGTTCCGTCGGGTACAGCGGGGTCAGCTTGTGAAAGTCGACTCGGGCGGCGGCCTCCTCGACGGTCTGGCCGTTGATCGAGTCGACCTTGACGATGGCGTTGTACTTCTGACGCCCGGACTGGTCGCCCTCGTGCGGCTGGCGGATGGAGCCGACGACGGCGTCACCCTTGCGCAGGTTGTACTTCTTGACCTGACCGAGCGAGACGTAGACGTCGCTGGCACCCGGCAGATAGCCGGAGGTGCGCACGAAGGCGTAGTTGTCGAGCACGTCGAGGATGCCGGCAACGGGAATGAGAACGTCGTCGTCGCCCACCTCGGGTTCGAAGTCATCGCCCTGGTTCGGGCCGCGACGCTTGCGGTCACGGTACCGGTTGCGGTTGCCGCGGCCGTTCAGATCATCATCGAGCCGGTCGGGACCCTGATTGCGATCCTGTGTCTGGCTGCGGTCGTTCTGGCCCTGGCTGCGGTCCTGGCCACGATCGTTCTGACCCTGGCTGCGGTCCTGGCCACGATCGTTCTGACCCTGGTTGCGGTCGGCCTGCGCTTGGGCACGCTCCTGGTTGCGTTCCTGGTTACGTTCGTTTCGCGCCTGACGCTGGCTCTGCGCCCGCGTCATACCCTCATCGTTGGTGCCATTCTGGCCCCGCTCGTTCTGGCCGCGCTCGTTCTGGCCCCGCTCGTTCTGACGATCAGCGGCTGGAGCGGTCTCGCCTTGGTTGCGGTCGGCGCCCTGCGCACGGTCACCACCACGGCTACGGCTACGGCTACGGCCCTGACGGGGTGCACCGGAGTCGGTTGCGGCGTCGGTTGCGGCGTCGGTTGCGGCGTCGGTCGCGGCGACCGATGGCTCGGTAGAATCGGCAAGGGCGACCTCGACCTCGACGGCCACATCGTCAGACGCAGCGGATTCGGCGGGCACGACAGCAGCGCGCTGCGACGAAGCACGGCGGGACGGCCGTCGGGTGGCCGGTGCGGCTTCGACCGTCGGCTCGATGGACAGCGCAGCGGCCGCATCGACAGCGGCCGCGTCAGCGGTCTCGGCGACCACGGCGGCCGCGTCCTCGAGCTGCACCGGTGCGACCTGCACGCGCTTGCGTGCCTGGCGAACCGGCTTGTCAGCATCCGTCGTTGCAGCGCCGGGTGCGGTGCTTGGTGCGCTGCTCTCCACCACGGATGTCGCGCCGCGAGCGTTGCGTGCAATGCGGGATCCGGCAGCCGGGGCGTCAGGCAGGATGATTCCGAATCCGGTGCTGGCGTCGGCATTGACGTGGGACTTGGCGGGCGCTGCGGTGCTCGTGCTGGCACGACGCGGTGCCCGCTTACGGGGGGCCGTTTCGATTGCCTCGGCGAGGGTCTCTATCGGTGCGGTCTCAGCAACGGGCGCCGCTTCAGCTGCCGGAGCGGCCTCGACCGGAGCGGCCTCGACGGGAGCAGCGACGACGGGAGCAGCGACGCTGGTGTCGGCCTGAGCCGTGGTAATTGCGTCCACGAGTTCTCCTTTTCGAAGTTTGGAAGCGCCGGGGATTTTCAGTTCGAGGGCCAGAGCCTGAAGCTCGGACACGCGAAGGGTACTCAGGCGGGGAAGTTCCGAGCCAGCGGCGCGGAGGTTGACATCAGTCACGAAGGGGGTTCCTTTCCCCTGCCGAACAAAAATTCAGGCCAGGAGAGATGTATGCAGCGACGAATGCGCTGCGGGTGATCCAATCCGACAAATGGAGGGGATTGGTGTAAACACACACAGCCACGCACGAATTCGCAATAGCAGTGAGGTACAGGGAATGCGCCGGAGAAGATGTCGCCGTGGGCGGTCTCTATCGGGTGCACATCAACCATAGCACCCCGCAAACAGTCGGACCGCCAGCCGGGCCGACGCGCACGCGGCAGGTCGGCCCGATCAGCACGCTGGTTACGCGGCGGTCTCCGAAGTGCTGGGCGCCGGGCTGGGCGCCGCGCTGTGCGCAGTGAGCGGATGCACGGTGGCACCCTGCACGTCAACGGCGAGCATAAGGGCACGCCACGGGGTGTCGGACTGGCTCGCAACGAGTTCGGCAGCGACCAGGCGTTGGCCAGGGTCGCTCGCCAGCACCAGAATGGATGGTCCAGCACCGGACACGACGGCGGCGAAGCCGGCGGCGCGCAGCAGGGTGATGAGCTTGTTCGTCTCCGGCATGGCCGCGGCGCGGTAGCTCTGGTGCAGCTTGTCTTCGGTCGCGGCGAGCAGCAACTCCGGACTCTGGATGAGCGCAGCGATCAGCAGCGCAGACCGCGACACGTTGAAGACGGCGTCTTCGTGCGGCACCGAGGTCGGCTGCAGGCTGCGCGCGAGCGCCGTGGACATCTCCTGCTCGGGCACGAAGACCAGCGGCTTGACGCCGCGGTGCACCATGAGCTTCTTGTGACGCGGACCTTCAGGTGTGGTCCAAGCGATGGTCAGGCCGCCGAACAGCGCCGGGGCCACGTTGTCGGGGTGGCCTTCCATCTCGGTCGCGAGCACGAGCAGCATCTCCGCGTCGATATCTACGACGCCCTCGAGCAGGCCCTTCGCCGCCATAATGCCCGACACGATTGCGGCACCGGAGGAGCCGAGGCCGCGCCCGTGCGGAATGACGTTGTGCGCGATGATGTCGAGCCCGGGCATAGGCAGGCCGACGGCCTCGAAGGTGTGGATGATGGCACGCACGACGAGGTTGTTCTCGTCGGTGGGCACCAGACCGGCACCGACGCCGTGCACCTCGACGAACACGCCGGGAGCGCTCCGCACGGTCACCTCGAGCTGGTCATATTTGGCCAGCGCCAATCCGAGGGTGTCAAAGCCGGGACCCAGGTTGGCCGTCGTGGCCGGCACCTGCACCGAGACAGCGCGGCCAATTAGAGATACGGAACTGATCATGCCTTGGCCAGGCCGAGCACGCTCGCGATTTCGGCGGTGTCGATCGGAACGATGGTGGGCTTAACATCGGAGCCATCAGCGGTGCGCAACGCCCACTGGGGGTCCTTCAGACCGTGCCCGGTGACCGTGATGACCACGGTCGAGCCCTTCGGGATGAACCCAGCTTCGGCACGCTCGAGCAGGCCGGCGACACCGATAGCGGATGCCGGTTCCACGAAAATTCCGACCTCGGCCGAGAGGATGCGGTGGGCTTCGAGAATCTTCGCATCGGTGATGGCGCCGAAGTAGCCGTCGCTCTCCTCACGGGCGGTCAGTGCGAAGTCCCACGAGGCCGGGTTACCGATGCGGATGGCGCTCGCGATGGTGTCGGGGTGGTCGACGCGGTGGCCGAGAACGATCGGGGCACTGCCGGAGGCCTGAAACCCGAACATGCGCGGCAGCTTGGTCGTCGCGCCGCGGGCGACCTCTTCGCTGTAGCCGCGAAAGTACGCGGTGTAGTTGCCCGCGTTGCCGACCGGAACGAACTGAAAGTCGGGGGCGTCGCCGAGCACCTCGACAACCTCGAACGCGGCGGTCTTTTGACCCTCGATGCGGTCGGGGTTGACCGAGTTGACCAGGTGCACCGGGTAGTTGGCGGCGAGGTCACGAGCAATGTCGAGACAGTCATCGAAGTTGCCCTGCACCTGCAGTAGCTGCGCGTTGTGCGCGACGGCCTGGCTCAGCTTGCCCATGGCGATCTTACCCTCGGGGACCAGCACGGCGGCGGTGATGCCGGCGTGGGTGGCGTAGGCGGCAGCTGACGCACTCGTGTTGCCGGTCGAGGCGCAGATGACGGCTTTCGCGCCGTCTTCCATTGCCTTGGAGATGGCCATTGTCATGCCGCGGTCCTTGAACGAGCCGGTCGGGTTCATGCCCTCGAACTTGATCCAGACCTTCGCGCCGGTGCGCGCGGAAAGCGCGGCGGCCGGAATCAGCGGTGTTCCACCCTCACCGAGGGTGATGATCGGGGTCGCGGCCGAGATGTTCAGGCGGTCGGAGTATTCGTTCAGCACCCCGCGCCACTGGCGACTGACAATTGCGCCGGGTGTGGTCAGGTTGGTACCGGTCTCGCTTGGGCTAAACATCAGACTCCTTCAACTCTCAAAACGGATGCGACTTCTCTGACGACACTGTTGGTGGCCAGGTCATGCACGGTGGCGGCGAGTGCGGCCTCCGTTGCGTCATGGGTCCCGATCACTAGGGTAGCCGTGGCCGAGCGGGCAGCACGACTCTTCGTGGCCATCACGGCCGGAGTCATGGACTGTTCCACGAGCGCCAAGGACACCTTGCGCTGGCCGAAGACGCTCGCGATGGTCGCGAGCACGCCGGGCTCGTCGGTGACCTGGAGGGTCACCGCGTAGCGGGTGGTGACCCGGCCGATGTCGAAGACGGGCAGCTCGGCGTACGTTGATGCGGCTACTCCCGGCCCGCCGGCTACGTGACGCCTCGCGATGGAGACCACGTCGCCGAGCACGGCGGATGCTGTCTCCACTCCCCCGGCTCCGGCGCCGTAGAACATGAGGCTGCCGGCAGATTCTGCCTCGACGAACACGGCGTTGTTGGCGCCGTGCACCGCGGCCAGCGGGTGGCTGCGCGGCACCATGGCCGGGTAGACCCGCGCCGACACCCCGTCGACGCCGTTCTCGTCGGTGACGCGTTCACAAATGGCCAGCAGCTTCACGACATAGCCGGCCTTGCGGGCCGATTCGATCTGCGCCGGTGTGACCGACTCGATGCCCTCGCGATAAACGGATGCCAGCGGCACCGTCGTGTGAAACGCCAGACTCGCCAGAATGGCCGCCTTCTGCGCGGCGTCGAAGCCGCCGATGTCTGCGGTCGGATCGGCCTCGGCGTAGCCGAGCGCGGTCGCCTCGGCCAGTGCGTCTTCGAGACCGGACCCTTCGGTATCCATCCGGTCGAGGATGAAGTTCGTGGTGCCGTTGACGATGCCGAGGATGCGCTTGATCTGGTCGCCGGCGAGGCTTTCCCGGAGCGGCCGCACGATGGGAATGGCCCCGGCGACCGCGGCCTCATAGTTAATCTGGGCGCCGACCTGGTTGGCCGCCGCGAACAACTCTGGTCCGGCTTGGGCGAGGAGCGCCTTGTTGGCGGTGACGACATCCGCTCCACTGCTGATGGCCAGCAGAATGTGGCTACGAGCCGGCTCGATGCCGCCCATCAGTTCGATGACAATGTCGGCGCCGAGAATAAGTTCCTCGGCGTTGGTTGTGAACAGTTCACGAGGCAGATCGACGGTGCGCTCGGCGTCAACATCGCGCACCGCGATGCCGACGAGTTCGAGGGTGGCCCCGACCCGGTTGGCGAGCTCCGGACCCTGTTCGAGTAAGAGCCGGGCCACCTGGGCACCGACGGATCCACCGCCGAGGAGGGCGACGCGCAGGTTGCGGTATTCGAGCTTCAAGATTCTCCTTCAGTGGGCGAAAACGCCCCGGTGTCCCGCGCGAGCAGGTCGGCAATCGTTTCGCCGCGCACGAGCGGGCGTGCCCTGCCGTTCAAGACGGCCACCACGGGGGCGCGGCCCTGGTAGTTGTAGTTGTTGGAGAGCGCCCAGCAGTAGGCGCCGGTAGCGGGCACGGCGAGCAGGTCGCCCGGTATCACGTCGCCGGGCAGGTAGTCGGAGTCCACAACGATGTCGCCGCTTTCGCAGTGTTTGCCGGCGATGCGCACGAGCACCGGCGCTGCCGTCGACACGCGATCAGCGAGACGCACGGCATAGTCGGCGCCGTAGAGAGCCGGGCGCACGTTGTCGCTCATTCCGCCATCGACGCTGACGTACAGTCGCGGGGTGCCGGAGACGTCGACCGCCTTGGTCGTGCCGACACGATACAGGCTCACTCCGGCGCGACCGATGATGACGCGACCGGGTTCAAACGCGACGACCGGCAGCGCAATGTTAAGTCGCGCGCACTCGGTGGCGACGATGTCGGCCAGGGCCACGGCGAGGTCCCGAATCGGGGTGGGTTTGTCGGCGCTCGTGTAGGCGATGCCGAAGCCGCCGCCGAGGTTGAGTTCGGGTACCTCTCCGTCGGCCAGCAGGGTGGCGTGCAGGTCGAGCAGCCGGGCGGCCGACTCAGCAAATCCGTCGGCGCCGAAGATCTGCGAACCGATGTGGCAGTGCAGGCCGACGAAATTGAGCGCCGCTTCAGCGCGAATGAGCCCGACCAGCCTTGGCGCATCGGTGAGAACGATGCCAAATTTCTGGTCCTCGTGCGAGGTGGCCAGAAAATCGTGGGTGTGGGCGTGTACGCCGCTGTTGACGCGCAGACGCACATTCTGCACCCGATTATGGCGGGCGGCGGCTTCGGCGACGCGCCCGATCTCGACCTCGCTGTCGATCACGATCGTGCCGACACCGACCCGGGTGGCCTCGTCGATTTCGGCCAGGGATTTGTTGTTTCCGTGAAAGCCCAACCGGGCCGGGTCGGCGCCGCCGGCCAGAGCGACGGCCAGTTCGCCGCCGCTGCACACGTCGATGTTGAGGCCGGCGGCGATCATCCAGCGCACGATCTCGGTAGAGAGAAAGGCTTTGCCGGCGTAGTAAACCTTGGCGCTCGTGCCGATGCGGGCAAACTCGGCCTGGAACACGGCGAGCAGCTCGGCGGCGCTGGTGCGGGCATCCGCTTCGTCGATGACGTAGAGGGGCGTGCCGAATTCGGCGGCAAGGTCGTCAGCGGTGACGCCGCCGATTACGAGTTCGCCGTTGCTGCCACGGGCGGCCGAGGTGGGCCAGAGACCGGGCGCGAGTGCATTGGCGTCGGCGGGTACGCGCAGCCAGTCGGGCGCGAGCGGATTGGGTTTCGTTGCCACGGAGTACCTCACGAGAGTCGAAGGGGAATCTCAGCGAGCGAACCCGGATTGGTCCCTGAAGCCGGAAAATGGGCCAGCCCGAGTGGTGGGCATGCCTAACCGTATTCTATCGTCGCGGGTGGCGAGGTTCGAATCAGTTGGTGCAGCTGCCGAGGGTGGTCAGTGACTGCGCGGTGAGCCGAAGACTGCTCGACTCCAGCGTAACGCGTGCCCGCTCTGGCGAAATGTCGACGCCGCTCAGTTCGACGCCCTCTGGCAGGTAGCCGGCGACGCAGACCCCGATCGGCGCCTGTTGCAAGATGAGGTTGACCAGGGGTGTGGCGTCGATGTCGCCGACGCCGCTCGTTACGGTGGCTTCGGTGGGGGCGAAGTTCAGCGTGTCCCCGGCGGCGCTGGCGGTGGCCGTCGCGCTGTAGCCGACGTTGAACTCAAACAGTTTCACCGTGCCGGCATAGCTGACGACGCCGTCGCCGAGGGCCATCACGGCGTCGGCGGGCGCGGTGCCGGAAGCCAGCACGAGCTGGTTCAGCGCGGCCTGGTCGAGGTCGAGGGTGGCGGTGAGCGAGCCGATGGCCTTGGCGGTGTTGGTCGACACATCACGGGCAATGACGTGAACGGATGCCGGCACACCGTCGACCGTCAGCTTCGGCGCGGTCAGCTCAATCTGGTCGAAACTTCCGGCGATGAACTGCGCAATGACGGACGTGCCGCCGATCGTGACGTCTATGTCGCCGGTCACGGAAGCGGGCATGCGGTTGCTGATTTCGGATTCGGCCCGATCCTGGGCGAACGCGCGCAGCCCGCTGTCGACGAGAAAATAAGCGACGACAAGCAGAAGGGCGAGCACGCCCACGATGATGAGCGGAACAAGGCCGCGCCGTTTGGTTCTGGCCACTGATTCACTCATGGCGGCTACATCCGCTCCGGGGCGGTGACGCCGAGCAGGCCGAGGCCGTTGCGAATCACCTGGCCGGTGGCGTCGTTGAGCCACAGGCGGGTGCGGTGCAGGTCGGTGACCGGTTCTTCGCCGAGCGGAATGACCCGGCAGTTGTCGTACCAGCGGTGGTAATAGCCGGCGACCTCTTCGATGTAGCGGGCCACGCGGTGGGGCTCGCGCAGTTCGGCGGCCTGGGCGACGACGCGGGGGAATTCCTGCAGCACGCCGAGCAGCGCGGACTCGCTGTCGTGCACGAGTAGCTCCGGTGCGAATACGGTGCGTTCGACGCCGCTGGCGGCGGCGTTGCGGGCTACCGAGCAGGTGCGGGCGTGGGCGTATTGCACGTAGAAGACGGGATTGTCGTTGGTGCGTTTGCCGAGCAGGTCGAGGTCAATGTCGAGCTGCGAGTCGCTGTTCGAGCGCACCAGGGCGTAACGACCGGCGTCGACACCGACCGCGTCGACCAGGTCGTCAAGGGTGACGATGGTTCCGGCCCGCTTGCTCATGCGCACCGGTTCGCCGTCCTTGAGCAGGTTGACCATCTGGCCGATCAGAATCTGCAGGTTCACTCCGGGCTCATCACCGAAGGCCGAGACCATCGCCATCATGCGGCCGACATAACCGTGGTGGTCGGCACCGAGCATGATCAGGCACTGGTCGAATCCGCGCTCGCGCTTGTCGAGGTAGTAGCCGAGGTCACCCGAGATGTAGGCGGGTTCGCCATTGGAGCGGATGATCACCCGGTCGCGATCGTCGCCGAAGGTGGTGGTGCGCAGCCAGATGGCGCCATCGGCTTCGAAGATGTGGCCCTGGTCACGCAGGCGCTCGATGGCACGGTCAACGGCGCCGGATTCGTGCAGCGAATCTTCATGGAAGTAGACGTCGAAGTCCACGCCGAAACCGTGCAGCTTCTCTTTGATCTCGGTGAACATGAGATCGACGCCGATGGAGCGGAACACCTCTTGCTGCTCGTCGCGGGGCAGGGCTGCGACGTCACCGTCATACTTCGCGAGCACGTTGGCGGCGATGTCGCCGATGTACGCTCCGCCGTAGCCGTCTTCGGGGGTGGGCTCGCCGAGGTAGCTCGCGAGCACGCTGCGGGCGAAGCGGTCAATCTGCGACCCGTGGTCGTTGAAGTAGTACTCGCGGGTCACGTCGGCGCCCTCGGCCTGCAGCACGCGGGCCAGGCTGTCACCGACGGCGGCCCAGCGCACGCCGCCCATGTGGATCGGGCCGGTGGGGTTGGCCGAGACGAATTCGAGGTTGATCTTGAGGCCGTCATACAGGTGGCCGGTGCCGTAGACACTGCCCTGGTCGACGATGGTTTTGGCGAGGGCGCCGGCCGCTGCCGCTTCGAGGCGAATATTGATGAAGCCGGGGCCGGCGATTTCAACGGAGGCGACATCCGCCAACTGTTCGAGACCGGCGGCCAGTTCTGCCGCGATTTCACGCGGGTTGGCGCCGAGTGGTTTGGCGATCTTCAGCGCGATGCTCGAAGCCCAGTCGCCGTGGTCGCGGTTGCGCGGGCGTTCGACGGCGACGTCGGCGAGGGTGAGTGCGAGGTCTACTCCAACGGTGTCAGCCTCACGTCGGCGTTCGCTGACGTCCTGAATGAGGTCGAAAAGGGACTGGGAGAGTTCGGCAGGAGTCACTGCTCAATCGTACCGGCCCCCTCCTGTTGGTAAGGTCAACGCGTGACTGATACACGCGTCTACCCCCATTCTGCTCGTACCGCTGCACGTTCTGCCGCTCACCCTGCGCGCCGACGAACTGGCTTGGTGCTCGCGGGCGGGGCCCTGTTCGCCCTCGTTCTGACCGGGTGCAGTGGCGCCGATGAGCCGACTGCTTCAGGTTCCGCGACCGCGACGAGCGGGGCATCCGCTGACCCGTCTGAGAGCGCAGCGCCCTCGTCGTCTCCGACTCCGACTCCGGAGGCGACCGGCTCTCCGATCGCGCAAACCTGCGGCGACCTGCTCACCCTGCAGAATGTCTACGATTTCAACCCGAATTACGGCACCGCGCCCGACTATTCGCCCAGTACTGACAGCCTGGTCGAGACCGCCGCGACCTACAACGGACTGACCTGCGGCTGGTCAAACCAGTCCAGCGGCGAACTGATCGAGGTATCGGTCGTGGCCCCCAACGCCGTGTTGATGACCACACTTAAGCAGAAAGCGGATGCCGACAGCCAGGCCGTGCCGACCTACGGCACCCCACCGGCCGTCGACGGATTCTTTACCTACGCCGGCGGCAGTGGCCAGGCCCAAGTCTTCACCGGAACGTATTGGGTGACCATGAGCTCGCCCGCGTTCTACAACGAGCCCGGCGCGGCCGAAGGCCTCATGTCGGCTGTACTCGGCCACCTCGGGTAGCACGTTCTCGCGGTGGGTCTTGGCGGCCGGGTCATGATGCTAACCTTGAACCACCCTGGCCCCCATAGCTCAGGGGATAGAGCACTGCCCTCCGGAGGCAGGGGCGGCAGTTCGAATCTGCCTGGGGGCACACACTTAAGTTTCGCGTAATTACGCGGAACTAAGCATCTTCCGCCGCTTCCCCTGATGTCGGCAAATCGTGGTTTGCCCACAGTTTGCTCACAATCGTTTTCATCGTTGAACGACGGCCCCGACGGCCGCCTGCGCGTCGCCCTCTCAGATATGACCGGGCCTCGTCGCTCCGACCCTCGCTGGGCGGCTAGAGACCGACCTCGATTTAATCGGTCTGACGCAACAAAGCGCGGAACAGGCCGGGCAATTGCTGCAGTCTGCCGTCGCATCCGCTCGCCTGACGGGGCTGAGTTGGGAGCGTATCGGACAACGGCTTGGAATGAGTCCGCAAGCAGCACAGCTCTCGCGTGATGTCATAAAAGGTGGCAGGAGAATGACCGCCTCACAAGCGCATGGCCCCCGCTCGGAGTTGCAACCACGCGGCGAGTCGATCGTCGGCGCGCTCGAGCTTGATGCCGTGCGCCTGCGTAGCTCGCCGCAAACGGTGCCGTACTGTGTTCTCGTGCACGCCAAGCTCGGTGGCGGCGAGCGCCACATTACCAAAACACTGCAGCCAGACCAATATCGTCTCGGCGATCGGTCGGGTTGAAGCAGAATCCCATAGAGCCGAAATTGCCGGGTCACGCAGCTCAGATGAGGAGCCAAACAACTCGGCGCAGCCTTCGATCACTAGCAATGGCCGCAACGCCTCGACTGTGAGAATGCGCGCAATCCCCGGGTCGTTCGATTTCGTCGCTGAATCAATTAGTCGATCCGCGAGCGCCCGGGTAGACGCAACCTCCCCGGAACGAAGGGCTGGCCCTGCAAGTGCGACGCGCGTACCCGGAAGTACGAGACGGTCCAGGAGCGGAAGTAGAGCGGTAGCGGCCTGATGCACCGTAGCAATGGCGGTAGCGGGCAGAAGCGCGTAAACCCGGCCTCGATGGGCGACGGCGACGGCGTCGGGCCGATCCAGCCAAAGATAGCGCAGCGCGGCAGTACGCAGTTGGGAAAGCGCTACCGGATCTTCGCTTGGCAGCGCAAAGACGAGCAGCGTGGCGCCCGACTCCTCCGGGATCCCCAGCTCAGCGAACTCGCTGCCTGTGGTATCGATGCCGGTGAGGAGAGAGCGTAGTCGGTCCTCTCGGGGGCGTTGATTCGCTTCGCGCAGCCTGAGATCGTCGAGCAAGAGGGCACTAGCGAGCGTGGCCGCTCGTCGGATCGCGCTCTCGCGTTCAGGACTGAGCTTTGGACTCGGATGGGCATCGATCGCCCACACGCTGCCGAGCGGCACATTTCCGGCTCGAATTGCGATGGCGACCCGTGGCTCCTCCTCATCAAGGCGTGGGTACACGACGGGGCCTTCGGTTCGCAGAACCGTGCGGTATTGGTCATCGTTGAAAAGGGACTCTGGTACCTGCCGAGAGAGAATTCCGTGGGTGCGCAGCGTGTCAATGACCTGCCCCGGCACCGATGAATAGGCGAGAATACGACGATCCAAATCTTCGATCGCGACGGATCCGCCGAACACCTCGGCAAGCTCGTTCGCGATAGCGAACAAGGGTTCCCCCTGACCCCGCCCCTCCGGCGCAGACTCCTTATGCGCGGCTTCACCGAGGTAGCGAGTGAGTTGGCCGTCGAGCAACCGCCAGCTGATCCGATCTGCGACACGAATGATCGGCAGACCACTCGTCTCTGAAACGGCGGCGAGCGCCGGAATCCGTTCAGGGCTGCTCTTAAGGGCGATTCCCGCAGCCCCAGCCGCGGCCGCGGCTGCGGCAAGCGCACCGAGCCGGGCGGAACTCAGCGAAGACGCTGAGGGGAGCAGAAAGAGCATGCCACCGGCGTCGAGTAATTCATCGGATACGTCTAGAAACTCAGTGCCGGTGACGGCCGCAGCACCCGTTGCTCCGCCTACGGACTGCGCAGTACGCGGGCCGAGTAGGGCCAGTAAGGCATCGAGTTCGACGCGCGCAACCGGTGACGCGGGCATTCGCCGGGGCTGAAACGACCGCAGCGGCGTTGTCGGAATACCTGAAGTCATACGGTAAATATATGCGAAATCAACAATGTTTCCATGGAATTTGAAAAGTATTCTTGGCCGAGCGACACCGAAGTCGCCTGAAAGAGGAAATTCCATGACCGTCCACCAACCTGCCCCTCCCGGCTCCCGGCTCGGCGAGCTGTGGCGAATCCTGCCCGAGGAGAGCGGCACGACCGCCGATGGCGTGCTGGAGATAGGCGGCGTCACGGTAACCGAGCTCGCCGAACGCTTTGGTACTCCGCTGCACATCTACGACGAGACGGGACTACGCCGTCAGATCCGTCGATTCATTGATGGGCTGAGCTCCCGCTGGCCGAACTCCGAGGTGCTCTACGCCTCGAAGTCTCTGCCGGCCGTCGGTATGTACCGCATTGCGCAAGCGGAGGGCCTTTCGGTCGACATCGCTGGAGGTGGCGAACTGCAGCTTGCCCTGGCTGGAGGGGTGGATCCTGAGCGGCTCTACTTCCACGGCAACGCAAAGACCGATGCCGAGCTCACGATGGCCCTCGACGCGCGCGTGGGAACGATCATCGTTGACAACGAGGACGAACTCGACCGGCTTGAGAGACTGCTCACCCGATCGCAGCGATTGCTGTTGCGCGTCATTCCAGGCGTTGAAGCCAAGACCCATGCCTCACAGGCAACCGGCGGGCTCGAGTCGAAGTTCGGCCTCCCCATGGATCAGGCTGCTCACGCAATAGAGAGGATGAATGCACACCCCCTGATGGAGTTTTTCGGAGTGCACCTGCACATCGGCTCCCAGATCCTCGATACAGACCAATTCGCCGAGGCGGTTGAGAAGATATCGTCCGTTGGCACCTTTGATACCTACGACGTGGGCGGCGGCCTCGGCATCAATTACACCTATGAAGAGGAGGCACCGTCCGTTGAGGAGTACCTCGATCGGATTGTCGCTGCCGCAAAATCACACCTGCCGCCAGACGCCAGAATCATGATTGAACCTGGCCGCTCAATCGTGGCCCGGTCGGGAGTCACTCTCTACCGGGTGGTCTCGGTGAAACGCACCGGCCACACCTTTGTGGCGGTTGACGGTGGCATGGCCGACCAGTTGGATATCGCCCTCACGCAGCAGCGCTATGAGGCCATCATCGCTGACCGACTGCATGAACCCTGGAGCGAGAACGTTCAGCTCGTGGGAAGACAGTGTGAGTCGGGTGACCTGCTCGTAGATGGTGCCCAGGTGCCGCCAGTTAGCGTCGGGGATCTTGTCGTCATGTCGGCAACCGGTGCCTATGCCTACACGATGTCCAACAACTACAACGGCGCACTGAAACCCGCCATCGTGTTCGTGCGGGACGGTGAAGCTCGCCTTGCCGCGCGCCGCGAAACCTACGACGACCTACTCGCCACTCACGCCCCCGCGATCGCGGCGGCGAAACTCTAAAAGAAAGTCAGGAAGACGATGACGTTTTCACGCAAGCTCACCCTGCTCGGTTCCGGCACCGTACTTGCGGCGCTCTTACTCTCCGGATGCTCGACCGGAACTGGCGATGAAGGCTCGGGTGGTGGCCGAGAATTACCCACCGGTGACGAGGTTACGACTACCGCCGATTCGGCTCTGCACGCGCTCCTTCCTGAAGACATTGTCAAGAAGGGCAAGATCGACATCGCCGTCGATATCCCCTTCCCGCCTATGGCAATGTTTGACGACAACAATCGCAAGATCGGCTTCGACCCCGAATTGGGTCGGCTACTCGGCCAGAAGCTCGACATCGACGTGTCCCTGAACAAGCAGGCCTTCGACTCCGTCATCCCATCGCTGCAAGCTAAGAAGAATGACATCATCATGAGCGGCATGAACGACACTCCCGAACGCCAAGAGACGCTGCGCTTCGTGGACTACTCAATGGGCGGATTTGCGATCTTGGTTCCCGAGGGCAACCCGAAGAAGGTCGGAACTCAGCTTGACCTGTGCGGTAAGACCGTCGCGGTGCAGAAGGCAACCGTGCAGGGCGACCTGCTTCGCCAAATGGACTGCGGATCGAGCCCGGTAACCGTAATGGAATTGCCACTTGACACTGATGCCCAGACTGCTCTGCGTGCGGGTAAGAGCGATGCTTATGTCGCCGACGCCGTCGTCGCCGAATACGTGGCCGTGACCGTCGAGGATGGAAAGGCCTTCGAGGTCGTGCGCGATCCGAAGAACCCCGCAGGATTCAACCCCGTGTACAGCGGTATCGGGATACTGCAGGACCGCAGCGATCTGATCGATGCAGTTCAGCAGGCCCTGCAGGCGCTCATCGACGATGGTAGCTACCAAGCCGTACTCGAACGCAACAATATCGCTGCCTACGCAATCGAATCAGCTGAGGTCAACCGGGGAGCGGCTCAGTAATGACAATCGCAAACCATGCCGCCCCGACACAGTCGGGAGGGACACCGGTCGCCGACCCAAACGACCATGATGTGGTCGCGATCCCGCTGCGCCGCCCATGGCGAATCATTAGCGCGATCGCCGTACTGTTCATCCTCGCCGCGTTTATCAGTTCGGTGGCGACGAACCCGAACATCGACTTCGGCACCGTGGGAACCTTCATCTTCGATAAGCGGATCGTTGAGGGCGCCTGGCTGACCATCGTGATCACCGGAATCTCGATGGTGATCTCGACCGTTCTTGCCGTCATCGTCGCTGCGATGCGTCTCTCGTCCAACCCGGTGCTCAGCTCGGTGTCGTGGTTCTATGTCTGGGCCTTTCGTGGCACCCCCCTGCTGGTGCAGATAGTGCTCTGGGGCTACCTCGGACTGCTTTACGAAAAGCTCACTCTGGGAGTTCCCTTCACCGGAATCGTCTTCTGGCAGATCGGGACCAACCAGTTGGTTACCGCGTTCGTCGCCGGACTGCTGGCCCTCACCCTGAATCAGGCCGCCTACTCTTCAGAGATCGTGCGCGCCGGCATGGTGTCCGTGGACGAGGGACAGCGGGAGGCTTCCTACTCGCTCGGAATGTCCCCGTTGTACACTTTTCGACGAATTTTGCTTCCCCAGGCCATGCGCGTGATCATTCCGCCGATGGGAAACGAACTCATCTCGATGCTCAAGAACACCTCGCTGCTTTCGGTAATCGCCGTGCTCGAACTCTACACACAGGCTTCGATGATCTCCGCGCAGAATCTTAAGCAGGTCGAACTGCTGATCGTTGTGAGCGCCTGGTATCTGTTCATGACCAGCGTGCTCTCCATTCCTCAGTACTACCTTGAGCGGCGCTTCGGTCGGGGCACCAGTCGTTCGCTGCCGCCCACGCCATTCCAGCGAGTGAAACAGGCTTTCGTGAGCCGGCGCATTCCTGGCCCTGAGCCCACGCCTGAGACAACCCCGATTGGAGTGCAACGATGACGATCACCTCGCCCGCTCAGACCGCCGCTACCGGCGAAGCGCTCGTACAAATAAAGCGAGTGCGAAAGAGTTTTGGCGCCCACCAGGTGTTACGCGACGTCTCGCTCGACGTGCCTTCAGGCACGGTGACGGTGCTGCTTGGACCGTCAGGCTCTGGCAAATCGACGCTGTTACGCTGCATCAACCACCTCGAGACCATCGACGGTGGGCGCGTGATAGTTGACGGCGAGCTGATCGGTTATCGCCAAGCCGGTCACAAAATTCACGAAATGACCCCGAAGCAGATCGCGCAACAGCGTCGCAGTATCGGCATGGTGTTTCAGCGCTTCAACCTGTTTCCTCATCTCACCGCGCTAGAGAACATCACGGAGGCGCCCATCGGAATTTCGGGGAAGCCGAAGGCTGCATCAAAGGCCCGCGGACTCGAACTGCTCGATCGGGTAGGGCTCGCAGATTTCTCGAGCCACTACCCTGCGCAGCTTTCGGGCGGACAACAACAGCGCGTCGCTATCTCTCGGGCGCTCGCCATGGATCCAAAGCTCATGCTGTTTGATGAACCGACATCAGCCCTTGACCCGGAACTCGTCGGCGACGTGCTCGACGTTATGCGCGAGCTCGCGAACTCAGGAATGACCATGATCGTGGTCACCCACGAGATCGGCTTTGCCCGCGGCGTTGCGGATCAGGTTGTCTTTATGGACGGCGGGGTTGTGGTCGAAGCAGGAAGGCCCGGTGACGTGTTCGATAATCCTCAACGCCAACGCACCAAGAACTTTTTGGAAAGCGTGCGATAGGACGGCGACCGGCAGCGTCCTGCGCGGGACCGTGAGTCTGCTTCAGAGGGCAGCCCAGACCTGGGCTATCGGGATCTCCCGGTGCAGAATGTTCGATGCTGCGCGGTGGCCGGAGCAGAGGGCCGCGGTGACGGTCGCTGGGTCGTCCGTCCAGGTGGCCTCACCGGCGATGTGCAGCACCCCGCCGATGGGCGTTGCGAGGTCGTCGTGGTCCGCTGTCGTGGAGCCAGGAATCATGTAGGCGTAAGAACCGTGGGCGAAAGGATCGTCCTGCCAGGCGGTGATGTCGACCCGGGTCGGCTGCTCAGCCCGTGGGCCATAGAGTCGCCGAAGTTGCGCGAGGACCGAGTCGACAACCTGCTGTTCTGACCACTCGCGAATCTCGCTGGCTACCGGACCGGCTGCAAAGGTCAACAGTGTCGGCGTTCCGTGCAGGGCCGTGAGATCGTACCAGGAGTGCCACCGGCGCCCCTCGGGTCCTTGCTGCCGAATCGCATACACTTCGTCGTCCCAGAACTTGCTCGCAAACCGCAGAAAAACCTTCTCGAAAGCGTTCATCGTGAGGCGCCCCAGGGCGCCCGCGTTCGGTTCGGGCAGGGCCGGTTCGATGGTGAAATCCGTCGACTGGAGCACGCCGATCGGCACGGTCACGACCGCATTATCCGCCGTCAGCGTGCCGCCCGGTGTCGTGACAGAAACGCCCTTCGTCGACCAGCGCACACGGGTGACGACGTGGTCAAAGCGGATGTCCAGCCCGGCCGCCAGACGCCCTGGCAGCTGGTCATAGCCGTTCGGGAAAACCACTTCGTCGCCGTCGATGAAATCGTCGTCGAGGCCGTGCGCGGCAAGGTCCTCGATCCCCGCCCCGTATTGCTCCTCGCTTCGGTGCTGCAGAAATTCCCGCACGCGTTCCGAGCGTTCATCGCCCCAGCCTTGGCTGGCCAGCGCCGTCTCGGTCACGTGCAGGTAGGAGTCATCCGCTTTCGAAGCGGCGACCGCCGTCAGGAGCGCGGCGTCGACCACTCGCACGTCGTCAGCGAAGGCCCGCGCGGCATCATCACCCAGTCGTTCACCGCTCGGACCGTAGTAAGCGATCGGGCGGCTGTCCGGCTGGTAGCCGCCCACCGTAAACTCCACGGTCGGCAGCCCGAATGCCTCGGCCGCTTCCGCTACGGGGTTGGCGGTTATACCGTGGATCCAGGATGCGCCCAGGTCGGTGACCAGCCCGTCAGCGCGGTCTGTACACACACGGCCGCCGACGCGGTCGCGGGCCTCGAGCACTACGACGCGGCGGCCGGCCTGTGCCAGCAGCCGGGCGGCGGCCAGCCCCGCCACCCCGGCGCCAACCACGATCGTTTCGATATGTTCCATGCCTAACCTTAATTCTCGCAGCGATATACGCTGAACGACCCGGCGAGTTCGCGCGAAAGAGGCTGGCCCACCCAACGCTGCTACATCCCCGGCACGCGAAGAAGCCCCGGTCGCGTGACCGGGGCTTCTTCGTTACTGCAGTTGGAGTCAGTGGCTGCTCAGGGCCGGTTCGTCAAACTGGTTGCTCGTGTTGTTCACGCCGCCAGCCTTGAGGGCTGCAGCACCGGCGAAGTACTCCTTGTGGTTGTCACCGAGGTCAGATCCAGACATGTTCTGGTGCTTGACCGTGGCAATTCCCTCACGAATTTCGCGACGCTGCACACCCTTGACATAGGCGAGCATGCCCTGGTCGGCGAAGTAGCCCTTGGCCAGGTCATCCGTGGAGAGCGCGGCCGTGTGGTACGTCGGCAGGGTGATGAGGTGGTGGAAGATCCCAGCCTCTTTCGAGCTGTCGCGTTGAAAGGTACGGATCTTCTCGTCGGCGTTCTGGGCCAGTTCGGTCTCGTCGTAGTCGACGCTCATGAGCTTGGCACGATCGTAGGCGGAGACGTCCTTGCCCTCGGCGAGGAGCGCGTCGTAGGCCTGCTGACGGAAGTTCAGGGTCCAGTTGAACGACGGGCTGTTGTTGTAAACCAGCTTGGCGTTGGGGATTTCCTTGCGAACTTCGTTCATCATGCCGGCGATCTGGCCGATGTGCGGCTTCTCGGTTTCGATCCACAGCAAGTCAGCACCGTTTTTGAGCGACGTGATGCTGTCGAGTACGCAGCGGGCCTCGCCGGTTCCGGCGCGGAACTGGAACAGGTTGCTGGCCAGGCGCTTCGGGCGAAGCAGCTTGCCGTCACGCTTGATGACGACATCGCCGTTGCCGAGGTCGGCTTCGGTGATCTCGTCGACGTCGAGGAAGGAGTTGTACTGGTCGCCCAGGTCGCCGGGAGTGTAGGTCACGGCAAGCTTCTGCGTGAGGCCAGCACCGAGGGAGTCGGTGCGTGAGACGATGATGCCGTTTTCAATGCCGAGCTCAAGGAACGCGTAACGAACGGCGTTCAGCTTGGCGATGAAGTCTTCGTGAGGAACGGTGACCTTGCCGTCTTGGTGGCCACACTGCTTCTCGTCCGAGACCTGGTTCTCGATCTGGATGGCGCAGGCTCCGGCCTCGATCATCTTCTTGGCGAGCAGGTAGGTAGCCTCGGGGTTACCGAAGCCGGCATCGATGTCGGCGATGATCGGCACGACGTGGGTCTCGAAGTTGTCGATCTGGGTCTGGAGCGCAGCTGCCTTGGCGTCGTCGCCGACGGTGCGGGCGTTGTCGAGACCGGTGAAGAGCAGGTCGAGTTCGCGAGCGTCGGCCTGGCGGAGAAAGGTGTAGATCTCCTCGACGAGGGCAGGAACCGTCGTCTTCTCGTGCATGGACTGGTCGGGGAGCGGACCGAATTCGCTGCGCAGAGCGGCAACCATCCAGCCGGACAGGTAAAGGTAGCGCTTGTTCGTCGTCTTGAGGTGCTTCTTGATCGAGATCATCTTCTGCTGGCCGATGAAACCGTGCCAGACGCCCAGCGACTGGGTATAAACGGAGGAGTCAGCGTCGTACTCCCCCATGTCCTTGCGCATGATGTCTGCCGTGTACTGAGCGATCTCGAGGCCGGTCTTGAACCGGTTCTGCGCGCGCATGCGGGCGACGGACTCGGGGTTGATGGCGTCCCAGCTGCTTCCAACCTGCTGCTTGAGGGCCTCGATGCCTTCGATGTCTTTCTGGTAGACAGTCATGTTCTTTCCTTCGACGTGTGTGGTGGGCTGAGCCGGGACTACTGACTCGGCGGGCCGCAATCGGCTGCTAAATCAACATTGACGCAAGAACAACCGCTTTTCTTAGGAATGTTGGCCAGAAGAAGTGCCATTCTTCTGCAATTGAAAAGTTATTCGGGGGGAAGAGCCTGATCGGGCCAATAGCCCGGTACGACGATCACCAGGAGACAGCATGGGCACCGATGGCAGGACTCAAGACCGGCGGCCGTATCGATGCCGTCCTCGATCATCTCGATGCCGCAGGCGGGGCACTCGGGGAGGTCGGTCACCGGCCGGGCGCTTTCAAGCCAGCGCCGCACAGGGGAACGACCACCGAGCCGGCCGTGAGCAGGGTCGCGGCCACCCTCCAGGTGGGGCTGTCAGCGTCATAGGTGTGGTCTGCCGCCGCACGTACCGCGGCGAAACAAACCGCGGAGGTCGGCTCGACGTAGAGTCCCTCGGCGGCCAGGTGCTGCCGTGCGGCCGCGGTCTGCCGGTCAGTGACGGCGATGACCGTGCCGCCGGTGGCGCGTACGGCCGCCAGAATCTGCCGACCCCGGGGCGGCGCCGCAATGGCGATGCCCTCGGCGATTGTGGCACCGCCCTCAACGGGCACGGGGGCGTCGAGCCCCTGCGCTACGGCCTGTTCGAGCGGTGAGCAAGCGGATGCCTGCACCGCGACGATCCGCGGCATCCGCTCGGCGAGCCCCGCGGCTACCAGCTCGCTGAAGGCGAGGTAGCAGCCGAGCAGCATCGTGCCGTTGCCGACCGGCACCACCACGGTCTCGGGCAGCGAGCGCCCGCGCTGCTCCCAGATCTCGTAGCCGTAGGTTTTGACGCCGTGCAGAAAATAGGGGTGGTAGACGTGGCTCGCGTACATGACCCCAGGCTGTCCCGCCGCCTGCAGGGCCACCGCGGAGGTATCCGCTCGCGAACCCGGCACCAACTCGACCGTCGCCCCGTGCGCGCGCATCTGCGCGAGCTTGCCCGTCGAGGTGGATTCGGGAACGTACACGGTGCAGCCGATGCCCGCCCGACCAAAATAGGCGGCCATTGCCGTGCCGGCGTTCCCGCTGCTGTCGACCATGGAACCCCGAACGCCGAGCTGTTTGGCGAGCGTCGCGAGCACCACCGCGCCGCGGTCCTTGAACGAGAGCGTTGGCAGCAGAAAATCGAGTTTCAGCTGTACGTGGTCGAGGGCCCGGGAGGGCACGAGCGGCGAGAATCCCTCCCCCAGCGTGATGGCGGGGTCGACCTCGATCGGCAGCGCCTCGGCATACCGCCACAGCGAGGGGGCGCGGCCGGGCAGAGCCGCGGCATCCACTTTTCGGACGAACTCGGCGACGTCGAGCAGGCCGCCGCAGGTGCAGTGCCAGACCAGGCTCTCGACCGGGTAGGTTGCGCCGCAGTCGGAGCAGATGAGGTCAGGCATCTGTCCAGACTAATTGCCCGGCAGTCAACTGCCGGTGGTGAACTTCCAGCTGGTCGTCGAGACGGGGTTGCCGGCCAGATCGCGCACGGCTGCGGTTCCGCCGGCGACCGTGGCGGTGAAGGTGGTCTTCGCCGCGAGCGTGGCGTTCGGGTTCAGGATCCATTTGTTGGTCGTGCCGCTGCGCGATACCACGCCGGCGATTGCGGCGCCGGTTGCCGTGTTCTTCAACGTGAAAGTGGATGCCGCCACCCCCGCCATCACCTCACTGAACGTCGCCGAGACACTCGCGGTGCGACTGGCGACCGTCGCCCCGCTGGTCGGGGTGCGGGTGGTGATCGTGGGCGCCGGCCCGGTCGTGAAGCTCCAGCCGGTGGACCGGAGCGGGTTTCCCACGGTGTCACGGATTGCGCTCACTCCCCCGGTGAGGCTGAGGCTGTATTTCGTGTCGGCACTGAGCGTTGCTGTGGGGTTGAGCGTCGCGACCCGGGTGGTCGCGTTGTAGCTGACCGCTGCCGCGAGAACCGTACCGGTCGGGTTCTTCAACCGCATCGTGGTCGTAGAGATACCCTGCACGGCCGTGCTGAACGTGGCCGTGACATTGGCCGTCTGCGCGACCCGGGTGGCCAGGGTCAGTGGTGATTTCGCTGTGACGATTGGCGGGACCGCCGACGACACAACCGGCGTCAGGAACCCGCTGTTGGCGGTATTCCAGTGGGTGGCGAGATAGTTCGAGGCGGGCGGTGTGCCCGGATAGTAGTAGTCCTCGTCATTGCAGTCGATGGCCGAATCGAGCCCGGCACAGGTGAAGGTGAGCGTTCCGCCGAGAGCAAAATACAGCCCGCCATCGTCGTAACACATGAGGTCGGCCTCGTCGTAGCAGTGGCCGCCTCTGGACGAGTGGGGCGCCGAATCCTGAACGGCCCCAATGTTGTGGCCAACCTCGTGCGCGATGACGGGCATGTCCAGATAGGCCGACATGGAATAGCGCGGCCGCGAATCATTGTTGGCGTTCGCAGCGGCACTCGGCTGGTCATCGATCGACAATTCCCCCTGACCGCCGAAGGGATAGACGTCCTGAATCTGATCGATATACGCGATGTAGAGGCGGTCGTTCTCGATGTAATCAACCGGTCCCAGCGCGAACTCGATCTGATTCTGCATGCTGATTACGTAGTCGTCGAAGGTGTAGGTGCCGTCCGCGCCAACCGGCAGCAGCGTCACGTTGCGTACCGTCACGTCCACACCGTTCGTGCACAGAAAACGGTAATTCTGGCTGGTAGCGGCATCCGCTGCCTCGAGGTTGTTGTTGACCTGGCGCATCATGTCGCGCAGCGGCGCCAGCATCGTGCTGTACCGGTTGGTGCGATCGCGTGGAACGCCGTAGATCACCTCGATGCGCTTGCCACTCACGCCGCCGGCGCTGCACAGCGCGGTCAGTTCTGAGGCCGGAGCGGCGAATAGGCGCTGCTCCACGGCAGCAGATGTCTGCTTCAGCCTGGCAGCACCGCCGAACGCGTCGACCGGATCGGGTCCGTGACTGCACAGGGTGGTGCGGGCGACCGTGAGCTTGAGTCGGGCGCAGATCCTGGCCAGGTCGGGTGCGGTCGGCACGATGGTCGCGGCGGAGGGTGGCACCGCAGAGGCTGAAGCGTCGCTCGTCGGCAGCAGCGCAAACGAAGTGGCGATAATCGCACCCAGGGCGAACACGGCGAGAGTGCGACGGATGATGCGGGACGGCTTCGGAGCACGAACAAATTTCATTCCCGTGTCCTTCCATTGCCGGCCACGACGTGTCGGCCAGAGTAATGCGGTTCACTCGGCCCGACAAGGCCGATAAAGCCAGAGCGCAACAACAACGAACCATGACCGCGCGGCGTCCAGCGTCGATATTGTGTGTGCATGCTGATCGAACATCGCGGAAGCCAGCCGACCGTGCACGAGTCCGCCTATCTCGCGCCCACCTGACGGATCGGGTCGTCGACCCCTACACCGACTGAACGGATGCCGACCGCCCCCGTAGGGTGGGAGCCATGATGATCCACCGCTACTGGCGCACCGCGCTGATGGCGCCAGTGCTCGGGTTTCTCCTGGGGGCAGCCGTGTTCGGCGTGATGGCCACGGGCGGGCCCTCGTGGACCCGGTGCGGTGCGACTGTCGTAAACGTCGCACGGGCGGTTGTGGGCTTCGGTGCGGTCGGTCAGTCTCGCCGCGCTGCTTGCCGGCATCGTGGCGGCGATTTTGGTGTACCGAGCCGAGCGGCGCAGCGAGCGCACCCGGCCAGGACGGGTGGAGCATCCGCTGCCTAGTACCTGGTCAGAGTTCTAGCCGTAGGGTTGGCACATGATCATTCGGCGCTATTGGCGCATCGCCGTGTTCGCACCAATCGTGGGGTTCCTCATCGCGGCCGGCGTGGCGATCGTCATGACCAATGCCGGCAGCGGCGAAACTGAATTTCGATTCTGGTTTCTCGTGCTGTCCATGGCGAATTACGGTGTGATCGGCCTCGTCATAGCACTGTGCGCAATGCTCGGCGGGCTCGCCGCGGTGGCGATTCTTGATCGACAACTCACGAAATCGCGTCGTGTGCGCACCTTTTTCGCTGCATTCGGCGCGGTCGTCGGTGTGATGCTGCTGTCCGTCGGGGTTGCCGTCGCACTGACCGTGCTGGGTGATGCCGCGTATGCCGGCATCACCATCGCCTTCGGGCTGGTCTTTGGTCTGGCAGCCAGCGTCGTAGCGGCCGTCATGATGCTTTACGCGGATTGGCGAAGCCGCTAGGCCACAGCGAACCGCTTTTGTGAGCGGGCCTTGGCCTTGTCGGCTTCTTGTTCTCGATTTTTCGGCGGTGCGGTACTCACGAGGTCCTCGAGCAGGTGCCTCGAGATGTGGGCGATCTCGTGCACGGCACGCTCGAACGCCTCCGCATTGGCCTTCGACGGATGCGTCGACCCGCTGATCTTGCGCACGTATTGCAGCGCGGCGGCGTGCACTTCGTCGTCGGTTGCTGCGGGCTCGAAGTTATGCAACACATGAATGTTTCGGCACATGCTTTCAGGGTAATCACGCTTCGCGCACCCTTCAAGACCTTGGCGTAGGATGCCGCTGCTCGCCTTCGACAGGAGACGCCCGTGCCCGCACCCGACCTAGTCAGCATCACCGCTCGGCTGCGCGCTGCGGGCTGTGTCTTCGCCGAGGAGGAGGAGGCCCTGTTGTTGTCGGTCGAGCAATCACCTGCCGCACTGAACGCCATGATCGGCCGCCGCGTCGCTGGGCTGCCGCTCGAGCAGATTCTCGGCTGGGCCGAGTTCTGCGGCCGGCGCATTCTGGTCGATCCGGGTGTGTTCGTGCCGCGCCGGCGCACCGAACTTCTGGTTCGGCAGGCCTTGGCGTTCTGTGCGCCCGGGTCGGTCATGGTCGATCTCTGCTGCGGATCAGGCGCGGTGGCTGCCGTGCTGGCGGTGGCCCGACCGGGCGCCTCGCTGTTCGCGGTCGATATCGATCCGCTGGCGGTAGCTTGTGCCCGTCGCAACCTGGCTGACCCCGGGCAGGTGTTCGAGGGTGACCTGTTCGCGCCGCTCCCCGTATCGCTCACGGGCCGGGTAGACGTGATCGCGGCCAACGCTCCCTACGTACCAACGAACGAGATCGCACTCATGCCGGTCGAGGCCCGCCTCTACGAGCCGCGCGCGACGGCTGATGGCGGCGACGACGGCCTTGACATTCAGCGGCGCATCGCCGCTGCGGCGTCGCCGTGGCTCTCACCAAACGGATGTCTGCTCGTCGAAACAGGGCAGCGGCAGGCCACGCAGACGGCGGCGATCTTCGCCCTGAACGGGCTGTTCCCCCGCATCGTGCAGAGCGAGGAGCTGGATTCGACCGTGGTCATCGGTCTGCTTGAGCCTCAAACAGATAACCTCAATGATCGGCTAAGTCTGTAATCGAGGGAGATACGCATGACAACCAGCGACACCCACACCGCGCGCCCCGTTCGTGCCGCCCGCGGCACCGCACTAACCGCGAAGAGCTGGCAAACCGAGGGCCCGCTGCGCATGCTCATGAACAACCTCGATGCCGAGGTTGCCGAGCGCCCCGACGACCTCGTCGTCTACGGCGGCACCGGCAAGGCCGCCCGCAACTGGGAATGCTACGACGCGATTGTGCGCACCCTCGAAACCCTGGAAAAAGACGAAACCCTGCTCGTGCAGTCGGGCAAACCGGTCGGCGTTTTTCGCACCCACGAGTGGGCGCCGCGCGTGCTCATCGCCAATTCCAACCTCGTCGGCGACTGGGCCACGTGGCCCGAGTTTCGCCGCCTCGAGCATCTCGGACTGACCATGTACGGGCAGATGACCGCCGGATCGTGGATCTATATCGGCACCCAGGGCATTCTGCAGGGCACCTATGAAACCTTCGGAGCCGTCGCCACGAAAAGATTCAACGGAACCCTGGCCGGCACCCTCACCCTGACCGGCGGGGCCGGCGGCATGGGCGGCGCGCAGCCCCTCGCCGTCACCATGAACGACGGGGTCGTGCTCATCGTCGACGTCGACCCGGCCCGGCTGCAACGCAGGGTCGATCATGGTTACCTCGACGAAATGACGGACGACATCGACGACGCCATAGCACGGGTTCTCGCGGCCAAGGCCGAACGTCGTGCCCTGTCGGTTGGCCTGGTCGGCAATGCCGCGACGGTGTTCGCCGACCTGCTGGCGCGCAAGGTGCCCATCGATATCGTCACCGATCAGACCAGCGCCCACGACCCGCTCTCCTATCTGCCGGAGGGCGTCACGGTTGAGCAATGGCACACCTACGCGGCCGAGAAGCCGGAAGAGTTCACCGTGCGCGCCCGCGCCGCGATGGCCAAACAGGTGCAGGCCATGGTGGAATTTCAGGACGCCGGGGCCGAAGTCTTCGACTACGGCAACTCCATTCGCGCCGAGGCAAAACTTGGCGGCTACGAGCGGGCCTTCGAGTTTCCCGGGTTTGTGCCCGCCTACATTCGCCCCCTCTTCGCCGAGGGCAAGGGCCCATTCCGCTGGGTCGCGCTCTCCGGCGACCCAGCCGACATCCTGGCCACCGACAAAGCCATTCTCGAGCTCTTTCCCAACGATGCGGGGCTGCACCGCTGGATCACCAAGGCCGAACAGAAGGTGCAGTTCGAAGGACTGCCGGCCCGCATCTGCTGGCTCGGCTACCAGGAACGTCACCTCGCCGGGCTGAAGTTCAACGAAATGGTCGCCTCCGGTGAATTGTCCGCACCGATCGTGATCGGCCGCGACCACCTCGACTCCGGCTCGGTCGCCTCGCCGTACCGTGAAACCGAGAATATGAAGGACGGTTCCGATGCGATCGCCGACTGGCCGCTGCTGAACGCTCTGCTGAACACCGCTTCTGGAGCGACGTGGGTCTCGATTCACCACGGTGGGGGCGTGGGAATCGGTCGCAGCATCCACGCCGGGCAGGTCATCGTCGCCGACGGCACCGCGCTGGCCGCCGAGAAGATCGAGCGTGTGCTGACCAACGACCCCGGCACCGGGGTCATGCGTCACGTCGACGCCGGCTACGAACGGGCCGACGAGGTGGCCCGCGAGCGTGGCCTGCGCGTGCCAATGTGGGAGGACTGAGATGTGGGAAAACTGAGACGTGGAAAAACTGAGATGCGGGACAGCTGAGGTGTCAACCGCGTTCTGGTGCGAATCCCTGCTGATCGACGGGATCGCCGTCGCGGGGGTGCGGCTCGAGGTCGACCCGGCCGGCCGCATCACGCACGTTCAGCCGCAAGCGGCGGAGGCCGCGGACATCCGTTTGGGAACGGTTGTGCCGGGGTTCGGCAATGCCCACTCGCACGCTTTTCACCGGGCCTTGCGCGGCCAGACCCACGCGGAGGGCGGTGATTTCTGGCTGTGGCGCGAGCGGATGTACCGGGTCGCCGCCCAGCTCGACCCCGGCACGTATCAGGCGCTGGCGACGGCGGTGTTCGCTGAGATGCTCGTGAGCGGGTATACCGCCGTGGGCGAATTCCACTACCTGCATCATCGTCAGGACGGCGCACCCTACGAACCAGCACACGCCATGGAGCTGGCGCTTGCGGCGGCGGCGCGCGCCGTCGGCATTCGTTTGGTGCTGCTCGACACGATCTATTTGCAGGGTGGCATCGGGCGGGAGCTGGCTGCGGAGCAGCGCGCGTTCGGCGACGGGAGCGCCGCTGCGTGGCTGGCCAGGTGGGAGTCGTTGCGGGCGCGGCTCGACGGCGACGATCTGGTGACCCTCGGCGCGGCACTGCACTCGGTGCGCGCGCTCACCCCCGACGCTATGCGGGAGGTGCAGGGCGGGCTGCCACCGGAGGTTCCCCTGCATGTTCACCTCTCCGAGCAACCACAGGAGAACACCGATTGCCTCGCGGCCTACGGCCTCACCCCGACCGGACTGCTCGATTCGCTCGGGGCGCTCACGCCGCGACTGAGCGTCGTGCACGCGACGCATCTCAGCGACGCCGATCGGGCCCAGCTTGGTAGCGCTGCGGTGACCGTCGTGATGTGTCCGACCACCGAGGCCGACCTGGGTGACGGAATCGGCCCGGCGCTCGCCCTCGCGGCGGCGGGGTCGCCGATTGCGCTGGGCTCCGATCAGAACGCGGTCATCGACCCGTTCCTGGAGATGCGCGGACTCGAAATGGGGGAACGACTCGCTTCACAAAAACGCGGACGCTTCGCCCCGTCCGCACTCCTGGCCGCCGCGTCGACAGCCGGCTATGCCTCCCTCGGGCTCGGCCGCCACCGACTGCAACCGGGCGACCCATGCGACCTGGTTGAGATCAGCACAACCGGCGTGCGCACCGTCGGCTCGCTGGCCGGGCAGCTGCCGCTGACCGCCACGGCCTCCGATGTACTCCGCGTTTTCGTGGGCGGGCGGCTGGTCGCCGAGTGTGGTGAGCTGGTAGGCGGTGAGCTGGTCGGTGGTGAGCTGGTCGGTGGTGAGCGGCCGGCAGCGCTGATGATCGAGGCGCTCGCTAGGCTCGGCAGATGACTACGACCGGAATGACCGGTACCGAGCTGGTGACCGGCATCGGTGAGCTGACCACCCACGATGAATCGGGCGAACGGCGCCGCGACGCCGCCCTCGTGATCGGCGCGGGGCGCATCCTCTGGATCGGCCCCGCTGCGAAGGCTCCCGCAGCCGATCGTCGAACGGATGTCGGCGGGCGCGCGGTTCTGCCCGGCTGGGTCGACACGCACACCCATCTCGTGTTCGGCGGAGATCGTTCGGCGGAGTTCGAAGCCCGAATGACTGGCCAGGCTTATGCCGCGGGCGGCATCAACACGACCGTCGACGCCACGCGGGCCGCGACCGAGGAACAGCTCGTGGCTACGGCCCGGCGTCTGCGCCACGAGGCCGAAGTGCAGGGCACCACCTTTCTCGAGACGAAGACCGGGTACGGGCTCGATGTCGACAGCGAAACACGTTCGGCGCGCGCTGGGGCCCGGGTGGCCGACGTGGTGACCTTTCTCGGCGCCCACATCGTGCCGGCCGGGATGGACCGTCGCGACTACCTCGACCTCGTGACCGGGCCGATGCTCACCGCCGTGCGGCCCTACGTGCAGTACATCGACGCGTTCTGCGAACGGGGCGCCTTCGACGTGGAGGAAACCCGCGAAGTGCTGCTGGCCGGCCGCGCCGCGGGCCTGGGAGTGCGCGTGCACGGCAATCAGCTCGGCTTCAGCGGCGGCGTGCAACTCGCGGCCGAGCTCGGCGCGGCGAGTGTCGACCACTGCAACTACCTGGAGCCGGCCGACATCGACGCGCTGGCCGCCGGAACGACGGTGGCGACACTGCTGCCGGCCTGCGACCTGTCGACCCGGCAGCCGTTTGCGCCGGCTCGGCAGTTGCTCGACGCCGGAGTCACCATCGCCCTGGCGACCAACTGCAATCCCGGAACCTCGTACACCACGTCAATGCCGTTCTGCGTGGCGACCGCCGTATTGCAAATGGGCCTGACCGTCGGCGAAGCCGTCTGGGCGGCGACGCGCGGTGCGGCCCGGTCGCTCGGCCGCGATCAGGGTGCGGATGCCGTCGGCTCCCTGCAGGTCGGTGGCCGCGCCGATCTGCAGGTATTGAACGCCCCGTCGATTTCGCACCTGGCCTACCGCCCCGGGGTTCCGCTGACCGGTGCCGTCTGGCGAGAGGGTGGGCGCGTTGAGCGTTGACATTCTGCGGGCCGCCGATCGGGTCGACGTGCCGTGGCGTAACGGCGCGGGGGTGACCAGCGAGATTCTGGTGTCGCCGGCGGCCGGCGATTTCGACTGGCGGCTCAGCATCGCGACCATTGATTCCACAGCGCCGTTCTCGACCTTTGCCGGTGTGGACCGGTGCCTGCTGGCGCTGTCGCAACACGGGCTCGATCTAATCGATCAGGGCCCACTCGTGCGCCTCGGCCAATTCGAATCCCACAGCTTTGCCGGCGAGAACGAGGTCGCCTCGGCGAACGTCACCCGGCCGACGCTCGCCCTGAACCTGATGACTCGTCGCGGTCGGTGCAGCGGCACAATCGAATGCCACCGAGTAACCGACAGCTGGTCGATCACCTCCGAAGCCGGAGAGATTGTCGTCGTGGTCATCGCCCAAGGCCTGTTCTCGCTCGGCGCCCAGTCTCTGGCGGTGCTCGATGCGGTTCGGCCCGATGCCCTTGACGCCCTGACCCTGACCGGTGTCGGCCAACTCGCGGTCGCCCGCATCTGCGCAGCGGTCTAAGCGGCGCACAAACTACGCTGGGGGGATGACCTCTGGCCCGATCACCCCTCCCGACGCTGCCCCTCGCGCAGCGAAGAAACCGCAGCATCGTGAGTTCCACAATGACGTCTACATCGATGACTATGAGTGGTTGCGCGACAAGGACAACCCAGAGGTCATCGCCCACCTCGAGGCAGAGAACAGCTATACCCAGGCCCGCACCGCCAACCAGGAGAACTTGCGGCAGCAGATCTTCACCGAGATCAAAAATCGCACCCAGGAAACCGACCTGAGTGTTCCGGTGCGTCGCGGTGCGTTCTGGTACTACACCCGCACCGTCGCGGGCCAGGAATACGGCATCCACTGTCGGGCACCCATCGCCGGTCCCGACGACTGGGCCGCCCCCCTGCTCGGCAGCAATCAGAGCGTGCCCGGCGAGCAGATTCTGCTCGACGACAACGCTGAAGCCGAGGGCCACGAATTCTTTTCACTCGGCAGCTTCGACCTGAGCGAAGACGGCACCCGCCTGCTCTACGCCGTCGATGTCGAGGGCGACGAACGTTACACGATCCGCGTGCGCACCATCGCGACCGGCGAGAACCTGCCAGACACCATCCCGAACACGAGCGCCGGCGCCCTGTTCGACCCGAGCGGACGCTACCTCTTCTACACCACCGTCGATGACGCCTGGCGTCCAGACACCGTGTGGCGGCACGAGATCGGTTCGGCCAGAGAGACCGACACCAGCATTTTCCACGAGCCCGATGAGCGGTTCTGGGTTGGCGTCGGCATTACGCGCAGCCGCAGATTCCTCATGATCGAAGCGGGCTCGAGCGTGACCACCGAATCCTGGGTGCTCGACGCGAGTGACCCCACCGGTGACTTCACCGTGGTCTGGCCACGCCAGGACAACGTGGAATACGACGTCGAGCACGCCGTCATCGACGGTGAAGACCGCCTGCTGATCGTGCACAACGCCGGCACCGCGGTCAATTTCGAGCTGGTCAGCGTCAGTGCAGAAAACCCGCAGGGTGAGAAGCGGATGCTGATGCCGCACGATCCGCAGATCCGCCTCGAGAGCGTCGACGCTTTCGCCGACTTTCTCGTCGTGGAGTACCGGCGTGACGGCCTGACCCGCCTGGCAATCGACCGACACGACGCGAGCGGCCTGACCGAGCTCGACTTCGACGAGCCGTTGTTCGCCGTCGGATCGGCCGGCAATCCGGAGTGGACGCAACCAACCCTGCGCTTCGGCTTCACGAGCTTCGTCACCCCGTCGACCGTCTACGACCTCGTCGTGCAAACCGGCGAGCGCCGCCTGCTCAAGCAGCAGCCCGTGCTCGGCGGCTACGACCCCACGCTCTACGAACAGCGTCGCGAATGGGCCACCGCCGAAGACGGTACCCGCGTGCCGATCTCGCTGGTCTACCGCCGCGACCTCGTCACACCCGGCACTTGGGCACCGACCCTGCTCTACGGCTACGGATCGTACGAGCACAGCATCGACCCCGGATTTGGGATTGCCAGGCTCAGCCTGCTCGACCGCGGCATGATCTTCGCCATCGCGCACGTGCGCGGTGGCGGCGAACTCGGCCGCACCTGGTACGAGAACGGCAAGACGACGACCAAACGCAACACCTTCACCGACTTCGTAAGTTGCGCCCGCCACCTCATCGACGCGGGCTTCACGACCCCAGACCGGCTGGTCGCCGAGGGCGGCAGCGCCGGCGGCCTGCTCATGGGCGCCGTCGCTAACCTCGCGCCCGAGCTGTTCTCCGGTATCCTCGCCGAGGTTCCGTTCGTTGACGCGCTCACCTCGATCCTCGACCCCTCACTGCCGCTGACCGTGATCGAGTGGGACGAATGGGGCGACCCCCTGCACGACGCCGACGTGTACGCCTATATGAAGTCGTACTCCCCCGTCGAGAACGTACGTGCCGTCGACTATCCGTCGATTCTGGCTGTGACCAGCTTGAATGATACCCGCGTGCTCTATGTCGAGCCGGCCAAATGGGTGGCCAAGCTGCGCGAAGTGAAAGCGGATGCCCTGCTCAAGACCGAGATGTCGGCCGGCCACGGCGGCGTCTCCGGTCGATACAGCGCCTGGCACGAACGCGCCTTCAACTACGCCTGGGTGCTCGATGCTGCCGGCCTGAACCCTGCCGGTCACCCCGCCGCAGACAGCTAACGATCGTGTCGGATTCCCCGGGCACAGCCGCCTGGAAGCGGCTGGTGCTGGCGCCGGAAACACCGCCCGGGGCATCCGCTGGCCCGCGGATCGGCAATTTCGGGCAACCGCGCGCCCTGCCCACCGGGCCGAAGGTGCCGATGGGGCTGCAATTCGAGCTGCGCGAGCAGACTCCGCGCACGAACGACCGGTGGCGGGGGCCGACCGCTAAGCCGGTGAAGGCGCTCGTGGCCGGGCACGGCGAGTACCGGCTCGGCGTGCGGCCGGTCATCCAGAACGCAAACGGCAACTGGGTGCGCAGCAACGTCACCTGGAGCCACCTCACCTTTCAGCTGAACCGGTTCAACCTCGACCCCGAACACCATCGCTGGATCTCACAGTTCGCTGCTCTCTACAAGGCCGTGCGCGAGGTTTACACGAGCCAGGAAACCGACTGGATCTACCTCGACAACTTCACCAGCCCGCTGCTCTGGCCGCTGCTGCGGGAAGCCGAGCAGCTCGGTATCGGCTTCGTCGGCAACAAGAAGGACGTCACCGTGCGGGTCGGTTCGCTCGCCGAGGTGAGCCTCGATGCCTCCCAAACGCAGGCGGGCCCGCTGCTGCTGCAGGCCCGCCTGCACATCGACGGTGCCCCGCATCCGCTCGAAGCCGCCGGAATCATCGCGGGCCACGGCGTGTACAGCGTGCGCTTCGGCACCCCGACCGTGTTCACCCTCGCACCGACGACCGGTCCGCTGAGCAACGAGCAACGCCATCTGATGGGCCAACTCGACTCAGCGATGGTTCCCGCCGCCGACACGGCCGAGTTTCTCGGCACGGTCTATCCGGCCCTGCAGCGTCGCGTCTCGGTCACCAGCGCGGATGCATCGGTGCGGTTTCCCGAGGTACTGCCCGACGACTTCGAGCGCACCGAAATTCCCCACCTCGTGATCACGACCGTGGAGACCGACCAGCGTGACTGGTTCGACCTCGGCGTGATCGTGACCGTCGGCGCGATCACGGTGCCGTTCGGCCCGCTGTTCAAGGCCCTTGCGAAGGGCCAGACCCGGCTGAAGCTGGTCGACAACAGCTATCTGTCGCTGCAGAGCCCCGAGTTCGAGCAGCTTCACGACCTCATCAACGAGGCGCGAGCGCTGCAGGAATGGGAGACCGGCCTGCGCATTAGCCGCTACCAGGCCAGTCTGTGGAGCGATTTCGAGGACCTCGCCGACGAAACCGTGCCGGCCGTATCGTGGCGGGCGGCCGCCGCCGGGTTGAAGGATCTCGCCGGAATCGAGCCGATCCCGCTACCCGCCGGGGTGCACGCAACCCTCCGCCCGTACCAGCAGGAAGGGTTCGCCTGGCTCGCCTTTCTCTGGCAGCACCAGCTCGGCGGGGTGCTCGCTGACGACATGGGGCTCGGCAAGACAGTGCAGACCCTGGCGCTGCTGGTGCACGCGCAAACCTCGCATCCGGGGCCGTTCCTGGTCGTGGCGCCGACATCCGTTGTGGCTAACTGGTTGAACGAGGCGACCCGATTCGCGCCCGGACTGCGGGTGCGCACGATCACGGCGACCGAGGCAAAAAGCCGCACCCTCATAGCGGATGCCGCCACCGACGTTGACGTGCTCGTCACGTCCTACGCGTTGTTCCGTCTCGACTTCGACGCCTACCAGGCGGTGACCTGGGCTGGCCTCATTCTCGACGAGGCGCAGTTCGTGAAGAACCGCACGAGCCGGGCCTATGCCTGTGCCAAAGAGCTCGACACACCGTTCAAACTGGCCATCACGGGCACTCCGCTCGAGAACAACCTGATGGACCTGTGGTCGCTGTTCAGCATCGTCGCACCGGGTCTGTTCGCGTCGGCGCAGAGGTTCACCGAGGACTACGTGCGACCGGTGACGCTGGGAACGAGCCCGGAGCGGCTGGCGAAGCTGCGCCGGCGCATCCGCCCGCTGATTTTGCGCCGCACCAAGGAGGTCGTCGCGGGCGACCTGCCGCCCAAGCAGGAGCAAGAGCTGCAGATCGCGCTGAACCCGGCACACCAAAAGCTCTACGACACGTTCCTGCAGCGTGAACGGCAGAAACTGTACGGGCTGATCGAGGAGCTCGACAAGAACCGGTTCATCGTCTTTCGCTCGCTCACGCTGCTGCGGTTGCTGAGCCTCGACGCGTCCCTGGTCGACCCGAAGTATGCCGGCGTGCGCTCGAGCAAGCTCGACGCCCTGTTCGAGCAGCTCGACGATGTGGTGGCCGAAGGGCACAAGGCGCTTATTTTCAGCCAGTTCACCTCGTTTCTGAAGCTTGCCGCCGCCCGGCTCGATGCTCAGGGCATTCCATATTGCTACCTCGACGGGTCGACGTTGCGGCGCAGCGAGGTAATCGACCGGTTCAGGAGCGGGGCGGCCCCGGTCTTTCTGATCAGTCTCAAGGCCGGCGGTTTTGGCCTCAACCTGACCGAAGCCGACTACGTCTTTCTGTTGGATCCGTGGTGGAACCCGCAGACCGAGGCGCAGGCCATCGACCGGACCCACCGCATCGGGCAGACCCGCAACGTGATGGTCTACCGGCTCGTCGCCACGGGCACCATCGAGGAAAAGGTGGTGGCGCTGCAGAAACAGAAGTCGCAACTGTTCTCCGCGGTGCTCGACGATGACGCCATGTTCAGCACCGCGCTCACCGCCGACGACATTCGCGGCCTGCTCGAGCCGTGATCAGACCGCGCTCGAGGCCGCCCACAGGTTGATGCCGTTGTCGACGGCGTGCTCGTCGATCGCGGTCAGCTCCTCGGCGGTGAACTCGAGGTTCTGGAGCGCTCCCACATTTGTTTCGAGCTGAGGCACCGACGATGCCCCGATCAGGGCGCTGGTCACCTCGGAATTACGCAGAATCCAGGCCAGTGCCAGCTGGGCGAGGGACTGACCGCGTTCGGAGGCGATCTCGGTCAACGCCCGAATGTGGGTGAGCGCCTCCGCGCTCACCATGGATTTGTTCGCCGACCCGTCGCGCGCGACCCGGGAATCTGCCGGGATACCACCGAGGTAACGGTCGGTCAGCAGCCCCTGGGCCAGTGGTGAGAACGCGATGCAGCCTGCGCCGATGTCCTCGAGGGTGTCGAGCAGATCGTCTTCGACCCAGCGGTTGAACATCGAGTATGAGGGCTGGTGAATCAGCAGCGGGGTGCCGAGGTCGGCCAGAATCGCCGCAGCTTCACGGGTGCGTTCGGGCGAGTATGAGGAGATGCCGGCGTAGAGGGCCCGACCGCTCGTGACGGCCGTGTGCAGGGCCCCCATGGTTTCTTCGAGCGGAGTGTCGGGGTCGGCGCGGTGCGAGTAGAAGATGTCGACGTAGTCCACTCCCATACGAGCGAGCGACTGGTCGAGGCTCGACAGCAGGTACTTGCGGGAGCCGAAGTTACCGTACGGGCCCGGCCACATGTCGTAGCCGGCCTTGGTCGAGAGCAGGAGTTCGTCGCGGTGTGCCCGAAAATCTTCGCGGTAGAGCTGGCCAAAGTTCGTCTCGGCCGAACCGTACGGCGGACCGTAATTGTTGGCTAGGTCGAAGTGCGTGATGCCGAGGTCGAAGGCCCGGCGCAGAATGGCTCGCTGCGTTGAAAGCGGCTTGTCATCGCCGAAGTTCTGCCAGAGACCAAGCGAGATGGCGGGAAGTTTGAGGCCGCTGCGCCCGGCGCGACGGTACGGCATCGACTCGTAGCGGGATTCGTTTGGGAGATAAGTCATCTGTTCATGATCCCATTTTTCTGCTCATTGTCGACGTGGTCGCGCAGGTAGCCGGCGAATCCGGCTGGGGTACGCCCCACCCGTCGGCCCGAGGTCAGCACTGGAATCAGCGCGGTGCGCGCCTCGGCGACACCGAGGTGGCGCAGCGCGGCTACCAGGAGAACGTCTTCATCGCGGTCTACCGGCGCGAACTCGCCGGCAGCAAGGTAACGGTCGGCCCGCACCCCCAGATTCGCGCCGTGAACGTGCGGATGCCCCTCACCGATCGTGTGCAGGGCCTCCCAGCGCAGCAGTTCGTGGGCGGCGAGGTCGTCGTCGGGCTGCACGGTTCCCAGCACGAGCTCGGCGCCGTTGCGGGCCAGCGCCAGCTGGGTCACGAGCCAGTTCGGCGGCACGGCCGAGTCCGCATCGGTCGTCGCGATCCAGGTGCGTGCAGCGGATGCCGCGTCAACCAGTCGCGCTGGCAGCAACGGTCCCAGCGCGTGTCGGACGCCGTCGCGCCGGGCCTCACCCACCGCACCAGCATCGATCTCGTGGCGACGGAAGTCGCACCAGTGTGCGGCCACCCGCGCTGACAGGTCGGTGCAGCGATCGAGCACCAGGAGTACGGTCACTCGCGGGCGGTCCGGTTCGGGCACGGCGCTCAACGCCGCAATCGCCGCGGTGAGGGCGCTCAGACAGCGGGGCAGCAGCACCTCCTCATCGCGCACGGGAACGACGATGGCCACGTTTTCGATCGGCACGGTGCGAGCTGGCACGGAATGAATGGGCGCGACGCCGGTCACGGAATCAGCCCTTCGCGCTGCGCCACGGACTGGGCCGGCCGCGGCTCATAGACCTCGAGCACGAAGTCCCGTTCCAGGTGGTGCACTGTTCGCTGCAGCCCCACCACGTGGGTGAGCTGGGCGTGCACGGCATCACCGGTAATGGGATAGTCGGCGACCGGATGCCGCCAGTGACAGGCCACGAGTGCTCCGCCCGGGGCGAGACTGGCTCGACACCGTTCGAGCATGCGGCGCAGATCGGCCACCGAGCAGTAATACCCCACTTCAGACAGCACGATCAGGTCGAAGGATCCGTTCGGCCATTCCCCCGGCACGGTGCGCCGTTCGAAGGTGATCCCCGGTCGACCGGCCAAGCGCTCGCGGGCCAGAATGAGCGGCTGCTCGACCAGGTCGATACACAGCAGGGTGTCACAGCGGTCGGCCAGTTCTGCCGTCAATACCCCGGTCGAGCAACCCAGTTCGAGTGCGGCCGAAAACCGCGGCCGGGGCAGGGCTGCGATCAATGCGGAGCGTTTGCGTTTCTCGTACCAGCGGGATTCAAACCCCCACGGGTCGGGCCCCGAGGCGTAGACCGCATCGAAGTACCCGGCGGTCAGGGTATGGTTCGGGTCGGCCTGCCCGCGAGTGTCGCTCGTCCCGGGGCGCCTATCGCGCGGTGCGGGGGAAACGGGCCTCACCGCCACGCGCAGTGTCATGTCGAGCAGCGTCTCGTAGTCCCGGGCGAAGTGCGCCCGAAAATTGGCCGGCACGATCGCTTCATCGCCGGGGGAATCCGACAGCGGGCCCACCTGGCTATGGTGCAAGGCGAGAGCTCGAGCTTTGGCCTTGCGTTCGGCCGGAATCAGGTCGAACAACCGCACGGATTCGCCGGACCAGACCACGTCCTCCGGGGTCGACCAGTGCCAGGCCCAGATCGGATACTCGAACAGCCGCGCACGGCGTTCTCGCGCCGCCCGCTCAGCGGCCGCACTGGCCGCGGCATGATCTGGGTGTCGATCGGCTCGCCACGGTGCCACAACCCAGGTCGAATCGCCCGTGTCGCCGATCGCTTCCGCTATCGCTCCCGCAGCCAGGTCTAGGTGCTCCGCCAGCTTGCCGTCGGGAAGTTCCAGCAGGTGAATCTCCGCGTTGGGGGCGAGGTGAGCGAGGGCATCCGTCACTTCGAGGCGGCGAATCTGCGCGAGCCTGGCCGGGTCGTGGGTGGTGGACTGCGGGTGCGATGCTTCGCCGTTGCTCAGCACGATGACGACGATCGGCAGGCCGAGCCCGGCCACGTGGGCGATCAGACCGCCGACGCCGAGGCTCTCGTCGTCGGGGTGCGCCGACACCACGACCAGACGCTTCAGCGCGTCCAGGCGGAGCGAGCTGAAGCGATCCGGCCAGCGGGCGGCCTCCCAGACCTTCTCGGGCGTTCCGTTGTCGGAATGACTGAATGTCACCATGGTGCATTCCCCCTCGTCACGAGCATCTGGCCGAGCGCAGCATCGTCGCGCTCGGCATGGTGTTGGCGCACATACAGTTGCAGGTCGGCTACCCGCTGGGCGTGTCGGGCGTCGAGGGCGAGTGGGGCCGGCCCGAGCGCATGCCCAACATGGAATATGACCTCGTCAACGGTTCGGGCGACGACTCCACGCACGCGGGCGGCGAGCAGGGAACCAGCGGTACCGTCGGCCTCGCCGGCGTCTATGGCAGCCGCTGCAGCGGCGAGCGCGTACCGCGACCCGCTCACGGCGAGGTCGACCGCGCCGAGGTGGGCGAGGCCGATCTGGTCGGGAACACGGCCCTGGGCGGCGGCATACAGGGTGCGGGCCACGCCCACAGCGCCACCCCACCAGACAGCGGCCACGCCGACGCCGCCCCAGGCGAATCCTGGCCGACGCAGATACCATCCCTCGTCACCGACCGCATCGGCGGTGACGGCGAAAAAGTCGACCGGGCCGCTCGAAACCTGGGAGAGCCCGCGGGCCACCCAGACGTCGTCGTGCACGGTCACCCCGGGTTGGCGCAGGTCAACTATGAAGAGACGACGGCCCCGGTCACCCGCCAGACCCACCACGTGCGCCGTCACGAGCGCGTGGCTGAGCAGTCCGGCGAGCGAACACCACGGTTTGGTGCCGTCGAGCCGCCACCGGTCACCGGTTCGGGTGGCCGTGAGCGCTGCTCCGGGGCCTTCGGACGCGAACACACCCCAGCTCTGCTCCGGCCGGGCCGGACGGCCAGCCTGGTGCAGTATAGCGAGGGCGTCCAGGTGCGCCTCGGCCACCCTGGCCGCGGTGAGGTCGGCCGCCGCAAGCGTCGACAGGGTATCGAAGAGTTGCGCCGTGCGTCCCTCCCCGGCAAAGGGAACGGAGGCGAGTCCACTCACGAGCACCAGCGCCCGTCGCGCGTCACCGTTGACCGCGGCGGCAGCATCGGCGAGGTCGCTGCGAAGCCCGGTTGGTTGCACGTTCGATTCGACCCTCATGACGCCCCGTCGTGTACAGCGTGCGTCAGGACTTGGACGTGGCCGCTGAGCGCTTGCGCGGTGTGCGGTTCTCCGCGCTGACCATCCAGGAATACTGCTCGAGCTTTTCGATGAAGGCGTGCAGGATGTCGGCGGTCGTTGGATCTTCCTCGTCGACCTCATCGTGCACGGCGCGCATATTGTCGACGGTCGCGTCGAGCCGTTCGGTGATGAGGGTCACCGTCTCGGCGGTGTCCACCTCGCCGTCGGGAAACTTCGGCAGGTGGGTGGTCTTGGTGACCGTCTCACTGCGGCCGTCTGGCATGGCATCGAGGGCGCGCATCCGCTCGGCTACTTCGTCGGAGAATTCGCGGGCATCGAGAATGATCTCGTCGAGTTGCAGGTGCAGGTCACGAAAGTTCTTGCCGACGACGCTCCAGTGCGCCTGTTTGCCCTGCACGTGCAGCTCGATCAGGTCGACCAGAACGGACTGCAGGTTGTTACTGAGTGTTTCGGAGGCGTGCATGGGATCCCTTCATTGAGGAGAATTTGCCTCGAGACCATATCACCGCAGACCGATCTGGGCCACAATGCCATCACCCCGCCCGGGGGCCGCAGACCCGACGTGCGGCCCCCGGCAGCCGGGCCGCCCCGGGGTCTACCGCTGTCGCTCAGGCCTCCTTCGGCGGGTGCGGCTTGCTGTATTTCTTGTGCGCGGTCTGCGGAGCGGTACCCAGGATGCGCGCGATGACGGCCCAGGAAGAGCCGCCGTCCCGCATCGCGTTGACCGCCGCGGTGACTCGCAGGTTGACCTCCATCCGGTCACGCACGGCCCGTTCCAGCTCCCGTTCCAGGGCTCGATAGGGCCGGGCGATGTGCGGTGCGGGTTCGTCGGCCGGCGTGGGAACGAGCGCCGCCCGGGTTTCATCGCTCTGGGCGTGACTGTCAGGGGCAATACTGGTCATCGGCAACCTTTCCACTGATGAAATGTAGGCCTCGCATGCCGCCGCGTCAACGGCTGGACGCAAACACGGTGACGCCAGCAATATCGGGTGTCGGAGGCATCCGTTCGAACGTGCGTACGCTATGGCAGACTCATTCTCATGACACTCGAAAGACCTGCCGGTACGGTGATTTCCGTCAGCCGCGACGACGTGCATCGCTTCAGCAAGCCGGTGGTGAGCAGCATCCGCTTGCTGGCCGGAATCGGCGTGGAGGGCGACTGCCACGCCGGCGCGACGGTGCAGCATCTCTACGAGAAGAAGCGCAATCCTTTGGCACCGAACCTGTGCCAGGTGCATTTCTTGGCCGCCGAGCTGTTCGATGCCCTCGTGCCCTCCGGCTACCTCGTGGCACCGGGAGAACTGGGCGAGAACCTGACGACGCGCGGAATCGACCTGATGACGTTGCCGCTGGGGACCCGGCTGCACGTCGGCGCTGAGGCTGTGGTCGCGATAACCGGCATGCGCAGCCCATGCTCACTCATCAACGGTTACCGAAAAGGCCTGATGAAGCAGCTCATCAAAACGGATGCCACCGGTACCGTGCAGCGCCGCGGCGGCATCATGGGCGTCGTGGTGACCGGCGGAGTCGTGAATCCGGGCGACCGCATCCGGGTGGAGTTGCCCGTCGGCGAGCAGCTCCCGCTCGGGGTCGTCTAGCCGCGCCACCGCCCTCTGGGCCCACCCTATGACCGTGGGCCCAGTCTATAAACTGGGCCCACGGACGGGGCCCGGGCCCCGTGCAGAGGCAGAGGTGCGTTCTTTTACTGGGGGTCAGCGGAGGTGTGGAACCACGGCGGGTAGACCGCTACCTTGGGCTTGAACGCGCTGGCTTTCAGGATGCCGCGCACGGTCTGGCGCACATTGTCGTTGCACACGCCGATGAGCGTGATCAGTTCCATCGGCACCGCGTCGGGCACGAGCAGCTCGGCTTCGAGAAGCATGGTGCCGTCGGTCTCGGCGCGCAGGGTCTGCAGCATGCGCTCGGCGGTGGCCGGTGTGGCACCGAACCGGGTAAGCGTTCCGGCAGCGTCACCGTTGGTGACGGCGACCAGGCTGGGAAGGATGGGGGTCTCGTCATCGTCGGCGTCAGCGGGCGCCGCGGCGAGGGCCGCGAGCCCGTCGTTAATCGTCTTGACCGTACTCACGAGCATGACGAAGTCGAAGGCTTCCGAGCCGTGGGCGTCGAGAGCGAGGCGCGGGTCTGCCTGCTCAGCGCGAATGTTCTCCCATACGGTCGCATTGGGCGACAGAAAAAACGGCACGTACTCGGCCACGCTGCGGTCAGCTTCGGTAACACGGGCGTCCCGACGGGTTTCACGCGTCGCCGCCGTCGAGATGTCGACCGCAGGAGGGGCGGTGAGTGCCGCGTTGGCAGACAGGTGACCGTCCCGCAGAATCGACGCGAGGTTGCTGATGTGGGTGAGGTGATATACCCGCTGCTCGTCGACGTTGTCGGTCGAGGCTTTCTCGGCCCGTACCGGGCGGGGGGCGCCAGCGGCGCGAACCGGGCGAGCCGTGCGGGCGGGCGGAGTGGCAGCCGTCGGCAACGGGTCGCGCAGGGAGGACAGCTTCGGGGCGCGGGTCTTCTTTACCGGCGCCACAGGCTCAGTGACAACTTTGGGATAACACAGGGCACACAATTGGCCCTCGAGTCCGTGGATACATTCGTCGTCCAAGAGGCAAAACCTTTCGTTTCGCGGCTCGCGTCACCCGGAAAAGCCGAACGTGCATACCGCCTGTCAACGTTACGTTCATTTGGGTGGTGGCGATGACCGTTCTTAGTTTCGGCACCAGAACCTGAAGGATTCGCCTGGGCGCGCCAGCGCCTGTCAGATGCTGAAGTCGACGCCCTCGGCGGATACCGAGGCCGTTTCTGCGGGACTAACGATGTGGTGCTCGACATCCGTTTGCATCATTTGCTCGTCGGGGTAGGTGGCCGTCACGAGAATGGGCATATGGTCGGACGTACCCTGCGGCAACGTTTCGACGTTGGTGATGGCCAGCCCCATCGAGGTCGCAAGGTCGAAGTGCCCGCGAAAGAACTTGTAGCGGGTGTAGGTGCGCGTGTCGCTGAGCGTGAGATCGTAGCCGGACTGGTTCACCTTGTTGCCGAGCTTGCCCTGAAAAATCGGGTAGTTGTAGTCGCCGACCATGAGGGTGGGTAGGCCTGGTCCGAGCAGGCCCAACTCTTCGTGGGCGGTGCGGATCTGGTTGCGGCGCAGGGAATTGAGTGCGGTCAACGGCGCGGCGTGAAAGGATGCGACGACAATCTCCCGCTGCGCCACATTGTCGATGAGTCGGGTGGCGATCAGTCGCTCGTGGGCGGGGGCGGCAAGACGATCGTGCAGGGACTTCTTGAGCGCGAAGGTCTGGGTCTTGATCGCCGTGTAACGGTCCCTGTTGTAGTAGATAGCGAGGCCGAGCCGGTTACGCCGGGTGGAATCGGCCAAGTGCAGGTTGCCGACCTCGGCCGGTAGGTCGATGGTGTTGCATTCCTGCAGGCAGAGAATGTTGGGACTGTAACGCTCGGCCAAGGCGACGAGTTCGCCGCTGGCACGATTCTTGCGGAGGTTGTAACTAATGACCCTCATGGCACCCGTCTCAGACTTGATGGCTATGTCTCCAGCCTACGACTCTCACCGCGGTCGAAATTGAACATCCGGGGTCAGTTGACACATGCGCAGGTGGCATCCAGCCTGCCGACTCACCGATCAGGGGCTAGCCGGCGCCGACAATGAACAGCGTCGCGATGAAGACGAGGCCGGCCGCAAGAAAGGTGATCGTCGTGTAGCCGAGGATGTCACGCATCTTCAACCCGGCGATGGCCAACAATGGCAGGGCCCAGAACGGCTGGATCATGTTGGTCCACTGGTCACCGTAGGAGACGGCCATGATGGCGACCGAGGGGTCGACGCCGAGGCGCTCAGCCGCATCGAGCATGATCGGGCCCTGCACGGCGAACTGGCCGCCGCCGGAGGGTACGAAGAAGTTCACCAGTCCGGCCGCGAGCAAGGCCATCACGCCGAAGGTGGCCGGGGTCGACACGTTGACGAAGAAGTCGGAGAACACGCCGATCAGGCCAGAACCGACCATCATGCCGAGAATGCCAGCGTAGAGCGGGAACTGCAGCAGAATATCGCCGACGTTCGACGCGGCATCTTTGGTCAGCCGAATGAGTTCGAACGGGTTGCGCACGAGCAGAAAGACGAGCGCGAGGAACGACCAGTTGACGATGTCGAGGGTGAGGGTTCCCCCCTCGACGAAGTGAATCACGAGGTAGGCCACGAGAGCGAGGCCCACGATCAGGGTCAGGATGCGACTGGCGTCCAGCCGGTCAGCCGGCGTTACAACGGGTTCCTGGGCGACAGTCTTCTCGCGGGCGTCAACCTCGAGCACGAATACCGGGGCGTTCCGGCGCGGGGCCACCAGCGCCAGGGCGAGCGCCACGACCACGATGGTGGCGATGGCCGCCGTGATGTTCCAGACGGAGAATGTCGTATCGGCCAGAGAGACGGTGCGGCCGATCTGCTCGGCCAGAAAGGATCCCCCTGTGGCCGCGGTCAGCGGTCCCGATCCCGAGTAACCCATATGCCAGATCACGAAGCCGGAGTATCCGGCAGCAACCAGCAACGGGAAGTGCACCGGAACGCCCTTGGCCCGAAGCTGGAACGCCACCTCCTTGGCGAGTAAACCGCCCACCACGAGGCCAAGGCCCCAGGTGATGAGACAGGCCACTGCGGCGACCGTGAACACGAAGACATAGGCCTGTATTGCCGTGCGCGGCAGGCCGCCGAGCCGCACGAGTAGCCGGTGCACCGGGGTCGTGTTGGCCAGAATGTGCCCGAGCAGCAGCACGAGCGCCATCTGCGTCATGAAGGCGAGCAGCCCGGCCAGTCCGTCACCCCAGCTGCGTACGACGTCAATGGGGGTGGAATCGGTGAGGATGAGGGCGAGAACGGCCACGATCACGGTCAGTGCGATCACGAATACCAAAGCACTCGGGATGAAGCGTTCCACGAGCGAGTTGATCGGGCGCATGAACGCGGCGACCGGTCCGGTGGCGCGTTTGGCGGTGACAGTTGACACGAGGGTCCCCCTGAGTTGCTACAACATTGTGGCTCAGGGCGTCTGCACTGACCCTGTAAAGGTAGCCGGCGGGTCGTCTACTCCCCCGGCGGGGCACACAGCGCGCGGGCGAAACGTAGACTTGACCGGTCGAAGCGCGCCTTCGGCAAATTGAGGGAGCTGCATGACCCAGAACGACATCGTTCTCATTCGCCACGGCCAGACGGAGTGGAGCATCTCCGGCCAGCACACCGGCCGTACCGACGTTCCACTGACCGATTTCGGTCGCCAACAAGCGGATGCCCTCGGCGAGATGCTCGACGGTGAACACTTCGACCGGGTCTATTCGAGCCCCCTCGTGCGGGCCTGGGAAACGATGGAACGGGCCGGCTACGCGAGCCAGGGCGTGGCGAGCGATGACGTGCTGGAGTGGGATTACGGGGTGTATGAGGGTCGCCGCACCGTGGACATCCGCTCGGAAATTGCCGGGTGGACGGTGTGGGGCAACCCGATTCCGGGGGGCGAATCCGTCGACGAGGTGGGCGCACGCGCCGACCTCGCCATTGAGAAATGCCTCGCCGCCGAGGGCCGCGTGGCCATCTTTGCCCACGGACACTTTCTGCGCATCATGACCGCCCGTTGGATGGGGTTGCCCGCCGTCGCCGGCAAGGGCCTCAGCCTCGGCACGGCCACCGTCTCGACGCTCGGATGGGAGCGCGAGAATCGCGTGCTGCAGATGTGGAACGACGCCTGCCACCTGAGCTCGATGGACCCCGTGGTCTAATTTGTACCCCGTTCTTTTCGGGGTGTCGCACGGCCTGGATTCAGACCACCGGAACCCAGGTTCCTTTGACCCGCTCCGTCACGAGCGACGCCCGCAGCTCGGCAACACTCCGCAGGTCGGCCACCACGTTGCCGCCGATCTGCAGGGCCGACGCCGCGTCATCCGCTGTGAAACGCACGATGACCCGAGCTGCGCCGGCGACAATGGTGAGGTCGGAGGCCTCCACGGTCGTGAACTCGGCGACCTTGGCTGCGGCGCGCGGCACGACCGAGGCGGGCGCGGTTCCCGGGTGCAGGGAGTCGATACTCATGGTGACGCGATAAGAAGGCATGGTTTCAGGGTACGGGTACTGCTTTACTGAACGGGTCCCTCATCCCTCAAGTTCGGAGACCCATGACCTTCACGGCCACGATCGTTGCCCAGGTGCAGTACACCAAGCCCGACGCCCTCTGGGCGATCGCCACCGCTCTCAGCACCAAGGTTGAGAACCCGACCGGTGCGAACGCGTTCATCGCCCTGCCCGAACAGGGTCGGGTCGAGGTGGAGATTCCCAAGTTCGGCGAGAGCCTGCCGCTGACCATCGACGTAGTGGACGCGCGCAGCCAGGCCGAGGCACGGGCATCCGCTCAGAACATTCTGGACCTGCTCGAGCAGTCCGCTGGCTGGCAGGTCGACCACCTCACCGACTAGAACGGATGCCCGCCCACCGGCACCAGGAACACGACCTCCGGCCAAACGGGCGGCACTCCTTATGGGGTAACTGACAGCTCACGGACCGACATGGAGTGTCGGACGTGTCTGTCAGTGTTGAATCATGTCAACTTCACAGCCAACTCCAAGCACCACTCCCGCTCCGGATGCGAGCGGAATCCCCTTTCCAGCACCGGCCACACCGTCTAACGGCATGGGCACCGCAGCACTGATCATTGGAATTGTCGCCTTCGTCGGCGCGTTCATTCCGTTCATCAACTACGGCTCAGGACTCCTCGCGATTGTCGGTGTGGTGCTCGGAGCGATCGCGCTGACCCGCAAGGCCAAAGCGCGGCGCAGTGCGCTCATCGGACTCATTGTCTCGGCGGTCGCCGTGCTCCTGTCGATCATTCTGGCCATCGCCTACACTGCGAGCTTCATCAACGCCGTCGACGACAGCCTCGGCACTGCCATCAGCGCACCCGCTGCCAGCGACGCTTCGAGCGACGATGCTGCCGACGAGGCGCCGGCAGCCGGCTCCGACGTCGGTACCCGGGAGAACCCGGCCCCGCTCGGTTCAGTCGTCGAGCTCTCCAGTGGCGGATCCCCGGAGTACGAGGTCACCCTCGGCGCATCGAACCTCGCGGCAAATGACATCATTGCCGCCGAGAACCAGTTCAATGACGCCCCGGCAGCGGGCTTCCAGTACGCGATGATCCCGGTCACCGTCACCTACAAGGGCACCGAGACCGGAACGCCGTGGATCGACGTGACCGTCGAATTCGTGTCGGCCGCAGGAACCACCCACACCACGTCGGACACGCTTGCTGTCGGCCCGGCACCGTCGATGATGGACATCAACGACCTCTACCCCGATGCCAGCGGCACCGGAAACGTAGTCATTGCCATCCCGACGGCCGATGCAGCACTCGGCACGTGGACGGTCTCGACGATTTTCGGCGACACGTACTTCTTCGCTGCACAGTAACGAAGCCCCAACCAGCAAGTGAGACGGCGCGAGTGCTTGCTCGCGCCGTCTTTTGCACCCAGGTTCGCTGAATGCGGATGCCCACCCGCGCCACACAGGCACGCCACCTAGGATCACTCCTATGACTGAAACTGCTGCCACCCCACCGCGCATCACGATGTTCGGAGCGGAGTGGTGCGGCGACTGCCGTCGTTCTAAGTCACTGCTCGATCGCCTCGAGGTGGACTACGACTACGTCGACCTGCTGCTGGTCGAGGATGGCGCCGAACGTGCCCGTGCCATCAGCGGCCGCACCAACATTCCCGTCATCGTTTTTCCCGACGACACACACCTCGTCGAACCGAGCGACGCCGAGGTGCGCACCAAGCTCACCCAGCTCGGCCGCATCAGCTGACCGGGCGTCACCCAACGCACCCCCGTGCTACTGTCAGAAATCGCAGATACCAATGGGGGGTCGCAACCATGCACGCAACTGTCACGCCGTCGACGCGACGCATTCCTATTTCGCTGTGGGTCAGCGCCGCACTCTTCCTGCTCTACAGCGTGCTCGGAGTCGCCGTCTGCGTTGACGTGCGCAACAATGCGATCAGTATCTTTGCCCTGCTGACGGTGTCTCCGCTGATGTTCGTGGGCATGGTCGTGTCGGTGATCGACATCGTGCGCACCCGCAAGCGCGGTGACGCAGACCAGGCCTACATCCGGCTGCAGTGGATCGGCCTCGCGCTCATGGTCGCGGCGATGCCGCTCTGGATGGCCATCGCCCTCGCCATCTCCGCGCTGCCCTAGCCAGCGACGGGTTCGAGTGCCGCGACCTTAGGCCGGGCGTCAGTCTCGCTTTCGCTGAGTTCCTTCGTGCAGAAGAACCAGTCCTGACAGGTGCGCTGATCTTCGTCGGCACCGCCCACGCGCTCCTTAGCCGTTCCACCGGAGCCGGGCAGCGGCATAATGACGGGCTCTCCCGGGATCCAGTCTGCGGGCGTCGCGACCTGAAATTCATCGGCCGTCTGTAGCGCGCCCAGAGGATGGCCGAGGCCACCGCAACAACGCTCGTTCGCGTGGAGCGTCACTCTGACGTGTTAGCGCGGTTCCTAACTGCGGAGATTCTCGACACGGGCCCTGTGCAGAGTGCTCTTGCGGATTATTGCCACGAAATCTCCGCAGTTATGAACAGTATGGTTCGTAGACCGACTCGAAGAGGGCGCCCCGCACTCGGGGCGCCCTCATCTGGCGCTGTTAGCGGCGCACGATGGATCGCAGCAGACGCACGGCCACCGAAAGCGACGCCATGTCGTCTTGCGCGAGGGAGTTGACCTCCTCGAACACGCTGCGTGCCCGGCCGAGTTGTTCGGCGTTGAGCGCTTCCCAGGCGAGGAGGCGCTCGTCGGCAGTGCCGGCATCCGTTTCGTCGAGCACGGAGCGGGCCATGTCGGCGACGGTCGAGTAGAGGTCGTCGCGCAGGGCGGCGCGGGCGAGGGCTTGCCAGCGGTCCTTGCGCGGCAGCTTCGTGATGCGCTCCAGCAGGTTATCGACACCGAAACGGTTGTAGACCGTGTAGTAGATGGCGGCGACCTCGGTGACCGGCACGTTGGCCCGCGCGGCGACCTTGGCCACGTCGAGCAGCGCGTAAGCCTCGAACAGCTCCGACCAGCGGCGACCGAGGTCGTCGGGCAGGCCCCACTCCCTGGCCTTGTCCTCCTGCGTTTCCAGGCGCCCCCGGTCGGTGCCCTGCAGGTACTCACCGAGATGCTCGCGCATGAGTGCAATCTGCGGCTGGTACTTGGCAATCACCGCACCGACCGGCATGTTGCCGCCGTGATTGACCTGCCAGCGCACGGCCCGGTCGAGCAGCCGGCGAATGTCGAGGTGAATCGCCGTCCACTTTTCGGTCGGGAACGATGACGGCAGAGCGTTGAGCTCGTCAACCATCGTGTCGATGTCGAAGATCTCGCGAAGGGCCACGAAGGCGCGCGCGATCGTCGCCTGGCTGGCCGAGGTCTCTTCCATCGTGCGAAAGGCGAAGGTGATGCCACCGAGGTTGATCATGTCATTTGCTACGACGGTCGCGATGATCTCCCGGCGAAGCGGATGCGTGTCGAGCTCTGCATCGAAACGCTGGGACAGCTGGGTTGGAAAGTAGCGGCGCAGGGTGCGACCGAACCAGGGGTCGTCGGCCAGATCACTGTCGCGCAGCGCGGTGGCCAGCTCGATTTTGGCGTAGGCGGCTAGCACACTCAACTCGGGGCTGGTCAGGCCCTGTCCGCGGTCGAGACGCTCCCGCAGCGTGGCCGTCGTCGGCAGGGCCTCCAGCTCGCGCTGCAGGTCTCCCGATTCTTCGAGCCAGTTCATGAGGCGTTCGTAGCTCGGGCTCCAGTTGTTTACGAGCACCCGGTCGTTGAGCAGCAGAATGTTCTGGTCGACGTTGTCCACCAGAACCAGACGCCCCACCTCATCGGTCATCTCGGCGAGGAACTCGGCCCGCTCTGCGGGGTCGAGCTTGCCGGCGGCGACCATGCGATCGACGAAAATCTTGATGTTGACTTCATGGTCTGAGCAGTCAACGCCGGCCGAATTGTCGATGGCGTCGGTGTTGAGGATCACGCCGGCGAGTGCGGCTTCGATGCGGCCGAGCTGGGTGAAGCCGAGGTTGCCGCCCTCCCCCACGACCTTGACCCGCAGGTCCCTGCCGTCGACACGGATGCCATCGTTCGCCTTGTCGCCAACCTGCGCTGCCGTTTCGGTGCTGGCCTTCACGTAGGTGCCGATGCCGCCGTTGTAGAGCAGGTCGGTGGGTGCCAGCAGAATGGCCCGCAGCAGTTCGGGCGGGCTCAGCTGGGTGGTGCTCTCGGGCAGGCCGAGCACGACCCGCACCTCGTTCGAGATCGGAACGACCTTGGCCTGGCGCGGAAAGACGCCGCCGCCGGCGCTGATCAGGTCGGTCGAATAGTCCGCCCACGACGAGCGCGGCAGTTCGAACAGTCGGGCCCGTTCGGCGAAAGAGAGCGCCGGGTCGGGGTTGGGATCGAGAAAAATGTGCCGGTGATCGAAGGCCGCGACGAGCTTCGTGTGCTCCGACAGCAGCATGCCGTTGCCGAACACATCGCCGGACATGTCGCCGACACCGACAACGGTGAAATCTTCGGTCTGGGTGTCAACGCCGAGTTCGCTGAAGTGGCGTTTGACCGACTCCCAGGCGCCCCGGGCGGTGATGCCCATCTCCTTGTGGTCGTAACCGACCGAGCCACCGGAGGCGAACGCGTCGCCGAGCCAGAAACCATACTCGGCGGCCAGCCCGTTGGCGATGTCCGAGAACGACGCTGTGCCCTTGTCGGCGGCGACGACCAGGTAGCTGTCGTCATCATCATGGCGCACCACGCGGTGCGGTGCCACGACATGCTCACCGTCGGTTTCGGCGACCAGGTTGTCGGTGAGGTCGAGCAGGCCACGAATGAAGGTTTTGTAGCTGTCGATGCCCTCCGCCATCCAGGCCGCACGATCGATGCCGGGGTCGGGAAGCTTCTTGGCGAAGAATCCGCCCTTGGCGCCGGTCGGCACGATGACGGCGTTCTTGACCGTTTGCGCCTTGACCAGGCCGAGCACCTCGGTGCGAAAGTCTTCGCGGCGGTCCGACCAGCGCAGCCCACCGCGGGCAACCTTGCCAAAGCGCAGGTGCACGCCCTCCACCCGCGGCGAATACACCCAAATCTCGTACATGGGCTTGGGCGAGGGCATCTGCTCGATCTGGGACGGGTCGAGCTTGATGCTCAGGTACGGCTTGTACTGAAAAAAGTTCGTGCGCAGCGACGCTTCGATCAGGGTGATCAGCGTGCGCAGCACGCGGTCGGCGTCGAGGGTGGCAACCTGCTCCATCGCGACCCGCAGCTGTTCGCGCACGTCGGCGACGCGGAGCATCCGCTCGTCGTCGGCGAGGTCGGGGTCGAACCGGGCCTCGAACAGGGCGACGAGGCCGCCCGTGACGGCCGGGTTGGCCAGCAGTGCGTTGGCGACGAAGCCGTAGGAGTTGGTGTTGCCGATCTGACGGAGGTACTTGGCGTAGCTGCGCAGAATGACCACGCGATGCCAGGGCAAGCCGTCTTGCAAGACCAGGCGGTCGAGGCTGTCGGATTCGATGGCCCCGCTGATGGCTGCGCCGAAAGAATCGGCCAGCAGCGTGCCGGTCGACACCGGGTCGACTCCGGCCGGGTAGTGCAGTCCGAAGTCGTAGAGGTAGAAGCTGCGCCCGTCGGCGGTCTGGATTTCGAACGGTACCTCATCGAGCACCTCGATCCCCAGGTTCTGCAGAAAGGGCAGAATCTGGCTGAGGCTTTTCGGTTCGGTCATGTACAGCTTGATTCGAGCGTCTTCGGCGGGGTCGCCAGCCGTCTTGGGCAGGTAGACGTGCAGTCCCGGACGGGTATGTGCGTCAGCGGATGCCCCCACCTGCGCGGCGCACGCCTCGAACCGTCCGATGTCTTCGAGGGCGTCGGTGATTTCGTAATCGATCCGGTAGCTGTCGGGAAAAGCGTCGGCCCACACGCCGGACAAGCGCTCGGCTTCTTCGACCGAGTGCGTTTCGCGCAGTTCGTCGCTGATGCCCTCTGGCCAGGACCGCACGGCCATGGCCAGTCGGTGTTCCAGCGCGGCGGCATCGACCGTGTCAGCCGAGATCTCCTTGGGCAAGCGGATGCGATAGAACAATCGCGCCAGCGCGGATTCGGTCATGCGTGCTTCGAAGTCGAGCGATTCCGAGTTGAACGTCTCCTGCAGCTCTTTCTCAATGCGCAGCCGCACGGCGGTGTTGTAGCGGTCACGCGGCAGGTAGACGAGCGCCGACATGAAACGGCCGTAGATGTCGGGTCGCAGGAACAGTCGGGTGCGGCGACGTTCCTGCAGACGCTGGATGGCGAGCGATGCGGTGACGAGGGCGGGCACCTCGATCTGGAAGAGCTCGTCACGCGGGTAGGTTTCCATGATGCCGAGCAGATCCTTGCCGCTGTGCGACTCGAGTGGAAAGCCCACCTCGGTCATGACGGCGTTGACCTTTTCGCGCAGCACCGGCACGGCGGTGACCGAGCTGGTGTAGGCACTCGCAGCGAACAGTCCGATGAAGCGCTGCTCCCCGTTGACCTGACCGTTAGCGTCGAAGCTCTTGATGCCGATGTAGTCGAAGTAGGCGGGGCGGTGCACGGTGGACCGGGAGTTGGCCTTGGTGATGACCAGGGCAGTGCGCTCGCGCGCCTTCTGCCGGCCGGCATCCGTCAGGTGCTGGATCTGGTGCCGATCGTCGGCGGAACGCAGCAGGCCGAGGCCGCTGCCCTCAATGAGGGTGAGAACGTCTTCGCCGCCGAGCGTCGCGAGGTTGTATTCGCGGTAACCGAGAAAGGTGAAGTTGCCCTCGTCGAGCCAGTGCAGCAGCTGTTGGGTCTGGTGGAGGTCTTTGATCTGCTCGGCGCCGTTGATCGAATCGAGGGCGTTGGCGATCTGCATGGCCTTGGTGCGCATGAGCGGCCAGTCGGCGACGGCAGCGCGCACGTCGCCGAGAACGGCGGTGAGCCCGGCGATAAGGCTGGCCTGTTCTTCCTCGCTGGCCGTGTCGATCTCGATGGCGATCCAGGATTCGAGGTGCGAGGCGTCATCACCGGTCGCGATGAGGTGTGCAATGTTGGGCATGGCCGAGGTATCACCGCTTGAAACGCCAGCGCTGGCCGGAATGCGGTTGATGTCGACCAGATCGTTGGTGGCTTTGCTGCGGGCCACGATCAGCAGGGGGTGCACGACCAGGTGGATGGCCGAATGCTGGCGCACGAGTTCGGCCGTGACCGAGTCCACGAGAAATGGCATGTCGTCGGTGACGATATAGACGACGCTGCGACCGGATTCATTACGAATCTCGATTGTGGCCGTCTTCGGTACCCGACGCTGCGCGACCTGCCAGTGCGCGCGCGCGCGCGATTCGAGAAGCTCCGGGGTGTACGTCGCCGCATCCTCGCCTGTTAGATGCTCGTAGTAATCAACTATGAACGTTTCGAGCGTGGGATCTGAAGGGAACAGATCCGTTCGGGTGAAACCAGACGACATCGAAAAACGCCTCCATAAGAGATAGGTGTGCGGGCTCCCGCGACGGGCACGTCGGTGTGCCGCGCCGTATTTATTCAGCCGAGCCCTCGCTTGCCCATCGTAGCGCCGCGCCCTGCGCCTCGGCCGGCCGCCGCAGAACCTGCGGCCAGCCGTGACGAAACAGCCTGCTCCTCGTCGATTCGGTCGTGACCGGGGCATAAACCGCCCACGACGATCGAGATCAGTACCAGCCGACGGCCTGCGAATGCGACCAGGCTGCGCACGGCGTTCCGTAGGAGGAGGCCTTGATGTAGCCGAGCCCCCAACTGATCTGCGTGGTCGCGTTGGTGGCCCAGTCGGTGCCTGCCGAGGCCATCTTGCTGCCGGGCAGCGCCTGCGGAATTCCGGTCGCGCCGCTGCTTGAGTTCATGGCCGCATAGTTCCAGCCGGATTCCTTCTGCCAGAGCCGGTCGAGGCAGCTGAACTGGTCCTCGCCCCAGCCGTACTGTGCGGCGGCCATCGAGCGTGCCGTGGCGCGTGCGCCGTCGACGCTGTTGCCCCCGGCGAGCGATTCCACGCGAGCGGCTTCGGCTGCAACTTCTGCGGCAGCAGCGGCTGCTGCGGCAGCAGCGGCCGCCTCAGCGGCAGCGCGGTCAACTTCGGCCGTGGCTGCAGCAACCGACGCGGTCTGGGTTTTCGCCTCGGCCGTGAGGTCTTCGACCTGGTCGATCGGCAAAATGTTGTAGCTGGCGAGCGAGCTGGCTACCGAGGTGAGGGCCGTGGAATCCACCTTGCTGACGCTGGCAGCGATGACCAGGTTGGCGGCGCTCAGGGCAGCGTATGCGTTGTCGCGGGTGATCGACTCGCCGCGCGCAGCGTAAAAGTCGAGCTGGTCGCTCTGCCGGCCCGAGGTTTCGGCCAGTGCCGTCGTGGCGGCGATGCTGTCCTGCCTGGCATCGGCGGACTGGGCGGCGAATCCGCTTCCGGCGACGAGGCCGGCGATAACGAGTGCGGCACCGGTGGCAACTGCAATCTCGTGCCGGCGGGTGCGTGGTTTGCGGGGCTTTCGGTGGCTTCGGGTGGCAAGGTGGGCACGGGGCGTTTCAGTGTTTTTTGGGCGCATGTCCTTCATCTGGCGCGAATGATGGACGCTAGGTACGCCCGTTCGCTGGGTTTTTGGCCCGTGCACTTCGGGGTGGCTCGGGCGAGTCCGCCAGCATGCCCGGAGTTTTTGAATGAATCCTCACGATATTCTCCGAATCCGCTGACTTTCGGTCACGCCGGCGCTGCCGTGCAATAATTTGCGACCCGTGACAGGTTGGCCGCCGCTTGGAATTCAGTTACTAACCTGATCAAGTGCGTATTAGCCGTTAGATTCAGCCGGCTGGAGTGCTGCAGAGCTGGTTCAAAATGGCCCAGACTAATTCTGCGCTGACGTGGGTCATCACGGTCGGCGAGACGCCAGCGGTCGCACTCTCGCTCGAACCCTGAGAGCCTCACGACCAACTGCAAGGTGTCATCCGTCACAAGCGAATGCCGCAGACCCGGCCGGTTCACCTTTGTAAAGGTCAGTCGAGAAGCCCCGAAGGTGGGAGTGCGAAAACTCTGGTCCGACGGTAAGTTCGACTGGTCGTGGCGATGCGGCCGAAGGAGCATCATGTCCACACCACCCCGTCTTCGCGGACCCAAATTGTCCACGCTCACCTGGATCATGCTCGGAGTGTCACAAGTGTTGTTGCTCGTGGCGGCGTCGACCGGCGGATTTTCCGCCCTGTTCACGATGGCCGGCACGATCGGCACCCTCACCGCCATCTATGTACTGGCCACGGGCCGCCAATCCTGGGCCGTCATACCAACGCGCAAGATTGCCGGAATAGTTCTGGCCGGGGCTCTCGTGGCGATGATCGCCGGATCTTCGCTGGCCGTGACTTCCTTCGACACCAAGCTGGCGCGCTCAACTGAGCAGCCGACCGTGACCGTCGCACCGACACCGACGCCGAGCCCGACTCCGACGCCAAGCCCCACGCCCACCCCGGTGGTCTTCACCGACGAAGCACCGGCCGATCCGGCCACCACGATGCCGGCATCGGAAGCGGCCAGCATCGTTCTTGCCGATACTGCGGCAACTGACACCACGGCCGTCGCGCTGCTCGCGACCCTCCCGGTGAAGGGACGCGCACCCAAGACCGGGTATGACCGCAGCGGGCAATTCGGCGCCGCCTGGCTCGACGTCGACCAGAACGGATGCGATACGCGCAACGATATCCTGGCGCGCGACTTCACCGACCCCGTGAAATCGGGACGTTGTCGGGTTTTGACCGGCACCCTGGTCGGCCCGTATACGGGAAAAATCATCAATTTCGTGCGTGGCAACTCGACCTCGTCACTGGTACAGATCGACCACGTTGTGGCTCTGTCGAATGCGTGGCAGACCGGCGCGCAGCAACTCACTAACGCTCAGCGGGTGTCGCTGGCCAACGACCCACTCAACCTTTTGGCAGTGGACGGGCGCACCAACTCCAGCAAGGGTGACGGCGACACGGCCACCTGGTTGCCACCGGCAAAGTCGTACAGGTGCGCATACGTGGCACGCCAGATTTCGGTGAAGGCAACATACGGACTGTGGGTCACCCAGGCCGAGCACGACGCGATGACCCGGATTCTCGCGGCGTGCCCCGACGAGCGGGCTACGGCATCCGCTTTTGCGCCGGAGCCGGTGGTCGTGGCCCCCGCTCCGGTGGCCGTCGCGCCAATTCCTGTTGTCGTGCAACCGGCACCGGCTGCACCGATTGAGCCGGCTCCGGCAAGCGCCTATTACGATAACTGCACTGCGGCACGAGCGGCGGGAGCCGCTCCGGTGCACGCAGGCGAGCCCGGCTACGGTCGCCACCTCGACCGGGACGGCGACGGCGTAGGCTGCGAAAGCTAGCGGGCTGGTGGCGACGTGCGGCCGATCCAGCCGTCGGTTGCGCCATAGCCTCCCCCAAACGGATGCCTCCCGCCCGCCGGATCGCCTGCCCGTCGCAGATCGTGGCGACCGAACGCTCAGAACCCGCGGCGACCGGCCAGCAGCGCGTGTAGCAAGGGGGCGACGGACGCAACCATTAATACGGTGCCCAGCACCGAGTCATCCGCTCGCAGAAGGACCCCAGCGATGAGCAGGGCCCCGAACAGCACGGCCGATACCGCCTGTCGGGTGGTGCGCTCGAGGCGCGCGACCCGCTTCTCCAGGCCCGGGCTGGCTACGCCCACGGAGCCGTCTTCGACGCGGGTGATGAACTCATCCAGCCGCTTCGGCAGGCGAACAGCGAGGCCAGCCGTTTCCATCGCCTGCTTGGCAATGTCCTGCACCAAATTGCCGCTCTCGTCGCGCAGCAGCTGAGCCGCGTAGGGCTCGACGGAATCCCACAGGTTGAAGGCGGGGTTCAGCGCACTGGCGACGCCGGAGGTGAGCGACATGGCTCGAATGATGAGCAGAAAGTTCTCGGGCAGCTGAAACGGCAGGGAGCGCACGACGTCGCCGAACTGCACCGCGAAGTCGCGGAACTCGCGCGGGTCGACCTCGCGCAGTTCGGCGAATCCCATGCCGCCGAAGCGGGCGAACAGCTGGGTCATCGCGCGTTCGAGTTCGGCCGTCTCGGCCGAGGGCAGGAGCACGCCGACGTCGTTCATGGCGTTGACCAGCCCGCGCCCGTCACGCGAGGCGGCCGCGATCAGCATTTTGCGCAACCCGGTGCGCGTGCTGGTGGGGACCTCACCCATCATGCCGAAGTCGATGAACGTCAGCTTCCAGCCACGCTCGCTGTAGGCGTCGGGGGTGACGAAGATGTTTCCGGGGTGCGGGTCAGCGTGAAAGAAGCCCATCGTGAACATCTGGTCGAACATGACCTCAGCGAAAACGGGCGCCACCTCGGCCGGGTCTATTCCCGCTTTGCGCAGGGCCTCGACGTCGGTGATCTTGATCGCCGTCACGTCTTCGAGGGTGAGCACCTTGCGGGTGGTGCGCTCCCAGACGACGCTGGGCACGCTCACCCGGTCGTCGTCGGGGAAGGCCTCCGCGAAGCGCTCTGAGCTGGCCGCCTCGTGCAGGTAGTCGATCTCTTCGAGGCTGGTCTGGGCGAATTCCTCGACCAGCGCGGGCATGTCGACGCGGTTGGACACCAGACGAACATGGCTAAGCCACCCGCCCACCTTGCGCAGGGCGGCGAGGTCGACGTCGATGATCTCGTCGATTCCCGGTCGCTGCACCTTGATGATGACTCCGTCGAGCCCGGTGTCAGAGGCATCGAGGGCGGTCAACCGCGCTCGATGCGCCTGCCCGAGCGAGGCCGCCGCCACGGGGGTCTCGTCGACAAATGTGAAGGCCCGCTCAAGCGGCATGCCGAGCTCTGCCTCGACGGCTTCGCGAATAGCCGCAAACGCTACCGGGGCGACCTCGTCTTGCAGCCCCTCGAGTTCTTTGGTGATCTCGGGCGGCAGCACGTCGAGCCGCGATGACATGAACTGCCCGACCTTGATCATGAGACCACCGAGGTCGGCCGCGAGGACGTGAAAACCCTTTGCGAAGCGTTGCATCCGCTTAGATCTTGTGCGCTCGGCAATTTTCACCAGCCCGATGCGAGGCAGGAACAATTCGAACCACCACGTTATGGCGAGATACCAGCTGGCAAAACGCAGAATGCGGCGGTACCGGGCGCGCATGTTGCCCGCGCCCGAATTCGAATCGTAGCTACCTCGTCGAGCCAGTGGCACCCCGTCAGTCCTGGGCGAGGATCGAGTAGAGCTTGCGACGGGCGTCGTCGAGCACCGTGACGGCCTGCTTGACCTGCTCCGGCGAGCCGGTGCGACCAACCTGGGCCGCTGCCTGAGCGAGCTCGATGCCCGCCTTTGGCAGTGCTGCATGACCGTGGCCCGACGCAGACGCGGTGGTTTCCCACGGCGCGCTGGTATCGGCGTCAGCGACAGCTGCGCGACCCTCGTCGGTCAGCGAGTAGATCTTGCGTCCGTTGCTCTCTTCCGCGCTGATCAGGCCTTCGTCGGCGAGCAGCTGCAGGGTCGGGTAGACCGATCCGGCGCTGGGCTTCCAGCTGCCGCCGCTGCGCTCTTCAATTTCGTGAATGATCTGATAGCCGTGCATCGACTGCTCGGCGAGTAGCGCCAGCACCGCCGTGCGCACCTCGCCGCGGCCGGCGCGGGTGCCGGTCTGCTTTTCGAACCGCGAACGGAACTGCTCCATCGCCTGCCAGATGCCGTCGATGTTGCCAGCGTTAAACCCGCCGGTTGGGAATGTGTTGCCCATGATTGCCTCCTCTAGGAACTGCGAACGATATACAGCGATAGGTCAACGATACCCAGCGATGCCTTCGAACGACACGCTCAAACGGATGCTCAGGGCTGGCTCCCAGACATCGCCAACCCAGGAACGAGACCTTGCCTCAGGCGCCGTGTGCGTGCATCCGCTCGGCACGTGCGCGTTGGAACAGTAGGAAAAAAGTCACCGCGGCCGCGGCGCCGACGGCGCTGGCCACCCACATGTACCAGGTCTGCCCAAACACGGCGAAGGGCAGCGCACCAATCGTGAGCACCAGCGCCATTATGGCCAGGGTGAGATAGCGGCCGTCGGCCTTCTCAAACGGATTGTTCAGTTCGAGTGGCTGCCGGGTCACCGGCTCCCACACGACAATGAGGAACGTGGCGACGGGCCCGAGAAAGAGCGAGAGCACGAACCAGTTCCAGCGGGAACGGTTCTTCTGCTCGGCCAGGCCAGCGTTCACCAGGGCCAGCACGAACCAGCCGCCACCGTTGAGCCACCAGTTGTCTTGCTGCACCGTCTGATAGACGATCTCACTCGCGAAGTTAGGCATGCGTCATGCTCCCACGAATGGCGGGAGCGCGCTGATGCATGACAACCAGTCCTGGCGGCGTCTTACGCATCGTACTACGCTGGTTTCATGGCGATAGTCAACTTCCGCACCGACGAACTCACCCAACAGGCACTCGACGAGCTGACAGCGGACGGCGCGACCGTCTCGGCCGCGATTCGTCAGGCCCTAATCGATGCGGCACGCCAGAAGCGGCGTGACCTCATGCGGCGCGAGTCCACCGCTCTGCTGACTGACGCTGCCGACCTTACAGAGAGCCGTGCCGTGCTCCGCGATCTGGACGACCTACGTGCGTGGTGACATCCACCGGCTGCGCGCACCCCGCGGCACCCGCGGCCACGAACAGACCGGCGTGCGTTTCGCGGTCATTCTGCAGTCCGATGATCTGATGCTCTCGACAGTGCTGGTCGCCCCTACCTCGCGCTCCGCCCAGCCGAGAAGCTTTCGCCCCTCGATTTCGATCGGCGGCGAACTCACGCAGGTGCTCGTCGAGCAGACATCCGCCGTTGCGCCGGAACGCCTCGGCGTGCTCGCCGGACACGTCAGTCACGACGAACTCAACCTCATCGACGAGGCCCTGCGCCTCGCCCTACAACTGGACTAGGGGCACACGACCTCTTCAGCGCACCACCCGATACGTGACATGGGTGACCAGCTCCCGCTGCACCGAGACGATCTGTTTCAAGTTGAGTTCGTCGAGTCCCGTCAAGAGCGGCTCCCCGGCGCCGAGCACCGCCGTCGCCACGTGCAGCCGCAGTTCGTCGATCAGTCCGGCCGACAAATATTGCCGCGCAGTGGCTGCCCCGCCCGCGATCGCCACCTCGCGCTCCCCCGCAGCCGCGCGAGCCTGCTCCAGCGCCGACTCGATGCCGTCGGTCACGAACGTGAACGTCGTGCCGCCGTGCATTTCCAGCGGTGCTCGCGGGTAGTGCGTCAGCACGAAAACCGGTGCGTGATACGGCGGGTCGTCACCCCACCACCCCGTCCAGTCGTCGTCCCACTCACCACGACCCGGGCCGAACATATTACGCCCCATGATGTAGGCGCCCGCCGTCGCGATGGCGGCGATCTCCGCGGCATTCTCGTCGGGCCGCTCGAACCGCCAGCGTGCCAGTCGTTCGCCGCCTTCTCCCAGCGGATGCTCCAGGCTCTGATTCACGCCCGCCGCGTAGCCGTCCTCCGAGACCATCATGTCGCAGGTCACTGTCATGTCGATCGCTCCTCTCTTCGTCACACTGACACTGATCATGTCCGGGCGTCGCGCACGAATTGCCGCCCCAATGAGATCAAGACCCGATCGGACGTGAGAAGGGTCATTCCCTCCACGTATGCCTGCGCGAGAATCAGCCGGTCGAACGGGTCATGTCGGGCGAGTTCAGTGAAGACTCCCACAGCCTCAACGTGGCGGTGGTTCAACGGTAATTCTTGGATCCCATTAGCGCGAGCAGCGGCGGCGAAGTCCGGCGGAACGGAGAGCTTGCCCAGCATGGTCTTGATCGAGATCTCGAAGAGCGAAACTGGAGACGAGTAGACTTCGTCGCTTTCGGCCAACAGACGGAGGGAATTCGCGCCGAACTGTTTCGGATCGCCGAGCACCCAGAGCAACGCGTTGGTATCAAGAAGGATCATCAGTGTGCAGGGGTGTGGGATCTCCGTAGAACATGGCATCGATCTCGTCGTTCGGCCACGAGAATGCGTCTGCGGCCACCCAGATCTGGCCCTCGAGCGCCCCAAATTGCAGCCCGCTGCCGCTTTGATGAGGCACTAAGTCGGCAATCGGCTTGCCCGCCCGGGCAATGACGACCCGCTCCCCACCCTCGACGCGCTGAAGCAGTCGCGATAATTGGGTCTTCGCGTCGTGGATGTTCACGATCTCGGTCATGCAGCCAGCGTACTTAGTCCACTGGACTAAGTCCAGATCGGCCGCCGAGCCAATTAGCGCGCCCGCCGCAACCGAATCGGTCCCTTGGCGGTCGACGGATCGACCACAACGCCGCCCTGGGTGATCTGCAATTCGCCGCGAGCGACCATCCGGCGTGCCGCTCGGCGCGCCGGTTCCATCAGCTCGCGCCACTCCTCGCCGCCGATGGCTCGCGCTGCGTCCGACGGGCAAATCGTGGACTCCCGCGCACGTTTGTCGAGCAATGACACGATGGTCGTTTCCAGCTGGAGGTCTTTCGCGTTGACCCCATGAGAGCGGCAGGCTGCCGAGCAGTACTTCACTGACTCCCAACGGGAAGCCCACTTGGCCCGCCACTCGATTCGGCGCCCACAGGACGCGCAGGTCTTGTCCGCCCGGTCAGTTGCAGGGTCAGAGTCGGCAGGGTGCCGTTGACGGTGGGCCATGGCCTCTATTGTGCCCGGAGACCTGCGATCGTGCCACGCGCCACCTGCGAGAATAGATCCACGATGAAGACCCTTCTCAACATCATCTGGCTGGTACTGTCAGGCTTCTGGCTGTTCGTCGGCTACATGTTCGCCGCGCTCATCATGTGCATTCTCATCGTGACTATTCCCTGGGGTATCGCGGCAGCGCGCATCGGTGTCTACGCACTCTGGCCGTTCGGCAAGACCGTGGTCGACGCCCCGGGCGCCGGCGTCGGGTCGCTGCTCGGCAATGTCGTCTGGGTCATTCTGGCCGGCTGGTGGATCGCCCTCGAACACCTGCTCTCCGGCATCGCTCTCTGCGTGACCATCATCGGCATCCCCTTCGGAATTGCCAACTTCAAGCTGATCCCGGTCGCGCTCATGCCCCTCGGCAAGAAAATCGTCGCCACGCCCTAACAGGTCAACACGTCTTCACAGAGCGGATACCGCGTGCTCCGGCATGAAATCATGCCGGAGCAGTGGAAAAACCAGACTTCAGCGCAGCGGAAATGCACCGGCCAGTCGGGCGAGCGCGGCCTCCCCCACGATCGGAATTCCGTAGTCGCGGGCCTTGCGGGCCTTGCCCGACAGCGAGTCCGGGTCGGCGGCTACGAGCAGCGTGACCTTCTTGGTCACCGCACTCTTCGGGGCGAAGCCGCGGGCCAGCAGCTCCGACTCCCAGTCACTGCGCGGCCGCATCATCTCACCGGTGAGCACAACGAGGTCGCCGAGGTGCAGTTCAAAGTGGGCACTGGCCACCACCACAACCGCCGGCTCTGAGCAGTCGAGCGCTGCATCGAGGGCATCCGCTGAGATGTCGAGCAGGTTGGCGACGTCGACGAGGTCGGCCATCTCATCTGTGGTGAGCACGCCGTCGGCCCAGGCGATGCGGGCGAGCGCGGCGAAGTACTCGCCGTGCAGCAGCTCACACCGGTGCCGGCTGAGGCCGAGCTCCTCAGCCAGCTGCACGAGCGCCTGCGCTTCGTGGGCGGAAAGCTGCCGGTCGAGCAAGCAACGATCGAGCAGGGCGAGGTAGTCCTGGTGTTCAGCCGGCCCGGTAATCTCAGGCAGTCGCACGCTGATGCGTTCCAGAAAAGCGGATGCCGTCTGCTCGGTCGCATATTGCGGCCGCGGGTACCACGCGCGCTCCGCTGGCGGCAAAGTCGGCCAGCGGTAGGTGGCGGCTCGGTCGAGGGCGTCGGCCCACAGCATCGGGTCGGCAGCGCCGGTGATGTAGTGGCTGAGCAGCTGGGCGGTGGCATAGGTGTCGACGGAAGCGCGGTGTGCTCCGATGAGATCGATGTCGTAGGCGGCGCAGCAGTCGGCGAGCGCGCGACCGGTGCCGGGCAGAAAGTCGCGGGCTAGCTGCATGGTGCAGAGGCTAATCACGGGCTCTGTAACCGGGTAACCGGCGCGGGCAAGTTCGGCCAGAAGAAAGCGCAAGTCAAAGGCGGCATTGTGGGCCACGACGACGCGGCCGTCAAGCAGCGCCACGAGCTGTGGGGCTACCTCGGCGAAGGTCGGCGCCTGCATGACGTCGGCAGCGCGCACGTGGTGGATGTCCTGGCGCCCAAGGTCACGCCCGGGGTTAATGAGCGTCTCCCACTGGCCTTCGGTCTGGCCGTCGGCGCTGACGTGCACGACGGCCACCTCGATGACCCGGTGGCTGCCGCCCGCGAAAAGTCCGGTGGTCTCGAAGTCGATGACGGCGAAACCGGGCATGGTGCTCCTGAACTGATTGGGGTGGTCGTTTGACTGTACCGAGACGGTAGACGCGGGCGCGGCCCGTGGACGAGGGGTGTCAACGGTTGTGGCGGTACTGCGTGAACGGCGTGAACGGCGTGAACGGCACCGATATTACTAAGGGGTGCACAGGTCAAGCACGAGCTACAACCCCCAAGGCGCGAGCAGCAAAGTACTCGAAAAGGCTGGAATCAATTGGATTCGCAAGTCCCAAAGTCATGGACACGATGTCGTGACCAGAACCTCCCGACATCTTCGTCTGCCGAGCATCTCGTGATGTCACCTTTCCTAAGTAAAAGAAGTCGATCCCGTCTGCATCATCTTTTTTTGCGAAAAGGTGGAGGGGCATCTTATTCTCGACAATCGCTTTCACCTGGACATTCGCGAGCGTGCGCCTACTTGTCGTGAACCAGCTCAAAGTCGAGCGGTTGACAAACTCGTCTTCATACTTGGTAGTGTCCGAGATATGCTCCCCTTTTTGATAGGTGACAAATATGGGGCAGGTCTGTGAAAAAATGTCCGCTTTATACCCGTTAATGTTGCTTTGTTGATTCGACTTCCAGTTAAGTAGGCGGCAAACATCCTTGCGTGAATAGCGTTCACCGACTTCGAGTCCTCCACTCCAACTGTGGCGGTGTCGGGCTAAGTAAAGACCAGTTTCTATGACGTCATTCACGTGCTCTTGGAACACCAAAGACCTCCGCCAAGTCGAAATGAATTGCTCGCTGAGAATGTAAAGCCCGTGATTCAGGCTAAGGATCGGCACCGCGCCGAATTTTAGGGCTTCCGCTTTGGTGTAGAAACTGAGGTCTAGCACGCGGAGGACAGAAGCGAGAGTCGCGGGATCAGCCGCCAGACGACTTCCTGCGAGGGAATGTTGGAAAGTCGCCGCTTCCAGGCTGCCCTCGTTCGACAGAAGATCTTTGATGAGTAGGAGTTCATGGGGCCGCTTGCCGTTGAGTAGCTCTCCAGACAGAAACGTGAGAACGGCATCTTCATATTCGTCGGCTATTGCTTCGCGTGCACCGACTTTGTTGAGGAAACGCCAATAGTTATTTTGCTTAATCGCGATGACGGTCGGATCAACCAAGTCGAAGCGCGCGAAGTCAATTAGTAGGGGGGCTCTGCCTAGGCGGTTCTGCAGTTCAAGGAAGGACTTCTTGAGATTCGTCATACTGTCGAGAGTCGTACGCGCAAGTGACGCGAAAATTCGCTCTCGCGCAATCGCATCAAAGTTGACGCTGGATAGTCCGGCTATGGCGCCGGCCTCTTGCGCGTCGATGATCTTTTTGCGGATCGAATCCTTGTTTAGGCTGCTGTCGCCAAAGAGCGCGATAGGGATTAGATAATTGTTGTCGTAGTTGCCAATGAAGTCAATCACCACCAAGTGGTCCTTGCCCGCTGACTTGCGGAGTCCCCGACCGAGCTGCTGGGTGAATACAATGCTCGAGAGTGTTTGCCTGAGCATTACGACTTGATTGACCGACGGGATATCGATACCTTCGTTGAAAATGTCGACGGTAGCTATGTAGTCGAGCTCGCCACGCTCCAGCATTTGCACTGCTAGTTCGCGCTCATCGACAGGGTCGGAACCACTTAACGCGCGGGTTCGCAGCTGTCGGCCGTGGACTTTGCGCTGATTGAGAAGTGCAGAAAGCTCAGCCGCCTCATCGTTTCTGCTGCAGAAGATTAGCCCTCGTACCGGTGCACCCGCGTGTCCGTACTTTTCGATCGAGGACAGGAGGTGGTCGACCCGCTCAGCGGCGACGAGCCGACCAAGTTCGGCGAGTTGGTCAATGACCTCACCATCTTTGACGTAGTCGGTCACTCCGTAGTAGTGAAACGGAGCCAGCATGTCAGCTTCAAGCGCCTTCTGCAATCGAATTTCGTAAGGCACATTAAAATCAAAGAGCTCAAAGACGTTGAAATCGTCGCTTCGTTCGGGAGTCGCTGTCATTCCGAGCAGAAAGGCCGGCTTGAGATGGTCAATTACGCTTCTGTAGCTCGCGGCGCCCGCTCGGTGGACTTCGTCGATCAGAACGTAGTCAAACGCATCTGGCTCAATCGCCGCAAGATTCTCGGGCCTCGAAAGTGACTGAATCGAGGCGAACACGTAGCGACGATCGAGCTCTCTCTTTGCTCCCACAAACTTGCCGAAATTGCCGTCCGGGGCCTCAAGTACGCGCTTGAATTCGTGTATCGCGCGGTCCAAGATCTGCTCTCGATGCACTATGAAAAGCATCCGTTTCGGTGCGTAAGCGCGCACGTCGAGCGCCGAGAGAATCGTCTTTCCAGTTCCGGTTGCAGAAATGACGACCGCGCGTTTTTCCCCGGTCTCGCGCAGCGCCGCAATCTCAGCAAGCGCCTCGATCTGCATGGCGTTGGGCTGAATCACGCCATCGAGGGGCAAACCAGTTTCCGGCTCAATCAGGCCGATTCCGGGTGAAGACTCGCGTATGGGCGCCGTCCACGTCAGCTCATAGTCGTCAATCCAGTGTTCAGTGAGGGGAATGGACGCATCGATGTGAGCCTGCGCGGCTCGATTGAGCTGCTGGACTATGTCCCCGTCCGGGAGGGCGGAAAAGCGTAGATTCCACTCGTGGTTGTTCAGGAGCGCGCGATCCGTCAGGTTTGAACTGCCTACGATCGCCGTAGTGCTCGACTCCTGCTCAAAGATGTAGCCCTTGGCATGAAAGCCAGCAGAGGAATCTGGATGCACTAAAACGTTGATGCCCTCGAGATTGAGGAGTTCGCGAAAGGCTGCAGGCGAGTTGAAACCCAAGTAGGTGGAGGTGATGATCGTACCCGAACCTCGAAAGTCGATCATCGCCTGCTTGAGCAGGGCTATCGCGCTCGGCGAGACAAAGGCGACCGAGAAGACGAAACGACGCGAGCGCTTAAGTTCCTCACGAATCGTTCGAAGCATGGTGTTACCGTCGGAATTCGACACAAGCGTCGGGTTGTAGATCTGGTCAGCTTTGACCTGGGAGTTTAAGAATCCAAAGTTGTTATCGAACGTAAGTTGACGGCTGGTCGCGCTCACTCGCGAAAGTCTTTCATTACCCGCACGACGGCAGGAATATCAGCAGGTGCCCAATCGAGCTGGTCCAGCTCTGCGACCTTAACCCACCGAATTTCTGAATGTTCCGTCAGCCGGGGCTCTTCGCCAATGAGAGAGCAGTAGTAGGTCGTTAGGACAACGATCCCAAAGTCGTACTCATGCTCAGTGGTTTCGACGAGCGCGCCGATCTCCGCCGAGCAGAGCAACTCTTCGTCGAGTTCGCGGAGCAAAGCCTGCTCAGGCGTTTCGTTCGCCTCAATCTTTCCCCCGGGAAACTCCCACATATCCGGCAGCGACATTTTCGAACTACGACGTGCTGCGAGAATTGTCTGTCCGCGCGTCAGCACGGCGCCGACAACATTAATTCTCTTTTTCACTGGTGAACTCCGATGCCTAGCTGTCAATCCGTAACGTCAGCTTAGCCAGCGCGATTCCAGGGCGCCCGACGCCACCCGTAGTCGTCACGGTACGCCAATGAGCCCTAGGACCAACCGGTTGTAGAGGGGCAAACCGACGAAGACGGCAAGCGTGGCCACCGTCGCGAAGCTGAGCAGGGTCCACGTCACGCGCCGGACCCGCGCGGTTTTCACTTCGCTGTCGATCACAGCGAATTGTGCCGACAGGTTCGGACTCGGTGGCGACGCGGGTGCAGGCCAAGTCGCGGGGGCATTTACTAAGGCAGCGAGCTCTACCAGTTGGACTTCGTCGAGCTCCAGTGGCCGCTTCAGAAGCCACCGGCGCAAATTGATCGCATCCAGAACGCTGACGCCATCGGGCTTCTTCCTGACCATGATCGACGCGGGGCTGACCAGCGCGATCACGGCCTGCGCGGGCGGGAGTTGCGGCATTCGCTCGTGAAGTATTTTCGTGACGCGTGTGGCCTCGAATGTGGAGTTTCGAAGGTAGGGCTGTTTTTGGCCGTTGATCATGAACACCCGTTCGGCGACCCATATCTTCTTGCCGCGATGGTGTTTGGTGTTGATGGTGAAGATTCCGCCGGGGCCGAGTACGAGGTGGTCGATGTCCGCGCCTGCTTTACCGATGGGGAGTGCATGGAAGGCTCGCCACTCGGGCGGGAGCCGGCTGAGAATTCTGCCGACCTCGATCTCGCCCTGGGCGCCGCGGTACCAGGCGACGCTGTCGGCGGCCAGCGGGTTGATTCCCCAGAACCGAGCGAAGCGCGTGCGCGGTGGCATCGACTGTTGCTGGCGGAGCAACTCTTCAATGACCGATTGGGCGGCGATCTGGTCACGCATGCCCGGTAGCTGTGTTGTCATGCATCCCCCGATGATTAGTGCCAATCTAGCGGGAGATCCCGGCCTGGAGCACGAGGTCGGCGTTGTGCAATTTGTCGACGCGCTTCACAATCAGCGCGACGGGCGCGCGGAAACCCGAGCAGCGGCATCCGCTCGCGAGAGTCGGTCGATCAGGCGAGCTGCGTGAGCCGCACGACGATGTCGAACAGCAGCGGGATCACGACGAGACCGAAGGCGATGTACGACAGGATCAGCCCGAACTTCGCGGACTTCTGCGCGCCCTCGCGGCGGCACGCGTTGTGGCCAACGACGATGCCGACAATCGGCAGAAGATAGCAGAGCACCGTCACGACGCCGATCACCACAAGATTGCCGGGCAGCAGCGCCAGCAGGATCGATCCGAGCACAAACACGACAACGGCGGCCACGCCGATGCCGAGCGCGATGGAACTGAGCGACCTCGCGGTGCGGGTTGTCTGCTGGGTGGACATCGAGACCTCCGCGTTCGTCACGGAGAGAGATCAATCGCCCCGAGCGTGTCTGACCACGCTAGTAGACGCCGCGACGAAGATCGAGCTGGCGCCGCGGTCAGGCTTCGAGATTGAGGCTCGTGCCAGCAGGTCGGCCGAGTCCTCAACGACCTGCGCGGACAGGAGCAGAGGCATCCGCTCTTGAAGGATCTTGATGTGGCCCCGAATTTGGAGTTTCGAAGGTAGGGGTACCTTTGGCCGTTGACCAGGAAGCACCGTTCGGCGAACCAGATCTACTTGCCGCCATGGTGTCTGGAGTTAATGGTGAAGACGACGCGGGGCCGACCACGAGGTAGTCGATGTCGGGTTTACGGCGAATCGACTTGTCGATTAGGGGCAGGGGATCTTGGTATATCGGCGACCCTGGTTATCGACGGATGTTCCGTTGCTGCCGTAGGCGCGGCATCCGGTGTAGGTATCGACGCTGGGAGCCGAGGGCGCAACGTTGGGAGCGACCTGCTGTTGCTCAGCAGCCCGCGCGGCGGCGTCGGCGGCGTCGGCGGCCGCTTGCGCAGCAGCGGTTGCCTGTGCTGCTGCTGCAGCTGCCTGAGCGGCCTCAACATCTGCGGCGGCCTGTGCAGCGGCAGCGGCGGCCGCAGCGGCCTCTCGCGATAGCGCAGCCGTCTCGGCGGCCGCCAGTTTCTTGTGCACCAACCGTGCCTTCGTGTCCATGTTCGTCAGGCCCTTGGCGTAGCCCATCTTCGGTGTCGCCAGCAGGATGGCCATCGCGATGGAGGGCTGATCCAGATCAGCCATGCGCTGAATCGTAGCGACGCCGGCTATGAGCGCGGCGGAGCGCGCGACCAGTGCTGTCACCTCACTCGACGGAGCGGCCGAACTGTTGACCGCAGCAAGCTGGTTCGTCTCCGCCTTCAAGGCCTTGACCTGGGTGCGGATGGTGCAGTCGGTGGTCTTTGAATAGAGCCCTCGAAACTCGGTTTGGGCGACTTTTTGAGCGGCTTGCACGGTCTTAAAATTCTTGTCATTAGCACCAAAGGTGACCGCCATTCCGTAGCCTTGTCGAGCGATTTCCTCACTGACGAACCTGTCGTTGGCGGTATAGACGGCGGCCAGCGTGCGTCCGTAGCGGTCGAGGCGCTCGCGGTCATATTTCAGCGTCACCTTGGCCCCTACGGGAAGTAGCGCGGTGAGAAAGGCCGAGGCTTCCGGGCCACCACATTCCACCGGCTCGTTCGGGTCTTTTGTTTCGGGGGTGTCAATGTTCAGAAGGCGCACCCGTGTCTCTTTTGAGTCTGCTTTCAGCACCAGGGTATCGCCGTCGATTACGCGCATTACGACGGCGCGATCGTCTTTGGCGGCATTGGCCGGCGCAGCGGTAAACGTGATTCCCGCGATGACCAACAATGCTGCAGCCGCAACGGAAGCCGTGATAGTCAACCAGCCGCGGTTTTTCAAGCTCGACGATACATATGACATTGTTCTCCCGATACGCCTGCAGGCAAGAACGATCGCCGTGCGGGTATCGAACCCTGCAGTGATGCTGATTATGCCCGGATTTGTGTTGTCAGTGGCACGATGCAAACTCTTCTTTCTTGTCGGGAGCCTGCATCGTCGTGGCGGGGCGCCCTGAAAAAGCTGTCAACATCCGCCCTGGGTTCGACGATTCGAAGGAACATGCGCTCGGCGGATTGCGGCTTCAATCTGCTCAAGGTAACGATGTTATTCATGCCTTACATTTAGGCAACTTGAGGCAGTGCCGCCGGTTGCAGCACATGGCTCATTTGGTTTCAGTCGCTGAGCCCGAGGTCTGCGAGCCGGGCCAGAAGGTCCGCGGGATTCTCAAAAACTGCACCGGCGCCCGCTTCGACGAGCATTTCGGCTGCAATGCCTCCTAAGGGCATTCCGAACGGCTGCACTCCAGCGCGGGAAGCCGCCATCATGTCCCAGACCGAATCGCCGATGAAGATCGCCTCGGTCGGCTCTACCCCGGCGCGTTCGAGCGCTACCCGCACGATGTCGTGGTCAGGTTTGGCCACGTCTACGTCGTCAGAATTCGTGGTGGCATGAATGGCATCGGCTGAGTCGAGTACCTCGAGCAGCATGCGCAGTTCGTCCTCCGGCGCCGAAGTTGCGAGCACGACGATGTGGCCCTGTTCAGCGAGCACGCTCAGCAGCTCGTGGATGTGCGGGAACGCGCGCAGTCGCGGGGCGAGCGATGAATAATTGTGGGCATGCAGTCGCTTCGCCTCGGTCACCCAGTGAGCGTCACGGTCACCGACGAGCGAGTCGAGCATTTGGCCGGAATCCTGACCGATGGAGCGGTGGATGCGCCTCGCTTCAACGTCGACGCCCATCGTTTGGACCGCCCGGTGCCACGCATCGACGCGTAGATAGTTCGAGTCGACCAGGGTGCCGTCGATGTCGAACAACACCGCTCGTCGGCCTGTCATCGGCTGCCCGCCGACAACAGCCGGGACCGAAGCGTGCGCTCGAAGAAGTCGAAGAAGCCGTCCTGGTCTGGGCCGGCATTCATGAGGGCAACGTGGTCGAAACCCGCATCCGTGAACTGACCGATCACCTCAAGGTGCCGCTCCACGTCGGGGCCACAGGCGTACGGCGAACGGATGTCGTCCTCCCGCACGCTGGCCGCCGCGGCCTCGAAATTCACCAGGTTTGGCAATTCAGCCATCACCTTCCAGCCGGTGACCGACCACGCATTCGTTGTGTGGGCGGCCTTCACGGCTGCCTCTTCGGTGGGCGCCCACGCGAGGGGAGCTTCGCAGTAGAGCAGCCCGGTGCCACCGGCGGCACGGTAGCCGTCGACCAGCTCGCGCTTCGGCAGCAATCTGCGGCAAGACCGTGGCACACCGGGGTGCTCGTCGACATAATGCGCAAACAGCGCGGTACTCAGCGGGAGTGTCCCGCTAACGGTGTTTCCGGCGTTGTTCATTAGTAGGATTCTGCTCTCGGCCGAGAAGGCCCCTAGAACGGTTGGGGGTCAGGGTTCTCAGCGTTATCGATGGGCCAGACGGAGGTCCAGTCGGAGGCCCACGGGTTAGGCACGGGTGGTGGTGCGGCCGGCGGCTCTGGGCTGGTGGTGGGTCGGTGTGTTGTAGGCGGGGGCCTCATGCGGGTGGCGGGGTCGGTGGCGTAGTGTTTGCCGGCGGGGCTGGTCCAGTGCAGGGTGCCGTCGGGGGTGGCGATGGCTTTCCAGTCGCTGAAGTGCTTCAGGTTG
>NZ_JASITB010000006.1 GCF_030063455.1 Cryobacterium sp. PH31-O1 | reverse complement strand
CGAGCTCGTTGGACGATGCGTTGGAAGCCAGCTCTCAACGCCTTCGCCATCACCTTCCAAGACCGCTGGCCGAACGCAGAATCCTACTAATGAAAAACGCCGGAAACACCGTTACTGAGACACACCCGTCCCGATACCGAACCTCGGCTCGACTGTTGCCGCTGGGCATGCGGGTGGTGTTGAGGTCTCCGTAGGTTCCGATTTCGAGCCGGTCACGCCCGGTCATCGTTTGGCGCCTTCGGCGAAGTCGGCGGCATGGTCTTCCGACTCCATGGCTTCGACCCAGTGCTGCACTTCGGAGAGGCGGTAGCGCATCTCGCGGCCCACTCGGAAGCCGCGCGGACCGCGGTGGGCGTGGCGCAGATCGTGAATGGTCTGTACGGGACGCCAAGGTGGGCGGCGAGTTGACTGGTCGTCAGCACCGGCTCGAGTCCGGGGAACGTGTGCAGGGTGTCCATACACAACAGGTGCGCGAGGCATCCCGAACGGTGCCGAGGTAGTCCAAGGCGCACCTGGCGCGGGGACAAAAAAACTCGGCGCGACCATGGTCGCGCCGAGTTTGCGCCGAGTCTGTCATTTCCCACTCCCTCATGAGGGACCGAAAAACCTAACTGACCTGGACTTTTTAGTTGCGGGGGCAGGATTTGAACCTACGACCTCTGGGTTATGAGCCCAGCGAGCTACCGAACTGCTCCACCCCGCGCTACAAGTACAAATTTAGCACACCCTGAAAGCGCGGTCGACCACTTCAGGTCGGTATGGCAACATCTTCGCCAAAATAGTATCGATACGGGCATCAAACACCATCGGCCTGAACGACCGCAAGCCCCCACCCGAGATGGGTGAGGGCTTGCGACACGTCGTTCGGGTGGCGTTACTCGCCGAGCAGGGCGAGCATGCTCGCGATCGTCTTTTCCAGCTTGGCGTCTGCCGTGCCGTAGTCGGCGAAGTTGCCGTCGGCCAGAGCCGCCGACTTCTCGGCGAGCGCCGTCTTGGCGACGGCGAGCAGGGCCTTGAGCTCGGCATCCGTTCCGGCGTCACCGGTCGATCCGGTCGGCACGTCCGTGCCGCCAGTGCCGGGTTCGGTCGTTGTTCCGCCGCCATTGTTCGTCGTGGCGTCGTCCGGAACGGCCGTATCACCGGCTGTCGCACCCGAATCGCCACCGAACAGCACGTCGAGGGCACCGTCGAGGGTGTCCTCGAACGCGATCTGATCGCCGAAAGCCACGAGCACCTTCTGTAGCAGCGGGTAGCTGGTTTCACCGGTGGACTTCACGTAGACCGGCTGCACGTAGAGCAGTCCGCCACCGACCGGAAGGGTCAACAGGTTACCGTTCAGCACGGTCGACGATCCCTGCCGCAGCAGGTTGAGCTCGGTCGAGACGGTCGGGTCTGCGTTGAAGACGTTCTGCACCTGGCCGGGGCCGGGTACGGTGCCGTCCTTGGGCAGGTTGAGCAGTCTCAGCTGTCCGTACCCGTCGGCGCGCACGCCATCTTTAGCTCCGGCATCGGCGTCAACGGCGAGGTAACCGTAGAGCACATTTCGACTGGATTCTCCGGTGGCTTCCGGCTGGAAGGTCGTGTACAGCGAGAACGATGGCTTGTCGGAACCGGGAACCTGCATGGTGAGGTAGTACGGCGGCTGCAGGGTGGGGTTGGTCGGCGGGGAATCCGGGTCGTTGGGCGAGATCCAGGCGTCATTCTTGCTGTAGAACGAACCGGGATCTGTGACGTGATACTGACCTAGGATGGCACGCTGCACCTTGAACAGGTCGGCCGGGTAGCGCACGTGGCTCATCAGTTCGCCACTCATGTCGCTCATGGGCTTGAGGGTCGAGGGGAAGATCTTCTGCCAGGTCTGCAGCAGGGGTTCTTTATCGTCCCAGGCATAGAGGGTGACCTCGCCACTGTAGGCGTCGACGGTGGCCTTGACCGAGTTGCGCAGGTAGTTGATGCTGTCCAGCGCGTAGGGCTGCGACGGCGTCTGCGTGTCGGCAATGGCCTCGCTCAGGCTTACCGGGGTCGAGTAGGGGTAGTTCGCGGAGGTGGTGTAGCCGTCAACGATCCACATCACTCGGCCGTCAACGACGGAGGGGTAGGCATCGGAGTCGAGCGTCAGGTAGGGCGCAACCTTCTGCACGCGGGTGACCGGGTCACGATCGTAGAGAATCTCTGACTTGTCGTTGACCGAGGCGGCCAGGAAGATCTGCTCGGACTGGAACTTCAGCGCATAAATCAATTTCTTGAACGCATTGTCGAGTTTCGGTCCACCGTCGCCGGAGAAGGTCGTGTAGGTCTGGCCGGCACCCTCTTCGCCCGACGGATAGTCGAGTTCGATCGGATCGGCGCCGTCTTTGTCACCGACGATGGAGTACTCGGGCGAGGTCTCGCCGAAGTAGATACGCGGTTCAAAGTCGCCGAGCGCACCGCTGGTGGGGATGCCTGACTCGAGGAACACCGGCTGGCCGTCGACCGAGCGCTGGTTGCCGTAGGCGGCCACCATGCCGTAGCCGTGCGTGTAGACGGTCTTCGAGTTGACCCAGGTGTTACCGGTGTTCAACCCATCGATGTTGAGGTCGCGCACGGCGACGACGGTGTCCTGAGACACTCCGTCGATCATGTACCGGTCGACGTTCAGGTTGTCGGGGAACTGGTAGTACTGGCGGAACTGCTCGAGCTGGCGGAATGAGTCGCTGACCAGGGCGGGGTCGAGAATACGAATGTTTGCGGTGGTCGCGGCGTCGGCGCGCAGGGCGCCAGGCTCCGCGGTGGTCTTCGCATTGTATGGAATCTCTTCGACACCGGCGACGCCGTAAGCATCCCGGGTGAGGTCGATATTGCGCTCGATGTACTTGGCTTCGAGCGACTTCGCGCTCGGCTCCACCTGGAACCGCTCGACGACCCAGGGGTAGAGCGAGCCGATCAGCAGGCTTGACACGATCAGCAGCGCGGTGCCGATGACCGGCAGGCGCCAGCGGCCGATAATGGCCGTCAGGATGAAGAGCAGCGCGACGACGGCGGCGATGCCGGCGAGGATGGCGCGGCCGGGAATGGTCGCGTTGACATCGGTGTAGCCGGCGCCGGTGATGAGCGTGCCCTGGTTGGTCAGGGTGGAGTACTGGTCGAACCAGATACTCACGGCCTGCAGCAGCAGGTAGAGGGCCGCAGTGACGGCGATCTGTACGCGCGCGGCCTTGGAGATGAGCACCTCGCGGCCGGATACCCGAATGGAACCGTAGAGGTAGCTGGTCGCAACCGCGACAAGCGCCGCGATGAGCACCACAGCGGATGCGAAGGCGAGCACGGCCTGGTAGAACGGCAGGTCCATCAGGTAGAAGGAAATGTCGAAGTTGAACTGCGGGTCAACGCGCCCGGTCTCGGTGCGGTTGAGCCACATGAGCACGGTCTGCCAGCGGGTGGCTGCGGCCACACCGGCAAACAGGCCGAGCAAGGCGGGGATACCGTACATCGCGAGGCGGCGCAGCGGCTCGATGACCTGCTGGTAGCGATCGAGCTGCGAGTTGAGCTTCGCGTAGACCGGGCGCAGTCGATAGGCCAGCTGAATGCTCACCCAGACCGGCACTGCCATGGCGACGAACCCGATAAGAAAGAGCACGGTGCCCGCGATCCACTGAGTGGTCAGCACGCTCAGGAACCCGAGTTGGTCGAACCACAACACATCCGTGTACAGTCCGGCGAAGATAAAGAATAGGATCACCAACCCCGCGATAATCGCTGCGGTAATTGCTAGCGGGGCTCGGCTGCGCCGGGGGGCGTTGTCGGCTGCTGATGAACTCACGTATTGGCCTCTTGCGCTCAGTCATTAGGTACAGGGCGATCACTAACGATGTGATCAGGGTCAACCTCCATCTTACTTAGGCGCCCCTGAGAGAGTCATCACTGCAAGCTTTTCGCCACACTACCCGGCCGGGCAGCTCGGCAGGTTGCTCGTATCGGAACCGGTTTTGATTGCATCGAGGGCGGTGAGGGCCTGGTCGAGGGTGGCGACGGAGAAGACGGTCAGGCCGTCGGGGATGTTGCCGGTCACTTCGTCGCAGTTGTCGGCGGGGGCGAGAAACCAGGTGGCGTCGTTCTCCACCGCACCGTAGAGCTTCTGTTGGATACCGCCGATCGGGCCGATTGCGCCGGATTGGTCGATCGTTCCGGTGCCGGCCACGTTCTCGCCGCCCTGCAATTCTCCCGGAGTCAGCTTGTCGATGATGCCGAGCGCGAACATCATGCCGGCGCTCGGACCGCCGACCTTGTCGAGCTGGATCTGCACGTCGAACGGAAAGTCGTAGGCGACCGACACGTTGACCCCTGCCACGATCGTGCCGTCGTTGTCGATCGGAGTGACCTCGACGGTCTGGGCCGCCCCGCCACGCATAATGTCGACGCTGGCTGCCGTCTCGGCGCCGTTGGTCTGTAGTGCGGCACGTAATTCGGCGACGCTGCCCACCGGCGCACCGTTCACCGCGGAGATCTGGTCCTTGGGTTCGATCACGCCCTCGGCCGGAGAGCCGTCGGGCAGGCTGACCACCGAGACCGTCGTGGGGTAGTCGTAGCCGAGATGAGTGAGTGCGGCCGCGATGGCATCCTGTTGGGAATTGATCATGTCAGCGCTGGCCCGCGCATCCCGCTGTTCGGTACTGACGTTCGCGGGGAAGACCTGGTCGATAGGTAGAACGGCCTCACTCGGGTCGAGCCAGGCTCCGGCGACGCTGAGCCAGCTCGGGCGGTTCTCTCGGTTTCCGAGCAGGGAAACGGTGAGCAGGTCGAGGGTGCCCTTGGTCGGGTAGACCGTCTCATTCGGGATGGTGATGAGGGCGGTGTCGACGTCGTTCTCATCGGTGGCGGAGCCGAGGGTGTTGTAGACCGGGCCGGGCTTCTCGATGACGTACGGGGCCGGCATGATGCCGAGGATCACGCCAGCGACCAGGGCGACCAGCAGTGCCGTCCAGCCGATCGATGGGCGGCGGCGGCGTGCACCCTGGGGTGCCGGTGAGTCATCGGTGAAGAGAGCCACCGTGCTCCTTCCGTGTTGAGGTTTTCGGGCCGTGTTCGCGACGGGCGCACAGCAAGCCCTTCAGCCTAGGATATTTCCCAGCCCCGGGCGGGCTACTCGCACTAGCGTAGAAGTATGCAACTGAGAGGGGCCTGAAGTGGCCGACGACTCCCTACCCCCGAAAGATCAGAACCCGGGCGAGCCCGGTGACAACAACCCCAGCGACGAGTTCCGGGACATGCTCCGCGACATTCTGAGCGGCAAAAGCGGCATCGACCCGAGCCAGCTCGCCGGTGCTGCTGGTCTGCCCAACGACCCGGCGAGTGTGGCCGCCCTCATGCAGCAGCTGCAGGGCGCTATGAGCTCGCAGGGAACCGGAGTGGACTGGCAGATTGCGCTCACCCAGGGTCAGCAGCGCGCGGCTAACGGCCAACTCACGGCGACCGATGAGCAGCAGACGCAGTTGCGTCAGGCCTTCCACATCGCAGCGCTCTGGCTCGACGACGTCATCACAGTGGCCGAACTCACCGTCGAACCGCGCCTGATGACCCGCCGGGAGTGGGTCACAGCCACGATGCCGTTGTGGACCCAACTCGCCGAGCCCGTCGCTACGAGCATCTCCGATTCCCTCACTCGGGTGTTCGCCGAGCAGGTGCCCGAAGAAATGCAGGGCATGGTGGCCAATGCGAGCCAGCTCGTGCGCAGCATCGGCGGCACCCTGTTTGCCATGCAGCTCGGCCAGGTTGTTGGCCAGCTGGCCAGCGAGGTCGTCAGCGGCGGCGACGTCGGCATTCCGTTGCTCGGCGAGCAACAGGCCGCTCTCCTCCCGCAGAATGTTGCCGATTTCGGCGCGGGCCTCGACGTTCCCGCCGACCAGGTGCAGATCTATCTCGCCGTGCGCGAGATCGCCCACGCTCGTCTGTTTCGGCACGCCCGCTGGCTGCGCCTGCACCTGACCAGCGCGGTCACCGCCTATGCGCGCGGCATCAGCATCGACTCCAGCCGGCTCGAAGAATTGGCCGGCAGTTTCGACCCATCCAACCCTGAGGACCTGCGTCAGGCCATGGTCGACGGTTCCCTCATTCAGCAGAAGTCCGAGTCGCAGATTTCTGCCCTGTCCAGGCTCGAGACCATGCTCGCCCTGGTCGAGGGCTGGGTCGACGTCGTCACTGCGCGCGCCACGATCCGACTGCCCAAAGCGGATGCCATCGCCGAGACCGTAAAGCGCCGCCGGGCCTCCGGCGGTCCGGCGGAATCGGCATTCGCGACGCTCGTCGGTCTCGAACTGCGCCCACGACGCCTGCGCGAGGCCGCAGCAATGTGGCAGGCCGTGACGGATGCCGTCGGTAACGAAGCGCGCGACGCGCTCTGGTCGCACCCCGATCTGCTGCCGACATCGGAGGATATCGACGACCCCCAGCGGTTGATCGCCAGGCTCACCAGCGTGGCTCGCGGCGAGCCAGAGGTGCTCGACGACGTCGACCAAGCGCTCGAGGATCTGCTGCGCGACGACGGAGCCGAACGCCCGCACGAGGAGTAGGGACCTTCCTACCCCGCAACGGGGGTCGCAACGTTGCCGCAACCCTTGCTGATCTACCGTCGTCAAATGGACGAAATGTCCCAAACGAAGGAGTTTGGCAATGACAATAACCGAGAGCACCACGAGCACGTCTGCCTCAGTGCCCACGACCATGAACGCAGCCGTCGTGCACGAGTTTGGCCAGAAGCTCACTATCGATGAGGTCGCCGTGCCGACGCCCGGCCCCGGCCAGGCGCTGGTGAAACTGATCAGCAGCGGAGTCTGCCACACCGACCTGCACGCCGTGGAGGGCGACTGGCCGGTCAAGCCGAGCCCGCCATTAATTCCCGGTCACGAGGGTGTCGGTCGAATCGTCGCCCTCGGCGCGGGCGTCGATGACCTCGCCCTCGGCGATCTGGTCGGGAACGCCTGGCTCTGGAGTGCCTGCGGCAGCTGCCAGTACTGCCGCACCGGCTGGGAAACACTGTGCGAAGCGCAGCAAAACGGCGGCTACAGCGTCGACGGTTCGTTCGGGGAGTACATGCTCGTCGATTCCCGCTTCGCCGTGCGCATTCCCCACGGCGCCGATCCGATCGAGATCGCCCCGGTGCTGTGCGCCGGCGTCACCGTGTACAAGGGCCTCAAGATGACCGAGGCACGTCCTGGCCAGTGGGTGGTCATCTCCGGTATCGGTGGCCTCGGCCACATCGCCGTGCAGTACGCCAAGGCGATGGGCCTGCGCGTTGCGGCCGTCGACATCGCCGACGACAAGCTTGCGCTCGCCCGTAAGCACGGCGCCGAACTCGTGGTCAACGCGCGCGATGAAGATCCCGTCGCCGCCATTCAGAAAGCCACCGGCGGCGTGCACGGCGTGCTCGTGACCGCGGTACACCCTGCAGCTTTCGGTCAGGCCATCGGCATGACCCGCCGCGGCGGCACCATCGTCTTCAACGGCCTCCCGCCGGGAGACTTTCCCGCCCCGATCTTCGACATCGTGCTCAAGGGCCTCACCATTCGCGGCTCCATCGTGGGCACCCGTCAGGACATGGAAGAAGCCCTGCAGTTCTACGCCCGCGGCCAGATTCACCCCACGGTTTCCGAACGCCGCATCGACGAGGTCAACGACGTACTCGACGAGATGAAGCACGGCAAGATCGACGGTCGCGTGGTCATCCGCTACTAGCGCCCACTGGCCGAGGTGCGGGCCGCGTGAATGCTGAATCCCAATATTCGGCGTGAGCGCGCCCGCACTCTCTTTTCTTTTTGGCACAAACTCGCCTGTGGAGAACCGATTACGCTCGCGACATGTGGGTCATCATGTCGACATGGCCCTTCGACTGAATCCTCGATACCCCCTGGTGTGGCGCACACCGAATTGCGTACAGCTCGGCGTCGACGAGGCCATCGTGACCATCGGCGGGTTGACGGTCGCCCACGAGGCGGTACTCTCAGCCCTCGCCGTGGGAGTGCATCGATCGGGCGCGATGCTGCTCGGAACGCTCGCCGGGGCATCCGCTGCCGAGGTGACCCACCTGCTCGAGCTGCTGGAACCGGCCCTGCTCTACGTTGCCGACGATGCAAAAACACCGGTCGCCCCGCCGCCGCACACCGTGCTTGTGGACGGCGTCGGACCCACCGCATTTCGCGTGCGGAGCTTGCTCACCAACCTCGGCATCGAGGAGCCGCCACCGGGCCACGACCCTGAGCTCGCCGTGCTGATCGGCCATTACGTCTTCTCCCCTGAGCGTCACGGGCATTGGTTGCGCCGCGACATTCCGCACCTTCCGGTGGTGTTCAGCGATAGCGCCGTGCGGGTCGGCCCGCTCGTCGAACCGGGCCTCGGGCCCTGCCTAACCTGCCTCGAACTCGCGCACGTCGATGACGATCCGGCCTGGCCGGCCATGGCTTGCCAACTCGCGCCGCGGCAAGCCCCGAGTGAATCCGCCAGGCTGAGCTTTGAAGTCGCCGCACGGGTGGCCGGGCTGGTGCAGGATCGGCTGGAGACGGGCCGATCCACGGTGTTCGCCCGGTCGCTGCGCTTGAACGCTGTGACCGCCAGTGTCACCTGGGCTGCGCACCGACTCCACGAACGGTGCGGCTGCCAAGCTCTTCTAGAAAGCGGGACCGTTCCCGCGGTGCGCGAGCCTGCACGCCCGACGACGACCAGCTCAGGGCGAGTCGACTTCGGGCCCGCGTGATGCCGACGTAGAGCAGCCGGCGTTCCTCGTCGATCTGCTCGAACGTGCCCGCGTAGCTGATCGGCACCAGTCCCTCACTGAGGCCGACCACGAACACGACGTCCCATTCGAGCCCCTTGGCCGAGTGCATGGTGGCGAGGGTCACCGCCGACACCGTCGGTTCGTGTTGGCCAGCCTGCCGTTCCATCAGCTCGTCGGTGAACTGCCGAAATGTGGTGCCAGGGGCGGCCTGGTCGACCAGGCCCATCAGGGCGTTCAACGATTCCCACCTCGCCTGCACCGCGCCGCGGGTCTCCGGCGCGGTCTGACTCCAGCCGAGGGAACGCAACACGTCGCTGACCGATTTGAACAGCGGTTCCCCGATGATTGAAACGGATGCCGCGCGCAGGCTCATTACCGCCTGCTTCACCTCCGGCAGGTCGAAGAACCGTTTGGCCCCGCGAATCTGGTAGCTCACCCCCACCTCGGTCAGCGCCGTTTCGATCAGCGCCGCCTGCACATTGACCCGGAACAGCACGGCCACATCTTCGGGTCTGGTGCCGGTGTCGATGAGCTGCAGAATTTGCGCGGCGACGCCACGGGCCTCAGCCATATCGGACGCATACCCGCGCACCGTCGGGTCTGTACCGGTGTTGGTTTGCGCGGCGTGCAGGGTCAGGGCTCCGGAACGCCCGCGCATGAGCTGGTTTGCCGTGGCGACGATCGGCGCGGTGGACCGGTAGTTCTGTTCCAGCCGCACCACGGTGGCATCCTCGTAGTGCTTGGGAAAGTCGAGAAGATAGTCACTGCGGGCACCGGCGAAGGAATAGATGGTCTGGCTGGCGTCACCGACGACGCAGAGGTCGCGGCGATCGCCGAGCCAGAGCGCGAGCAGGTCGTGCTGCAGCGGCGAAACGTCCTGGTATTCATCGACGACAAAGAAGCGGTACTGCTCCCGTACCTGCAGGGCCACCGACGGTTCGGCTTCGATCATGCCGGCCATGGCGAGCAGTACGTCTTCGAAATCGATCTGCTTGCGTTCGTCTTTGAGCTTCTCGTAGGTCTGCTGCAGGGCGACGACCTGGTCGATATCGAGCCGGCCGGGCAGGCTCCGGCGGGAGATGCCGGCCGCGTACTGCTCGATGCTCCGGCCGCTGGTTTTGCGCCATTCAACTTCGGCGGCCAGGTCGCGCAGGGTGGCCGTGTCGATTTTGAGGTGCAGGGCCTCGGCGGCGTGGCCGAGAATGCGCCCCTTGCCATCGAGGATGCGCGGCGCCTGCCCGCCGACAACGTGCGGCCAGAAGTAGTTCAGCTGCGACAGCGCGGCGGCGTGGAAGGTACGGGCGGCCACTCCCCCGGCGCCGAGCTGGCGCAGCCGACCGCGCAGTTCGGCGGCCGAGCGGCTGGTGAAGGTGAGCGCCATGACCCGGTTGGGGGCGTAAGCGCCGGTCAGCACACCGAGCGCAATGCGGTGGGTGATGGCGCGGGTCTTGCCGGTTCCGGCGCCAGCGAGCATGCAGACCGGACCGATGAGCGCCTCAGCGGCTATGCGCTGTTGCTCATCGAGGCCGTTCAACAACGAATCGGTGGTTACCGTAACGGGCACCGTCACGGACGGATCAATTCCGGCGCGGCCGAAAGCGGGGCGCCGAGCCAGCGTTCGATCATGGCGTGCGCGATGGAGGACGGGCCGGGCAGCAGCATCCACTCGCCGGCCTCATGCAATTCCTGCCGGCTGAACCAGCGCAGCGCCAGGATCTCCGCGCCGTCCGGCAGCAGGTCACCAGCCTGCTGGTCGTCGGCGAGTCGGGCGGTGAAGCCGCACATGACCGACGCTGGGAACGGCCACGGCTGCGATCCGACGTAGACCGGATCGGTGACCCGAAGACCGGATTCCTCGAACATTTCGCGGATCACGGCCGTTTCCAGGGCCTCACCCGGTTCAACGAAGCCGGCCAGCAGCGAGTAGCGGTTGTTCTCCCACATGGCGTTGGAGCCGAGCAGGATTCGGTCGTCAGCGTCGGTGATGAGCACGATCACGGCGGGGTCGGTGCGCGGAAAAACCTGGCTGTTGTCGACCGGGCAGCGACGCACCCAGCCGCCATCTTCGACGGTGGTGGCGGCTCCGCACCGCGGGCAGTGCGCGTGCGAGGCGTGCCAGTTGAGCACGCCGAGGGCCTCGGTGAACAGGCCGGCGTCACGGTCGCCGAGCACGGTCGCGACCGTGCGGAGGCCCACCCAGCGGTCGACGTCGGGCTCGAGAAGGGCGGCGTCGGCGTCATCCAGGCTCACGGCGACGATGCGGGTGCCGAATGCTTCCGGCAGATCGTCCGGCAAAGACCGGCCGAGGTAGACGCGCAGGCCGTCGTTTCGCAGGCTCACCGGCGGCAGCAGGGCCAGGCGCGGCCCCGTGTCGGGATCGTGCGGCGCGAGCAACATTTTGCCGTGCCAGACGGGCAGCAGGCGGGTGGCGGAATCCGCCCAGAGTTGGTCGAACAGTCCGGGACTGCTGCGGCTCAGGTGGTCACGGTCGACCGCGTGGCGAGACAGCGGCAACCGCGTCGTGAATGTGAACGACATGGTTTGTCTCCGAGCTCTGCGAGAACGTGCTGTGGAGGCGTGGCGAATAACCGCCAGGCCGGAAGTCGATCTAACCTAGTAGGCATGGCCAGAACTCAACTCACTCTAGCCGCGTTAGCCACCTCCGCTGTTCCGGGGCTCGACGTGGCCTACGCCCGTAAGCACAGTGCCGGCGCGCACGGATTGTTCGACTCGGCGCTCGTCATCGACAAGGCCGGGCGGGCGCTGATCATTCGCGTTCCCACGAGCCAGTCGGCCGAAACCGAACAGTCCGCCGACCTCGGGGCGTTGCGCGCGCTCACCACCGGCAATCGCAGCCGGCTGCCGTTCGACGTGCCGGAATATGTCGGTCAGACACCGATTCAGGGCACGCGCGCGGTCGTTTATGAGCTGCTCGCCGGTGACAGCTTCGATGCGGATGCCCTCACCGGGCACGAGGGCGTCTCCGGGTCGATTGGGCGGGCCATCGCTGCGATCCACTCGCTGCCGAGCGCCTTCATCGGCACCGCCGGGCTGCCCCAGCAGAGCGCCGAACAGTGCCGCAAAGACTCGATCGATCTGATCGACCGAGCCGCAGGCACCGGCTACCTGCCCGCCGCGCTGCTGCGCCGCTGGGAACAGGCCACCGACGACGAAGCACTCTGGCAGTTCGCACCGGCCGTGGTGCACGGGTCGATGTCGGCCGATTCCATCCTGATCACCGACGATGCCGTCTCAGGAATTCTCGGTTGGTCTGGCCTGGCCGTCGGCGACCCGGCCCGCGATCTGCACTGGCTGCTCGCCGCGCGCGGCGATGCCGCCGAACTCGCCCTGGACGCCTATTCGAACGCCCGTCAGGGCAGCGACACTCACATTACCCAGCGCGCTATGCTCTACGCCGAGCTGGAACTGGCCCGATGGTTGCTGCACGGTGTCAGCAGCCACGATCAAACCATCGTCGATGACGCCGTCGCAATGCTCGATGGTCTCGTCGACACGGTACACAGTCACACCCAGCAGCCGCTCTCCCCCGAAACCGGACCGATCATGACCGTCAATGATGTGGAGAATATGCTCGACCACATGCCGCGTGCAGTTCGAGATTACGACCAGCACGCGGCGATGCACACCGACAGCTACAACTTCTCCGGGCTCACCATCGATTCCGAGTCAGAATCATCCGAGTCAGAATCCGCAGTCGATTCCGAGTCTGAATCCGCGCGTTCCGGGGTCATCGCTCCAGACCAGGCGGCGAGCAGGTCGGCCTCAGAGTAGAGCCGTTCGGGGGCGATGATGGTGTCGTCGGCGACAAAGTAGAACACGGCGTCGACAATGCTCGGATCGATTCCCTTGAAGCGGGCGTAAGCCAGCCGGTAGAGCGCGAGCTGGGTCTGCTTGAGCTCCAGGTCGGCGGCGTTTTTGGGCGCCCGGCCGGTCTTCCAGTCGACCACCTGGTAGCCGGTGGCGGTGCGATAGACCGCGTCGAGCTTGCAGACGAAGACCTGGCCGCCGAGCACGTGGTGAATTTCAATCTCGACGTCAACCGGCCGACGCTCGGCCCACTCTGAACGTTCGAAGGTGGCCTGAAGCACCGCGAACTGTTCCTGCTCCGGCACGGCGAGGTCATTCAGCATGCCGCTACCGCCGCCGTATCCGTCGTCATCTCCGAAGTCGAGTTCATTGAGACCGGCATCAATGCTGTCGGTGCCGGTGCCGGTGGCGCCGGCACCGGCCCGACGTTCCACCCAGGAGTGGAAAAGTGTGCCCAGTCGGGTAGCCCGATAGGGGCGCTGAGGCATGGGGCGCCGCAGTTCGGCGGCGACGCCGGCCGGGTCGTCGACGTAGTCCTTGAACCGGGAGGCCGGGATGCGGGTGGGAACTGGTGCCACCCCGCCGCCGGCGAGGCGCAGGGCCCTTTCCTCGAGCAGCAGGGTGACCGCGTGTGACCAGCGGGTGGGGGCATCCGCTTCGCTGGTGCGCACCCGGGTCGCAGCGGCTTCAACCAGCGCGCGGCGGGTGCCGAGCGGGTCGAACGGCCACACTTCGGTGCCGTCGCCGCCGGACTCGGGTTTGTCGGCTTCGGTGCTCGTGTCGGGCACGGCGGCAATCAGCGCAGCGTCGGCAAGTTCGGTGAGATATCGACTGGGCTTTCTCACCGTCAGTCCCGGCCCCCAGAACGAGCCGGTCAGCAGCAGTTCCTGCTTGGCTCGAGTGGTGGCCACGTAGATGAGGCGACGCTCTTCGTCATCGTGGCGCGTCGCCAATTCGGCTTTGTACGCCTGGAAGGCCAGGTCGTAGTCGAGCTGCGTGTCGTGCCCGATTATTTCAAGCTCTGGCAGCTCGGAGCGGTCGCCGCGAAAACCGTAGGGAAGTTCGCCGAAACGCAGCCAGCCACTCGTATCGCGGGAGGCCGCGGGCAGACTCTTCTCCTCGAGGTTGGGAATGGCGACGAAATCCCATTCGAGACCCTTGGCTCCGTGAATGGTGAGCAACTGAACCGTGCCTTGCTCGGACAGATCGGCGCGCGGGCCGAGGTCGTCCTGCAGCTCAGCCCGCTTGAGCCAGCGCAGAAAGCTCGCCAGGGTGCCCTGCTCGTCGCTGTCGAGAAAAGCGCCAACGGTGTCGTGGAAGGAGTACAGGTTGGCGAGGCCCAGTTCGTTGGCCTCGTTCGCGATCAGTTCGATATCGAGCCGAAATTCCTGCTCGATCAGGCGCACGAAATCGAGCAGGGGCAGGCCGGCGCGGGAACGCAGCCAGGCCAGCTGGCGCCCGGCCGACTGCACACGAGCACGCCCAAGTTCGCTGAAGCCGGCAAACTGGCTGTGGGAATCGGGTGCCGTTCCGAGAAAATCGAGCGCGTCGACGAGGGAGCTGGCCTCATCACCCGCAACGGATTCCCGCAGCTTGCCACGCAGGTCGGCCGAAATGGCTTTCTGGGCCCAGTCGTGGCCGGCCAGCCAGCTGGCCACGCCGGCGAGCGCCTGCAGGTCGCGTGGGCCGACCCGGTAGCGGGCTCCGCTGAGCAGACGCACCAGTTCACTGCCCGCCGCGGGATCGTGCACCACCCGCAGCACGCTCACGACATCGGCGACCTCCGGTGTCGACAGCAACCCGCCGAGACCGAGCACGTGGGCGCGCACGCCGTGGGCCCGCAATACCTCGGCAAAGTAGTCCATCTCGCGCCGGGCGCGAAACAACATGGCGCCACTGCGTTGGGCCTGACCGTGTTCACCGCCCAGCCGGGCAGCGAACCAGTCGGCGATCGCTGCGGCCTCCTCGGCGATGGTTTGCGCCATGAACGCGTCGACCGCTCCTGGCCTGGTTTGTGCCGGAACCTTGAGGGTTTCGACCTGGATTCCGCCCGGCTTGGCGCGCAGCGCCGCGCTCAGGGGGGCGACCAGGGCGTTGGCGGCGTCGAGCACGGTGCCGGGGTTTCGCCAGGTGAACGACAACGACATGGTCGGGGCTGCGGTTGTGAGGCCGAAATCGCCGGTGATGAGTTCACGGCTGTTAAAATCCGTGGCGAAGCCGAGCAGGTTTGCGGAACTGGCGCCGCGCCATCCATAAATGGACTGGTGCGGATCGCCGACGGCCATGACCGGGTGGTCTCTGAACAGGGTGTGCAGCAGCTCGGTCTGCAGGACCGAGGTGTCCTGGTACTCGTCAAGAAGCACGACCCGGTACGAGTCGCGGTAGCGGCCGACCACCGCATCGACTTTTTGGCACACCTGCAGCGCCAGCGCCACCTGGTCGGAGAATTCGATCAGGCCGAGCCGGCGTTTCTCGGTGCTGTATCGTGCGGCGAGCTCGGCAAGCACCGGCAGCGGTGCGACCGCTGCGACAGAGTCCAGCACCGAATCGTAGGGCTTCTTCTTACGCGGGTTGCCGTAGGGCAGGTCGGGCAGGTAAGCGAAGCTGTCAGCCAGGCCGTTGAGATCGTGCGGGGCACCCGGCTCGCCCCCCAGCCATGCCGGTGGGTTCTCGGCGAGGACGCGACTGAGCTGCAGCACGGCATCGGTGACGAGGTCGACGCTTTTGCCGAACGGCACCAGCCGACCGTCGCCGTAGTCGATGACAACGCGCCTGGCGAGCAGCCAGGCGCTCGTATCGCTCAGCAGTACCGATTCCGGTTCCCGACCAAGCAGCAAGGCATTGTCGGTGAACAGCCGGCTGGCGAAGGAGTTGTAGGTGGAGACGCTCGGGGTGTTGAACAGGTCGGAGCCGATGGCGTCGTCGTCGGAGTCGACGAACGGCATGAGGCCGGCCGCGTCGAGGTCGGTGATGCGCTTGTTGATGCGTTCGCTCAGTTCGCCGGCGGCCTTCCGGGTGAAAGTGAGTCCAAGAATCTGGTCGGGGCGGGCGTGACCGTTGGCGAGCAGCCAGAGCACCCGGTTGGCCATGGTCTCGGTCTTGCCGCTGCCGGCACCGGCGACCACGAGGGTGGGCGTGAGCGGTGCCTCGATCACCGCCTGTTGTTCGAGTGTGGGCGGCGGCAATTCGAGCTTCGCGGCAATGTCGAGGGCAGAAACCCCCGTGGCGGTGGTGACAAGACTCATGAGCTGACCTGCTTGATGACGTGGATTCGGCAGGACCCGTGGCTGCGCGGGTCGAGGCAGTGCGAGGTGATCTCGGCGATGAAAGTGGCGCCGCCCATACCGGCGGCGTCCACACCGACCCGGGTGCGAAAAGCATCAAGCTGTTCAGGGGTGAACGCGGGCTGGGTGGGATTGCGGTAGTTCTGTTTCACCGTGCCGGAGGAGACGATGACAAGGCGGGCACCGGCCAAGGCCATATCCCCGGAGACGCCGTCGATCACACCCTCCTGGAATGCCAGCTGGTAGGCGCCGAGTTGCGGATGCTCAGCGACGCCGCTGTCACTGGTCGCGTCGCCCTTGCCTGTTTTCAGGTCGACGATGACGGCCCGTCCGTCGAGTTGGCGCTCCACCCGGTCGATCGTGCCCGAGAGCACGGCACCGCCGACCTCGAGTTCAAAACTGCCTTCGGCACTCAGCAGCTCACCGCCGCCGTGCTCGAAGTCCAGCAGGTACGAAGCCAGCCGATCGGTGAGCGCCCGGGCGGCGACTTTATGTACGCGCGATTGCCAGTCAGCGTCGAAGTCGAGTTCGTTCCAGCGAGCTTCCACCCCCTGCCAGAGCGCTTCGGGCCGACGGTCGGTCGACTCTTCCATGACCTTATGGATGATCGTGCCGAGGTTCGCTGCGGTGTTCGAACTACCGCCTCCAACCTGGCCGATCAGCCAGTGCAGCGGGCAGGTCTCGAACGCGGCCATGCGCGACGGCGAAACGCGCACCGGCTGGTCGCCGGCCTCCGGGTCGTTGAGTGGGCGCACGGTGCTTGGATCGGCCAGCCCGTACCAGTCGTGGGGCGCGGCGCCTGGCACGCTGTCGCGGGCCAGGCGGGCCAGCGTAGCCGCAGCATCTGCCGCCCGCGAACTGGTCTCGGAATCGGTGCGGGCCGGCAAGCGGATGGCGCGAGTCAAGTCACGCCGCAGTCGCCCGGCCAGACCGCGCAGCGACAGGGGGTATCGGCTGAGATCGTCGATGTCGGGCTCGGGTTCGGGCTGCGGCAGCAATCGCAGGAACGCGGATGGTTCGTTCTCTTCGTTACTGACGGCCGTGACGAGCAGTTCGGTGGTGGCACGGCTGGCAGCCTGGGCGAACATGCGCAGTTCGTCATGGAGCACCGCGGTGCGGGCATCGGTGCCGGGGGCGCTCTGACCGGAGGCGAGCTGGGCGAGGTCGCCCGCGCCGAGCAGGGAGCCACGGATGCGCAGATCTGGCCAAACGTTGGCCTGCACGCCGGCGACCACGACGACGTCGAAATCGCGACCGATGGTGCCGCTCGGGGTGGAGACGGTCACGGCCGCGCCGAGGGCTCGCGGCGCAAGGGTGTCTTCGGGCACATCGGTGTCGACGAGGTGTTCCAGGAACAACACCGGCGGGGCCGACGGGGTGCGTTCGACATATCGCTGCGCTGCCGAGAACAAAGCGACGACGGCGTCGAGGTTGTGGTTGGCTTCGTCGGCGACGATTCCGGTGCCGGTGGATTGTTCTTTCCACTCCCGGTCGAGGCCGCTGCGCTGCCACAGGCCCCAGAGCAGCTCTTCGATGGTGGCGCCGGCTTCGTATTCGATTCTCGCCTGGCGCAGGCTTGCCCCGCAGCCGGCCGCGCGGCGGGCAGTGCGGTTGTCGATGGCGGCGAGCAGTTCGGGGTTCTCCAGGGCGGCAACCAGCAGTTCGTCGGCGCTGCGCAGGTCGTCGGCGCTGCGCTCGTGGCGCGTGCGCGGCGTGGGGGTATCCTCGCCCGGCTCCGGCTGGTCTAGCTCCTGTTGACGCAGCGCTGCGCGCAGTCGGCGCAGCGTGATCGGGTCGAGCCCGCCGAGCGGGCCGCGCAGCAGGTCGATCGCCGCCTCAGGACCCAGCGGTTGGCGACCGAGGGTCACCTCGAGAGCAAGAATAAAGGCCTTCACCGCATATTCGTCGCGCAGCGCTGTGCTCGCGGTCGACACCTGGGTCGGCACCTCGAGGGCGGCGAGCCCCTTGGAGATCGACGGCACGAGCGATCCGGTGCGCACGATCACGGCCATCCGTGACCAGGGCGTGCCGTTGATCACGTGACGTTCACGCAACAGCCGGGCGATCACCGCGAGTTGATCGGCCGGGCTGGTGGCGACGACGGTGTGCACCGATTGGTCGAGCGGAGCAGCCGGGGTTTCAGCTTCGATGCTGGCCGCTGCGCGCTGGGTTCCGGCCGCGGCAGCGCCGATCCGGCTCGTGATCTGAGCAATAACCGAACGGATGCCCGCCCCGTGCCGATAGACCGTCTTCAGCACGACCGGCGCGGCCAGGTCGGCACCGAAATTCGCCGCTAAGTACGAGCCGAGGCGACCGAGGGCATCTGGATGGGCTCCGTGGAACGACCCGGTGCTGATGTCGGGATCGCCGACGGCGATGACCGCCACCCCGCGCGCCTGAAACTGGGCCAGCATGGTCAGCGTCGCCTGGGTGACTTCCTGGGCATCGTCGACAATGATGAGGCGCAGCCCGGCGAGCGTGCCGAGCTGCGCAGCTGCGGCTGGTCCGGCCGGCGCGCCCGCCACGATGGCGGCAGCATAGCGCGCCAGCTCGGTGGAGTCGTATTGGCCGGGGCGGGCCTGGTCCTTGGCATCTTCATAGCCGCGAATGAATTCGGCGGCCGCGACCCACTCGGGTCGACCCAAGGCAAACCGCTCGAGTTGGCCAGGGGTCACCCCGTATTCCACGGCGCGCATCATGAGATCGCGCAATTCGGTGCGAAAACCCCGCAGGCGGCGCACGTCGGGCCCGAGGGTGGCCGGCCACGCCGGACCGGCACCGTCGTCGAGGTGCCCCTGCAGCAGTTCGGCGATGATCTGGTCTTGCTCGCCACCGGTGAGCAGCGTCGGCGCCGGCCCGCCGGCCTGCGCAACAGCGGAACGCACAATTTGAAAGGCCACCGAGTTCGCGCTGCGAGCGAGCGGCCCGTTCGTTGGCACCCCGAGACGCAGTGCAATGCGGTCGCGCAGGGCGGTCGCGCCGGCACGGGTCGGCACCAGCACGAGCACCTCGCTCGGCGAATATCCCCGGTTCAGCACCCGGTCGGCCACGAGTTCAACGAGCGTTGTCGTCTTGCCGGAGCCGGGCGCGCCGATCACCGCAACGCTCACCCCGTCGGGGAGGTCGAGAGCGGCCTGCTGGGCGGCATCGGGATGGTGGTTGATCACAATTCAACGGTATCGGGTTGCGCCGACAGTGAACTCTGTCAGGGCCGCGGCGCGTTCTGTCGTACTCTGATCGCACGGCTACGAAAGGCAATTCTGTGGATATTCGCATTGGTATTTTCAACTCCCCCCGGGAAATCGGTTTTGAGACTTCGCAGCCAGCGACCGAGATCGAGGAGACCGTTGCGGCGGCGCTCTCTGGCCAGACCGGCTATCTGAAGCTCAGCGACAGCAAGGGTCGCGTCTACATCGTTCCGACCGTGGGCCTGGCCTACGTCGAACTCGGCAGCGAAGAATCGCGCCGCGTCGGCTTCGTCGCCTAAAGCGCGTGGAGCTTCTGTTCGTCGCGCTGTTCGGCGCGGTCATCGGTCTCGGCGCGCGCTATTTTCTGCCCGGTCGGTCGACGCAGGGTTCGGTGCTCGTTCCGGCAATCGGAACGGTCGCCGCAGCCCTGGTGTGGGTTGCACTGACCTGGCTCGGCTGGAACTGGGCCGAGGGGTGGATCTGGTGGGTGTCCCTCGGGGCCTCAGTCGCGGCATCCGTTGTACTGAATCTTGTGATTAGTCGGCGACGCATTCACGGCGATCAGCGGATGCTGCAACGTCTCGCTAAAACCGGTGCTCCGGAGACCGCATAAGACCCAGTAGGTACCAGCAGGTTCGCCAGGCCGAACGACCGGGCCCCGACCTAAGCCGTCAGGCCCAAGCCGTCCATTCGGCGGGTGTGCGCGGCGATGAGCTCGGTGAAGACCGGTTCGATGCGCGCCTCGGCACTATCGGCGGGATCGGCGGCCGGCATGGCCGACCGCGCCACGAGCAGCGTATCGCCGACAAGTCGGCGACCCCACATGGCGAGCCGGGAGCCGAGCGCCAGGTCATTCTCAATGGCGGTCTGAAGCTCGTGCACGAGTACGTCGGTGCCGGACTCTTCGCCGAGCAACTGCGCCACCCTCGGTCCGATGTCTCGCGGCAGGCCGTCGGAGAGACGAATTAAGAAATCGTCGAGCAACCCGCCGGCGAGGTAGCAGCTCAGCAACAGTTCATGCCAGTCGGCGCCGCTGGTCTTGCGGCGAAACTCGTCGAGGTCCGCAACGAACGGAGCCATCTCGGCGGCCGGTTCATGACCACGACGGCGAATCTCGTTTATCAGGCCGTGATGCTTGCTCAGGGCTCGACCGGCAGCGGCGCTGAGGCCTTCCTTGACGGCAAGGTTCGGCGCCGTCGCCACGGCCCGAGCCAGGGCTTCGAATTCGCCCAGCTCGCAGTACGCGGCTTGGCCCAGAAAATGCTGCACATCCGGTGCGAGCGAACTGATGTCCACTTTTTCGGTTGGCTGATTCCCCCCACGGGCGGAAAGCCGCGGAGTTTCATTGCGCTGCGGGCGCCAACCTACGCGTGAGACCACGGGCTTAGCTTAGGACAGCGCGCCTGTGGCTCGTGTCCAGACGGGGCAGTAAGGTGGAAATACGTCGCCGACAAGGATCGGCGGCCGCTGCCCGAGACGCAAAAACGGGCGCACTTCGCTTCCAGTTAATGACAGGCATACATTCGTGACTTTCTCCGAACTCAATATTGACCAGGACATGGTCGACTCCCTTGCAGCCAAGGGCATCCTCGAGCCGTTCCCCATCCAGTCCCAGACCATCCCCCTCGCCCTGTCCGGCCAGGACATCATCGGTCAGGCCAAGACCGGCACGGGCAAGACCTTCGGCTTCGGCCTTCCGGTCATCCAGCGCCTCGGTCTCGATCCAGAGCCCGGTGTGCAGGCGCTCATCGTCGTTCCGACCCGCGAATTGTGCGTGCAGGTCTCCGAAGACCTCGAGCTCGCTGCAACGGGCCGGGGCACCAAGATCGTCTCGATCTACGGCGGCAAAGCCTACGAGGGGCAGATCGAACAGCTGAAGGCCGGCGCGCAGATCGTCGTCGGAACCCCCGGCCGCCTGCTCGACCTTGCCAGCCAGCGTCTGCTGACCCTCGCCAACGTGCGCGAAATGGTGCTCGACGAGGCCGACAAGATGCTCGACCTCGGCTTTCTTTCCGACATCGAGAAGCTTTTCGCGCAGACCCCGTCTACCCGTCATACCATGCTGTTCTCGGCGACGATGCCCGGACCGATCGTGGCCCTGGCCCGCCGTTTCATGAACCGTCCGATCCACATTCGAGCGACCGACCCCGACGAAGGCCTCATGCAGGCCAACATCGAGCACCTCGTCTACCGCGCCCACAACATGGACAAGGACGAGGTCATCGGCCGCATCCTCATGGCGGAGGGACGCGGCAAGACCATCATCTTCACCCGCACCAAGCGCGCTGCCGCGAAGCTGGTCGAGGAACTCGGCGACCGCGGTTTCAACGCCACCGCCGTGCATGGCGACCTGAACCAGGAACAGCGCGAACGCGCCATGGCCAGCTTCAAGAGCGGCAAGAAAGAAATTCTGATCGCAACGGATGTCGCTGCTCGCGGCATCGACGTCGAAGACGTCACCCACGTGATCAACCACACCATTCCCGAAGACGAGAAGGCGTACCTGCACCGCGTCGGCCGCACCGGCCGCGCCGGCAAGACCGGCATCGCTGTTACGTTCGTCGACTGGGACGACCTGCACAAGTGGTCGCTCATCAACAAGGCCCTCGAGTTCGGCCAGCCGGAACCGATGGAAACCTATTCGTCGTCGCCGCACCTGTATACCGACCTGAACATTCCGGCTGGCTCGAAGGGCCGCCTACGGGCAACCCCGGTGAAAGATGTCGCCGCTGGCGAGGCTCGCACCAGCGGCGCCGGCCGTTCCGGCGGTGCCCGCTCCGGAAGCGGCAGCCGTTCCGACTCCGGTCGGTCCGGTTCGGCTCGCTCCGGCCGCTCCGAGGGCGCACGTGGCTCCGGCCGCGGCGACTCCACCCGCAACGCTGACCGCGCTGCGACGAGCCCGGTGGCCGCCACCGCCGCCGAGGATGCCGGCCGGCCCGCCCGGTCGCGCACCCGCGTGGGTTCCAGCACCAACCCGGAGGCCCCGGCCGCGACCCCCGCTGCCGGCACGCACGATGGTGGCGGAGCCGAGCACCACGACGGCAACAATGCTCCGCTTCGTCGTAGCCGCACCCGTCGTCGCTCGCCGCGGACCGGCAGCACCATCTAGCAGCCCCTCAAATTTACTCGCGCCCGGCGCCCGGGCTGCCCGCGCTTCGGCCCTGGCAGCCTAGGTGGCCGGGCCCTGTTGTTCACAACTGCGGAAATTCTTGCTCAGAGCCCGCGAAATCGGCGATTCCTGACCCGTTCCCCGGGAATCTCCGCAGTTGCAGCGACCACCGTCCGGGGCGAGCGTGTCGGCTGGGGAAGCCGTTGGACTGCGCGCCGCGGCCAGCTCGGAGCGGTAGTCAGCCGTAGACGGGAGTAGACCCGCGGCCCTCGGCAATGATGCGCTCGAGCACGTCGGGGGCGGTCGTGTTCTCGCCGAGCCGGTTGGGTTTGCCGGTGCCGTGGTAGTCGCTCGACCCGGTCACGAGCAGCCCCAATTTGGCGGCGAGTTCGTAGAGATGCGCGGTGGGTTCGGGCTTGTTCTCGCGGTGCCCCAGTTCGAGCCCGAACAGTCCGGCCGCGGCCATTGTTCTCAACCTGGACTCCGAGACGACATCGCCGATACCGCGCGTAGCCGGGTGGGCGATGACCGGCACTCCCCCGGCGGCGCGCACGAGTTCAATCGCCCGGAGCGGGTCGGGGGCGTAGTGCGGCTGAAAGTAGCCGGCCTTCCAGTGCAGAATATCGGCGAAGGCGGCACTGCGATTCAGGGCGTGCCCCCGTGCAACGAGGGCATCAGCGATGTGCGGCCGGCCCACGGTTGCGTCGGGAGTCGTCTGGGCGAGCACGTCGTCCCAGCTCAGGTCGTAGTCCATTCCGATGCGGGCGACCATCTGCTCGGCCCGGCTGAGGCGGGCGGCGCGCACCCGCGTCATCTCACCCAGCAGCGCCGAGTCGGCGGGGTCAAAAAGATATGCCAAAAGATGCACACTGGCGTATTGCACCCGGGTACTGAATTCCATTCCGGGAATAAGCGTGAGGTGCTCCTCGCGCGCGGCAGCGGATGCCTCAGCCCAGCCAGCGGTCGAATCGTGATCGGTCAGGGCAATCGTGCCGAGACCCGCCGCGGAGGCCGCACGAACGAGTTCAGCCGGGGTCTCCGTACCGTCCGACACGCTCGAATGGGCGTGCAGGTCGATCGGACCCCGGAATTGCCGCGCGACTGCCATGACCCCATGCTAGTTGGCCGTCTGCGCCCCTTCCGCGCTGGGCGGGGGCTGGGGATTCCCCAGAATTCTGAACTAGGGTTTTTGCACAATGCTTTCCCGACTCCTCCGCGCCCTGGTCTTCATCGGCGCCGCCGTTTTTCTGCTGGTCCTGACCTGGCCGCAGGCGTTCGGCCTGCACAACACCTGGGTGGTCGCCCACCTCGTCTCGTTCCGCGCCATCGCCGTGATCGGCGCGGGCGTCGGCATCATTCTGATGGGGTTGCTGCGCTTCATTCACCCGCTGCGCCGAACCCTCGGCATGGCCATGGTGTTGCTCGCTCTGTTCGCCGTGGCTAATGTCGGCATTCTGGTCTCCCGCGGCTTCATCGCCAGCAGTGTGCTGGCCGCCGAGCCTGGCAACGAAGCGGATGCCGGTTCGGTGACGATACTCAGCTGGAACACACTCGGCGACGCCCCAGGAGCCGAGGTCATCGCCGACCTCGCGGTGGCGCAGAACGCCGACGTCGTGACACTGCCAGAGACCACCGAAGAGACCGGCATTCTGATCGCCGAAGCGATGCGCGACGCCGGCCGCCCCATGTGGGTGCACACGCTCGCATTCGACCTGATTTCCAAGGCCCGTTCCACGACGCTGCTGATCAGCCCCGATCTCGGCGACTATGTTGTGAGCAATGCCGCGGGTTCCGGACCGCCCGGTAACACCAACGTGCTGCCGACCGTCGTCGCCGAACCTGCGGACGGCTCCGGCCCGACCATTGTGGCCGTGCACGCGGTCGCCCCGATCCAGTATGAGATGTCGAACTGGCGCAGCGACCTCGATTGGCTCGCCACCCAGTGCCAGGGCGAGAACGTGATCATGGCCGGCGATTTCAATTCGACCCTGGACCACCTGGCGGGTCGGGCCAGCGGAGGCACCGGAACCGTTTTGGGCAACTGCGCCGATGCCGCCCTGTCGGCCGATGCGGCCTCCGTCGGCACCTGGCCCACGAGCGTTCCCGCGCTGCTTGGCAGCCCAATCGACCACGTGATGGCGACCACGAACTGGTCGGTGACCGCGCTGCAGGTGCTCGAGTCCCTCGATGACGCCGGCAGCGACCACCGACCGATCGTCGCGACGCTGACGCCGGCGTCCTAGCAGTCGGAAGGCGCAGCACATCTGGAAGGCGCGCAGCATCTGGAAGGCGCGCAGCATCCTCTCGTCGCAGCATCTGCAGCAGCGTGATCGGCCGCTGCCCAGAGTGCGGTGCGAGAATGGGGGAATGGCTGATACCACTGCTCCCGCACCTCCTTCCGCTGCGCGCTCGAACGAGAACCGTTCGACGACTCCGGGATCCACCGGCTTCAAATCGTTCATCGCGAGCGGCTGGGCCGAGCGTACCGACGTGCTGCCGTCGGCCCGGGAGCAGGCGCCGTTCGCCGCCGCGCGCCGGGCCCGCATCTCGGCGCAGTACCCCGGCCAGCGCCTGATCATTCCGGCGGGCCGGTTGAAGCAACGCTCCAACGACACCGACTATGCCTTTCGCGCCCACTCCGCCTTCGCCCACCTCACCGGTTGGGGCAGCGACAGCGAGCCCGGCGCCGTGCTCGTCCTCGAACCGGCGCCCGCCGGCGGTCACGAGGCGACCCTGTACTTTCGGGAACGAGCCGGCCGCGATTCCGACGAGTTCTACGCCAACCCGGATATTGGAGAGTTCTGGATCGGCCCGCGCCCATCGGTCGCCCAGGTGGCGAGCGACCTTGCCCTCAAGGTGCGCGGCATCGCCGACCTCGCCGCCGTTCTGCACGCCGTCGATAGTGAAACCCTCGTGTTGCGGGAAGCCGACCCGAACTTCACCGAGCGCGTCGACGAGGCCCGCCTGCGCTTCTCCGCCGAGCGGGTATTGGGCAGCAATGCCACCGACTCTCCGTTCAGCATCGAGATCAACGCCGAGCACGAGCCAGACGCTGCGTTGGCCCGCGACCTCTCCGAGCTGCGCCTCGTCAAGGACACCTGGGAGATCGCGCAGATGCGCCTGGCCGTCGCGGCCACCGCCCGCGGATTCGACGATGTCATCGCCGACCTGCCCCGGTCGAGCGTGCATGCCCGCGGGGAACGCCTGGTCGAAGGGGTATTCAACACTCGCGCCCGCAGCGACGGCAACACGGTCGGCTACGACACCATCGCCGCCTCCGGCCCGCACGCCTGCATCCTGCACTGGACCCGCAACGACGGCGTCGTCGCTCCCGGCGACCTCATCCTCATCGACGCCGGCGTCGAGCTCGACAGCTACTACACCGCCGATATCACCCGCACCCTGCCGGTGAACGGTGTTTACAGTGAGGTGCAACGCCTGGTCTACGAAACGGTTCGGGAAGCAGCGGATGCCGCCCTCGCCGTCGTTCACCCCGGCGCGGTCTTTCGCGACGTGCACGCCGCAGCGATGGCCGTCATCGCCCGGCGCACCGCCGAGTGGGGCATGCTCCCGGTCACCGCCGAGGAGGCCCTGCAGCCGGAGAACGGCCAGCACCGGCGTTACATGGTGCACGGCACCAGCCATCACCTCGGTATTGACGTGCACGACTGCGCCCAAGCCCGCCGGGACATGTATATGGATGGCGTGCTCGAACCGGGCATGGTCTTCACGATTGAGCCTGGCCTGTACTTTCAGCCAGACGACCTCACCGTACCGGTCGAATTTCGCGGCATCGGCGTGCGCATCGAGGACGACATTCTGGTGACCGAGACGGGTGCCGAGAATCTGTCGGCGGCAATTCCGCGCACCGCCACCGAGGTCGAGGCGTGGGTCGCCGCTGCGCAGCGCTGATGTGTGACTAGATCTGGGAGATGGGCGGAGTCGGCGGCTCGGGCTCGCGTTGGCCGCCGAGCAGGTTGCGGGCTCGGTTGGCCAGCTCGGGGTCGACGATTACCTCGTAGCTCGTCGCAATGACCTGCATCGTCGAGGTGAAGTCACGCCGGCGTCGGTTGATGGCGTAGCTCGCGATGCCGAGAAGCATGCCGAACCCGGCACCCATGATCAGGGCGGCAAACACGAACGGCAGGCTCGACCCGGTCGGTGAGAACAAAAAGAACAGGATCCCGAAGAAGATTCCGAGCCAGGCACCCGATGCCGCGCCCGCGAGCGCGACCCGGCCGTAGGTGAGTTTGCCGGTCACCCGCTCGACGCTCTTCAGGTCGTTACCCACGATCGAGAGCTGTTTTACCGGAAAATCGGCCTTCGCGAGGGTATCGACCGTGGTCTGCGCCTCGGCGTAAGTGGAGTAGGTGGCGAGCACCTCCCCGCGGGGCAACACGGGGGGCAGCACCGGGCGGCGCCGGGAGAAAAGGCTCTGGTTGCTCATAGCCCCATTCTTCCACGCCGACCTGACCCTGCGGCGAAACGACGAAGCGTTCGTGGCTGGCCACCATTTTCAGGCCAGTGGCCTACATTTATATTGTGAGTGCCACCAGAGTTTTTGTTGCCCGACTGGCCGGGTGCACCGTTTTCGACCCCGCGGGCGACCGCGTGGGCAAGGTGCGCGATGTTCTCGTGGTCTATCGAAAAAACGACCCGCCCAGCGTCGTCGGCCTGATCGTGGAGATCCCAGGCAAACGACGCGTGTTCGTGTCGATCAACCGGGTCACCAGTATCGGCAGCGGCCAGATCATTACGACCGGTCTCATTAACGTGCGCCGGTACGAACAGCGCGGCGGCGAGGTACGTGTCATCGCCGAACTGCTCGGCCGCAAAGTGCTCTTCGCCGACGGTTCGGGTGAAGCGACCATCGAAGACGTCGCGATAAAAGAGGGTAACGAGGCCGATTGGGCCATCAGCCAGCTCTTTGTTCGCCGTCCTAAAACCAGCGCCTCCCCGTTCGTGAAGGGCGTGACCACTTTTGTTACCTGGCCCGAAGTTCGCGAGAAAGCAATCAAGGGCCAGGCGCAGTCTGCCGAGCACCTGATTGCGACCTACTCCGACCTCAAGCCGGCCGACCTTGCCAATACCCTGCTCGATCTCCCGCGTGCACGCATGTTCGAGGTGGCCGGCGAACTGCCCGATGACCGCCTCGCCGACGTGCTCGAAGAGATGCCTGAGGCAGACCAAGTCGGCATCCTGACCAGCCTGGGAGACGCCAGAGCCGCCGACGTGCTCGACCAGATGCAGCCCGATGACGCGGCAGACCTGATCGCCCAGCTGCCAGAGGAGCGCGGTGAGCAGCTGCTCGACCTGATGGAGCCCGAAGAAGCCGAAGACGTGCGTTTTCTGCTCTCCTACGCCCCCGACACCGCCGGTGGGCTTATGACGACCGAGCCGATCATCGTCTCGGCCGATGCCACCGTCGCTGAGGGGCTCGCGCGCATCCGTCGACACGACCTGGCCCCGGCGCTCGGCGCGGCGATCTGCGTGACCCTGCCGCCCTACGAGGCGCCCACGGGGCGTTTTCTGGGCATGGTGCATTTTCAGCGGATGCTGCGCTACCCGCCCCACGAACGCCTCGGTACGCTGCTCGATGCCGGGCTGGACCCGGTGACAGCCGACACCTCGGCCGCTGAGGTCAGCCGTATCCTGGCGAGCTACGACCTCGTGTCGGTGCCCGTTGTCGACGAGAATTACCGACTGGTCGGGGTGGTGACCATTGATGACGTGCTCGACTACCTCCTGCCCGACGACTGGCGCAGCCACGACGGCAACGACGATGTGCGGCGCCGTGCTGCCGCGCGCAGCGAGCTGAGAACCGGCAGCATCCCGCTGCCCGGAGCGCAAAGGACAGCTCGTGGCCCGCAATAACCGCGCAGACCTGCGCCTGGACGCGCCGAAGGGCCTCCGAACCGGCAACATTGTGGGCCTCGGTCGCAACGGGCACAGCCGAGACCGATTCGGCCGATTCACCGAGGCTATCGCCCGTGGCATGGGCACCCCGTGGTTTCTACTCGGGCTCACCCTGTTCGCCGCCGCCTGGATCTCCTGGAATACCCTGGCCCCGGTGTCCTGGCGGTTCGACTCCGTCGCGCTGGGATTCATCGCCCTCACCCTCGTGCTCTCGATGCAGGCGTCCTATGCCGCGCCGATGATTCTGCTCGCCCAGAACCGGCAGGACGACCGCGACCGGGTGCAATTCGAACAGGACCGGCAGCGAGCCGAACGTACCCTCGCCGACACCGAGTACCTCGCCCGAGAGGTCGTGGCCCTGCGCATCGCGATCAAAGACATGGCCTCAAAGGACTTCATTCGCGCGGAAATGCGAGCGCTGCTCGAGCATCTGGACGAGCGCAGTCATCTGGACGAGCGCGGTCACCTGGACGAGCGTTCAGATCCCGACAACATCAGCACCACGGAAAGCCGCCCCACCGCATGAATTCTGAGCCCGACAGCATCCGCTCCCGCGTTTTCACCGCTCTGGCCGGAGTGACCGACCCGGAGATTCGCAAGCCCATCACCGAGCTCGACATGGTGTCGGGGGTGATGGTGAGCGACGAAGGGTTGGTGACCGTCGGCATCCGCTTGACCATTGCCGGTTGTCCGGCCGCTGCGCGCATCGAGAGCGATGTTCTCGCCGCCGCCGAGTCGGTGTCCGGCGCGGGCCGCGCGAGCGTCGAGGTGGCCGTCATGACGCGCGAGCAGCGCACCGCGCTCACTGAGAAGTTGCGCGGCGGCCAGGCGGAACGCAGCGTGCAGTTCGGCCCGGAGTCGCTCACCCGGGTCTACGCGATCACGAGCGGTAAGGGCGGCGTCGGCAAGTCCACCGTCACCGCAAACCTGGCGGTGGCGCTGGCGGGCGAGGGACTGCGGGTGGGTATCGTCGACGCCGACGTGCACGGTTTCAGCATTCCCGGTCTGCTCGGCCTCGTACACGACGGGCTCGCGGTCAAACCGACCCAGGTCGGCGACATGATTCTGCCGCCGATCGCTCACAACGTGAAGGTCATCTCGATCGGCATGTTTATCGACGATGCATCAGCCGCCGTCGCCTGGCGCGGTCCAATGCTGCATCGCACGATCAAACAATTTCTCACCGACGTGTACTTCGGTGATCTCGACGTGCTGTTGCTCGACCTGCCGCCCGGCACCGGCGACGTCGCCATCACGGTCGGCCAGCTACTACCGCACGCCGAGGTCATTGTCGTGACCACCCCGCAGGCGGCGGCGGCCGATGTGGCCGAGCGAAGCGGAATCGTAGCCCGGCAGACCGGTCAGAGCGTGTTCGGCGTGATCGAGAACATGTCGGCGATGGTGCAGCCCGATGGCAGCCTGCTCGAACTTTTCGGTTCGGGCGGCGGCGCGGAGGTCGCGCGGCGCCTGTCGGTCGGCCAGGCCGCCCCGGTACCGGTAATCGCCCAGGTTCCGCTGAGTCTGGCCCTGCGTACCGGTGGGGATGCCGGGCTGCCCGTCGTGCTCGGGGCGCCGGATGACCCCGCAGCGCGCGCCATCCTCGCGCTCGCCCGCAGCATGAAGACGCGCGCCAAGGGCTTGGCCGGAGTGAGCCTCGGCCTCCGGCCGCGCTAGCGCCCTACTCCGTCGGCTTGGCCAGTGTCGCCGCGTGGTCGGGAACCTGGTGGTTCTCCTCGCGCGGAGGTCGCTCATAGTCTGACGCCGGCGGACGCGGCGGAATGTGCACCTTGGGCGGGTCGATCTTCTCGTAGGGCACGAGCGAGAGCAGATGGTTGATCACGTTCAGCCGGCTGGCCCGCTTGTCTTCGCTCTCGACGACCCACCAGGGGGCTTCGGCGATGTCGGTGTGCACGAACATCTCATCTTTGGCCTTGGAATAGTCGACCCATTTGGTGATCGACAGCACGTCGGTTTCAGAGAGCTTCCAGCGCCGCATCGGGTCGTTCAGTCGCGACCGAAAACGTCGTTCCTGCTCCAGGTCCGAGACCGAGAACCAGTATTTGACTAGCAGAATGCCGTCTTCGACGAGCATCCGCTCGAACAGCGGGGCCTGGTGCAGAAAACGACGATATTCATCACTGGTGCAGTAGCCCATGACCCGTTCGACACCAGCACGGTTGTACCAGGAGCGGTCCATTAGCAGGATCTCCCCGGTCGACGGCAGGTGCTCGATGTAGCGCTGAAAATACCATTGACCGCGCTGGCGTTCGGTCGGCATCGGCAGAGCCACGATGCGGGCAACCCGGGGGTTGAGGTATTCGGTGATGCGTTTAATCGCCGAGCCCTTGCCGGCAGCATCGCGACCCTCGAAGATCACCACGACGCGGGCACCGGATGCCTTCACCCACTGCTGCATCGTGACCAGTTCGGCTTGCAGGCGGGCCAGTTCGGCTTCGTAAACCTTCTTCTTGACGCGCACAACCGTTGGGGGGCTTTTCGACATCGGATCTCCTTTACGAAGGGGCTTTAGGTGGCCTCAGAATCGAATGGGGCCGGCTCGAGCGCGGCCAGGGCCGCTTCCCTGGCACGCTTGCGTTTCAGGTAGGCGCCGTCGGGGTTGGGCTCGGCGCGAGAAATCATCGCTGACTGCTCCTTGACCGGGTCTTCGTCGGCGAGGGCTTCCCGAATGATCCGGCGCGGGTCATACTGGCGCGGGTCCAGTTTTTTCCAGTCCAGATCGTCGAATTCCGGGCCCATTTCGTCGCGCATGCGATCTTTAGCACCGTTGGCCATGTCGCGCAACTGGCGCACGAGGCGAGCGAGCTGAGCGGCGTAGTGCGGTAGCTTGTCGGGGCCGAGCAAGAAGACAGCGATGATCCCGATCAGAAGAATCTTCTCGAACGTCAGCCCAAACATGTCCTTAGAGTAACTGTCCGGCGAGGCATCCACAGACCACACACGCCCCGGCCCTAGTCTTGACCTAATCATCTACTGGAGTTACTTGTGTCTGACATTGAACTGAACTGGAAATTCTCCGACGACTGTGTCGTGGAGTCCGAAGCCATCGCCCGAGCGCGCCAGCAATCCCTCGAGCTGGGGATCGACGCGATCGCTCCCGCAGTCGGGGCGCAATCGGCTGTTCTGGCGGCCGCCACCGGGGCTCGCAGCATCCTCGAAGTCGGCACGGGTGCCGGAGTCTCCGGCATCTGGCTGCTGACCGGGGCGCCGGGCGCCACCCTCACCTCGATTGATACCGAGGTCGATCATCTGCAGCACGCGAAGGCGAATTTCACCGAGGCGAAGATTCCGGCCAACCGGGTGCGTTTGATCACGGGCAAGGCCAGCGAAGTGCTGCCACGCATGAACGAGAATTCCTACGACATCGTGTTCATCGACGCCGATCCGCAGTCGGTCATCGAATACGTCGAACACGGGCTGCGCCTGGCTCGCCCGGGGGGAACCGTGCTGGTCGCGCACGCCCTCTGGCGTGGCCGGGTTGCCGACCCGGCCCAACGCGACGATGTCGCGACCGGGTTTCGCACGCTGCTCACCGAAATCGCGGCGTCGAGCGCCGTGATCAGCGCGCTCTCCCCCGTCGGCGACGGACTACTGCAAATCACCAAGCTGCGCGCCTAACCGCACGCAGACGATAGAACGCAGACACAAAAGAACGGCTGCCGTGGCAGCCGTTCTTTTGTGTTGCTTTTAGGAACGCGAGGCTATTTCGCCGCGGCGACAACCCCGGCGAGTGCGTCGTGAAGTTCCTTGGCCTCGGCGTCGTTCACTGAGACAACGAGCCGACCCCCACCTTCGAGCGGTACACGCACGATGATCAGGCGCCCCTCTTTTACAGCCTCCATTGGACCGTCTCCGGTCCGTGGCTTCATGGCCGCCATGAACTCCCCTTCCATTCGTCTTTGTATAACCATTATCGACTATCTCGGCCCTAGACGTAAATTCGCGTCAGGTTTGGGTCGGGAGCCGCCCGTTACGGTGGCGTCCAGTCATACCCGTCCACTCCCCAACAGATCAGCAGCCAGCCCCACTGACCGGCCACGAAGAGCAGAACGATCGATACCCGGTAGAGCCGGCTGCGCGGTAGCGCGGCAGCGCCGAGCAGGGGAAACATGGGCATGAGCAGCCGAAACGTGCTCGATTGTGGAAAGAAGACCGCGAGCAGGTAGAGGCCGTAACTGGCCACCCACAGGCGCAGGTCCACGCCGAGCCTGCGTACGGCCGGCGTGAACAGCAGCACAACGAAGCTCAGAATAAGAGCGGTAACCACCACGATGCCCCAGACGCTCCCGAGCCAGAAGACACCCCCCTGAAACCAGGCGGTAAACGGAACGAGCTCCTGATAGCCGATGTACGGCGCCCGCCAGGCCAGCTCGGTGTCGGTGTACGCCATCAGGTCGCCGGTGACCACCCCGGCCGTGATCGGCCAGGCCAGACCCATTAACGCGCTGAACAGGGCAACGGATGCCGCCAGCATCCGCTCTCGAAGAAAAAACGGGTCGCGGGAACGCGTGACGAAGCGGAATATCACGTGCAGGCCGAGTGCCAGGGCGAAGGCGAGGCCGCTCGGCCGGGTCAGCGCCATCACCGCGATGACCGGGAACAGCAGCCAGTATCGGCGTTCGAGAAGCAGGTACAGCGCGAGGGTCAGAAAGAACAGGTACATCGATTCTGCGTAGGCAAACTGCAGAATCGGCGACAGCGGGGCAACGCAGAACAACACGACCGAGAACAACGCCGTCGCCGGTGACTGCACTCGCGTCATCAGGCGGTAGAACAGCAAGGCGGTGCCGAGGCTGAACGCGAGCGACACGAACACCGCGACCGGTGCCCACGGCAGGTTGCTCAGTTCCATCAGCAGCCGGGCCAGCACCGGGTATCCGGGCATGAAGGCCCAAGCGCTCTCGCCGATCTGCCCGGTGTCGGTGACCGGCAGCACGTTCGGATAGCCGCCCATCGCGACAATGTTGTACCAGCGGCCATCCCACATGGTGGCGAAATCGGCGTATCTCGGGCGTGCGCCGGTCCAGGCGTTTGGGCCCTGCACGCTCGCCAGCACGAGCACGAGACTCGTCGTGACCAGGCGCGACAGGGCCCAAACCACAAATACCTTGCCCCACCACGGGGTCAGCCGGTAGCGGGCGCGCCAAGCGGCCGGCAGCCGGTGCGACGGGCGGGAGCGGGACATCCGTTGTGGGTGTGGGGTTAACGAACGGATGCGCTCAGCCAGGCGCGCAGGCCGTTCTCACACGCCGTGATCTCGGCCACGGCCACACGTTCGTCGTCGGCGTGTGCCTTGAGCGGATCGCCGGGGCCGTAGTTGACGGCCGGAACTCCGAGGGCGGAGAAGCGTGCGACGTCGGTCCAGCCGTACTTGGGGGTAGCGACACCGCCGACGGCGTTGAGGAATTCGCGGGCGAGCGGGGCGTCGAGTCCCGGCCGGGCGCCCTCGGCCCGGTCCACCACGGTGAGGTCGTAGCCGGCGAACAGCTCGCGCAGGTGGGCGACCGCCTCGTCGCCGCTGCGGCTCGGGGCGAAGCGGTAGTTGACGTGCACCATGCACTCGTCGGGGATGATGTTGCCGGCGACGCCGCCGGTGATTCCGACCGCGTTGAGGCCTTCGCGGTAGACCAGGCCCTCGACCTCAACCTCGCGAGCCTGGTATGTGGCCAGGATATTCAGGATCGGCGCAGCCTTATGGATGGCGTTCTCGCCGACCCAGCTTCGGGCCGAGTGCGAGCGCAGGCCGAACGTGCGAATCTCCACGCGCAAGTTGCCGTTGCAGCCGCCCTCGATCTGGCTTCTGGTTGGCTCGCCGAGAATGGCGAAGTCGCCCTTGAAGAGGTCGGGACGATTGCGGGCGAGGCGGCCGAGACCGTTGAGGTCGTCGGAGACCTCTTCGTGGTCGTACCACATCCAGGTCACGTCGACTCCCGGATCGCTCAGCTCGGCGGCGAGCTTGAGCTGCACGGCCACCCCCGCCTTCATGTCGACGGTGCCGCGGCCCCAGAGATACTCGGTGCCGTCGATCGTCTCGTAACGGGTCGGCAGGTTGTCATTGAGCGGCACGGTGTCGATATGGCCGGCGATGACGACCCGCTGGGCACGATTGAGGTTGGTACGGGCAACGACGGTGTCACCGTCGCGAATGATCTCGAGGTGGTCGAAACTTTGAAGGGCGGCGACGATCGCGTCGGCCAAGGCGGTCTCATCGCCCGAAACCGACTCCATGTCGCAGATTTGCCTGGTCAGTTCGATGGACGTTGCCGTGAGGTCAAGCACGCTGAGTGGCGAGGGAGCGCTGGGGGCCGGAGTCGAAGGATTCACCCTACTAATCTAGAGGTATGCTCTCCGTGGTTTCCGAAAACGCCCTGCCCACCTCGTCAGCCCAGGCCTGGGGGTACGGTCTCGCGACCATAGCCACCGACGGCACCGTGCTCGACACGTGGTTCCCGTCCCCGGCGCTTGGCGCGCTGCCGACCGGGCGCGATCGCTGGATTGTTCCGGCGGAGTTGAGCGAAGCGGCCGGCGACGATGCCCGCCGCGCCGTGCGCCTCGAAGCGGTCACGGTCGAGATCACCCTCGCCGCAGCACCGGCCAGCACCTCGGATGCCTACCTGCGGCTGCACTTGCTCTCTCACCTTCTCGTTCTGCCGAACAGCATCAATCTCGACGGTATCTTCGCTTTTCTGCCCACCGTGGTCTGGACCAATGCCGGCCCGATGCTGCCGGCCGACTTCGCCCGCCTGCGGCCGTCCCTGCAGCGCGCCGGCATCCAGGCGAGCGGCGTCGACAAGTTTCCGCCGCTGCTCGACTACGTCGTGCCGGCCGGCGTGAGAATAGCGGATGGCTCCCGCGTGCGGCTCGGTGCCCACCTCGCCCCCGGTACCACCGTGATGCACGAGGGGTTCGTCAATTTCAACGCCGGAACCCTCGGCTCCTCCATGGTCGAGGGCCGTATCTCCCAGGGTGTCGTGGTCGGTGACGGCGCGGATATCGGTGGCGGGGCATCCATCATGGGTACCCTCTCCGGTGGAGGCACCCAGCGCATTTCGATCGGCGCCCGCGCGCTTCTCGGCGCCAACTCGGGTGTTGGCATCGCGATCGGTGACGACAGCGTCGTCGAAGCCGGGCTCTACGTGACGGCAGGTACCAAGGTCGTTCTGGCCGGCGAACCACGGCTCACCGACGGCACTTTCGCGACGGTGAAGGCGGTCGAGCTCTCCGGCGTGCCGAACCTGCTGTTTCGCCGCAATTCCCTCTCGGGCGCCGTCGAGGTGCTCACCCGCAGCGGCAGCGGCATTACGCTCAACGCTGCGCTGCACGCCTAACACCCGCGCAACGGATGTCGGTGGGTTCCGCTAGCATCCGGTTAGCGGCATCCGCTTTGGTGGAGATCGCGCAATTCACGAGGGAGTGATGTGGGCACCGACGCACCGCGCAGCAAGGGGCACCGACGGGTTCGGCGGTTGCTGATTGCGTTCGTGGTCGTGGTCGGTCTCGTGCTGGTCAGTGCGGGGCTCGGCGTCTATACGGTCACGCGGTCATTTCCAACGCTTGCGGGCACCGTCGACATTGCGGGTTTGACCGATCGGGTCACGGTCACGCGCGACACGGCCGGCATTCCGCAGATCACGGCGAAGACCGCGGCCGACCTGTTCATCGCCGAGGGTTATGTGCATGCCCAGGACCGGTTCTGGGAAATGGACTTTCGGCGGCACGTCACGAGCGGCCGATTGTCGGAGCTGTTCGGGGCAAGCCAGGTCGGTACCGACACCTTTGTGCGCACGCTCGGCTGGCGGACCGTCGCCGAGCAGGAGGTCGCCCTGCTCGACCCGGTGACTCTCGGCTATTACCAGGCCTACGCTGACGGGGTGAACGCCTACCTCGACACGCATCAGGGCGCCGACCTGTCGCTCGAGTATGCCGTGTTGGGTGTGCAGAACCCCGGCTACGAGGTGGAACCGTGGACACCGGCCGACTCCGTGGCGTGGCTGAAAGCCATGGCCTGGGATCTGCGGTCCAACCTCGACGATGAGATCGACCGGGCCCTGCTGTCGACGACGCTCACCCCCGCCGAGGTGAACCAGCTGCACCCCGATTTTCCAGCCGGTCAGCACCCCACCATCACCGGCAGTCAAACGGTCACCGTGCCGTCGGCCGGTGCGCCTGCCGCCGGTCCCGGTGATTCAACGGATGAGCCCGCCGCCCTTGTCGACGTGGAGTCCTACTCCTCGGCCCTCGCTGAGCTGCGCGCTTCGCTCAACTCGGTTCCCGAACTGCTCGGACCGGCCGGCGGCGAAATCGGCTCCAACTCGTGGGTGGTCTCCGGCGCCCTCACCGACACCGGGCTGCCCCTGCTGGCCAATGATCCGCACCTCGGACCGGCACTGCCCTCGGTCTGGTACCAGGTGGGGCTGCGCTGTCAGTCGATCAGCGAGGAGTGCCCGTTCGACGTTGCCGGGTACAGCTTCTCGGGTATGCCCGGCATCATCATCGGTCACACGGAGCGCATCGCCTGGGGCTTCACCAACCTCGGCCCCGATGTCGCCGACCTCTACATCGAGAAGGTCACGGGCGATAGCTACGAATTCGACGGTGTCGCCAAACCGCTGCTGCTGCGGGACGAAAAGGTCTCCGTCGCCGGCGGTGACGACGTGAAAATCGAGATTCGGGCCACCGAACACGGCCCGCTCCTCAGCGGCTTCGAGGGCACCGTCTACCCGCAGATCGCGAGCGATTTTCCCGAGGCGGCAGATCTTCCTCCAGCCCCGGAAGTCGTTGCAGGCACGCCGCCGACCACCTACGAGCTGTCTCTACAGTGGACAGCGCTGACGCCGGGCCGTACGGCATCCGCTATCTTCGCCCTCAACCGGGCGACAGACTTCACCAGTTTTCGCGCAGCGGCCGCCCTGTTCGACGTGCCGGCGCAAAACCTGACCTATGCCGACGTCGACGGGAATATCGGCTACCAGGCTCCCGGGCTTATCCCCATTCGTGCCAGCGGCAACGGTACCCTGCCGGTACCGGGCTGGACCAGCCAGTACGGCTGGACTGGCTACATTCCCTTTGACGCCCTGCCGAGCACGTTCAACCCGCCGAGCGGATACATCGTCACGGCCAACAATGCGGCTACCGACCCCAGCTACCCCTATCTGCTGACCGCCGACTGGGATCTGGGCTACCGGGCCAATCAAATCACGGTCAGGTTGAACGAACTTATCGCCGCAAAAACCCCGTTGACCGCGCAGTTGATGAGCGAGATTCAGGCTGACAATTACAGTGCCATCGCGGCTGCTCTCGTTCCTGCCCTGCAGAAGGTACGCCTCGGCGGTGACGCCGCCGAGGCGCAAAAGTTGCTCGACGGCTGGGACTATCAGGTCGACGCCGACAGCGCGGCGGCCGCCTACTTCAACGTGATCTGGCGCACACTGCTGCACGATATGTTCACCGGCAAGATCGATGATGGAGCGGCCTTCACCGGTGGCGATCGCTCCTTTTCGGTGGTCACGAGCCTGCTCGCCGAGCCCGACTCCCCGTGGTGGTCGAACCCGTCGTATGGCACCGTCGGTCAGGAGAGCATGCTGCGGCGGGTGCTGACGGATGCCGCGGCGGAGGCCGCCGATCTTATGGGCTCGAATCCGACCGCCTGGCAGTGGGGCAGCATTCACACGCTCGAGTTGAAGAATGCGAGCTTTGGTGAATCGGGGATCGCACCGCTGGAGTGGCTGTTCAATCGCGGCCCGTATGAGCTGGCGGGGGGTTCAGCCGTCGTCAACGCGGTCGGCTGGGATGCCACCCAGGGTTATCGGGTGGACTGGGTGCCGTCGATGCGGCAGGTGATCAGCCTGGAGAACTTCGACGACTCCACCTGGATCAACCTCACCGGGGCATCCGGTCACGCCTTTCACACGAACTACACGGACCAGGCGCCGCTCTGGCGCGACCATGAGACCCGCCAGTGGTTGTTCACCCCGGCTGCCATCAACAAGACGGCGGCCAACACGTTGACCCTCGAGCCCGCTTAGCGTCAATAGAGCGACACCACCAGCCTGTTAGTAAGTTAAATGGGATTGTAGTAATTCGGTCTATGGTGTGCGCATGCGAATTCCGCCGCGTCGCCGCCCCGTGCACAGTGCTGTGCTCACTGCCGCTCTCCTATCGCTCGCCGTCGGCGCACTGAGCGGATGCTCCGCCGCCACTGTCCCCTCCCCTAGCCTTACAACACCACCCGTCGCCGAAGCAACCGGAGCGCCCACCGGTTCTCCCCCAGTCTTCGCCTCGAACGAGGAGGCCCTGGCTGCGGCGGAGGCCCTGTACAGCGACTACCAGCAATTATCGAATCAGATTGCCCATGAAGGTGGAGCAGACCCGTCCAGAATCGCCCAATTTACAGTTGGCGCCACCCTTGAGTCTGAGCTCGGAACATACAACCGAATGGCGGCGGACGGACTCCGTCTCGTGGGTGATCTCGCATTCGATTCGCTAAAGCTACAGAGCGCAAATTTAAAGACGGGCGCCTTGGTGGCATATGTCTGCCTCGACGTCACCAAAACGGACGTGATTGACGCCGAGGGGGCATCTGCCATCTCCGTGGGCCGCCCCAATCGCTACCCACTGCAAGTGTCGCTCCTTCATGATTCTTCCTCCAACCGACTCTTCGTCGAGAAATCAGACTCATGGTCCGGCTCAAATTTCTGCTGATCACCACCGCCGCTCTTGCTCTCCTACTGTCCCCAACGCATGTTGCCGTGGCTGGAATGCGAACCACCGCCTGCACTGGCATTGACGGCGCACTGTATGCCTGCCCTGACCCACCAGCGACGGGCGGTGTCGCAAACGGGGGAAGTGTCGACCTGACCGCGGACACCACTTCGGGCTCCAGAGGCACGGGAACCTCGAGTCACCCACGGCGAGGCCGCGGCGGGAAGGTCACCACGGCAGCACCGCAGGTCTGCGCCCACGGAGATCCGGCGAGACCTGGCATTAAGACGATTCCGTGCGGTAATGGCCAGTTTCTACCCCTCGCCCGCCACCGCACCGCAACCGACCCGTGCACGGTGTGCTCCCCCGACACCATAGTGCGCGTCTCAGACCTTCAGAACTTCCCCGCTTACGCAGCTCCCGCCGGCATGGAGCCAAACGGCTGGGCGATCATTGGGCTGGCCGCGAATTTCTGGGCGGGAGCATCCCTTCAAATTGGCGAAGGGCTGCTGCTCGGAGAACCAGCGCAGGTCATGTTCACCCCGATCGGCTACCACTGGGACTACGGCGACGGTGCAGCTGCATCAACTGTAACCGGCGGCGCCAGCTGGGAGTCCCTCAGCCTCGCCGAATTCGCCACCACCCCCACCAGCCACGTCTACACCGATAAGGGCACCTACACGGTCACGCTCACCGTCGACTACCGAGCCGACTACAGCTTCGGCGACCAAGGCTGGCGACCCGTCGTAGGAATCGTGACGGTACCCTCCGCCCCGTTCACCGTCCTCGCCGCACGAGAATCCACCGTACTCGTCGCCGAAGACTGCAACACCAACCCCCGCGGCCCCGGCTGCTAAATCAACCATGAGGCCGCCTCCACCTCACGCGGTGGGTGCCCGACCGAGCCACCGGCTGCGGCGGCCACCGGGATTCCGCCGGCGGCGCAGCGCTCCTGATTCAGAAATCGTTGCCCTGGTTTCAGAAGCAGAAGTGCCCTCGTTTGGGAAGCAAACCTGCTCACTCTCGGAAGCAACCCTCCTCACGTTTCGGAAGCAAACCTATTCACGTTTCGGAAGCAAACCTGCTCTCGCATCGAAAGGTCGAGTGCTCTCGTCTCGAAAGACACGTGTCAGGTTGTCGTGAAGTGGGCACCCCGATCTTTGGGCGTCGCATTACGATGGTCGAGCTCGTCGAAACCGCCATCGTCCAATGCGCCGCTGCCTGCGGACCAAGCAGCCCAGTACACTACTCCGGCGGGTCGAGCGTGAGCGGCGGGTGCATGAGCGGGTTCTTGCTGGGGAGGGCGATCAGCGCTTGCTCGGGATCGATCTCGACGGCGGGTTGCAGCCAATACCAGCCGTCGATGTAGAGGATCTTCCAGTTACGGTTGTGCAGCAGCAGGTGGTGCAGGGCGCACAGCAGGATGGCGTAGTCAATATTGGAAAGTCCATGGTCAGACCAGTTTTCGAGGTGGTGCGCTTCACTCCACGAGGGTGGCTGATCGCAGCCGGGCCAGCGGCATCCGCCGTCGCGCACGGCGAGAGCCTGTCGTTGATCGGAGTTGAAGAGGCGCTCGGCTCGTCCGACGTTGAGGGGTTGCCCGGTTTCGTTGAACAGAATGCCGAGGTAGCCGGTGTCGCACAGGTGCCGGGCGACAGCCTCAGCCGAGACGGGTGCCGGATTGCCCTCGATATATCCGAACACCCCTCCGGGGCTTGCACCATTGGTCGCTCCAGTCGCTCCAGTCGCTCCCGTCGTTCCAGTCGTTCCAGTCGTTCCAGTCGTTCCGGCGGTTCCGGCGGTTCCAGCGGTTCCAGCGGTTCCGGCGGTTCCCGTTGTTCCGGCGGTTCCAGTCGTTCCGGCGGTTCCGGTGGTTCCAGTCGTTCCGGCGGTTCCCGTGGTTCCGGTCGTTCCGGTCGTTCCGGTCGTTCCGGTGGTTCCAGTCGTTCCGGCGGTTCCCGTGGTTCCGGTCGTTCCAGTCGTTCCAGTCGTTCCAGTCGTTCCGGTCGTTCCGGTCGTTCCGGTCGTTCCAGTCGTTCCAGTCGTTCCAGTCGTTCCAGTCGTTCCAGTCGTTCCAGTCGTGCCGGCGGTTCCGGTGTCGCCGGCGGTACTGCGGGTCGGCGTGGTCGGGGCGGGGATGGTGGTGGGGCGGTCGTGTTCGGTGACGATGACCTGCACGACCGGGCGGCGGCCGCCGAAGAGGGTGTTCGGGTCGGCGTCGGCGCCGAGTTTGAGCAGTTGGGTGAAGCTGTCGGCGGCGATCTGGGCGACGGTGCGGGGGTCGTCCTTCACGCTCTGCGCCCACGCCGCCCGCTCCGGGTCGACGAACCGAACCCCGCCGCGGCGCGGGCTGGTCAGGGCGTCGTAGGTGGCGATCCACAGTTCGCCCTGCTCCGGTGGCAGCAGCGCGTGCAGGGTGACCATTCCGTCGGCGCGCCGCCAGAGCGACCAGGTGGTGTCGTCACGAGCCTGCTTCTCCCGCGCGAGGATACCCTCCGCATCGAGCTCATCACGCAGGCGCCTGGCCCGTTTGTAGGCCTGCTCGGTGTTCATCCCGGGCACTTCACCCAGCAGCACGCGCAGCGCGGCGGCGAGTTTCTCGGCGGTGATCGCCTGATCCAGGGTGCCCAGGCCACGCAGCAGGGCGTCGCCGACACCGGGCGAGAAGGTGCCGTCGGCGACGGCGTGCATGATCGGCGCCTGCCACGGCACCACCACCTCGACCAGCGGGACCAGCGGCATCGGCGGGACCAGCGGCATGGGAGGGATCGGAAGGATGGGCAGCGCCAGCGGGACCGGTGGGATGACTGGCCCGACCGGGCGGGGCGCGGCCTCCGGCAGCGGCCGGTCGGGGTGTAGTTCAGCCCACGCGGCGGCCCGATCGGCCTCCCGCGCCTCCCACTGGCCGGCCTCCCAAGCCTCCCCCTGGGCTACTTCCCAGGCCTCCCCGTGGGCGGCTTGCCGCTGTGCGTGGGCCGCAGCGAGAGCCGCAGCGTTCGCGGCAGCCGCAGCATCGGCGGCCGCCTGCGCGATGCGCTCCGCCTCCCGCGCCTCGGCCGCCCGGCGTTCGGCCGTCTCGGTCTCGCTCATCAGCACCCCGACGGTCAGCAGCCGGCCGGCCTCGACGCGGCTGAGGCCGGTGGCGTGCTGCACCATCAGCGTGGGATTACCAAACCCGTGCCGGGCCGACAGCCCGGACTGGCCCAGCTGCGGCCGCGACCGCTCGGCGATCGTGCCAGCCAGCCGCGCCGCCGCCGTGTTCGTCAGCCGCAGCAACGCGGCGATCGGACCCCGCGCGGCGAGCACCTCCGCATCGCTCAAACCGGCGAACTCAGCACTGGAATCGCCCAAAGCGGCCACAGCGGCCGCCGTCCGGGTGAGCTCCAACGCCAGGTCGTTCATGATTCAACTCAACACCCGACCACCGACATTCCCGAGGAAAAATCATGCTTACAAGCACTAAACCCAACAAATCCACCAAAGAAAACCCAAAAGAATGTTTTGAATGCGGCTCAGGCCGTGCTCGGAATGGGACTTATCAAGCATGCGCCGCCCCGTTGCACCCAGACGGCGTGCCACGAATAGAAGCCAAGGGCTGGTGAGCGGCTGTCGGTTCAGGCCTCGAGGTACGCTACGGCTTCGGCGGCGCACCAGCCCTCCGGGTGCGCCGCACGCAGGGCCATGACCCCATCCAAATCGGTGCCGAGGGTGACCAACGGCACCTCCTGGTATCCGTCGCGCCGGGTCTGGCCTAGACCCACGTTGGCCAGAAGAGCGTTGCACAGGCATTTGCGGCCAGCAGCCTCTTCGCTGGAACCGCCCTTACGCACAAAAGTCGCGATCGGTTGGGCCGGGCACCGATAGCCGATTACTCCGGGCGTGCGTTCGTAGGGCATCCGGAGGTAACCGAGGTCGCACAGGCGCGGTCGCTCGTCGTACAGGCTGTCATCGGACAGAGTCTCGGGCAGCGTCGCGACTTTGAAGGGGAATCCCGTCGACGACGCGAGCGGGTCGGTGCGAATCTGCAGCCCAGGGCCGTCGACTTCGTCGAGCAGTCGTGCTCGCAGGGTCTCGTCGAGGCCGGACTCGGCGGCGAAGGCGAACAGTGTGCCGACCTGCACGCCTGCGGCACCGAGTGCGAGGGCTTCGCGAACCCGATCGGGGGTGCCGTAGCCGCCAGCGACCCAGAAGGGCAGGCCAACCGCGGCGACCTTGGCCAGGTCGGCGTCGTCCCTGGGGCCGTAGACCGGCTGGCCTTCGTCGTCGAGGGAACCCCGCCCGCGCGGCGGTGCGTTGTGCCCGCCGGCCCGTGGGCCTTCAATGACGAAGCCATCGGGGCGAGTCGATTGCTCCCTGGCCAGGTACACGGCGAGCACATGAGCGGCGACGATAGCCAGGAACCGTGGTCGGTGTAATGGCGGCAGTCCCCCACCGGTCAGTGCTTCGGGGTTGAACTCGACGCAATAGCGGGTGGTGGAGTTCTCGACGTGCAGGTCGAGCGACCGGGTCTCGTGCCGGGCCAGCCCGCTAAGCAGTGCGGGAATCTCGGCTGGGATTCCAGCGCCCATCAGCACGTAATCGACACCGGCCAGCATTGCGCCGTAGGCAGCGCTCGGTGTGGCCAGCTGAACCTTTTCGAGAAAGTTGATTCCGACGAGGCCGTCATGGCCCTCCTTAGCCAGCCAGACCTCAGCGAAGTTGGCGACGACAGAAAGTTCAAGCGATTTCACGAGCGGATGCTGGCTGGGCTTGGCGATCGCAAGGTACGGAATTTTCGGGCCGCGACCGCCGGCCCGAAAGTACTTGTGCAGTACCCGGTCGGCGAGAGCCGGCACGGGAAAGTGCGCGAGAGCGCGGCGCACGTGTCCACCCTGGTCACCGTCCTGCAGACGTCGCGCGATGACCATATCGAGGGCGGTGCCACTGACGACGCCGAGCTGCCCGGTCTCTGACACAGCACGGGCGAGCCGCCACGACGAGACACCGACGCCCATGCCGCCCTGAATGATAGTCGGCAGCGTCTCTGAGGATCGCAGAATCGGGGCCGGAGCGAGTGTTGCGGTAGCAGTCGTCTCGAGCAGAGTCATGGCGAACCTTTCGGTTACGGACACCACGGCTAGATGCCCTCACCCAGCGTATTCCCGTGCATATTCCGCCCCGCGAATACGTTCCGGGAGACCCTGGGGCACCTCCGGCACGGCGGCGGCAAGGCGCGTGCGAACCAGCTAAATGATCGCCTAAGCCGTAATACACGGCTATTCCGCACCGACGAGGAACCACCACGGTTCTTTGGCAGACCGGTCGGGCACACCAGTTGCCTCCGTGTCACGCGTCCTGATTCGCACCGGCCACTACCCAGAACGCATGCGCAACGCATGGTCTGGGTGACGCGCCGGACATCCGCTCTGGAGGGGCTACAACGAGGCCATCGATGACGGAACGGCCTGAACCGGAACCGGGCGCTGCGACGGCATTATCAGTGTGAGCAGGCCGCCCGACGGTCGTGCAGGGGCGGTGTTAGCGCACCGGGTAGTCGCGGGCTGGCGATCCTACGTACAGCTGCTGGGGGCGGCCGATCTTGGTGGCCGGATCCTCGTTCATCTCGCGCCAGTGCCCGATCCAGCCCGGCAAACGCCCGATCGCAAAGAGCACGGTAAACATGCGCGTTGGAAAGCCCATCGCCTTATAGATGACGCCGGTGTAGAAGTCGACGTTGGGGTACAGGCGACGTTCCTTGAAGTAATCGTCGTTGAGCGCGATGTGCTCGAGTTCCTGTGCGATGTCGAGCAGGTCGTCCTGCACACCGAGAGCGGCGAGCACCTCGTGGGCGCTCTCCTTGACCAGGGTGGCACGCGGGTCGTAGTTCTTGTAGACCCGGTGGCCGAAGCCCATGAGCTTCACACCCTGCTCTTTGTTCTTCACACGTTCGACATACTTCTCGACCCCCTGACCGGAGGCCTGGATCTCACCGAGCATCGACAGCACGGCTTCATTCGCGCCGCCGTGCAACGGGCCGAATAGAGCATTAATGCCGGACGAGACCGACGCGAACAGGTTTGCCTCGGTCGAGCCGACCAGGCGCACCGTTGAGGTGGACGCGTTCTGCTCGTGGTCTTCGTGCAGCATGAGCAGGCGTTCGAGCGCCTTGCTGACGACCGGATTGACCTCGTACGGCTCGGCCATGTTGCCGAAATTGAGCTTGAGAAAATTGTCAACGAAGCTCAGGGAGTTGTCGGGATAGAGAAAAGCTTGGCCGACGCTCTTCTTGTGGGCGTAAGCGGCCATGACCGGCAACTTGGCAAGCAGGCGAATGGTCGAAATTTCGACCTGTTCGGGGTCCTTCGGGTCGAGTGAGTCCTGGTAGAACGTCGACAGGGCCGAGACACCCGAGGCGAGCACGCTCATCGGGTGCGCCTTGTGCGGCAGGGAGTCAAAGAACCGGCGCATGTCTTCGTGCAACAGCGTATGGTGACGGATGCGATCGTCAAAGTTGGCGAGTTCGCTCGCGCTGGGCAGCTCACCGTAAATAAGCAGCCAGGCGGTCTCGAGAAAGTTTGAGTTCTGGGCGATCTGCTCGATGGGATACCCGCGATAGCGCAGGATGCCGGCATCGCCGTCAATGTAGGTGATCGCGGACCGCGTCGCCGCGGTGTTCACGAAACCGTAGTCCAGCGTTGTGAGTCCGGTCTTCTTGGTGAGGGTGGAGATGTCGATGCTCGACACGCCGTCCACACTGGTCAAGATCGGGAAATCTGCACTGCCACCGGGGAAAGTAAGGGTGACCTTGTTGGGGTCAGCACTGATCGGTGCGCCGGATGTTGTCTGCTGCGCGACGTCGGTCACGGAGCCTCCTCGGGTATCACTGCCGGATGAAATGTGGCGACGCGTCACTGAGTCGGCCAGGTGTGAAACTGCTGTGGCCGATTCCGCCGCGACTACAGCCTAATCGGCCAGACCGCCTACTGTTGCATCAGCTAAGAGTTCGGGCGGTTCGTTGGCGGAAGTCCACAGAGACTACCCCCTACTCGGGGCGGTGATGCAGGCGTGACGCCGCAGCAGCAATGCGTTCGTCGGTCGCCGTGAGCGAGAATCGAACGTGCTCAGGGTAGACATCGCCGTAAAACGGACCAGGCCCGGCCAGAAGGCCAAGGGCGGCGAGCCGTTCGATAGATTCCCACGCCGGCCGTCCCTCCGTGGCCCAGAGGTAGAGACCAGCCTCGCTCCGATCGATGCGAAAACCGGCCTGCTCGAGTGCTGGCCGCAGCAGGACGCGGCGGGCACGGTAGCGCTCCTTCTGTACGGCTACATGCTCGTCGTCGTCGAGGGCGGCGATCATCGCCGCTTGCAGCGGTGCCGGAAGCATGAGCCCCGCGTGTTTGCGTACGGTCAACAGGCGTCCAAGAACTCCGCCGCAGCCGGCGGCGAAAGCCGCGCGATAGCCGGCCATGTTTGACTGCTTGCTGAGAGAGTAGATCGCCACGATGTTGCGCCGGTCGCCCTCGATCACGCGGGGGTCGAGAATGCTGGGGATCGGTTCGGAATCCCACGGGGCATCCCAGCCGAGTTCGGCATAGCATTCATCGCTGACGATGACGGCGTCGAGTTCGCGCGCGCGGGCGACGGCCGCCCGCAGTTCGTCAACCCTCAGCACCCGACCGTCCGGGTTTCCCGGGCTGTTCAGCCAGATCAGCCTGGTCGATTCCGGCCATTCGGCCGGATCCTCGCAAGCGAGGGCCACGGCGCCGGCGATTGCGGCGCCGATCGCGTACGTCGGGTACGCGGCCAGCGGGTGAACGATCGTGTCGCCCTCGCCGAGGCCGAGCATGAACGGCATGAGTGCGACGAGCTCCTTGGAGCCGATCGTAGGCAATACGTTCTTCGGTTGCAGGCCGGTGACACCGCGACGCCGGGCATACCAGTCGATAATCGCCTGCTGCAGGGCCGGCGTTCCGACGGTTTGTGGGTAGGCGTGGGCATCCGAAGACGTGCGCAGTGCCTGTTGAACGACGTCGGGTGTGGCGTCGACCGGTGAACCGATCGACAGGTCGACGATTCCATCCGGGTGCTGCCGAGCCTGCGTGGCGAAGGGGACCATCTGGTCCCAGGGGTAGTCCGGAAGCGGCTTCAGCACGAAATCTGCTTAGTGCGCAACCTGCGGCGGCAGCGCGGAGATGACGGGGTGGTCCTTGGCGAGTACGCCGACCTTGGCCGCGCCGCCGGGGGAGCCGAGGTCGTCGAAGAATTCGACGTTGGCCTTGTAATAGTCGGCCCACTGTTCGGGCAGGTCGTCTTCATAGTAGATGGCCTCGACCGGGCAAACCGGTTCGCAGGCTCCGCAGTCGACGCACTCGTCCGGGTGGATGTAGAGGGAGCGTTCGCCCTCATAAATGCAGTCCACCGGGCATTCGTCGATGCAGGCACGATCTTTCACATCAACGCAGGGAAGAGCGATCACATACGTCACAGGCTTGGGATTCCCTTCGAGAGCGGACTCCTAATTCTACGCCCCCCGATCGTGACGCCTTAACGGCCGCGCGGCGGCAGCTTCGGCCACGCCAGCACGAACGCCGCGATAAGCGCCGGTACAACGGTCCAAAGGGTTCCGGGCAGGCCGGCCGGCACAAGCACCGACCCCCCTGAGCCACGCAGGGACAGCACGAAAATGGTCAGGAGCAGCCCGGCGGCAGCCAGGCCCACCACGAACCGGTCCCCCACCACGAGACGCAGACCGAGCAGTAGGGCGCCGATACCGACGAGCGCGATCGTCAGGCCGATCGGCAACGTCACGCCAAACAGGGTCAGGGTGGCCTGATGCGCGATGGTTCCCAGCACGCCGAAGAGGATGCCCAGCAGCAGCCCCACGAGACCGGCCAGCGACCGATTCATCAGCGTGCGGCGAGCGGGCGCGGGCGCCGGCGGCGCGAGGGCTGGGCGCGGGGCATCCGCTCGCAAGTAAGTTTCGGTATCAATGATCAGATCGGTGGTGCCGTCGGCGAGGGTGCGGGTGCGTTCGTTCAGGCGCCAGCGCGCGGGAAAACGCCCGAGCGCCCGCAGCTTGGGCTCGAGGTGGTCGCCGATATCGATCGCCACGAGGCGCTGCCCGGGAGCCTGACGCACCGTGCGGACCAGGAAGACGGGCAGGCCGGCCTCGTGAGCTGCGGCCGTCGCCGTGGCTTGCAGTTCGTCGTCCACGGCACCGACGACAACGGCGGTCGCATCCAATTGCTCGATGGCCGCGCCGATGGCGAGGTTGATTTCAGCCGCGGTGCCCGACGGTAGGTGGTGCCAGCTGCGCGCGCCCAGTTCGGCCAGCGCCGCGGAGGCTGCCACGGCATCCGCTTCGTCGATGTCTCCGGTGTACAACACGACGACCCGCGCCCCGTCGGCGCGCAACCGGGCGATGGTACCGCCGGTGAGCGCCGCTTCGTCGCCGGGACGGGCGTGCAAAAACAGGATTCGCTCGCCGCTGCCGGACATGACCATGGGCTGACGCACCGTTTCTGCTCAGTTGTCGTACTGGGTCATCTCTCGGCCCAAACCACATCATAACTAGACACCGTCGTGGCATTGCGGCTAGAGTCGGCATAGGTAAGGTTAGCCTTACCAAAACTTATGCCCGAACCCGACGAGGAACTCCTGTGCTCGCAAACTACCTGATCGGCCTGCGCGAAGGCCTTGAGGCCGCCCTGATCGTGACGATCCTCATCGCCTACGTCGTGAAGATCGACCGACGTGATGTGCTGGCGCGCATCTGGCTCGGCGTCGGCCTCGCCGTACTCCTCGCCCTTGGCATCGGCGCCCTGCTCACCTACGGTACCTACGGGCTGTCCTTCACCGCGCAGGAGACCATAGGTGGCGTGCTGTCGATCGTCGCGACCGGCCTGGTGACCTGGATGGTGTTCTGGATGCTGCGCACGGCCCGCGACCTCAAGGGCCACCTGCAGGGCAACATCGACAGGTACCTCGTCGGCAGCGGCCTCGGCCTCGTGCTCGTCGCCTTTCTCGCGGTCGGCCGTGAGGGAATCGAAACCGCCCTGTTCCTCTGGGCCGCCGTGCAGGCCACGGGAGCGACGACCATGCCCCTGCTCGGCGCGGCCCTCGGTATCGCGACGGCGATCGGCCTCGGCGCTCTGATTTACGCTGGCATGCTCAAGATCAATCTGGCCAAGTTCTTCACCTACACCGGCGCGATTCTCATCATCGTCGCTGCGGGCGTGCTCTCCTACGGCGTACACGACCTGCAGGAAGCCGGCATCCTGCCAGGCCTGCATGCCCTCGCCTTCAATGTGAGCGCCGCTGTGCCGCCGGACAGCTGGTATGGCACGCTGCTCAAGGGCACCCTCAACTTCTCCCCCGCCACCACCTGGCTGGAGATGTTCGCTTGGCTGGCCTACGCCGTGCCAACCCTGACTCTCTTCATCACCAAGAGCCGCCACGGTCGCACGAGCACCCGCCCCGCTACACGCGCATCACAGGCGTCGGCGGGCACGCCCCTCGCCGCGCACTAACTCGCACGTTTCCCAGTCAAAGGATCTCCATGCCTCGTGTCATTCGTTCTGCCCGCCTACGCAGCGTGAGCCTGCTCGGTGTTGGACTGCTCGGTGTAGGACTGCTGAGCGGTTGTGTCGCCAACACCCCGGCCGGCGAGAGCGTGGCACTAACGGTCGAGAGCAGCGCAGACGGATGCACCGTCTCAGCAGCCGAGACGCCCGCCGGTGCCACCAGCTTCAGCATCACCAACACCGGCGACCAGGTCACGGAGTTCTACCTGCTCGGTGCCGACGGACTGCGTATCGTCGGCGAAGCGGAGAACATCGGTCCCGGACTCACCCGCGACCTCGTCGTGCAACTCGCCGAGGGCAGCTATTTCACTGCGTGCAAGCCGGGAATGACCGGCGATGGAATCGGCAAGGCCGCGTTCACCGTCACGCCGTCGGCGTCTGGCACTGTGGTCAACACTGACACGGCCGCCCAGGTGGACACCGCTAACGAGAACTACGCGTCGTACGTCAAAGACCAGATCAGCCAGCTAGCCACCGGAACGGATGCCTTCGCCATCGCTTACGTGGCCGGCGATGACGACGCGGCCCGCGCGCTCTACGCCTCCACCCGCATGCACTGGGAGCGGGTCGAGACGGTCGCCGAATCGTTCGGTGATCTCGATCCGAAGCTGGACCTGCGCGAAGCGGACCTTGAGGAGGGTCAGGACTGGACCGGCTGGCACGCGATCGAGAAGGACCTCTGGCCCGAACACGCCGAAGCCGGATTCGAGCCGTACAGCGCTGACAAGCGTGCCGCTCTGACCGAGCAGCTCGTCGCCGACACCGCGACTCTCGACGCGAACGTGCAGGAGCTCAGCTTCACACTGTCGCAGCAGACCAACGGTGCCATCGGCCTGCTCGACGAGGTCGCCACCGGCAAGGTCACCGGTGAAGAAGAGGCCTGGTCGCACACCGACCTCTGGGATTTCCAGGCCAACATCGACGGCGCCAAGGTGCTCTACTCCGGGGTGCGCGACATTCTGCTGGAGGCCGACCCCGATCTGGCTTCCTCGCTCGACAGCGAGTTCGCCTCGCTGCAGACCCTGCTCGACGCCCAGCGGGTCGGCGACGCATTCACCCTCTACACCGACCTCACTCCGGCCGAGATTCGCGCTCTCGCCGATCAGGTCAATGCGCTCGGCGAGCCGCTGAACCAGCTCACCGCCGCCCTCGTGTTATGACCCGCGCTGTGACGCGTTCCCCGCAGGCCGCCAAGCGCACCGAGTCCACCGACCTGGCCACGCCGGGGCGCGGCCTGTCGCGGCGTGGGCTGCTCGGCCTCGCCGGAGCCAGCGTCGCCGGTATCGGGCTGGGAGTCACCGGGGATCGGGTCGCGCTGGCAGCGGCTGCGACGCCGGGGGCGGCATCCGCGTCGGCGGTGTACCCCTTCTATGGCAGCCACCAGGCCGGCATCGTCACACCCGCGCAGGATCGTCTGCACTTCGCCGCGTTCGACGTTTCGGCCGGCGTGACGCGGGCCGAACTGATCGAGTTGCTGCAGGACTGGACCATCGCCGCCGCCGCGATGAGCGCCGGCCAGGACATCGGCGAGTATGGCGCCGTCAGCGGCCCCTACGACGCACCGCCCGAAGACACCGGCGAGGCGCAGGGCCTGCCAACAGCCGGTCTCACAATCACGTTCGGCTTCGGCCCTACCCTGTTTGAAACAGCGGATGGCGTCGATCGCTTCGGCATTGTCGGCCGGCGGCCGGCCGATCTGACGCCGCTTCCGCATTTTCCCGGCGACGACCTCGATGCCGGCCGCAGCGACGGCGACCTGTGCATTCAGGCCTGCTCGAACGACCCCCAGGTGGCCGTGCACGCCATTCGCAACCTGTCGCGGATCGCGTTCGGGCGGGCCGCGCTGCGCTGGTCCCAGCTGGGTTTCGGGCGCACCTCGTCGACGTCGACTGCCCAGGCCACCCCGCGCAACCTGTTCGGGTTCAAGGACGGCACCGCCAACATCAAGGCGGAGGAACCCGACGTCGTCACCGACCAGGTTTGGGTGTCCGCAGCCGACGGACCGGCCTGGCTGGCCGGCGGCTCTTACCTGGTGGCGCGGCGTATTCGCATGACCATTGAGACCTGGGACCGCACGATTCTGCGGGAGCAGGAGGCGGTGTTCGGCCGCACCAAGGGGGCCGGTGCGCCTCTTTCCGGCGGTACCGAGTTCAGCGAGCCCGACTTCGCGCTGGCCGGACGGGAAGACCGGCCGCTCATCGGAGCCGCAGCACACATGCGACTCGCGCATCCGTCCCAGAATCACGGCACCAAACTGCTACGCCGCGGCTACAACTTCGTCGACGGAAACGATGACCTCGGCCGGCTCGAGGCCGGACTATTCTTCATCAGCTTTCAGCGGTCGCCAACCCAGTTCACGACGGTGCAACTCAACCTCGCCAAGCACGACGCCCTCAACGAGTACATTCGCCACGTCGGCAGCGCCCTGTTCGTTGTTCCTACAGGTACGCCCGACGGAAGCTACGTAGGCGCCGCCCTCTTCGCCTAGCGCGCATCCGCTGCGGTCTCACACTCACCGGTTGACCAGTGGAGCACACGACAATGCCCCCTCGGCGAACCGAGAGGGCATTGGGTTGCTACGGGCTAGTTCGCGTCCATCTTCTTGACGCGCGAAACCTGGCGCGAGCGAGCCGCTGCCGTCAGCTCCACCTTGCGAATGCGCACGGCGGCCGGGGTGACCTCGACGCACTCGTCTTCGCGGGCGAATTCGAGGCACTGCTCGAGCGAGAGCTGCTTGGGCGGCGTCATCGACTCGAACGTGTCGGAGGAGGACTGACGCATGTTGGTCAGTTTCTTTTCCTTGGTGATGTTCACGTCCATGTCGTCGGCGCGCGAGTTCTCGCCGATGACCATGCCCTCGTAGACCTCGCTGGTCGGCTGCACGAAGAACGACATGCGCTCCTGCAGGTTGATGATCGCGAACGGGGTGACCGCACCGGAGCGGTCGGCCACGATGGAACCGTTCGTACGAGTGTTGATCGTACCGGCCCAGGGCTCGTAGCCGTGCAGGATGGCGTTGGCGATACCGGTACCGCGCGTGTCGGTGAGGAACTGCGTGCGGAAGCCGATCAGACCACGCGAGGGAACGATGAACTCCATGCGCACCCAGCCGGTGCCGTGGTTGGCCATGTTCTCCATGCGACCCTTGCGGGCGGCGAGCAGCTGCGTGATGGCGCCGAGGTATTCTTCGGGCGCGTCGATGGTGAGGTGCTCGAACGGCTCGTGAATCTTGCCGTCGACGCGCTTGACGACTACCTGCGGCTTGCCGACGGTGAGTTCGAAGCCTTCGCGACGCATCTGCTCGACCAAAATGGCGAGGGCCAGTTCTCCACGGCCCTGCACCTCCCAAGCATCGGGTCGTCCGATGTCGACGACCTTGAGCGAGACGTTTCCGACGAGCTCGCGATCGAGGCGGTCCTTGACCATGCGGGCGGTGAGCTTGTGGCCCTTGACCTTGCCCATGAGCGGCGAGGTGTTGGTGCCGATGGTCATCGAGATGGCCGGGTCATCGACCGTGATGGTCGGCAAGGGGCGCACGTCGTCGGGGTCGGCGAGGGTCTCACCAATGGTGATGTTATCGATACCGGCCACGGCGACGATGTCGCCGGGTCCGGCGCTCTCGGTCGGGTAGCGGTCGAGAGCCTTGGTGATCAGCAGCTCGGTGATCTTCACGTTGCTGACGGTGCCGTCCTGCTGCACCCAGGCCACGGTCTGGCCCTTCTTGATGGTGCCCTGGAAGATGCGCAGCAGCGCGAGGCGACCGAGGAACGGCGAGGCATCGAGGTTGGTGACGTGCGCCTGAAGCGGGTGCTCGTCATCATAGGTCGGTGCCGGAATATGCTTGAGAATAGCGTCGAACAAGGGCTCGAGGTCCTCGTTGTCGGGCAGTGTTCCGTCTTCGGGCTTGTTCCAGCTGGCGGCGCCATTACGGCCGGAGGCGTAAACGACGGGAACGTCGAGCACGGCGTCGAGGTCAAGGTCGGGAAAGTCATCAGCCATGTCGCTCGCGAGACCGATGAGGAGGTCCTGGCTCTCGGCCACAACTTCATCGATGCGAGCGTCGGGGCGGTCGGTCTTGTTGACCAACAGAATAACGGGCAGCTTGGCTTCAAGCGCCTTGCGCAGCACGAAACGCGTCTGCGGCAGCGGGCCCTCCGAGGCGTCAACGAGGAGAACGACGCCGTCAACCATGGACAGACCGCGCTCGACCTCGCCACCGAAGTCCGCGTGACCCGGGGTGTCAATCACGTTGATGGTGATCGGGCCCTCATGGGCATGAATGCCCTTGTACGAGACCGCCGTGTTCTTGGCGAGAATCGTAATGCCCTTTTCCCGCTCGAGCTCGTTCGAGTCCATCGCGCGCTCTTCAACGTGTGAGTGGTCAGCAAAGGAGTCGGTCTGCTTGAGCATCGCGTCAACCAGTGTCGTCTTACCGTGGTCAACGTGAGCAACGATTGCAACATTTCGGAGGTTATTGCGTGTAGCAATCGCCATAAAAATAGATCCTTACGAAGAATGAGTGCCGCAGAGTCTCGCGCGCGACGAAGAATGGATACCAGGGGTCATAATGTGACCCAAGGAATTATCCTACCGTATCAAGCCGCTGCCCTTTGGTGGGCCCACTGCGGACAGCTATTGCCCGGACGCGAGGAGATCGCGGCGCAACTCACGGCGCGCGCGCTGTTCGGTGGGGTCGGGAATCGGTACGGCCGCCAGGAGTCGCTGCGTATAGGGGTCTTTCGGGTAACGAAGAATTTCGTCGCGTGTACCGGTTTCAACGATGCGGCCGTGGTGCATAACCGCAATGCGATCGGCCAGCACGTCGATGACGGCGAGATCGTGGGTGATAAACAGGCACGCGAAATTCATCTGTTTCTGCAGCGATTGAATGAGTTGCAAAACCCTGGCCTGAACGGATACATCCAGAGCACTCGTCGGCTCATCGGCAATGAGAACCTTCGGTTCAAGGGAGAGCGCGCGTGCAATACCAACGCGTTGTTTCTGCCCACCGGAAAGTTCGTGGGGAAAACGGCTGCGATACGCCCGAGGTAGTTCCACGCTGTCGAGCAGCCGCTCGACCTCGGCGCTGAGTCCGGCACCCTTGAGCCCCTTAGCGAGTTTGAGCGGTTCCCCAATGCTGTCGCCGATGGGCATCCGTGGGTTGAGCGACGACGACGGGTCTTGAAAGACGATGCCGACGCTCTTGTGCAGCCGGTGAATCTCCTCTCGACTGGCTTTCGAAATATCCTGACCCGCGACGTGCAGGGAACCCTCCGTGATGGGAAGAAGGGCAATGGCCGCCCGACCAAGGGTGGTTTTGCCCGAACCCGACTCCCCCACTAACCCGAGCACCTCGCCCTGGCGCACGAACAGGTTGACCTTATCCGCAGCGCGGAACGCCGCCACCCGACCGTGTTTAGGGTATTCAATTACGACGTCGTCGAATTTGATTACCACTTCGCGGGTGTCATTGCGGGCCTGGGACGCTGCAGCCTTCGCCAGCCTCTCATTCACCTCAATGCGCGCGGCGAGCCCGGCATCCACCACGATGTCGGTGCCGATGGCGAGAGCAGCCGTCATATCGATCGCTTCGTCACCACGCTGGCCGAGGTGTGGCACGGCCTGCAGAAGGGCGATCGTATAGGGGTGGGTGGGTTCGTTGAAGATTTGGTCGACGGTCCCGCGTTCCACGATGACCCCGCGCCGCATAACGGCAATGTCGTCGGCCAGGTCAGCAACCACGCCCATGTCGTGGGTGATTAAGAGGATGGCGCTGTCGAGTCGGTCGCGCAAGCTGCGCAGCAGGTCGAGGATTTCTGCCTGCACCGTGACGTCGAGGGCGGTCGTTGGTTCATCGGCGATGAGGAGTTGCGGGTCGCAGGAGATGGACTGGGCGATCATTGCACGTTGCCGCTGCCCACCCGAGAGCTGGTGCGGGTAGGAGTTGAACGCCTTCAGCGGGTCGGGAAGCTCAACCATATCGAGAAGCTCCAGAGCCCGGGTCTTCGCCTCCGAGGGCGACATTCCGAAGTGCGCCCGCAGGGTTTCTATAATTTGAAACCCAATCGTGTAGACCGGATTCAATGCCGTCATCGGCTCTTGAAAAATCATCGCGATCTGGCCGCCGCGAACCTTGTGCATCTGCGCCGGCTTCAGCCCCATAAGCTCCCGGCCACTGAGTTTGACGCTGCCGGAGACCCGACTGTTTTCGGGAAGCAAATCGAGGATCGCCATCGAGCTGGCGCTCTTTCCCGAACCCGATTCACCGACGATGGCAAGCACCTTGCCACGCTCGATCGAGTAGTTGAGGTTAAGCGCGGCCGGCACCCAGACGTTATCCACACCGAAGTGCACGGTGAGGTCGGTGACTTGCAAAACCGGGCCCGAGAATGCGGGGGTCGCCTGGTCGGTCATAACGTCTCACTTTCGTCGAAGGTGCTTCGAGTTTCTGGCTTCCGGCGTGCGGAGCCTGGGCCAATATCTGGCAGCATGGCTGCATGCCCGTCGCTGCCGACCCGAATATTTTCTACTCGAGGTTTAACCGCATCATTGCCGCCGTTTTCGCCGCGGTAGCCGCGCTCAGCGCCCTGAGTCTGTTCTTGCTGCCAACAGCATCGAATCGGTGGCTGGTCATTCCGGCGCTGTTCGTCGTGCTGTTTGTCTGGGAAGTACTGTGGCGACCCGACCTGAGGGTTAGCGATGACGCCGTGACCATTCGCAACCCCTTCCGCACTATTGTCGTGCCGTGGGCGGCGCTCGTTCACATTGACACCAAGTTCGCGCTGACCCTCTATACGCCGGGCCACAAGTTTGCGGTGTACTGCGCTCCGGCACCGGGCCGAAGCGTCACCCGCTCTGGTCAGCGCAGGACCACCGACCCTGTGCCCTACGTGAGCGGTCAACCGCGGCCCGGTGATCTGCCGGGGAGTGAGTCGGGCGAGGCGGCGCACCTGGTGCGTGCTCGGTGGAACCTGCTGCAGCAGAGTGGCCGGGTTGACGGTGGTCTGGCAGCCCAGACGCCCGTTTTGGTGGTGTGGGCTTGGGAGCGCGTGGCAATTTTCGTAGTTTTTGCCGCGGCATCCGCTGTCGCCATTCTGATTTCTTAGCGCGTGACGCAGCATCACGGTGCCGTCTCCAGCTCCGGTTCGGGCCGGGTTTCACGCATTTTGCTGAGCTTAAATCGGCGGTGGCGCGGGTCGAAGGCGTCACGCAAACCGTCGCCGATGAAGTTCACCAGCAACGCCAGCGACACGATGAACAGCCCGGGCCACCAAAACAACCATGGCCGAGTCTGGAATGCGGACTGGTTGGAACTGATCAGCAGGCCGAGCGAGACATCGGGAGAGCGGATGCCGTAGCCGAGGTAGCTCAGCGCGGTTTCCAGCAAAATGGCCGAGGCCATAATGAGGGTCGCCGACACAATCACCACGCCCGCGGCGTTGGGCAAAATGTGTTTGAAGATAATGCGCATGTCCGATGCCCCAGCGACCCTGGCTGCCTCGACGAATTCTCGTTCCCGAAGCGACAAAAATTCGCCGCGCACCAGCCGAGCGATGCCCATCCAGGAGAAGAAGCCAAGCATGATCGCCAGCACCGGGGCTCCCAGGCTGCCGAACCAGTTGCCGACGACGCTACCGATAACCAGGGCGGGAATAACGATGAAAATATCGGTGACGCGCATGAGAATGGCATCGACGATGCCGCGGTAGTAGCCAGCGATAGCACCGACGACCACGCCAAGTACGGTCGCAATAAGGCCGAGAACCACCATGACCAACGCAGAGTTTTGAATACCCCGCATGGTCATTGCAAAGTAATCCTTACCAATGCGGTCCTGGCCGAACGGATGATCGCCCAGCGAAATCCCGTTGCCACCGAGAAATTGCGGCAGCACCGACAAAGTCGGGTTGCCACCGTTTGCCTGAGGATTTAGCTCCTTGTAGCCGTACTTCCACCAGCCGGGAATCGGACCGAGACCGATGGCGGAGAAGGAAAACACAATGATAGCCAGCAGGATGATCACTGAGGCAACAGCGACCTTATTACCGACGAATCGGCGCCAAATCAGGCGCCCCTGGCTTTCGGGAACGGAGTTTGCCACGGCTAGCTCGTCGGCGGGCATTTCGGGCGGTACAGGGCCGAGTCCGGTTGGCGTGGACATTTAGCGGATCCTCACTCTCGGGTCGAGCCCGGCATAGGCCATATCGGCCAGAAAATTGAAGGTTATCGCCATGGCCGCTACGACAAGAAAGTAGCCCATAACCGGGTTCAAGTCGCCCCGGTCCAGCCCCGCATTGAAGAGGCTGCCCATTCCGGGAATAGCAAAGACCTTTTCGGTAATGATGGCACCACCGAGAAGCGCACCGACGTCGAACGCCACCAGGGTGGTCAGCGGAATCAGCATGTTGCGAAAAGCATGACGTACGATCACGGTGCGCTCCGGAAGTCCCTTGGCCCGGGCGGTGCGAATGTAGTCAAGGCTGAGCACCTCCAGCATGCCGGCCCGGGAATAGCGGGTGTACCCGGCGAAAGAGATCAAGAGCAGCGCGATGGTTGGCAGGGTGAGGTGAGCGAAGGTGTCGAGGCCGGCCAGCCAGACATCGCCGCTCAATCCCGGCGTTTTCGACCCGACCGTGGCGATCGGGCGCCCGTTGGTGGCGGTGAGCAGGTCGCCCCAGGACTGCATGAAGCGATCCAAGAGCACAACGGCGCCGGACAGCAGGGCGGTCACCAGGCCAACGCGCATGTTCTGACCGCGATCAAACCCTCCGGCGAGAAATCCGCTGAGCAATCCGACTGCAGCGGTGGCCACGGCCAGGATGAACAGGGTGCCGGCGCTGGACACATCAAAGAGCGGCTGAAGTGTGAGGTAGGCCACGATAGCGATGACCGCGTTGATTCCCGCCGTAATAAAGGCACGACGGTTGCGCAAGCCCGCAAGTAGGGTTGCGCTGCCGAGGGCAATAGCCGCAACCAGGACAATAATCGGGATTGCTCCGAGCCCCGGGCGCATGAACCAGCCGGTTGCGCTCATCACGAGCAGTACGCCAGATGTTGCCAGTCCCGATACGAGAAAGACCACAAGACGGCGTTTGGCGTCGCCTCCGAGAAGAGACTGCCAGATAGCTCCGACGATGAGCCCGATGACCACCAGCGCTAAGCCGCCAATGACCGGATCGCGCAGAAAGTCATTGAAGCCGATGGCGATGAACTCTTTGAGCAGCACGGCGACCAGAAATGCGGGCAGCGAGTACAGGAAAAAACTGACGAAGGTCATGGTGTTGTCGAGACCGCTGTACTGGCGGAGCGCGGTGATGATGCCGATCGTTACACCGAGCAGAATGGCCAGTACCAGCGCAAAGGTGACCAACTGCACCGTCGCCGCCAAAGCGTTGGGCAGGATGTCGACGACCTGTGCGTTCGAGATCGTTGATCCGAGGTCGCAGGCGTTGGCGAAGGGAATCGCGCATTTTGCGACGCCGCTAATCCATAGCACCCAGCGCAGCGGCGGCGCTACGTCAAGGTCGAGGCGCGCAACGCGCGCATTGATCAGCTCTTGCTTGTTAGGAGAGTTGCTGCCCTGCAGGTCTTGCAGGGGCTGCGCCGAATACCCCACCATGACGTACATCAAAAACGAAGCGGCCACGAGAATCAGGATAGAAACGAGAATGCGCCTGAGGATGAAGCTCACCATGCTGGGGCTACCTCACTGTAGAAGTTGAATCGGGCTCTGGAGCGCCAAGCGATCCCACAAATGGATGCCGCCCAGCCCACGACGTTGGGCTCCCCTGGAAATTCGGGAGCCCAACGACGCGATCACAGGGGGCTAAGCGCCCACTAACGGAACTATTTGCTAACGGACCACTGCCAGAAGTTCCAGAACGGACCAGTCTGGTTGCCCATGTACTCCACTCCACTGACACGCTTGGAAACACCAAACACACCCGGCAGCTGGAACAGCGGCAGCCCGTAGGCGTCTGCGAACATCTGCTTGTCCATTTTCTTTTCAAGGACGATCAGCTCGTCGGGATCCAGGGTGGTCTGGGTCGCAATGGCGTCGTCATTGGTTCCGGTGTACTGGTTGTAGTTGCCGCCTCCGTCGGTGGAGAAGATCTGGGAGATTCCGGCAGAACCGACACCGGGGCTGATCCAGCCAAACAGGGAAGCGTCATAGTCGCCGCCCTCGAGCAGGCTGCTCCAGTCGGGCGAGCCAGCATCGACGACAGTGATACCGGCCTTGGCCGCCGATGCCTGAATGGCCTGAAACTCATCTACCCGGTTCGGGTTTTTGGTGTTGTACAGGATGCGGATCGAGGGCGTCGCGCCAGCCAGCAGCGCCTTGGCCCCATCAATATCCACCTCGGCGTAGTCCTCGGAACCATTGTTGGCCACGGAGTCTGCGTAGGCATCATTGGCGGGAACCCAGATCTGCGAGTCCAGAACCTTGGCGTCGGGGTTGACCGGCGTCACGATGGAGTCAAGAATCTGCTGGCGCGGGATGGTCTTCAAAAAGGCCTGGCGCACTTTGAGATCTGCGAAAACCGGCTGGTCAAACCGCAGGTCGAGGTGGTCGTAAGAGACCTGATCGCCGGTCAGGACGTCAGCACCGGTGTTCTCGAGGGCGGTTAACGTGTCAGCGGATGCCTGCGGGTTGATAATGTCGACCTCACCGTTTTGCAGGGCGGTAACCTGGGCGTTGGCGTCGGGGATGACACGCATGACGATCTTGTCGACCTTGGGGATCATGCCTCCCACGTAGTACTTGTTCCGCTCCATCGTAAATGACTGTCCGGGGGTCCAGCCGGTCGGCACCATGGGTCCGCTGGAAACCAGCAGGTCAGGGTCGGTGGGAAACGCGGTCACGTCGTAGCCGGTGTTAACGAAGTCGGCGGCGGCCTTCAGGGTGGGGTCTGCTGCGACAGGGTTGGCCGTGTCGCCCTTGGGGAGCCCCTTCATGAGTGCGGTCAAATCGGCAGCAGAGCCGAGACCGGCCTTCTTGGCCACGATGTGGGCGGGCTGGCCGATCGGGTTGACCAATTCCCAGTCCACATATGGGGTGCCGTAGACCAGGGTCATCGACAGGTTGTCGTCACTGACCGTGGGGAACGCCGTGGTGTCGAGCCCTGCAGTACTGGCGGCAATTTCGAAGTATTGGGTGCCAGAGACCACATCGCCGCTGGCGGCGTCGGTAGTTGAGCTGTTGTAGTAGCCGGACTGGGTAGCCCAGGACAACACCATGTCATCCGCCGTTACGGGTTCACCGTCAGACCACTTGTCATCGGGGTTCAGCGTGTAGGTGACCGTCTGCGGGTCATCACTGGTTTTCTTAAAGGTGCCGAATTTCTCTTCGTGCACGATCTTGAAGTCTTTGTCGATGTACGAGAAGGCCGAGCCGTAGTTGCCCATGAGATAGCCAACCTGGCCGTTGGTGTCGAGGTTGGACTGCGGGGTCTGATTGTTGAACGACGTGAAGTCGTTAACCACCGCGACCGTCACCGTGCCACCGCCGGCGGCGGCATCCGTGCTGGTGCCGGTACTGCCGGATGTGGTGCATGCGGTGAGGGTCAGAGCAGCGACACCGAGAACGGCGACACCACACAGGCTCTTCCTGAACAGTTTTCCTCTGATGGACAAGATTCCTCCTGGCGAAATAATCGTCGGCGCACGGCGAGTGACCGCGAGTCGAGCGTGGTTAGCTATGACCATAGAGAGAAATCCACAGCTCTGCCAAGAAAATAACCGAACTGTTATGAAATAGCTCCATTCTTTTTCGTCGGAGGCGGGCAATATGCACAAATCTTGCGTCTAACCGTCGAAAAGGCGACGTGTCGATCGAATTTCGCTACCCCAGGCACCAGATTCCGGTGCGGGCCGCGTCGACACGTCGGGTGCGATCGTGTTAAAGAGCTGCGGGCCCGACCGGGATGATTTCCGGTCGGGCCCGCAGAGCATTTCGAAGGCGTTCGGCTAGCGCCCGAACTCAAAGTTCGCGCCGGGGATCGCCGCCAGCAGCTCCTGCGTGTACACCTCATGCGGGTTATCGAACACTTCGTCGGTGGACGCCGCTTCGACGATTCGCCCCTTCTGCATGACACAGACGTTGTCGGCGACCAGCCGCACCACCGCGAGATCGTGGGTGATGAACAGGTAGGTCAGGCCCAGCTCGGTCTGCAATTCGGTGAGGAGATTCAGAATCTGCCCCTGCACGAGCACGTCGAGGGCCGAGACGGCCTCGTCGAGCACGAGCACGTCTGGCTTGAGCGCCAGGGCACGAGCAATCGCGATGCGTTGGCGCTGACCGCCCGACAGCTCGCTCGGGTAGCGAAACTGCGTAGACGCCGGCAGCGAGACCTGATCGAGCAGCTCCAGCACCCGCTTCTGGCGTTCCTTCTTCGTACCGATCTTGTGCGCCAGGAGCGGCTCGGCGATGGTGTTGCCCACGTTGTACTGCGGGTCGAGCGAACCGTACGGGTCTTGGAACACCGGCTGCACCCGGCGACGGAACTTCAGCAGGTCACGGCCGGTGAGACCGGCGACGTCTTGCCCATCGAACTCGATCCGCCCGCTCGTGGTGCTTTCCAACTGCAGGATGAGCTTGGCCACCGTGGATTTTCCGGAACCGGACTCTCCCACGATCGCAGTGGTGGTGCCCTTCTTCACCCCGAACGACACGTCGTTCACGGCGAGGAGTTCGGTATAGCGCAGCCCCGACTTACGGATGCGGTACATCTTGGTGATGCCCTCGACCGAGATGAGGTCCTTGCCCGACGCCGCCAGTTCGCGCTCCGTCGCCCGCCGAATCAGCGCAGTGTCGGTTCCGCCGGCCGAGAAAATCTCGGTTGCCGGCGCATCCTCGTTCTTCTTGGACTGGATACGCCGCGACGCCAGGCTCGGAGCGGCCGCCACGAGACGTTGGGTGTATGGGTGCTGCGGATTGGAGAGGATCTCCTGGGACGGCCCCGACTCGACGACCCTGCCCTTGTACATCACCACGAGCTGCTCGGCCCGCTCAGCAGCGAGCCCGAGGTCGTGCGTGATGAACAGAACGCTCGTGCCGTAGTCCCTGGTGAGGGTGGCGAGGTGGTCGAGAATCTGGCGCTGCACGGTGACATCGAGCGCGCTCGTCGGCTCATCGGCGATGAGCAGCTTCGGCCGGGCGGACAGCCCGATTCCAATGAGCACTCGCTGACGCATTCCGCCGGAGAACTGGTGCGGGTACTGCTTGAGCCGGTCGGCGGCATCAGACAGGCCCGCCTCCTGCAGCACCTCAATGGTGCGCTGCTTCAACGCCTTGCCACGAAGGTCGCTGTTGGCCCTAATAGCTTCAGCCACCTGGAAGCCGATGTTCCACACCGGGTTGAGGTTGCTCATCGGGTCCTGGGGAACGTAGCCGATCTGGCGGCCGCGCACGTTTTGCATCTCGGCCGCGGTCAGGGTCGTCAGGTCGCGGCCTTCGAACAGAATCTGGCCGGCGGTCACCTGGCCGGTACCGGCGAGCAGCTTGATGATGGCCTGCGCGGTGGTGGTCTTGCCCGAGCCGGACTCCCCCACGATCGCGAGGGTCTGCCCGGGGTACAGCGTCAGGCTGACGCCGCGTACGGCGGGCACGATGCCCCGTTGAGTGCGGAACCCGACCTCGAGGTCACGGATCTCAAGGAGCGGTGCGGAGTCGGAAGACGGGATCTGGTTCACGGTTTCGGTCGCTAACTGGGTCATCGGCGTGCCCTCGCCTGTGGGTCAAGGGCGTCGCGCAGTACGTCGCCGAGCATGAGGAAGGCCAGCACGGTCAGGGACAGCGCGATAGAGGGGTACAAGAGCACCTGCGGACTGGTGCGGATGGACGTCTGGGCTTCGCCGATATCGCGCCCCCACGACATGGTGCCCGGCCCGAGGCCGATGCCCAGGAACGAGAGGGTGGCTTCGGCCACGATAAACGTTCCGAGCGAGACCGTCGCGATGACGATCACGGGCGCGATGGCGTTGGGAATCACGTGACGCAACAGAATCTTGAACCTCGACACGCCGAGCGCGACCGAAGCCACGACATAGTCCGAACTGCGCGCCGTGAGCACGGCGCCTCGCATTATGCGGGCGACCTGCGGCCAGGCGAAGATCGAAATAACCAGGGCGATCACGACCGGGGTGCGGTCGGGCAGAACCGAGAGCAGCACGATAGCGCCGAGCACGGTTGGAACAGCGAAAAAGATGTCGCCGATCCGCGAGACGATCGCGTCGAGGAATCCGCCGTAGTACCCGGCGAGGGCGCCGACGATGAGACCGAACAGGGTCACGATCGCCGCGGCCAATATTCCCACGGTCACCGAGGCACTCGTGCCAAAGATGATTCGTGAGTAAATATCGCAGCCCTGAAAGGTGAATCCGAGCGGATGTCCGGACTGCGGTGACCCGTTGCTGTCCGACAGCTGGCACTGCGTCGGCGAGACCGAGGCGAACCAGGTGGGAAACAGTGCTACCAGAACGATCAGGAGGATGAGTCCGGAGGACATCCAGAAGGTGGGCCGGCGACGCATCGAGTCCCAGGCATCCGCCCAGGTACTCCGCGCTTTCGCGGTCTCGTCGAGCCGGTCGATGGCGACGAGGGGGGTGTCGTCGAGCGCTGCAACAAAGTGCGGCTGCGCGCCGTGATTCTTACTTGGCATAACGGATCCTTGGGTCCAGAGCTGCGTACAACAGATCGACGAGCAGGTTGGCGAGTACGAAGATCACGACCATGACCGCGATGAACGAGACCACTGTCGGTCCTTCGCCGAGGCGGATGGCCTTGAAGACCGTGCCACCGACTCCATTGATGTTGAAGATTCCTTCGGTGACGATGGCGCCGACCATGAGTGACCCGATGTCGACACCGAGAAAGGTGATGACGGGCACGAGGGAGTTGCGCAGCACGTGCACTGTCACCACGCGGGGGCGGGAGAGGCCCTTGGCCGTGGCGGTGCGCACAAAGTCGGCGTTGAGATTGTCCGAAACGCTCGCGCGGGTGAGCCGCACGATATAGGCAAATGAAACGGATGCCAGCACCAGCGCTGGCAAGATCAGTTGGTCCCAGGGCGCTGCCCCGCTGACCGTGGTGCGCGCCCAATCGAGCTGAACGCCAAACACGAATTGCAGCACAAAGCCGATGACGAAGGTCGGCACGCTGATCAGCAGGAGGCTCACAACGAGGGCGCTGGCATCGAACAGCTTGCCTTTGCGCAGACCAGCGATGAGTCCGACGAGAATTCCGAACAACGCCTCAAAGGCGAGGGCGAGCATGGCCAGGCGTGCCGTGATGGGAAAGGCTGAAGCCATGACATCGGAAACGGAGCGACCGGAGTAGGTGGTACCGAGGTCACCTTGGAAGAAATTGCCGATGTACAGCAGGTACTGCACGATGAACGGCCTGTCGAGGTTGTACTCGGCACGAATCTGAGCGATGACAGCGGGTGACGGCGGTCGCTCACCGTAGAGGGCAGCGATGGGGTCACCCGGAAGGGAGAAGACCATGAAATAAATCAAGAACGTGGCGCCGAAGAACACGGGGATCATCTGGAGCAGGCGTTTGCCGGTGTACCAGAGCATCAGGTCCCCACGGAAGAGGTCGGGTGCATAGAAAGTTCGCAATCACTAAGTGGAACTCGAGAGGCCCGGGGTCTGACCCCCGGGCCTCTCGTAACGACGTACTAGGAACGAACGGTTAGTTCTTGGTGATCTCGTGATAGAGCGGCACGGAATCCCAGCCGAACTCGACGTTGCTCACGCCGTCAGACCAGACACCGGAGGTGTTCTGGTACCACAGTGGGATGGTCGGGAGATCTTGCAGCAGAACCTCCTGAGCCTCGACGTACTTGGCGGTGGCGTCTTCAACACTGGACGCCGCGGCGCCTTCCTGGAGGAGTGTGTCGAACTCTTCGCTGCTGTAGCCCTCGTAATTTGAGCCGGCACCGGTCTGGTACAACGGCGAGAGGAAGTTGTACAGGGAAGGGTAGTCGGCTTGCCAGCCGGCGCGGGTAGCGCCGGTCAATGTCTGGGCGTCACGATCTTCCAGGGCTGCACCGAAGGTCGGGTAGGGCTTACCCACGGCCTCGATCCCGAGCGTGTTCTTGACGCTGTTTACGACGGCGTCAACCCACACCTGGTGGGGTCCGTCCGCGTTGTAGGCGATGTCGAAGGTGCCGGTGTAGGGCGAGATGGCGTCGGCTTCGGCCCACTTGGCCACGGCCTCTTCCGGGTTGTACTCGAGTACTTCTGACCCTTTGAGGGAATCGGAGTAACCGTCGATGACCGGGGACGTGAAGTCGGTGGCCGGGGTTCGAGTGCCCTGGAACACGACGTCTGTGATCTCGGCGCGGTCGATGGCCATGGAGATGGCGGCGCGACGCAGCTTGCCTTCCTCACCGGACCAGTGCTCGAGGTAGTAGGGCATGTTGAAGGCTTGGAACACCGCAGCGGGCTCGTTCACGAAGGTGTCCGGGAAGTCGGACTCGTAGCTCGCGAGTTCGGATTCGGGAATCTGATCGAGCACGTCAAGGTCGCCACCCTGCATCGCTGCGTAGGCGGCATCAAAGGAGGCATAGAAGATGATGGTCAAACCATCGTTGACCGGGGTGCGTACACCCGCATAGTCCGGGTTGGTCACGAGATCGATTTGTACGTCATGCTGCCAGGCGTCGGCGCCGCCCAGCTCGTACGGGCCGTTGCCGATCGGGTTCTGACCGAAGGCGTCCATGTCTTCAAAAGCCACTTTGGGCAGCGGCGAGTAAGCCGAGTAGCCGAGGCGCAGCGGCCAGTCAGCCTCAGAGCCGGCGAGCTCAACGGTAAAGGTTGTGTCGTCCACAACCGTGAGGCCGGACATGGTCTCGGCGAGCGGTGCAGCGACCTGAAGCACAGCACCGGTATCATCCGTGGCGCCGGTAGGGTCGTCGACCATGTTGGAAACGTCGGAGTAGCCGACGATGTTGTCGAAAAAGTAGGAGGATCCCTGTGCGTTGGTCGACAGAGCGCCGTAGTTCCAAGCGTCAACGAAGGACGAAGCCGTCACTGGCTCGTCGTTGGTGAAGGTCCAGTCATCGTTGAGAGTCACGGTCCAGGTCGTGGCGTCCTCGGACTCGATCGATTTAGCGACCTCATCCTGGATCTCACCGCTCGCAGAATACGAGACCAGGCCCGCGAAGATCGACGTGATGATCTTTCCGCCGCCCACCTCGGTGGTGTTGGTCGGGATCAACGACATCTGCGGCTCGGTACCGTTCGTGGTGATGATTGCGCCGGCATCACCTGTCGTCGAACCGCCAGCGCAGCCCGAAAGCGCGAGGGCTCCGGTCGACGCGAGAGCGATGGCAACAATGCCCATTCTCCTGATTTTCAATTTTCCTCCAGTGCGCAAAAGAGCGCCTGACACAGCTCTTGACCGTGTCACACGCCCGTCGAGTCAATCCAATTTTGGCCGCAAAAGACCCGGCTCAACGTTGGGGGGTTGTTACGACCCTAGTTTGTTACTTACCCAGATTGGGCAATACGGCGAAAAATGTTACAGACGCGCAATCTATCTGACAACTATTGAGCGTCACACACTGTCATTTTGCACATATGTTGCGAGGCGGGTTTCGAACGGATGCTTCCCCCGCGATCGCGACGCGAGCGTCTGCGGATGCCGGGGTGGCAGGATAGGGCCATGCCGCCAGCATCCGCCCCGCACCGTTCCCGGCTCGGTAATTCACCGTTGTATTGGGAGATTGGCATCGTGCTCGCCCTTTCGCTCGGGGCGTCGGCCGTGTACTCGATCGTGTCGATCGTGGCTCGGCTGACCGATGTGACGCCGCTGGCCGACCAGTCGGCGACGCTCAACGGATCGCAGTCGCCACGAGAGTGGCTCGACTTCACCTACCAATTTCTGGGGATCGCCTTCGGGCTCGCCGCGGTAGCGCTGGTGCTGTTTCTGCTGTGGCGGCCCGGCCAGAGCCCGTTCACCCGCCTCGGCTTCGACTTCACCCGACCGGGCAAGGATCTGCTCGGCGGCTTCGGGCTTCTCCTCGTCATCGGCATCCCGGGACTCGCGCTCTACCTCGCCGGGCGGGCGTTCGGGTTTACAGTGGCCGTGGTGCCGGCGCCGCTCGATAGCTTCTGGTGGACCATTCCGATTCTCGTCTTCGCCGCCCTCAAGGCAGCGCTGCTCGAAGAGCTCATCGTGGTCGGCTACCTGTTCACCCGGCTGCGCGAGCTCGGCTGGTCGACCTGGACCATCATCGTGAGCTCGGCCGTGCTGCGCGGCAGCTACCACCTGTACCAGGGCGTCGGCCCGTTCTTCGGAAACGTGGCCATGGGCGTGGTGTTCGGATGGTGCTACAACCGCTGGGGGCGCACCATGCCGCTCGTAGTGACCCACTGGCTGCTCGACATTCTCTCGTTCGTCGGCTACCCCCTCGCGCTGGCCTGGTGGCCGGGGCTGCTCGCCCCGGCCAGCTGACCCACGGCGCGGCGCGAGCCCACCCGCGGGCGCAGTGGCGGTCGAGCCGCTACTCGAAGGCCTCCGGCGGCGGGCAGGCACAGACCAGGTTGCGATCCCCGTAGGCATTGTCGATGCGGCGCACCGGTGGCCAGTACTTGTTTCGCACCAACGAAGCCAGCGGATAGACCGCGGTGGCGCGGTCGTACGGATGCTCCCACTCCCCCTCGATCACGGACTGGGCCGTGTGCGGGGCGTTGTGCAGCGGGTTATCGTCGGCGGGCCAGCGGCCGGAGGCGACGGCATCCGCTTCAGCCTTGATCGCGATCATCGCGTCGATGAACCGGTCGATCTCGCCGAGATCCTCGCTCTCGGTGGGTTCGACCATGAGCGTGCCGGCCACCGGAAAGCTCATCGTCGGCGAGTGGAAGCCGTAGTCGACGAGGCGTTTGGCCACGTCGTCGACGGTGATTCCCGTCGCTGCGGTGAGCGGGCGCAGGTCGAGGATGCATTCGTGCGCGACCAAGCCGTTCTCACCCGAGTAGAGCAGCGGATAGCTGTTCTCGAGGCGTTTGGCGACGTAGTTCGCGGCGAGCACGGCGGCGCCGGTGGCCCGTTTGAGGCCGTCGATGCCCATCATGCGCACGTACGCCCAGGAGATCGGCAGGATGCTCGGGCTGCCGTACGGCGCGGCCGAGATCGGCCCGCCAGCGTGCACGACGGTCTCGGTAGCGCCCCCGCTGCCGAGCAGGTAATGCTCATCGCTCTGCGCGAGTGGATGCCCAGGCAAAAACGCCGCGAGGTGCGTCTTGGCCGCGACCGGGCCCACGCCCGGCCCACCGCCGCCGTGCGGAATGCAGAAGGTCTTGTGCAGGTTGAGGTGCGAGACGTCGCCGCCGAAATCACCGTAGCGGGCGAAGCCGAGCAGCGCGTTGAGGTTGGCGCCGTCGACGTAGACCTGGCCGCCGGCGTCGTGCACGGCCTGGCAGATGGTGGCGACCTCGTGCTCGTAGACCCCGTGGGTGGACGGGTAGGTGATCATGAGCGCGGCCAGGTTCGCGGCGTGCTCGGCGATCTTGGCGTGCAGGTCGGTCAGGTCGACGTTGCCGAGCTCGTCGCAGGCCACGACGACGACGCGCATGCCGGCGAGGGCAGCGGATGCCGCGTTGGTGCCGTGCGCGCTCGACGGAATGAGGCAGACCGTGCGACCGGTGTCACCGTTGGACTGGTGGAACCCGCGGATGGCGAGCAAGCCGGCCAGTTCGCCCTGGCTTCCGGCGTTCGGCTGCAGCGACACGGAGTCGTAGCCGGTGACGTCGGTGAGCCAGGTTTCAAGCTGGCGCACGAGGTGCAGGTAACCCTCGATATCTGCTCGAGGGGCGAAGGGGTGGATCCCGGCGAATTCGGGCCAGCTGACAGCCTCCATTTCACTCGCCGCGTTGAGCTTCATGGTGCAGGAGCCGAGCGGGATCATGCCGCGGTCCAGCGCGTAGTCGTAATCGGCGAGGCGCTTGAGGTAGCGCATCATGCTGGTCTCGGAACGGTGCGTGTTGAACACTGGATGGGTGAGGAACGAACTCACGCGATCGAGATCGCCCGGCAGTCCGTGCTGCACGGCGTCGAAGTCCACGTGGCCGAAGGCGTTTCGGCCGCCGAACGCGCCGACGATGTATGAGAGGTCTGCGAGCGTGGTGGTCTCATCGACCGACACGCTGATGGTGTTCGCATCAACCTGGTGCAGGTTGTAGCCACTGTCCGATGCCTTCGCCACAACCTCGGCGGCGCCCGCAGGCACGTTGATCTGGAAGGTGTCGAAGAAGGCGTCAGTGAGCACGTCTACGTCGATTGCCCGCAGGGCGGCGACGAGGGCGCCGGCCCGCTCGTGCACCCGGGTGGCGATGGCTTTGAGGCCTTCTGGCCCGTGGTAGACGGCGTACATGCCGGCCATGACGGCGAGCAGCACCTGGGCGGTGCAGATGTTCGAAGTGGCTTTGTCGCGGCGAATGTGCTGCTCGCGCACCTGAAGGGCGAGACGGTAGGCCGGGTTTCCGGCGGCATCGACGCTCACGCCCACGAGGCGGCCGGGCAGCTGACGCTCGAGCCCCTTGCGCACGGCCATGTAGCCAGCGTGCGGTCCACCGAAACCCATCGGCACGCCGAAGCGCTGGCTGGTGCCTACGGCGACATCGGCGCCGAGGTCGCCGGGAGATTTCAGCAGGGTGAGGGCGAGCAGGTCGGCAGCCACGACGGCGAGCGCCTTGTGGTCGTGGGCCAGGTCGATGACGGCCTGCGGGTTCCAGATGCGACCGGATGCTGCCGGGTACTGCACGAAGACACCGAAGTAGTCGCCGAGGTCCTCGGCTGTGGTCTGTTCGCTCAGGTCGATCTGGACCAGTTCGATTCCCAACGCGGCCGCACGGTGTTCCAGCAGCGCGTGGGTCTGCGGGAAGGCATCCGTGTCGACGATGAACCGTCGGGAACCGGATTTAGAGGCGCGCAGGGCGAGCAGCATGCCCTCAACCACCGCAGTGGATTCGTCGAGCATCGACGCGTTGGCCGTCGTGAGGCCGGTGAGGTCGGCGATCATGGTCTGAAAGTTGATGAGCGCTTCGAGCCGGCCCTGCGAGATCTCGGGCTGGTATGGGGTATAGGCGGTGTACCAGCTGGGGTTCTCGAACACGTTGCGCTTGATCACGGCGGGCGTGAACGTGTCGTAGTAGCCCTGCCCGATCATTGACCTTTTGACCGTGTTACGGCCGGCGAGGGCGCGCAGTTCGGCGACGGCCTCGTTCTCGGTCGCGGCGGGCGGAAGGGCGCTGTCGCCGTCCTGCCGAAACAGGTCGGCGTGGATCGACGCCGGCATGGCGGCGGAGACGAGGGCGTCCAAAGAGTCGTAGCCGACAGTGGCGAGCATGTGGGACTGGGCGTCGTCATCGGTTCCGATGTGGCGGTCGGCGAATGAATGCTGCGTGAAAGCCTGAGTCATCTTGTGCGTTACTCCCCGATCAGTGCGGAATACTCGGCAAAGGTGAGCAGGGCTGGCAGGGCCTCGAACTCGACCTTGATCAACCAACCGGCGCCGAACGGATCGCTGTTGACGAGTTCGGGGCTCTCGATCACCTGGTCGTTGGTGGCCGTGACGGTGCCGTTGACCGGGGCGAACAGCTCCCCGACCGACTTGGTCGATTCGATCTCGCCGACGACCGTGCCGCCGGCGACCGTGCTGCCCACCTCGGGCAGTTCGACGAAGACGACGTCGCCGAGCTTCTCGGCGGCGTAGGCGGTGATGCCGACGGTTGCGACGGACCCCTCGACGAGAACCCACTCGTGCTCGGCCGTGTACTGGAGTTTCGATGTGTCTGTCATGGTGTTGCCTTTCGCAGGTTGCACGGATTCAGAGTTGTTCAGAAAGCAGAGTTGTTCAGAAAGCAGGGTTGTTCCGAAAGCAGAATTCTTATTTGACGCGTTTATAGAAGGGAAGAGACGTGACGGTGGCTGGGAGGCGGGTGCCCCGCACATCGACGTACACCTCGGTGCCGAGGCGGGCCAGGTCGGGGGCGACGTAGGCCATGGCAATCGGGTAGCCGAGGGACGGCGAGAGGGCACCGCTCGTGATCACTCCGTCGGCGGTTTCGGCGTCGAGGCTGCGAAAAATCGCATAGTCGGCCCGCCCGGCACGTTTGCCGGCGGCGATCAGACCCACCAGAACGGATGCCCCCGCTGCAGGCCCCGCAACGCTTGCGGCCCGGCCGACGAAGTCGTTCTCCTTGCCCAGGTTGACCACCTTGCCGAGGCCGGCCTGGGCCGGGAAGGTGGTGAGGGTGAGCTCGTGGCCATAGAGCGGCATGCCCGCTTCCAGCCGGAGGGTGTCCCGGCTGGCCAACCCGGCTGGAACGAGCCCGTGTTCGGCGCCCGCGCTCATGAGCGCATCCCAGAGTTCTCGGGCCTGGTCGGCCGCGAGGTACAGTTCGAAGCCGTCTTCGCCGGTGTACCCGGTTCGGGCGACCAGCAGGGGGTGGCCGCGGAAGACGGCATCCGTGATGCGGTAGTACTTCATGAAGTGCAGATCGGTGCCCAGCTCGGTCACGCCCGCCGTCGCGTCAAGGATGGCAAGAGCATTCGGGCCCTGCACGGCGATGAGCGCGTAGTCGTCGCTCTGGTCGACGACGGCTACGTCGAAAGCGGCGGCACGAGCGAGTAGCGCATCGAAGGCGGCGAACCGGTTGCCGGCGTTGGCCACGATGAGAAACTTAGCGTCATCGAGGCGGTAGACGACGAGGTCGTCGATGATGCCGCCGTTCTCGTTCAGGAGCAGGCTGTATTTGGCCTGCCAGAGCTCGATCACCGAGAGCTTGCCGGCGAGCGCGTAGTCGAGGTACGCAGCGGCATCCGGGCCGTCGACCAGGATCTCGGCCATGTGCGAAAGGTCGAACAGGCCGGCCTGGTTTCGCACGGCGTGGTGCTCGGCGAGATCGCTCGAGTAGCGCACGGGCATCTGCCAGCCGGCAAAGTCGGTGAAGCTCGCACCACTGTCGACGTGCGCCTGGTGCAGCGGCGAGAACCGTTCGGAGCTGGAGGCGGGGGTGCTGGAATCGGCCGAGGTCATGAGTTCTCCGGGTGACAGGGCCGAACTACCGGCCGCGGCGGTGTTCGCGACTCGATTGAGCCGCGTGGGAACTCCCCCTCTGTCGCTCGTGCCTGAGAGCTTCACCAGCGCGTGAGCACTGACTTTCACCGTGGGCGAGACCGGCAAGCGCGCCAGGTCTTCTTTTCAGAGTGGCCAGTTCGATGCGGTACGAATACCTGAGAGATTGTCGGGGAGGATTGCTCCTTCGGTGTTCGCACGCTTTCGCGCCGAACTCTCCCGCATCGTCCATATGGCCCGATATTCAGTTGTGACGTGGTGCCAGCCTAGCCCCACACCCCGCTGCTGCCGCGACGATGACTGTCAAGCAGGTGAGTATCAATCATGCCGATCGCCTCCATCAGAGCGAACATGGTGGTGGGGCCGACAAAGACGAAGCCGACCTTCTTCAGCGCTTTCGACAGCGCAACGGATGCCGCCGAGCTGGTCGGCACGTCGGCCTGCCTCTGCGGCCGGGGAGTGTCGTCGGGCTGGAACGACCACACGAAGTCGACCAGTCCGCCGTGCTCACGCAGGGCGACGGCAGCCTGCGCGTTGGTGATGGTGGCGCGTACTTTCAGGCGGTTGCGTACGATCTTCTCGTCGCTGAGCAGTCGGGCCACGTCGTTCTCGTCGAAGGCGGCGACCCGGTCGGGGTCGAAGTCGGCGAAGGCCGTGCGAAACCCGGGACGCTTCCGCAGGATGATGGCCCAGGACAGCCCGGACTGGAACGCCTCGAGGCTGATGCGCTCGAACAACGCCTGTTCTTCCCGAACCGGAACGCCCCACTCGGTGTCGTAGTAGTCGCGCAGCATCGGATCGACCGAGGCCCAGCGCGGCCTGGCGAGGCCGTCGGGGCCGATGATGGCGTCGGAAGCGGGGGGCGGCGCATCCGCTGGCGTGATTTGTGTCATCTGAACCATTAGACACCGGCTGACGCGCACGCGAGGACTAAAATCGCAGCCAGAGCCAAGGAGCCGTCATGAGCCACGATGCACTCACCCAACCCCGCGCAGTTCTCGGGCCCGGCCAGGCACCGGACGCCGCCATCGACGTGGTCGATCTGGTGAAGCAGTTTGGCCGTAATCGTGCGCTGAACGGTGTCACCTTTCAGGTGCCGCGCGGCTCGGTTTTTGGCGTGATCGGTCCAAACGGAGCGGGTAAGACCACGATCATGCGGGCGCTGCTCGACATCATTCGCCCGACTTCGGGCCACGCCACGGTGCTCGGCACCCCGTCACGGAACGCGGGGCCCGAGCTGCGGCGACGCATCGGCTATCTGCCTGGCGAGCTGATTCTGGAGGGGCGCACTAGCGGTCGACGCCTACTGGCGCACTACGCCGATATCTCGGGGCCGGTCGCAGCCGGCCACGTGCACGAGTTGGCCGAACGGCTGGGGTTCGACCTCGACCGGCCGGTACGCAAATTATCGAAGGGCAACAAGCAGAAACTCGGCATCGTTCAGGCCTTCATGCACCAGCCGGAACTGCTCGTGCTCGACGAACCCACGAGTGGCCTCGACCCGCTCATGCAGCAAGAGTTCTTGAAAATGGTGCGCGAGGCTCGGGACCGCGGTCAGACGGTATTCCTGTCGTCCCACGTGATCAGCGAGATTCAGCAGGCCGCCGACGAGGTGGCCATCCTGCGCGACGGTCGTATCGTCACGATCAACAGCGTCGAGGAGTTGCGCACCACCGCTATTCGCCACCTGCGTCTGGTGGCCAGTGGCATTCGACCCACCGATCTGGCCGCTGCCCTCGGCGCCCTCGAGGGTGTGACGACCCTCGAGTGCACGGTGACGCCGGCCGGTGATGCCGAGGCCGTCGCCACACTCAGCAGCGAGATCGCGCCGTTCCTGCAGGCGATCTCGACCCTGCAACTGAAAGATCTCATGCTCGAGGAGCCCGACCTCGAGGAGTCCGTGCTGAAACTGTATTCCGCACCAATGCCGGCGGCGGCCGCTGCCGGGCTGGCGAGGCACGCGGATGCCCAGACGGACGTGACGAAATGACCGCCGTACAGGACCGTGCGCGAAACGTACGTCGGGCGCCGTTGCCACTCTTTGGCAAGGTCTTCACCGATTCCTGGCGCGGACTACTGGGCTGGGCGCTCGGGCTCGCCGCGGCCGCTTTTCTTTACCTCCCGCTCTACCCGAGCATCAGCGGGGGCTCTGGAATGCAGGACATCATCAAGAACCTGCCGCCGGAACTGATTAAAACTCTCAATTACGACCAGATCGGCACCGGTGCCGGCTACGCCCAAGCAACCGTGTTCGGACTGATCGGGTTTGTGCTGATGACAATCGCGGCAACCAGTTGGGGCGCCGGTGCGCTCGGCGGTGACGAGGAGTCGGGAAGACTCGAGCTCACTCTGGCCCACGGGGTGACTCGGGTGCAGGTGGCGGCGGCACGGTTCTGTGCCATTGCGGTGAAGATCCTTGCTCTGTCAACGCTGACATTCCTGGCCGTGCTGACGCTGAATGATTCCGCCCGGCTTGAGATTCAGGTGGAGAACCTGCTCGGTACGAGCCTGATGTTTGGTGGGGTGTCGCTGCTGACGGCATCCGTTGCACTGCTCGGCGGAGCGCTCAGCGGGCGGCGCATCGGCGGTATCGCCGCCGGAGCCGGAGTGGCGGTCGTCGGGTATATCTTTAATGCGCTCGGCAATCAGAGTGCGAGTCTGGAATGGCTGCACAACGTCAGCCCCTACTACTGGGCCTTCGGCAACAGCCCCTTGAGCACCGGCGCTGATCCCACCACCATTGCCGTGTTCTACGCTCTTTCGCTCCTGCTCGCCGCGACGGCGGCTCTCGCACTGCGTCAGCGCGACATCGGGGTCTAAGCCCGTCGGGTCCAGGCGCGTCACCACGCCATCGACTCGGCCGCAGCCTCGGTGAGTTCGATGATGTTGTCGAGCAGGGTCGCCATGGTGTCGGAGCGCAGCAGAACGATCTGGTCGAGCGGTCCAACCGGGGCGATTGCGGCGAGCTGCCAGGCGGCCGCGATCGGGTCGTGGGAGAGCTCGACATCGGGCGACCACTCCTGGTCGACGAACTCGCTGGCGAGGGACAGGGTGCGACGAACAAGTTGCTCGGCCTGTTCGCGGCGCGGCAGCAGCGAGTCATCCCACTCCAGGTCGGGCAGCTCACGCACGGTGGCCAGCGGATGCGGGTCCTCCGGCATCCACTCGGTCACCTCGATTCTGCGCTCGCCCTGCACGACCAGACCGAGGTAGCCCTCCGGCGCCTCCAACTGGGTGACCCGGGCGACGGTGCCGATGCCGAAGCGCCGTTCACCGCCGCCGACCTCCTGACCACGTTCGATGAGGACGACACCGAATTCGGCGGGCTCGGAGTCGAGTACCCGGGCCAGCATGATCAGGTATCGTTCCTCGAACACGCGCAGTTGCAGCGGCATATAGGGGAAGAGCACGGATCCCAGGGGGAACATCGGCAGGGTCGTCATGCCTCCAGCGAACCACGTCGGCGACCTGCCGCCTAGCCCCCGCCGCGAACACGCGGCGGGTCGGGCGGTTTTGGACGCGTAGCCTTGAAGGTCTAGGGCGCATTCCGCGCCATTGACGAGAGGCTGTTCGTGGACATCACCCTGCTGGGTCACTTCGTGGCCGCCGCTGAGGCACCCGATTTCGCCCGCGCTGCGCAGGCGCTCGGCGTCACCCGGGAAACCCTCAGCACCTCGGTGAAACGAGTCGAAGCCGAACTCGGCTACGCCCTGTTTGACCGCAAAGCACAGAGCACGACGCTCACCGAAATCGGCGTTGCCTTTCTGGACGATGCACGCCGAGAGCTGGCCGCTGGCCGCGGTGCGCAGAACGGCGGCGGTTCCGGCGATTCAGGCGGTTCCGGCGGTGGGTCCGGCGGCGGCAAGGCTAAGGCCAACAAGGGCAAGGGCCGCGCCCCAGCGGTGAAGGGCCAACCCAAGCTCGGCAAGAAGCGCCAGTCGCGCTGAGCGCGGCCTGAGCGCGGCCAGAGCGCGGCCAGAGCGCGGCCAGAGCTCGGCCAGAGCTCGGCCAGAGCGCGGCTAGAGCTCGGTGACCCGGCCAGCGTCGACGTTCCAGTGCCGATCAGTGTGCACGGTGGCGAGCATGCGCCGGTCGTGGGTGACCAGCAGCAGCGTGCCCTCGTAGCTGTCGAGCGCCTGTTCAAGCTGTTCGATCGCCGCGAGGTCGAGGTGGTTAGTGGGTTCGTCGAGCACCAGCAGGTTGACACCGCGCGCCTGAAGCAGGGCCAGCCCGGCGCGGGTGCGCTCCCCCGGCGACAGCTCGTCGACCGGCCGGTTCACGTGGTCGGACCTCAGGCCAAACTTGGCCAGCAGGGTGCGCACCGAGGCCGATGAGAGCTCGGGAACGAGCATCTCGAAACTCTCGGCGAGCGCTCGCGCACCGGTCAGCTGCGCCCGGGCCTGGTCGATTTCGCCGATCAAGACGCTGGGACCGAGGTGAGCGCTGCCGGCATCCGCTTGTTGGCGGCCGAGCAGGGCACGCAGCAGGGTGGATTTGCCGGCGCCGTTGGGGCCGGTGATGCCGATGCGTTCGCCGCCGTTGACTTGCAGGGACAGCGGGCCGAGCACGAAGTCGCCCTGCCGAAACTCGGCATTGTTCAGGGTCGCGACGACGGCGCTGGAGCGCGGGGCTGAACCGATGGTGAACTCGAGTTGCCACTCCTTGCGGGGTTCCTCGACCTCGTCGAGGCGAGCGATGCGACTTTCCATCTGCCGTACCTTCTGGGCCTGCTTCTCGCTCGATTCCACGGAGGCCTTGCGGCGGATCTTGTCGTTGTCCGGCGCCTTCTTGATGGCGTTACGCACGCCCTGGCTCGACCATTCGCGCTGGGTTCTGGCCCGCCCCACCAGGTCGGCTTTCTTGGCGGCGAACTCGTTGTAGTTCTCCCTGTTATGCCGGCGGGCGGTTTCGCGTTCCTCCCGGTAGGAATCGTAACCGCCTCCGAAGACCCGGTTCGCGCCCTGAGCAAGGTCGAGTTCGAGCACGCGCGTGACACAGCGGGCGAGGAATTCACGGTCGTGGCTGACCAGCACGACACCGCCGCGCAGGCCGGTGACGAAAGCTTCGAGGCGTTCGAGTCCGTCGAGGTCGAGGTCGTTGGTTGGCTCGTCGAGCAGCACGATATCGAAGCGGGAGAGCAGCAGCGCGGCGAGTCCAACGCGAGCGGCCTGGCCGCCGGAGAGCGCGGTCATCAGGCTGTCGGCCGTGAGCGTGGTGCCGAGGGCGAGACCGAGATCGGCCAGCACGATGGGCAGTCGTTCCTCGAGATCCGCCGCTCCACTGGCCAGCCACCGCTCGAGCGCGGTCGAATACGCGTCGGCCGGGTCGCTACCGTCAGTATGCGGCTGCGCGTCTCCGAGGGCGGATGCCGCGGCATCCATTTCACGGGTCGCTGCGGCGCAGCCGGTGCGCCGGGCGATATAGCCGGCGATGGTTTCGCCGGAAATCCGCTCGTGTTCCTGCGGGAGCGCGCCGACGAAGGCATCCGCTGGACTGAGCGTGATGGTGCCGGCTTGCGGCTCAACGAGGCCGGCGAGCAGGCCCAGCAGGGTGGATTTTCCCGCGCCGTTGGCCCCGACCACGCCGATGACGTCGCCAGGGGCAACCGTGAGGTCAAGCGATTCAAACAGGGTGCGGTGTGCGTAGCCGCCGGCCAGGCCCTTGGCCACGAGTGTTCCGGTCATTACCCCATATTCTCATTGCGGCGACGCGGCAGGCGACCGTGCGCAACGGCCTTGCCGTCTTTAGCGGCAGGTGCACTGCTCACTGACGGGAATATCGGTCATGATCTCGTCGACGTGCTGGCCGCAGCCGGTCCAGCCGATTTTCGAACAGTTTTCGCAACGAATGGGACTGCACATAGTGTCTCCTTGATCAACGTGGGTGGTGGGGTGAGCACTGGGGCTACGGGGCGGTTACGATGGCCAGACCAGTGGATGCCGCAGCGTCCGACATCCCGTGGGCGTCGGTCAGGCCGGTGAAGCCGAGATCGGTCATGCGGGCGACGGCCGAGGCCGACCGATTGCCGGAAGCGCAGTAGACGACGTACTCGCCGTCAGCCGGGAGCGCGGACAGGTCCACGTCAAACGTCGCCGACTGCACGTCGATGTTTACGGCGCCGTCGAGATGGCCGGCCGCGTATTCGCTCGGCGTGCGCACATCGACGATGACTGTGCCCGCAGCCAGTTCAACCGGTTCGGCTGTGACTGAGCAGGCCGCCAGGCCGAGCACGACGGTGACGGCGATGGCCAGGGCGGCGAGGGTCTTCTTCATGAACTGCTTTCGTCGGCGTTGCGGCGTGGGGCTGGATTCATATATACCCTATGGGGTATCTTGCGGTGAGGCAAGTCCGGGCGCGCGCGGCCTCGCTAGAGTGTTTTCAGGCACACGCCACCGGTCGAGGCGCTGAGCCATCCGGCCGCAGGCAAGGGGAACGATTGTGAACAACGACACGACAGGCGTTGAAGCGGAAACGCCGCACAGCGAGCACGCCACGCTGCAGAAGCGCGTGGTGCGGGTACTCATCACCGGTCAGATTCTGGGCGGCATCGGCATGGGAGCGACCCTGTCCCTCGGTGCGCTGCTCGCCGCCGAACTGTCGGGGTCGAGCGCCTGGTCGGGCATGGCCGCAACCATGAGCACCCTTGGGGCCGCGATCGTGGCTGTGCCGCTCGCCCGGCTGGCGCAGGCCCATGGGCGCCGTGTATCGCTCGCAACCGGTTCGCTCGTGGCCGGCGCGGGCGCCGTGCTCGCGATCACCGCGGTCTCCATCGACACTTTCGCCCTGCTGCTGGTGGCCCTGATGATGCTCGGCGCCGGCTCGGCGACGAATCTGCAGGCTCGATTCGCCGCGACCGACCTCGCCACCTCGCGCTTTCGCGCCCGTGACCTGTCGATCGTGGTCTGGTCCACGACGATCGGTGCCGTGCTCGGCCCGAACCTGTTTGGACCGGGCGAAGCGCTCGGCGCGGCCCTCGGACTGCCGGCGATGACCGGGGCGTTCGCCTTCTCACTCGCCGCCACTGTCACGGCGGCCTGCGTCTACGCGCTCGGGCTGAGACCAGACCCGCTGCTGACCGCGCTGGCCGCACGCACGAAGAGTGCGGGCATCCGTCGCGCCAGCGGGGGTCTGGCCATTCTTCGCGGCAATGCGGCGGCTCGATATGCCGTTGTCGTCATCGCGCTGAGCCATATGACCATGGTGGCGCTGATGTCCATGGCGCCGGTGCATCTGCGCGACCACGGCGCGACCCTGACGATCGTGGGACTGACCATCAGCCTGCACGTGGCCGGCATGTACGCCCTCTCCCCCGTTTTCGGCGCACTGTCCGACCGAGTGGGACGAGTTCCGGTCATTCTCGGCGGGCAGTCGATGCTGCTGGTCGCCCTCACTGTGGCCTGGCTTAGCGACGGGTCGCAGGGCACGATGACACTGAGCCTGATCTTTCTGGGACTGGGCTGGTCGGCATCCGTCGTCGCCGGTTCGGCACTGGTGTCCGAGGCCGTCGACATTGAGGATCGCTCGTCGCTGCAAGGGTTCTCCGACCTCGCCATGAACGCAGCCGGCGCGCTCGGCGGCGCCCTCGCCGGGCCGATTCTGACGCTGGCCGGCTATTCCGGACTCGGCCTCGCCGCCATGGCGCTCGTCGCCGTCATTGTCGTATGGTCGGTGCTTGAGGTTCGTGCCAGCATGGCTGCGCGCTGATGCACCCGTACCAAGATCGTGATCAGCGGATGCCGTCGGCTGAGGCTACGAGTCGGTGACCGTTATGCCGAACGTTTTGAGCTTGCGGTAGAGCGATGACCGCGCAATTCCCAGGGACTCGGCCGCGCGCATCCGATTGCCGTCTGACTTATGAAGCGCACCGACAATGAGATCTCGTTCTCCGGCTTCGAGCGCCGATAACAGTCGCGGCGCCCCGCCGTGGCAGTACGCCGGCAGGTCTTCCGCTTGGACGGCACCGACCGGCCGGGTGAGCAGCGCGATATCGATGGCTTCTTCGAGCTGGCGAATGTTGCCCGGCCAGGGGTAACGAGAGATCACCCGCATAGCTCCGGCGCTCACCGTGGCAGGGCGCAATCCGGCCCGTCGCGCGAGTACCTTGGCGACGATGTCAGCCAGGTCATCGAGGCGATGCCGCAGCGGAGCTACCGTGACCGAGGTCTGACAATGCTGCAGTACGGCGGTGTACGGAGCAGAAACGGCGAGGTCGGCGTGAAGATCGGGTTGAGACACCGTGAGGGCGACCGCGTCGTTTCGGTTGCCGATGTTTTCTTCACGCGCGCTGAGAAAGGCGTCGAGTTCGGCAAGCGCTGTTGCCTCAAGACGGTCAATGTTTCGAAAAATGTAGAGAGTGGGCTGAGCTTCTGCTTGGGGCCGGTCATCGTCAAGAGTCCGCTGCAGCCCGTGCTCGTTGAGTTCTTTTGTGCCGTAGATAACGCTACGGCCGGTGGGTATCACGTGGCTATAAAGTTCAGCCACGAGCGATACTTTGCCACCACCGGCCTCCCCCAGAACGAGTAGTACCTCGCCCGCAGCCAGTGCTTCCAAGACGCTGCCGGCCGCTCGCTTGCCGAGGAGTGAGGCCACATCACTGAGAATCTCCCCGGCCGGGGCCGTCCCGGCAATGGTCGATGCAACGCGGCGAGGCTCGTCGCGGCGTTCCAGATCGCGGCCCGCGGGGCGCATCGGTACCGGCTCCGATTTGATCTCGACGACCACGACAATGCCGGCGACATCCGCGCCCACCACAACGCGCTTGCCTCGCATGTGTACGACTTTGCCCGAGGAGAGCTCGATCTGGTCGACCGGCTGCCCGGGGGAGATCATCAGGTATCGTGCGTGCTGGTGGATGGTCCACTGTTCGTCGGGCGCGAACAGGCTCTGCGCGACCGCGTTCCCCATCACCACGGTGCCGCCGATCGCCATGACGGCGCCCCGCGTGTGGGCATCCACCCGAACGTAGGCCTCGAACAAAGCCTGCTGCCGCTGGCTGCGATCGACGAGAAGGTTGCGTTCAATCTCGTGCGCGGCAGACCGCACGAGGGACTGCATGAGTGGGCTGGCATGTTCGCTGAGGCAGCTGATGTCCAGCACCCCTTCGACGCGACCGGTGAGCGGGTCACGAATAGGGCTGCCTGCGCAAGCGAATGGCTGCAGGTGTTCCGTAAAGTGCTCCGGGCCAACGATATAGAGCGGCTGCCCCGATTCGAGCACCGTGCCGATCCCGTTGGTTCCTACGCTCGCCTCGGCATAGTTATACCCCGGCGCCAGGGACACTTCGTCGAGCAGTGTGCCAATTGTTTTGTCCGTTTCTAAGCGGCTGAGAATTCTCGCTTTGTAGTCGGTGAGCACAATCGACAGTGGCATCTCGGCCATGTCATCGCTCAATCGGGTAATGACCGGTTCTGAGCAGCGCATCAGCCGACCGGTCAGGTCCAGGTCGCTCTGAAACACTGCCTGCGACGTTTCGGCATTGACTCCAGCTGTAAAAGATCGTTGCCACGATGCCGCTACGGGCCCAGGCACGGCCAGGGATTCCGCGTGGCCGGAGCGCAGAAAGTTGGCCCGAGCAGCGGCAATTTTCATTCGACGCTCAGCGATCCTGTGCATATCTACTCCCTTGTGGACTCTGCAAGCATGCACTCTGCGACCCGCCGAGCGCTAGCCGGGCGGTGTCCCAATGTGGGACACGCCACCATGTCCCGGCCGGGTCACTGTTGATGTTGTTGCTTCTTCGGGAGCATCGGTCACTCACCACAAACCGCAAAGGAGCGCTCATGGAACGATTGATCAACATCGACAATGGTGGAACCCTCACCGATATTGTCGTCGCCAGCGGCACCGATTTCACGTTCACCAAGACCCTCACCACCCCGGTCGATCTCTCGCAGTGTCTTTTTGACGCGATGACAAAGGCATCGGCGCAGATCTATGGTGAGGCTAACCTGGCCGATCTGCTGCACTCGACCCAGCACATCCGCTACTCATCGACCCAGGGCACCAACGCACTGGTGCAGCGCAAGGGCCCGCTGATCGGGCTGATCACCGATGATCCTGCCCTGCCAGAGGCGCTCGGCACATCGGAGGAGACGGCGGCACTGTTCACGGACCTGATCGGTGGCCGCATCGGCATTATCACGGCCGACGGCACCCCGGAGGAACTCTCCCAGCAGCTCGTCGCCGAGATCAACCGGCTGACCACCGCCGGGGCTGAACGTCTCGTCGTCGCCGGCCTGAGTTCGGAACGCGAGCACCTGTTCAAGCGCACCATGCTCAAAAATTTTCCCCGGCACCTGCTCGGCTCCGTGCCGATCCTGTTCTCCCGCGAGTTCGCCGCCGACACGTCGCGGCCGCGACAGGTCTGGTCTGGCATTCTCAACTCTTTCCTGCACCCCACGGTCGAGCGTTTTCTGTACAGCGCCGAACACCGACTGCGCGCCTACAAGGTGAAGAACCCGCTGCTCATCTACCGCAACGACGGTGCGTCCTCCCGCGTCGCCAAGTCCGTCGCACTCAAGACGTACTCTTCGGGACCGCGCGGCGGACTCGAGGGCACAAGGGCTCTCGCCGAGGCCTACGGACTCGACAACGTGCTCATGATCGATGTCGGCGGAACCACAACGGATGTCGGCGCGGTCTCCAACAAGGCCATCGCCGTCGCCCGGCGCGGATCGATCCAGGGCGTCGACATCTCCTATGAAATGAGTGACGTGCGTTCTACCGGAGTGGGCGGCAGCTCGATCATCGCCGTACATAACGGCGAGATCACCGTCGGGCCGGACAGCGTCGGCGCCGCGCCAGGACCGGCCTGTTTCGGTTTCGGCGGCACCTCGGCGACCATCACCGACGTCAACCTGCTGCTCGGAATTCTCGACCCCGCCACCTACCTGAACGGGGAGATGGCCCTAGATGCCGAGCGTTCTCGCGCGGTCATCACCAAGACCGTCGCCGACCCGCTCGGCATCAGTGTCGACGAGGCGCTGATTCGCATGGAGGCCAGCTATTCCAGCCACCTGGCGCGCTCCTTCGCCGACCTCGTGAGCCCGACCGGCGAGACCACGGTCGCGGCGTTCGGCGGCGGCGGACCGATGAATGCCTGCAGCGCCGCGCGTATTGCCGGCGTGAAACGGGTGCTCGTACCGCGCCTCGCCGCGGTGTTCTCGGCTTACGGCATCAGCTTCTCGGACATCGCCCAATCGTATGAAACCAGCGTCACCGGTTTCTCGCCCGCCGAAATCACGGCAGTGCGTACCGCCATGCAAGCGGATGCCGGCAAGGACATGTTCCAGGAAGGGCACGACCTGAGCGAGTGCGAACTCGAGTGGTCGACCCTGGTTGAAAACGGCGAAGAGATCCTCGCCCTCAAGGCCACCTACCGGCTGCCGCACCCGACCATTGCGAACGGTGCGCCGGCAGCGGCGAGCGCCGCCGTGGCTGCCGGAACTCGGCAGGTGCGCGGGGCTACCACGCAGGTCGACAGCGTGGCCGTCTATCAGCTCGACGACCAGAAGCCCGGTGCCACGGCAGCCGGCCCGGCCATCGTCGAGGGTCCCTTCTTCACCGCGCGGGTGCCGCTCGGCTGGACTCTCCTGGTCTCGACCGCCGGCGATCTGCAGCTCACCGACACGCACTGACCTCCGAACCCTCGACCCACTTTGTTTCCCAAGGAAGGTACAAACAAAATGCGCGTTCCCATGACCGAATACCTGCTCATCGACCTCGACACCGAGCGGTGGATCTGCCGCGTCTGCGCCCACGACTTCGGCGACGCCCGCGGCAACTACAAGGAAGGCACCCTGGTCTACGACCGGGACCCACGGGAGATCCACCCGCCGGTGATCGACCCGGAGAAGTACGAGTTCACGTTCTCCCCCGACCCGCGCTTCTGTCGAATCTTGGAGTTCTACTGCCCCACCTGCGGCACGCAGATTGAAGCGGAATACCTGCCGCCGGGGCATCCGCCGACCGTCGACATGCTCTGGGACATCGATTCCCTGCGCGAGAAGTGGGAAGCCCACGGCGGCAACCCCGAGGAGGTCGTCAACTACGGCCCCGGCGAGAACGCCGAGACCGACCTCAGCGCCCGGTTTGATTCCGCGTCCGCACATTCCCACTCCCACCGCACCGAAGGGCACTGACCGTGAAACGAATTTCCGTAGACATCGGCGGCACGTTCAGTGACTGCTTCTTCGTCTGGAACGACGTCTATATCGAGTCCAAGGCACTCACCACCCACCACAACCTCGCCCTCGGTTTCAACGAGGCCCTTGACCGGGCCTGCGAGCGGGCCGGCATCAGCCGGGAAAAAGCGCTCAAAGAGGTCGACTCGGTGCGCTACGCGACCACGCTCGGCACCAACGCCCTGATCGAGGGTAAGGGTCCTCGGGTCGCAGCGATCGTGACGCACGGCTTCGAAGACACCATTCCGCTCTCGCGTGGCCGAGGCTATGGCGAAGGTCTTGACGGGGTCAAGCAGGGCGACATGCCGGATGCCCAACGGCCCGACCCGCTCGTGCCGCGCCGGCTCATCCGCTCGGTCAAGGAACGCATCGACTCGGTCGGTGAGGTTCTTGTGCCGCTCATGTATGACGATGTGCGCACCCAGGTGCGCGAACTCGTCGACAACGGCGCTGAAGCCATTGTCATTGCCTTGACCAATGCCACCGAGAACTCGGTGCACGAAGACCGCATCCTCGAGATTATTCTCGACGAGTACCCCACGCATGAGCTCGGGTCGATTCCGGTGTTGCTCAGCAGCCAGGTCTCTGGCCGCAAGGGCGAATACGTGCGGGCCATGGCCACCATTGTTGACGCCTTTCTGCACCAGACCATGTTCCACGCCCTCAACCAGCTCTCCAATAACCTGCGTGATTCCGGTTACGAGAAGCCGATGCTCGTTATCCACAACTCGGGCGGCATGGCCCAGCCCAATTCGACGGATGCCCTGCAAACGATTCACTCCGGACCGATCGCCGGAGTGGGCGCGGCCCAGCACCTGTCGGAATCGACCGGGCTCGGCGACGTCGTGTCGATGGATATGGGCGGTACCTCGTTTGATATCGGACTGGTACCGGAGGGTGGAGTGCGTCACTACGACTTTCAGCCCACCATTGGTCGTTGGATGGTCTCCGCGCCGATGATCCACCTCAACACCCTCGGTGCGGGCGGCGGCTCGATCGCCGCCTACAATCGCATTCACCACGCCGTCCAGATTGGGCCGGAATCGGCGGGCAGCGATCCGGGCCCGGCCTGCTACGACCGTGGCGGGCTGCGCCCGACCGTGACCGATGCCGACCTCGTGCTCGGCTACCTTGATCCCGATAACTACGCCAACGGGCACATCAAGCTCAATAGGAAGCGCTCGATCTACGTCATCGACGAGACTCTCAGCGATGAGCTCGACCTTGACGCGGTGGAGGTCGCCAAGGTGATCAAGAAAACCGTCGACGAGCAGATGGCGATCGGCATCGAAAAGGAGCTGCGCTCGCGCGGCGGCCTGATCGAGGACTACACGATGCTCGCCTACGGCGGCAACGGCCCCCTGCACGCTTGCGGAATCGCGGCGAGCGCCGGCATCAGCCGAATCCTGTTTCCACCGTTCGCCTCGGTGTTCTCGGCGCTCGGCGCCGGCAACATGCGACCGCTGCACATTCACGAACGCAGCGCTTACGTCGTGCTCTACGAAGCGATCAAGCGCAGCCTGTACAGCGAATATGCGGCTTTGAACGGGTACATCGAGGAGCTCGAGGCCAAGGGTGCCGAAGACCTCGTGCGCCAGGGGTACGACCGCGCCGACGTACGCTACCGCCTCGAAATGGACATGCGCTACGGAAACCAGCTCGTCACCACCGCTGTCGCCTTCGACATCAACCGGGTCAACGGGGTCGCTGATGTGCTGCACCTGATCAAAACGTTCTCCGAAATCTTCGGCGAGCGCTATGGGGAGGGCACCCAGGCACCGGAGGCGGGCATCCGGGTGCAGACCATTCGTGTGGCGTCCTTTATCGAGGGTGAGGTCATCCAGTTCGAGTCGATCAAGATCGGCGGTGAAAAGACCAAGCCGGCTCCGGTCTCGCACCGGTCGGTGCACTTCACGAGCATCGCCGGCGCGGTGGATACCCCCGTCTACGACGCCGAGGCACTCAAACACGAGTACGTCATTCACGGGCCGGCGATCGTAACGACCGAGAACACCACCTACCTGGTAGAACCTGGCTGGCGTCTGGAACCGACCGTGCAGGGTGCCGTATGGCTACTCAGCGACTGACCGCTTCTCTCATCCCCGCAACACCTCGCATAAGCAAAGGAGTTTGAGCACCATGACACTGACAACTGACGAGTTCGTGCCCACCAGCGGAAACGACGACGACGCATCGCAGCTACTGACCGACCAGGAACAGCAGTGGGTCGACAAATTCATGGACGAGACGACCCTTTTTCTCGGACCGGACCCGGCCATCATGCGCCACCACGAAATCATGCCGCGTACCGCCTATGAGGAGCAGTGCATCGCCCAGGGCATCGACCCGATAGAGGTCGACCGCATCCGTAAGCGCCTGGCCGGGGCCTTAGATGAAGCGTTTGAGATGTGCGAGAGCATGGGCGCCGCTCCCGGCGCCAAATGGGCTGACCTCTCCTGCGCCGTGTACACCGCCGAGGGCGACGTCACCTATCTCTCCAACCGCGGCGTCATCGCCTTCTCCGCGGTGCTGCACCACCCCATCCGCTACATCATGAAGAACTGGAAGGACGAGCCCACCGTCGGCATCAACGAGGGTGACGGATTCTTCCACAACGACTCCCGCTTTGGCATGGTGCACAACACCGACCAGTCCATGCTGGTGCCGGTCATTCGCGGCGGCGTGATCATCGCCTGGGTGGGCGCCACCATTCACGAAGGAGAGAATGGCGCCTGCGAGCCGGGAGGCATGCCCTCGGGATCTGAAACACCGTTCGATGACGGCCTGCGCGCCTCACCGATCAAGATCGTGGAAAAGGGTCACCTGCGCCGCGACCTCCTCACCTTTCTGCAACACTCCACCCGCGACCCGAAGCTCATGCTCGCTGACATCAAGGTGAAGATGGGCGCCGTGCGCCGCATCATGGACACCGTCGACCGGCTGATCGACGAGGTCGGCCAGGAGACGTTCGTCGCCTCCCTGCGCGTCACGGTGGAAGACGTTGAAACCGAGGTACGGCGTCGTATCGGCGAACTGCCCGACGGCACAGTCACCTTCAATCAGTTCGTTGATTCGACGCTGAAAGAAAACATTCTGATCAAGTTCGCCTGCAAGATCACCATCAAGGGCGAACGCATGATTGTGGACCTCACCGGCACCGGCCCTGAAATTCTCAATCGGGCCATCAACTCACCGCTCGCCTCAACCAAGGCGTTCATGGTGCAGGCCATCCTGTCGTACTGGTGGCCCGACCTGCCGCGCTCCACCGGCGCGATGAGCCCGATTGAAGTCATCACCGAAGAGCACAGCTGGGCGGATGCCGGATACGACGCACCCGTAGGCCAGTCGCTGCAGGCTTCCTTCCGCGGCTTCTCGGCCTTGCAAAGCGCTTTCGCCAAAATGCAGTTCTCCGCACCGCAGAAATACTCCAACGTCGTCGCGCCCTGGTTCAACCAGATCAACGATTTTCTCTGGGGCGGCACCACCCAGAACGGCGAGCAGGTGGGCAACCTCTGCGCCGATCTGAACGGCATGGGCGGCGGAGCGAAGGCCTTTCGTGACGGTGAAGACGCTGTCGCCCCGCTGTTCTGCGCGATGGCCGACATCGGCGAGCAGGAAGTCATGGAAGAAGAAGTTCCCTTCTTGCAACTCGTCAGTAAGCGTCTGGTGCGCGACAACCAGGGGTTCGGCAAGTTTCGCGGCGGGATGGGATACGAAATGATGGTCGCCTCCCGCGGCACACCCAGCTGGGGGTTCATGACCGTCACGAGCGGATCCAAGTTCTCCTCCGTGCCCGGCATGTTCGGCGGCTACGGTTGCCCGGTCTATCCCCTCGCAATGGTAAAAAATGTCAACATCTACGACATCATCAAAAAGGATCCGACCCAGTTCAATCTCTCGATGGAACGGGTGATGAACGAGCAGCCGTTTGAGGGCGGCGACTACCAGTCCTCGCATATGGGCTTGCAGTTCGACGTGGCAAAGGAGGGCGAGCTCTACATGATCGCCCAGGGCGCCGGCGGCGGTTACGGCGACGTGCTGGAACGCGACCCGGAACTCGTGGTGACCGACCTGGAGCTTGACCGTATCAGCGCCCACACCGCGTCGAGCATGTACGGCGTGGTCTGGGAACCGGGCACCTACGTTGTGCACGAAGACCAGACCACCGAGCTGCGGGCACAGATGCGACGCGATCGCATTTCACGCGGCACTCCCTACCGTGAGTTCGTGCAGAAGTTCGTGCAGGAAGAGCCGCCGGCCGAGCTGCACTACTTCGGTTCCTGGGGCCAGGACAATGATGAGAACCTGATCGCCACCCACTGGGGTGGCGCCGAACCGGAACGGGTCACGGGCAGGCTCGCCGAGCTGCCGCTGATTATGGTTCCCGACCGCCGCGTACTCAAGATCAACAAGCTTGAGGCCCGGGTGCGGGAGCTGGAACAGAAATACGGCGAAGTCGTCGAGCACAAGTCCTGATTTTCACCTGCTGACCCTTGGCTGTGGGGCCGTCTCCTTAGGGTCCCGCAGCCAAGGGTCGAACGTCGTTTGAATGATTGATGGGAGATACCGTGACACTTTCACTGGATGAGCTTCTGGCTGAGCCAACGTCTGGTCGGAGTCGGGCCGTGCTACTGGACAGCCATGACTATGCGCAATCCGTTTTCTTGCAGGGCAAGCCCGTGCCATGGCAGGAGCCGATGGCCTATGCAAATTTTTTCGGCCAGGTTCAGGGCGTACTGAAATCTGACTTTGCACTGCTCAGCCTCGATCGTTTTTATGCCCAGTGCCTGAACAACGACGCCAGGCTGCAAGCGGCTATGGGAGCCAAGTCACGAACCGGTTTTGCGCTCCGCACTCTGCTGAACGACGCGGAAACAACCGCGTTTGTCATTGAACTTGCGACCACGTTCAGCCAGACCCAGCGGGTGCCCGTTGTGCTGCAGATTCCGTCGCCGATGCAGTGGCTGGCGCGGACGCATGCGTTTTCGGGATCAGCGGATGTCTCGGGGCTCGACGCCGATAGTGCCGAAAATGCGTCCATGTATGTGGCTGACTGGCTGCGCGGTTTCGCTGCCCTGCCCCTGGTTGCCGTGCTGCTCGATGACCGCGGGCCGATCGTGAGTGCCGGTTCGGTACCCCTGTCGACGTATTCACCGATTGCCAACGTGACCGACCATTATCGGTGGGCTTTGGGCCAGCGCACCGGCGATGGGGTCGAACTGCACGGCAGTGCCCGAACGGGCGCGGTAATCAAGCCTCAGTTCTGGTCGGCCGACACCGCGGTTCTTCCGGACGGCGATTTTCTGCTCGGCGAGGTGCCGCGGGAGGCCGTTCCCGAGCGGGTACTAAGCCGAATCACCGCCCTGGTGTAGCTGGCGCCGCCATCCGGTGTGGTGGTGACGCTTAGGCGGAGCGGCGTCGGCCCGTTGCCGCCTCCTGCTCAAGTGGGGTGGCAAAGGCAAGCGGCACATTGAGAAAATTCACGACCGGCATGAATGCGCGAAACCGTTCAATGACCAGGTCGGTGAAGTTCTCCTCAAGGGCGGCGTCGCCGGGCAGGTGGGCCATCAGCGCCCAGCTGCGATTGAGCAGTAAATCTGCTGCCGGATGATCGACCGGAAAATCGCGCGGCGGGCGGATGAGTTTGTTGCCACCAAATGGTTCGGCCATCGCGAGCAGAGCGGGCGCTTTCAACAGCGTTCGCAATTCACCGTGATGATCGAGCACGTAGTCACGAATAGCCCGCAGCTGCACAGGCTGCGGAGAGTAGGCACCACCGGCCACCAAAACCCCGTGCACGCCCACCTGGAGGAAAAAGGCGGCTCCACCGGTCTTCTCTAAGCCTTGGCGAGGCCAAAACGCGCTCAACTGCGTTTTGTAGGGAGTTTTGTCTTTGGAGAATCGCACGTCCCGATAGATGCGCAGCATGGCCTTGCTCGGCGGGCGAATATAGTCACTCGCAAAACCAGCCATGGTGTCGTTGAGCGACTCGATGGCCGTCAGCATCCGTTGTTTCAGTTCCCGCTCATAGATCGGTTTGTGTTCTTGAAACCATTCGCGTTCGTTGCGGTGCTCGAGCTCGTCGAGAAAGTCAAATGTCTGCGCGCTGAAATGGGGATTCACCACGCGAGACTACGCCTTCGCTGCGGCCTTGGCCGCCCGCTTGGTCTCCCGAACGCGACGAAGCGACTCGGGATCGACAATGTCAGCCACCGACCGAAATGCTCCTTCCTCCCCATAGGGAGCGGATGCTTCGCGCCAGCCGGGCGCATCCACTTCCAAGCGCTTGCCGAGCAGGGCGAGGAAAATTTTCGACTTCTGCTCACCGAACCCGGGCAGGGCCTTGAGCCGGCGCAGTATCTCGGGCCCGGTGGGGGTGTCGGCAGTCCAGATGGATGCCGTATCGCCGTTCCAGTTGTTTACGATCACCTCGGCAACCTCCTGCACCCGCTTGGCCATCGAGCCGGGGTACCGGTGCACCGCTGGTGTCACGCGAAAGACCTCGACAAAGGCATCGGCGTCGTAGGTCGCGATGGTGGCCGGGTCCAGGGCACCGATGCGCTCCTGAATTTTGGCCGGGCCGCTGAAGGCCACTTCCATGGCAATCTGCTGGTCAAGCAGCATCCCGACGAGCAGGGCAAATGGGTTCTCGCTAAGAATTTTATCCGCGTCGGCATTGTCTGTGAGGTGCAGTGTCGTCATGCGCCCATTGTGCCACCGGGAGCCTTACCGCGCCGTCCAAGCGCGAACTTGTACCTGCAACAAAATTGCCCGATCCGGCGGCACTCATGGCAGTGCTGGCAGCGGCCGCGAGGTGAGCCAGATCGCGACGAACGCGGTGCCGAGCGCGACCATCAGCGCGGCGGCGTTGACCGAACCGGAGATGATTCCGATTGTTTGCCCGTAGGTGGCGAGCCGCACCAGACCGGCGACAATCAAGATCGAGCCGGCGACGAGAATAAACGCTGGAAGCCGAAGCGCGCAGCCCAGCGCGGCCACCGCTGCCAGACCGACCAGCAACAACCCTTGCACGAGGTTCACCGCAACAAAATGCAGCGGCGTGTAGTCCACCAGGGCGAACAATGCACTGAGCGCCGTGAACCCGGCGACGAGTAGTCCGCGGGCGCGCCAGCTTAGGGTGCGGCGAGCCCGTGCCGGCGCTGTGCCGGTCATGAGAGCGCCATCGCGATCCGGGCCGACCGGCCCGAGTGGAGTGACCACCGTGGTCGAAGCAGCCCATCGACCCCCGCGACGCGCCCGGCGGCGGTAGCGAAGAGCACGAATTGCGCGGCGAACATCAGGTAGTAGCTCCACTGCCACTCCGCCGGGGTATTCAGCACCGAGAGCGTGATCGCAATCGTCTGCAGAATGCCTATGATTGCCCAGAACCGCGTCAGGAGTCCAACCAGCAGGAACGCACCGAGGCAGAACTCGACGATGAGTACCCCCCAGCCGAAGAGAGCGAAATTCGGGAATATGACGTTCGTCACCAGCCAGCTGAACGGCTCCAGAACCGGATTTTTGACCGCGTCAGCGGTGTACTGGTAGAGGCCATTTCCCGAAGCCTGCCCGAAGTCTGGCGGGCGTTTCCAATTCACGTTTTGCAGCCACATCAGCCCGACCGCGATCCGCACTGCCGCCAGCACCACGCGGGTGGGCCGACCGGCCGCGATCGCATTGACGTCCAACTCGTTGACCCTCATTGGGGTCTTGCTTCCGATCATCGCATTCACATTCCCTTTCAGGCGCAGGCGAACATGGCTGACGCGGCCGTCATCGACGACCACTGCTTGGCAAAAAGGTCGCTGACCAGGTCGAGGGAGGGAGCCAGCGGGAGAATCTGCCGGCTGACGAGGGCGTCCGCGTCAAGTGCGGCAACCGGATGCCAGTAGATGCCCTCCGCTGTCACCGTTACCTCGGGGATCAGCGACTCCCGGGAGAACGTCACCCCTTCATCGGCGACGCCCTGGAGGGCGATCGGACGGATGACCTGGTCGGCCCGCGGAATCCCGAGTCCGTCGAACAGGGCGTGCAGCTCGTCCAGGGCCGGATCGTCGTGGGCCGAGATGGTCGCCGCGACACGAACGGTGAAGCCCTCGTCGAGTGCCACCCGGATTCCGGCAAGTGCCCGCTTCCAACTCCCGGCACCGCGGTGCGAGTCGTGCACCTCAGCGGTCGACGAGTCCACACTGATTTGGAGCGCGAAACCCTCGCGGGGCATCGCCCGCAGCTTGCGCAGTCCTAAGCCACGAAACAGCATTCCATTGGTCAACAGCGTTGTCGGCAGCTGCCCTACGCAGGCCCGAACGATCGCGTCGATGTCAGGAAGGAGAAATGGTTCACCGCCGGTGAGATACAACTCCCGCACCCCCCACGCTGCCGCTTCAACGACCAGGGTCTCAATTGTCTCAATCCCGAGCAAGCGAGGATCGGTTTTCGGTGAAGAGGCGACACAACAGTAATCGCAGGCCAGGTTGCAGTGAAAGTTGGTGTACAACCAAAGCCTGGCTCCGGGCATCCGGTCGGCGGGAATCATCGTAGCCGGGTCGCGCGGACGCCCGCGGCCAACGGTGACGTGGCCGGCATCCTGCTCGACCATCATCGTGCTGACCACGGTGTTGCCCGTCTTCGCACACCATCGGCGCACCAATTCCAGTTCGCTGGCCGACGCCACCGCAAACTGGGCGGTGTCCCCCTCTGCGAGCTGTTCCACGATGCGCATGAGCGCCATGACTACCATCGGGAATCGACGCCCTGCTGCGCGATCGCTTCGAACAGGCCGGTATAACCGTCCAGATGTGGCTCGACCCACCGGGTGAGCCCCTCCAGTTCAAGGATGCGTCGATGCGCGGGCACCTCCCAGTCCATTGCGAGCAGTTTCGCCACCCACGGAGCACTCACTGACTCGGGAAGGGTGTCGAGGGCGGTGAACATACAGTGCGAGTATTTCTCCGTTTGCCAGACCTGTTCCAGCGTGCCCGGCATCAGGTCACCTCGGCCGATGTTCTCCCAGACCGTGATGCCGATAGCGGCAACGTCGGCATCCCCCGCAAGAACCGCATCGATCGCGTCGAGCTCGCTGCGCCCGGTGTCGCCGTGCTTACCGATATCGCTGTCGAAGCGCTTGAGCTGCATATGTTCTACATCTATCCCGGCCGCCCGGAGATAGTGCAGGGGCAGGATCGCGGCGTGCGCCGAGTCCGCCGACCCGAGTGCCAGCCGCCGGGACCCGATGTCACCGGGGCCAGACCAGCCGCTTCCCGCCGCCGCCACGAACACCGTCGAGAATGCGGCGTCAGTGTCCCGCATCGCGAGCGCCCGCACATGGCCGTCGGTCTGCAGTACAGAGCGAGCATAGGCAAGGTTGGTATTCCAGGCAATATCGATCATTCCGGCCCGGAGGGCATCCACGAGGCGACCGTAATTAGAGAACAGTACGAAGTCCATGGCCGTATCGGGCGTGTCAAAGTAGTCGCGGATGCCCTCCCAGATGGGAACGACGTTGGGCGTGTAGGCGACCGCTCCGACGAGAAGAGGGGCTCCGCTGAGCTGAGACATCCGGCGCTCAGAACAGCGGAAGGCCGGTGAGGGCCTTACCGTAGAAGTCGTAGAGCACGTCGGCTGTTGGGGCCATGACCGATCCGGCGCGGGCATCCCGAAAGGCCCGCTCGATGGGAAGATGCTTCGAGAACGCCGCCCCACCGCAGACCCGCATCGCCGTTTCGGTAATTGTCAGCGCGGCGTCGTTGGTCGAGGCTTTCACGCCAAGAACGAACAGACCGGTATCGTCGGCGGGGCTCGCGACCCGTGACGCCGCCATCGCCAGGTAGGCGTTCTGGGCGGCAAGGGCGATGCTCATTTTCGCCACCTGAGCGCGGATGGTCGGCAATGACGACAGCGCCTGATCTAAATGCTCCAATCGGGCACCCGTCACGTGCGTCGTCGCTGCGTCCACCGCCGCCCGCGACAGCCCAAGCGACACGGCTGAGTTACCCAGGTTGAACCACGGCAGCACGGTGGCCATCATCGTGCCGAACCCGCTGCCCGCCTGACCGATGCGATAGCCGGATGGAATCGTTACCGATACCGACATTGGGCTCGAGGCGTTGCCGCGCAACCCCAGCCCACTCCACGGGCCGGCGATCTCCAGACCGGGTGTGTCCGCAGGGATCGCGTAAAGGTCGACGGTTTCCGGATCGACCGCGCTCTTGGACGACATCACGAAGACGTCGGCGTGACCGGCCGAGGTCACCCAACTCTTATAGGCGGTGAATTGCAGGTCGTCGCCGTCGGCGACGGATTCGGACACTGGAGCCCAGAAGTGCGAACGCGAACCCTTTTCGCTGAAAGCCAAGGTACCCAGCACCTCACCCGACGCCATTCGGCGCAGTAGGCCCGGCAGCGCGGCCGGAGGGGCGGAGGCCACTGTTACCGCCGCCGCGACGTGCATGAGGTAGATCATGGCAGTCGATCCGCAGGCCGCAGCGATGGCGCCGACTACTTCGATGAATTCGACTGGACCGGCACCCATGCCCCCAGATTCCTCGCTGATCACCAGCCCGAGTAGCCCACTCCCTCGCAACGCCTCGACGGCATCCACCGGGTAGTCACCGTCAGTATCGACCTGTTCGGCGTGAGCTGCAGCCACTGCCGCAACCTCCGCAACGGCCTCGTCGATCCTCGTCTGCGAAATGGTCATGGTCATGCGGTCTCCTAGCATCGTTGCAGAAGTATCTCGCCACCGCAGCCGCAGTACCGATGCGGCCAAGTATCCCCTAGAGCGGTGGCAATTCAAAGGGCTCGCTGTGCCCGCGGTTCACGGCGTCCAACTCCGACCCGGCCTCGACAGAATGCTTCGGTAGGCTTGAACTTACGATTTTCACTGCCCCGGCCAGTTACGAGGAGTTTTATGCCCATCACCGTTCAAGGCGCGATCGCCCGTTCGAAGGGGGCTCCCGTTGAGCTCACGAGTATTGTCATTCCCGACCCCGGCCCGGGCGAGGTTGTCGTCGACATCGAGACCTGCGGCGTGTGCCACACCGACTTTCACTACAAAGAGGGCGGCATCAACGACGACTTCCCCTTTTTGCTCGGGCATGAGGCCGCCGGCCGGGTAAGCGTCATCGGTGAGGGCGTCACCCATGTCGCCGTCGGTGACTTTGTCGTGCTCAACTGGCGGGCCGTCTGCGGCGACTGCCGGGCCTGCAAACGCGCCGAGCCTTGGTATTGCTTCAACACCTTTAACGCCACCCAGAAGATGACCCTCACCGACGGCACCGAGCTCAGCCCGGCCCTCGGAATCGGTGCCTTCGCCGAAAAAACCCTCGTGCATGAGAAACAGTGCACCAGGGTCAACCAGGATGCCGACCCGGCGGCGGTCGGACTGCTCGGCTGCGGCATTATGGCCGGCATCGGAGCGGCAATGAACACGGGCAACGTGAGCCATGGCGACTCGGTTGCCGTGATCGGCTGCGGCGGCGTCGGAAACGCGGCCGTCGTCGGATCGAGGCTCGCCGGGGCATCCGTCATCATCGCCATTGATCGCGACGCAAAGAAGCTGCAAAAAGCCCAAGAGCTCGGTGCCACGCACCGGATCGACTCCTCCGGACTCGACGAGGATGGCGTGGTAGCGGCCGTGCAAGCACTCACCGGCGGCTTTGGCGCCGACGTCGTCATCGACGCGGTGGGCCGCCCCGAAACCTGGCGCCAGGCGTTCTACGCCCGCGATCTCGCCGGAACTGTCGTTCTCGTTGGGGTGCCAACGCCCGACATGATGCTCGAGATCCCGCTACTCGATGTGTTCGGCCGCGGCGGCTCACTGAAATCCTCCTGGTACGGCGATTGCCTGCCCGAGCGTGACTTTCCCATGCTCACCGACCTCTATCTGCAAGGGAGATTACCGTTGGCTGATTTTGTGAGCGAACGTATCGGTATCGACGATATCGAGGCCGCCTTCGCCAAGATGGCCTCCGGCGACGTGCTGCGCTCCGTGGTGGTGTTGTAATGACCGCGCGCATTGAGCACCTGGTCACCGAGGGTACTTTCAGCCTCGACGGCGGCACTTGGGCGTTGGAGAACAATGTGTGGATCGTCGGCGACGAGACCGAATGCGTGGTCATCGATGCCGCTCACAACGCGGATGCCATTCTCGCGGCCGTCGGCGACCGTCGGCTACTCGCCGTTGTGAGCACTCACGGCCACAACGACCACATCGGTGCTGCCGGCGCGGTAGCCTCTGCCCGGGATGCTCCCGTCTGGTTGCACCCCGACGACCGGATGCTGTGGGACGTCATCTACCCGGAGCTCGCTCCCACCGCCAATCTCGCCGACGGGCAGCGCATCGAGGTGGCCGGCATCGAGTTGCAGGTCATTCACACTCCCGGTCATTCGCCCGGTTCGGTATGTCTCTACGCGCCAGCATTGGGCACCCTGTTCAGCGGCGACACGCTCTTTCACGGCGGCCCGGGTGCGACCGGTCGCTCATACAGTGATTTCCCCACGATCATCGAATCGATCACCACCAAGCTGCTGACGCTGCCCGCCGAGACCGTCGTCAAAACCGGTCACGGCGAGTCGACGTCGATCGGTGCCGAGGCGCCCGATTTGGCCGACTGGATCGCCCGCGGGCACTAACCGAAACGGATGCCTGCGGCGCGCCTGCACGACCGTTCGGCCGGGTACTCGTCAGCCCATACTGGCGTGATTCGACGCGAGTGACAGGGCAGCGCCATCGAGGATGTCGTGCTCACTGGTGGCGACGAACGCAAGCGGTGTCGCGGTAGCGGCCCTGACAGCCGCGATGCGCTCCAGAATAGTCGCCCAGATTACCGCTCCAGCAGCAATCACATCGACCCGGCCGGGGTGCATGTACGGCAGTGCTGCGCGTTCGGCGCGCGGCATGTGGCTGAGCGCATCGCAGGAGGCAAGCACCTCGGAAAGCGAAACTCGAGCGCCGTTGATGGCCACGGGGTCATAGGACGTGAGGCCCAGGGCGTGCGCCGTGATCGTGGTGATGGTGCCGGCCACGCCGATCACCTCGGTAGCCTGCGCCAGGTTCACGGTGCCGGTGGCCAGGTCCAGCGCAGAGTTGACGTCGCGTCGGATGCCGGCCAGCTCTGCCTCGAGCGGCGGATCGCTCAGCATGTTCCGTTCGGTCAGGCGCACGCATCCGATATCCATGGAATAGGCAGCGTCGGGAGTGCTACCGCCCAGCACTAATTCGGTGGATCCGCCACCGAGGTCGATAACAAGGTGCTGGGCCGCGCTGGCCGCTGCGTCAGCGCTCTGTCGGCTAACGGCGGTCAACGCGCCGCGAAACGACAGTGCCGCTTCTTCGGTGCCGGGAATAACCTCCGCTGGTACGCCCAGAATTTTGTAGACCGCATCGGTGAATTCAGCGCGGTTGGCGGCATCCCGCGTCGCCGACGTCGCCACAAAACGGATGCGCTCGACCTCGTGTTCGCGACACAGCTGCGCATACCGACGGGTTGCGGCGAGCGTGCGCTCAAGCGCTGCCTCGCTGAATCGACCGGTGCGGTCGACGCCCTCGCCCAACCGCACCAACTCCAGCGTTCGCACCACATCGTGCAGGCCACCCTGCCCGTCGAGATCGGCGATCAACAGTCGGATCGAGTTCGTTCCGCAATCAATGGCGGCAACACGGGTCATTGCGGCTCCTTAGTCGCGGATCGTTTCGCACGGCTAAACGTTGAAGCGAAACTCCACGACGTCGCCGTCTTGCATGACGTACTCTTTGCCCTCGATGCGGGCCTTGCCCTTGGACCGGGCCTCGGCGATCGAGCCGGCGGCCATGAGGTCTTCGAAGGAGAAGATCTCGGCCTTGATGAAACCCTTTTGAAAGTCGGTGTGAATGACTCCGGCGGCCTGCGGCGCGGTCCACCCCTTGTGGATGGTCCAGGCGCGGCACTCTTTGGGGCCCGCGGTGAGGTAGGTCTGCAGACCGAGCGTGTCAAAGCCGATGCGGGCGAGTTGGTCGAGGCCGCTTTCGGCCTGACCGGTGGAGGCGAGCATCTCGGCGGCGTCTTCCGCGTCGAGTTCGCTCAGTTCACTCTCCAGCTTGGCGTCGAGGAACACGGCGTTCGCCGGGGCGACGAGCGCCGCGAGGGTGTCGAGCTTGGCCTGGTCCTGCAGCACGGCCTCGTCAACGTTAAAAACGTAGATAAAGGGCTTGGCGGTGAGCAAACCGAGTTCGCTGATCGGCTCGATGTCTATGCTCGACGACGACAGCGGCTTGCCACCGTCGAGAAAGGCCTGTGCTTTGAGCGCGGTCTCCAACACGATCGGGGCGAGCTTTCGCCCCTTGGTCTCCTTTTCGAAGCGCAGCACGGCCTTCTCGAGGGTCTGCAGGTCGGCGAGGATCAGCTCGGTGTTGATGGTCTCCATGTCGCCGGCCGGGTTGACCTTGCCGTCGACGTGCACAACGTCGGGGTCGGCGAATCCGCGAATGACCTGGGCGATGGCATCCGCTTCGCGAATGTTTGCTAGAAACTTGTTGCCGAGCCCCTCCCCCTCGCTGGCGCCGCGCACGATTCCGGCAATGTCAACGAACGACACCGGAGCCGGCAGTAGCGCCTTGCTGCCGTAAATGGTTGCCAGATCGGCCAGGCGCGAATCGGGAAGGTTCACGATTCCAACGTTGGGCTCGATCGTGGCGAACGGGTAGTTCGCGGCGAGCACGTTGTTCTTGGTCAGGGCGTTGAAGAGGGTGGACTTTCCCACATTGGGGAGTCCGACGATTGCAATTGTAAGAGCCACGAGAGCCTATTCTACCGGCCACGCCACGGCGGGCCGCGTCGGCGGGCCATGTCGGCGGCCCGTGAGACCATTAGGCGTGCTGAACTTCACCGCGATCGACTTCGAAACCGCCAACTCCTCGGGCGCCTCGGCGTGCTCGGTCGGGATGGTAAAGGTGAGTGACGGCGTGATCGTCGATTCGGCCTACTGGCTCATCCAGCCACCGCCCGGCCACGATTCCTTCTCAAAATGGAACACCCAAATTCACGGCATCACCGCAGCGGATGTCGTGGGTGCGGCCACCTGGGTCCAGCAGCTTCCCCGGCTGATCGCCTTCGTTGGTGACGACTATCTGGTCGCCCACAATGCCAGTTTCGACCTCGGCGTGATCAAGACGGCGTCGCTCGCGACGGGCCAGCCAGTGCCCGATTTTCGGTACGTCTGCAGCCTGCAGGTGGCCCGCCGCACCTACCACCTGGAGTCGTATCGCCTGCCAGTCGCAGCGATGGCGGCCGGCTTCGAGGACTTCTCGCACCACAACGCGCTCGCTGATGCCGAGGCCTGCGCGGCCATCATGATTCACGCGGCCGCGCGTCACGAGGTCGACACGCTCGAGCAGCTCGCCCACGTGACCCGGGTCAAGGTCGGCGTGATCGGACCGGTTGCCACCCAGGAGCACGCGTCGACACACGGGCCGATGGCGCTCAACTAGAACCATCTCAAGCACCATTTAAGCTGGTCCGAGTGTCATTCCGGCAATGTCGGTTGGCACTGGCAGACTTAATGCATGGATCCACTGCTGAGTTTGATTATCGGTCTGATCATCGGTGCCGCTGTAGGTGCCCTGTTGGCCATGGTGCTGCTGCAACGCCGCCGCACTGACCTCCCCGCCGAGGGAGCCCTCGCCCCGGCCGTGGTCGAGGCACGTCACCAGGTCGCTCTCGCCGAGGCGCGGGCGAGCGAAGCAACCGTGCGAGCGGCCCTGCAGAGTGAGCTGTCCGCCGCCCTGGCCACAGTGGATGGCCTCACCACCCAGATCGACCACGACCGCGCCACGACGCGTGAAACCATTGAACGGCAGCGCTCCGACCAGCAGCTTCAGTCCGAGAGGGAGAAGCGGGAACACCTCGTGCTCGAAGCCCTCAGCCCGGTGCGGGAGACTCTGCGTACCATGCAGGAAAAGGTCACCGAGCTGGAGACACAGCGCAGCGAACAGTACGGTTCGTTGTCTGAGCAGCTTAAGCAGGCGCAGATTTCTGATCAGCAACTTCGGGTGACCACCGAGTCGCTCGCGAGCGCGCTGCGCTCCAACAGCACGCGCGGCGTCTGGGGTGAGACCCAGTTGCGGCGTGTGGTCGAAGCGGCCGGCCTCGCCCAGTACGTCGACTTCAACACCCAGACCAACATCACAACAGATGCCGGCCTCGGCCGACCCGACATGGTCGTGCGACTGCCCGGCAACAAGTCGATCGCGATCGATGCCAAGGTGCCGCTCGAGCACTACATCGAAGCGAGCACCATTCCCTATACCGCCACCGGCGAGGAGGGTGCGCGCCGCAAGCTACTGATTGACAAGCACGTGAAAGCCGTGCGCGCCCACATTGATGCGCTCGCCAAGAAGACGTACTGGGAAGGTTTCGATGCGAGTCCGGAGTTCGTGATCGCGTTCATTCCGAGCGAGTCGCTGCTGTCGGCGGCGCTTGAAGCCGACCCGTCTATTCTTGACTACTCGTTCAGCAAGCGGGTGGCGCTGGCGTCGCCGGTGAACCTGTGGGCGGTGCTCAAGACGGTGGCCTTCACCTGGCAGCAGCAGGCGGTCACCGACGAGGCGCAGAAGCTGTTCGACCTCGGCAACGCCCTGTACCAGCGACTCGGTGCGCTCAGCGGCCATGCCGAATCGCTGCGTAAGGCGCTCGAACGCACGGTAGACAGTTACAACAAGTTCGCCAACTCGCTGGAGTCCCGGGTGCTCGTGACCGCCCGGCAGTTTCCCGGGATCGACCAGACCAAGATCGGGCTGCTCACCGAACCGGCCATTATTCACGATTCCCCGCGCAAACTGACCGCGCCCGAGCTGGAAACGCCCCCGATCGAAACGCCAGCATCCGTCTCCGACGAGCTGGACCTGCCCGTTGAACTGGACGGCGCTGAATTGAATGACGCTAAGCACAGTTTGATCAACCGGCGTCTCGCTGAAGTCGACGAATCGGATTCCGAGGTACACGTTTAAGTCGGCGCCAGGGGCGGTGAATTAGGGGCGGTGAATTAGGGGCGGTGAATTAGGGGCGGTAAACCGAAAACTGCACGCCTCGAGTCTGACCAAACAGACCCGAGCGTGCAGTTTTGGTTTGAAGCTACGAGAAGATCGAAGCGCCTACAGCCACTTCTCGGCGAGGTGTTCCGCGATGACTCGACGGGCCGTGCCCGAACGCGAGCGCAGCACGATGCTTTCGGTGCGGATCATCGGGCCCTTGCGACGCACACCGTCGACGAGTCCGCCATCGGTGACGCCGGTCGCCACGAAGAACGTGTTGTCACCGCTGACCATGTCGTCGATTTCGAGCAGCTTGTCGATGTCGAGGCCGGCCGCGACGCCACGGGCACGCTCCGCGTCGTCCTTCGGGGCAAGGCGTCCCTGCATGTAGCCGCCGAGCGCCTTAAGTGCGCAGGCCGTGGTGATACCTTCCGGGCTTCCACCGATGCCGACGCACATGTCGATGCGGGTCTCGTAACGGGCAGCGTTGATTCCGCCGGCCACGTCACCGTCGAGCATGAGGCGGGTTCCGGCGCCGGCGCTGCGAATGGCGTCGATCAGGCCGGCATGGCGGGGGCGGTCAAGAACGGCGATGGTCATTTCACCGATCGGCTTCTTCATAGCCTGAGCCAGGTCGCGAATGTTGTCGGCAATCGACTGGTCGAGGCTGACGACGCCGCGCCCGGCCGCACCGGTGACGATCTTGTCCATGTAGAAGATCGACGAGGCGTCGAGCATGGTGCCGCGGTCAGAGACTGCGATGACCGAGACGGCGTTCTGGCGACCGGCAGCCGTGAGGCTGGTTCCGTCTATGGGGTCGACGGCGATGTCGCAGGCCGGGCCGCGGCCGTTGCCGACGTGCTCGCCGTTGAAAAGCATGGGGGCTTCGTCTTTTTCGCCCTCACCGATGACGATGAGGCCGTCGAAATTGACGGTGCCGAGGAAGGCGCGCATGGCGTCGACGGCGGCTTTGTCTGCGGCGTTCTTGTCGCCGCGGCCGATGAAGGGCACGGCGCGGATGGCTGCGGCCTCGGTGGCACGCACGAGCTCCATGGCAAGGTTACGGTCGGGGTGTTGAAACAGAGTGGCGGTCTCGGTGCTGTTCAAAAGGTCCTCCCGGACGTCAGTTCGACTTCGAATACGACGGATGCGCGGCGGGTCGCGCGGATTGTCCGCCCGAGTCACCTTATCGCGACCGACCGCACCGAGACGGGCGTGGCTAGACTCGGGTGACACCCCCCGCACACTCTCGAGGAGAAGCAATGCCCATCGCAACCCCCGACCAGTACGCCGCCATGCTCGACAAAGCGAAGACAGGCGGGTTCGCCTACCCGGCGTTCAACGTGTCATCGTCGCAGAGCATCAATGCTGTTCTCCAAGGCCTCACCGAAGCAGGATCCGACGGCATCATCCAGGTCACCACCGGCGGTGCCGACTACTTCGCCGGCCACACCGTGAAAAACCGGGCCTCCGGCGCACTCGCCTTCGCCCGGTTCGCGCACTCGGTTGCCGATAACTACCCGATCACCGTGGCACTTCACACCGACCACTGCCCGGAGGGCGCACTCGGTGACTTTGTGATTCCGCTCATCGAAGCCTCGGAGTCGGCGGTGGCCGATGGCGGCCACCCCATCTTCCAGTCGCACATGTGGGACGGTTCGGCCATCGCGCTCGACAAGAACCTCGAGATCGCCACCGACATTCTGAAGCGCACCCGCGCAATCAATGCCATTCTCGAAGTTGAGATCGGCGCAGTCGGCGGCGAAGAAGACGGCGTTCAGGCCGACGTCAATGAGAACCTGTACACGACCCTCGACGACGCTATCAAGATGGTCGGGGCCCTTGGCCTCGGCGAGCAGGGCCGCTACATGGCCGCCCTCACCTTCGGTAACGTGCACGGCGTCTACAAGCCCGGCAACGTGAAGCTGCGCCCGGAACTGCTCAAGGAGATCCAGACCGGCCTCTCCACCAAGTTCGGGCTCGCCGCGCTGCCACTCGACCTGGTCTTCCACGGCGGCTCCGGCTCGACCGACGCCGAAATCGCTGAAGCCGTCGCCAACGGCGTCGTCAAGATGAACATCGACACCGATACCCAGTACGCCTTCACCCGCTCCATCGCCGATTACATGCTCAAGAACTACGACAGCGTGATCAAGGTCGACGGAGAAGTCGGCAACAAGAAGGTCTACGACCCGCGCGCGTGGGGCAAGGTGGCCGAGTCGGCCATGGCTGCCCGCGTCGTTGATTCAACCCGCCAGCTCGGCTCCGCCGGGCACTCAAACAGTTAGAGCAATGACAGCAGTTGGATAAATGACAGAGAACCCGGACTCCGTTCCACCCCCCGCGCCAGATTCACGCCCACGCCCGCAATACGGCGAACTCGCCCCTGAAGGCTGGACCTGGCAACCGACGCAGGACGAAGACCGGGTTCGTCCCGCTCCCTCCCCCACCATCGGGGCGGGAGCGGGCGCACCACCGCACACATCCACCCCGACTGTTCAGCCGGCGCCCGGACCGCGCACCGTGCCCGCCTGGGATCGTCCGTGGACCGTCGCGCTGTTAGGCTTCGGGCTTCTCGCCACGGTCTACGGCGTGTTCTCCCTGGGCGGATTCCCGATCGCGATGCAGGCCTTTTACACCGATCAGGGCCTTGGCACCTACACTCCGGCGGCGTCCATCGGCACCATCACGACGGTCGGAGCCATCACTCTCGTGTTCGTCTGGCTGGCCGCAACAGCGGTGTCGGTGCGCAAACTAATGGTACGTCGACGCGCTTTCTTCGTGCCCATCGTCGGTGGTGCGGTGTCGCTCGTGGTGCTGTTTGCTTTCACCATAGCCGCGCTATTCATCGACCCGACCCTGATCGAGTTCCTCAGCCGCCAGTAGCGGCCGAGCCTGCTACTCGACCGGGGCGGCGCGCCCACCGAACGCACGGGCATCCGTTTCGCCGGAGAGGTCCTTGCGCAGCTCCTTGGGCAGCGAGAAGATCAGGTCTTCTTCGGCGGTCTTGACCTGTTCCACATCGCTGTAGCCGGCGTCGGCGAGAGCTTCGAGCAATTCGTCGACGAGTTCCTCGGGAACGGATGCCCCACTCGTCACCCCGACGGTCGCCGCGTTGTCGAGCCACTCCTGTTTGACCTCACTCGCGAAGTCAACGCGATAAGCCGCTTTCGCGCCGTATTCCAGGGCGACCTCTACCAGGCGCACCGAGTTGGACGAGTTGGCCGAACCGACCACGATCACCAGGTCGGAGTCCCGGGCGACCTTCTTGATGGCCACCTGGCGGTTCTGGGTGGCGTAACAGATGTCGTCGCTCGGTGGATCCTGCAGGAGCGGAAACCGCGCCCGCAGTCGGCGCACGGTCTCCATGGTCTCGTCGACGCTCAGCGTGGTCTGTGACAGCCAGACCACCCGCGCGGGGTCGCGCACGACGACGGTGTCGGCTTCGTCGGGGCTGCCGACCAGGGTGGTGTGCTCTGGGGCTTCCCCGGCAGTTCCCTCGACCTCTTCGTGGCCTTCGTGACCGATCAGCAAAATTTGAAAATCGTCCCGGGCGAAACGCACGGCCTCACGGTGCACCTTGGTCACGAGGGGGCAGGTCGCGTCGATCGCCTGCAGTCCACGCTCGGCGGCTGCGTTGACGACGGCCGGGGAGACGCCGTGGGCACTGAAGACGATGTGTGCGCCATGCGGCACCTCGTCGACCTCATCGACGAAGATGGCGCCCATATTCTCGAGCTCGGAGACCACGTGGATGTTGTGCACGATTTGCTTGCGCACGTATACCGGGGCGCCGTAGTGCTCCAGCGCCTTCTCAACGGCGATGACCGCACGGTCGACTCCGGCGCAGTAACCGCGCGGGGCTGCAAGCAGCACCCGCTTATGTCCGATGACCGGGGTATCCTTAAGCCTGTTGCGAGCGCTGGGAATGCGCGGCATACCCAGGCCGATAGCGGTCGGCTTGCTTTGGGTGTGCATGCTGGTGTTCACCGCCTCAGTCTACGCACGCACGACCGAAGAACTCTGGGAGGACCCGCCTGTGCCCCACGCCAGCGCCACGATCAACACGGCCACGATCAACACCAACTTCAGGACCACCGAATGACGGATGCCCCCGCCACCGTCGAAACACCGTGGCCGGTCGCCCTGCTCTCCAACAAAATTCGCGGCTATATTGAACGGCTCGGCATGGTCTGGGTCGAGGGCGAAATCACCCAGTGGGGGGCGAGCGGCGGCAACGTCTACGGCAAGCTCAAAGACCTGAGCGAAGACGCCACCGTCAGTTTCACGATCTGGTCGTCGGTGCGCGCCAAACTCACCGCCGATTTCAAGGCAGGTGACCGCGTCGTCGTGCTGGTCAAGCCCAACTTTTGGGTCAAGGGCGGCACGCTCACCATGCAGACCTTCGAGATGCGCCACGTGGGGCTCGGCGACCTGCTCGAACGGCTCGAGCGGCTGCGCAAGCAGCTCGCGAGCGAGGGCCTGTTCGACGCCTCCCGCAGGAAGCGGCTGCCGTTTCTGCCGCACTGCATCGGACTGGTCACCGGCAAGGACTCCGACGCTGAAAAGGATGTCATTCGCAACGCACAGCTTCGCTGGCCGGCCGTGAACTTTCGCATCGTGCACGCAGCGGTGCAGGGCGATCGCGCCGTCGGCGAGGTCACCAGCGCCATTCAGAGGCTCGACGCCGACCCGGAGGTCGATGTGATCATCGTCGCGCGCGGCGGCGGCGACTTTCAGAACCTGCTCACCTTCAGCGATGAAGGCCTCGTGCGCGCTGCGGCCGCCTGCGTGACGCCGTTGGTCAGCGCGATCGGGCACGAGGCCGACCGGCCCCTGCTCGATGAAGTGGCCGACCTGCGGGCGTCCACCCCGACGGATGCCGCCAAGCGCGTCGTTCCCGATGTCAGCGATGAACTGAACCGGGTGCAGCAGGCGCGGGCGCGCCTGAGCAGCCGACTCACCGGCATCCTCTCCTTTGAAATCGACCGGATCTCGCAGCTGCGTAGCCGACCGGTGCTCGTCGACCCGCGCTGGATCATCGACTCCCGCAGCGAAGACCTCACCCGTTACGTTGCCCGCGGCGCCGAACTGACCGGGCGCGTTCTCGAGCGCGCCGGGGCCGCCGTGGTGGAACTGCGCTCCCAGCTGCGCGCCCTGTCGCCGCAGGGCACCCTCGATCGCGGCTATGCAATTGCCCAGCTGCCCGGCGGGCAGGTGTTGCGCAGCGCCGGCGACGCCCCGGCCGGCACCGAACTGCTGCTCACCCTGGCCAGCGGAACGGTACCGGCCACCGCGAACGCCGCTGTGCCCGCTGCCGTGCCCGCCACCGCCCTGACCTAAATAGAATGGATGCCATGACCTCGCCTGCCCAAGACATCAGTGATCTCAGCTACGAACAGGCCCGAGATGAGCTCGTCCGCGTGGTGAATGAGCTCGAGCAGGGCTCGAGCACGCTGGAACAGTCGCTCGCGCTGTGGGAGCGTGGCGAAGCCCTCGCCCGCCGTTGCGAAGAATGGCTGATCGGAGCGAAGGCCCGACTCGATGCCGCCCGCCTGGCAGCGACGGCGCCAGCGAGCGACGACGCCGTGACAACCAGATGAGCCGCGCCCCCAAGCCGCCGCGCGTCGTCGCCGAACTGGGCCGGCCGGAGACTGTGCAGGAGACCGCAGACCGACTCGCCGAGAACTCGCGCAAGTACCGGTCACACAAAACGGTGAACAATCTGGTGCTCTCCCTGCTCGTCACGGTGGGCGCCGTGCTCGTGCTTGTCCTTCTGGTGCCGCGGAACGACAACCCGATCACTCGCGACATCGACTATGCGAGCGTGGCCGCCCAGCTGCAACCGGTCGTCGATCAGGCCCTCGCCAGCCCCGAGCTACCCGAAGGTTGGAGCGCCAACATCGCCGAGTGGCAGGCCGGAACCAACGGCCAGGTGCCGTCCTGGTATATCGGGCTACTCACGCCGGGTAACCAGTTCATCGGTTTCAGCCAGGCCTTCGACGCGAACCCCACCTGGCTCGCCCAAAAACTCCCCGACTCGCCCGTCGTCGACACTGCCAGCATTGCCGGCGTCACCTGGGACGTCTATCGGAACAGCGCGGCGGAGGCCGATCGAGGCAATTTCGACTACGCCCTCGTCACAACCGCCGGCACCAGCACCTACGTGCTAATCGGCACAGCGCCCACGGGCGACTTCGAAACTCTCGCCACCGCGCTGGCCTCCAATGTGGCGCAGAATGCAGCCGAATGAACCGTTCATCGCCAGCGTCCCCAACTCCGGCCGAGGCCTGGAATGAACTGCGCGAGGGAAACGTGCGCTTCGTCGCCGGCGCCCCGCGGCACCGCGAGGATGTCGACCGGCGCGCCGAGCTCGTCGGCCAGCAGACCCCGCACGCCGCACTGTTCGGTTGCAGCGACTCCCGCCTCGCCGCCGAGATCATCTTCGACCAGGGCCTTGGCGATCTGTTCGTCGTGCGCAATGCCGGCCAGATCATCTCAGAATCCGTACTGGGCTCGCTCGAATACGCCGTCGCGGTGCTACGCGTCCCGCTCATCCTCGTGCTCGGCCACGACGAGTGCGGTGCGGTGCGCGCCGCGATCGATTCGCAAGGCACGGATGCCCCGGCCCTGCCCGTTCACATCGCGCACGTGATCGAGAAGATCGTTCCGGCGGTGCGTCGCGTGAGCGGGCAGCCGGCATCCGCTTTCGTGGACCCGACCCTGGTCGACGCTGGCTATGTGGGCCGGGAACATCTCAGGGACACGGTCACCGAGCTGCTCGAACAGTCCGAGGTGATCAGCGCGGCCATCGCAGAAGGTACATTGGCTATCGTCGGTGCGAACTACGTTCTTCGCGAAGGGCACGCCGATCCTCACATTAAAGTGGGCCTCATCTAGACTCACAGGTTTAAATCGCGCACCCGTTGCGCACAGCACGACTCTCATACAGCACCGAAAGGGAATGCACACAGTGGTGGACACCTCCGCAAACGCCGGCTACCGGATCGAACACGACACGATGGGTGAGGTCCAGGTTCCAACGGACGCACTCTACGGTGCCCAGACGCAGCGAGCCGTGGAGAACTTCCCGATCTCGGGCTCCACACTGGAGTCCGCGCAGATCGCGGCCCTGGCTCGCATCAAAAAGTCCGCTGCCCTCGCCAACGCCCAGCTCGGCGTGCTCGATGCGGACATCGCGGACGCGATCGCCGCCGCCGCCGACGAGGTCATCACCGGCCAGTACGACTCCGAGTTTCCGATCGACGTGTATCAGACCGGCAGCGGAACCTCGTCGAACATGAACATGAATGAGGTCATCGCGACCCTCGCGACCCGCGCCCTCGGCCGCCCGGTGCACCCGAACGACCACGTCAATGCGAGCCAGTCGTCCAACGACGTGTTCCCCACCTCGGTGCACATCGCCGTCACGAGCGCCCTGATCGACGAACTCATTCCCTCGCTCGATCACCTCGCCGTCTCGTTCGAGGCCAAGGCTGAGCTGTGGAAGGAGGCCGTCAAGGCCGGCCGTACGCACCTGATGGACGCCACCCCGGTCACCCTCGGCCAGGAGTTCGGCGGCTACGCCCGCCAGATGCGCCTCGGCATCGAGCGCATCCGCACGGCGCTCCCTCGCGTGGCCGAGGTTCCGCTCGGCGGAACCGCGGTCGGCACCGGCATCAACACGCCCTACGGTTTTCCGCAGCTCGTCATCGAACTGCTCGTCGCCGAAACCGAACTGCCGATCACCGAAGCGCGCGACCACTTCGAGGCCCAGGCCAACCGCGACGGCCTCGTCGACGCGTCCGGCGCCCTGCGCACCATCGCCGTCTCGCTGACCAAGATCAACAACGACCTGCGCTGGATGGGTTCAGGCCCCAACACCGGCTTCGGCGAACTGAACATTCCCGATCTGCAGCCCGGCTCCTCGATCATGCCCGGCAAGGTCAACCCGGTCATCCCCGAGGCCGTGCTCATGGTCTGCTCGCGCGTCATCGGCAACGATGCCACCATCGCCTGGTCTGGCGCTTCGGGCTCCTTCGAGCTCAACGTCGGCATTCCGGTCATGGGAACAGCCCTGCTCGAGTCGATTCGTCTGCTGTCCAATGCGACCCGCGTGCTCGCCGACAAGACCGTCGACGGCCTCGTCGCCAACCTCGATCACGCGCGCGCCCTGGCCGAGAAGTCGCCCTCCATCGTCACGCCGCTCAACCGTGTGATCGGCTACGAAGCCGCCGCCAAGGTGGCCAAGAAGGCTGTTGCCGAGGGACTCACCGTGCGCGAGTCGGTCATCGCGCTCGGCCACGTCGAACGTGGTGACCTCACGCTCGCCGAGCTCGACACGGCCCTCGACGTGCTCAGCATGACGCGGCCGCCGCAAAAGAAGTAACAGCGCCACCCACACGAACCGCCCGGCCCCTCAATGGAGCCGGGCGGTTCGCAGTATCAGCTACATGACCTCGTTGCCCTCCAACATCTCCGTCACGAGCGCCGCAATGGCGCTGCGCTCCGACCGGGTCAGGGTCATGTGCGCGAACAGCGGATGTCCCTTCAGCGTTTCGATCACGCTGGCCACGCCGTCGAAGCGGCCGACCCGCAGATTGTCACGCTGGGCGACGTCGTGGGTGAGTACCACGCGCGAGTTCTGACCGATGCGGCTGAGCACCGTCAGCAGCACGTTGCGCTCGAGCGATTGCGCCTCGTCGACGATCACAAAAGCGTCGTGCAGGGACCGGCCGCGAATGTGGGTGAGCGGAAGCACCTCGAGGATGCCGCGCTCCATCACCTCCTCGACCACGTTCTCCGACACGATCGCGCCGAGAGTGTCGAAGACGGCCTGCGCCCACGGCCCCATTTTCTCGCCCTGGTCACCGGGCAGAAAGCCGAGGTCCTGGCCGCCGACCGCGTAAAGCGGGCGGAACACCATGATCTTGCGATACTGCTGGCGTTCCAGCACCGCTTCCAGCCCCGCGCAGAGGGCGAGAGCAGACTTGCCGGTTCCGGCCCGACCGCCGAGCGAGAGAATGCCGATCTCCGGGTCGAGTAGCAGGTCGATGGCGAGGCGCTGCTCGGCCGAGCGGCCGTGCAGTCCGAAGACGTCCCGGTCGCCGCGCACCAGCTTAAGCGTGCCCCGGCTGGTCACCCTGCCCAGGGCCGACCCGCGGTCGGAGTGGATGACCAGGCCGGTATTGATCGGCATGTCCTGCACCGTGCGTGAGTCGAGCGTCTCCTTGTCGTAGAGCACGCTCATCTGCTCGGCGCTGAGCGTGATCTCGTCCATGCCGGTCCAGCCGGAATCGACGGCGAGCTCGTGCCGGTATTCATCGGCAGCGAGGCCGAGTGACGCCGCCTTCACCCGCAGCGGCAGGTCTTTCGAGACCACGGTCACGGTCATTCCGTCGTTGGCCAGGTTGAGAGCAACAGCGAGAATGCGAGAGTCGTTGTCGCCCAGCTGCAAGCCGGACGGCAGCACCGACATGTTGGAGTGGTTGAGCTCTACTCGAAGGGTGCCGCCCTCGCCGACCGGAATCGGGAAGTCGAGCCGCTCATGCTTGAGCCGCAACTCGTCGAGATTGCGTAACGCCTGCCGGGCAAAATAACCGATCTCCGGGTCGTTGCGCTTCGATTCCAGTTCGCTGATCACCACCACGGGCAACACGACGGCATGCTCGGCAAAGCGGAAAATCGCTTTCGGATCGGACAGCAGCACCGAGGTGTCCAGCACAAAGGTGCGCTCGGTTTGCGAAGCGGATGTCTCCACCCGGTCAGTCGCATTAAGGTCGGTTCTCGCGCCGTTATTTCGAACGTCGGTCACAGCCACTCCCACCCTGCGCCACGAGGACGCGGATCACTTTGGCGAGCTGGCCATCAAGCAATTCTCGAGCCGTACTTATATGGCCGTCTCGATCAGGTGCCGTACCTGATGCAAGTGACGCTACGACGAACGGGCGCAAAAAGGAACCCGACACGCCCACGAAAATCTGTCGTTCACCTCGCGTTGGGGCAGACGCCGGGTCTGCCGAGGAGTCTTTGCTAGTAGGTAGCGGCGAGAGCGTAGGCGGTGAGGGCACCCCTCAGCATGGTCACCGTGTCGGGGTCGAGGGCCGCGTGCACGCTCAATCGCACGGTGGTTGCGCGGGTGGTCGCCGTGATGCCGTGGTTGTGCAGGCTCGCCACGAGGGTGGTCAGCAGTTCCGCCGGGGGCTCGAGCACGATAATGCCGGCACGCTCCCGAGCGTCCCGGGGTGAGACCACGTCGATGACGAATTCGTCGACGAGTTCGATGATCTGAGAGACGTTGTCGTTCATTGCCGTCTGGATCACGTTCACCCCGACCGTAGCGGTCTGTTCCAGGGCCGCGGCGAACCGGGCCTGGGCGATGGCGTCACCGTTGGTCACCCGAAAAGCGCGGGCGCTGTGGCTGGGCGCGGGCACGTCGTCCCACGGGTCGTCGGTATCGGTGCCGACGTAGCCGGAGTAGACCGGAACGAGTCGTTCCAGCGCTCGGTCGCTGAGGGCGAGAAACCCGGTGCCCCAGCCGGCCCTGGTCCATTTTTGACCACCAGAGGCGACGACATCCGCTGCCTCGTAGGCGGCGTCAACGACGCCGAAGCCCTGGATGGCATCGACGATCAGCAGTCGGTCGCCGATGACCTGACGGATGCCGTCGAGGTCGGTGCGGTACCCGGTGCGAGAGTCGACGAGGCACACCGCGACGGCGACAACGGCCGGGGTGAGCTGGTCACGGATCTGACCGGGAGTGACGCGGCCCTGCGCCGTCTCCAACCAGAGTGGGGTGACCACGTGCAGGGCCTCAGCTGCGCGCACGGCCGCGAACGGCACGCTGGGAAAATCCCCGGCGGACAGCAGCACGCCGCCGGTCAGGCCGAACATGGCCTGCATCAGCCCCGAGCTGGTGTTGGGCTGGAGCACGACCTGGTCTGGCGTGAAACCGGTGAGAGCGGATACCGCGGTGCGGGCCCGCAGATCCTGTTCGAAGAGGTGGTCGAGGCTGCCATAGCGGGCGCGGGAGAGCACTTCGGTCTGGCCGAGAGTCTCGGCGACGACGGCCTCGGAGAGCGGGCCGACCCGGCCGAAGTCGAGGTAGCCGGGCTCGTCACGAAAACCGTCGGTGAAGCTCAAGAGTGAATTCATAGAAGCGGGTCCAATCGGTTGTCAGAAAATACTCCCCAGCAAGTCACCCCCGAAGAAGAAACGTGGTCTAACCGCCGAACCGGCGCTGGCGACGCGAGAAGTCACGCAGGGCACGCAAAAAATCGATCTGTCGCAGGTCAGGGCCGAGGGCCTCCACGAAATAAAATTCGCTGTGCGCGCTCTGCCAGAGCATGAAGTCGCTCAGCCGCTGCTCGCCCGAGGTGCGAATAACCAGGTCGGGGTCTGGCTGACCCCCGGTGTACAGGTGCTGGCCGATCAGCTCGGGTGTGAGAGTCTCCGCGAGGTCCTCCAGCGTGCCGCCGTGCGCGTGGTGGGTGGCGACGATGCTGCGCATTGCGTCGGTGATCTCGGTGCGGCCGCCGTAGCCGACCGCGAGATTCACGTGCAGTCCGGAATGGTCGCTGGTGCGGGCATCCGCTGCATCGAGCGCTGCGACCAGCGGAAGGGGCAGTCCGGCCTTCGACCCCACCTGCTGCACCCGCCAATTGCGGTAGTGCGAGAGCTCTTCGGCGAGATCGGCGATGATCTCGATCAGATCGGCCAGTTCATCACTTGGGCGCTGGGTGAGGTTGTCGGAGGAGAGCAGGTACAGGGTGACGACAGAAATTCCAAGGTCGTCACACCATTCCAGAAATTCGCGCATCTTGGCGGCACCGGCGCGGTGCCCGTGTGCGGCCGTTTGAAAGCCCAGTTGCCGGGCCCAACGCCGGTTTCCGTCGATGATCATGGCCACGTGGCGGGGAAGGTGCTCCGCCGTCAGTCCACGCTTCAGGCGACTCTGATAGAGCCTGTAGAGGAGGCCGCGCGCTGAGGGTACTTGGGGTTTCTGCACACAGTTACGCTAGTCCACTCCGGCGAGGGTTCCGGGCACACGGGCCGAGCCCTGTCGTATCCTTGCAGCATGGCCACCGAGCACGAAATCCCTAATCTGCCACTGATCGAGGCGGCGGACGCCCATCCGGAGGACGTCAAACCGACCTGGCGCGGCTGGATTCATGCGGGAACTTTTCCCGTGACGATCGTGGCCGGCATTGTGCTGCTGATCCTCGCCGAAGGCTCGGCAGCGAAGATCAGTTCAGCCGTTTTCGTGCTCAGTTCGATGCTGCTGTTCGGCAATTCTGCGCTGTACCACCGCTTCAACTGGCAGCCACGCACCCGCATCATTCTCAAGCGCATCGACCACGCCAACATCTTTCTGCTGATCGCCGGCTCGTACACCCCGATCACCGTGCTCGCGCTGCCGCCGGCGAAATCGACGCTGCTGCTGTGGCTGGTGTGGGGCGGCGCCGGGCTGGGCATCCTCTTTCGGGTGTTTTGGATCCACGCCCCACGCTGGCTCTACGTGCCGCTTTACCTGGTACTCGGCTACGGCGCGCTGCTGTTCATCGTGGACTTTTTTCAGGCCAACGCCACCATGATGACGCTGATTCTGGTCGGCGGGCTCTGCTACACGATTGGTGCAGTCGTCTACGGGCTCAAGAAGCCCAACCCGGTCCCAGGGGTATTCGGCTTCCACGAGATCTTCCACACCCTCACGGTCGTGGCGTTCCTGTGTCACTTCGCGGCGATCCTGCTGATCGCCACGCATCCGCTCTACCCGTAACGGGCTGAGCGCGACTACTCGATCTTGTCGTCGCGCGGAGAGTCAGGGTCGGCGGCGCGTACCGCGAGTTCGGCGTCGAGGCGTTCCTTGATCTGTGCGCGATAGGTGGTGCGACGGATGCGACGGACCACGTCGAGACAGAGCAGCAGGGTCGCCACGGCGATGAAGAAGAAGGCCACGAACCCGATGACACCGGGGGTGACCGTGTTCGGGTCGAAGTCGGGGTCAGGGGTGGGGGTGACGGCGAGTACGACGGTGATCAATGAGATCATTCGTCGTCCTGAATTCCGGCGAAGAGATCATATTCGGGCATTATGGTGTCTACTTTCGATTCGACGAGTTGGAAGTCTTCGTACGGCCAGGCCTCGCGCACCAGATCATTGGGCCAGAAGAAGAAGGTGTGGTCGGGTGCGACCTGGCTCGCGTGGGCGCGCAGTGCCTCGTCGCGCACCTCGAGAAATTCACCGGCCGGCACGTGCGTGGTGGCCAGCTGCGGGTACTCTCCCATGCGTTCCCGCGCGGCCCCGAGGGGTTCCAGAAGCGGAGAATCGGGCTCGGTCACACTGAGTGCGAGGTACATCGCGTCAACGCGCTCCAGGTTGAAGATGCGGTCGTAGTACAACTTGTCGATCTGCCACGGCGCACCCGCGTTCGGATACCGGTCAGGGTCGGCAGCCGCGCGAAATGCTTCGAGGGAGACCTCGTGACAGCGGATGTGATCGGGGTGCGGGTAGCCGCCGTTTTCGTCGTAGGTGATGAGCACCTGCGGCCGGAACTCACGCACGAGGGCGACAAGCGGTTCGGCCGAATATTCCAACGGGATGGCGGCGAACGAGTTCGGCGGCACAGATTTATCTTCGTTCATGCCGGAATCTTCAAAGCCCAGCCAGCGGTGCAGTACCCCGAGGGCCCGCTGCGCGCTCTGCATTTCGATGCGCCGCAGTCCCGAGATATCCCGTTCCGCCATGGCATGGCCGTTGAGGGCGGGGTTCAGGACGCTGCCGCGTTCGCCGCCGGTGCAGCTCACGATGAGCACCTCAGCGCCGCGGCTGCGGTAGTACGCGTACGTCGCAGCGCCCTTGCTCGACTCGTCGTCGGGATGGGCATGCACAGCCATCAATCGCAGCGTCACCATACTCCTCAGGAATGCCGGATAACCTTAGGCCAGATAACCTAGTTACCAGCCTAATCGCTCCCGTGAAAGTGTGAATCACCAGTGCCCCTCAACAGCACGCCTGCCGGAATTCAACCGAGCCCCGAGCCCTACCGTCTCGACGAATCGGAGGCCTCGTCCGCCCCGGCGCCGATCGAGAGCGGGGCGATCCAATCGCGGTACGGGCGCACGCCCTCCCGCCACCGCCGCGACCGTCGAATCCTCTGGGGCTTGGGCGGCATTTTTGTGTTGGTGCTCGGAGCGTGGGTGCTGTGGACCGGGCTCGACGGAGCATCCACTCAAATCGAGGCGCGCGATATCGGCCACACCATCATCGATGAGCACACGGTGAGCGTCACCTTTGAGGTATCGCTTCCGGTGAACCGCACGGCGAGTTGCGCGGTTCAGGCCCTCAACGAGAGTTATTCTGTGGTCGGCTGGAAGATCATCGACCTGCCGCCGTCGACGCTGTACAACCGCTCTTTCACCGAGATTCTGCGCACCACCGACCTGAGCAACACGGGTTTGATTTACCAGTGCTGGCTGACCTAAACTGACGTATTCGCCTCGGCAATCCCCGGGGCGTCAACCATATCTGAGCGGCCTCAGGGCCTTTTTCGCGCTCGAGCGTACTAAGGGAGATCACTCGTGACAACCGACACAACGGTCACCTGGCTAACTCAGGAGGCCCACGACCGCCTCGCAGCGGAACTGGCGACACTGAGCAACTTCGGCCGGGGCGACATCGCGAAGAAGATCGAATCCGCCCGGGAGGAGGGCGATCTCAAGGAGAACGCCGGCTACCACGCGGCGAAAGAAGAGCAGGGCAAGATGGAGGCGCGCATTCGCACCCTCACCGTGCTGCTGCGCACCGCCGAGGTCGGTCACGCTCCAGAGAGCAACGGCATCGTCGTTCCCGGCACCGTCATCACCGCCACCATCGCCGGTGACGAGAGCCGCTTTCTGATCGGTAGCCGCGAGATCGGCGCGAACAGCGACCTCGACGTGTTCAGCGAGCAGAGCCCGCTCGGCGCAGCCATTATCGGCCTCAAGGTTGGCGCAAAGACGAGCTACACCACGCCGAACGGCAAGGAGATAACCGTGCACATCTCCAACGTGGAGACGTTCACCGGCGCCTGACCTCTGCTGTCGCGTTCCGGCCCGAACGGCCGCGCCGCGCCTCGCCGCGCATCACGCGATCACGCATAACTCCTGCAATTTACGGCCTCGGCAATAGAGTTGCCCGAGATTCCGGGGAAGTGTTTGTCGGCCGGAACGAATTGCAGGAGTTATGCGCACACGGCGCACTCCGGCAGGTCTCCGAAAGGTCTCCGAGGGGGTGCAGTGGCAGCGACTAGTCGATCTGCGGGTCGTAGCCGGCCGCGCGCAGGGTGTCGACGACGTGCTGGCGGTGCTCTGGCCCCCGTGTCTCAACGCTGACATCGAGTTCGACCTCGCTGATCCGCAGCCCGACCCCGTGCCGGGTGTGCAACACCTCGATGACGTTCGCGGTCGCCTCGGCGAGCAGCTCGGAGATACGCGCCAACTGGCCGGGGCGGTCCGGCAGCATGATGCGCAGCGTGAGGTAACGCCCTGACGCGGCCAGACCGTGACTGATCACGCGCTGCATCAGCAGTGGGTCGATGTTGCCGCCGGAGAGGATGGCGACCGTCGGCCCGGTCGGGGTGACCTTGCCGGCCAGAATGGCGGCGACCGCCACAGCTCCGGCCGGTTCGACGACGAGCTTGGCGCGTTCGAGCAGAACGAGCAGCGCACGAGCCGTATCGTCTTCGCTGACGGTGACGATTTCGTCGACGGTGTCGCGCACGATTTCGAAGTTGAGCAGCCCGGGCTTGGCGACGGCGATGCCGTCTGCGATGGTTGGCAGGATATTGATCATCACGGCCTCACCCGCCTCGAGGGATGGAGGGTATGCGGCTGCATTCTCGGCCTGCACCCCGATCACCCGGATGCGGCGCCCGTCCCGAGCGGCACGCTGCTTGATCGCACTGGCGACACCGGAGATTAGTCCGCCACCCCCGATGGGCACGATGACCGTGTCGAGGTCGGGAATCTGGTCGAGAATTTCGAGGCCCAGCGTGCCCTGCCCGGTGACGACATCCACGTGGTCAAACGGCGGGATGAGGATCGCGCCGGTCTCGCGGGCGTATTCGGCCGCGGCGAGAAGCGGTTCGGTGACGGTCGTGCCGCGCAGAATTACCTCGGCACCGTAGTCACGGGTGGCCGACAGCTTGGGCAGGGCGACGCCGACCGGCATGAAGATGGTGGCCTTGATGCCCAGCTCGCGCGCGGCGAAGGCTACGCCCTGGGCGTGGTTGCCAGCCGAGGCCGCAACGACGCCGCGTGCTTTCTCCGCATCGGTGAGTTTAGACAGTCGGTTGTAGGCGCCGCGAATCTTGTACGAACCGGTGCGCTGCAGGTTCTCGCACTTGAGGTAGACCGGCGCGCCCAGTACGTCGGCGAGGTAGCGCGAGCTCTCCATCGGGGTGATATCGACGACCTGAGCGACAACTGCGCGCGCGGCCTCGAATTCGGCGAGGGTGGGTGCGGCGAGGGTAGTCTCTGGCATGGCTTAGTTCTCCGAACTGTCGTGCGCGGCGCGAGGTGCGCTCAAATCTGAAGGCGTGCTGCGAGCGGACCCGTCGCGGGTCGTGCGGATACTCCGCGGCCGCATCCGTGCGGCGCGGGCCGGTGCCCCCGTCGGTCGGTAACCCGGTCGACTCTGCGGCACGGTCTGCCACAGCACCGACCCCGTCGTCGCCACCGCCGCCGGCGGACTCGAGCGCCAGGTGCCGCCAGCGATGTAGCTCGTCATCGCGTTCAACACTGCCGCGATCGGCACGGCGAACAGTGCCCCGGGAATTCCGGCGAGCAATGCCCCCGCGGCGACCACGAGCACGACGGCCAGCGGATGCACCTTGACGGCGGTTCCCATGATCAACGGCTGCAGAACGTGCCCCTCGACCTGCTGCACGAGCAGCACGACCCCGAGCATGGCGAGGGCGACGGCCCAGTTGTTGAAAATCAGGGCGATGACAATGGCCACAGAACCAGTGGCTACCGCGCCGATGATGGGAACAAACGAGCCGAGGAAGACCAGTATGCCGATCGGGATGGCCATGGGGACCCCGAGCAGGGCGGCGCCGACTCCGATACCGACCGCGTCAATCGATGCGACCAGAATCTGCACCCGAGCGAAGTTGCCAAGGGTGGTCCAACCGGCAATACCGGCGCCGTCGACGGCGGCACGTGAACGCAGGGGAAAGAACCGCACAATCCAGCCCCAGATAGCTTTGCCGTCAATGAGAATGAACAGCAGGCTGAACAGGGCGAGCAACAGCCCGGTGAGCAGATGCCCGAGCGTGGTGCCCACCGACAAGGCTCCGCTGATGAACACAGCACTATCGTTCTGGATGGCCTCCCAGGCCTGCTGCACGTAGGTGTTGATCTCGGTTTCGGACAGTTGCAGCGGCGAGCCGGCCAGGAACGTCTTGAAAGCAGCGAACGATTTTGAGAGCCGATCGCTGAGCCCAACCGTTCCTTCGGCGATCTGCGTGGATGCCAGGGTGACGAGCCCGGCAACGAGTACGAGCGTGCCCACCATGGCCACGGCAACGGCCAGCCCTTTGGGCCAGTGGTGTCGAACCAGAAAAGCCACGAGGGGTACCAGCAGGGCCGACACGAGCACCGCGACGAGCAGCGGAATGACGATGAGTCGCAGCTGAATGACCAGAAAGATCAGGACGGCAATGGCCGCAGCAATAACGATTAACCGCCAGGACCACGCACCGGCCAAACGGATGCCCGAGGGCAGGTTCTCGTCGACGCCATTGAGCGGCGGTGCCGGCACATCGACCGGCGTCACGACGAGCTCGGCACCGAGCTGATCGGCACTCCCGATAACTCCGTCACGCTTTTGCTCGGCGGAACGTCGACGCTGCAGCCGTAGCCGCGCGCGCGCGCCAGGATTACCGGTTGATTCGCTCACCGGATCAGTCTAGGACTGCTATGAGGACTGGTGCGGCACCACACTGAATGGCCGCATCCCATGGGCGGAGCTTGCCGGTCGCCTGACAGGACACGGGCGACAAAGACGCCAAACCGGGCGGGCCTGATCGTCAAGCAGCACGCGCAACTAGAGTGTGTCGAATGGTCGATACAGTGTCTGCAGCATTGGCACGGCGTATTGCGCTGGCCGCGCAGGGTTTCGGCGCGCGCCCGGCCGCTCCCGTGGGCATCCGCCAGCTGACCGCCCTGGTGAACCGGCTCGAACTGCTGCAGATCGACTCGGTCAATGTATTCGAACGCAGCCACTATATGCCGGCCTTCAGCCGGCTCGGCCCGTACGACAAAGCCCAACTCGACCGCCTCACGACCGGGCGCGAGGCCCGCTTCACCGAATACTGGGCGCACGAGGCATCCTTTCTGCCGATCGACGTGTGGCCGCTGTTCCGCTGGCGCATGCAGGAGAATCGTGATCGTTCGGCCCGCACGCCCGACAACTGGTCGAACTCCAACCGGCCGATGCTCGACTGGCTCCTGGCCGAATTAGCCGCCAACGGGCCAATGCGGGCGAGCGAGATCGAGCACGACGCGAACAAACGCAGCGGATCGTGGTGGGGCTGGTCCGACGTCAAGACCGGACTCGAGGTGCTGTTCCGCTGGGGCGATGTGGTGAGCGCTGGGCGCCGTCGCTTCGAACGGGTGTATGCCCTGCCGGAGCAGGTCTTTTCTGCCGAGTTGCTCGGGCAAACAATCTCAACAGCAGATGCTCACCGCGAGCTGGTGCGCCGCGCGGCCCGCGCACACGGCATCGGTACGGCGAAAGATTTCGCGGACTACTTTCGGTTGAAGTCGGCGCCGACCCTGCTGGCAATTCGCGAGTTGGCCGAGGCCGGCGAGCTCGTACCTGTGGCCGTACCGGGCTGGGGGCCGCTCGGCGCGGCCGGTGCGGCCTGGCTGCATCGGGAGGCACGGCTGCCCCGGGCGATGGACGTGCAGGCGGTGCTGTCACCGTTCGACCCGGTGGTCTGGGAACGTGCCCGTGCCCTGCGTTTGTTCAACTTTCACTACCGCATCGAGATTTACACGCCCGAACCGAAACGGGTGTACGGGTACTACTCGCTGCCGATCCTGCTCGGCGACATGGTCGTCGGCCGGGTTGATCTGAAGAACGACCGCCAGGCCGGCGTGCTGCGGGTGCAGGCGGCCTGGTCCGAACCGGCTGCTCCAGCGGATGCGGCGGGTCGGCTCGCGCAGGTGCTGCGGGAGGCTGCTGGGTGGCAGGGACTCGATGAAATCGTTGTCGTTGCCCGCGGCAACCTGGCCGACGGGTTAGCTGCGGAACTGGCTTAGGCGGGACATCCCCTGGTCAGAACTTACTACCCATGGCAGTGAGGCGCTCGATGCGGTCTTCGAGGGGAGGGTGAGTGGCGAACAGCTTCGCCATGGCGCCCTTCTTGAGCGGGTCGGCAATCCACAGGTGCGCCATTGAGGTGTTCTGCTTCTTCATCGGGCGGCCATACTCGCCGAGCTTGGCCAGCGCGGAAGCGAGAGCGTCTGGGTGGCGCGTGGTCAACGCGCCCGTCGCATCCGCCAGGTATTCACGCTGCCGGGAGACCGCGAGCTGCACGACGGTCGCGATCAGCGGAGCCACGATCATGGCGACGAGCCCGAAAACCATCACCACCGGGTTGCCGTTGCTGTTGTTACTGCGGCCAAAGAAGGCCATGCGAAGAAAGATGTCAGACACGAATCCGATCGCGACGACCAAGCCGAACACGATCATCGACAGCCGGATATCGTAGTTGCGCACGTGGCCCATCTCGTGGGCCATGACGCCCTCGAGTTCGGCGTCATCCATGATGTCGAGCAGGCCGGTGGTGGCGGCGACAATCGCATGCTTGGGGTCGCGGCCGGTGGCGAACGCGTTCGGCGCGGGGTCGTTGATGATGTAGACCTCTGGCATCGGCGTGCCGGTCGTGATCGACAGGTTCTCGACCGTTCGCCACAGCCGAGGGTGATCAGACTGGCTGTTGACCCGGATGCCGCCGCTCATCGAGATGGCCTGGCGACCCGCCGCGAAGTACTGGATGAGTACGTACGCCGAGGCGATCACGACGGTCATGATGAGCGCCGTGTAACCGTTGATGCCGTAGGCCACGCCGGCGAGCCAGCCGAGGCCGGTGATCAAGGCGACAAAGAAAAAGATGATGAAGACGGTGTTGCGTTTGTTCTTAGCGATTGCGCTGTACATCTAGTGCTCCGTTAGAACTGCACGCGGGGCGGCTCCGCGATCGCTGCGGAGTCGGCCACCTCGAAGAATTCGCGTTCGGTGAAGCCGAGGTTGACGGCGAACAGGTGGTTCGGGAACACCTTGATCTTGGTATTCATTTCGCGCACGCCACCGTTGTAGAACCGACGTGCGGCCTGGATTTTGTCTTCGGTGTCGACGATTGCGCCTTGCAACTGCAGGTAGTTCTGGCTGGCCTGCAGCTGCGGGTACGCCTCTGCCACGGCGAAGATGCTCTTCAGCGCGGTCTGCATGTGGTTCTCAGCAGCGGATGCGTCGGCCGGGCCTTGTGCAGACAGCGTCTCGGCCCGGGCCTTGGTCACGTTCTCAAACACGCTCTTCTCGTGTGCTGCGTAGCCCTTAACCGTTTCGATCAGGTTGGGCAGCAGATCGGCACGACGCTTGAGCATCACCGTGATGTCGCTCCACGCTTCGTCCACGCGCACGTTGAGCGTCACGAGTGAGTTGTACGTCGACCACAGGTAGATACCCACGATGGCGACGAGTGCGACAACGATCAAAACCGGGATGAGCCATTCCATGGCAGCGTCTCCTTGCAAATTGGCACGATGTGTAGGTTGGCACGGAGACATGAACTGGCCAAAACGACCCCCCGTGCGTACCTGCCAATACTAACCGCGACCCCGGAGGCTCCCACCCGCTTCCCATGACACTCCAAGCAACCTCTGGGCGGGGAGCCCGGCGAAGGCAGGGCGAGCGCTGGTCAGCCGGGATCTTCGACGTCGAGCAGGACCTCGTTGCGGCGCAAGAACCACGGCTTGAACGGCGGATCGAATCGCGCGAACCTCGGCGATCCTAGGGCGGTGAGTCCGGCGGCGGTGAGCGCCCCGCGTAATTCATCGAGATGCTGTTCGTAGCTGGTTTGGCTCCAGCGTCCACGGAAGCGGAGTGCACCGGCCAGACTTTCGGGTACCGTGCGCACGTGCACGGCGGGGTCGGTGGGTTGCGGCGCCGTTTCGGCCGTCAGACCCTCGGGCAGCACGAAAGCCACCCGGAATCGTTCACCGGCTGCGGCGCCAGCCGCGTCTTCCGCTCTCTCCTGCAGCACTGGCGCGGTCATCGCGATCTTTTCTGCGGCATCCGCTTGCACCACCGGCGCCGTCATGGCAACTTTCTGCAGTGACTGGTTGGCTCCGGTGATGTAGGCAAACAAATATCGGAAGGCGCGATTACCAGCGTCCTCGAATGGACCATCGGTGGTGACTTCGGCCACCAGATGCGCGGGGTATCGGCGCAATTCAAAAGCGTCGTAACTTTTCACGACGTGGTACGGCTGTTGCTCGGTCACGCACCGAAGCTACTGCAGGTGGCTGGGTGCCCGCTCTGCATCTCGGATCCGCATCAGAGTTGAATAGGCAACGAGGGACCGAGTGCCGACCGCGACACGAGCGGTACCACGTCGCCCATTGTGGGCTTGACAGGAAGTCTGCAGCGGCGGAGAGTTCGGACATGGTGAACAGTTCCAGCCCAGCGGTCAACGTGACCGATCTGCACGTACGACGGGGGAAACATCCGGTGCTGCATGGGCTGTCGGTCAGTGTTCCCCGCGGCGTCGTGGTGGGGCTGCTCGGCCCGAGCGGATGCGGTAAAACGACGCTGATGCGAACAATTGTCGGCGTGCAGGTGGTGCAGTCCGGTACGGTGACGGTGCTCGGCCACGAGGCCGGGTCGGCGTCACTCCGGCACAGGGTGGGCTACGTGACGCAGGACGCGAGCGTCTACGACGACCTCACCGTGCGGCAAAACCTGCAGTATTTTCGGGCCGTTCTGGGTGCTCCGCGCCGGGACGTCGACCGGGTTCTGGCCCTCACCGATCTCACGAGCCAGGCGGGGCAACTCGTCGGCTCGCTCAGCGGCGGGCAGCGCAGCCGGGTGTCGCTGGCCGGTGCCCTGCTCGGCTCTCCCGACCTGCTCGTTCTCGACGAGCCGACCGTGGGCCTCGACCCGCTGCTGCGGGTCGAGCTGTGGACCCTGTTCCATCAGCTTGCCGCCGTTGGAACGAGTCTTCTTGTCTCCAGTCATGTGATGGACGAGGCCAGCCGCTGCGACCGACTACTTCTCATGCGGGACGGCGAGATCCTGGCCGATGACACCCCGGCGGGGTTGCTGGCCGCGACCGGCGCCGAGGACACCGAGGGGGCATTTCTGGCGCTGATCCGACGGCATCCGCACCCTGATGGTTCACTGCGTGATTCGAGCGACGGGAACCCCTCATGACCCCGCAACGCACCCTCGCGACCGCCGGCCGGGTGCTGAGCCAGGTGCGACACGACCCCCGCACGATTGTGCTGCTGCTCGTGGTGCCGAGCCTGCTGATCGGGCTGCTCGCCTGGATTTTCTCTGACACGCCCGTGTTCGCCACGATCGGGCCGGGCATGATCGCGTTGTTCCCATTCATCGTGATGTTTCTCGTGACGAGCATCACGACCTTGCGGGAACGCCGCACCGGCACGCTCGAGCGGCTGCTGTCAATGCCGCTCGGCAAGGGCGACCTCATTCTCGGGTACACGCTCGCGTTCGGGCTGCTCGCGGTAGCGCAGTCCGCGGTGGCGGTGGGGTTCGCGGTGTGGGTCTGTGGGCTCCAGATCAGTGGATCGATCTGGCTGCTGCTTGCCGTCGCCGTGGCGGACGCGGTACTCGGCACGACGCTCGGCCTGCTCGCGAGCGCGTTCGCCCGCACGGAGTTCCAGGTCGTGCAGTTCATGCCGGCGCTGGTCTTTCCGCAGATTCTGCTCGGAGGCATTTTTCTGCCGCGCGACCAGCTGCCCGACGCGCTGCGCGCGATCAGCGACTGGTTACCGCTGTCACACGCGATCGATGCCCTGCAGGCCGTCGCGACCGATACCCAAGACGCCGCCTATATCGGCGGGGAGCTTCTCATCATCGGCGCGTGGATCGTCGGGGCGGTCGTGCTGGGGTCGGTGACGCTGCGGCGGCGCACGCCGTAGCGAATGCTCAGGGATAAACACGAACGCCGGTGCGGTTTTTGGACCTTTAGCGGTTGGCGAGAGCGTGCTGCAGCCAGCGGTAGCTCTGCTTGGGGGTGCGGGTGCGGCGGTCATCGGCGAAGTCAACGTGCACGAGGCCGGTGGGCTGGGTGTAGCCGGCGTCCCACTCAAAGGCGTCGAGCAGGGACCAGAAAGCGACGCCGGCGAGGTCGATGGCGGCGGCAGGGGCCTCAGGCGCCGTCGCGTCGAAGGCTGCGATGAGATGTTCGGCGAGGTAGTCGATGCGGGCGGGATCGTGCACGGCGTGGCGGGCATCCGCATGGTCGGCGAAGGCACCGCCGGCCAATGAGAGGTAGACGGGGGGCAAATCGGGGTAGCGCACGGCCAGTTCGGCCAGCGCCACGGCCACATATTCTGGTGCGTTGACGGCGCCGGCGGACGTGGTGGGATGTTCGCGAAACGGCTCGAAGTGGAACGGCCACGACGGAGTGGGGATGGGCTGGCCCTCTGGGTTTTTTCGCAGCGTCGCACCGGCAGCAATGCGGGCGGGCGGGGTGTAGCTCAGGCCGTAGAAATCGAGCGGCTGCTGAATCGTGCGCAGGTCGGAGGGGTCGGTCTCGAGCACGCTGCGGAGCTCCACGGCGAACGATTCGAGCGGGTCGGGGTAGTGGCCGAGCAGCACCGGGTCGGCGAACAGCCGGTTCGCCAGCAGGTCGTAGAGCGCAGCATAGGAGCGGTCCTGGTCGCGATCGGTCGCGGGTTGCACGGGGGTGTGGCAATTGACGAGGCCGATACGCCCCCGCACGTCGGCGGCGCGCAGCGCCTGCACCGCGAGTCCGTGCCCGAGCAACTGATGGTGCGCGCTCGGTAATGCGTCAAACAGCAGGGTTCGGCCGGGCGCGTGGCTGCCGAGGGCATAGCCATTCATGGTGACCGTGGCCGGCTCGTTCAGGGTGATCCAGGCGTCGATGCGGTCGCCGAAGGCCTCCCCCACCGCGTGGGCATAGTCGGCGAAGCGGCCGGCAGTGTCGCGGTTCAGCCAGCCACCGCGCAGGGCCACCGGCGTATCCCAGTGCGAGAGCGTGGCGGTCGAACGGATGCCGTCGGCCAGCAGCGCGTCGAGCAAACGATCGTAGAACGCGAGTCCGTTACGGTGCAGGGCCCCACGACCGTCCGGCTGCAGCCGGGTCCAGCCGAAGGAGAACCGATAGGAATCGACACCGAGGTCGTGCAGGAGCGCGGCGTCCTCTGCGTAGTTCTTGACATGGTCGGCTGAGACGGAGGCGTTGGAGCCGTCGCGGATGCGCCCGGACTGCTGGCTGAAGGCGTCCCAGACGCTGTCGCCGCGGCCGCCGTCCCGGGCGGCCCCCTCGATTTGGAAAGCGGAGGTGGCCACGGCCACCTCGAACCCGGTCGGCAGGCGATCACCGAGCTCACCGGCGCGGTGTTCCCAGTCGCGGGCGGCGACGGCGCGCGTCGAGGACGGTCTGGGCGTGGGATTCATCGGGGTGCGACTCTTTTCGGCGGCGACGCGGGGCATCCGCTTCGTGTTAAGGGTGTCACGTTTGGGGGCGGGTGGAGGCGCCTCGAAGAATTCCCATAGTTTGTTACGTGATTCCGGGCGTGGAAGGTTGACTTTCGCGCTGTCTGCCCCTCAAATTGGGGCAGGGGGTGCCGTGTGTCAGATTTGGCTCGAATCGAGGGATCGAACATTTTGGCGCGCGCGCGACGTTCGCGCAGCGTGGCGGTGGTCGCGGCCCTGCTGCTCGGTTGCGCCCTGGCTCTCGCTGCGCCCGTCGTGCCGACGGCCCAGGCCGACGACGCACCGGCACCGGCCACGGCCGAGTCGACGACGTCGGTGACCGAGAATCCGGTGCCGAACACCACCCTCGCGCCCGCGTCGAGCCCGCAGGTCGAAACCCCACGCGACGGACAATTCATTGGCAGCAATCGCACGACCGTCTCCGGTTCGAAGGCTGTCGACCAGGAAATTCAGTTGCTGTCGCCGCGCGGTGGAGACCCTTTGTGCATAGTCGGCGATTCGTCGACGTCGTGGAGTTGCGACAACGTCTTCCTGCAAAACGGGCCCAATATCAACCTTCGCGTGGTCGTGACCGGTGATCCGAGCTTGAGCGACGAAATTGCCGTGGCCGTGCTCGGCGCCCCGACTGTACTCGGCGGCCTGACCGGGCCGGAATCCAACGGCTGGGTACGCGGAACCGGGCACCCCCAGGCCATCGTGACCGCGACGTTGCCCAGCAATGACACCTGCACCAGCACCGTCGACGCTTCCGGCGCCTGGGCGTGCCTGTTCTCTGGCCTGAGCGATGGCAGCCGCGACGTATCGGCGAGCCAGACGTCGTCGTTCAGTGAACCGTCGTCGTCGAACGCGAGCGAGCCTCTCACGATCGCTTTCGACCTCACCGCACCGGATGCCCCGGTCGTGACGGCTCCCAATGCCGGTGCGCAAGTGCCGGTCGCCGGCACTCAATACACCGGCACCGGCGAAACGGGCGCCACGGTGACGGTGTTCGCGGGTGCGTACTCGGTCTGCTCCGCCCCGGTGACCGGCGGCAGCTGGAGTTGCTCGGCCGGCGGAGTGGCCGCCGGGTCGTACTCGGTCGTCGCCGTGCAAAAGGATGTCGCCGGCAACGTCGGCCAGGGCAGCACTCCCCGGTCGATCAGCTACGTCGCCGAAACGACGCCGACGCCTACTGAGTCCGCATCGACAACGCCACCGGTCACGCCGACCCCGAGCCCGGCGGCCTCGCCGTCACCGGATGGTTCGGCGGCCGTTCCCGGCCCGACGGCCGCTCCTTCGCCGACGCCGGGACCGGGTGCCGCCCCTCCGGATCCGGAAGCGGCGGAGCCCGACGCGGCGGGGGCATCCGCTTTTCCCGGCCAGTGGAATGACCCGACCCGGTTCGCCGCGGCCATCGGCCCAACCGGCACCGGATCGCCGTTTCCCTGGTTGCAGGCCGGTTTGCTCGCTCTCGGCGCCCTGTTGTTGATCGCGGTACCACTGCGCCTGCTCGCTGGCACCATTTCGCGCACGCGCGGCGGCCGGCTTCTGCGCCAGATGCCGTCCCTGGCCGGACGGAATCGCGTTCGCGAGGAGTTCGAAGTCGCCCCGACGGTGCGCCTCAATCGCTGGTTGCGCGGTGGCGCAGCGCTACTGGCCGCGGCGACGTTCGTCATGCTCTCCGGGCCGGTCGTGGATCAGCCCGCCTACCTGCGCTTGCTCGTCGCCGTGATCATCGGGCTGGCTCTGGTGAACGCGGTGGCCATTCTGGTTCCGCTGTGGTGGAGTTCGCGCGTGCTGAGACTGCGCGGAACGGTCACTTTTCTGCCGCGCTACCTGCTTCTCATTGCTGCCGCCGCGATCGCGTCACGGTTGTTCGACGTGCACCCAGCCCTGCTGTTCGGACTGCTCGGCAGCGTCACTTTCAGCACCACAACGGATGCCGCTGGCCAGGCCGGCGCCCAGCCCAAGCAGCCCACGGCCGCGCAGCGCGGCCAACTCGCCGCCGTGCGGGTGGGCGCTCTCGCCACGATCGCCGTGCTCGCCTGGTCGCTCGGATCGCTGCTGCCCGGTGCGAGCAATTTTGCCACGTCGCTCGCTGCGGAAACGGGCAACACCATCGTGCTCGCCGCGATCGGCTCGGCGGTGCTGATTCTGGTGCCCGTCGGCCATACCAGTGGGCGACGCATTCTGGCCTGGTCGCCGACGCTGTGGACCGGTCTAACCGTCGTCACCTACGGCATCCTGTTCGCAGCGCTCGCCCCCGTGGTCGAACAGTGGCAGAGCGAGGGTGCCGGGATGGCACTCTGGATCGCCGCCGCAACCTTCGCCGCGCTGTGCGCCAGCGCGTGGGTGTGGCAGCGGTTCGTAACACCGAGCCAACGCTAGGCCGCCGCAGGCTGTATCGTACCAATGTGCGCCTAGGAGTTCTCGACGTCGGTTCCAATACCGTCCATCTGTTGGTCGTCGACGCGCACGAAGGCGCTCCGCCCGTGCCGATGGCCGCCGACAAGAGTGTGCTGCGTCTCATGCGCTACATCACGCCAGAGGGCGCCATCAATGACGAGGGCGTCGCGGAGGTTCTCTCTGCCGTGCAGCACGCAGCGGATGTCGCGACGCGGCACAATATCGACGAACTGCTGCCATTCGCCACCTCAGCCCTGCGCGACGCAACCAACGGCCCGGAGTTGCTGGACCGTGTCGAACGAGAAACCGGTGTCGCCCTGCAGGTATTGTCGGGTGAAGACGAAGCCCGGCTGACTTTTCTGGCCGTGCGACGTTGGTACGGCTGGTCGGCCGGCAATATTCTGCTGTTCGACATCGGCGGCGGGTCCTTGGAGATCGCGGCCGGTGGCAGTGAGTTTCCCGACGTCGCTCTGTCGCTGCCGCTCGGCGCTGGGCGCAGCACGATCGGGTTCCTGCACCACGATCCTCCGCTGCCGGAGGAGGTGTCTGCGCTGCGGGGGCATGCGGCATCCGTTCTGCGCGATGCGGTGGGCGCGTTCGCCCAGTTGCCGGCACCGCAGCACATTGTCGGATCGTCGAAGGCGATTCGTTCCCTGGCGCGACTGGCCGGCACGACGTCAGACGGCGTCGGAGCCGCGGATCGACTGCGGCTGGGCCGAACCGAACTCGACGACTGGGTGCCCCGTCTCGCCCGCATTCCCGCTGAAGCCCGCCCAGCCCTACCGGGCATCACCGCCGACCGCACCTTTCAGATCGTCGCCGGAGGTATTGTGCTCGGAGCGGCTATGGCTGCGTTCGGGGCTGCGGAACTCGAGGTCTCACCGTGGGCGCTGCGCGAGGGCGTCATTCTGCGCTATCTCGACCGACTGCGCTGATCGGTACTAGCATTTCACCGAACTTGGGAGAACTCTGATGCGAAAACTGACCGCCGGCCTGTTCATGTCCCTCGATGGCGTGGTGGAGTCGCCGAACCTCTGGCAATTCGACAGCTTCGACGAGGAGCTGGGCGTCGAGATGACCGCCATGATGAACCGGGTCGACACGGTGCTGCTCGGTAGGGTCGGCTACGAGCAGTGGGCTGGCTATTGGCCCAGCGCCGAGAATGACGATCCGTTCGGCTCCTTCATCAATCCAGTGCCGAAGTTCGTCGCCTCGCGCACGCTCACCGGCGACCTGGCCTGGCGGAATTCCACGCTGATCACCGGCGACCTGAACGAATTCGTGACCGACCTGAAGAACACCGAGGGCGGCGAAATCTCGCTGGTTGGCGGCATTTCGCTGGTGCGTCAACTTCTCTTCGCCGGCCTGCTCGACTCCCTCACCGTGATGACGCACCCCGTCATCGCGGGCGAAGGCCGTCACCTGTTCGAACCGACCGACCCGATGACCCGGCTGGCGTTGCAGAATTCCTTGATGACGAGCAAGGGCAACGCGCTGCTCACCTACGGCCTGCGCGCACCATGACCTCGCTTCCCACACCGATCGACCCGCCCGAGCTTTTTCGCAGCCACGCCTTCGCGCAGGGCATGATCGCTCCGGCGGGGCCGACGCTGTACGTTGGCGGGCAAAACGGTTCCGACAGCACGGGCGCGCTTCTTGAGGGGCTCGGCGCGCAGACCGAGCAGGCACTGCGCAATGTGCTCGCCGTCCTCGCCGAAGCTGGGACCGGCCCCGAGTACGTGGTGAAACTGACGATCTACCTCGCGATTGGCATCGACCCCGGCGAGGCCTATGCCGCGACCGCTGCAGTTTGGGGAGATCGCCGAACCACCGTCACGGTGCTCGCCGTCACACCGGCGCGGGCAGGCGCGCTGGTCGAGATCGACGCGGTGGCCGCTATCCCCGATCGCTATTAGTTCGGGGTCGCACGGACCGGTCTCGAAAACCCGACCTCCAGTGCGAATGCAGCTTCGGTCAGAAATCCCAGCACATGTGAGAATCCCTCGACTTTGCGGGTTGAGCTTGGTACACTTGTTCTATGAGCCAGAGCGGCGACACCCCCCACGAGCAGGGCGTGATTGAGCGCTTCTTGGCGGGGCTGCCCGACAGCGACTATGCGTACTGGTCGTCCGATGAAGACCGAGCCTGGAAGGCTGCGTTCCGGGAGGAATGCCGGGTGGTCTGGGAGGCCGAAGAAGCTTCCGATGCCGCTGCTGCCAAAGCGGCGGCGGCGCAGAACCCCCGGCTCGCTGACGGCCCGCCCATCCCGGCTGGCCTGGACCTGACCGAGGTGTTCGCCGCGGTGCCGCCCGAGCACCTGTTCGACCAGGACCTCCGCGAGGAGTTCCTCTACACCGAGTACCTCGCGGCCAATTTCCTTCCGGACGATTTCCGCCCGGACGATTTCCGCCCGGCCGATTTTCTCTCGGCCGATTTTCGCCCGGACGAGCACCCCGACCCGGCCGAGCACCCCGACCCGGCCGACGGCGGCCCGGCCGAGTCGCTGAGTCCGTTCCAGCGGCATCAGGCGCAGTTCGTGGACCGGGTGCTCTACCTCGAGAAGATCATCGCCTGGGCCCAAGCCGGCAAAGCCGACGTCCTTACCGAGGCGTGGGACTACACCACCAACACCGCCGAAACCGGCCGGCCCCTGTCCGGGCCGGGCCACGAACATGACTGGGATGCGACCTTCGCCGCGCAGCAGGGCCTGGTCGCGGAGATGGCGTGCGCGCTGCGCATCCCCTCCGGCACCGCCTCCGGCCTGCTCCAGGAGAGCCGGCAACTGGTGGTCGAGCGGCCCGATACTCTCACCGCGCTCCGCAGCGGCGAGATCTCCCTCCGCCATGCCCGCCGGCTGCTCGACCAGCTCGGCTCCGTGCCGCAGCCCGCTCGCGCCGAACTGGAAGCGGTGCTCCTCCCGCACGCCCGCAGGCTCACCCCCACCCAGTTCGACGGTAAGGCCCGCAAACTACGCGAACGCTTCCACCCCGACAGCATCACCCTGCGTCGCGCCCGGTGCCTGGCTGATCGCCGAGTGCAGTTCTTCCCCGACAAGGACGGCATGGCCACCCTCTGGCTGCGCGCCGCCGGTGAGGACCTTCAGGCGGTCTACACCCGCGTCACCGACGCCGCCCTCAGCCTGCAAGGCCCCGACGAAGAGCGCACCCTCAGCCAGCTGCGCGCCGATGTCGCCGTCGACCTCCTCCAGCAGGGCGTCACCGGCAGCGGCCTCGGCGCCGGCCTGACCGCCAACGTCAATATCACCGTGCCGGTGCTCACGCTGATGGGACGAAGCGAACAACCCGGCGACCTCGAAGGCTACGGCCCGATCGACCCGAAAACCGCCCGCCGCCTCGCCGGCACCGCAACGAGTTTCCTGCGCATCCTCACCCACCCCCACACCGGCATCGTGCTCGACGTCAGCCAAGAACCCTTCCGGGTACCGGCCAGCCTGAAGAAGTACCTGCGGCTGCGCGATGGAACCTGCCGGTTCCCCGGCTGCAACCGCTCCGCCGGCCACAGCGACCTCGACCACACCATCGACAAACAATTCGGCGGCCCCACCACCGCCACCAACCTGCACTTCCTCTCCCCCGCCCACCACAACCTGAAGCACTTCAGCGACTGGAAAGCCATCGCCACCCCCGACGGCACCCTGCACTGGACCAGCCCCACCGGCAAACACTACGCCACCGACCCCGCCACCCGCATCAGCCCACCACGACAACACACCGACCCACCACCAGCAAAACCAGCCCCACCACCACCCCTGAACGACCCCTGGACCTCCGACTGGAATGCCACCAGCGACAACGACCCCACCACCACAGACACCACAGACACCACAGACACCACATTGCCGAACTTGGACGCCCCCAAGGCCGATATCCCCACTGCCGACGACCCCAATCCCGCACCATTCTAGGAGCGCGGATGGCCCCGCCCGCTGGCCCCCGCCAGCTTCTCCGCCGGCCTTTTCCAAGCCACGCCCTGAGCTGATGCTTGGGATGTTCGGGGCAGACGAGGGGGCACGCGATCAGGATGCTTTAAAGGCCGATCCGTGCCGCCAGGCCCTTACCCGGCCGCGCTGCCTTGATCACAGTCGTGCGAGTTGAGTCTTCCAATATGCCTTGCACTCAACCGCCGCCTCGGGCGAGACTAGTTGGTTGTGTTGCACTGCGACGCGACACTTGCCGGCTGCCGTTTCGTTGACCGTGACATTGACCCGTGAGTCGTCCTCCAATTGGCAACGCCAATAACGCCACTTCGCGGTGGCGGAAGTGCTGGGCTTGTCTGTCACCTTTAGCCCGTTGAACGAGGTGCGCCCGTCGACCACGGCTATCCACGCGGCAATTGCCGCGTCCATCGAGCCTGATACTGACTTACTGGCACTGGCGGCAAAGGTGCCGTCCCCCTGCTGCCCCGGGATGCGGCGCCCGATGTGCTGCTCGTAGGCGATCGTGATGCCCTGCGCCCACCAGCCGTGATTCTTCAGCTCCAGATGCGCGATTGCATCCTGCACCAGTGGCACGATGTCGGGATGGGCAAGTTGCCTTCCGCCCATCGCGTCGATCAGGGCAACCCACTCGGGCCAACTGCGTTGCGTCACTTTCACGTAGGGGCCGACGCCGTGTGGTTTCGTCATGGGCCGAATCTACCTGACGACACTCACAGCACACAGGCATCCGTTCGATGAGTAGCAATGCAGACAAGACAGTCGCTCGCGCCGCGGGCACGGCCTGATCGTCATCGTCGACTCTCGGCGCCGGTCCGTCGAGGTCAGGATGACGTGCTTACCGAAGAGGAACCGGCCTCGAGTATGAGGTCAAACCGACTGGGTCTCGTCCTGCGCACGAAACAAGAGCACCGCGAAGAGCAGAAAAACTCCGGCGCCCAGCCAGCCGCTGATGCCTCCGAGTTCTGGCGCAAAAAAGAGTGCACTCACTCCGATCAGCATCAGCGTCCCGGCCAGAACGGCGAATATGCGCATGCCGTAGAGCGAGATGAAGACGAGGTAATGCGCTCCAACGACTATGAGCGCCGCGGGAAAGAAGAGAACGGGCTCGTAGCTGCCGAGCGCGATGGCGGGGAGCAGCCCGAGGGGCACGGTAAACGCGCACTGCAGGGCCAGAGCAGCTGACGGATGCCCCTTCGGCAAGGCGGTCGGGCCGCCCAGGAGCTTCATGAGAAGGGTGCTCAGCGGGAAGATCAACATGCCGCCGAAGAACAGCGTAGCCATGCCCGCAGGCACCGACCCCCACGTGAACACTGCGCTGGCCGCGGCCCATACGATAGCGGAAACCAACGGTCCAGGAAATCCCGCGCGGTAGATGCGGCGCACGTCGGCCTGGGCTTGTGAAACTTCCATGTCATCCCCAAAGATCACGGCGAAGAGATACCCGCAGAAACGGGCACGCTCACGACAATGCCCCTACCTCGATCATGGCGCACCGGTCGCGACAGTGCTAATCGTGTTGGATTCGTCGTAGGCTCCGTCGTAGCCGTGTCGAACCAATTCTTGGAGGCTCTGCCCATGCCTCGAATCCTTCGGTTTGACCACGTCGGTGTCACCGTTCAGGACCTGGCTTTGGCCGCGCGAATCGGCTGACACGGCCACCAGCAACGTGTCCCCAAGGTGTGGGCCGGGATCAATGTGGCGATCGAAGCTGCGCGGGGTCCTGGAGCGCTGTACCGGGCTGGCAGCCGAGTTCTCCCCGCTCCAGCAAGATGGGGGCCGGCATCACTCGTGAAACAATGCCGTCGATCCGGGAGACGAGCACGCAATCATCCGGCGTGGACCCCATCGCCACGCCGACGTTTCCCTTGTCGACGATCACGGTCGGCGGGGCAACCTGCTGAAATTCGCCAACAGGTGCGTCGAGAAGGCCCAAGATTCGCGCCGTGATATCACTGCCGTCCGGTTTGAAGCGCGAGGTCTCGTCGGAAAGAACCTCTGTGGCCGCAGCCTCTGCGTTGTCGGCCACAACAAAGTGGATGCTCGTGTCAATCGGCGGGGTGACAGGAGAGACACTCGCGGAACACGACTCTTCGCGAAGATAGTCGGAGCTCTCCCATATTCGCTGGTCACTTACCCCGTAGTAGTCGAATTCGACCGCAAAGCAGGCGTCGAACGGCCCCTCACCCTGCACTCCAGTTTCGCCACCTGCCAGCTGAACTCGAAACGTCAGGACGCCGAACGGCTCGCTCAGCGACGCGGGCTCCTTCTCTTCGATTCCGACCAGGTGCACCAGACCGCGCGCAGACCTGTCGCCGTCGATAGACGATACAACGGACCGCGCAAAACCGTTGATGTCATCGGGCCGGTCCCCCGCCACCGACTTGACTACCTCACCAAGAAGGTGCCGAGCACGGGAACTCTGCGCGCTTGAGCCCTCAGCTAAGCAACCCGCAAGCAGCACGGTCAGCACAAGGAGAAATATGCCTGATCCTCTACGTTGCCCGATCATAGGCATAGCCTAGATCACACCGAGGAGGAGGTTCGAGTTGAGCGATCGCAACCTCGAGCCCTAAGGCATGCGCACCCTCGCCGCGGACCTTCAACCAGAATGGCCGCGAGCAACTGCGACTCTGGGCGGGCGAGGTTTGCAGCAGTGCTTGGCGGCTTCGCGACCAAAACGGCGGCGGCTTAAGCGTCGACTTCTTGCGGTTGGCCCGGCTCGCGTGCAGAATAAGCGTCACCAGTTGGCCACAGCGCAGTCAAGCATTACGAATTCGATTCTGGGGGGACAAGATGAAAAATGAGCCAACGACCACAAAGAAGAATCAAACGGTTTCCGTCGACGATGGGGTGTTTGCCACTGGGCGGCTGGTCAGCGATGGTGGAATCACGCGACTTGATGCGGTTGCCTACGGGCTCTACGACCAGGTCATCCGGGGCGCTGGAGGCATCAGCGTAGCTACTGATCTCCCATCGGACTCGGCCATGGAGGGTGTGGTTACCGTTCAAGGGTTTTGGGCGGGAGAGTCGATCCGGAATGCCCGCGTCGTGGATCTCGTCGCTCCGATCTCCATGCCCGACCGGCTCGGTGATGGGATTGATCCGGATATTGTGCCCGCGGGCCGGCTTGCCAGAAACGAAGTTCTCGCCTCCACCGTTCTGGGCATCACCCAAGAGCTGAGCGACGACTCATTACTCTTCTACTGCGCGTACAACATGACAGATGGATGGATTGGCATAGCCTGCGCAACAGATTCCGCGCCAGTCGAGCACGCGCTGAAGCCAATTCTGGGTCATGCGCTAGCTGTTGTGGAAGTCGATTGGACACCGCACGATCTCAGACTCATTGATGAGTTCTTTGAAGAATATGATTTCGCAGATGGTCTTCTCTCCTTCGGGAAGTTCATGCACCCGGCTGGCCAATTCTCTGCATACGCGCTGGTGCGCATTATCACGCCAGAAATGACGTCAAGCCTCTCAACCGTGAATCCCAACGCAATCAAACTGACGAGCTGGATTCAAAAATCGTGAGCTGAAGTTTCCAGCCAGCAGAAAGCACCGAACTCACTGACTGCAGCCGACAAACGCAAAAGCCTCGCTCACTCGGGGTAGGCATCGGTCAAGGCCACCGAACTCAGCACCAACCGTGTCAACACGATTAGAGGAGACGATGAATGCAAATTATCGGTTCTCATCCGACGTTGCCGAGATCAACCGTGACCAGGTGCACCGTTGGATCAGCGAGCAGACCTACTGGGCGCCCGGGCGATCACGCTCACGGCTGGACGCAGCGATGGAGGGCTCGCGCCATTTCGGCGTCTATGACAGCGTGTTCAGCTGGCAGGTCGCCTACGCGCGCGTCATCACCGACAGTGTCGCGTTTGCCTGGCTTTATGATGTCTTCGTCGACCCCGCGGTGCGCGGTCACGGCCTAGGCCCCGAAGGAGCACAGGCCTCGGGTTTGCCGATACCAGCGAACGGATCGCGCAACGAATTTCAACCTGACGTGGTGGTTCGAGTTGAGCGATGGCCACTTCAAGCAGAACGGCGTGTTCGCCTTCGCCGCGGGCCTTCAACCCCTCATTGACCAGAATGGCGCTGCAGCGGATGCTCGGCCACGCCTCGGCCGCCATGACCCTCGACGTGTACGCCAACCTCTTCGACGACGACCTGAACAGCGTTGCAGTGGCCCTCGATCAGGCCCGAATGATTTCAAATGTGGGCAAAATGTGGGCATTCGGGGCGCCTGAGGCACCTATTACCAAGTTAAAGCCCAGATCAAAATAGAAATATTCGTGGTGCCCCCACTGGGACTTGAACCCAGACTGTGACGATTTTAAGTCGTCTGCCTCTGCCAATTGGGCTATGGGGGCGTACCCGAAGACGGGCAATTACAGCGTAGGTGCTGCCGGGCGACGAGATTGCCCGGCAACACCTACCAGGAACCTACTTGGAAGCGGATGCCTCGGCGGCAGCCCTCTCGGCGACCGGTGCCTTGGCGGCGGGCTTTGACGCGGGAGCCTTCGTGGCGCCAGCAGCGACATCCGCTGCGGCAGCCTTGACGGTGGGTTTGCGCGGCGCACGGGGCGCACGCGGGGCCGTCGGCGCCTTGGCTGCGGGAGCTGCTGCGGCCGGTGCCGGCGGCTTCGGACGCGACGCGAACTCTTCGAACACGGCGCGCGGGTTCTCGGTGGCGCTGAGCGAGACGACATCGCGGCCGAGGACCACGTTATTGACCCAGCCCCAGACGACGCGAAGCTTGCGCTCCCAGCTCGGCATGGCCAGGCCGTGGTAGCCGCGGTGGGCGAACCACGCCGGCATGCCGGTGATGGCCAGGTTGCCGCTCTGGAACACGCCGACTCCAATGCCGAGGCCGGCGACAGCGCCCAAGTTCTTGTGCAGGTACTGCACCGGCTCTTCGCCGCGCAGTACGGCGACGAGGTTCTTGGCGAGCAGCTTGCCCTGGCGCACAGCGTGCTGCGCGTTGGGCACGCAGTTGCCGCCAACGCCGCCGCCGCTCAGGTCGGGAACGCAGCTCACGTCGCCGGCGCCCCAGGCGTCGGCGATGATGTCGTCTTCGGTTCCGACGCGAAGGTCGGCGCGAACCTGCAGACGACCACGCTCTTCGATGGGAAGGTCGGTGTGGCGCACGATCGTCGGGTTGGCCATGACGCCGGCCGTCCAGACGATGAGGTCGGTTTCGAAAGTCTCGCCGGAGGAGAGTTCGATCTTGCCGTCGACAGCGCTGGTCAGCTGGGTGTCGAGATGAATCTGGGCACCGCGACCGGCCAGATTGTCAATGACCCACAGGCTCGTCTTGAGCGACACCTCTGGCATGATGCGGCCCATGGCTTCAATGAGGTGAAAGTTGGTCTCTTCGAAGCTGATCTCCGGGTACAGGGTGAGCAGCGAGGTCGCGAAGGAGCGCAGCTCGGCGAAGACCTCGATGCCGGCGAACCCGCCACCGACCACGACGAAGGTCAGCAGACGTTCGCGCTCGGGGCCGGCCGGCAGGGCGGCGGCCTTGTCGAAGTTGGTGAGCACGCGGTCGCGGATGGCGACGGCCTCTTCGATGGTCTTGAGGCCGATGGCCTGGTCGGCGACGCCCGGGATGGGGAACGTGCGCGACACGGCACCGGCGGTGACCACGACGATGTCGTACTTGAACTCGTACGGCTCGCCGGTCGGCGGCGCGATCGTGGCGGTCTTCTCGGCATGGTTCACGTGCGTGACCTTGGCCGAGACGACGTTGGTCTTCTTGAGGTGACGCCGGTGCGACACGACCGCGTGGCGCGGTTCGATGGACCCGGCCGCGACCTCCGGCAGGAACGGCTGGTACGTCATATATGGCAGCGGGTCAACAATGGTGACCTCGGCTTCGCCGGATCGCAGCCACTTCTCGAGCTTCCACGCCGTGTAAAAACCGGCGTAGCCGCCACCAACAATGAGAATTTTGGGCACGATGAGAAAGCCTCCTACATGATTATGATTGTGCGAAATCTTTGGGGTTGCGCCGAATTCGCTTGATATGCCGAGTGGCCCCAATGCCGAACAGCATTACTAGGATACCAAACCCAACGAGTACAGCGAGCGGAAGGCTGATATAGGTTAAGGTCAGTTGGTTCGGGAGCCACGCGGTGAGCGGGTTCTGGGCTGGCAAAACCGGGTCTTTGTCGGCGGCAGCCGGCGCTTCGGCGACGGGCACCTCGGTGGGTACGACCTCGATCTCGGCGCGACGATGCAGCGTGATCCACTCCGTCAACAGCTCGGTGGGGGTGGCGCCCGTGGCCGGCGCGACATAACGGGTCACGGCGGCGGCGGCATCGATCAGGCCGTTGCCGTAGATCGGGCTGGGCACCGACTGCCCGTTCGCGTTCGCGGTTGAGATAACCCGATTCATGACGCCAGCCGCATCCAGGTCGGGGTAGGCCGCCCGCACCAAAGCCACCAGCCCCGACACAATCGGTGCAGCCGCGCTGGTACCGTCCCACTGCACATAGGTCGAATCGGGCATGACGCCGACCAGTTTCTCGCTCGGTGCCGACACGGCAATCGTGATGCCCTGTGATGAGGCGTCAAAGCTCGCTGTCTTATTGCGATCCACCCCACCGACCGCCAGCACCCCGGGGATCGTCGCGGGAGCGCCGACCTCGGTGGTGCCGCTCCCCCGGTTGCCGGCCGCGGCCACAACGACGACATCGTTTTCGAAGGCGTAGAGAAAAGCGTCGTCCCAGCTCTCCGGCCAGTACAACGTATTGCGGGTCAGAGACATGTTGATGACGTCGGCACCATTGTCGACAGCCCAGCGGATGCCCTGCGCGATCTGGTCATCGTTGCTCACGGTGGATCGGGTGCTGCCAAACCCGACCGAGACGGCCAGGATGGACGCCTCAGGGGCCACTCCGACGAGACCGGTGCCATCACCGGTTCCACGACCCGCTAGCAGTGAGGCCACGAGGGTTCCGTGTTCGCCCTCATCGTCATCGCCGGCGACCGGAGTCTGGCCGTTGGGAGAGCCGAGGCCGGAAACATCCGTTCCCCCGGTCACCGCCCCGTTCAGCTCGGCAACGCTGCCGTCGACCCCCGAATCGATCACGGCGACCGTGACGCCAGCGCCCCTGGTCGTATTCCAGGCTTCAGTGAACCCGTAGTCGGTGAGCCAGTATTGCAGGTCACGAATCTGGTCGGCGTGCGCGGCCGGTGCGTCGAACACGACGGAACCGGCCACGGTGCCGCCAAACAGGGCGCTGGCGAGCACGAGACCGACGATCGTGCCCAGCCGACGGGTGGTCACAGTCACGCCGGGGCCGACCTGGATTCACCGGCAGAGGCCTCGGCAAAATAGTCCAGGCAAACGCAGACCGTGGGCGACCAGGTCGCGCGCTCGAGCGCGAGATCGCCGATCGGGTTCACGCCGGGACCGGCAGCCAGGGAGTGGGCGGCAAGGGCGTGCAAACATTTGACCCGGCTCGGCATGCCGCCGGAGGAGATTCCGGCGATCTCCGGCACACTACCGAGCTGGTCCCGATCGAATAGAAAACTCGCGTGCGCGCGCTCGTAGGCGGAGCGCACGTTGTCATCGGCGGCAAGCAGGTCGTTGTACTCGTTCATGACCTGGGTGGCCTCGAGCGAGGAGATCGCTGCTGTCGCGGCCGGGTGGCAGAGGTAGTACAGGGTGGGAAACGGGGTGCCGTCGGCGAGGCGCGGCGCGGTCGCGACCACGGTCGGTGCACCGCAGACGCACCGGGCAGCGATGCCGACGACGTTGCGGGCCGGGCGCCCGAGCTGGGCCGAGACGAGGTCGATATCGGCCGGAGTGAACGGGTCGAACGGCGGCCGGGTCACGGAACCACGGTTTCCGGGTTGGCGGGCGCAGCCGCCTGCGGAGCCAGGCCGGCGGTCATGGTGGAGGCGAACAAGGAACCCAGCCAATCAATTGTGGTGCTTTGAATATTGGTGCTGACCGGGCTCGCCTCCGCTTCAAGCGGGGCGACGACGGGCAGATCGTTGATGACGAGAAAGCTGATATCACCCGGCAGCACGTAGGAGAGTCGTTCGCGTGCCTGCGTCGTGACGTAGGTACGATCGTTCCAGCGTTCCCTCTGGCTGGTGAGCCGGTCAACCTCCGCTTTTTGGTCGGCGACGGTGGCGCTGAGTTGGCTGATCTGCTGCCGCTGCTCGGCATACGTGCGCAGGCTCGGCGCGAGCACCACGACCGCGAGCACCAGCACGACCATCATCACGAGGGAAAATCCCGAGAAGCGGATGCTGCGCAGCCAGCCACCAGCTGGCGTCTCGGTTTGCGAGAGCGCGGGTTGCCGCTGAACTGGTCGTTTTTGGTTCATGGCAACTCCCTTCCGTGTGGTGGACGTACTTTAAAAAATGCTACCGAGTGTAGCTGGAGGCTCCCGACCAGCCTAAATTTCGGTGGTCGGGAGCCCTGGAGCTGGTACGGCGCGGTTAGGCGCTGAAGCGGGGGAACGCGGCCCGGCCGGCGTAGACCGCGCCCTCGCCGAGTTCTTCTTCGATGCGCAGCAGCTGGTTGTACTTGGCGACACGCTCGCTGCGTGCCGGCGCACCGGTCTTGATCTGGCCGGCATCGGTCGCGACGGCGAGGTCGGCGATGAAGGTATCTTCGGTTTCGCCTGAGCGGTGCGAGATGATGGCGGTGTAGCCAGCGCGCTGGGCGAGGGATACGGCATCCATCGTCTCGGTCAAAGTACCGATCTGGTTCACCTTGACCAGGATAGAGTTCGCGGCCTTAAGCTCAAGGCCCTTGGCCAGGCGCACGGGGTTGGTCACGAACAGGTCGTCTCCGACGATTTGCACCTTGTCTCCGAGCTCAGCGGTGAGGTGCACGTAGCCGTCCCAGTCGTCTTCTTCGAGCGGGTCCTCGAGCGAGACGAGCGGGTAGTCGGTGACGAGTTCGGCGTAGTAGGCGCTCATCTCTGCGGCCGAAAGCTTCTTGCCCTCGAAGTTGTAGCTGCCGTCCTTGAAGAATTCGCTCGCCGCAACGTCAAGGGCGAGGGCGATGTCCTTGCCGGGAACGTAGCCGGCGTTTTCGATGGCTTCGACGATGAGGTCGAGCGCAGCCCGGTTGCTCGGCAGGTTGGGGGCGAAGCCGCCCTCATCGCCGAGGCCGGTGGACAGGCCCTTGGACTGCAGAAGCGCCTTGAGCGAGTGGTAGGTCTCGACGCCCCAACGCAGGGCCTCGCTGAACGACTCTGCACCGAGAGGAACGATCATGAATTCCTGGATGTCGACATCGTTGTCGGCGTGCGAGCCGCCGTTGATGATGTTCATCAGGGGCACCGGCAGGGTGTGCGCGTTCGGACCGCCGAGGTAGCGGAAGAGTGGCAGACCGGCCGAGCTCGCGGCGGCCTTGGCTACGGCGAGGCTCACACCGAGGATGGCGTTGGCGCCGAGACGCTCCTTGTTGTCGGTGCCGTCGGCTTCGATCAGTACGAGGTCGACGATGCGCTGATCGGTCGCGTCGATGTCTTCGACCGCGGGGCCGAGGTCGTCGATGACCGCTTCGACGGCTTTGAGCACACCCTTGCCCTGGTAACGGGCCTTGTCGCCGTCGCGCAGCTCGTAGGCCTCGAACACACCGGTGGACGCGCCGGACGGCACAGCGGCACGGCTGACGGTTCCGTCGCCGAGCAAAACCTCGACCTCAATGGTCGGGTTGCCGCGGGAGTCGAGAATTTCGCGTGCGTCTACTGCCTCAATTAGGGCCACAACTGTCTCCTGATTTGTCGGGGTGAACGTCTCTGCAGACGCCGGGGTATGGGTCGGGATAAAAGTGGGGTGTGCCGGTGGTCCGGGCGAATCCAGTCTAACCAAACCCGTCGGCCGATCCGCTGAACCTGCCCAGGCTCAGGCGCCGAGCGGTTTGAAGTCGAGATCGGCGGCCGTGTTCGTGTCGTTCGTCACGAACGCAAAGCGGCCATAGCCGGCCTCGCCGGCTCGGTCGAGCAGGGCCTTGAGGTTCTTGGTACGTCGTTCCAGGCGCACGCGCAGGCCTTCCTCGACGAGGTCGCGCTTGAGGGCAACCAGGCGAGCTGGATCGGCGTCCTTCTCGTGTACCAACACGACGGCGTTAAGAGCGGATGCGGCGTCCGCTTGCAGCAGGTCGACAATGCGTTCAAAACCGATCGAGAATCCGCAGGCGGGCACGTCAGTGCCGAGGAACCGGCCGATCATGCCGTCATACCGACCGCCACCGCCGAGGGAATAGGCCAGATCTGGATGGGAGATCTCGAAGATGGTGCCGGTGTAGTAACCCATGCCGCGCACCAGCGTAGGGTCGAACCAGAGTTCCACGCCGGGCAGGGCGGCGCGCAGGGCTTCGAGGTCGCCGAAGGCCACCGGATCGAGCCAGTCCGGCACGCTGCCGCCCGGAGCATCAGCGCCAAGCGCCCAGCCGCCGGTACCGAGCTCGGTGAGCAGCGTGGCCAGGTCGGGGGCGTCGATGCCGAGCGTGCCGAGTTCGGTCGCGACGCCGTCGACACCGATCTTGTCAAGTTTGTCGATCACGATCAGCGCCCGCTCCGTCAGTTCAGCGGCGACACCCCAGTGGGCGAGCAGGGTGGTCAGGATGCGCCGGTCGTTAATGCGAATGGAACAGCCCGTCAGGCCGAGCTTGTCGAGCGCCGCGGCCGTAGCGGTGATCAGCTCGATCTCGGCGAGCGGGCCGGCCTCGCCGATGATGTCGATGTCGCACTGCATGAACTGGCGGAAGCGTCCCTTCTGCGGACGTTCGGCCCGCCAGACCGGTGCGATCTGAATCGACCGGAAGACGCTCGGCAGCGCGGCGCGGTGGGTGGCATAAAACCGTGCCAGCGGAACCGTCAGATCGAACCGCAGGCCGAGGTCGGCGAGGGACAGCAGGTCGTCCTGCGCGGCCGCCGCCGCGACATCCGCTGCGCTGAGGCCGCGCTTGAGTACCGCAAAAGCAAGCTTCTCATTGTCGCCGCCGAGGCCGGAGTGCAGGCGAATGGAGTCTTCCATGACCGGGGTTTCGATCTCGTCGAAGCCGTGCGCCCGAAAACTCTCGCGGATGATGCCGAGGGAACGCTCCCGCACGGCCTTGTCGGCGGGAAGAAAATCGCGCATTCCGCGCGGCGGGGTCACTGCAATAGCCATGGGGCCAGTCTTGCAGGTGTGGTGGTCTCTCAGGGGCGGTGGTCTCTCAGGGGCGGTGGGTGAGATTCACCGCTCTGCCCCGAACGGGAGAGCGCCGTAGACTCGAGAAAACAAACGGGGGTGTTTCTATGTCGGTGACGACAGTTTTCGACGCGGCGGGCGCGGGCCACGCGATCGTACCAAGCGGCATCGCGGTGACCGGGGTCAGCCGGTCGTTCGGCGCTGTCTCGGCGTTGCTGAACGCCACCTTGACCGTTCCGGCCGGATCGGTCACGGCCCTGATCGGACCGAACGGCTCCGGCAAAACGACGCTGCTGCTCATGCTCGCCACGCTACTCACCCCCGACACTGGCACCATCCGCATCAACGGTCACGACCCGGTCACCGAGCCGGAACGGGTGCGCGCGATCATGGGTTGGATGCCCGACACCCTCGGTTCCTGGCCGAGCCTGAGCGCCCGCGCGGCGCTGCAGACCACCGGGCGCCTGTACCGCATGACCCGCGAGCAGGCCGCCGTTCGCGCCGACGAATTGATCGCGCTGACCGATCTTGGCGACTTCGCCGACCGGCCGTCTCGGGTGCTGTCGCGCGGCCAGAAACAGCGTCTGAGCCTGGCCCGGGCGCTGGTTCACTCCCCCGGCGTGCTCCTGCTCGACGAACCGGCCTCCGGCCTCGACCCCGCCGCCCGAACCTCGCTGCGTCACCTCCTGCGTCGACTGGCCGGCGAGGGTAGCGCCATTTTGGTGTCCAGCCACGTGCTCGCCGAGCTAGACGAAATGGCGGATGCCGCGGTGTACCTCGCAGACGGCCGCACCGCCAGCCCGGAGCAGGTGGCCGCGGCAGGCGCGAGCGCCAGGGCCTGGCGCATCCGCTCCCTGGATGCGCCAGCACTGGAACGCGCGCTAGCGACCCCCGGAGTGGTCGGCGCACTCGTGCAAATTCTTGGAGTGGACCAGCTCGGCACCCTGGTGCAGGTCGAGAACGAAGCTTCCGCCGCCGCCCTGCTGCACAATCTCGTGCTCAGCGGGGTGCCGGTGTGCGACTTCGGTCCGGCCGTCGGCAACCTCGAACACACCTTTCTCGATCTCACACGGTCGACCGGCCCCGACGCGGAGGAGATGAAATGACCGATTCACGGGTGTTCCTCGCCGGACTCTGGCTGATCGTCACCCTCGAACTGCGCCAGCGGGTACGCGGCGTCTCGTGGTACGTGCTGCTCGGCGTCTTCATGCTGCTCGTGGGCATCGTCACGTTTCTGCTCTGGCTGGCCACTTCGGCATGGCTGTCTGGCGGCGGCGGCGTGTTCTCGACGATCATCTTCTTCGTGCTGCTGCTCGGCACCCTGGTCTCGCCGGCGCTGTCGGGCAATTCCGTCAACGGCGACCGGGATGCTGGCACCCTCGCCACCACCCAGGTCACGCTGATCAGCACCGGCCAGATCGTACTCGGCAAATTTCTGGCCGCGTGGATCACAGCGCTCGCTTTCCTCGCTGCGGCCCTGCCATTCCTCATATTCGCGGTCGTGCTCGGCGAGGTCTCGCTCGCCACGATCGCGGTGTCGGTGCTCGTGCTCGCCGCCGAGCTCGGCGTCATCGCGGCGGTCGGAGTGGGCCTGTCGGGCATCCTGACCCGACCACTGTTCTCGATCGTGCTGACCTATCTCGTGGTCGCGGCGCTCAGTCTCGGCACGCTCATCGCCTTCGCACTGCTCGGCACGGCGACCCAACAGCAGGCGACCAGCGTGAACTATCAAGTCGTGTCGTCGACCTACGACGAACAGACCGGCAAACAGTCGAACATTGTCTGCTCCACGGCGCAGACCTCGACCCACAACGTGCCGCGCTTCGACTACTTCTGGTGGATTCTCGCCGCCAACCCCTACGTGGTGGTAGCGGATGCCGCGCCCGGCAGCTTCGACGACGGCGGCCACCCGACCGACCTGTTCGGACAGATCGCTGTGGGAGTGCGCAGCGCGCAGGCCCCGCCAAAGCTGTACGAGGAAAACAACTGGTGCGACGAGGCCGCCGAGGGATATTCCGGCCAGGCTTACGGGCTGGGACCGACGCCGCAGGAGACCTACGACGGCGCCGTGCCGAGCTGGTTCATTGGCCTGACCATGCACCTGCTGCTTGGCGCCGGCACTCTAACTTGGGCCTGGCGTCGCACCCGAACCCCCGCGCTACACCTCCCCGCCGGAAGCCGCATCGCGTAAGGCTGTCTCCCGCTAGGCGGGGAAGGCGATCACCCCGGCGTCGAAGTCGTCGTCATCGGGTGCCGCGGGGGCTTCCGCTGCGCGGATCTCCCCCTGCAGGTCGCGCACGGCGGACCGAAGTGCACGTTCCGCGTCGAGGCCCTGCGCTCTGGCCGACGCCACGATTGCCAGTAGCAGCGGCCCGAGGTCGACTTCGGATTCGATCGGAAGCGGGAAGCCGGCATCGGCTTCGAGCAGGCCGATCTTCTCGGCCCGCCCCAACACCTTGTCGGCGAGCGCGAGGGCAGGCATGCCCGCCGGGATGCCGTCGAGTACGCTCGTGCGCCCCGGTTTCTCCTGCGCTTTGAAACCGTCCCAGGCGGCCGAAACGTCCGCCGCGGTGTCGAGGGTGGCATCACCGAACACGTGCGGGTGCCGTCCGACCATCTTCTCGGTGAGGCGAGCGGCGACATCCTGAATGTCGAAGTTCTCCCCGGGCGTGTGCGCGGCCAGATCCGCGTGGAACAACACCTGGTACAGCACGTCGCCGAGCTCTTCGAGCAGATCATCGCGGCTGCCTTCTTCGATCGCCTCGATCAATTCGTGCGTCTCCTCGACCAGGTGCCGCACCAGTGACTCGTGCGTCTGGTCGGCGTCCCACGGGCATCCGCCGGGCGCACGCAGCCTGGCAACCGTCGCGATGAGGGTGTCAAGCGAGGTAGCGGATGCCGTCGGTACAGCAACACGAGACTCGGCGGAAGGCTGATTCGAGAATAGGGGGTTTGTCACAGTGCTCCTCAATCACAAACGACTGGTCACCCACAATCGTAGGCTGCGGCCCCGCACCGGTACCCATTCAGACGGGTCGTGTATTCTGGGTATTGGTGAGCCGGGAAGTCTGGTCGGCACAATTTCGCTGCGCCTTCAAAAGTCGCGCTCCAGAACCAGAGGACCCTTGTGACCCAACCTGCACGCTTGCCCACGACCCCGCGCACGCCGACCGAGCCCGTCTTTCGCCGGGGCCGCTACCTCGAATTCGTTCGTATCTCGGCGATCCTGCGCAAGGAGACCGTTGGCGGAGCCATTCTGCTCGTGGCTACGGTCGGCGCGCTCATCATGGCCAACACGCCACTCGCCGACGCGTACTACGCTGCCCGCGACTTCAAAATCGGATTTGAGCCGCTGCACCTGAATCTCAGCCTCGGCACGTGGGCCGCCGACGGGCTGCTCGCCATATTTTTCTTTCTGGCCGGGCTCGAACTCAAACGTGAATTCGTCGCTGGCGACCTGCGAAGCGTCAACCGGGCCATCGTCCCGGTCGCGGCCGCGGTCGGCGGGGTTATCGTTCCCGCCATCATCTTCACTCTGATAAACCTTAATTCGGGGTCGGATGCCCTGCGCGGCTGGGCGATTCCCACCGCCACCGACATCGCCTTCGCCGTCGCCGTGCTCGCCGTCATCGGTTCAAAGTTGCCCGCAGCCCTGCGGATCTTCTTGCTCACCCTCGCGGTGGTCGATGACCTGTTGGCGATTGCGATCATCGCGTTCTTCTACACCACCGATATTTCGTTCATTCTGTTGATCGTCGCGTTCGTTCCACTCGCCCTGTTCTGGATCTTGACCCACAAATTCTCGTACTTCTTCGGCACCCGAGGCTGGAGCGCTTGGCTCATTTTGCTGCCGCTCGGTTTCATCGTGTGGGCTCTCGTGCACGGCTCGGGTGTACACGCAACCGTCGCCGGTGTGCTGCTCGGCTTTGCCGTTCCGGTGCTGCGGAGCAAGCGCGGCGGCGGCCCCAATGCCGGGCCGGGGCTGGCCGAGACGCTGGAGCACCGCATTCGCCCGCTGTCGAGCGGCATCGCCATTCCGGTGTTCGCGTTCTTCTCAGCCGGTGTCACAATCGGTGGTGTCGACGGCCTGTTCCGTGCGATCACCGACCCGGTCGCCGTCGGAATCGTCGTCGCACTCGTGATCGGCAAACCGATCGGAGTGTTGTTGGCTACGTGGATCGTCACCAAGACCACCAGGGCGACACTCGACCCTGACCTGGCCTGGATCGACGTAATCGGTGTGGCAACACTGGCCGGTGTCGGCTTCACCGTGTCACTGCTAATCAGTGAACTCGGCTTTGGGCAGGGCAGCCCGCACGATGACCACGCGAAGGTTGCCATCCTGGTCGGTTCGTTGCTCGCTGCGCTGCTGGCCACTGCGATTCTGCGCGGACGAAACCGCCACTACCGCCTCGTCGCCGAACGCGAAGCATTAGACGCCGACAACGATGGCGTGCCCGACGTGTTCGAGCCCGAGCCGAAGGCGCTTTAGCCCACGGCGCAGCGACGGTCAGGTCGTGGGGACGGTTGATTCGACCTGGCGGGGGAAGATCGCCGTGAGCAGCGTCTTGGTCCAGTCGATCAGGGCGTCGTCGGCGAGCGGCTCGCCGTTCGGGCGCGGCATCGGCACGCTGAGAGCTCCCGTCGCCGAGACGTAACGCGAGCCGGGATACATCCGCTGCAGGCGCACCTGGATCGAGTCGGCCAGATCGGCCGGCGCGACACGCAAGTTCGACCCCATGGCGACGACCTCGCTCAGGTTCGCCTGCTGGGCCTGCCAGCGCAGCCGCGACACGGCCACCAGGTTCTGCACGGGTACGGGCGGTTCGCCATAACGGTCGGTGAGCTCGTCGAGCACGAGGTCGATTTGGTCGTCGGTCGCGGTTGGCGAGCTGGCACTGGAGAGCTTCTGGTATGCCTCGAGCCGCAGTCGTTCACTGTCGACGAAATCATGCGGAATGTGCGCGTCGACCGGCAGCTCGAGCCGCAGCTCGGTTTGCCCCTCTGCCACGTCGCCGCGGAACGTCGACACGGCCTCGCCGATCATGCGCAGGTAGAGGTCGAACCCGACCCCCGCAATATGGCCAGCCTGCTCGCCACCGAGCAGGTTACCGGCTCCACGAATCTCGAGGTCTTTCAGGGCCACCTGCATGCCCGCGCCGAGCTCGTTATTCGCCGCGATGGTGGCGAGCCGGTCGTGCGCGGTCTCCGACAACGGCTTGTTCTCGTCGTAAAGAAAGTAGGCGTAGGCGCGTTCGCGCCCGCGCCCGACCCGACCGCGTAGCTGGTGTAGCTGGCTCAGACCGAACTTATCGGCGCGGTCGATGATGATGGTGTTCGCGTTGTTGATGTCGAGGCCAGTCTCGATGATCGTGGTGCAGACCAGGATGTCGAACTTGCGCTCCCAGAAATCACCGACCACCTGTTCCAGCTGCGCCTCGGGCAGCTGCCCGTGCGCGATGGCAATACGGGCCTCCGGCACGAGCTCGGCCAGCTGCGTGGCCATGCGATTGATGCTCGTGACCCGGTTGTGCACGAAGAAGATCTGGCCCTCGCGCAGCAACTCCCGACGGATGGCCGCGGCCACCTGCCGCTGAGAGTACGGCCCGACGAAGGTCAAGATGGGGTGTCGATCCTCGGGCGGGGTGGCCAGAGTCGACATTTCTCGGATGCCGGTCACGGCCATCTCGAGGGAGCGCGGGATAGGCGTGGCACTCATCGCCAGAATATCAACGTTGGTCTTGAGCTTTTTTAGCGCGTCTTTGTGCTCAACACCGAACCGTTGTTCCTCGTCGATGATGACCAGGCCCAGGTCTTTGAAGATGATCGACGGCGACAGCAACCGGTGGGTGCCGATGACGACGTCGACGGTGCCGTCGAGCATACCGGCGATCGTTTCCCGCGACTCCTTGTCGGTCTGAAACCGCGATAGGGCACGCAGGTGGATGGGAAAACCGGCGAAGCGTTCCTTGAACGTCTCCATGTGCTGGCTGACCAGCAGGGTGGTCGGCACGAGCATGGCCACCTGCTTGCCGTCCTGCACCGCCTTGAACGCGGCGCGAATGGCGACCTCGGTCTTGCCGAAACCGACGTCGCCGCTGAGCAGCCGGTCCATCGGAATGGGCCGTTCCATGTCGGCCTTGACCTCGTCAATGGTGGTGAGCTGGTCGGGCGTCTCGACGAAGGGGAAAGCTTCTTCGAGCTCGCGCTGCCAGGGCGTGTCCGGCCCGAACGCGTGTCCCTTGCTGGCCATCCGCGCGGAATACAGTTTGACCAGTTCCACGGCGATGTCACGCACCGCTTTGCGCGCCTTGGTCTTGGCACTCGACCAGTCGCTACCGCCCATCTTGCTCAGGGTCGGCGCTTCACCGCCGACATAGCGAGTGACCAGGTCGAGCTGGTCGGTCGGCACGTAGAGCCGGTCGCCGGCGTGCCCGCGCTTGGACGGCGCGTATTCCAGCACGAGGTATTCGCGGGTGGTTTTCACCGGGTTGCGGCCACCGCTGGACACCTCCCGCTGGGTGAGTTCAAGAAATCGGCCGATGCCGTGCGTCTGGTGCACGACGTGGTCGCCAGCCACAAGCTGCAACGGGTCAACGACGTTCTTGCGCCGACTGGCGAGCTTCTTGATCTGCCGCTCTGAATAACCCACGGTACGCCCGTAGAACTCGCTCTCGCTGATCAGCGTCAGCTTGCTCTGCGGCAGTTCGAAACCATGATCGACGGATGCCTTCAGCAGGTAGGCGATACCCGGTTCCGGCTCCAGCGGCCACACGTCAACCACCCGCGCCGGCAGTTCACGCTCGGCGAGCACCTGGGCGGCGCGTTCGACCAGCCCGGCGCCCTGGGCGACGATGCCGACGACCCATCCGTCGTGCAGTCGGGAGGCGACGTGACCGACGGCGCCGTCGACGCTGCCGGCGAAGGTGGGCACGGCATCCGCGTCGATGCGGATGGTGAGCAGCTCGTCAAGCTCGAGATGTTCGGGCAACACCTGTGCGTCGGTCGGTGCGGCCTGGAAGGTACTCAGGGTCCACCAGCTGTGACCGGAGGCCGGCGCGCCCGGCGCCGAGTATTTCACGCTGTCGCGCAGGCGTCCGAGGGTGAGAAAATCGCCGGATTCGAGGTCGATCGGCGCGTCGGCCCCGGCCGTGGCGGCGCTCCAGGCGGCGCCGAGAAACTCACGGTTGGTTTCGGCGAGGCTGATCGCCCGGCTGGCAACCCGCTCCGGGGAGATGACGGCGATGGCGGCGTTGATGGGCAGATAGTGGGTGACGGGTACGAGCCGGTCGACCAGGGCCGGCGCGAGGCTCTCCATGCCCTCAACCGGGATGCCCTCGGCGACCTTGGCGAGCAGGCCGGACAAGCTGGGAAATTCGTGCTGCATCTCCCGAGCGCGCTGCCGCACGGCGGGGCTTAGCAGCAGTTCCCGGCTCGGCGGCAGGCTCACCGAAGCAACCGGTTCGGGCAGGGAGCGCTGGTCGGCGACACTGAACAGGCGAATCTGCTCGACCTCGTCGCCAAAGAACTCCACCCGGTAGGGGTGGGAGGCAACCGGCGGAAACACGTCGAGGATGCCGCCGCGCACGGCGAACTCGCCGCGCCGGGTGACCATGTCGACGCGGGCATAGGCCAGGTTGACCAGTTGCAGCACGATGGCCGCGAGGTCGTGGCCGCGCGCGCCGACGGTGAGTTCGATCGGTTCGTAGTCGGTGAGGTTGTCGGCGACCGGCTGCAGGGCCGCCCGCACCGAGGCGACCACGATGAGCGGATGCCGCGTGGCCGGGTCCGCCTCCTGCCACTCACGCATGCGGCGCAGGGCGTGCAGGCGTTTGCCGACGATCTCGGCACTCGGGCTGAGACGTTCGTGCGGCAGGGTTTCCCAGGCCGGAAAGTCGATGATTTCGGCACTCGTAGCAAAGCAGCCGAGGTTGTCGCGCAGTGCCTCGGACTCGCGGCCGGTAGCGGTGATAACGAACAGGGCCTGGGCATCGCCCGGCCGCAGGTCGAGCAGCGCGGCAAGCAGTGGGGCACGCAAGCCCTCGGTCAGCGAGAAATCAGCATCCCGGCTGGCGTAGGCGAGGGCATTGTCGAACGTGGAGGCGCGCGCAAGCGCTGCGATTAAGCCCTGAAGGATCACTGAACGAGTCTACCTACGAGGGCGAGTGGAACTTTTGCTGCGCGGCCACGACGCCGTCGGAGGCGATCAGTTCGATCGCGTCGGCGGCATCCGCTATGAGATTGGGCAGAATGCTGCGCTCAGCGGAGGCGAAGTCGTGCAACACGAAATCGGCCGGATTCTGGCGACCGGGCGGGCGCCCGATGCCCATGCGAAGACGGATGAACTCGTTGGTGCCGGTGGCCGCGATGATGTCGCGCAGGCCGTTATGGCCGCCGTGACCGCCGCCAACCTTGATCTTGAGCGTGTCGAAGGGCAGATCGAGGTCGTCGTGCACCACGATGAGCCGGGAGACCGGCAGCGAGTAGAAGCGCAGCAGCGCGGCGACCGGGCTGCCAGAGACGTTCATAAACGTGGTGGGTTTGGCCAGCACCAGCTTGGGCCCGCCGGGTGTGAGCCGCCCCTCAGCGACCAGGGCAGCCGTTTTGTGACGCTTGAAGTTAGACGTGAGACGGTCAGCGAGCTGCGCCGCCACCATCTGTCCGACGTTGTGCCGGTTGCCGGCGTAGTCGGGCCCGGGGTTGCCGAGCCCGACTACGAGCCACAGGTTCGTATCCAGGAGATTCCTCCGTGTCAGCGGGCGAAAGCCCAGACGGAACCAGTTGATGATCGGTGTTACGCGGCGGGCGTGGCAGCCGGGGTGCCGGCCGTGATGACCTCGGTCTCGGCTTCTTCTTCGTCTTCGCCACGCGGGGTGTACACGTAAATGACGAGGATCTCCGGGTCGGAGATGAGCGCGGCTCCGGCGGGGAGTTCAATCTCGGACGCGTGGATCTGGGCGCCGTCTTCGAGGCCCTCGACAGAAACGACGATCCGCTCCGGAATGTCGGTGGCTTCAACCTCAAGGAGGAGGGACTTGTTCTCGAGGTCGGCGATCGTACCGGCGAAGGTCTCACCGGTCAGGTGGACGGGAACGTCAACCTGAACCTTTTCACCCTTACGCACGACGATGAGGTCGATGTGCTCGATGATGTACTTGACCGGGTCCTTCTGAACGTCCTTAACCAGCACGAGCTGCTTCTTGCCGGCGATGTCCAGTTCGAGGATCATGTTGGTGCGGCGCAGCAGCAGTCCGATGCGGTGTGCGGGAAGCGACACGTGCACCGGCTCGGTGCCGTGGCCGTAGATGACGGCCGGGATCATGCCGAGCACGCGCAGCTTGCGGGCCGCGCCCTTGCCGAAACTTTCGCGCAGTTCAGCGGCGACGGCGTTTACTTCTTTAGCCATGGTATTTCTCCTAGCGGGGCGTAGTGCCCCGGTCGTGGATCGCGGACCGAAGCCCGGGAATGAGGGGTACTGATTCAACTCGAACGCATGTCAGCGTGAGGAAAAGCCCAAGGCCTCGTCCGCCGCGTCGATAACGGATGCCGCCGGCCCCCTAATCTGGCCCGGCGTCATCCCTCGCCGAAGTTCGTTGCCAATCTTACACAGTTCGGGCCACGGCTGCAGCCCGGGCGTGTCGCGCGCGCCGAGCTACCAGTCGTGCACGGTGCCGTCCGCGAGGCGGTTGAACGGCAAATAGGCGGTCTGGTACGGGTACTGACCGGCCTCATCGACGTCGAGGCTCACGCCCAGTCCGGGCTTGTTGCCCGGGTGCAGGTAGCCGTCGGTAAAGCTAAAGGACTGCTCGAAAACCCGGTTGGTGGCCTCACCGTGCTGCATGTACTCCTGAATCCCGAAATTGTGAATGGCCAGGTCGAGGTGCAGTGCGGCGGCCATACCGACCGGGGAAATGTCCGTTGGTCCGTGGATTCCGGATTTGATTTGATATTGCGCTGCATAGTCCAGAATCTTCTTCATGGGTGAGATGCCACCGGTGTGGGTCACGGCCGACCGTACATAGTCGATCAGCTGGTCCTTGATGAGGGTTTGGTAGTCCCAGACGGTGTTAAAGACTTCGCCAATCGCCAACGGTGTCGTAGTGTGCGCCCGAACTAACCGCAGGGCGTCCTGGTTTTCGGCGGGGGTGCAGTCTTCCAACCAGAACAGGTCATACGGTTCGAGTGACTTGCCGAGCTTCGCGGCTTGGATCGGCGTCATTCGGTGATGCCCGTCGTGCAGCAGGGGCAGATCGCTGCCGAACTCCGCGCGCACGCCCTCGAACACGGTCGGCAGGTGCTTGAGGTAGGCGCGGGTGTCCCAGTCTTCCTCGGCCGGTCGAGCCGCGCGCTGGGCCGGCTCATAGTCGTAACGCTTGCCGCTGGTCTGCGTTTGGGCGGCGACGCCGTAGACAGCGGTGAGGCCGGGCACAGCCGTCTGCACCCGGATGGCCTGATAGCCAAGCGCTTGGTGCTTACGGATGGAGTCGAATAGTTCCGGCAGGTCCCGTCCCGAGGCGTGGCCGTAGGCCAAAACTTTGTCCCGACTGGCGCCACCCAGCAACTGGTACAGGGGCATTCCGGCCGCTTGCGCTTTTAAGTCCCAGAGTGCAACGTCGACAGCGGCGATCGCTGCCATGGTAACGGGTCCACGACGCCAGTAGGCGCTGCGGTATAGAAATTGCCAGGTGTCTTCGATGCGGTGCGCGTCGACACCGAGCAACAGCGGAACAACATGCTCCTGCAGGTAGGCCACTACCGCGAGCTCGCGTCCGTTCAAGGTGGCGTCGCCGAGGCCGACGAGACCATCGTCGGTAGTGAGGCGCAGGGTCACAAAGTTGCGGTCCGGGCTGGTGACAATGACTTCTGCTTTATCGATCTTCATGGTTCTCCTTGGTCATACAGGTGGTGATGGTGCGTGCGGATTCGAGTCAGCGCAGGGTGAGCCCGGACGAAGCCGCGAGCAGGGCGAGTTCAGAACGGTTCGGCGCGCCCTCCCAATCGCCAACGGCAGCGACGGCGAAGGCGCCCGTGGTGACGCCGCGCTGCAATGACTCAGAAATGGTCGCTCCATCGAGCACGCCAGACAAAAAGCCGGCGCTGAACGCGTCGCCCGCGCCAATAGTGTCCTGCACAGGCACGGAGATGGCGGCAGCATGCACAACGATGCCCTCGCTGTAGACGCTCGCACCCCGTGCACCGCGCTTGACGACCAGCATGCGGACGCCAGATTTCGCGAGGTCATCCGCTGCCAGCATCTCGTCCGTTGGCCCTGGCGCGTCATTCATGATCAGTGCGAGTTCGTCATCGGAAGCGATGACGATGTCTGCGCTTCGCGCTAATACCGACAGGCTCGACCTCGCTTGGGCGATGCTCCACAGCTTCGAACGATAGTTCACGTCCAGGCTCACGAGAGCTCCGCTGGCGCGAGCGAGCCGCACGGCCTCAGCCACGGCTTCCGCAGCCGAGTGCGAGAGCGCCGGGGTGATTCCCGTGACGTGCAGGAGCCGCGGCCGGTCGGCGAGGCAGGCGGCAGCATCCGCTGGGCTCAGTGCCGAACCGGCAGAATCGCTGCGATAGTAGCTCACGCGGGAGACGTCGTTGATGCGGCGCTCGGCGAGCATAAGGCCGGTGGCTCGTTCGGGGTCGATCGCGACGGTGTCGACGAGAACCGACTCGGCGCGCAGGGTACGCAGTAGGTATTCGCCCGTCTCGTCTGATCCCACGCGACCGCCCCAGCGCACCGTGTGCCCCAGCCTGGCCAGGCCGATGGCCACATTGGACTCGGCGCCCGCCATGGTCATCTGCAGGGATCCCCCCAGACGCAATGGCGTGCTCGTGCGCAAACTCACCATCGTTTCACCGAGGGTGACAACATCCAGGCCGGTCATGCCCGCTCGCCCATGCGGTTGGCCTCGTCGCGCACGGTGAGGAAGCTCGCCGCCCGGGCCCGGAGGTCGTCGAGGTTTCCACCGCGCCCAGCGTCACCGAGAAGGGGACCTCCAATTCCAACACCGATCGCGCCCGCTGCGAAGTATTCCGCGGCACGAGCGGCATCGACACCGCCGACGGGAACGAAAGGTACATCGGGAAGTGGATCGCGAAGTGCCTTCAAATAGCCCACACCACCAAACGATCCCGGAAAAAGCTTGACCGCAGTGGCGCCGGCACGGCGGGCCGCCACGACCTCTGTGGGCGTCAGAGCACCCGCACAGACCGGCAGGCCCAGCCGGGCCGATTCTGCGATGGCATCGGTGACGGCCGGTGTCACCATGAAAGTCGCGCCGGCCGCAGCCGCACGGTGCACATCATCGATGGTCAGCACGGTTCCTGCGCCGACGAGACAGTCGTTCGGGGCAAGCCGGGCGAGCTCTGCAATGACGGCGAGCGCATCCGTCGTGACCAGCGATACCTCAAGAAAGCGGATGCCGCTGGCAAAAAGTGTGAGCGAGGCGGCCAATGCTGCCTCCGCGTTCGCACCCCGCACGATGGCCAACAGGCGTTCTCGTTTGAGTTGAGCGAGAAACTCGACAGGAGTGTGTGGGGTCGTCATGACATTCACCACTCCGCCAGCGCGCCGTCGGCGTGACGCCAGATCGGTGATCGCCAGGTGTGCCCGCGCGAATCGGCTCTCCGCACGGCGGCCTCATCGACGTCGATACCCAGGCCTGCGCCGGTCAGGAGCTCAATATTGCCGTCCACAAATTTCAGCGGTCCTTTGTCGAGCACGTAGTCGAGCACCTCGGCACCCTGGTTGTAGTGGATGCCAATGCTCTGTTCCTGGATGAGGTAGTTCGGTGTGGCGAAGCCCACCTGAAGGCACGCGGCGAGCGCGATCGGCCCCAGCGGGCAGTGCGGAGCAAGCTGCACGTCGTAGACCTCGGCCATGGCGGCGATGCGACGCACCTCGGAAATTCCCCCGGCGTGGGAGAGGTCGGGTTGCGCGACTGCGATGCCTGCGGCAAATACCGGTAGGAAATCCTGCCGGGTATACAGTCGTTCGCCCGTTGCAATGGGAATGGAGGTGGCCTGGGCCAGCTGGCCGATCAGGTGGGAGTTTTCCGGAACGACGGGTTCCTCGATGAAGAACGGACGCAGGGGCTCCAGCAGCGGCGCGATTCTCCGTGCGTTTGCCAGGGTGAAACGCCCGTGAAAATCCACGGCAACGTCTCGGTCCGGGCCGAGCACGGCCCGTGCCGCCGCGACTCGTTCAAGCACACCGTCAATTTCAGCGACCGTGCCCACACGCCCCATAATTCCGGAAGCGTTCATTTTAACGGCCGTCAGACCCACGTCCAACTGCGCCGCAATGGCGTCCGTGATGCCGCTCGGATTATCCCCGCCGACCCAGCCATACATTCTGACGCGATCGCGTACGGCACCGCCGAGCAGCTGGTGCACCGGCACCCCCAGGGTTTTACCGAGAATGTCCCAGAGCGCTTGGTCGATGCCGGAAACAGCACTCCCAAACACCGGACCCCCGCGGTAGAAGCCACTCTTGGTTAGCACCTGCCAGTGGTCTTCAATGCGGCCCGGATCCGCCCCGACGAGGTACTCGGCAAACTGCTCGACCACGGCGCGCACGGAATCGGAGTGTCCTTCGAGGCTCGCCTCGCCCCAACCGACAACGCCGTCGCTGGTCTCGAGCCGGACAAATAACCAGCGGGGCGCGACGAGAAAAGTCTCAACGCGTGTGATTGTCGACACGATCGACCTCACCACCTTCTGTTTCGGCGGCTAAGGCCGCAACTATCCGTTCGATGATCGTGCCGGGCGGCTCGACAATGTCAACGGTGATCCCGGATTCATCATCGGTGCGCGCCTGAAGCGTGTCGTACTGAGACTGCAGCAGCGCTGGCGGCATGAATTCATGGGTGCGGGCCCGAAGTCGCCCCGCGATCACGTCAATCGGTCCTTCCGGATCGACGATAAACAGGTCGCCAGCGTGACTGCGCAACAGGTCGCGGTAGCTGCGTTTGAGCGCCGAGCAGGCGATGACTATGCCGCTTTCGCGTCCCAGAGCTAGCTGGAACCCGACCTCGTGCAACCACGGCAACCGATGTACGTCTTGCAATGCTTGTCCGGCGGCCATCACCGCCTTGTTGGCGGCGGGGTGAAGCGTATCGCCGTCGAGAAACCGGGCACCGATCCGCTCGGCCAGCAGCTCTCCGATGGTCGATTTACCCGAGCCTTGCACGCCCATGACAACGATCGGGGGGAATCTCACCCTTAGCCCTTGGTCGCCCCGGCGGTGAGGCCGGAGACGATGTATTTCTGCGTAAAGAGGGCAATCACCATGATCGGGACGGTCACCACGACCGCTGCTGCCATCAGGCTTCCCCAGTCGATGCTCGCATAGGAGACAAAGTTGAAAATGGCCACCGGGAGGGTCTTGGTATTTGCACCGGACAGCACGAGGGCAAACATGAAGTTGTTCCACGAAAAGATGAATGAGAGGATTCCGGCGGTGGCGAGTCCAGGGACGGACAGCGGCAACGTAATGCGCAGGAAGGCGCCGATGTGGGTGAGGCCGTCGACCTGCGCTTGCTCCTCCAACTCGAGCGGCGTCGAGTCGAAGTAACTGATCATGATGTAGACGATGAGCGGCAGCGCGACAAACATGTGCGACAGGATGAGCACCCCGAATCCTCCCACCATGCGCATGTTCGCGAAGATGAAGTACCACGGCACCAAGAGGCTGACACCCGGAATGATGCGCGCCATGAGCACGACCAATGCCGAGCGATGCATGGCAAACCGGCTCATGGCATAAGCGGCGGGAACCCCGATAAGTAGGGAGAAGATTGTCGACATGAACGCGACCCAGAAACTATTGAAAATGAATCCGAAATAGTTGTTGCGGCTGAGCACGTTGTCGTAGTTATCGAGGGTCGGTGTGAAGAACAGGGTCTTGCTGGCGTCATAGATGTCAACGTTTGTTTTGAGCGAGGCGATGAACATCCAGACCAGTGGCGCAATGAACAAAAGCACCGTCAGAGTGAGAGCGACAACGCGAAAGATCTTGTAGGCGCGCGGCTTGCGGCGCCGCGGGGCACTCGCCGGGGAGCGCGGTGGCTGAATGACGGGACGAGTGGGCAGTGTCGTGGTCATGACCGGTTCGCCTTTCTGCGATAGGTGAGGGCCCACATGATGGCGATGATGAGCAGAAAGAACAGGATGAGTACGGTGGAGGCGATCCCATAGTCGTTGTAGTCGAAGCTCAAGCCGAAGGCATAGATATTGAGTGTCTCGACCTCGTGGAACGAGCCACCACCCTTGCCCTTGGTGGCGTAGAGAATGTCGAATGTTTTTAGCGCATCGATTCCGCGCAAAACAATGGTGACAATGACGGTAGCCCGAAGCAGGGGCAGAGTGACGAACCAAAAACGCTGCCACGAGTTTGCACCATCGATGCGGGCTGCTTCATCGGGTTCGTCCGATAGCGAGGTGAGGCCCGCGAGGAGCATCAGCACGACCATCGGCGTCCATTGCCAGATGTCGACGAACATCAGCGTGGGCAACGCCGTGTACTGACCCGAGAGCCATGGTTGGGCGGGAATACCGATCCAGCTCAGAACCTGATTGGCGAACCCGATGTTCGGATCGAAGATGAGGCGCCACATCATTCCGACGGCAACAGGGGTCGCGACGAGCGGCAGGAGAATGGCGACGCGCACCCATTTCTCGCCACGGAACGGACGCCAGAGCAGGAGGGCAATGCACATGCCCAGTACCAGCTCGATAGCGAGCGCTCCCCCGGTGAAGATAAAGGTGCGCATCACGGCTGGCCAGAATCGGTCGAAGTCGCTGAGCACCTCGGCGTAGTTACTGAGGCCGACCAAGTTAGATTCGGCGCGAACCGACCCCTCGGAGTCCGTGATGCTGAGGTAGAGAGTCCAGCCGAGTGGGACAGCGATGAGCAGTCCGACGAAAATCATCGCGGGAGAGGCGAAGAGCCACTTTCGATGATGGTTGGCCCAGGTGGAAGATTTTTCCCACGCTGTGGGCTTGGTGCTGACCATCGTGGTCATCGTTCACCTCACACTTTGTGTTGCTTGGTCAGAAGGCGACGGGGCGCTCGATCGGTGTGAGCGTGCGCCCCGTCAATGGTTCTATTCGTCGTCGAGGATGCCCTGGAAGGCGTCGCTCGCGGCGTCCGCTGCCGCATCGGAGTCGCCGCCGGTGATGGCGATAACAATGGGGTCTCCCACGATCTCGCGCGCTTCGGGCACTTTGATCACGAGAGGGCGGTCATGGCCGACACCGTTCTTGGTACTCGCGGCGATTGCAGCGGCGAGGTCGGCCGGATAGGTTGACGTGCCAGCGGGGTCTTCCCACACCGACTGGCGTGCACCCGGAACACCATCCTGCTGCACTGCCAAGGTCAGTTCCTGGCTCGTTGCCCATTCAATGAACTTCCACGCTTCCGCCGAGTTTGCCGATTCGGCGTTGATACCGAGAGCCCACGACGGAACGTTGTAGGCGACGGAACCGCCGGGGCCGGCCGGAATCGGCGCAAAACCGACGGTGTCGGACACCTTGGAGGTTTCGGGGTCGGTCGCGTTCTTGTAGAGACTGTCCGCCTCGGTGTAGAAAGCGGCCTGGCCCTGCGTGAAGATGGCCATGGCTTCGGGCCAGCTCATGTCCGTACTCACGTTTTCGGGTCCGTACTCGCGAATGAGCTTGCCGTAGAAGGCATAGGCTTCTTTGGCTTCCGGACTGGCGATAGCGGAATCACCGTTTTTGTCGATGAAGTCGCCGCCGAAGCTGTACAAAAAGCTGGAGAACTGGGTGACAGCGGCGGATTTACCCGTGCGAGCCACGAATCCGGCAACACCGGGGTTCTGCTCAGTGACGGCCTTGGCCGCCGCTTCCAGTGCCTCCATCGTGGTGGGAACTTCGAGCCCAGCGGCAGCGAGCAGGTCCTTGCGGTAATACAACACTTCCTGCTCGGTAATGATGGGAATACCGACAACGTTGTCTTCGTAGGTGGTTGAGCCGACTGGACCTGGCTGGAAGTCGCTCCAGTCCCATTCTGCATTCGACTCAACGTCGTCGCTCAGGTCAGCGAGGTAGCCGTTTTTGGCAAACAGCTTGCCTTCCTGCAATGGGCGATACATCATGACGTCGATCTCGTCGGTGCCGGCGTTGAGCTTCACGTTGTACTGGTCTGAGAGCTGGTCTTCACCGTATTGGCTGAGCTCCACTTTGAGACCGGTCGCCGCTTCGAATTCCGGCAGCTTGGCCTTGATGGTGTCGGTCCAGACGTGGTTGGCCAGGGTGACTCGAAGGGTTTTCGAGCCCCCGTCGTCGTTCCCGGTACCGGCACTGCACGCGGTCAGCGTGCCCGCGGCGATAAAAGTCGCAGCGACGATGGCCGCAACACGAACAATTGAATGACGCTTCACTGTGTCTCCCATTCGCAGAACCGGCACTCTGACGCACGGTCCCCAACAAAATGCATCTTTACATCTGTCTCGAAAAGAAACGCTACCTAATAAAGCATACTTATTCAAGTCTTCCCGCCGACCGATATGATCAAGCGCATGACGCACTCTGTGATGCCGCCCTCGGCCACGAACTCGCTGGTTGACTTGCCCTCCGCGCTGAACGACAGCGGAACCCTGACCGGCCTGCACGCCCGCGTCGTCGATATGCTCGGGCTCGCCATCTGTGCCGGCGAGCTCCCGAGCAAGTCCGTTTTTCGCATCGAGGAGCTCGAAGAACGATTTGGTGTCTCCCGGTCTGTGGTGCGCGAGGCCATCCGCGTCCTCGCCTCAATGGGCATGCTCGCTTCCCGGCGCCGGGTGGGCGTGCAAATCCTGCCGGCATCGGAGTGGAACCTTTACGACCCACAGGTCATTCGCTGGCGCCTGGCATCGCCGGCACGCATCGCCCAGCTGCGCTCACTGACCGAATTACGCACCGCCATCGAACCGCAGGCCGCACGGCTGGCGGCTATCCGAGCTCCGCTCGCGAATGCCAGTGAGCTCATGGGACTGGCCGGCAAGCTGTGGGCCGCCGGCCAGGCCGATGACCCAGACGCCTTTCTCGTGCTAGACATTGAGTTTCACCGCCTCGTCCTGGCCAGTTCGGGCAATGAAATGTTCGCCAAACTAAACACCCTCGTTGCCGAGGTGCTGACCGGACGGACGAACTACGGCCTGATGCCGCGGCATCCGCACAATGAGGCCTTACAACTGCACGTGGATGTCGCCAGTGCAATTCAGCGCGGCAACCCCGAGGCCGCTCACGAAGCCATGCTCGGCATCATGGAACGCGCCTTTAGCGAGATGAGTTCGATCTGGGATGGTAAGCCAGTCGCCTGAACGCTAAACCCCAATGTGGGGCCACCCGACGGGTGGACTACCCTTGACAGTGGTCTGTTGATCTCAGCCCCAAAGGAGAAAACGTGTCAGAGTCCGGTTCAGCACAGGCAAATATTGGTGTCGTCGGTCTGGCGGTGATGGGCTCAAATCTCGCCCGCAACCTCGCCGGCCGCGAGGGGAACACCGTCGCGGTCTACAACCGTTCCCCCGAACGCACCCGCCTGCTCACGACCGAGCACCCGGAGGCCAATTTCGTGGCCTCGGAGAACATCGCCGACTTCGTCGCCTCGCTGACCAAGCCGCGCACCGCGATCATCATGGTGCAGGCCGGCCGCGGAACCGACGCCGTCATCTCACAGCTCTCCGAGCTGTTTGAACCCGGTGACATCATCGTTGACGGCGGAAACGCCGAATTTACCGACACCATCCGTCGCGAGAAGGAGCAGAGCGCCAAGGGCCTCAACTTCGTCGGCGCCGGAATCTCTGGTGGTGAAGAGGGCGCCCTCAACGGCCCGAGCATTATGCCCGGTGGTTCGGTCGAGGCCTACAAGACCCTCGGGCCCATTCTGGAATCAATTGCCGCCGTCGTTGACGGTGTGCCGTGTGTCACCCACATCGGCACGGACGGCGCCGGCCACTTCGTCAAGATGATCCACAACGGCATTGAGTACGCCGACATGCAGCTCATCGCCGAGGCGTACGACCTTCTGCGCAAGGTCGGCGGGCACTCCCCCGAAGCCATCGCCGATGTCTTCACCGATTGGAACAGCGGGGAACTCAACAGCTACCTGATCGAAATCACCGCGGAGATTCTGCGCCAGGTCGACGCGAAAACCGGCGAGCCCTTCATCGACGTCGTCCTTGACGAGGCCGGCTCAAAGGGAACCGGTGTCTGGACCGTGCAGAACGCGCTCGACCTCGGCGTTCCCGTCGGCGGCATCGCCGAGGCCGTCTTCGCCCGCGCCGTCTCGTCGCACCCGGAGCAGCGTGGACCGGTGCGCGCCACCCTCACCGCGCGCCCCGAGATCGCCGTCGTCGGCCACACCTTTCAGGAAGACGTGCGCCAGGCACTCTACGCGTCGAAGATCGTCGCCTATGCCCAGGGATTCGATGCGATCATCGCCGGTGCGAAGAAGTACAGCTGGAACATCGACAAGGGCGCCATCGCCACCATCTGGCGCGGCGGCTGCATCATTCGCGCCCAGTTCCTCAACCGCATCGTCGACGCTTACAACAACGACCCCTCCATCCCCAGCCTGCTCGTTGACCCTTACTTCGTCGAAGCCGTCGCCTCCGGCGAGGCAGCCTGGCGCCGCGTGGTCTCGACCGCAGCCCTCTCGGGCATCCCGGTTCCCGGCTTCGCTTCGAGCCTGAGCTACTTCGACTCGCTCGCAAGCGTTCGCCTGCCGGCCGCCCTGGTGCAGGGACAGCGCGACTTCTTCGGAGCGCACACCTACCACCGCGTTGACGTGCCCGGCACCTTCCACACCCTGTGGTCCGGCGACCGCAGCGAGATCGTCACCGAGGCGTCCACGCACTGACGACTTGCGTTGCCGGCCGGCATATTCTCACCGGTCATTTAACACCCGGGTCTGGAACAATGTGAGTACTCATGACTGACAATCATCCAGAACTCTCCGGCTACGAGCCGAACGACGCTTACCGCCCCTTGCGCGGCAAACACTTCACGTCGATTCTGCGGATCGTGGTCGTGCTCGGGCTGATCGCCCTGGTCGTGCCTGGCGTACTCACGACCATGCGCGTCGCCTCTGACACCGCCGCCAACGCCTGCGCGACGGCGGTGGCTCAGTATTATCCCGCCGCGGTCGACTTCGATGCCCGCTTCGAAGTCGCCGGGCCCGGCGGGTTCGGCTGGCAGTGCTACGCCGTCGACCTGAACGAGCGCGACACCTTCGTGCAATCGCTCGGCATCATTCCGTCAGCACCGCGCCAGCCCGCCCCCGGCACCCCGGCCTAGCGGCCTCGCTCGCGCACTGTGCGGGCCCCCGCTCGCTCGCCGAGCCGTGATTTCGAGGGTCTCGGTGGCGTCAAAGAAAGTGAAGGCGGCAGCCGCAGCCACCGCCTCCAAAAATCAGCCGTTTACGAGGCTGAGCGTTCTACCGGCTACGCAGCGCCGTCGAACATCGAGGTGACCGAACCCTCGTCGAAGACCTCGTGGATGGCGCGGGCCAGCAGCGGGGCGATCGGCAGCACGGTGAGTGTCGGAAAGCGCTTCTCCGGCGGGATTGGCAACGTGTCGGTGACGACAACGGCGCTGATCGCCGGGTTCTGCAGCATGTCTACTGCCGGGTCGCTGAATACGGCGTGGGTCGCGGCTACGACGACGCCGATGGCACCGGCCTCACGCAGGGCCTCGGCGGCCAGGGCGATGGTGCGACCGGTGTCGATCATGTCATCGACGAGCAGGCAAACACGGCCCTTGACCTGGCCAACGATCTCGTGCACGGATACCCGATTGGGCACGAGCGGATCGCGACGCTTGTGGATGATGGCGAGCGGCACACCGAGGCGGTCACTCCAGATGTCGGCGACGCGCACGCGGCCCATGTCGGGCGAGACCACGGTGAGGGTGGCCGGGTCGAGCCGGGCACGGAAGTGCTCGAGCAGCACCGGCATGGCGAACAGGTGGTCGACCGGGCCGTCGAAGAAGCCCTGGATCTGGGCGGCGTGCAGGTCGATCGACATGATGCGATCAGCGCCGGCGACCTTGAACAGGTCGGCGACGAGGCGTGCCGAGATCGGCTCGCGACCACGACCCTTTTTGTCTTGCCGGGCATAGGGGTAGAACGGCGCCACCACGGTGATGCGCTTGGCCGAGGCCCGCTTGAGCGCGTCCACCATGATGAGCTGTTCCATCAGCCACTCGTTGATCGGCGCGGTGTGCGACTGAATGACGAAGGCATCCGAGCCGCGCACGCTCTCATCGAACCTGGCGTACAGTTCGCCGTTGGCGAAGGTGCGAGCGTCGGTGTGGAGCAGCTCTGAACCAAGCTCCGTGGCGATGTCGATCGCGAGCTGCGGGTGCGCTCGCCCCGAAACCAGTACTAGTCGTTTATCGCCGCTTGACTTGATTTCCGACACCTATTCTCCAGTCTTCGTGCTGTCCACGGGTTCTGTGTTGCTCAGGCTGGCGGTCGCGGCGGTCGCCGCGGCTGTGCCCGGACGGTTGGCGTGAACCCAACCGTCCATGTTGCGTTGCGGGGCCACGTTGATGGCCAGCGCGCCGGCGGGTACGCTCTTGCGAACGACCGTGCCTGCGCCCGTGTACGCTCCGTCTCCAATTGTAATCGGCGCGACGAACACGTTGTGCGATCCGGTACGCACATGCGAACCGATCACGGAGTGGTGTTTGGCTACGCCGTCATAGTTGGCAAAAATTGTTCCGGCGCCGATGTTCGACTGGGCACCGACCGTGGCATCGCCCACATAGCTCAGGTGCGGCACCTTGCTTCCAGCGCCGATCTGGGCGTTCTTGGTCTCGACGAAGGCGCCGATCTTGCCGTCGGTGCCGAGCACAGTGTTCGGCCGCAGGTAGGAGAACGGGCCAACGGATGCGCCGGCCTCGATCACAGCGAGGGTCGCGTCGGTACGATTCACGCGCGCATTCTCGCCGATCTCGCAGTCGCGCAGAGTGGTATCCGGGCCAATGGTGGCACCGGTCGCCACCACGGTCGCCCCGACGATCTGGGTGCCCGGCAGCAGGGTAACGTCGGGCGCGAGCACGGCCTTCAGGTCGATCCACGTGGTGGCCGGGTCCTGCACGGTCACACCGGCCAACTGCCAGCCGCGCACGATCAGGGCATTGAGCTTCTGGGCGGTGTCGCCGAGCTGGGCGCGGTCGTTGATGCCCGCGACAATCCAGGCGTCGGCGACGGGAACGGCGCTCACCTCGGAGCCGGCCCGGCGCAGCAGTTCGATCACATCGGTGAGGTACTTCTCGCCTTGAGCATTGCTGGTGGTCAGCTGGGCGAGCTGCTCGCGCAGCGCGGCCAGACCGAACAGGTAGACGCCGGCGTTGATCTCGGTGACGGCCAATTCGTCATCCGTCGCATCTTTCTGCTCGACGATGCGGTCGAACGCGCCCTCGACCGAGCGGATGATGCGGCCATAGCCGGTCGCATCATCCGGATAGGCGGAGAGCACGGTACCCGCGGCTTGGCCCTTGCGGTGCGAGGCGATGAAGGAGGCGAGTGTGGCGGCGTTCAGCAACGGCACGTCACCATTAATGACGAGCACGTCTCCGTCAAAATCTGCGGGCAGCGCTGCGACGGCCTGTTCGACGGCGCGGCCGGTTCCGGGGATCTCGTCCTGATCGACGATTGTGCTCTCCGGCAGGTCTTCGGCCACGACAGCAGCGAGCAGGTCCCGCTCGTGCCGCACAACGGTCACGACGTGGGCGGCCTCGAGCGCGCGCGCGGTCGCCAGCACGTGGCTGACGATCGGCACTCCAGCCAGCGGATGCAGCAGCTTGGGCAGGCTGGACTTCATGCGAGTGCCCTGGCCGGCGGCCAACACAATGATGGCGAGGCGGGCGTCTGTCACAGGATTCCTAACACGGTCGTAATAGAGAAAGGCGCATGTCAATGCGTGCTCCGCCACCAGGATTCGAACCTGGACCGAACAACTCCAAAGGTTGCCGTGCTGCCGTTACACTATGGCGGACCATGCTGACCGGGGCCAGCAACCTGTCAAGTCTGCCAGATTCCGGCGGCCAGCATGCACCGACTGGCGCGCTCGCGACGTTCTGGGCGAAGAAACCCCCCGGTAGGCGGGATAATGGAGCAATGCCTGGCCATGATGAAGTCGACCGAATCGTCGATTCGTGGCTGCGCGAACGCCCCGATCTTGATTTTGCCCCGCTGCAGGTGCTCAGCCGTGTCGCCCGCCTGTCAAAACACCTCGACCGGGCTCGCCGCACCGCATTCTCCCGCTCCGAGCTCTCGTCGTGGGAGTTCGACGTACTCTCGGCTCTGCGCCGGGCCGGCACCCCCTACGAGCTGAGCCCGAAGGCGCTGTTGCAGCAAACCCTCGTCTCGAGCGGCACCATGACGAATCGCATCGACCGGCTCGTCGACCGGGGGCTGGTGAAGCGCCGCTCTGCCCCCAATGATGGCCGCGGCATCCTGGTGGGTATGACGCCAGCCGGCCTCACCCGAGTGGATGCAGCCATCACCCGGCTGGTCGACGCCGAAGCCGACCTGCTCGACACCCTCTCGGCAACCGATCAGGAGCGGCTGGCCGCGCTCCTGAGAAAGCTCAGCCTCGACTTCGACTAAAACCTACCGGCGCAGCGCCTTGCGGGCGAGGTAGTTGCCGAAGAACTGCACGAACTGCACCAGCACGATGATGAGCAGCACGGCCGCCCAGGTGACGATCGGGTTGAACTGGCGATAACCGTAGGTCAGGGCGAAACTTCCCAAGCCGCCTCCGCCGACATAGCTGGCGACCGCTGACATGTCCACGAGCGCAACGAAAATGAACGTGTAGCCGAGAATGAGCGGTCCGAGCGCTTCGGGCAGCAACACCGTGAAGATGATGCGAACCGGCCCGGCGCCGACGCTGCGCGCTGCGTCGATCACACCGGGGGTCACGGTGAGCAGGTTCTGCTCGACGATGCGAGCCATGGCGAAGGAGGCCGCGAGGGCGATGGTGAAGATGATCGCGTTGTTGCCGATGCCGCTGCCGGTGACGGCCCTGGCGAGCGGTTGCGCCGCCGCGAGAAAGATGATGAATGGAATCGGGCGGATGAAGTTGACCAAGAGGTTGAGCACGAAGAACAACGGCTTGTTCTCGAGAATGCTGCCGGCGCGGGTGAGATAGAGCCCGAGGCCCACCAGCAGTCCGCCGAGGCCGCCGAAGAACAGGGTGAGCGCGACGATGTAGAGCGTCTCGATGCTGGCCTTCCACAGTTCGGGCAGCAGATCGATGAGTGCATCCATATCAGCGCACCTCTGTGACGGTCGTGAGGGTTCGAATATGGTCGAGCACTTGGTCGATTACCGCGTCGGCGCCGGTGAGGGCGAGGGTGAGGTGTCCGAACGGGCGTCCCTGAATCTCGTTGATGCCGCCGTAGACGACCTCGAAGGCCACTCCAGCGGTCGACAATTCGCCGAAGACGGCCTTCTGGTCGACCGCACTGTCGCGAAATGTGAGCGTGACGATGCGGCCAGCGTGCCGCTCGCGCAGCACGGCGAGTTCGGCCGCAGACGGCACGCCCTTGACCACCGTAGAGACAAAACGAGCGGATGCCGCGGCCTGCGGGTTCGAGAACACGTCGAAGACCGGTCCGCGCTCGATGACGCGGCCCTGGTCCATCACGGCGACCTTCGTGGCGATGGTCTGGATGACGTCCATCTCGTGGGTGATCACGATAATGGTCACCCCGAATTCCGCGTTCACCCGTTTCAGCAGCGCGAGGACCTCGTGCGTGGTTTCGGGGTCGAGCGCGCTCGTGGCCTCGTCAGCGAGCAGGATACTCGGCTGGGTGGCGAGGGCGCGGGCGATGCCCACGCGCTGCTTCTGGCCGCCGGAGAGCTGGTCGGGAAAGGACCCCGCCTTATCGCTGAGGCCGACGAAGTCGAGCAGTTCGGCCACTCGGGCAGCGCGCTGCTCCTTGGGATACCCAGCCACTTCGAGCGGGTAGGCCACATTGCGGGCCACCGTGCGCGAGCCGAGCAGGTTGAACTGCTGAAAGATCATGCCGATGCCAAGGCGTACCCGGCGCAGCTCACGTTCCCGCAGCGCGGCGATATTCTGCCCGTTCACCCAGATCTCGCCCGAGGTAGAGCGTTCCAGAGCGTTGACGAGCCGCACCAGGGTGCTCTTGCCGGCACCGGAATAGCCGATGATGCCGTAAATGTCGCCGGCCTCGACGTCGAGACTCACAGCATCGATCGCCGTGACGCTCGCGCCGTCTTTGGCCGTGGGCGGGTACACCTTGCCCACGTTGCGCAGACTGACTACAGCCATCCGTTTGCCTCGCTCATTTCGTTCGGGTACCGCTGAACACGTCAACGCAGTCCGGAGCGTGTACGCCCCCGGACTGCGTTGATATTAGAAACAGATGCTTACTCGGCGGCCTTAATCTCGCCCTGAATGTTGGCCAGGGATGCTTCAAGGTCGGTGACCGGGGTCGTCAGCAAAACCGCGGTGTCGCCGGACACGGAGAAGACGCCGTCCTGTACGTTCTTGGTGGTCTGGAAGATCTCGACGAGCTTCCGGAAGGTCTCGTTGTTCTTATCTTCGTCGCGTGCGGTGAAGATATTTGCGTAGGGCAGGGCCTTGGGGTCGGCCGCATCATCGGTGGCAATGGCGTCTTCGAACTTGAGTCCGGCCTTCTCAGCGAAGTCGTTGTTGATGATCGCGGCGGCGACGTCGGGTAGCGAACTCGCGGTGAGCGAGGCTTCGAGTGCCGTGACCTTCACCTTTGAGGCGTCCTCGTCGACGTCGTCGATGCTGGAGTAGATGGTACCGCCGTCGGTCAGCTCGATGAGCCCCTCGGACTGCAAAAGCACAAGCGCACGGGCCTGGTTGCTGTCGTCGTCGGGCACGGCGACGGTGTCACCCGCGATAATGTCGTCGACATCGCTGTACTCAGAGGAGTACAGGGCGATCGGGTAGATGGCCGTGGCACCGATCGGGGCCAGGTTTTCGTTGCTCGCCTCGTTGTACTCGGCCAGGTAGACGATGTGCTGGAACTGGTTCAGGTCGACCTCGCCGGCGGACAGGGCCGGGTTCACCTGCGGGTACTGCGCGAAGTCGACGATCTCGATCTCGATACCCTCCGCCGCGGCGGCTTGCGTGTACACGGCCCAGTACGGGTCGCTGGCGCCCACGACGCCGATCTTGATGGCGTCACCGTCGGCGCCGGTGGCGGGGCCGTCAGCGGATCCTGAAGCTCCGGCGCAGCCGGCCAGCAGGGCGACGAGCGGGAGCACGGCGAGTGCAGCGAGTCTGTTCTTCTTCTTCACGATGATTCCTTCGGGCGTTCTGGGTTCCGTTGGCCCCGGGCACACAGCAACGACCAGTCAAACCAGAAGGCTGCGCCCATGCGGGGCTGATACCGCGGCTGCGCAGGTACCCCTTAACGATACGTGCCGAAGCTGCGACGCGTGGCCGGTGCCGACACACTACGTCACAGCTTCTTTCGAATCAGCCCTCAATCAGCTCGGTAAGTTCGACCCAACGGGTTTCGAGCGTTGCGATGGTCTCTTCGAGTTCGGTCAGCTTCACGCCGAGCGCTCCGAGACCGGCGAAGTCCGACTGGTCGTGCGCGGCGAGTTTCTCGTGCTTGAGTGCGATGCGTTCCTGCAACTTAACCACCTTGCGGTCGATCGACCCGAGTTCCTTCTGGGCGTTGCGCAGTTCGGCGCCGCCGAGGGTGGGGATCTTTTTGGGCTTGCCGGCGGCATCCGTCGGGGAACCGGCTGCCGGGCCGGCCACGGCCTTGCGACGCACCTCGAGGTACTGGTCGACACCGCCGGGCAGGTGGCGAAAGCCACCGTCCATGACCGCGTACTGGTTGTCGGTGACGCGCTCGATGAGGTACCGATCGTGCGAGACGACGAGCAGGGTACCGGGAAAGGAGTCGAGCAGGTCTTCCATTGCGGCGAGCATGTCGGTGTCGAGGTCGTTAGTGGGCTCGTCGAGGATGAGCACGTTCGGCTCGCTGAGCACAATGAGCAGCAACTGCAACCGGCGTTTTTGGCCACCGGAGAGTTCCTTGACCCGGGTAGAGAGCTGGGCGCTCATAAAGCCCATGCGTTCGAGCATCTGGCCGGGAGTGATCTCTTTGCCACCGGCCATGTAGCTGGTCTTCTGGCGCCCGATAACCTCACTGACCTTGTCGTTGGCAATGTCTTCAAGTTCAAAGAGCTGCTGGGTAAGTACGGCCACCTTGATGGTCTTGCCGCGCTTGACCGTGCCGGTCGTTGGCTGCAAAACTCCGGAGACGAGGTTGAGCAGGGTCGACTTACCGGCGCCGTTGACGCCCATGATGCCGGTGCGCTCCCCCGGCGCGATGCGCCAGGTGAGGTCGTTGAGCACGGTCTTATCGCCAAACTTCACGCCGATGTCGATGAGGTCGACCACGTCTTTACCGAGGCGCTGCATGGCCATCGACTGCATGGTGACGGTGTCGCGGGGCGGCGGCTCGTTCTCGATCAGTTCGTTGGCGGCGTCGATACGGAACTTGGGTTTGGCGGTGCGGGCCGGGGCGCCGCGACGCAACCAGGCCAGTTCTTTCTTCATGAGGTTCTGCCGCTTGGACTCGACGACGGAACTCATGCGGTCGCGCTCGACGCGCTGCAGAATATACGCGGCGTAGCCGCCCTCGAAGGGCTCGATTAACCGGTCGTGCACCTCCCAGGTGATGTTGCAGACCTCGTCGAGGAACCACCGGTCGTGGGTGACGACTACCAGCCCGCCGCTCTGCGCTGCCCAGCGAGTCTTGAGGTGCCCGGCGAGCCAGGAGATGCCTTCCACGTCGAGGTGGTTGGTGGGCTCATCGAGAAAGATGACGTCGTAGTCGCCGATCAGCACGGCGGCGAGGGCCACCCGGCGGCGCTGGCCACCGGAGAGGTCGTCGACCAGCGCGTCCCACGGAATGTCGCGAACGAGGCCGCCGATAACGTCGCGCACCTTGGCGTCGCCCGCCCAGACGTGTTCTTCAATGCCGCCGACGATGGTGTGGCCGACGGTTTGGCCGGAGGCGAGGTCGTCGGCCTGATCGAGCATGCCGATGGTGACACCGCGACGACGGGTGACGCGGCCCTCGTCGGGTTCCATCCGGCCGGCCAGCAGGCGCATGAGGGTGGACTTGCCGTCACCGTTCTTGCCGACGACGCCGATGCGGTCGCCCTCGTTGAGGCCGGCGGTGACGCTGTCGAAGATGACGCGGGTAGGAAATTCGAGGTGCAGGGACTCAGCCCCGAGAAGATGTGCCATAGCCTCCGAGTTTACGGCACGCCCAGGCGTTGGATTCCGGGTTAGCTCAGACGGGCCAGCTCAGACGGGCTAAATGAGACGGGCGCCGTGCACGGGGCCGGTGGCGCGCACGACCTTCAGGCGACTGGCGGAGAGCGCGACCTGCAGCTCGAGCGCGCTGTCGGCATCCGCTACCAGGAAAGCCACGGTCGGTCCGGAGCCGGAGAGGATGCCGGCCAGGGCGCCGTTCTGTTCGCCGAGCTGCAGCACCTTGCCCAGACCCGGCGCCAAATGCAGGGCGGGGGCCTGCAGATCGTTGTGCAGCACGTCGGCGAGCATGTGCGGATCGCCGGCGCGAAGCGCCTGCAGCACGTTGGCGTCGACGGAGGGCTGATGCTCGGCCGGAAAGATGTCCTGGGCGTGACGATCGCGGTGCCGGTCGAGTTCCTGATACACGCCGGGCGTGGACATGCCGAAGTCGGCGAGGGCGAGCACCCATTGAAACTTGCCCTTGGCCAGGGCTGGACTGAGCTGATCGCCGCGACCGGTACCGATGGCGGTACCGCCGGTGAAGGAGAACGGCACGTCCGCGCCGAGGGTCGCAGCGATGGCGAGCAGCTCGTCTTTGGTGGCACTCGTGCCCCAGAGCGCGTCGCAGGCGAGCAGGGTGGCTGCCGCGTCGGCGGAGCCGCCGCCCATTCCACCGGCGATCGGTACGTTCTTCTCGATCTCGAGGTGTACGCCGCCGCGAAAGCCGGACTTGCGGGCGAGGGCCCGAGCCGCCTTGATCGCGAGGTTGCTGCCGCCCGTCGCGAGGCCGGAGGTGTCGATGCTGCCGCTGAACTCGACCGAGAAGTCACCGGCCGCGCTCGCCCGCACCTCTTCCACCAGGGAGACGGCCTGGTAGGCAGTCGCGAGGTCGTGGTAGCCGTCTTCCATGACGGCGCCGACCTTGAGAAAGACGTTGATTTTGCCGGGAGCCCGCGCGTGCACGACGGTGGTGGCGGCGGTCGTCATCATGCTTTTAACTTAGCCCAGCCCGTCGGACCAAAAAAACAACGCGGGTCAGGCCGGCGCCCAAACCCGGGCAATGGCGAGAAAGTCGTGCACGTTCAGCTGCTCGCCTCGCGTCGTCGGGTCGATGCCGGCCGCCGTCATCACAGCGGATGCCGACGCCGAGTCCCCCAGAACGACCGACAGAGACTGGCGCAGCATCTTGCGGCGCTGCTGAAAGGCGGCGTCGATGAGTGCGAAGGTTTTCAGGCGCAGCTCATCGGATTCCAGAGGTTGGGGCCGCCGGTCGAAGGCGATCAGGATGGAGTCGACGTTCGGAACCGGCCAGAAGACCTGGCGGCTCACCTTGCCGGCGGTACGAAAATTGCCATACCAGGCGGCTTTCACGCTCGGGCTGCCGTAGATCTTGTTTCCCGGCGGGGCGGCGAGGCGTTCGCCGACCTCGGCCTGCACCATGACGACACCGGCGCGAATCGACGCGAAGTGTTCGAGCAGGTAGAGCAGCACCGGCACCGAGACGTTGTAGGGCAGGTTGGCCACGAGCCTAGTGGGGTTGCCGGGCAGCTCGGTGATTTTCAGGGCGTCGGCGCGGATGACCGAAAGGCTGGCGCCGGGCTGCATCAGTTCCACGGTGAGCGGCAACTGCTCGGCGAGGCGGTCGTCGATTTCGACGGCGACGACGCTCGCACCGACCTCGAGCATGCCGAGGGTAAGCGAGCCGAGGCCAGGGCCGACCTCGACGACGGTGTCACCCGGCATGACCTGGGCGACCTTGACGATGCGCCGCACGGTATTGCCGTCGATAACGAAGTTTTGGCCGAGCTTCTTAGTGGGATTGACGCCGAGCATCTCGGCGAGGTCGCGAATCTCGGCCGGGCCGAGAAGGGTTTTGACAGGTTTGACCGCGTCAGCCGCCTCCTCGGTCATGCGAGCCCGCCGCGGGGGGTCTGCTCGGGGCGGGAGTCGTCATCCTGACCGGCGAAGGCAGCGGTGACCGGTTCGGCGTCCCAGCGGCCGTAGACCAACTCGGTGTTCGCGGTGATTTGGGCGGAGAGCAGGGAGACATCCGTTTCGAGGTGGGCGGCCATGCCGCGCAGCGTGTTGGGCAGCAGGTACGGCGCGTTGGGGCGGCCACGGTAGGGCAGCGGGGTGAGGAACGGGGCATCCGTTTCGACCAGCAGCAGATTGCGCGGGGCGGCCGACAGGGCGGCCCGCAGCATGGAGGCGTTCTTGAAGGTGACGTTGCCCGCGAACGACATATACCAGCCATGATCGGCGCACAGCCTGGCCATGTCGGCGTCGCCGGAAAAGCAGTGAAAGACGGTGCGTTCGGGAGCCCCGACCCGAAGCAGGGTGTCGATCACTGCCTCGTGGGCGTCGCGGTCGTGGATCTGCAGTGCGAGGTTGTGCTCTTTGGCGATGCGAATGTGCGCTTCGAACGAGCGAAACTGGGCGGCGCGGCCTTCTTCGGGAGTGCGAAAGAAGTCAAGGCCGGTCTCGCCGACCGCGACGACGCGCGGCTGCCCGGCGAGTTCGCCGATCACCGCGAGGGCCTCGTCGAGCGTTCCGGCCGTCTCGAGCGCTGGCGCCTCGTTGGGGTGGATCGCGACGGCGGCGAGCATGCGCGGCTCGATCAGGGCTGCGGCGGCCGACCAGCGTGAGGTTTCGACATCGCCGCCGACCTGGATCACACCGCGCACGCCAACGCTCGAGGCACGGTCGAGCTGTTCCCGGTAGCTGAGCGGATGCTCCCCGTCGCTGATTTCGAGATGGGTGTGGTTGTCGTAGACAGGAACCGTGAGCGGCTCCGGCAGCGGCGGGTAGCTCAGGTCGCGACCAGCCGTGTTCTCACGCTTGCGAATGGCGCTGCCGTAACCGTCGACGCCGCCGTCGAGGCTGGTGGGGGAATCACTAGCCATCGGCCGGCTCCACGATCGATTCGATGCGCGGGAACAGCGGTTCGAGTGCGCTGACCTTGGCGCCGCCGGTCCATTCCCAGGCCCGGTCGACGCGCTGGTCGGCGAGGTCACCGTCGCCGCCGAGAGCCGTCCACAATTTGCCCGTGGCGACCGGAATGACCGGGGACAGCAGCACGGCGAGGGTACCGAGGCCGCGCACCGCGGTGTGCAGCACGGTGCCGAGGCGTTCGCGGCTTTCGGGGTTCTTGGCCAGCACCCACGGCTCCTGCAGGGTGATGTAGCCGTTGAGTTCGTCGACGAGTTGCCACACGCTCGCAAGGGCGTCGTGAATGGCGAGCGTATCGATGAACGCTGTGGCGGCATCCGTCACGCGCTGTTCGGTGGCCCGGATGGCCAGGTCGTCGGCGGTGAAGTCGCCGGCTGTGCCTTCAGACAGCGCGGGAATCGTGCCGTCGCAGTACCGCAGGACCATGGCGATCACGCGGGAGGCGAGATTGCCGAAGCCATTGGCGAGCTCTGACTGGTAGCGGGCCGACAGGTCCTCCCAGCTGAAACTGCCGTCCTGGCCGAAGCTGATGGCGCGCATGAAGTAGTAACGAAAAGCGTCGGAGCCGAAGGTGTCGGTGATCTGGCTCGGGGCGATTCCGGTGAGCTTGGACTTGCTCATCTTCTCACCGCCGACCAGCAGCCAGCCGTGGCCGAAGACCTGTTTGGGCACCTCGATGCCGGCGGCCATGAGCATGGCCGGCCAGATGACCGCGTGAAAACGCAGAATATCCTTGCCGACGATGTGGGTGGCCGGCCAGCGGCTGGCGAATTCTTCGTCGTTCTGGCCGTAACCGGCCGCGGTGATGTAGTTGAGCAGCGCGTCGAACCAGACGTAGACGACGTGCGATTCGTCCCACGGCACCTTGATGCCCCAGTCGAAGCTCGACCGGGAGATCGATAGGTCGGAGAGGCCGCGCTTGACGAAGGACATGACCTCGTTGCGGGCCGCTTCCGGCTGCACGAAGTTGGGGTTCTCCTCGTACAGTGCCAGCAGCCGCTCGGCGAAAGCGCTCATCTTGAAGAAATAGTTCTTCTCGTGCAGCAGCTCGACCGGCTTGGAGTGGATGGCGCAGACGAGCTGGCCGGTGTACGCGCCGGTGCCGTCGACCAGATCGCTGGTCTGCTTGTATTCCTCGCAGCCGACGCAGTAGTAGCCCTCATACTCGCCGGTATAGATGTGGCCCTCATCGTGCAGGTGCTGCAGAAACTTCTGCGCGTTTACCTCGTGGCGTTCGTCAGTGGTACGAATGAAGTCGTCATTGGCGATGTTGACTGTTTCCAGCAGCGGCTTCCACGCGGTCTCGACCAGGCGATCGGCCCATTCCTTGGGCGTGACGCCGTTGGCGATCGCGGTGCGCAGAATTTTCTGACCGTGTTCGTCGGTGCCGGTGAGCAGCCAGGCGTCATCGCCGGACTGCCGGTGCCAGCGCGCGAGCACATCGGCGGCCACCTCGGTGTAGGCGTGCCCGATGTGTGGCACATCATTCACGTAGAAAATGGGCGTGGTGATGTAGAAAGAGCCTGCGGACATGCGTTCATCTTATGCGGCGAGCGCGAGGACTCTGGCCCTGTTACGGCCGAGCGGCACTGTTGTTACCCGAGCGGAAAGGCAGACCGGTCGGGTTTCGGCGTCGAGGCGCCGGCCTTGGCCTGCAGCGCGTGCTCGTACAATTCGCGTTTGCTAAGGCCGCTGGCCGCCGACACGTCGGCCGCAGCCTCCTTCAAACGGATGCCGCCGGCCACCAGGTCGAGCACCTCGGCCACGCCCATGGCCAGGTCCAGTACCCGCACTTCCGCGCCAGCGACGACGATGCAGATCTCGCCGCGCACGCCGGCCGCCGCCCACTCGGCCAACTCCGCCGCCGTGCCACGTTTGACCTCTTCGAAGAATTTGGTCAGTTCCCGGCAGACCACGACCCGGCGGCTTTCGCCGAGCGTGGCGGCGAGGTCGAGCAGCGAATCGGCCAGGCGATTGGGCGATTCGAAGAACACCATGGTGCGGCGCTCGGCGGCGAGGCCCCGCAGCAGTTTGACCCGTTCGCCGTGCTTGCGCGGCAGGAAACCTTCAAAGGTGAACCGGTCGGTCGGCAGCCCGGACACGGCGAGGGCGGTGAGCACCGCAGATGGGCCCGGCAGGGCGGTGACCTGCACGCCGGCCGCCACCGCGGCATCCACCAGATGAAAGCCGGGGTCGGACACGGTCGGCATGCCGGCGTCGCTCAGCACGAGGATGTCCACGTCGCGGGCCAGTTCGACGAGTTCGGCCGCCTTACCGCGTTCGTTGTGGTCGTGCAAGGCGATGAGCTTGGGCCGGTTCTCGATGCCGAGGGCTTTAAGCAGGTGCACGGTGACGCGGGTGTCCTCGGCGGCCACGATGGTGATGGTCGTCAGGGTTTCGATCAGGCGCCGGGAGGCGTCGCCGAGGTTTCCGATCGGGGTGGCAGCAAGGATGATCATGCCTGCAATTCTCGCAGCCCTGGCCGCACGAGCGCTCGCCCGGCTCTCGATACGATGGTCAGGTGCTCGCAACTAGTCGATGGGTTCGCTGGGGCGCCCCCCTCGCCGTGGTCCTGCTGGCCGCCGTGCTTCGTCTGTGGAACCTCGGTGCGCCGCACGCCCTCGTGTTCGACGAGACCTTCTATGTGAAAGACGCCTGGTCGCTCTTCAACAACGGATATGAGTCCACCTGGCCCGCCGATGCCAATGTATTGTTCGAAGCGGGGCAGACCAACATCTTCACGACGGATCCCTCATTTGTGGTGCATCCGCCGCTCGGAAAATGGCTCATCGCCCTCGGCATGAACCTGCTTGGCCCTGGCACCCCCTGGGGCTGGCGCCTGGCAACCGTCGTGGTCGGGGTGCTCGCAGTCGTACTCATCATGCTCGTGGCGCGCAAACTGTTTCAGTCCCGCCTGCTCGCGCTGATCGCCGGCTTTCTGCTCGCCATCGACGGCCACGCCATCGTCATGAGCCGCGTCGCCCTGCTGGACAACTTCGTCATGTTCTTCGCGCTGCTCGGCGTCGGCGCCGTCCTGATGGACCGAGAGTGGCACTCGATGCGACTCGCCGGCCGGCTGGCTGGCCTGGTCGATCCCGGCTGGGGGCCCACGCTGTGGTGGCGCCCCTGGCTGATTGCCGCCGGCCTCGCCTTCGGTCTGACCAGCTCGGTGAAATGGTCCGGGCTCTACTTTCTGGCCGCGTTCGGCCTCTACCTCGTCGTTGTTGACGCACTCGCCCGGCGCCGGAACGGCGTCTCGTTCTGGGCCAGCGCCGCCATTTTGAAGCAAGCACCGGCCACATTCCTGCTCCTGGTGCCCGTAGCCGTCGTGACGTTTTTGGTGTCGTGGACCGGGTGGTTCGTCACCCGCGGCGGGTATTACCGGGAGTGGTCCGATTCAACGGGAGCGGCCTGGACCGGACCGTTCGCCTGGGTACCGCACACGCTGCAGAGTTTCTGGCACTACCAGACGGCCGCCTATACCTATCACGTTGGTCTGGCCACACCACATCCGTACGAGGCCAACCCGCTGACCTGGTTGTTCATGATTCGCCCGACCAGCATGTACTACCGAGGTTCCAGCCAGGGCGAATTCGGCTGCCAGTTCCAGAACTGCTCGGAGGCCATCACATCCGTGGGCAACCCACTGATCTGGTGGGCGGCGACGGCCGCACTGTTTTACCTCGTCTATCGGCTGGCCCGCTACCGGGAATGGCGGGTGGGTTTCATTCTGATGGGTATGGTCGCCGGCTACCTGCCGTGGCTAATGTACCTGAACCGCACGGTTTTCCAGTTCTACACCATCGCTTTCGAGCCGTACCTGCTGCTGGGCCTCACCTTCGTCATTGGGATGCTACTGGGGCGCATTCCGGATCTGGCGCGGCCTGTTCGGCGGCATTCAGCACATTCGCAGGTGAGCGAATATGACGCCCAACCACGTTCCGGGGCACTGGTTGGGGTGGCCGTCGGCCTCGGGGTCGCGCTAGCACTCACGGCATTCTTCTTCCCTGTGTGGACCGGAATGCAGACTCCGTTCGTGTTCTGGCAGCTCCATATATGGATGCCAAGTTGGCGATAGATCGGTCGAATACATTCCATTTTTGGCATATAATGACTGAGAAACGCGTGTGAATTAGACATGATCACGGCGCTCGCGAACGTAGACTGGCGCATATCTGCTCCACGAGTAATTACTCACGTCCCGGCTGAGAAGTCCCGATCCACTAAGGCCTCATGTCGGAAGCACTAGCCGCACCCTCGGTCCGCATCATCAGGACCCGACCGGGTGGAGATACCAAAAACCCCACAACCGAATATTCGGCACTTCTGCATACGGTGCGCAATCTCGGCCTTCTCGGCCGTCGCACCGGCTTCTACTGGATGGTCTTTTCCATTCTGGTGGTCGCCACCCTCGGTGCTGCGGCCGGTTTCGTTCTGCTTGGTGACACCTGGTATCAGCTGATCATCGCCGGCGCTCTCGGCCTCATCTTCACCCAGTTTGCCTTTTTGGCCCACGAAGCTTCGCACCGCGCCGTGTTCACCTCCGGCAAGGCCAACGATCGCGCTGGTCGCGTTCTCGCCAACCTCTTCGTCGGCATCAGCTACGCCTGGTGGATGACCAAGCACAGCCGTCACCACGCCCAGCCGAACGTCATCGGCAAAGACCCCGATATCGAACCGGACTTTATTGTGTTCCGAGAAGAGGATGCCAAAAAGGTCAGCCGCATCGGAGCCATCGTCACACGCAAGCAGGGTTATCTGTTCTTCCCCCTGCTCATGTTCGAAGGCATCAACTTGCACATTCAGGGTTTCAAGACCGTGTTCGGCAAGAACAAGGTCAGCGAACGCTGGGTCGAAATCACGATGCTCGTCACCCGCATTACCGCCTACTTCGCCGTCATCTTCTACTTTCTGCCGCTCGGCATGGCGTTCGCCTTCATCGGCGTGCAGATGGCCGTGTTCGGTGTGTACATGGGAGCATCCTTCGCCCCCAACCACAAGGGGATGCCGCAGCTTCCGGCCGAAAGCCGCGTCGACTTTCTGCGTCGCCAGGTTCTCACCAGCCGCAACATTCGCGGTGGAACCTTCATCGACACCTACATGGGTGGCCTCAACTACCAGATCGAACACCACCTGTTTCCGAACATGGCCCGCCCGCACCTGCGCAAGGCGCAGGAGATCGCCAAAGAATATTGCCTTTCGCACAACGTGAAGTACACCGAAACGGGCGTCTTCGAGAGCTACGGCATCGTCATCGCCTACCTCAACAAGGTCGGCCTCGCGGCGCGTGACCCGTTCGACTGCCCCATGGTGCAGCGCTTCCGCACGCACTAGTACGCCAGCAGAATACGACAGGCCGCTTCCCCTCGGGGAGGTGGCCTGTTTTTTCTACGCGATTGAAAAATATGGGTATTAGGGTTTTGATACCACAAGTAGCGGAATGTTGTTACTATGAGATTCCTTCGACTTGGCTCGTTAAATTGAAGGTGCCGAAACTGTCGGCGATTCTTGGGGGTCATTCATGGTCGGTAAGACCGAGCGCGGTCTCATTGGGTTCGCGAGCCTCGCCCTCGCTGCCGGTCTGATCGCTGTGCTCACCCCGGTGGCGAACGCCGACACCTCCTCTGACACGGTCAGCGCCGCCGTTATTGGCGGTGCGCTCACGGCCGTCGTCTCCGCGCCAACAGAGATGTCGCCCGTCGTTCTCGACGGCCGCTCCAGCCACTCTTCCGTCGGCAGATCGTTGGAGTGGACCATTACGAATGCCCGTGGTTCCAGCGCCGCCTGGAGCCTGTCCGTGAGTGCCACCGACTTCGTCAGTGCCGCGGGAACCCTCGACACCCTCGAACGCACGGTAGCCGTGGAGAATCTAACCATTACGCCCGGAGTCGTGACGGCCCGAACCAGTGAGGGAGCCGACGCGGCGCCCACGACCGAACCGGTCAGCGTCTCCGACCAACCGCAGGCACTGGTCTACACCAGCACGCTCGGCAAGGGCACTTTCACCCTGACGCCCGAGTTCAGCCTAAATATTCCGCCCAACGCCTACCGGTCCAATTTCTCGGGCGCCATCGACGGTTCGCCCGTAAACCCCTTTGTCTCGGTGCTCACCTTCACCATCGCCTGAGGTTTCTGCGCGAACCTTGAGTCAATACTGACGACCCCATTAGCCGAGAAGGCAAGCGCCCGTGTGAGAATAGCGAGAGCACCTCATTCGGGGGTCATTCCGGATACCAGCTAAAGGTCCACCCATGTTGCACCACCCCACCGCACGTTGCCCGCTACCGACCGCCTCCACCGCGAGCTCGTCTACGAGAAAAACGGGCCGCACTCGGTTGTTGCGCCGGTTGTGCTTACTGCTGGCCGTCGCCCTGCTGGCCCCGGTGCTGGCCACCCTCGCTGTCGGTTCACCGGCATCCGCTATCGATGACGGTACCCTCGGCATCCGCCCGGAACTGGAATCGGACTTCTTTCACATTAATCTCGCTGCTGGCGCCGCCATCGAGGCTAATGCGATCGTCAGCAACCACACGGATGTCCCGGTCACGCTGCTCAATTATGCCGTCGATGGGCAAAGCACCGAGCAGGGTTCCTTCGCCCTCGCCGCGCAGGCCGACGAGCAAACGGCGCTCGGAAGCTGGGTAACGCTCGGTGCCGAATCGATCACCGTGCCCGCCAACTCCGATCTCAAGGTGCCGTTTCGGCTGAGCGTTCCCGTCACGGCCACACCCGGAGATTACGCCGGTGGGATCATCATTCAGAGCCCCCCGATTCAGGGTGAGACCACCACATCCACGGGCGACGCTGCGCTGCGGCTCGACGTCATCCAACGTCAAGGCGTGCGCATCTACCTGACCGTTGCCGGCACGGCCACGACCGCGCTGAACCATGGCGCCCTGCGTTGGGAGCGCTCCGGTGACCAGGTCACGTTCACCCTGCCCATCGAGAACACCGGCAATACCATTCTGTATCCCACGGCCAAACTAAGCCTGAACAGTGTGATCGGGGTGACGACCGAACTGCAATTCACGACACCGGAAAGCATCCTCCCCGGGGCAACTCTCGACCTCGAGGCGACACTACCGCAGGCTGCTTTCATCCAAATCGGCAGCGCCGACGCCGAATTGCTGTCTGACGCCGGTACCGAGCAGGTCAGCGCCACGTTCAACGATGTGCCCTGGTGGATCATTCTGATTCTGCTGCTGCTCGTGGCCGCGATCGCTTTCGGTGCCTGGCGCATGACGCTGTTCGTGCGGCGTGCCCGCCTGGCGCTCGCTCAGGTCGCCCAAGCCGAACCCCGTCTGGCAGCTGAGCCTGCCGCTGTGCCCGCGACCGCCAACGCAGAAACCGACGAACCGCTACGGCGACGACACCGATGACTTCCCCGCAGACACCCCGACGCCGCGCCAGGCGGTTCGGGGGCCGCCGAACACACCTTATAAGCCTGCCGACCTTCACCATTCTCCTGCTGCTATGCGGTCTGCTCACGCCGCAGGACGCGGCGCAGGCCCTCCCCGCCACCGTCGACCTCAAGACTGCGGGCAGTTATTCCGTGCTCGCCACAAATGCCATCGCGAGCACCGGCAACAGCACCCTGAGCGGCAATGCCGGAACCAGCCCGGGTACGGCGATCACCGGATTCCCGCCGGGAATTCTCACCGGCAGCATCCACGCCGGCGATGGCCACGCCATGATCGCCCAGGCCGACCTGGTCGCGGCCTACACCGATGCCGCCGACCGCGCGAGCACCGCCTCCCTCGCTGGAGACTTGGCCGGGCGCACCCTCACCCCCGGCGTCTACAGGTCATCGGCGGCCCTTGCCGTCAGTACGACGCTCACCCTGGACGCACAGAACGACCCGACAGCGGTATTCATCTTTCAGATTGACGCGGCATTCAATACCGCGGCAGCGAGCAGTATTGTGCTCGTAAACGGCGCCCAAGCCTCCAACGTGTTCTGGCAGGTGGTCGGCGCTGTTTCGCTCGGCGCTGCCTCGTCGTTCACGGGAAACATTCTCGGCCTTGCGGCCATCTCGATCGGAGCCGACACGAGCTTCATCGGCCGGGCGCTGACGTCCAACGGCGCCATCGCCATGGCGAGCAACATCTTCATGACCGAACCACCGGTGAACCTGCGAACCGCCGGCACCTATTCGGTGCTGGCCGGGACATCCGTTGTGAATTCGGGTGGAACCACGATGAGCGGCAGCCTCGGCGTGAGCCCCGGCACTGGCCTGACCGGCTTTCCACCCGGGCTGGTCACCGGCAGCACCCACCTCGGCACGGCCCAGAGCGGCACGGCCCAGAGCGACCTGCAAACGGCAATAGACGACGCGGCTGCCCGCACTCCGACGACTACACTAACCGGCGACCTGGGCGGGCATACCTACAACGCTGGCGTCTACGCGGCACCGGGGGCACTGAACGTCGGATCCTCGGTCACCCTCGACGGGCAGGGTACCCCCAACGCCGTCTTCATCTTTCAGCTCGACGACACCCTCACCACGAGTGCCGGCAGCACTGTACGCCTCATCAATGGTGCGCAGCCGTCTCGGGTGTTCTGGCAGGTCGACGGCGCCGTGCTGTTGGGCGCGTCGTCGTCGTTTTCGGGCAGCATCGTCGGCCGGGCTGCCATCACCGTGGGCACCAATGCGAGCTTCACCGGCCGCGCCCTCACTCGTTCCGGCACCGTCACTCTGGGCGGCAACACCTTCACGACCGAACCGACGGTCAATCTCGGCAGCGCGAGCACCTATGCGATCCTGGCGACCACCTCGGTCGCCAACACCGGAAACTCCTCGTTCGACGGGGATATCGGTGTGAGCCCGGGCACCGCGGTCACCGGGTTTCCACCGGGAGTACTCACGGGCACCATTCACGGTGGCGACGCCGCCGCGGCCACCGCACAGGTCGACCTTGCCGCAGCATACAAGGATGCCGCGGCGCGGCCAGCGACCGCCGCGATCTCCGGCGATCTCGCCGGCCGCACCCTCACCTCCGGGGTCTACAAGTCGGCCGCGGCCCTCGCGATCAGCACCACGCTCACCCTCGACGGCCAGGGCAACCCGAACGCCATCTTCATCATGCAGGTGGATGCCGCCTTCAACACCGCCGCCGGCAGCAGCATCATTCTCATCAACGGGGCGCAGGCATCGCGGGTCTACTGGCAGATCGCCGGGGCGGTGTCGCTGGGGGCGGCATCCGGTTTCACCGGCACCATCCTCGGAATGGCCGCGATTTCGATTGGCGCCGGCGTCAGCTACGTCGGCCGGGCACTGACGTCCAACGGCGCCGTCAGCATGAGCACGGCGAGTTCGACCAGCCCGGCACCAGCCGCCGGAGACCTCACCGCTACCACCGCCGGGGCGATGCTGTCGGGGGTGACCCTGCTCGGCACCCAGCCGCAGTTTGCCTCCGGCACCTCCAGCCAGTGGTCGATCGTGGATGCGCGCGGTACCGGCGCGGCCTGGACCCTCTCGGTGAGCGCGACCGCGCCCACCAGCGAGGCGGGCACCATCGAAACCCAGGCCCGCGTGCTGCCGGTAGCCAATCTGAGCATCACGCCGGGTGCCATCACGACCGGACCGAACACCGATTCCGCCATTGGTATCACCGCGCCGCAACTGGCACTGTCAACGACCTCGCAGACCCTGATCGCCACGTCGGGCCCGCACCGCGGCACCTACCTGCTGACGCCCACCTATAGCCTGATGATTCCAGCCAACGCCTACCGGTCGAACTATTCCGGAGCCATCGACAACTCGGCCATGAACCCCTACGTCACGGTGCTCACGTTCACAATTTCTTAGCCCGATGCGGCAAGCGCAATCCCCCATTCTGGGCATTGCGCCAACCTTGAGCGAACGCTGATTCAACCCTGCGCGACGAACACTCCTTTTGGGTGCCCCCCATGTGAGTATTGATTTATCGCCACCGGAACTCGTTTCCAGCGGATAACGAGTTCGGTACACAACCTGCGACATCCGCTTCTCCCACACTTTGCGTGGACACGTTATTGAGCGTGCCCACATCGAATGCACGAACCCAGAGGACACACCATGCACGCTTTCACCAAGACCGCCGGCATCATCGTCGCGACCGGCATCCTGTTCGGTGTCGCACTCTCCCCCGCCCAGGCGGTCGACAGCACCGACACGATCAACGCGACCATCAGCGCGGGCAACCTCACCGCCAACCCGACCGCACCCGATGCGATGACCGCGGTCGTTCTCGACGGCGTCAACGCGCAGTCCTCCACCGGCACCGCAGCCGTCTGGACCATCACCAACGCCCGCGGCACCAACACGGCCTGGTCGCTCTCCGCCAGCGCCACCGACTTCGTCAGCGCTGCCGGCACCATCGACACGACCGCACGCACTCTGCCGGCATCCAACCTCGTCATCACCCCTGGCACCATCACTGCCGGCTCCGGTTCCGACGCTGCACCAACCGCCGCGCCCATCACCATCAGCAACGTTGCACAGTCGCTGGTCTACACGACGACTCTCGGCAAGGGCACCTTCACCCTCGCCCCGACCTTCAACCTGAGCGTTCCGGCCAACACGTACCGCTCCAACTTCTCGGCCGCCGTCGGCACCACCGCCGTCAACGCCTACGTGTCGACCATAACGTTCACCATCGCCTGATCCCCGTTCTCGATGGGTCCGCCGGTTGGACCTATCGGGTAATGCCTCGCACTTCACGGTGCGGGGCATTGTCGCGTTAAGCACCCGCGTGCGTGTGCGTGCCGTACCATGAGGACCGTGACAGCGTACGTCTCGGCCCTGGACCTTTTTTCCATTGGAATCGGCCCGTCCAGTTCCCACACGGTGGGTCCGATGCGCGCTGCCCGCGTGTTCGCTGAAGACCTCGTGGCAACCGGCCGCTTGAGCGAGGTGGTGCGCATCCGCTGTTCACTGTTTGGATCTCTGGGTTCCACCGGACTCGGCCACGGCACCCCGGATGCCGTACTCGCCGGCCTGACCGGTCTGCGCCCGGAGACGTGCGACCCCGCTCAGGTGCGCGCCGCCTGGTCTGGCCTCACGCCTGGCGCCACTCTCACCCTGCTGGGCGGGCACAGCATCGCGATCAATGCCAACGACGTGCGCTTCGAACCGCGCACCCGGCTGCCGGGTCATCCGAATGCCCTCACGCTCACCGCCTGGGCAAGCGACAGTGCCGCGGATGCCGCGCCGCTGCTCGAGGAAACGTTCTACTCGATCGGGGGCGGGTTCATCCGGCGGGGAACCGAACGCTCGAGCGCCCAAACCCGCATTACGCAGCCGCTCCCCTACGATTCCAGCGCCGAACTGATCGGCCTGTGCGACACCAACGACCTCTCGATCTGCGAGGTCGCCCGCCGCAACGAGGAAGCAATTCACGGCGTCGCAGCGCTCAATGCGGGGCTCGATGCCATCTGGGAGGCCATGCACAGCTGTGTGGATGCCGGCCTCAATGCCACCGGCATTCTCCCGGGCGGCCTCAAGGTCAAGCGTCGTGCACGCGCGGTACGTATGCGCCTGGAGGAATATGACGACCAGCCGTTGCGCGACCGCGATACCTCAACCGAATGGCTGCACGCTTTCGCCCTCGCGGTGAATGAGGAGAACGCGGCCGGTGGCCGGGTCGTCACCGCACCGACCAACGGGGCCGCTGGCATCATCCCGGCCGTCGGCCACTACTACCTTCGCTTTGTCCCAGGAGCGGATGCCGCCGGCATCCGTCGGTATCTGCTCACCGCCGTCGCGATCGGCTCCCTGGTGAAGGCCAATGCGTCGATCTCCGGGGCCGAGGGCGGCTGCCAGGCCGAGGTGGGTGCCGCGTGCGCGATGGCGTCCGGCGCGCTGTGTGCCGTGCTCGGCGGCACCCCCCGACAGGTCGAGAATGCGGCCGAGATCGCCATGGAGCACCACCTTGGACTCACCTGCGACCCGGTCGGCGGCCTCGTGCAGGTGCCCTGCATCGAGCGCAATGCGATCGCCGCATCGACCGCCGTATCGGCGGCCCGCCTGGCGCTGCACGGCGACGGAACACACCTGGTCTCGCTCGACACCGTCATCGAAACGATGCGGCAGACCGGGCTCGACATGATGACAAAGTACAAGGAAACCAGCGAGGGCGGGCTCGCGGTGAACGTCATCGAGTGCTAACTCAGCACCCCTGAACGTGGGTAGTCCGCATGGATGTTGCGCCACCTTGTCGGCCTAAACTAGCTGAACGCATGCATCGACGAGGTTGCCGTGCGCCTTTGAGAAAGGGTTGAACCATTCGCAGCTCACTCGCACGACGCCCGTGGGGCATAATCGTTGCCGCTCTCCTTCTCGTGACGGTAGCCGGTTGCGCCGGCGAACCGGCGCCAGCGGTCACAGTGACCATCACGCCGAGCGTCACTCCTACGCCGACACCGAGCCCGACTCCGACCCCCACGCCGTCCCCGTCACCGACCGAGGAAGCGGCGCTCATTCCCAACCCCCAAGTGCCCGATCTCGTTCCCAACGCGGAACCGGTACCGCTGCCGCAGGGACCGGCCGCGGACCTCGGCAGCACCCCGGGGGCCCGTGGCACCACGACCTCTGACGGTGCGGGAGCCCTGCTCACCTACACGGTCGTGGAGGGCGATGCATTCTTCGACATCGCGCAACGATTCAACGTTCCGGTGCAGCTGATGCTGACCATGAACCCCTCGGTGCCCGGGCTCGGCGAGAACATCTACATCAACCAGATCATCAACCTGGACTGGACCGCGACCCGGTAGCCAGCCGTGGAAGTGCAGCGGGTGCGTGTGTCGCCGAATGACTCGCACCGACGCCGATTCCGCCCCGTGTCGGTGGCCCCCGTTAGCCTTGAACCATGAGTTCACCCGTTCCGTCTTCGCCCGCAGCCTCGAGCCCCCGTGTTTCGAACCACGGTATCGCGAGCCGCGGTGTTTCCAGCCCGGGTGCTTCCAGCCCGGGTGTTTCCAGGCCCGTTGTCTCGACCCAATGGCTGGCCGATCACCTCGGTTCTGATCATTTGGTGATTCTCGACGCCACGGTGTTCGCACTGGCACCCTCAGAATCTGGGCCACGCTACCTCAGCGGGCGTGACGACTACCTCACCAAGGGGCACATTCCCGGCGCAGTCTTCGCCGACCTGTTCGACGTCTTCTCCGACCCGGCCGGTAAATTTGAGTTCTCCCGGCCGAACGCTTTGCTGTTTGAGGCGGCCGCGGCATCCGTCGGTATTGACAATGGCACAACCGTCATCGTCTACGACGCCGTTCTCGGCCAGTGGGCGGCGCGCATCTGGTGGCTGTTCCGGTCGTTCGGCTATGACGATGTCGCCGTACTCGACGGCGGTCTCGCTAAGTGGCATGCCGAAACGCGTCCTTTCTCCACCGGCGGAACTCGCCCGCGGGCCGTCGGCCGATTCACGGCCACAGAGCGCCCTGAGCTGTGGGTCGACAAGAATTTCGTCGAGTCGATCGTTGACGGTGAAGCGGATGCCGCCCTCGTCTGCTCGCTGCCGTCGGCGGAATTCGCCGGAACGGCCGGCGCACGCCCGCGCGCCGGGCACATCCCCGGCAGCATCAGTCTGCCCGCCGCGGCGCTCGTTGATCCCGCCACGAATGCGTTCCTGCGCGGGGACCAGCTCAGTGCGACGATCGCCCCGGCTGTCGCGGCGGTCGGGTCATCCGGTCACCTCGTCACTTACTGTGGCGGCGGTATCGCCGCCGCTGCAAGCGCTCTCGCGCTCATCCGCGCCGGCAACGAGCACGTATCGATCTACGACGGCTCGCTCAACGAGTGGACCGCCGACGCTTCGGCACCGCTGAGCACGCCCGGCCGGTAGCGCTCAACGACAGCGGATGAGCGCGCCCGCCGGAGCGTTAGAGCCGATTCACCCCGGTGACACGAATGACCGCCGCGCCGAGGTCATCGGAGTCGGCGAGGTTCACGCTCGCGCTGATGCCCCAGTCATGGTCGCCGGCCGGGTCGTCGAGAATCTGGCGTACCGTCCACTCTTCGGCGCCCTCCTCGATCATCAGCAGGTCGGAGCTGCGCGCGTTGCCGCCCGTGAGCACCTGATCGTGCTCGGCGAAGTAGCCATCCATGGCGTCGGCCCAGCCATCGGCCGAGTAGCCGTGCTCACGATCGAGCTCACCGAGCTCGTCGTAATGCTCGAGCGCGGCCAGCTGCACCCGGCGGAACAACTCGTTGCGCACCAGAATGCGAAAGGCCCGAACATTGGTGGTGAGCCGGCGCGGCGGGGGCGGCAGGATGGCGTGCGCTTCGGCCTCGTGTGCGGCGAGGTCGGGATGCAGCAGTTCCTCCCACTCGTCGAGCAGGCTCGAGTCCACCTGTCTCACGAGTTCACCGAGCCACTCGATGAGGTCGAGCAGGTCTTCGTTCTTGGCTTCATCCGGGATAGTCTGCCGCGCCGCGCGATAGGCGTCGGACAGGTAGCGCAGAACGACGCCCTCGCTGCGGGCGAGTTTGTAGAACGCGATGAATTCACCGAACGACATGGCCCGCTCGTACATGTCCCGCACGACGGCTTTCGGCCGAAGCTCAAAGTCGGCGATCCACGGCTGGGAGGCTTTGTAGGTCTCGAAGGTGTAGTTCAACAGCTCTTCGAGTGGCTTGGGGTGCGTGATCTCCTCGAGCAGCGCCATCCGCTCGTCGTATTCGATGCCGTCACGCTTCATCGCGTTCACGGCCTCACCCCTGGCGGCGAATTGTTGCCCCATGAGCACGGGCCGGGGGTCGTCGAGGGTCGACTCCAGAATCGAGATCATGTCGAGGGAGTAGGTGGGCGACTCCGGGTCAAGCAGCTCGAAAGCGGCCAGGGCGAACGGCGAGAGCGGCTGGTTCAAGGCGAAGTTGGCCTGCAGGTCAACGGTCAAGCGGATGCTGCCGCTCGCGCTCTGCTCCACGATGCCGGCTTCGCGCAGGGTCTTGTAAATGCCCAGCGCACGCCGGGCCAACACCAACTGGCGCCGCCACGGTTCGTGGTTGTCGAACACGAGCGAGTGCACGTGGGCGAAGGCATCGCCGCCGCGCCCGATCACATTGATGAGCATCGCCGCGGTCATCTGCATGCTCGATGACAGAGTTTCAGGCTCGGCATCGACCAGGCGGCGAAAGCTCGGTTCACCCCAGGACACGAAACCGTCCGGCGCCTTCTTGCGCACGATTTTGCGCTTTTTCTTCGGGTCGTCGCCGGCCTTCTCGATGGCTTTGAGGTTGTCGCTCTCATGCTCCGGCGCCTGGATGACCACGGTCCCGGCGGTGTCGTAGCCGGCCCGTCCGGCCCGCCCGGCGATCTGGTGGAACTCGCGCACATTCACCTGACGCATTTTCACGCCGTCATATTTGGTCAGGGCGGTGAACAACACGGTGCGAATGGGCACGTTGATACCGACGCCGAGGGTGTCTGTGCCGCAGATCACGCGCAGGTAACCGCGCTGGGCGAGCTGCTCCACCAGCCGCCGGTATTTCGGCAGCATACCGGCGTGGTGCACGCCGATACCCATGCGGATGAGCCGCGACAGGGTCTTGCCGAAGCTCGTAGTGAACCGAAACTCACCGATCAGTTCGGCGATGACAGAGCGCTGTTCCCGGGTGGCGACCTTGGCACTGGCGAGCGCCTGGGCTCGTTCGAGGGCGGCCGCTTGGGAGAAGTGCACAATGTACACCGGCGCTTTGTCGGTGTGCAGCAGCTCCTCGACGGTTTCGTGCACCGGCGTCTGCTCGTAGTAGTAGCTGAGCGGAACAGGACGCTCCACCCCGGTGACCACGGCCGTGGGCCGCCCGGTGCGCCGGGTGAGGTCATCGCTGATGAATTTCACATCGCCGAGGGTGGCCGACATGAGAATGAACTGCACCCGCGGTAACAGCAGCAGCGGCACCTGCCAGGCCCAGCCGCGGTCGGGGTCGCCGTAAAAGTGAAACTCGTCCATGACAACGAGGTCAACCTCGGTGTCTTCGCCGTTTCGCAGCGCGAGATTGGCCAGGATTTCGGCGGTACAGCAAATGATCGGGGCGTCGGCGTTGACGCTCGAGTCGCCGGTCATCATGCCGACGTTCGCGGCACCGAAGGTTTCGACCAGCGCGAAAAACTTCTCACTCACCAGGGCCTTGATCGGGGCGGTGTAGAAGCTGCGCTTGCCGGCCGAGAGCGCCGCGAAGTGCGCGCCGACGGCCACGAGCGACTTTCCCGTTCCGGTCGGGGTGCTCAAGATGAGGTTGGCTCCCGAAACGATCTCGATGACCGCTTCCTCCTGGGCGGGATAGAGCGTCAAACCCTGCTCCGTCGCCCAGCTTTCGAACGCCTCGAAGAGAACGTCGGGGTCGGATTCGTTTTCGAGGCGTTCAAGCACAGACATAGTCCCTCAAGACTGCACTACTTCGGCGGTGCCCGCCCGCCGAACGCCTCCCCCCACCCGCGCCCCACGGTGGCTAGTTCAGAAAATCCAACTGCGAAAGCGCCTTTTCCGACCCAAATCCTTCAGATTCAGGGCAATTACTTGAATCCGCCACCACCAGCACAGCCTCAAGATGTGACGGATGTCTGACGAAATGGGCCGAGGACCCTCACCGGATGCTAATCCCAGCCGTCCGTTCTAGGCTGGCGGCATGGCCTCCCCCGTTCCGTTGAGCACCCCGACCCGGCAGCGCGCCCCCGTGGCGCGGCGGGTCTGGCGCCCGGCGGCCGCCGGTCTCGCCGCCGCCCTCGGCGGCCTTGGCCTGGCCGAGTTGACCGCCGCGTGGATCGCCCCCGGCGCGAGCCCGGTGCTCACCGTCGGCGCCCTCGTCATCGACATTGTTCCGGCCGCCGTCAAAGAACTCGTGATCGGTCTGTTCGGCACGGCCGACAAAATCGTGCTGATCGTGACCATCGTGCTCGTGCTCCTTCTGCTCGCCGCTCTCGCCGGCATCCTCGAGAGTCGCCGCCCGCCATTCGGCCGCCTGCTGGTGGTACTCATCGGCGCGATCGCCCTGTTCGCGGCGCTGTCCCGTTCCAGCGCCTCCACCCTTGACGCTGTGCCGGCCGTCGTGGCCATGGGCGCAGCGGCCATCGCGCTGACCTTTCTGACCACCCGACTGCCGCGTCCCCAGCCACCAGCCGAGGCTGCACCCGGTCCCGACCGCCGCCGCTTTCTGGTCTACACCGGCATCACCGCGGGTATCGGCCTGCTCGCCCTGGCTGGCGGCCAGCTCAGCGCCGCAGCCACCCGGGCAGCGGATGCCGCGCGCGCACTGTTCACGCTGCCCGCGGCATCCGTTCGCCAGGCCGCGATACCGGCCGGCGCGAGCCTGGACGTAGCGGGAATCACCCCGCTGATCACTCCAAACGCCGACTTCTACCGCATCGACACTGCCCTGAGCGTGCCGCGCATCGACCCCACCACCTGGCGGCTTAAAATCACCGGGATGGTCGAGAACGAGATCGAGATCGACTTCGCCGAACTGCTCGCACTGCCGCTCGAGGAGAGCACGACCACCCTGGCCTGCGTGTCCAACTACGTCGGCGGCGACCTGATCGGCAACGCCACCTGGCTCGGCTACCCGATCCGCAAGCTGTTGGCCCGCGCCGGGCCAACGAGCGGTGCCGACATGGTGCTCTCCACCAGCCAGGACGGCTTCACCGCCGGCACCCCGATCGAGGCGCTCACCGACGGCCGCAACGCCATTCTCGCCGTCGGAATGAACGGTGAACCGCTTCCCCTGGAACACGGCTACCCGGTGCGAATGGTCGTGCCCGGCCTGTACGGCTACGTCTCGGCGACGAAGTGGGTGGTAGAGCTTAAGCTCACCCGGTTCGACCAGGAACAGGGCTACTGGACTCCGCGCGGCTGGTCCGAACTGGGACCGGTCAAGCTCTCCTCGCGCATCGACGTGCCCCGCCAGGGCACCTCGGTTCCCGCCGGCTCGGTCGTCATCGCGGGCGTCGCCTGGTCCCAACACGTCGGCGTCAGCGCCGTCGCCGTGCAGATCGACGACGGTCCGTGGCGAGACGCCACCCTCGCCGACGCGATCTCGGTCGATACCTGGCGGCAGTGGGCATACACCTGGAACGACGCGAGCGCCGGAGACCACCGTCTGAAGGTGCGGGCAACGGATGCCGCGGGCCTCGTTCAAACGTCGGCCACCGCCGACGTCGCCCCCAACGGAGCCACCGGACTGCACGAAATCTCGGTGTCCGTCTCGGGCTGACCCGCTGGGTGCCGGTCTTGCGACCGGGCACGGTGAGCAGCAGCACCGATACTCCGCGAATCCGGCCGCCGATGCGCCCGTTGCTGCGTCGGTACAGCAGCACCGGCATGCGCATAAGCGTGCGCCTCAGTCGCGCCGTGATGCCCCCGTCAGTTGCCTTCGTACGCGGCGCGCAGCCAGCCAAGGAGCTCGTCATCGACCTCGTCCAGGTTGGTCACCGACACCCTGTGGGTGCACATTCCGCCGGCCAGCAGCAGGCGATCGGTGGGCGCGGCGCTAGCGCCACACGCTACCCTCGACCTGCGCCAGTGCGCGGGAGTTCCGTCCGCCTCCCGCGCAACTCCCGCGCCCTTCGACGTCGGTGTTTAGCCGTTAGCGCCACTCATGTTGATGACACCGTTCACTCCAGCCGGGAAGAACCCACCCGAGCGCACCGGCGCAGCATTGAGGTAGGTGATGTTGAGCACCTGGGCCGCACTACGGCTGTAGGCCAGCCCGTTGGCGTCGGTCGGCACGAGGTTGGCCTTCGACGCGTTGCCGATGCCCTGGTCGAGATCGGTCGGGCCGTCGACGGCGTCGCGCACATCGGAGATGGCCTGCGCGGTCGAGTAGACCGAGGGAAGCGCGATCCCGAGTGCGTAGAGCGTGCTTCGAATAACACCGGCGTGGTACGCCTCAACCGCGAGCAAACCGGCGGCCGCTTCGAGGAAGGTCTTGTTCGTGATCAGGGGCGCTGCACCCTTATAAGCGGTAACTCCGACGTCTTCGAAGATGAACGCCCCGAACAGAAAGTTCGCCTCATTGGCGTAGACGTCAAATTTCTGTCCTGGCTTGATCAGCCCGGCCGCTTGCGCGGCAGCGGTGAAGCTCGCATCGAGGTTGATCGCCGGGCGCGACACAGCGACGCTGCCGAGCGCCGACCGCAGGAACGCCACGTGGGCCTTCTCGTCGGCGGCGATCTCATCGGCGTACTTCTTGATGATCCCCGTCTTGAAGTGCACCATGCGGCCGCCGGTCACGCCACCGCGAGTGCCGGTTCCCGTGGTCAGGTTGTCGGGCAGCCCTCTGCCGGTCGTCGCCCGCAGATAGAACTCGGCCTCGAGGTATTCCAGGTTGAGAGCGAAGTTCAGAATAGATGCATCGCTCGGAGCGGCCGCCGGAACCGCGGCCGCTTCGGCGGCCAGCGCAGGGCCACCGGTGGCGAGCATCGCCGCTCCCACTCCGAAACCGGCTACACCGGCAGCGCGCAGAAAGTTTCGGCGGTCCGAGGAATTCTCGGCGCTGCGGTTGATGGCGTTGGTAATAAAACTCTGATCGAACATCCTTGTTCTCCTATCGATGGGCGAAAATGCCAGGTGAGTCTGAAGCAACACCGGCAACCTACCCGCGAAAAGCAATCTTCTGAAAGGCTGGACAGGGCACGTAATCAAACGATAAGAACTATGCTCACTTTGTAGTGATTGCGGGGTCCGCACCTAATTAGGGCGCGAGGGAGCACCATTCAAGCGGATGCCGGCCGTCGACGACGGGTCAGAGCAACAGCCCGTCGATACCGACCGGGGGAACGCGCCGAGCGACGCGACGATCGTGCAGCACGGCGATGCCGTAAGCGGCGAAATAGAGCACCACCATGGGAATGGCGAGCAGGAACATGGAAACCAGATCGGCCGCCGGGGTCGCGATCGCCGTGAACAGAATGATCACGAGTATCGCTAACCGCCAGGACTTGATGATAGACCGGGCACTGATTACCCCGGCGAAGTTCAACAGCACGATGAATACCGGCAGCACGAACGCAATCCCAATGGCAATCATGAGTTTGAGCACGAAATCGAAGTAGTTTTGCGCGTTGATGAACGCGGCATCTTGCCGGGGAGCGAAGCTCGTCATGAGCTCGACCACGTGCGGAAGCACGTACCAGCCGGCCGCGCACCCGGTCAAAAACAGCGGTACGGCCGTGAAGAAGAAACCGAACGTGTACTGCTTCTCCCGGCGGGTGAGCCCAGGGGTGAGAAAAGCGAAGATCTGGTACAGCCACACCGGGCTCGAGACGATTAGCCCCACGTAAAACGAGATGCGCAGTTTAAGGTCGAACGCACTCGTGATATCGGGATAGTTGATCTGCGCGTTGCGGTTCTGGGCACGAACGATGGCGTAGATCGGTTCGCGCAGGCCGTCCCAGACGAAACTCGACAGCAGCCAGCCGGCAATCGCCCCGAGCAGAATACCCAGCGCCGCCAGGAATAGTCGTTTGCGCAGCTCCAGCAGGTGCTGCCCGAGCGACATCTTGCCTTTGTTTTCACCTTTATACGCGGCGCTGCGCACACCCTGCACAACCATCTGGTCTAGGCCTTCGGGTTCGGGGGGCCGCTCGAGTCGGTGCTGGCGTCGGCGCTGGAGCGGTCAGACGGGTCGGCGGGGGTCTTTCCCGTCCATTTCCGGTCTGACGTGGCGTCCTCGGTCCGGTCCGGCGTGGCGTCCTCGGTGCGGTCCGGCGTAATCTCGCTCTTGAAGATTTTCATCGACTGGCCGAGGCTGCGGGCCAACCCTGGCAGTTTCGGAGCGCCGAACAACAGCAGGATCACGACAAGAATGATCAGGAAGTGCCAGCCGGTCAGGTTTTGAAGCATGCGTAATCTCCCTCGAATCAAGACGGTCGTGCAGCAGTGTAACCGCCACACCCCGAACAAAACCGGGTAAACCTCAGCATTTTCTCGGGCTGTAACATTTTTGCGAGGAATGCGTAAAACGATGCCTGCGCGGCGGGTTCGGCCGAAGGTGCCCACGGCTCCGATCGTGACACGATCGGCACGACAAGCCTTTGCCCGGTGATACCTGCAGCGGACGCCCGAAGTGGCAGACTGGAACAACCTGCGCCCGAACGGGACGCTGTTGGAAAGGCCTGCACATGACGATCACCGCCGCCGCCGACGGTTCTGCCCTCGGAAACCCCGGACCGGCCGGCTGGGCCTGGTACGTCGACGACTCCTGTTGGGCGGCCGGCGGCTGGAAGCACGCGACCAACAACCAGGGTGAGTTGAAGGCCGTTCTCGAACTGTTTCGGGCCACCGCGCACCTGGACGACGACCTGCTCGTGCTGTGCGACAGCCAGTACGTGATCAATTCTGTGACCAAGTGGATGAAGGGCTGGAAGGCCAAGGGCTGGCGGAAGGGCGACGGCAAGCCCGTCATGAATTTGGACTTGCTCCAGGAAATCGACGAGGCCATCGCCGGGCGCCGGTACCGATTCGAATGGGTGAAGGGTCACGTGGGGCATCCGCTCAACGAGGCCGCCGATGTGCGTGCGCGCGGTGCGGCCGAAGCTTTTCAGCGTGGGCGGTCCGCGCCGGCCGGACCGGGTTTTCGCGGCGTCCAGGCGGGAACTGAACCGAAGGTTCCGCCGCGGGCAGCAGCATCCGCTGGCAGCAGTGCTCCGACCTTGACGACGGAGCGGGTCACCGAACGGGCCGGTGCCTACGCGCACGACGAGCTATTCTCCTTTGACGACCTCGACGACCTCAACCAGGAGGTCGGCGAGGACTACCGCGACCTGACCGACCCGCACGGCCCCGACGCGATGCGCAGCAACGGGGAGCTGCACCGGGTGACCCTGTCGCTGAGCACCGCGGAGCACCGGCGTGTGGTTCAGCGGGCCGCGGTCAGCGGAGTGACCGTCGAGGAGTATCTGCGTGGCCTGATCTAGGTCAGCGCACTCCGATGAGAGACCGCAGGCCGAATTCGGAGACGATGGGAATGCCGTAGTCGCGGGCTTTGCCGGTTTTGCCGGTCATCGACTCCGGGTCGGCGGCAACGAGCAGCCGGGTGCGCAGGGTGACCGCTGTGCCGAGGGAGAGGCCGCGCGCGACGAGTTCCCGGCCCCAGTCGGAGCGGGCGCGGGCCATTTCACCGGTCAGCACCACGATGTCGCCCTGTTCCAGCAGCACCGTGCCGATCGAGGCCATCGGCGGGCGAGCGCGCGATGTGGGTGCGGCCAGCGCGGCGGCGGTGGCCTCGGGAGCGACGTCGAGCATGCGGGCGACCGCGATCAGGTCTGCTGAATCTTCGACGCTGAGGGCGCCGTCGCACCAGGCCACACGCACGAGGTCGTTAAAGTACCGAAGATGCAGGGCGGCACGATCAGCCGCTGTGATCCCACTCAGTTCGGCCAGAACGTAAAGTTCACGCGTTTGGCGAGGCGAGAGCACGCGATGGAGCAGGCACAGATCGAGCAGGGCGAGATAGTCGAGGTTTTGCTCCGGGCCGGTGTAGTCGGGGAGCTTCACGGCCGCCCTGGCCAGAAAACTCGGCGTCGGCACGTCATCGATCGTCATCGACGGGTCGCGCTGCACCCACTGCGCGGCACTGGAACCCGCGATCGTCGGCCAGTCGCACTGCTCGGCTCTATCCAGGGCGTTGATCCACGGTGTCGCGCTGGGTGCGCCGTGCAAGTAGGCCGCCAACAGGCTGGAACACGCCACGGCCTGCACCAGCGCGCCGGGACCTGGGTCGATCTCGATGTCGTAGGCGGCACAGCAATCGATGAGCAGCCGGCCGGCTCCCGGCAGGTAGTTGCGGGCTAAATGCATGGTGCAGACCGCCTCGAGCCCGCGCCCGGGGGCATAGCCAATCAGCTCGAATTCCCGCATCAGAAATCCGGTGACGAACTGGGCGTTGTGGGTCACCAACACTCGGCCGCGCAGCAGCTGGACCAGTCGTGGTGCGATCTGCTCGAAGGTCGGCGCTCGCAGCAGCTCCGCCGTGCTGATGTCATGGTTCGCCACGTCACCGGCGTTGCTGCCGGGGTTGATGACGGTCTGCCAGCGCGCAGAAATGTGACCACCCTCGTCGAGGTGCACCACGGCTACCTCGACGACCCGATCCCGCTGATACGGAAACAGTCCGGTGGTTTTCAAACTAATAACGGCGTATCCACGTTCGGGCATGGTCACACTCCACAATCTTGTTCTGCGAAGTTATCTGCAAACTCGTCTCGTCGCGATCACCCGTTCGGGGGCTTGTGGGTAAAGCCAGATCCTGTGTAGATCCTTACCTGCGCCCGGCCAGAACTTCGAACCTCAACCGCTCACGTTGCCTTCGTTCGCGGCGGGCGTCCAGCGAGGCGGAGCTACCATCTTGAATGACCAGATTCACGGATAGCTGGCGCTCGCACCTTCTGGTGACGCTCTCGGGGAACAGCGATGGGCGGCCCGGCTGGGTCGACCAGATCGAGACCGGCGACAATGCCGGATTCTTCGGTCCCGGAAGTGCGGCCTGGGCGGTGCACGGCGGTATGGCGACCATGGTCGCAGGCATTCGCGCCCTGCTCATGCAGACCCTGCACCCGGGCGCTATGGCCGGTGTGCACGATTGGTCCCGCTATCACCAAGACCCGCTCGGCCGTCTGTCGGGAACGATTCAGTGGCTGATCACGGTGACCTTCGCCGACACGGTCGTGGCCGAGCGCGAATCGGGCCGCGTCGCCCACTTTCACGAACGCGTCGCCGGAACCTACCTCGATTCGCGCGGCGAAGACCGCGCCTACGCCGCGGGGGATCCCGAGCTGTTGTCCTGGGTGCACGTCGTCTTCACCGACGCGTTCCTGCAATCCCACCTGCTGTGGGGCGACGCCATTCCCGGCGGCGCCGACCGCTACGTCAGCGAATGGGCGACAGCCGGAGAACTCATCGGCGTGCAGGATGCCCCGCATTCCGCCGCTGAGCTCGCCGCTCAACTCGAGGCTTTTCGACGCGCCGGAACGCTGAAAAGTGATTCCCGTGTGGCCGAAGCGGTGAGCTTCATCCGAAATCCGCCGCTCAGCCGGGGCATGCTGCCGTTTTATCGCATCATGTTCGCTGGCGCCGTGGCATCAATTCCTCGCGAATACCGCGACATGCTCGGCCTTAAACGATCCCGTCTGCCCGCTATCTGGGGTACCCGGCTCGTTCTCGGTCTTGTGCGCGTCTTGCTCGGCCCGTCGTCGACGTCAGAGGATGCCGCCCGCGCGCGGCTCACGCGTCTCGCCCGCACCGAAGAATTGACTTCGGAGACCTAGTTTCTCGGTCAGATCGGGCCGTGGCTCAGGCGCACCGTCACAGCTCCGGTGCGAAGAAGGCGCTTGCGGCCGCGCTGAGCGCCTGCGGATCGTTGACGTGGCAGAGTTCGCGGGCCGAATGCATCGACAGCAGGGGCACACCCACGTCGACGACGCGAATGCCGAGCCGAGTCGCGGTCAGCGGTCCGATGGTCGAACCGCAGGGAACCGTGTTGTTCGAAACGAATTCCTGGTAGTCGACGTTCGCCTGGGCGCAGGTGCGAGCCCAGAGGGCGGCGCCATGGGCATCCGTCGCGTAGCGCTGGTTGGCGTTGATCTTGAGCAACGGGCCGCCACCGAGAATGGGCCGGTTCGTCGGATCGTGCCGTTCGGGATAGTTCGGGTGCACGGCATGACCGGCGTCGGCGGACAGACACCAGGATTCGGCGTAAGCCTGCAGCCGCTCTGACCCGGTCGCGCCGAGGCCGTGGCCAATGCGGGTGAGAATATCGTCGAGTAGCGGGCCACTCGCGCCCGAGCGGGACTGCGAGCCGAGTTCTTCGTGGTCGAACGCGGCGAGCACGCTGATCGGGCCGTCGGTTGCCTGGTTGCTGGTCGCGATGAGAGCCTGCAAACCCGCATAAACCGAGGAGAGATTGTCGAGGCGGCCGGCTGCGAACAACTGCTGCCCGAGACCGAAGGTGGCGGGCAACTGGGTGTCCGCGGTGAGGATGTCATAACCGGCGATCTCCGCTGCCCGCAATCCGGCCAGGTCGGCGAGGTGGGCCACGAGGTCGGCCTCTGATGCGTCGCCGACGCCGAAAACGGGAGTGAGGTGACGTTGCCTGTCGAGGGTCAGGCCGTTGTTCACCTCGCGATCGAGGTGAACGGCGAGCTGGGGCATGCGCAGGAACGCTCCGGTGCGCACGAGATGCTCGGTGCCGTCTCGGGTGACCAGGCGGCCGGCAAGTTCGAGCTCGCGGTCCAGCCAGGAGTTCAGCAGCGGACCGCCGTACACCTCGACGCCGGCCTGCAGCCAGCCGTGTGCGCCGATCGTGGGCTTGGGCTTGAGTTTGAAACCCGGAGAGTCGGTGTGGGCGCCGAGGATGCGAAACGGGGTAACGGGACCGGCGCCGACCGTCTGCGACCAGGCGATGACGGCGCCGTCGCGCACGACGTAGTGGTTGCTGGCCTCGTCGGTCGTCCAGCTCTCCGACTCGTCGAGCCGGGTAAAACCGGCCACATCCAGGCGCCGGGCCACCTCGGCGGCGGCGTGGTATGACGACGGTGACGCTTGCAGAAAGGCGGAGAAATCAGCGGTGTAGGCATCCATTCATCCATCCAACCACCCGCACGGGGCAGCGGATGCCGCGGGCCGCGTGCTACGAATCGGCTGGCGGGTCGGCTGGTGCGTCGGACTGCAACGCGGCGCGCGCGAAGGCGGCACCACCGACGGTCACCGTGCCGCGGTCGCCGTGTAAGGCCTCGGTCTGTTCGAACGCACCGAGCCGGTCGATCAAGCGCCACTTGGTATCGACGAGGTGCCAGACCGACTCCGTTGTGGTTTCCTGGCCGTCTGACTGCACCCAGCCGAGCGACCCCAGCGCGCGCGACAGGGTCGTGAGATAGTCTTCGCGGCGGGCCAGGCCACGGGTCGCGACGAACAACAGCAACAGGCGGGTGGCATCGCTCACGGCGGGCGTACGACTGTGGTGAATGGTGCGGGCAAGATGCCACCAGAGCTCGCGGGGCGACCCGCACAGGGCGGCGCCCTTTTTGGTGAGCACGAGCATCCCCTTGCTGACCCGCAGCAATCCCACGTCGCGCAGGTGCCCGCGCAGTTCCTGCAACGGCCGCAGGTGTACTTCGCGGTTGACGCTGATCGGCCAGCCCCAGTCGAGCTCGGCGGAGGCTTCAAGAACGACCGCCGGCGGCAGGTGCCCGGCCTTGGTCAAGCGGATGCCGTCGGCCCCGACCCTGGTCAGTATCCACTGTGCCGGAGCAACCATGCGCGCCATTGCGCGCTCCTGCAGCAAGATCGAATCGTTCACTCGGGCCTGCCCGATGAGTCGGCGAAAACCGACGACGGCCTGTTCCGGCAGTCGCGTTTCGATCTCCTGAATCACATTCACCCACCGAGCCTACTGAGCGATCTCCCTCGCCGGCGACGCATGCCCCGCGACACGCACGGCGCAACCGTTTCGAGGCGGCCGAGTGGCGTTGGTTGAGCCGCCTGCTCCATGTGGGTGAGAATTACGCGCGGCGGGAGCGGGATTTGACCAGCAGCACGACTCCGAGCGCAAGCCACCACAGCATTCCTAGTGGGATCAGCGCCACCGAGCCAAACCAGAAGAACCCGGGCAGGTCGACATTGGCTGCCGTCAGGAAGGGACCAGCGATGAGAATCACCAGCCGGAGCCCGGAGATGACCCCCAAGACGCACAACCAGATCGGAAGGGCGTGGGAGCGTGCCCCGGCGACGCTGATCCCCACCGCCCAGAAACCCAGCGCAAGGAGGCTCGCCTGAGCGAACCCATGGGTTCCCAACATTAAAATGGTCAGGTAGGCGGACTCGCCCCATCCACTGTTCATTGCGTCGACGTAGAGCAACGGCCCCACCGACTCGCGCAGGACCCCGTGCATGAACAGGAATGCAGCCGTCAAGAGTCCGAGCGCGCTCAGGCTTCGGCGAGTAATGCTGCTCGTGCGTGGTGCCAGCGCGTCTGAGACGGCGAAACTCGCCACGATGTCAGCGATAGCCATGACGAATACCGTGACCCCGACCACGGGGTAAATCTGCGGATATTGGCGCAGATAATCGAGGCTCACTACGGGGTTATCGGTGTCGTCAAAGCCCAGAGCCGGTGGCAGGAGTTCGAGCGTCACCGACAAGATGCCTCCGAGCCCGGCAATGATGACCGCCACTCCCCCGGCTCGCAGTGTTGCCCGATCGGCGGTCCCTGAGGGCGTCGCCGGCGCGGCAGCACTGTCTCGGTCGCTGGTTGCCCGCATGGCGCACTCCTCTGGTCGCCCTCGCGCTGGCAGGTACGGCGAGCCGGTCACGGTATCGCGATGCGCGCAACAGTACGCGCAAAGTCGGCCGAGCGGAATGGATTTTCGGGGCGCAGGAATGTCGGCGGCATCTGGCACCCTTGAAGGATGACCGACACCCGCGCATCCGCTTTGGCCATTCTGCGCACCCTGGTGGGGCGAGACGATGCCGACTTTCACACCGGACAGTACGAGGCCATCGAAACTCTCGTCGATTACCGTCGGCGCGCGCTCGTCGTGCAGCGCACCGGATGGGGCAAATCGGCCGTGTATTTTGTGGCCACCCTGCTGCTGCGACGCCAGGGTGCCGGCCCGACCATTCTGGTATCGCCGCTCCTGGCCCTAATGCGGGACCAGGTAGCCGCAGCGGCCAGGGCCGGCGTTCGCGCTGTGTCGATTAACTCCGCCAACGCGCACGAGTGGGCCGACGTACTTCGTCAACTCGACGCGGATGAGGTCGATGTGCTGCTCGTGTCACCGGAACGCCTCAACAACCCGTCTTTTCGCGATGAGCAGCTGCCCGCCCTGATCGCTCGGGTGGGCCTGCTCGTGGTCGATGAAGCGCACTGCATCTCCGACTGGGGCCACGATTTTCGCCCGGACTACCGCCGCCTGCGCGATCTGATCGCGCAGATGCCGGCGGGCGTGCCCGTACTCGCCACGACGGCGACCGCCAACAGCCGGGTCGTGCAGGATGTCGCGGAGCAGGTCGGCATGGTCGCGACGGGTCTTCACGGCGCGACTGGTCATTACGGCGCGGGTGCCGACGAAGCTGATGCAGGCGGTGCTCAGGTCGTCACCATTCGCGGACCGCTCGCCCGCTCCTCGCTTCGGATGGGCGTGCTGCGTCTGCCCGATTCGCGTGCCCGCCTGGCCTGGCTACTCAGCCACCTGGCTGAGTTACCGGGCAGTGGAATCATCTATACCCTCACCGTGGCCACCGCCGAAGACACCGCCCGGTTATTGCAGGAAGCTGGCCATGCTGTGCGCGCTTACACCGGGCAAACCGATACGGCCGAACGGGAAGAATCCGAGGGATTGCTCAAAAGCAACCAGGTCAAGGCGTTGATCGCCACGAGCGCCCTCGGCATGGGGTTCGACAAACCCGACCTCGGCTTCGTGCTGCATCTGGGTGCGCCCTCCTCCCCTGTGGCGTACTACCAGCAGGTCGGTCGTGCCGGCCGCGCCACCGCGTCGGCTGACGTTCTTCTCTTACCCGGCGCCGAAGACGAGGCAATCTGGCACTACTTTTCAACTGCGTCGATGCCAAGTCAGACCAAGGCTCTCGCCGTGATCGGCGCACTCGAAGCGGCGGGCGGACCCCTGTCAACTCCCGCTCTGGAGGCTCGGGTCGATCTCAAACGCACTCCCCTGGAACTCCTGCTCAAGGTGCTCGATGTTGACGGCGCGGTTCACCGGGTCAAAGGCGGCTGGCAGTCCACCGGGCAGCCCTGGGTGTACGACGCTGAGCGCTATGATCGCATCAAAGAGGCCCGGCTCGGCGAGCAGCGGGCGATGTTGGAGTTTCAAAGCACGACCGATTGCCGCATGGAATTTCTGCAGCGCGCCCTCGACGACGACACCGCCGAGGCCTGTGGCCGCTGCGATAACTGTCAGGGCTTCTGGTATCCGGTCGATGTTGCCGAGGACGCGGCCACGACCGCCGCGCAATCGCTCGACCGGGTCGGCGTTGCTATCGGCGTGCGCGCCCAGTGGCCCACCGGCATGAGCAGCCTTGGCGTCGCAGCCTCCGGCAAGATTCCCCTGACCGAACGCGCCGAACCCGGCCGTGCGCTCGCCCGTCTCACCGACCTCGGCTGGGGCGGTCCCCTCCGTGAGATGTTCGCGATCGGGGCAGCGGATACCGCCGCGCCGCCGGCCATGCTGGCCGCCTGCGTTCGCGTACTGGCCGAGTGGGGCTGGACTGAACGACCGGCAGCCATTATCTCGATGCCGTCGCGGCGGCATCCGCTCTTGATCGACTCGGTGACGCAGTCGCTGTCGTCGGTGGGGCGACTGCCGCTTCTCGGTACCTTGGACTGGTCAAACGGTGGCCCCACCGGTGAGCCGGGCGGCAACAGCGCCTACCGGTTATCGAGCGTGTGGGAGCGCTTTGCGGTCGGTCCCGAGTTGGCCGCGGCCCTCGCCCCCTTCGCTGGCCGCCCGATTCTGCTCATTGACGATTTAGCCGATAGTCGGTGGACCGTGACGGTGGCGAGCCGACTATTGCGCCAGCACGGTGCCGGAGCGGTGCTACCGTTCGCCCTCGCCCTGCGTTCGTAATGAGGCGGCCGGTATCGCGGCTTCATGGAACGTAACCGGAATATTCACGGCGGGTGGCGCCTTGTTACTGTGAGACGCCGCTACCCGTGGCCTCCTCACCTTTCCGGGCCGTTGCGCACATCCCGCGTTCGCTCCCTCTATTTTGTTAGGCGTTTGTTTTCATGAAGCTCAGATTCATTCCGGCCGCTGTCCTATCGATCGTTGCCCTCACTCTGACGGGCTGCTCCGCAGCAAACAACACTGACGCCGCGACCGGCACCGACGATTCGCTTAGCAGCGTGCAGGACGCCGGCACCCTCGTTATCGGTACCGAGGGCACCTACCGGCCGTTCTCGTTCCACCAAGACGGTTCAGGTGAGCTCACCGGCTACGACGTTGAGGTGGCACGGGCCGTTGCTGCAGAGTTAGGCGTCGACGCGAAGTTTGAAGAAACCCAATGGGACGGTATCTTCGCCGGCCTCACCGCCGGGCGCTGGGATACCATCGCCAACCAGGTGTCGATCACTCCGGAACGCCTCAAGGCCTACGAATTCTCCACGCCGTACACCTACTCGACCGGTGTCATCGTCGTTCCCGCCGACAACACATCGATCACCTCATTCGCGAGCCTCGACGGCCTGACCACGGCGCAGTCGCTGACCAGCAATTGGAACGCCCTCGCCACCGAAAGCGGCGCGACCGTCGAAGGCGTCGAGGGCTGGGCCCAATCCGTCGCCCTGGTCGAACAGGGCCGGGTGGATGCCACCATCAATGACAAACTGACCTTCCTCGACTACCAGAAGTCCACCGGCGCCAAAAACCTGAAGATCGCCGCCGAAACCGAGGACCGCTCGGAGAGCGCCTTCGCCTTCGCAAAGGACGGCACCGCACTGGCCGAGGCCGTGAGCGAAGCGCTCGCGACCCTCAGCGTCGACGGAACGCTCGCCGAGCTCTCCGATAAGTACTTCGGCGCCGACGTCAGCCAGTGACACTCATTCGATGATCCAGCCTGATTGGGAGTTGTTCGTCAACTCGCTCTGGCCGATGCTCGACGGCGCGGTGCGGGGCACGATCCCGCTAGCCCTGACGTCGTTCGCGATCGGTCTCGTGCTCGCGCTCGTTCTCGCGCTGATGCGGCTGTCGGCGAAGCGCTGGCTGTCTGGCATCGCGCGCGGCTACATCTCTCTAGTGCGCGGTACCCCGCTGCTCGTGCAGCTGTTCGTGATCTTCTACGGACTCCCATCAATCGGCGTGACGATCGAGCCGTGGCCGAGCGCCGTGTTGGCGTTCTCGATCAACGTCGGCGGCTATGCGGCCGAGGTCATCCGCGCCGCGATTCTCTCAGTGCCCAAGGGCCAGTGGGAAGCGGCCTACATGATCGGCATGTCCCACGGTCGAGCGCTCACCCGAATCATCCTGCCGCAGGCCGCCCGGGTGTCGGTGCCGCCGTTGTCGAATACGTTCATCAGTCTGGTGAAAGACAGCTCGCTGGCCTCGCTCATCCTGGTCACCGAGCTTTTTCGCGAGGCGCAGCAAGTGGCTGCGTTCAGCAACAAGTTCATGCTGCTCTATCTCGAAGCAGCCCTCATCTACTGGGTCATCTGTCTCGTTCTCTCCACCGGGCAGGGTTTTCTCGAAAAGCGATTGGACCGCTATGTCGCCCGCTGATATTCCCGCGTCGAGCAGCCAGGCGGATGCCGCGGCATCCGCCTGGCTGCTGCGAGTTCGGGGACTGCAGAAGAGTTTCGGCAGCAACCGGGTGCTGGAATCGGTGGACCTCACCGTGGACCGCGGCCGCGTGCTCGCCCTGATCGGCCCGTCCGGCTCCGGCAAGACCACGATCTTGCGCTGCCTGAATGGGCTGGAGTTACCCGACGGCGGCACCATCGAGGTCGCCGCAGCCGCCGGGCAGGCTCCGGGTCGCGCTGCCACGACGTCCGGGCCGGTGGGCGTCGATTTCACGGCGAAGACCACGTCGAAGCAGCTCGCAGGCCTCCGCGATCGGTCGGCCATGGTCTTTCAGCACTACAACCTGTTTCCGCATAAAACAGTGCTGCAGAATGTGATCGAGGGACCGATCGTCGTGCAGCGCCGCCCAGTCGCCGCGGTCACGGCCGAGGCGCTCGTGCTGCTCGACCGGGTCGGACTGACCGACAAGCAGAACAGCTACCCCTTCGAACTCTCCGGCGGCCAGCAGCAGCGGGTCGGAATCGTGCGGGCCCTCGCACTGCGCCCGCAGCTCCTTCTGTTCGACGAACCGACCTCGGCTCTCGATCCGGAACTTGTCGGTGACGTTCTGCGGCTGATCAAGGAGCTGGCCGACGAGGGCTGGAGCATGGTCATCGTCACCCACGAACTTGAATTCGCCCGCGAGGTCGCGCACGAAATCGCTTTCGTGGACGGCGGCACCATCGTCGAGCGTGGAGACCCGAAACAGCTGCTGCGGCACCCGCAGCAAGAACGCACGCGCCAGTTTCTGCACCGGCTGCTCCACCCGTTCTAGGACACAGCCCCCTTACTACGCATCCGCTGGAGGGGTATCCGCTGTCGGGATGACCGCACCCGATCTGGGTAGCCGCTACGCCGGTTGATAAATAGCGGTTAGCGTAGCGCACCCAGATCGGCGCGGGCAGCGCTACGGGTGCGGTGTGATGATCACCACGGTGATGCGGTCGAGCCCCGGGCCGTAGTGCCAGTAGATGCGGCCGGCCGTCGGCGTGCGGTGCTCGATGTAAGAGTCCCAGACGGCCTCACCCTTCTTGCCGGCGAGCGACACGTATTTGTGTGAGCGCAACGCCGGGTCGTCGGGGTTCAGTTGCAGCCGTCCGAGTGCGGTGCGCACTCGTTTGAGGCGGCCGACCAGCTGTGGTTTCGTTTCAAGAATGGACAGTCCCGATGCCGCTTCCCTCGTGAGAAGGAGCGTGAAACTCATGACTGGGACTCGGCCGGTGCAGCGGAGTCGTCGACGGCATGCTCTTCATCGGCGTATCGGGTGAAGTCGCCACCCTCGCTTGTCTCTTCCTTGCTACTGTGCTCGAGGCCACGTACCAGGGCAGCACGGATGCCTTCGTCGTCCCAGACCAGGAGCTCGCGGCGAGGGATGGACACGAGCGGAGTCAGAAGGATTTCGCCCTCAGCGTTCACGGCGACAGCATAACGATCATCGCGGCGCACTCCGGCTTTGCCGAACGCCATGCGGGAGCGCTCATCGGCGCTGACTTCGCCCATCGGAACGAAGTCCGATTTCAGTTCCGTCATCTTCTTCAGTTCCACCATCGTCTTCACCCAATCATCTGGTGGCCCGCACCCGTCCGGGTGTTTTCCGGGACCGATCCGAGCCTGTCTGAAAGTGAGATTACCCCAGATTTACATGTGGGTAAACCCCTAGACAAATAATTTGGACGATGTATGGTATTCCGCGCGCGGAGAACAACTGCCGATGTCGTGCACGCGGAAACGGAAAGACCAGTCCGTTCGGCAGGGCGATCGAACTGGTCTAAGCAACATGAAATATACCGAATGCCGTGCACGTGATCAAGGGCCAAATTCACTCATTTTCTTGCCAGAATCGCGAAGTCAGGATACCGACCTCTGAGTTCGTTATCTCGCCGTCAACGCCACCCCACTGTGGCGCCCCGGTCGGCACCGACGGCGGACCCGTCGTCGACAAAAAAAGTCGCCCCGGTTGAAGTGTTTCTGGTGCGAGAGGATCAGCCGTTTGGAGGGAGTTTTTCGTTCGGTCTCCTGGCCCGGCTCGCTTCGTCACGGCAACGCTCCGAATGCTGACAGGCTCATCCCGGATCGGCACTGCCTGCGGTCAACCCCGTCAGGGCCGTCCGCCGCCGCCCCGGGTCATCAGGCGGCCGGATCGGCCTCGATTCGGCTGTAGCCCTGGTCAGTCACTGAAATGCGTAGCGTGGCCGGAATCTGCTCTTTCATGGAGTCGACATGGCTGATCAGGCCGATCGTGCGGCCGCCGGCGCGCAGTGTGTCGAGGGTGCCCATGGCGGTCTCGAGGGTTTCACCGTCGAGCGAGCCGAAGCCCTCATCGACGAACAGGGTGTCGAGCGTGATGCCGCCCGCCTGCCCGGACACCACTTCGGCCAGGCCGAGGGCGAGGGCGAGGGAAGCAAGGAACGTCTCGCCTCCCGACAGCGAATGCGTCGCCCGCGCGCGGCCGGTGAACCCATCTCGGATCATCAGGCCCAAACCCGAGCGCGCACCACCCTTCACCCGAGAGTCATCGTGTTCGAGTGCGTACCGTCCGCTCGTCATCGTGCGCAGCCGCAGGTTGGCCGCTACGACGATCTCTTCCAACTGGGCGGCCAGCACGTAGGTTTCCAACCGCATCCGCTTGGTGTTCGGTTCGTCGCCCTGAATGACGTCGGCCAGCTGGCGCACCTGGGAGTGCACGTTAAGCAAGTCAGCGGATGCTGCGAATCTCGTCGTGACTTGCCGCACGAGCTCAGCGAGCTGGCCGGCACGCTCGGCGAGCGAGCCCTGCGCGCTCACCGCGGCATCGCGCTCACTGCTGGCAGCGTCGAACGCTCGCTGGGACGGCTCGAGATCGACCGGTTCTGGCGAAAGGTCGGCCAGTTCAGGGTCAGCCACTGCCGCCCGCGCTGCGGCGCGCTCGGCGTCGTAGGCCCGCTCGACGGTCTCCAACCGCGTGATCTCCCCCTCGCCCCGCTGCGCCGCAACGGCCGTCTCCTCGTCGTCGAAGCCCTCTTCCCCTAACTGGCCGGTGAGCTGGCGGGTCGCGGCATCGGCGGCGGCAGCGCGTTCTCGACTGAGGTCCTGCGCGCCGTCCAGTGTGCGCGCACACTCCAGCTCCTGCTGCAGGGCGCGAACCTGCGCGGTCACGCTCTCGCATTCCCCGCGCTGTGCTCCCACGCGGGCAGCGAGCAGGTCGCGCTGCCCTGACCGCACGCTGTGAGTATCGGACGCCGTATCACGCGATGCGCGGGCGGCCAGCACTGCGGCCCGGGCCAGGGTCAGGCCGTGCCGAAGATCGGCCTGTTCCTGCCGAAGCCCCCCGACCAGATCGGCCGCCGTGCGTGCGGTCGCCAACCGGGCGGCGGCGGCGGTACGGTCGGCCCGGAGCTCATCCACACTGCGTTGCCCGGCCAGCGCCTGCGCCTGCGCGAGCCGATTCGTCAGGGCGGCCGTGGTCTCTTGGGCGTCGGCCAGTTGCTGCTGGCAACCCTGCAGCTGGTCACGGGCGGTGGTGAGGTCGGCCGCGGACACCAGCCCAGCCTGCGCTGCCGCGGGGGCTGGGTGTTCGATGGACCCACAGACCACACAGGCGTCACCATCGACGAGGTAACCGGCAAGCTCCGACGCCTGCCCGGTAATCCGCCGGGCCACGAGCGCCTCATAGTCGACGGCGGCCGCCGCATTGTCGCGACTGCGGCCCAGCAAGATATCGTTCGCCCCGACCAACTCGGTCAGCAACGACAGTACGTCTTCGGCGGCCGCGAGCCCCGCGGCGGCACGGTGAACGGCCTCGTCAGCGTCGGTCTCACCCGCGGCGGTGAGGGTCGCTGCCGCGAGCTGCCCACCGACGAAATCTATCTGCTGGGGCAGCTCGTCGAGTCGCTGCTGGGCACGAGTCAGGTCATCGGTGTGTACGGCGAGCAGGTCGAACAACGCGGTGATTTCGTGGTCGAGGGCCGGAAGCTGCTTCTCCTCCGCGAGCACCTCGGCAAGCGCTCCGAGCCGTCCCACGAGGGCATCCATGATCGGACCCAGCTCCAACTCGGCGCCGCTCGTATCGGTGCTGGTCGCAGGGGCGCCGCTCGTATCGGTGCCGGTCGCACCGAACGGCACGTCGAATGGCAGCCAGGCGGCCCGGGCCGAGGTTTCGTCGGTCAGGGCCGCCTGCCAGGCAAGAGTTGCCGCCCGGCTGCTGCGGATGTGCGGCCAGACCCGTGCCGCCCGGGTGGCCTGGCGCAGCGTACCGCGCTGTTCGTCGACCTCGCCAGATCGGGCCTCGAGGGTGGCGAGAGTGGCCTGGGCGAGGGCACGCCGGGCCTGTCGCCGCTGTGTTTCGGTGGCCGCGCGGTGTTGTGCCGTCGCCGCGGCCAGCGTCGCCGCCGCGGCCAGCGCGTCGTGCACGGCGAGGTCAACCTCGCGATTCAGGCCGGCGAGAGCGCCCCGGAACCAGACCAGGTCGGGCTCGATCGGCAGCACGGAACGTCGCAGCTGGTGCATGGCAGCGGTGGCAAGTTCAGCCACATCGCGCTGCACGGCAGCGAGACTCTCGTCGAGAGATTTACGGCGCGCGATCAGCGCGGACTCCAGCTGTTCGAAGCGAGTGGTTCCGAACAGGGTGCGCAGCACGGCACGCCGTTCCTCGGTTTTGGCCAGCAAGAAGTACTGGAATCGGTTTTGAGCCAGAAGAATCACCTGGAGGAATTGGTCTGCCTTCAAGGGCAGTATTGAGCTCAGTTCGAGGCCGACTGCCCGGGGCTTGGCCGCAATCCCCCGCCACTGCGTGCCGTACAGAACCTGCAGCACAGCCGTCGGTGCTGCACTGGTGGTTCCGGTACCGTTCTTCTTCGCGCGCTCATAGGCCGGGCTGCGCAGCAAACGGTAGTCGCGCCCGCGCAGGCTGAAGTCGAGTTCGACGAACGTAGGATCATCGGGCTCGCAATAGTCGCTGCGCATCCGCTGCTCTGTGTCGGTGAAACGCGGCACCTGGTCATAGAGCGCGAAACAGATCGCGTCGAGGATACTGGACTTGCCAGCGCCGGTCTTGCCCGTGATGAGAAAGATTCCGTCGGAGTCGAACCGCTCGAAGTTGACGATCTGCTCGTTCTTGAATGGTCCAAAACCGGCCAGACGCAGTCGCTTGATCTTCATGCGTTCGCCTCTTTCGTGCTCTGCTCGGTTTGCAGCTCAGCGATCAACGCGCTCTCAAACTCGGAGGGCCCGACCCCGTTTCGTACGAACGACAGGAAGCCCGCCACGATCTCTGCATCACTCTTTGCGGCGCGAATGCGCTCAGCGTAGGTGGAGCCATCCGCTTCGAGCGTGATCGTTGGCCGGTGCTCGAGCGCAACGCAGTGCGCGAATCTGGTCTGCAGCAAGCGCATGGCATCGAGCGGGCGCACCTGATCGGTGAGAATGGCCTTAACCCAGTCTCGCTCGTTTCCGGCGAAGCTCTCATCCGTGAGCAGCGTGGCGAGTTCGCCGGTGAGCACCGTAAGCCGACGCGGCACGGGTAGGTCGACCCACTCGACGGCAGGGTGTTCGACGGCACGGTGTTCAGAGTTGCCGAGGCCCGCGGCGCCGAGTTCGACCAGCCAGGCTCCACGCGGCTTACCGACCTCGGAGAAGGAGTAGTGCAGGGGCGCACCGGAGTAGCGCACCCGCTCCGTCAGCGTGGCCCGTCCGTGAATGTGGCCGAGCGCGACGTAATCGCAGCCGTCGAAGACACCCAGCGGCACAACGTCGAGCCCCCCGGCAGTGATATCGCGCTCGACATCGCTCGCCTCGGTAGCCGGTGCGACTCCGGCCGCGAAGCAGTGCGAGAGCACGACGCTGCGGCCCCCACGGTCGGCCAGATCGGCACGAATACGCGTCATGGCAAAGTTCAGCACCTGCTCGTGAGTCTTGAGCGGCACGTCGGGGTGCAGGTGACGAATGAGCACGGGCTCCAGGTAGGGAATGCCATAAAAATGCACCGGGCCGTGCTCGTCGCTGAAGGTGATCGGTTCGAGGTACTGCTCCGGCCCGGTGACAACGTGGATGCCGGCCAGGGCTGCCCACTCCGACTGAAAGCCGAGCCGGGTCGCCGAGTCATGATTACCGCTCGTCATGACAACGGAGGCCCCGGCCTCTTTGAGCCGCCGCAGCGTGCCGGTCAGCAGCGCGTAGCCCTCTTTCGAGGGCGTTGCTGAGTCGAACACGTCGCCCGCCACGGCCACCACGTCGACTCCGCGTTCACGCACGATCTCCACCAGCGCGTCGAGCACGATGCCCAGGTGCTCGAGCGTGGAGTGGGTGTGGAAGGTGCGCCCGATGTGCCAGTCCGAGGTGTGCAAAATCTTCATGCTAATCACGCTACCGGGGTGCACCGACAGTGCCGACCGGCGGCATCCGCTCGACGCTGCCCGACGCATGCCACGCGCAGGCCCCGCGCGTGTCAAACACCGTATTTCTTCGTTTATCTTCTTTTTCTTGACAAACAAAAACAAACACAGCTAAAGTCAATCAAACCAACTTCCCGTGACTGCGTCACTCACCACCCCGGAGGCATTTGTGTTCGCCGAAGAACGTCAACTCTTGATCGCCGCGCTCGTGGCAACCCAGGGTCGAGTCACAGTGACCGACCTCGCCGCGCAATTTTCCATTACCGCGGAGACCGTACGCCGCGATCTCGACACCCTCGAAGCCGCCCGCCAGCTGCGCCGTGTGCACGGCGGCGCCGTCGCCATCGACCGCCTGAGCCTGTCGGAGCCGAGCCTCGACGAACGCCAGACACAGCGTCTCGACGAGAAGTCGCGCATTGCCGACGCCGCAATGCGCATGATTCCCGCGAGCCGCACCGGTTCGATCGTGCTCGATGCCGGAAGCACCACCGAGCGTCTCGCCGACCGTCTCGCCGGCTGGACGCCAGCCGTCCCTGGCGACCAGCTGCTCGTGATCACCAATGCGGTGCCGATCGCCGGCAAACTCTCCCGCAATGAGGCGATCGAGCTGCACATCCTCGGCGGCCGCGTGCGTGGACTGACCAGCGCCATCGTCGGCGCCGGCACCGTCGCGCAGCTTGCGGCGCTCCGCCCCGACATCGCCTTCATCGGTACCAACGGCATCAGCTCGAGCTTTGGGCTCAGCACCCCAGACTCGGTTGAAGCAGCCGTCAAATCCGCGATCGTCAGGTCGGCCCGCCGCGTCGTCGTGCTCGCCGATTCCAGCAAGCTCGAGAAGGAAACGCTGGTCTGCTTTGCCGCCCTCGCCGCGATCGATACCCTGATAACGGATGCCGCGCCCTCCGCTGATCTCGCCGCCGCCCTCGCCGCGGCCGACGTCGACGTGGTGATCGCATGATCGTTACCCTGACCCCCAACCCGAGCCTCGACCGCACCATTGAGTTGGCCGGCCCGCTCGAGCGCGGCGAGGTGCAGCGTGCGGTCGCCGCCCACGGCGAGCCAGGCGGAAAGGGCGTCAACATCTGCCGCGCTCTCGAAGCGAGCGGAATCAGCAGCCTCGCTATCCTGCCCGGAGACGCCGACGACCCGGTGTTGCTCGCCCTGAGCAGCCATCACATTCCCCATCTCGCCCTACCGATCGGAGCGCCGCTTCGCAGCAACGTCGCGATCACCGAACCCGACGGCACCACGACGAAGCTCAACGAGCCCGGCCCGGCGCTCAGCCTCGACCAGCAGGACGCCCTCGTCGCCCTGGTATTGGAACAGTCCGTCGGCGCAAGCTGGCTCGTTCTGGCCGGATCGGTGCCGCCCGGCGTGCCAGACGACTTCTATGCCCGGATCATTCGCGAGCTGCGCGCCAGACTCGGAAGCCGCGCACCGAGAGTCGCCGTGGACTCCTCCGGCGGCCCGCTCGCCGCCGCCGCGCTGGCCCACCCCGATCTGCTCAAGCCCAACGGTGAGGAACTCGCCGAGCTGAGCGGGCTCTTCGACGGTGACACGCTCGAGGCGAACCCCGATCTCGTCGTCGACGCGGCTCGCGTTCTCATTGAGGGCGGCGTCGGCGCCGTGCTTGCCACTCTCGGCGCGAAGGGCGCCGTGCTCGTCACCGCTGGCGGCAGCTGGCTCGCCACCACTGCCCCGATGATCGCCGTCAGCACTGTCGGCGCCGGCGACTCGGCGCTGGCCGGCTATCTGCTGCAGAGCAATGCCGGAGCGAGCGCGCCCGACTGTCTGCGGCAGGCGGCCGCCCACGGCGCCGCCGCAGCTTCCCTACCCGGTTCCACTGTTCCTGCCCTGCACCAAACCAACCCCGGCGCCGTCACCGTGACGGTCCTTGCCCCAGAACCGGCCCCACGGCCGGTACTGGCCACACATCCAAAGGAGGATGCCCAGTGAGTGCACTGATTACCCCGGAGCTTGTTGCTCTGGACACCTATCTCGGGACCGAGCCGAAAGACGTTATCCGGCGCCTGGCCGAGCTCGTCGTCGCGTCGGGTCGAGCCACCGAGATCGACGCCCTGTACGCGGATGCTCTCGCCCGCGAAGCGAAGACCGCCACCGGAATCCCGGGTGGCCTCGCTATTCCGCACTGCCGTTCAACGGCCGTGCGGGAGCCCACCCTCGCTCTGGCCCGGCTGTCGAGCCCGGTGGACTTCGGCGCCACGGATGGCCCGGCAGACCTCGTCTTTCTCATCGCGGCACCTGACGGCGCCGACCAGGAGCACCTGAAGATTCTGGCCAAGCTGGCCCGGTCGCTCATGAAGAAGGATTTCACCCAAGCCCTGCGCGATGCGTCGAGCACCCAGCAGATTGTGGAACTCGTCAACAACGTCGTCGCCCCGGCAGCGGTTCCCGCCGGCGCACAGGCTGGCGCAGCGGCTACCGCCAATGCCAGTACCGGCCCGGCAAGAACCGGTATGAAGCGCATTGTCGCCGTCACCGCCTGCCCGACCGGCATCGCCCACACCTACATGGCCGCCGACTCCCTCGTGGCAGCGGCCAAGGCCGTCGGGGTGGACCTGCAGGTCGAAACCCAGGGCTCAGCCGGCCTCACCCCGCTCGACCCCGCCGTGATCGCTGCGGCCGACGCCGTTATTTTCGCCGTCGACGTCGACGTGCGCGGCCGGGAACGCTTCGCTGGCAAGCCTGTCATCACTGCCCCGGTCAAGCGCGGCATTGATGAACCCGCACGGTTGATCGAGGAAGCCCTCGCCGCCGCGATCAACCCGAACGCCCGTCGAGTCAGCGGCACTGTCGACCTCAATGGTGCGTCGGACGAGAAGAGCGAGCATCTGGGCCAGAAGCTCAAGCGTGCGCTGCTCACCGGTGTCAGCTACATGATTCCGTTTGTCGCCGGTGGAGGTCTGCTCATCGCCCTCGGCTTTCTGCTCGGCGGCTACGAGATCACCAAGGTCGCCGATGTCGTCGTGCTTCAGAACAGCCTGTTTAACCTGCCTGAGGGCGGCATGCTGATCTACCTCGGGGCGGTCTTCTTCAAGATCGGTGCCCTGTCGATGGGCTTCCTGGTTCCCGCGCTGGCCGGCTACATCTCTTTCGCCATCGCCGACCGGCCTGGCATCGCACCGGGCTTCGTCGCCGGCGCCGTCGCTGGGTTCATGGGTGCCGGGTTCCTCGGCGGTATCGTCGGTGGCCTGCTCGCCGGCGTCGTGGCGGCTAGCTTCGCCAGGCTCAACGTTCCGCGCTGGCTGCGCAGCCTGATGCCCGTCGTGATCATTCCCCTGGTCGCCTCCATCGTCGCTTCCGGCCTGATGTTCATCGTGCTCGGCGGGCCCATCGCCCTGCTGACTGTGGGTCTGGGCGATTGGCTGAACGGCATGACCGGAGCATCCGCGGTCATTCTCGGTGTCATCCTGGGCCTCATGATGGCCTTCGACCTCGGCGGCCCGGTCAACAAGGTCGCTTACGCCTTTGCTGTCGCCGGCCTCGGCACAGCAACCCTCGCAAACCAGGCACCGTGGCAGATCATGGCCGCGGTCATGGCTGCCGGTATGGTGCCGCCGCTCGCGATGGCCCTGGCCACCGTGATCGACAAGAAGCTGTTCAGTTTGGCCGAGCGGGAGAACGGCAAAGCGGCCTGGCTGCTCGGTGCCTCGTTCATCTCCGAGGGTGCCATACCGTTCGCAGCGGCCGACGTCTTCCGAGTGATTCCGGCCGCCATGCTCGGCGCCGCGGTCACCGGCGGGCTGTCGATGGCCTGGAACATCACGAGTAAGGCGCCGCACGGCGGAGTGTTCGTGTTCTTCGCGATCGACAACTTCTGGTTGTTCCTGCTCGCCATCGTGATCGGTACAGTGGTATCGGCGTTTGCGGTCGTCGGCCTCAAGCGTTACGCCGTGCGGAAGCGCCCGGTTGAGTCCCCCGCAGCGGAGCTGGTCAACGCGTAGCCCAACCGGTCCAGCCGCGCGGGTTAGCCGCCCACACCGATACGCAGTTGCGCACTACCGCAGTACAGTAACGCCAGCCGAATGGTGGGCAATAAGGAATCGAGGACGATCGTGCAAACGCTTTCAGGCAAGGCCAGTTCCGACCAGGCCGAAACCGGCCGCACCTTCTCCGGAGTCGGCGTTAGCCCCGGTCGTATCATCGGTTCCATCCTGGTGATGCCCCAAGCCGTCCAGGAGCCCGCGGTGGGCGAGCGCCTGGCCGAAGGAACCGCGCCGGAGGACGCATCCATTGCCCTGCGCGCCGCCGCTAAAGCCGTGCAGACCAATCTCACCGCCCGCTCGGTCGGCGCCTCGGGCGCCGGCCGGGAGGTGCTCGAGGCCACGGCACTGATGGCGAACGACCCAATGCTGGTCAAGGCCGCCGTGAAGCTCATTACCAACGGCGCCTCGGCGGAGCGGGCCATCTGGGACGCGGCGGCGTCGGTGGCTGAGATGCTGCACAACCTCGGCGGTTACATGGCCGAGCGCGCGACCGACGTGCTCGACGTGCGCAGCCGCATCGTCGCCGAGCTGCGTGGCGTTCCCGCCCCCGGCATCCCGTATTCCGATACCCCGTTTATTCTGGTCGGTGAGGACCTCGCGCCGGCTGACACCGCCACCCTCGACCCGGCCAAGGTGCTCGCGTTGGTCACCTCGAGCGGCGGACCGCAATCCCACACGGCCATCATTGCCCGCGCCCTCGGGCTGCCGGCCGTAGTCGCCGCCGCCGGGGTTGACGGCCTCAGCGACGGCACCGTTATCTTCGTTGACGGGGCCGCCGGCACCATTCGAGTCGACCCCGGCACCGACGAAGTCGCTCTCGCTAAAGCCTGGGAAACGACGACTGCAGCCCTCGCGGTGTTCGACGGCACCGGGCGCCTCCAGGACGGACACCTCGTTCCCCTGCTCTCCAACGTTGGCGGCGCGAAGGACGCGGTGAAGGCCGCGGCGGCCGGCGCCCAGGGGGTCGGGCTGCTGCGCACCGAGTTCTGTTTCCTCGGACGCGACACCGAGCCCACCATTACCGAACAGGTCGAGGCCTACCGCGGCGTATTCGACGCTTTTCCCGGCAAGAAAGTTGTCGTGCGCACCCTCGACGCCGGCGCCGACAAGCCCCTGCCCTTTCTGACGGATGCCTCCGAGCCGAACCCGGCTCTCGGCGTGCGCGGCTACCGCACCGATTTCACCTCCCCCGGTGTGCTTGAACGTCAGCTCGAAGCCATCGCGCAGGCCGCCGATGACACCGAAGCCCAGGTCTGGGTGATGGCCCCGATGATCTCGACCGCCGAGGAGGCCGAGCACTTCGCCGGACTCTGTGCGGCCGCCGGCCTCACGACGCCCGGCGTCATGGTCGAGGTTCCCTCGGCTGCACTGACCGCGTCCAGCATTCTCGAACACGTGGACTTCGTCAGCCTCGGCACCAACGACCTCACCCAGTACGCCATGGCGGCCGACCGCCAGCTCGGCCCGCTTGCGGCCCTCAACACCCCGTGGCAGCCCGCCGTGTTGCAGCTGATTCGGCTGACCGTTGCCGGGTCGCACGACCAGGGCCACGACAAGCCGGTCGGTGTCTGCGGCGAGGCCGCGGCCGACCCTGCCCTCGCCGTTGTGCTGGTCGGTCTCGGCGTTTCCTCCCTGTCGATGACCGCCAGGGCCCTATCGGCTGTCGCCGCCGTCCTTGCCAGCGTGACCCTCCCCGAGGCGCAGCAACTGGCCGCGCTGGCCCTGACGGCAAATTCCGCAACGGATGCCCGCCGCATCGTTCGCGAAAAACTCCCCATACTTAATACGCTGGGTTTGTAACCTGCCACTTTGTACCCACTGCCTACCCTGGAGGATCCCATGTCTGAACGAACCGCCGTCATTGCCAGCCGCGTTGGCCTGCACGCCCGCCCCGCCGGTATTTTTGTCGCCGCCGTCGGCGAGTTGCCCCTCGAGGTCACCATCGCCATGGCCGGTGAACCCGCCGAGGACGCCATGGATGCGTCGAGCATCCTCTCGATCATGAGCCTGGGCGCTTCGAACGGCGATACCGTCGTGCTGCGCGCCGACGGCGAGGGTGCCGACGAGGCCCTCGACTCGCTCGTCAAAATTCTCGAGACCGATCTCGACGCCGAATAGGAGCAGCAGAGTTCGGCATAAACCTTTACCCGTCGCAACTAGATAACTAAGCTAGGCAAATCGGTAGGCATCCATCCAGGTGCGGAACCGATCGGGGGAATCCTCCTGAATACCCCGCCAACACCCCTGCGTGCGACGAAGAAGGACTCCACCGTGACCGAACGACAGACTTACCTGGGAAACGTCGAAACTGGCGCCAGCGATGAGGAACACACCATCAAGGACTGGGCCGATCTCGGCCAGGAAATGTGGTCGTATCTCACCGGTAAGGGTGCAGCCATCAACTACAGCTTCATTGACATGGTCGTCGAGGTTCCACGCGATATCGGCCCCGATGCGCCCCGCGCCGTGTGGAAGCTCAACGGCACCCTGCGGGTCACCACGAGTGACGAGAAATCTCTCGGCTCCGATCCGTTCCGCGGCTAATCGTGGGCTCCTCCGCGAGCGCGCCCACGGGCCCGTCCGTTGGCCTGCACATCGACCTGGCGTTCTCCCTGGAGGAACCATCGGTCGCGTCTGTAGGATCCTCTGACGGTTCCACCGGGGATTCTTTTGGGCCCACCGACACGATGCAGGGAACAATCACGGCTGACGGAACCGACGTGACCATCTACACGAGCAACCCGGAAATGTTCGTGCAGGGCCGTGCACTCAACCTGGAACCGTTGCGGGCGCTCGCTGCGGAGCTGGCTGCCCGAAAACTGACCGTATCCATCACCGGGCCGGTCGGGCTGATCGCCCGCCTGGGCGACGTTCAGGCATCCGTCACGCAACGGCTCGTGACGAGGTCGCCGCACATTGTGCTCGGGTCGCGAAATGCCCTGGGACCGCTCGTGCAGGCGCGCCTGCGCGGTCAGGCACGGATGCCGGTGGCCATTCCGCTTCCGCCGTCGACCGTGTTCCCCCTCGCACCGACCTTCGACCGGCGCAGCCGACGGAAGGTCACTACGACGCATTACACGCCGGGAAGCGGGCGACCACGCCTCATCTTCGTCGTGGGGTCGGAGAACTGGAACGGGCAGATGCCCCGGGAATTCAACCTGTTGCGGGGCACGACCACGATTGGGTCGTCACCGGAAGCGGACCTGCAACTACCCGGATTAAAGCCCCTGCACGCCGAGATCCGCCACGATGACAACGATGAGTACCGCTTGTTCGCCATCGGCGAGGTGGCCGGAAGTTCCCGGCCGGCCGAAGACGGCCGCAGCATCGGCGATGGGCAGATTCTGCGCACCGGCTCGCGGCTCGAAATGGGCCCGTGGCGCATGGGCTACTTTCGCGAGGAGTTCGCCGACCACGGCCGCCCGTTCGGCGGTCGCGTCGGCGGCGAACTGGCCGTGCAAAAGCCGCAGCCGCCTCGGAAGCGCGCCTGAGCCACCACGCCGCCGAAGGAGGGTGCCGCACTTCGGTGCGGCACCCTTCTTCACGAGGTGAAGAGGCCGGTCCAAACGGCTCGTGAACCCGACTCCCCGATGAGCGCGACGGTCACCACCGCACCGGTCGCGCTCGCCAGAATGACCAGGTCGAGCACGACGGTCGCCGCGCGACGCCCCGTGCGGGTCGGCAAAGCGGATGCGAAACGGGCGCCCTCAGCGGCGATATAGCGGTACCAGAACCATTGCAGTGCGGCCGCGAGGAACAGGGCGATCACCCACGGGAGCATCGTCTTGCCGAGCGACGTGTGCGTGCCCAACAGTGGGGTGACATTGACGATGCGCGACTGCAGCCACTCGCCCGCCTGCACCGCCACCGGCACCAGCACGAGCGCCGCAAAGGCGACGAGGGGCGTCACAACGCCCAGCCGCCGCCGGGCGGCCGGCCAGAAAGCCGTGAGCACCGCGCACAGCGCGGCCAGCGGCACGACGATCACGACGCCGTGCACGATCAGAACGTGCAGCGGCAGGCCATTGAATTCCCAATCAAAGTTCATGGGGCGTCTCCAGTTTTCGGGTGTCATCTGGCGGGTTGGAACGGTGGGAGTCACGTCGTACACGGGCGCGGATGGTGACGGCGACCACCACGATCACCGCGACAATCGCCGCGACCGCGGTGGGCGTTGACAGGGCGGGGCCGGTGAGTCGGGCCACCGCCACCCAGGCGAGCCCCCAAGCGAGCGCCGCCGTGGGCGCCCATCGCCCCCGACCGTAGGCGGCGAGACCGATACCGACCAGGCCGGCCAGCGCGATCACGAGCGCACCCCAGATATCCCGATCCAGACCGAACCCGGTGAAACCGGCCGTCACCAGCACGGCCGCGATATTCGCCGCCGTCGCAACGCTGACCCAGCCGAGGTACAGTCCCATCGTACCGTCGACGAGAATCGTTTCGACGAGATTTCTGGGCGGTGAGCGCAACACCAACCGAAAGAACCCCACCAGTACCACGAGCAGGGCGACGATGACGGGAACGCTCAGCGCGAGAAGGTCGAACTGCACGCTGAGAATCCAGAAGGCGTTCAGCACCAGCGACAGCGCGATCGGGTAGCCGAGCCGCCGCTGGCGGGCATCCGCTTTCTGGGCTGGCAACGCCTGCCACACGGCGTAGCCGACCAGTCCGAGGTAGATCGGGGTCCAGATGGCGAAGGCCGGCCCACCCGGTGCGATCAGGGTGGCGTCGGCGGCGAGCGCGCCGCCCGACGCCTCGGTGATCGGCGTTCCCCCCGCGGCGCCTGACCCCACGAACGAACCGATCACTGCAAAGGTCGCGCTGCTGATCACCACAATCTGGCGCAGCCGATCCGATCGGCCAGTCGAAGAGTTGCTCACCGGTAGCTCCTGTCTGTTGGCCTGATCATTGCACGATTTACCCCGGTGAACCGCAACTTTTCTGCAAGGTGCAGGCGATACCGTGCCGGTGTTGGGGCGTGGCCAGCCGGTGCGCCCAGCTCGAACGAGGAGTCAACATGGTCGAGATCGCAGTACCCCTCCGGCCGCGCCACCGAGCCAACAGCCATCCCCGGCGCCGGTGGCCGTTCGGCGTGGTCGTGGCCGCCGCGCTGAGCGGCACCATCGTTCTGGTGTTGTCTGGGGTGCTCGGCGCCCCGGCCATCGCGACCCTGCAATCCGGCACCGGTTACGTCGCCCAGACGCGCACATATTTCATCGGCGCCGACGAGGTGGACTGGAATTACGCCCCCTCTGGCCGCAACGAGATCACCGGCGCGGCGTTCGACGAGACCGCCGACGTGTTCACCAAGCAGGGACCCGACCGCATCGGCAGCACCTACATCAAGTCGCTGTATCGGGCCTACACCGATGCGAGCTTCAGCTGGCTCAAGCCGCGCCCGAGATCCGACGCGCACCTCGGCATGCTCGGCCCGATCATTCGCGGCGTCGTCGGCGACACCATCAAGGTGGTGTTCAAGAACAACCTCGACCGTCCGTCGAGCGTGCACGTACACGGTGTTTTCTACACCAAGAGCAGTGAGGGTGCGCCCTATGCCGACGGCACGACCGGTGCGGCCAAAGCGGATGACGCGGTGCCGCCCGGCGGCGTCTACACCTACACCTACCAGGTGCCCGAGCGAGCTGGCCCTGGTCCGATGGACGGCAGCTCGGTGATGTGGATGTACCACGCCCACACCGATGAGGTGGCCGACGACTACGCCGGACTGGTCGGTCCGATGGTGATCACCCGCGCCGGATCCGCCCGAGCCGACGGTACCCCGATCGACGTCGACCGCGAACTGTTTGTGCAGTTCAAGGTCAGCGACGAGAACGCCAGCCCCTATCTGGCCCGCAACATTGAACGGTTTGCGACCGATCCGGCGAGCGTCGATCCGGCCAGCGAGGAGTTCGAGGAGAGCAACCTTATGCATACCGTCAACGGATATGTCTACGGCAACCAGCCGCTGGCCTCGATGACGGTGAAGAAGGGAAAGCGGGTGCGCTGGTATCTCATGGGTATGGGCACCGAAGTCGACCTGCACACGCCGCACTGGCACGGCAACACTGTCGTTGCCCTCGGTATGCGCACCGACGTGGTCAGCCTGCTGCCGGCCAGCATGATGATCGCCGACATGGTGCCCGACGACGAGGGAACCTGGCTGTTCCACTGCCACGTCAACGACCACATCACGGCCGGGATGCTCACCCGGTATCGGGTGGCGCCGTAGTAACGCCCCGGAGGGCGCGGTGCCAGCGGCGCCCCGCCCTCCGTCGTGCGAGGCTAGACGGGTGACCTATTCCGCTCCGAACGCCTTCACGACCCGTCCGACCCTGCAGGGAACCTTCGGCATGACCGCCTCGACGCACTGGCTCGCAACGGCCTGCGCTCAGGCCGTGCTCGAGCGTGGCGGCAATGCCTTCGACGCGGCCGTCGCTGGCGCTTTCGTTTTGCACGTGGTTGAACCGCATCTGAATGGACCGGGCGGCGATATGACCGGCGTCTTCGTCACGGCGAGTGAACCGGATGCCCCGCGCGTCATGATGGGGCAGGGCCCGGCCCCGCAGGCGGCCACCATCGACCACTACCGTTCAGAAGGCCTCGACCTGGTTCCCGGATCGGGCGCACTCGCGGCGGCCGTCCCCGGCGCCGTCGACGCCTGGCTGGTGCTGCTGCGCGATCACGGCACCTGGGAGCTGCCAGATGTGGTGTCTTTCGCCCTCGGGTACGCACGCGATGGGCATCCGATTTTGGGCCGGGTCGTCGCGACGATCGGCTCGGTCGCGACGCTGTTCACCGAGCACTGGCCGACCTCGGCCGCACAGTGGATGCCCAATGGTCACCTTCCGCGAGCGGGCGACCTGGTGACCAATGCGGCTTGGGCGAAAACCCTCGACCGCCTGCTGGCGGCGAGCGCTGACTCGGGCGCCGCCACCCGCGAGGGGCGCATCGACGCCGCCCGGAGGGAATGGCGGGTGGGGTTCGTGGCCCGCGCCATCGTTAATTTCGCACGCGCACCGCACCGGCATTCCTCGGGCACCGACCATGCCGGCGTGATAGCCCTGACCGATCTCGCCGGGTTCGAAGCGAGCATCGAGGAAGCCACGACCGTGGTTTTTCGCGGCCACACGATCGCCAAGACCGGCGCCTGGGGCCAGGGGCCGGCGCTGCTGCAAACCCTGATGATTCTCGAGGGATTCAGCGACGCTGAGCTGGACCCGTCGACCGCGCTCGGCGCACACACCATCCTCGAGGCTCAGAAACTCGCTTTCGCCGACCGGGAGGCCTACTACGGCGACGCCGACGTGCCGCTGAATTACCTGTTGTCAGCCGAGTACGCGGCCACCCGGCGGGCCCTCATCACCGAGCAGTCCTCACCCGAGTTGCGCCCCGGCATCGTGCCAGGGCGCTCCCCCTACCTGCCGGTGCTGCGCACCGAGTACACGACCGAGGCGCTGGCGAGGCAGGGGGCGGGGGCATCCGCTGGGGTCGGTGAACCGACGGTCGCCGCGCCGACTCGCGCCGCACACACCCAGACCGAGCCCGAAACGCTCTCGACCGGCGAGCTTCGTGGCGACACCTGCCACATCGACGTCGTCGATCGCTGGGGCAATATGATCTCGGCGACGCCGTCGGGCGGCTGGCTGCAGTCGTCACCGACCATTCCCGAGCTGGGGTTCTGTCTCGGCTCCCGCCTGCAGATGACCTGGCTGGAGCCCGGTGCGCCGTCAGCTTTGACGGGCGGTAAGCGCCCGCGCACGACCCTCACCCCCACGCTCGTACTGAAGGACGGGCGGGCGGTGACGGCGCTCGGCTCCCCCGGCGGCGACCAGCAGGACCAGTGGCAGTTGCTCTACCTGCTGCGCACGATCATCGGCGGCTACACCCCGCAGCAGGCGATCGATGCGCCCGCCTTTCACAGCACCTCATTTCCGGGCTCGTTCTGGCCGCGCACCTGGGAGCCTGGCGGCGCCGTCGTGGAGGACCGCTTGGGCGAGGCGGTCATCGCCGAACTGGAGCAGCGCGGCCACCGAATCACCCGGGCCGGTGACTGGGCGCTCGGCCGTCTGTCGGCGGTCACCCGCGACCCGCGAACCGGGCTGCTGCAGGCGGCGGCCAATCCCCGCGGGGCTCAGGGGTACGCCGCTGGTCGTTGATCCGGCCTGCAAAATACCACCGTTTCGGGATTTCTGCTGTCCCCACGAAGGGGGAGGACATCGACCTGTCTATCCCCACTACATTGGAGCTATCGAACCGATTACCCGAGTCGGCGATGGAACGGACAATCGTGAAAATGTTGCAGACAGAGTGCCCAGAATGCCAGCAAATGGTGTGGATCACGTCCGATACCCGGTTCGCGACCTATCACTCCCTGGCCAACTCCACCGAGGATTGCCCCGGCTCCCGAATGACCGTTCCGGTACCCCCCAAACAGACTGCCGCAAGCCGTCGGCGTGCCCAGGCCGAGCTGCTCGCCTGGACCCACTCCAGCAGTGTGGTGGGCGCTGGCAAACACCAGGCCGCCTGACCAACTGACGACATCAGTCGACCCGAACGACTGATGCCAGCTGTCTGCTCGTTGAAAGCGGGTAAACGGATCCTTCAGCCCTACTGAAGTCACCGTTTGCCCGCTTTCGCGTGCGATCACGGGGTGTCGGGGGCGGGCACCAGCAGGTCGGCCAGTACTCGGGCGAGGGCGCGAGCACCGGCCTCGGCGTCGTCGTCCTCGACATATTCCTCGGGAGAGTGCGACACCCCGGTGGGATTGCGCACGAACAACATCGCGGTCGGCACGAACTGCGTGAGGATTCCCGCGTCGTGACCGGCGCCGGTGTCTTGCACCGGCGCATCCGGCAGCAGCAGGCTCAGGTGATCGCGCAGGGCCGAGTCGAAGCTGACCGTGCGGCTGACCGACTCTTCGGTGAGCTGCACCGTGCAGCCCTCGGCGGCCGCAATCAGGCGGGCCTCGGCCAGAATGGTGGCCACAATGGATGCCGTCACCGCATCGTCGGGGTGCCGCGCGTCGAGCCACAGGTCGACCCGGGAGGCGATCACGTTGGTGCCTCCCGGCACCGGTTCGAGCCGTCCGACGGTGGCCCTGGCCCCCGGGTGCGCGCGGGCGGTGTCGCGGATGGCCATGACGATTCCGGCCGCCGCGATCATCGGGTCGTGCCGGTCGGTCATGAGCGTCGTGCCAGCATGGTTGCCCTGGCCGGAGACACTCAGCCGCCAGCGACCGTGGCCGAGAATCGACGAGCCGATGCCGACCGGCTGGTGGCGGTCGATCAGTTCACGGCCCTGCTCGACGTGCAGTTCAATGAAGGTGCCGATCCGGGCGAGCGCCTCAGGGTCGGGTCCGAGAAGGGCCGGGTCGAAGCCACTTTTCGCGGCCACCTCGGCGAAGGTATCACCGTTCTGGTCGCGCAGGGCGCGGGCGAGGTCCACGTCCATCGCACCCGTCAGCACGCGGGTGCCGAGGCAGGCCACGCCAAATCGTGACCCTTCCTCCTCGGGAAACACCGCGATGGCGAGCGGGCGAGCGGGGCGAATTCCCTCGGCCTGCAGAAGATCCAGGGCGACGAGCGCGGAGGCGACCCCGAGCGGGCCGTCGAAGGCTCCGCCGCCGGGGACGGAGTCGAGATGGCTGCCGGTGACGACGGCGTCGGCGGTGTCGCCGGCTGCCGTGTGCCACCAGGCCCAGATGACCCCGTTACGGTCCGTCTCGACATCGAGCCCGCGTTTGGCGGCGTGGGCGAGAAACCAGGTGCGCAGGTCGAACTCGGCGGTGGAGAAGACCGCACGCCAATAGCCACCACGGTGCTGATCGGCGCCGACCTGGCTGATCTCGGCCAGCAGCCCCGCGACCGTGTCGGCGGGTACCGCAGTGCCCGCCGACGGGTGTGCGGGCACGGAAACCATCACGGACGCCGCCGGAACGGTGGCCACACCGATCCGACGCCGGTTGCCAGGTCGGCGGCGAGCTGGCCGATCATCGGCGCGAACGTGGTACCGCAGCCGGAGCGCGGCGAGAACAGGGTGAGATTGTCAACGCGGTCGATGATGAAGTCCTCCGTCGGCGTATTGGTGAACAGGCAGGTGGTCTCAGCGTACGGCGTGGGGTCCAGGCCCGGCAGGTAGCGGGCCCCAGAGTCGACGACTCGTTCTCGGCAGGCGCTGCCATGATGCCGTCCTGGTCCACTCCAGGGCGAGGCAGCCGGCGATTGCCCCCATCGCGCTGACCGCGCCGCAGGCCGAGGGGATGGCCATTGCAACGGATGCATAACAAACCAACCAGCCGGGAGAACCGCATCCCGCACCGGGGTAGACTCCATGTTCGGTTTTTATCAGCCTCTTCTCAGGCCATCCCCCGTACCGTTACATACGGAGTTCCCCCACTCCAACGATTGGCCCCGGCATATTTCTCACCTCCCCCCAGGCGAGAAGTGCCGGGGCTTTTTCGGTCTCGGTTCGGCTCGGCACAGGGAAGCCGCAGAACGGGTCGCGTCGGGAACGGGGCATCCGCTGCTGGTATTCCGGAGCGACCGGCCCACCCTATGACCCGGGGCCCAGTTTGTATCCTGGGCCCGTGGACGGGGCCCGGGCCCCGTCCAGGCGAGCGGAACGCGAGGGCGAGCGGAACGCGAGGGGCGAGCGGAACGCGAGGGCGAGCGGAACGCGAGGGGCGAGCGAGGCGCGGGCGGTCAGGCGGCGAGGGACTCGGTGAGCACGCGGGCGTCGTGCTGGGCGGCCAGGCCGGCCAGCAGCAGGGCGAGCTGATCGGCCGGGGACTCCGGCGCTTCGGGGTGCCACTGCACTCCGGTGATCGGCGCGCTCTCGTGTTCGAGGGCTTCGATCAGACCGTCGGGGGCGTGAGCTGCGGCAACGAGTCCGGCGCCGAGGCGGTCGACGATCTGGTGGTGCGCGCTTTGCACCGAGATATCGATCCGGCCGAGGCTCGACGCCAGAGTGCTGTCGGCGGCGAGCCTGACGTCGTGGGTGGAGAGGATCTGGTCGATCGGCACGTCGATGTTCTTGTGGATGCCGTCGTCTATGTGCTGCACGAGGGTGCCGCCAAGCGCGACGTTGATGATCTGCAGGCCGCGGCAGATACCCAGCAGCGGAGTTCCAAGAGCGAGGGCACGCTGCACGAGAAGGAGCTGGCCCTCGTCGGCGGTGGCGAAGTGCGCCGTCTCACCCTCGTACCCGGTGCTGCCGCCGTAGAAGCGGGGGGTGATATCTTCGCCGCCGACGATGACGAGGGCGTCGGCATCCGCTGTGCGGCGCAGCAGTTCGGACTGTGAGACGTCGGCGGCGGCGATGCGGGTGACGGCCCAGCCGGCCGTTTCGGCATCCGCCGCGACACGCGAATTGAGCACCTGAACCTTGGCGTGATAGGCGGGGCGGTCGGGACGCGCCGTGGTGACCTCGACGACGACGAGCATCCGGTTCGTGAATTCTTCGTTCATGCCGTAGCTCCCGTCGGTATCGAATTGCTGTGCTGAATCAATTGTGCGTGGCGCGGATGGAGCATGCGAGTGGCACTGTAACACTGGGCAACATGCTGATCATCGGTATTTCTTCGGGTTCCCAGACTCGCGCGGCTCGGTCACCCTAAACTTTGGACATACCCGCACTTTCCTGGCGAAATTCTTGGGCCAGGACCACTCCTACAGAAGGGACCTCCGAATGACCAAGCAGTCCATCTTCGGCCGTATTTCCCAGCTCGCGAAGGCGAACATCAACGCCATCCTCGACTCGGCGGAAGACCCGGCAAAAATGCTCGACCAGATGGTGCGCGACTTCTCGAGCAGCATCTCCGACGCCGAGAGCGCCATCGCCGAGACCATCGGCAACCTGCGCCTGCTCGAAGACGACCACCGCGAAGACCAGGAGGCCGCCGTGGAGTGGGGTGACAAGGCCCTCGCCGCGAGCCGCAAGGCCGACCAGCTGCGCCTGGTCGGCAATGCCGCTGACGCCGACAAGTTCGACAACCTCGCCAAGGTCGCGCTCGGTCGCCAGCTCACCTCCGAGAACGAGGCGAAGACCGCCGAACCGCAGATTCAGGCGCAGACCGCGGTCGTCAACCAGCTCAAGACCGGCCTGAATGCCATGAAAGAGAAGCTGGTGCAGCTCACCAATAAGCGCGCCGAACTGATCGCGCGCTCCAAGACAGCCAAGGCGCAGGCGCAGGTGATGGACGCCGTCAAGAGCATCGACATGATGGATCCCACGAGCGAGGTCAACCGTTTCGAAGACAAGATCCGTCGTGAAGAAGCGCGTGTGCGCGGCGCCCAGGAACTAGCCGCATCGAGCCTCGACGCCCAGTTCGAAAGCCTCGACGACCTCGGCGAGCTCACCGAGGTGGATGCTCGCCTCGCCGCCCTCAAGGCCGGCAACACCGCCGCCATCGAAGGCTAGTCGCCGAGTCGACACCCGACCCCTTCGTGGAGTGAGGGTTCCAGCATCCGCTTTGCAAGAAATTCGCTGCTGGCGAAGCGGATGCTGACCTGCCCGGTCGCTGCGCCATACTGAGGTATGGCTCCCACCTTCGTTGTAGTGCCGCAGTGGCAGGGTTCGATTTCTCCGCGCGCGATGCGCCTGGTCGACGGGGCGGCGGCCATTCAGGGCGACCTGCCCTTCTCTGCCACCCGCCTGGTCGACGTGCCCGTCGAGGCCGGTGATGCGCTCGATACCGGGGTGCACCGGTTCTCGGCGATTCAGGTGGTGCGCGAGCGCCACACCAAGGTACTGAACGACACCACCGACTGGGCACTCTCCATCGGCGGCGACTGTGGCATTGCGCTGGCCGCCGTAGAACACGCGGCGCGCACGCATCCGGGCGACCTGGCCGTGGTCTGGTTCGATGCCCACCCCGACCTACACACCCCAGAATCGTCGCCATCAGGCGGATTCTGCGGCATGGTGTTGCGTGCGATCAGCGGCGAAGGGCCAGCCGAACTCGACCTGGCCACAACGAGTACAGTGCCGCTGGAGAACGTCGTGCTCGCCGGGATTCGCGACGTCGACGACGCTGAAGAGGTGCTGCTGAACGACCGTGGTCTGGTGAGCGTATCGTGCTCAGAGCTGGCCAATCCGGCCGCCCTCGTCGCGGCGATCGCTGCCACCGGCGCGAAGCATGTTTTCGTGCACATCGACCTGGATGTGCTCGACCCGTCGGCGCTCGAGGGCCTCAGCGACCTGATTCCGTTCGGGCTGAGCGTGGCCGATCTCGGCGGCGCGATCACCGCGCTGCGCGCCGAGTTCACCGTGGCCGGCGCGACCATCACCGGGTTCGCGCCTGCTTCGCCCGAGGCGGCGACCGACGATCTGCCGAGCATTCTGCGCATTATCGGGGCGCTGACGCGCTAAGCCCGATCTTGCCACCCCGATCAATGGAGGCCCCATGACCGACCAGCCCCGCATCCTCACCGAACGTCGCGGCCACATTCTGCTGATCGGGCTCAATCGGCCCGAGAAGCGCAACGCGGCCGATTTCTCGCTGTTGCAACAGCTGGCGCTGGCCTACGGTGAGCTCGACCGCGACCCCGAACTGCGGGTGGGCCTGGTCTACGCGGTCGGGGAGCACTTCACCGCCGGACTCGACCTCGCCGACATCGGGCCCCGGCTCGGCCCGAACGGGCTGGAGATGGTGCCGGAGGGCGGCATCAACCCGTGGCAGGTGGATGGCGTGTCCCTCAGTAAACCGGTCGTCATCGCCGTGCAGGGCACCTGCCTCACCCTCGGCATCGAGCTCATGCTCGCGAGCGACATCGTGGTCGCCGCCGAGTCGACCCGGTTCGGGCAGATCGAGGTCTCCCGGGGTATTCTGCCCTTTGGCGGCGCCACGATCCGTTTTCCGCGCGCGGCCGGCTGGGGTAACGCCATGCGCTGGCTGCTCACCGGCGACCTGTTCGACACCGCCGAGGCGCACCGCCTCGGCCTCGTGCAGGAGGTCGTGCCCGACGGCGCCCAGTTCGACCGCGCGCTCGAACTCGCCGGGAGAATCGCAGCCCAGGCGCCCCTCGCCGTGCAGGCCACGCTCGCCAACGCGCGCTCGGCGCAGCGCGAGGGGGCGGCGTCCGCTGAAGCAGCGCTGCAGCCCGCGCTGGCCCGCCTGACGGCGACCGAAGACTCTCGCATCGGCCTGCAGTCCTTCCTAACCCGAACCCCCGCCGAATTCATGGGCCGCTGACACCTCCCTTTATTGGGACGGGGCCCGGGGAAGCTTGATGGTCAGGCCGCCCGGATCAACCCGCACGTCAAATCCCGCTGCTTCCCCAAATTCATCACCGTCGAGTTCGATCTGCTCCGGGCGTTCCAGCCGAACACTGAGTTCTTCAGCCCGAACGTACCGCAGCGCACTGACCTCCTTGGTCATCAGGGCGCGACCGGCGCGCGTTCGTCGAAGAACTCCGTTCTCCCAGATGATCTTGACGAAAATGTGCACCCAGCCCACGAATCCTTCCGGGCGCAGCAGTGCGATATCGAACTGACCGTCGTCGACGGCAGCGTCGGGCAGCAGCACAATGTTCGATGGCAGCGACCCGCAATTGGCGACGATGATGGTGTGCGCCCGGGTTGGTCGGGTCGGGCCACGATTGAGGCTGTACCGAAACCGCAACTCGTTCTTGTCACGCAGCGTCGTGGCAAGAGCCGAAACATAGGCCAGCCACCCCGCCTTCTTCTTCAGGTCGTCATCGGTGTTGGCGAGCATTTTCGCATCCAGTCCCAGCCCCGCCATGACCAAAAACACGTGACTCGACTCGGCCCCGCCGGCGCGAGTGATCTCGATCAGACCCAGGTCGATCTTGCGGTCAACACCGGTGAAAGCGGTGTGCACGCAGAGCGGCACATCGTCCAGGCTGAGCTCGAGGTTTCGTGCCAGGAGGTTTCCGGTTCCGGACGGGATCAGGGCCATCGGGGTGGCTCCGTCTTTCAGCCCCTCCGCGACGGCGCGAACGGTACCGTCTCCGCCGGCAACGATGACCACGGAGGCGGCGGACTCGAGCGCCTTCGCCGCGCACCCCTGCCCCGGATCCTCCGCGCTGGTGGAAAGCCACACGGTCAAATCCCAGCCGTTGGCCGCCTCCTCGTGGGCGACGACGGCTTTCATCGCATCCACATCGACCTTGATCGGATTGTAGATAACGACAGCATGACGGCGCTCAGACGTGGACGGTACATCATTCATGGTGACCTCCGGTAAATGTTCGGGCAATATCGGCCGGGCGAGCATGGAAATACAGTAGCTGAATTCGGATCACCTTCGGCCACGCGTGCAGCGCGTGCGGGGTGGTCAGCTATGTCTGAGCGACCAGCGGATGCCCCGTTCCCGTCGCGACCGGCCAGCGACCCTCTACACAGCAACGACCTCGGGTAGGCTGCTCCAAACGCGCCGCCACCATCCCAGTCAAGGAGATTCAATGTCGAGTCAGAATTACGAGGTCATCGTGATCGGCGGGGGCGCTGTCGGGGAGAACGTCGCCGACCGCACCATTCAGGGGGGACTTCGCACGGTCATCGTCGAGAGCGACCTTGTCGGCGGCGAATGTTCGTACTGGGCCTGCATGCCGTCGAAGGCCTTACTGCGCAGCGGCGCCGCCCTCGCCGCGGCCCGCCGGGTGCCGGGAGCCGCCGAGGCTGTCACGGGTCCCGTCGACGCGCGCGCCGCCCTCAAACAGCGCGACTCCATCGCCAGCCATTGGAAAGACGACGGCCAGGCCAAATGGCTCGACTCGGCCGGCATCGCCCTCGTGCGTGGCCACGCCCGCCTCACCGGCGTCAAAGAAGTCACCGTGACCGCGGCGGATGGTGCGGTGACCGTCCTTAAGGCCACCCACGCCGTCGTCCTCAGCACCGGATCGGCGGCGCTGCTGCCCGACGTCGACGGCCTCACAGCGGTGCACCCGTGGACCAGCCGCGATGCCACGAGCGCCCAGCAGATTCCGTCCCGCCTCGCGGTGATCGGCGGCGGCGTCGTCGCCGCTGAAATGGCCGCCGCCTACGCCTCGCTCGGCTCGGCGGTGACGGTTATCGCTCGCAGCCCCCTGCTCGGCGGGCAGGAACCCTTCGCCGGCGAACTCGTCACCACCGCGCTCGAAGAGAACGGGGTGACCGTGCTCGTCGGCCGCTCGACCACGAAAGCGCACCGCGAAGAAGACGGCACGGTCACTCTCACTCTCGATGACGGCAGCACCGTTGCAGCCGACCAGGTGCTGGTGGCCATCGGTCGCACCCCGCGCACCCACGACCTCGGCCTCGACACCGTCGGACTCGACGCCGGCGACTGGCTCGACGTGGACGACACCCTGCTCGTGCAGGGCGACTCCCCCGCTCTGACCGGCGACTGGCTCTACGCCACCGGCGACGTCAACCACCGGGCCCTCCTCACCCACCAGGGAAAATACCAGGCGCGGGCCGCCGGCGATGCGATCGTCACCCGGGCCGCCGGCGGCCCGGTCGATGATGCTCCATGGGGCGCCCACGTCGCGACCGCCGATCACGCCGCCGTTCCGCAGGTGACCTTCACCGACCCCGAGGTCGCCTCGGTGGGGCTCACCGCGGCATCCGCCGTGAAAGCGGGGTTTCGCATCCGCATTCTGGATTACAACCTCGCCAACCTGGGTGGTGCCGCGGTGCTCGCCGTCGGCTACGTCGGCAAGGCCCGGGCGATCGTCGACCTCGACCGGGAAGTGCTGATCGGCGTCACCTTCGTCGGGCAGGACGTCGCCGAACTGTTGCACTCGGCCACGGTGGCCATCGTCGGCGAGGTGCCGATCAACCGGCTCTGGCACGCGGTGCCGAGCTACCCGACGCTCAGCGAGGTGTGGCTGCGCCTGCTCGAGGCCTATGGGCGTCCCGGCTTCACCGACACCGCTGAAGAATCAGGCTGAACGGATGCGTCGCATCCTCTTCGATTCATTGGTCAGCCGGGCCGGCTACCTGTACGCGACCGCGTTCGGCCTGGTCTGGGGTTCAATCTGGAGCACCGGGCGAGTCGAAAAACGGGCCGGCCTGTTCGTCTTTCGCGGTATGCCGCCGTGGACCTTCGGGCGCGGCGGCTCCTGCGTGGGCGGCTGCTATCTGACCAACCAGAACGTCACGGCCAACGTGCTCGAGCACGAAGCCGTGCACAAACGCCAGTGGCAGCGCTTCGGCATGGTGTTCCCCCTGCTCTACGCTCTCGCCGGGCGCAACCCCCTAAAGAACCGCTACGAAATCGAAGCGGGTCTGAAAAACGGCGGTTACCTCCGCTAGTGCGCAACGCCCCGTGCAAAACTGCGGAGATTTTCGGGGAACAACCGCCTATCCAGACCGGAATCTAGCAATTGATCGAGATTCTCCGCAGTTCGGTACACGGCCACCGCTACACACAACTGCGGCTACACAGAACCGCCCGGCCTGAACACAGGCCGGGCGGTTGGATCAAGCGGAAGGTACTACTGCGCGGCGACGTACTCGGCGTCGACGGCAGCAGCCTCGGCGAAGACCGCCAGGTTTGCGCGCAGCTTGGCGCCGAGGTCGGCGTCAACGCTGGTCCAATACCAAATGGCCCGCTCGGTGACCTCGGGGCGGGTCACTCCGCTGATGGCACCGGTGATGGTGTCGAGAAAACGTGCCTTGGCGGCGTCGTCGTAGACCTCGCGGTAGAGGGCTCCGGCCTGGCCAAAGTCGCTGTCTTCGCTGCGCAGGGTCGCAGCGGCACGCAGCAGCGTTCCGTCACCCTCCCACGCGCCCTCGCCGGCGGCAGCCGCGTCGGCGACCGGGCCGCCGAGGGAGTTCGGCGCGTAGTTCGGCGCGCTCGGCTCGTTGTAGAAGTGACGCTGGGCGCCATCGATCGAGTAGCTGTTCACCGGGGCCTTCGGCGCGTTGACCGGCAGCTCTGCGAAGTTGGTACCGACGCGGTAACGCTGCGCGTCGGGGTAGGAGAAGATGCGTGCCATGAGCATCTTGTCGGGGCTGGCCGCGATGCCGGGCACAAGGTTGGCGGGCGAGAACGCCGCCTGCTCGATCTCGGCGAAGAAGTTGTCGGGATTGCGGTTGAGCGTGTGGGTACCGACCGGGATCAGCGGGAAGTCGGAGTGGGGCCAGACCTTGGTCACGTCGAAGGGGTTGAACCGGTAGGTGTTGCCCTGCTCGTACGGCATGACCTGCACGGAGACGTTCCACGACGGGAAGTTGCCGGCGGCGATGGCGTCGGACAGGTCGCGACGGTAGTGGTCAGCATCCGCTCCGGCGATGAGCTCGGCCTCGGTGCCTTCCATCTCAACGTTGCCCTGGTTGGAGGTGAAGTGGTACTTGACCCAGAAGCGCTCGCCCGCGGCGTTGATCCACTGGTAGGTGTGCGAGCCGTAGCCGGGCATTTCACGCCAGGAACGCGGCAGGCCGCGGTCACCCATGAGATAGGTGACCTGGTGGGCCGACTCCGGGGACAGGGTCCAGAAGTCCCACTGCATGGTCGCATCGCGCAGGCCCGTGCCCGGCAGACGCTTCTGCGAGTGGATGAAGTCCGGAAATTTAATGCCGTCGCGGATGAAGAACACCGGAGTGTTGTTGCCGACGATGTCGTAGTTGCCCTCGGTGGTGTAGAACTTCACCGAGAAACCGCGCACGTCGCGCCAGGTGTCTGGGCTGCCCTGCTCGCCGGCGACGCTGGAGAAGCGCTGCAGCGTCTCGGTCTTCGTTCCCGGCTGGAACACGGCCGCGCGGGTGTACTGGGAGACGTCGCCGGTAACGACGAACTCCCCGTGCGCTCCACCGCCCTTGGCGTGCACGATGCGCTCCGGAATGCGTTCGCGATTGAACTGGGCGAGCTTCTCGACCAGGTAACGGTCGTGCAGCGCGGTGACGCCGTTGTCGCCGACGGTGAGCGAGTGCTCGTCGCTGGCGACGGGCGTTCCCGTCTGGGTGGTCGTGGGCTTGGTAGTCATGGTGCTCCTTGAGTGTGGATCAGCAACGCGAGGTTGACGGAGGAAGTTTAAGGGTTGGTGGTGTTGAGGTGCTCTGCGGCCTGGCAACTGGAACACAGGCCCCAGTAGATAACCTCGGCGGCGCGTACGTCGAAACCGAGGGCATCCGCCGGGGTGAGGCAGGGGGCGTGGCCGACGGCGCAGTCCACGTCGTGCACCACGTCGCAGCGGGTGCACACGATGTGGTGGTGGTTGTCGCCGACCCGGCGTTCGAACAGTGCGGGAGAGCCGGCCGGTTCGATCTTGCGCACGAGCCCGGCGGTGCCGAACGAAGTGAGCACCCCGTAGACGGCCTGCAGCGAGGTACCGGGTAGCTCGGTGCGCACCGCGCCGAACAGCGCGTCGGCGTTGGAGTGCGGCCGCTCGGTGAGGGCGCGCAGCACGGCAAGCCGCGGCGCGGTCACCTTGAGACCGGCCGAGCGGATGCTGTCGGCCAACAACTCGGCGTCGACCGCGGTCAGGCGAAGGCCTGCCTGGTGGTTGCTTTCGCCGGTTACCGTCACGTTTCGACCCTAACAGTTGTTTTGATTTATTCAAAACAATGTTCGGGGCTTTAGCTAGCTAGGATAGCGAACATCAAGGTTCTGGAGGAACTGTGCTCGCGATCACCCGCTTCATCACCGGCAAACGCACCGCGTGGGCGGTACTGCTCGGCACCGTCATTGCCGTCGGCCTGCTGTTCACCCTGCTGCCGGCCAACGAATCCGAGGATTTTCCGTCGGCTGGCCTGCCGGAGAATAGCCAGGCCGCCCAGGTCACCGAGCTGCTCACCGAGTTTCCCTCGGCCGACCAGACCGCCGCGATCGTGGTCTGGAGTCGGGACGGCGCCGCACTGACCGCGGCAGATCGCAGCGCGATTACCACCGCCGCCGAAAACCTCGGCGCCGCGTCGATTGCCCCGCGGGCTGCGATACCGCAGTTCAGCAACGACGGCGAGGCCGCGTTGAGCGTGATGCCGTTGGAGGCCCTCGGGGCGACAGCCGATATCGAAAAGACGGCCACGGACATCCGTCGGGCGGCGTCGGCCGGGCTGCCGAGCGGGCTGACCGCCTATGTCACCGGACCGGTCGGATTTCAGGCCGATATCACCAACGCCTTCGCCGGCGCCGACTTTCGCCTGCTGCTGGTGACCGTCATCGTGGTTGCGGTGCTGCTCATCGTGACCTACCGCAGCCCCGTGCTCTGGATCGTGCCGCTCGTCGTGGTCGGGCTTGCCGACGGTCTCGCCGGCAAGGTGGCCGGCGCGCTGGCCGAACCACTCGGTTTCACCCTCGACGCCTCAATCTCGGGAATCCTCTCGGTGCTCGTGTTCGGCGCCGGCACCAACTATGCCCTGCTGCTCGTGGCCCGCTACCGGGAAGAGCTGCTGCACACCGAGAATCGTAATGTCGCCATGCGCACCGCCGTGACGAGCGCCGGCCCGGCCATCGCGGCCAGCGGCGGCACCGTCGCCCTGAGCCTCGCTACCCTGGTCTTCGCCGAACTCGCCGGCAACCGTGCGCTCGGCATCGCCTGCGCGATCGGCGTGATCATCGCCATTCTGTTCGCCCTGCTCGTGCTGCCCGCCGCCCTCGTGGTGTGTGGGCGCGGCCTGTTCTGGCCGTTCATTCCCCGGGTGGTGGCCGAGGCCGCGTCGGTGCGCACCGGATTCTGGACCCGGCTCGGTCGCGGCGTGTCGCGGCGCCCGGTGATCATCACGATCGTGTCCGTTCTGGCGATCGGCAGTCTCGCGTTCGGGTTGAACGGCGCAGCGGTCGGGCTGTCCCAGGCCGACCAGTTGCTCGGCAACCCGGAGTCGGTCGTGGCGCAGGAAATCGTGGACGCGTCGTTCTCGGCGGGGCTGACCAGCCAGACGGTCGTCCTCGCGCCGGATGGCGCATCCGCTGACGCCGTGGCCGTGGCCCTCGCGACCCCCGGGGTGACCGCTGCTGTGGCCGGTGAGAACGCCCGCGGGCTCACCCGCATCGACGTCACCCTCGACAGCGAACCGGGCAGCGACAAGACCTTTGCGACGATCGCCCTACTGCGCACCGACTTGGCGGATGCCCCGGCTGCGGTTTCGCAGTCGCTGGTCGGCGGCAGCGATGCCACTGCCCTCGACACGAAGACGAGCGCTGAACGCGACCAGGACCTCATTCTGCCGCTGATTCTGGGCATCGTGTTCCTGATTCTGGCGTTGCTGCTGCGCTCGCTCGTGGCACCGATACTGCTCATCGTCACCGTGCTCGGCACCTTCTTCGCGAGCCTCGGCGCGTCGAACCTGATCTTTCAGAATCTGCTCGGCTTCAAGGCGTTCGACACCAACGTCGTGCTGTTCTCCTTTCTGTTCCTGGTGGCGCTCGGTGTGGACTACAACATCTTTTTGACCACCAGGGCGCGCGAGGAGGCCAAGCGTTACGGCACCAGGGAAGGCATGGTGCGGGCGCTGTCGTCGACCGGCGCGGTGATCACGAGCGCCGGAATCCTGATCGCGGCCGTTTTCGCCGTGCTCGGGGTACTGCCCGTCGTTGCCCTCACCCAGATCGGTGTGATCGTCTGCATCGGCGTACTGCTGGACACCCTCGTCGTACGCACCGTGCTCGTGCCGGCCCTGGTCTTTCTGGTCGACGACCGATTCTGGTGGCCGTCCCGGCCGGTCGCGACACGTCGGTAACCTAGGCCGGTTCGGGCGGCACCCGGTCCTGCCAACGGATGCGCCGCTCGAGCTGCGCTCCGAGCGCGAGCAGGGTGGCTTCGCCGCCCGGCCGGCCGATCAGCTGCACCCCCATCGGCAGGCCGTTCTCGGTCTGGTGCACCGGAAGCACGATGGCCGGCAGCCCGCTCACGTTGACCATCGAGGTGAACGGCGTGTACTGCACCTGCTGAGCGAAGTTGGCCTCGGCGTCGTGCGGGTCGTACCAGCCGACCGGGCGCGGGGTGAGGGCCATAGCCGGGGTCAGCACGGCATCGAATTTCGACAGCTGGTGAATGAACGACCGCTCGAACGCGGTCAGCGCGGTGAGAGCCTCGGCAAGATCCCGGGCGCTGAGGGCGCGGCCGCGGGCGAGTAGCCACTGGGTCAGCGGTTCGAGCAGGGCGATTTGTGCGTCGGTATCGGCGGGGATGGTCGCCGCCCCGGCCTGCCAGATCGTCCGGAACGCGGGCACGTAGCTTGGGTCGGGCTTTAAAGCCGTCTCCTCGAGCCCATGGTTCAGCGCGGCGAACCCGGCCACGGCCAGGTCGAGGGCGGCGCGGGCTTCGGGGTCGATCGCGATGTCGTAGTCGTCGTCCCAAGCCGAGGTGGTCATCACACCGAGCTGAAAGCGGCCCTCGCCACGCACCGCCGCCGCGAGCAGCGGCGTCTCATCGCCGGGGGCGCGCAGGGCGTAGTGGTGGTCGGGGTGACCGTCTCGCGGCGCGATCATGGCGTCGAGCAGCAGCGCGGCATCCGCTACCGTGCGGGCGAGTGGGCCGCCGACCGGCAGCCCGCCGAGCTTGTCGATGCCGGAGGCGGACGGCACCCGCCCGCGGCTGGGCTTGAGCCCGACCAGCCCGCAGGCGGCGGCGGGAATGCGAATCGACCCGCCGCCGTCGGAGCCCGGCGCGAACGGAAGCAGGCGGGCGGCGACCGCGACGGCCGCGCCGCCGCTGGAGCCGCCGGCACCGAGCGCAAGGTTCCACGGGGTGCGCGCTGGCGGGGCGGCGAGGCTTTCGGTGTACGAGGCGAGCCCGAATTCGGGGGTGTTGGTCTTGCCGAGGCTGACTCCACCGGCGTCGTCGAGCGCCTGCACCAGGTCGTCCGACTCGTCGGGCACATAGTCGGCGAACAGGCGTGAACCGAACCCGGCGTGCACCCCGGCGCGCAGGTGCAGGTCTTTGTCGGCGAACGGGAGGCCCCAGAGCGGTGCGGTGCGCGGCATCCGCTCTTCCACGTAGCGGGCCCGAGCGCGGGCGGCGTCAGCGGTCACGGTGACGAACGCGCCAAGCGCCGGGTTGAACTTTTCGATGCGGGCGAGGTAATGCTCCGCGAGCTCGCTCGGGCTGAGGTCGCGGTTCTGCAGGGCCTGCCATTGTTCCAGGGCGGTCAGTTCGTGTGGATCAGCCATGTCCCGAGCCTAGTTCGCCCCGGCGCGGCGACCAGCCACCTCTGGTCATGCACGCCCAGGGCGGCTAGCCTCAAGCCATGGCTAGCGCTTTGTACAATCCCATCGGCACCACCGCGCTCATCACAGGAGCGTCGAGCGGCCTCGGCGTCGGGTACGCCCACGAACTCGCCCAGCGCGGCGCTGACCTCGTGCTCGTCGCCCGCCGGCAGGCCCGCCTCGAAGCCCTCGCGGTGGACCTCGCCGAGAAATACGGCACGGTGTCGACCGTCATCCCCCTCGACCTCAGCACAGCGGATGCCGTTTCCGAGCTGGTGCGCGACCTGCGTGAGCGCGCGATCACCATCGGCACTCTGGTGAACAACGCGGGCTTTGCGACCTTCGGCACCGTGCTCGACTCCGACGAGGAACGGGAACGGGAGCAGGTGGCCCTCAACGTGCACGCGCTGACCGCGCTGACCCACGCTTTTCTGCCCGAGCTGGTCGAGACCGCGTCGCTGCACCCGCACACCGCGGCGCTCGTGAATCTCGCCAGCACGGCGGCGTTCCAGCCGGTACCGCGCATGGCGGTCTACGGCGCGACCAAGGCCTACGTGCTCAGCTACACCGAAGCGGTCAGCTACGAAACGCGGGCGAGCGGGCTCAAGGTGACGGCGATCTGCCCGGGGCCGGCCGACACCGAATTCTTCGAGGTTGCCCAGACCAGCGGCGGCAAGAAGGGCACACCACTCACGGTCGACGAGGTCATGCGGGCGTCTTTTGCCGCGCTCGACCGGTCGGTGACGCCATCCGTTGTGTTGGTCGGTGCCCGCAACGCGCTGCTGGCCAGGGTCGCGAGCATCTACCCCCGTCGAGCCGTGCTCAACGCCGTCGGCCGGCTGAACACCCCGCGCGACGCCCGCTGACCCGCCGCAACATCAGCGGGGCCGGTCGGGCTACTTCAGGCTTTTCTGTAGCAAAATGGTGCCGAGCCAGCGCTCGAATTTGAAGCCCACCTTGCCCATGCGTCCGATTTCCTCGAAGCCGAAGTCGCGGTGCAGCTTGATCGAGGCATCCGCTCCCTGGTCGGCGATGACCGCGATGATCTCCTTCAGGCCGGCCGCTTTGCACCGGTTGATCAGCTCACTGAGCAGTTCACGCCCGAGTCCCTTGCCGGTCGACGCGGCGCCGAGGTAGATCGAGTTCTCCACCGTGAACCGGTAGGCCCGCTTCTGCTTCCACGGGCTGACCAGGGCATACCCGAGGATCTGTCCGGCCGGCGAGACGGCGGCGATGAACGGCATCCCCTGCTTGTTCAGGTAGTAGAACTTGTCACGCCACTCGGCGAGCGTCATGGCATCTTCGTCGAAGGTGACGGTGCTGTTGGCGACGTAGTAGTTGTAAATCTCGCGAATGTGCGGCAGGTCGGTCGCCCGAACCTCACGCATCTCGTATTCGAACGGCGCTTCGGCCGCAATCTCCGGCCGCAGGTGGCGGGGCAGCCGACGACGAGGCGCGTATTCTTCCTCAAGCACCGGGCACTCCCCTTTCTGGTTGACTCAAGATTACCGGAAGCTCCCACCGCACCGGCGCAGCCCCCTGCAGGGTCAGCAGTCGGTTGGCCGCGCGAAACGGCGCGGAGCCGAAGAATCCGCGCCGGGCCGACAACGGGCTCGGGTGCGCCGACTCCAGCACGGGCGTGTCGGCGAGCAGGGGCTTCAGTGCGCCGGCGTCCTTACCCCACAGAATCGCCACGAGCGGATGCTGCCGTCCGACCAGCGCACGAATGGCCTGGTCGGTCACTGCCTCCCAGCCGTGCCGGCGATGCGATCCGGCCACCCCGGCGCGCACACTGAGAACCCGGTTGAGCAGCAGCACGCCCTGCTCGGACCAGGCCGAGAGGTCGCCGTGTTCGGGTCGGGGCAGGCCGAGGTCGGCCTCAAGCTCGGTGTAGATGTTACCGAGGCTGCGCGGCAGCGGCCGCACGTCGGCGTTGACGGCGAAGGCCAAGCCGATCGGATGCCCCGCGGTGGGGTAGGGATCCTGCCCGACGATGAGTACCCGCACCGCGTCGAACGGCTGGCGAAAGGCCCGCAGCAGGTGTTCCGGCGCGGGCAACACCTCGTGCCCCGCTGCCCGTTCGGTCGCCAGGAACACGCCGACCCTGGCCAGGTCATCGGCCACGGGGGCGAGCGCCTGCGCCCAGCCCGCGTCGATCTCGCCCCTGGCCACGAGGGCATCGAGGTCCACGAGCGGCTCAGGCTCCGATGGTGCTCACGAGCACGCCGCCGTCGGCCTGGCTGACCCGCCAGACACTGCCGGCTCCGAGCACGCGGAGTGCACCCTCACCGACGACGAGCACGGTATTCTCGTCGATCGCCAGGCCGCCGTCCACGAGGCCGGCCTCGGTCGCGGATATCAGTCGGGACAGGCTGCCAGACTGGGCAGCGTGCACGTCGACCGTGACGTCGAGCAGGCCGATGCCCTGGGCCAGGGTGATCTCGTCGAGCCCCTCAGAGACGTCTTCGGGAGTGACCTCGACGCCGCCGATGCGCCAGCCTCCGATCAGGGCGCGTTCGGCCGCAATCATGGCGCCGGCCGAGAAGCCGAAGTACGGCACGCCCGCCGAGACCTGGCGGCGAATCTCGCCCGCAATCGGCAGCACGGCCGCGAGGTAATCGGGCGTCACGCCGCCACCGACAATGATTCCGTCGACCGCGGAAACGGCGGTGAGGGCGGCCGTGTCGCCGGGGGCGAGCACGGTGCGACGGGTCTGCACGCTGACGCCGAGTGACTCGGCCAATTCCTCGGCGTGGGCGCTGCCGGGACCGACGGTGATGATCGCCACGATAGGTTCGTCGCGGCCGGCACGAGAAGCCTGGGCGGTCACCTCCGACCGGAACGTTGTGAACACCTCGGCATCATGCGCCGGGTCTCCCCCACCGCCGACCAGGTGCACGCTCACGCGACGACCTCGGCCGTCACGTCGAGATCCGAAATGTCGGCGAGCGCTTCGGGCGCAATATCGTCGGGTGCACCCGGCACCGGCGGCAGCGCCGACCACGGAAACACGATCCACTTATCGGTTTCGCGCCAGGTGAAGTCGGGCACGTGCACGGTGCGCGGCTTGGTATAGAGCGTCGCGGTGCGCACCTCCATCGCGGTCTCGCCGAGTAGGCGCATCACGAGCGAGAGGGTATGGCCGGAGTCGGAGACGTCGTCGACCAGCAGAACCCGTTTACCGGCGAGAGCCGGAGCGTCGAGCATCGGGGCCGACAGCACGGGCTCCGGCAGGCGTTCGTCGATGCCGGTGTAGAACTCCACGTTGATGCTGCCGCAGTTCTTGGTGCCGAGCGCGTACGACATGGCGCCGGCCAGCAGCAGGCCGCCACGGGCGATGGCGATCACGACATCCGGGTGATAATCGCTAGCCCGCACGCGCACCGCCAGCTCGCGCGACGCCGCGGCGAAGTCGGTCCACTGCAAAACTTCGCGGTCGATCACGGATGGTGTGGGCACAGCCTCGGCATCAGGTGTCATCCATCAATGCTAGCGACCATCCACAGCCCACAAAACGGATGCCGCGCGGCCAGCTGGCAGCGCGGCATCCGCTTGCACAAGAACGCTACGGAACCTGGCGCTGGTCGACGCCGTTGTAGGCGGACAGCGGACGAATGAGCGCGTTGCTCTTCTTCTGCTCCAGGATGTGCGCGGTCCACCCGGTGATGCGGGCCGCGACGAAGATCGGCGTGAAGGTGAGGGTGTCAAACCCCATCAGGTGGTACGCCGGGCCCGACGGGTAGTCGAGGTTCGGCAGAATCGCCTTGCGCGCGGTCATCGCCGCCTCGAGGGCTTCGTACAGTTCGAGCAGTTCCGGCCGCTGGTAGTGCAGGGCCAGGGTGACCAGCGAGGCACGCATCGTCGGAACCCGCGAGTCGCCGCTCTTGTAGACGCGGTGGCCGAAGCCCATGATCTTGCGCTTCTCGGCGAGCGCCTGTTCGAGCCACGGTTCGGCGCGCGCAGCCGAACCGGCTTCGAGGCCGATCTCGGTGAAGGTGTGCATGACGGCCTCGTTGGCGCCGCCGTGCAGTGCTCCCTTGAGCGCCCCGACCGCGCCGGTCACGGCCGAGTACAGGTCGGACAGGGTCGAGGTGATGACGCGGGCGGTGAAGGTCGACGCGTTGAAGGAGTGCTCAGCGTAGAGGATCATTGACACGTCGAAGGCGTTGACGACGACGAGCTCCGGCACCTCGCCGAAGGCCATGTGCAGAAAGTTTGCCGAGTAGCCGAGGTCGTCGCGCGGTTCGACCAGATCGAGGCCGTGGCGGCGACGCTGGTCGTAGCAGACGATTGCGGGCAGCTGGGCGAACAGGCGAATCGACTTCGCGAGGTCGGATTCCGGCGACGGGTTCTCCGCATCCGGGTCGCTCGCGCCGATGACACTCACCGCGGTGCGCACGACGTCCATCGGGTGGGCGGTGAGCGGCAGCTCGTCGATAATGCGCTTGACGACGGGATTCAGGTGACGGAGCGAACGCTCCAGCGCCTCGAAATCGGCGAGCTGCTGCTCGGTGGGCAGTTCGCCGTGCCAGAGCAGGTAGGCGACCTCTTCGAAGCTCTTCTTTGCCGCCAGTTCCTGTACGGGATAGCCGCGGTAGAGCAGCGAGTTGGTTTCGGGGTTGACCTTCGACACCGCGGTCGAGTCCACAACGACCCCGGTGAGCCCCTTATAGATGTGCGGGGCGAGTGTTTCTGTGTCAGACATCGTGCTCCTTTAGACCGTCGTTGAACTGGGCGTCGAAATGTGCGGGTTCAACGTGAAGTCGAAGATACCCGAATCGAACTGGCTGTACGAGGCATAGTCGAGCAGTTGGTAGAGGTCGGCGCGATGCTGCATCTCGGGCAGCATCGTGGTGAGCGAGCCGGTTTGCTCGATCGCGTCGAGTCCGCGTGCGGCGGAACCCATCGCGAGGCGCAGCAGCGACACCGGAAAGATCACGAGGTTCATGCCCACGTTTTCGAGCTGCTGCACGGTGAACAGCTCGCCCTTGCCGAATTCGGTCATGTTCGCCAGGATCGGCACCGACACGGCCGCCCGAATCGTCTCGAACTCGGCCAGGCTGCCCATCGCCTCCGGGAAGATCGCGTCGGCGCCGGCATCCTGCAGTTGCTTGGCTCGCGTCACGGCCGCATCCAACCCGTCAACGGCACGGATGTCCGTGCGCGCCATCACGAGAAAGTTCGGGTCCCGACGCGCGTCGACAGCCGCACGGATACGCTTGATCGCCGTGTCAGCATCCACGACCTGCTTGCCGTCGAGGTGACCGCAGCGTTTCGGGTTGATCTGGTCCTCGATGTGCATGCCGGCGAGTCCGGCATCCTCGAGGGTCTGAATCGTGCGCGCCACGTTCATCGGCTCGCCGAAACCGGTGTCGGCGTCGACGATCGCCGGCAGGTCGGTCATGCGGGCAATCTGCTGCGACCGGCCGGCCACTTCGGTCAGGGTGGTCAGGCCGATGTCTGGCAGGCCGAGGTCGGCCGAGAGTACGGCACCAGAGATGTAGACCCCCTCGAATCCCTTCTGCTGGATCAGCTTGGCCGACAGCGGGTTGAACGCGCCTGGAAAGCGCAGAATCCTGCCGCCCGCGAGGCCGGCCCGCAGGGCAACGCGCTTGTCGGCGGCCGTGGTCTTGGCGTACAGCATTAGAAGATGCCGTTCGGGGCGGCGATCGACTCGAGCAATCCCGGCTTCGCCACGATGGTCAGGCCGCCGAGGTCGGCTGCACCGAGCTCTGGCAGGCGTTGCGCGAGGGCGAGGAAGCGTTCGATCTCGGATTCCTCCATCACCGGCGCGGCCAGGGTGCGGAACTTGTTGATGTACTCCGCGCGGGCGAACGGTCGCGCGCCGAGCGGATGCGCATCGGCCACGGCGATCTCGTCGACCAGGCGGGTTCCGTTGGCCAGCTCGATTTCCACGCGACCACCGAAGGCCTTCTCGGCCGGGTCGAGGGAATGATAACGACGCGTCCATTCCTTGTCTTCGGTCGTGGTGACGGTGTTCCAGAGGGCGATCGTGTCGGGGCGGCCAGCACGCTCTGGGCTGTAGGAGTCGACGTGGTTCCAGGTGCCGTCCTGCAGTGCGACCGTGAAGATGTAGGGAATGGAGTGGTCGAGGGTTTCGCGGCTCGCGGTGGGGTCGTACTTCTGCGGGTCGTTCGCGCCGGAACCGATCACGTAGTGCGTGTGGTGGCTGGTGTGGATGACGATGCTGCTGATGGCACCGGCCACGAGCAGTTCGGGGTGTTCGTTGTGCAGCTTGCGGGCCAGGTCGATCCAGGCTTGGGCCTGGTACTCGGCCGAGTGCTCCTTGGTGTAACTGTCGAGGATGGCACGCTTGATACTGCCGGCGGCGGGCAGTGACACGTCATAGGAGCCATCCGGGCCGTCGAGCAGCCAGGCGATGACGCCGTCTTCTCCCTCATAGATCGGGGTCGGGCTGGTCTCGCCGCGCAGCGCGCGGTCGACGGCTTCCACGGCCATCTTGCCGGCGAAGGCGGGGGCGTGGGCCTTCCAACTGGAGATTTCCCCCTTGCGCGACTGGCGAGTCGCCGTCGTGGTGTGCAGGGCCTGGCCGACGGCCTGAAAGATGGTCTCCTTGTCGAGGCCGAGCAGGGTTCCGATCCCGGCGGCGACGGACGGGCCGAGGTGAGCGACGTGGTCGATCTTGTGCGCGTGCAGACTGATCGATTTCACCAGGTCGATTTGAATCTCATAGCCGGTGGCGATGCCGCGGATCAGGGCGCTACCGGTCAGCCCGCGCGACGCCGCGAGGTGCTGGGCGACGGCGGTGATCGGCGGAATGTTGTCGCCGGGGTGCGAGTATTCGGCGGCCAGGAAGGTGTCGTGATAGTCCAACTCACGCACGGCAACACCGTTGGCCCAAGCCGCCCACTCCGGGGACACCCGGCGGGCCGGCGCGAGGCCGAACACGGTCGCGCCGTCGCCACCGTTGGAACGCGGGTGTGCCAGCGCCTGGGAGCGCGCAGCGATCACCGGGCGACGGGTGAGGCTGGCCGCGGCCACGGAGGCATTGTCGATCACCCGGTTGATGACCATCTCGGTCACTTCCTCGGAGACCAGGGCCGGATCGGCGGCGACCTCGGCGATCTTCCAGGCCAGCTGGTCCTCGCGGGCCAGATTCTCGTCGCTCTTGTGAACTCGAACGTGGTGAAGCTGCACTGTGGATCCCTTCGTTAGTTGGCCGCAGTCGTCGATCGACTGCTGGCCGAGTCCTCATCGATCGCCGCGAGGACGCTCAAGAGGCTTTGGTGAAGATGAATATGGGTGGCATGGGCTGCCAGCGAGGGGTCGCCGGCAATGATGGCGTCGATAATCAGCAGATGCTCCGCCGCTGCGGCACGCAGTCGCAACGGGTTCCTCCGGGCAAGCCGACGGATGCGGGCCAGGTGAGTGCGAACGGCGCGCAGGGCACCGACGAGAAAGGGGTTTTGGACGGCAGCATCGACGGCGTCTTCGAGTTCGTCGATCAGCCCGTAGTAACGGTGCACGCCAATGTCGCCCTGCTCCAGAAGCTCCGGCGCGGTGAGGAAAGCGCCGCGCAGCGCCAGGAACCGCTCTGGATCACGCCGAGTCGCGGCCAGGCGAATGGCCTGCACCTCAAGCGCCTGACGCAACTCATACAGCTCGGAGATGCTGTCGACGGAGATGTCGGTCACTTCGAAGCCGCGCCCACGACGGCCGACGACGAGACCGTCGGCGATCAGTCGGGCTACGGCTTCTCGCAGCGGGGTGCGAGAGACCCCGATGCGCTCCGCTTGTTCCACTTCGAGCAGGGCGGCGCCCGGGGCGAGGAGTCCGTTGAGAATCTCCCCGCGAAGTTGACGGTACGCCCGCTCACTGGCGCGCAGCGGTACGTCCAACCCCATCATTGCGGTTTCTGTATACACAAGAGTGATCCTATTCCACATTGCCGGGTTATATGCAATACTTCAACCACTCTTTGTATACAGAGACTCTTCGATGGAGAAGGTAATTATGAACGGCGCATCAGGTGGGGGCTACCGGGAGGCTTGGCGACGCAGCATTTCGTCGCCGGAAGATTTCTGGATGGAAGCCGCCGCGGGCATTGACTGGATTAGCCCGCCACCGACGGCCCTCGCCACCGAAGGGCCGGAGACCGGAAGCTGGTTTCCCGGGGGGACGCTCAACACGAGCTACAACGCTCTCGACCGTCACGTCCTCGCCGGTCGCGGCGCCCACACGGCACTGATCTACGACTCGGCCATGACCGGTACCCGCATTCGCCTGAGCTACCTCGATCTACTCGGCCGCGTCGCCAAATTCGCCGGCGCCCTGCGCGCCAACGGCGTCGGCACCGGCGACCGCGTCATCATCTACCTGCCGATGATTCCCGAAGCGGTCGTCGCGATGCTGGCCTGTGCACGCATTGGGGCGGTGCATTCGGTGGTCTTCGGCGGTTTTGCGGCAACGGAACTGGCCGTGCGCATCGATGATGCCCGCCCGAGCGTCATCGTCACGGCATCCGGTGGGTTGGAACCGGGTCGCGCGGTGGAATATCTGCCGCTGGTCGAGAAGGCACTGGCACTCAGCCAGGGTTCGGTGCACACCGTCATCGTGCGGAACCGAGAGAGCATTCCGGGTTCGGCCGCCGACTACCAGAATCGTTCCGAAACGGCTGTGCACTGGCTGGACTGGGCCGACGAAGAAGCGAAGGCCGCACCGGCCGACCCGGTTGCTCTGCGCTCCGAGGATCCGTTGTACATTCTCTACACCTCCGGCACGACCGGTAAGCCCAAGGGCATCATCCGGGACAACGGCGGTCACGCCGTAGCCCTGAACTGGTCGATGCGCAACGTTTACAACGTGGGACCGGGCGATGTCTACTGGGCCGCCTCCGATGTCGGCTGGGTGGTCGGGCATTCCTATATCGTCTACGCACCGCTGCTGGCGGGGGCAACCACAATCATTTACGAGGGCAAACCCATCGGAACCCCGGATGCCGGCGCGTTCTGGCGCGTCGTGGATGACTACAAGGTCAAGGTGTTGTTCACCGCACCGACCGCTATTCGCGCGATCCGCCGCGTCGACCCCGAACTGCTCGAACTGAAGAACCACGACGTGTCGAGCCTGACCAGCCTGTTCCTGGCGGGCGAACGCCTCGACTCCGAAACCTTCCACTGGGCCAACAACGGGCTGCACTGCCCGGTGGTCGACCACTGGTGGCAGACCGAGACCGGCTGGGCGATCTGCGCCAACCTGCTCGGCATCGAAGAATTGCCGACCAAGCCGGGCTCGGCCACGGTTCCGGTACCAGGCTATGACATCGCCATTCTCGATTCCAAAGGCAAGCCGATCGAGAAGGTCGGCAAGGACGGCAACATCGCCATCCGATTGCCGCTGCCGCCCGGAACCCTGCTCGGCGTCTGGGGCAGTGAGGAACGTTTCGCGAGTTCCTACCTCACCGCGTTTCCCGGCTACTACGCCACCGGAGACTCCGGGCATTTCGATGCCGACGGTTATCTGTTCGTGATGGGCCGCACCGACGACGTCATCAACGTGGCCGGGCACCGGTTGTCAACCGGTTCGCTCGAAGAGGTTCTCACGCTGCATCCGGCCGTCGCCGAGTGCGCGGTACTCGGCGTGCACGACCAGCTCAAGGGTCAGCGTGCCGCTGGTTTCGTCACCCTCAAAGCCGGCAGCACCGTCGACCACGACGTTCTCGCCGCAGAACTCGTCGCCCTGGTCCGGGAACACATCGGCCCGGTCGCAGCGTTCCGGGACGTCACCATACTCGACCGACTGCCCAAAACGCGGTCGGGCAAGATTCTTCGAAAAACCATTCGGCAAATCGTCGACGGTGAAGAATATTCCATCCCTCCCACCATCGAAGACCCCAGCGTTCTCGACGATCTGAAACGTGCGTTGACAGCATCCGTTTCCTAGGCCATTGAGACCGCTACCCACCGCGCACCCACAAATTTTTTGACACCCGCATTTTTCGTCCCTGAGGCAAGGAGGCCCCATGAGTGAAGCAGTGAAAGACGCCCCACCGAAGTCCACGATCGACTACGAGGCGTTTGAAAAGACTCCCCGTTTTCTCGAGTTGAAGCGCACCCGTAACAAATTCGTCGTACCGATGGCCATCTTCTTCCTGGTCTGGTACATCGCCTACGTTCTCGCCGCCGCGTACCTGCACGACTTCATGGCGACGCCCGTTTTCGGCAGCATCAACCTCGGCTTGCTCCTCGGCCTCGCCCAGTTCGTCACGACCTTCGCCATCACGATGACGTACGTGACCTTCGCCAACCGCAAGATCGACCCCCGCACCGAAGAACTTCGTCTTGAACTCGAGCGGATGGAACAGCGATGAACGCACTGCACTCCCTGGCTACCCTGGTCAAACCGGTTGAGAACAACCCGGTCCTGAACATCTCGATCTTTCTCGCCTTCGTGGCGGTGACCCTGATCATCGTCATTCGTTCGGGCCGCAACAACAAGTCCGCTGCCGACTATTACACCGGTGGCCGCTCATTCACCGGCCCGCAGAACGGGTTCGCCATCGCCGGCGACTACCTGTCGGCGGCGTCCTTCCTCGGCATCGTCGGCGCGATCGCAGTCAGCGGCTACGACGGGTTCATGTACTCGATCGGATTCCTCGTGGCCTGGCTCGTGGCCCTGCTGCTCGTTGCGGAGCTCATGCGCAACACCGGCAAGTTCACCATGGCCGACGTCCTCTCCTTCCGTTTGAAGCAGGGTCCGGTGCGCGTGGCAGCAGCGACGACCACCCTGGCCGTCTGCTTCTTTTATCTGCTCGCCCAGATGGCCGGAGCCGGCGGACTCGTCTCGCTGCTCCTCGGCATCAACGACAAGCTCGGCCAGTCCATCGTGGTCACCGTCGTCGGCGCCCTGATGATCGTGTACGTACTCGTCGGAGGTATGAAGGGCACCACCTGGGTGCAGATCGTCAAGGCGTTCCTGCTGATCATCGGTGCGTTCGCGATGACCATCTGGGTACTCGCGATCAACGGCTTCAGCCTGTCGAACCTGCTCGACAGCGCCGTCGCCATCTCCGCCTCCGGCGCCGACATCCTGGCTCCCGGTCTGAAGTACGGCGCTAACCCGCTCGACTTCATCTCCCTCGCCCTCGCCCTGGTGCTCGGCACCGCCGGCCTGCCGCACGTGCTCATGCGCTTCTACACGGTTCCGACCGCCAAAGAAGCTCGTCGCTCGGTCGTCTGGGCCATCTGGCTGATCGGCGCGTTCTACATCTTCACCCTGGTGCTCGGCTTCGGTGCCGCGTCGCTCGTCGGTGCTGACACCATTGAGGCCGCTCCCGGCGGAGTGAACTCGGCGGCTCCGCTGCTCGCACTCGCCCTCGGTGGTCCGCTGCTGCTCGGCTTCATCTCGGCCATCGCCTTCGCGACGATCCTGGCCGTCGTGGCCGGAATCACGATCACGGCGGCAACGAGCTTCGCGCACGACATCTACGGCTCCGTCATCAAAAAGGGCAAGGGAAACCCCGACGACGAGGTCAAGGTCGCGCGCCGCACCGTCATCGTGATCGGCCTTCTGGCCATCGCCGGTGGTATCGGTGTGCAGGGTCAGAACATCGCCTTCCTGGTGGCCCTGGCCTTCGCCGTCGCGGCGAGCGCCAACCTGCCGACCATTCTCTACTCCCTGTTCTGGCGTGGTTTCACCACCCGCGGCGCGGTCTGGAGCATGTACGGCGGCCTCGCCTCGGCTGTTCTGCTGATCGTCTTCTCGCCCGTGTTCTCGGGCACGGACACCTCCATGTTCGGCGCCGGCGTCGACTTCGCCGTCTTCCCGCTGAGCAACCCCGGAATCGTCTCGATCCCGCTCGGATTCTTCCTGGGCTGGCTCGGATCGGTCACCAGCACCGTCAAGGAGAGCCCGAAACTCGCCGCCGAAATGTCGGTGCGTTCGCTCACCGGCCACGGCGCCGAAAAGGCTGTGGAGCACTAAGACCGCAGAGTACAACGAACGGGCCGGCCAGGATCACATCCTGGCCGGCCCGTTTTTGGATCCTCTGACTACTCGCGCACCTTCAGGGGGCCACGGGCGATGCGGGTCGGAGCGGCCTGGGCGACCGGTTTGATCACGATCAGGTCGAGGTTCACGTGCGCCGGTCGTTCAACGCTCGACACGATGGTCTCGGCGATATCCTCGGCCGACAGCGGATCGGGCACGTTCTCGTAGGCCGCGAACGCCTTGTCGGCGTCACCGTTGAAGCGAACCAGGCCGAACTCATCCGTTTTGACCATGCCGGGCGCGATCTCGATCACCCGGATGGGTTCCCCCGAGAGCTCGAGCCGCAGCACCTCGGTCATCGCGTGTGCGGCGAACTTCGCCGCGTTGTACCCGCCGCCGCCGAGGTAGGCGACGTGGCCGGCGATGGACGTGACGGTCACGATGTCGGCCGACCCGGCCCCCGAGCGGATACCGGCGCGCAGCAGCGGCAGAATGGCCGTGGTGACCCGTTTGACGGCGAGCACGTTGATCTCGAACATCCAAGCCCAGTCGTCGATGCTGCCGGCCTCGACGGTGTCGAGTCCCTTGGCACCGCCGGCGTTGTTGATGAGGGCGTGCACCGGGCCGGTCGTGGCCAGGTAGTCGCGAAGCGCGTCGACATCCGCTTGCACCGTGAGGTCGGCAACGAAGACGTGCGCTCCCGTCTCCGCTTTCAGCGTTGCCAGCCGGTCAGCGCGGCGAGCTACTCCCACCACCTCCCAGCCGTGTTCGCGGAACAGGCGCACCGTAGCCGCCCCGATTCCTGAACTTGCCCCGGTAACTACCACTCGTCGAGTACTCATTTCTCCATTGTGCCGGGAGAATGGGTTCAATGAGCGCAGAAGGCACTACCACCACCACTCTCCCCCCCAAGCGTCGCGTACCCCTCTGGGACAATGCGCGCTGGATCGCCGTGACCCTTGTGGTGATCGGCCACGCCATTCTCAAGCTCATCGGCGAAGCGGATGCCGGCTACGCGCTGTACTTATTCATCTACGCGTTTCACGTTCCGGTTTTCGTGGCCGTGAGCGGCTATTTTGCCAAGTCGGGATCGCCCGACGCGCGGCAGATGCACCGGCTCCTGACCGACATCGTGCTGCCATACCTGATCTTCGAGACGATCTGGACGACGCTGCGCTGGGTTCTCGGTGGCAAATTTGTGCTCGATTACTCCACCGCGAGCTGGACCCTGTGGTTTTTACTCGCACTCCTGTTTTGGCGCATCGCGCTGCCCTATCTCGTGCTGCTGCGTTACCCCTTGCTGATCAGCATCGTGATCTCCATCGGCGCCGGGTACCTGCCGAACATCGACGGAACCTTCACCCTCTCCCGCACCCTCGGGCTGCTGCCATTTTTCGTGTTCGGCTGGAAACTGCGCCAGTGGCTGCTGACCGACACCTGGTTGGGGCTGCGCGCCGGCCTGGTCTGGCGCTGGCGGGCCGGGGCGATCTCGCTGTTCGCCGCGCTCTACCTGATCATCTCGCTGAACATCCACACCCTGCGCGACCTGCAGGTGCGCCGCTTCCTGCTTTACGACGAGGCGTACGGTGTCTTCGACTATTCCCAATTCTGGGCCGGCAGCATCCGCTTGGCGGTCATGGTGCTCGCGTTCGCGCTCATCGTGGCGTTCCTGATGCTGATTCCGCGACGCACGACCTGGTTCACCAGCCTGGGAGCGGCAACGATGTACATCTACCTGCTGCACACCTTCGTGCTGTATCCGCTGCGGGAGACGGGGGTGCTCGACGGACCCCAGCCGGCGTGGGTGCTGCCCGGCATGATCCTGCTGAGCGTGGCCATCTCGATCGTGCTGTCGCTGCCCGTCATTCGACGGGTGTTGCGGCCGCTCGTCGAGCCGCGGATGCGGTGGCTGTTCCGGGCGGGTGCTGCCACACCGACCGGTACGGTCGTGCTGCCGCACCGCGATCACAAGTAGCCTCCCGCAAAAAAGATGACGTTGTGTTTCGCTCACTGTTGCATGGCCATTCGGGCCTCTTTAGGCTCGGGGCCAGAGCGTTGGAGAGTCCGCGCTGTATAAGCCGGAGGCTATCGTGACCGACAATTCTTCATCATGGAAGTTTGAAACCAAGCAGGTTCACTCCGGCGCTCGTCCCGACCCGGTCACCAACGCACGAGCCACCCCGATCTACCAGACCACGTCCTACGTGTTCAACAGCTCCGAGCACGCCGAGAACCTGTTCGCACTGGCCGAATTCGGCAATATCTACACCCGCATCCAGAACCCCACCCAGGCGGTCGTCGAAGAGCGCGTCGCCGCGCTCGAGGGCGGCACGGCGGCGTTGCTGCTGTCGAGCGGCCAGTCGGCATCCACTTTTGCGGTGTTGAACATCGCGCAGGCCGGCGACCACATCGTGTCATCGAGCTCGATCTACGGCGGCACCTATAACCTGTTCAAGTACACCCTGGCTAAGCTCGGCATCGAGGTCACCTTCGTCGAAGACCAGGACGACGCGGCCGAGTGGGAGCGCGCGGTGCGCCCGAACACCAAGCTGTTCTTCGCCGAGACCATCGGCAACCCCCGCATCAACGTGCTCGACATCTCGCTCGTAGCGGATGTCGCTCACGCGGCGGGTATCCCGCTGATCGTTGACAACACGATCGCCACCCCGTACCTCATTCGTCCGTTCGAGCACGGTGCCGACATCGTCGTGCACTCGGCCACAAAATTTCTCGGCGGCCACGGAGCCGTTCTCGGTGGCGTACTGGTAGACGGTGGCAAGTTTGAGTGGTCGAAGAACGTGGAGAAATTCCCCGGCCTCACCGACCCTGACCCCTCGTACAATGGCGTCAGCTACACCGCTGCCGTCGGTGACGGTCTCGCCTACGTCATCAAGGCGCGCGTGCAGTTACTCCGCGATCTCGGTTCAGCCATCGCCCCGGCGAGTGCCTGGCAGCTCATTCAGGGGATTGAAACCCTCAGCCTGCGCATCGAGCGCCACGTGCAGAACGCCCAGGACATCGCGGAGTGGCTGGACAACCACGACGACATCGCCCAGGTCTTCTACGCCGGCCTGCCGTCAAGCCCGTGGTACGCCACGGCCAACAAGTACGCGCCGCTCGGCGTCGGAGCCGTACTCTCCTTCGAGCTCAAGGGCGGAGTGGCGGCCGGCCGGGCCCTCGTCAACAACCTGGCCTTGTTCAGCCACCTCGCCAACATTGGCGATGTGCGCTCCCTCGTGATCCACCCAGCCTCCACCACGCACTCCCAGCTGACTCCGGAGCAGCAGCTCACCGCCGGCGTCACACCGGGCCTGGTGCGGCTCTCTGTGGGTATTGAGAACGTAGCGGACCTAAAGGCCGACCTTGAGGCCGGTCTGGCCGCTGCTCGCGCCGTCGTCAAGCGCGACCGCGCCGACGCCTAAAGACGGTTGCCGCCCGGGCGCACAACGTAACATGCGCCCGGGCCCTTCATTCCACCGCCAGAATGGATGGGTATGGAATGGCAATCATCAGCAGACACGGTCCCGTCGAGCTTCATCACCGAAGCCCAGGCGCGCTCGGTGCTCGGCAAGCCTCCGGCGACCGGCGCCTGGCGCGACGGCGACCCGGTTGGCCACCGACAGTTCGTGAACCTCGGCCCGCTCACCTTCGAGGCCGGCGGCAGCCTGCCGGCGGCCCGCCTCGCCTATGAAACCTGGGGCACCCTGGGCCCGGCCGGCGACAACGCGGTGCTCGTGCTGCACGCCCTCACCGGTGACAGCCATCTGGCTGGCCCTCCCGGTCCCGGTCAGGAGACCGGCGGCTGGTGGGACGGTATCGTCGGCCCCGGCCTCGCCATCGACACCGATCGCTGGTTCGTCGTGGCACCGAACATGCTTGGCGGCTGTCAGGGCAGTACCGGGCCGGCCTCACTCGCGCCCGATGCACTCGAGTGGGGCATCCGCTTTCCCTATCTGACCATTCGAGACCAGGTCGCCGCGCAGCGCGTGTTCAGCGACCGGCTCGGCATCGACCGTTGGGCGGCCGTGATCGGCGGTTCCATGGGCGGCATGCACGCCCTCGAATGGGCGATCGAAACCCCCGACCGGGTCGACCGCCTCATCATCCTGGCCGCGCCGCCCGTCACGACCGCCGACCAGATCGGCCTCAATTCGGTGCAGATCGAGGCCATCCGCACTGACCCGGCCTTTCGTGCCGGCGACTACTACGACGAAGCGGATGGCGACGGCCCGACTCGCGGGCTGGCCCTGGCCCGCCGCATGGCCCTGTTGAACTACCGAAGTCCGGCCGAGCTGAACGCCCGCTTCAACCGTGGCTGGCAGAGCGGCATCAGTCCGCTCGGCGCCAACGGACGCTTCGCCGTGGAGTCGTACCTCGACTTTCACGGCAATAAATTCACCCGACGTTTCGATGCCAACAGCTACATCGTGCTCGTCGAAGCCATGAACTCCCACGATGTCGGTCGCGGTCGCGGCGGCGTCGCGGCCGCCCTCGGCCGGGTCACCGCCCGCTCGGTCGTGGTCGGAATCGACAGCGACCGACTGTTTCCGGCCGACGGCCAGCGCACCATCGCCGCCCATCTGCCGAACAATATCGACGGCCCCACCGCGGTGGTGCTCGAATCCGGGTATGGTCACGATGGCTTCCTGATCGAGAACGAAGCGATCGGCGCCCAGATTCGGCGGGTGCTGCACTAGGGCGAACCCGTGTGTCCGTGCGGCCCGGTATGGTGCAGAGAGAACACGTTCATCTCCAACCGAGTAGGCCAACATGCAACGCATCTTGAAGGAGCGCGACCGCCTCCTTCGGAGAGCGGTGCAGGCGGCCGGGCTGACCGGTTCTGCCACGACCCTGGCGTGCGTGCTGATTCCCGGCGGCGTAGAGGCCAGCGCACGGCTCTGGGCCATCGCTCTCATCCTGATCATGGCCGCGGGTCAGTACCTTCTCGGCAGCACCGGTGCCCTGCGCTGGGCGGTAGTGACCGTTGCTAGCGGCCTGGCCATCATTCTGACCGTCGGCCTCACGAGCTATCCCGGCGTGGCTCCCAACCTGATTGAAGAAAGCGTCATCGGACTCGTCGCTACCGCGCCGATCTGCGCGGTAGCGGCCGTACTGATCACCAGCCCGCGGCGGATAGCGCTGCTCGTCGTGGGCTTCGCGCTCACATTCGTCTCCGTTGCGGTGGTCACCGTCGATGCTCCCGACCGTGCCGTGTTGCTGGTTTTGACTATCAGCATCTGGCTCGCGTTCACCGTCGCCTCGTTGTGGATCGCCCAGAGCGTGCCCCGGGTGATGCACCGCATCGCCGCGATCGGGCGCGCGCATCGCGCCGAACGACACGCGAGTGAGCTGGAGGCACACCGTCGTCAAGACGCCCGATTGTTGCACGACACGGTCCTGGCCACCCTGACCCTCCTCGCCCACTCCGGGATCGGAGTAAGCCCGGCAGCCCTGCAAAAACAGGCTGGCGATGACGCCCGATTGCTGCGTCAGTTGCGTCTGGGCGATTTACCCGCGCCCCGCCGATCCGGCGCCTACAGCCTCGAACCGGCGACAGTGCTCACCCTCGGCGACACTCTCGACGCTGTACGCCAGCGCTTTGAGCGCATGGGCCTTACGGTGACCTGGCACGGCAGCGGCCAGGTGCAGCTCAACAGCACCGTTCTCGATTCCTTCCTTCTGGCGCTCTCGGAGTGCCTCGAAAACGTGCGTCGTCATTCCGGCGTTGATCGGGCCGACGTGACCATAACGGATGACCACAGCACCGTTCGCGCTATGGTCACCGACACCGGGGTCGGCTTCGATCTCGGCCAGGTCGGTTCTGAACGTCTCGGCGTCGCCGAATCAGTTATCGCCCGGCTGCGAGACGTCGGCGGAAACGCCCGCCTATTTTCCTCTCCTGGAGCCGGAACAACGGTTGTTCTGGAGGTACCCAAATGAGCCAGTTCAGCGACACAGCGCCCATCCCCATCCACCCGCGGTCGCGCGGCGTCGGTTTGCGTCTGCTCGGCGGGTCGTCGGAGCGTAGCTGGCCTCCGGCATCCGCTGACCGGCGCACCAGGGCTGACCTGTTGCCACTGCGGTTTCCGCAGACGATGCTGCGCGGTGCCCGCCATATCACCGTCTTTCGCTCGAACCAGAGCGGTCTGGGTGCCCGCCATTTGGGTATCGGGATGAGCCTCAGCGGGGCCTGTATCGCGCTCTTTCTGCTCGCGCGGCTGATCATTCAGTGGGACCCGGCGCACCCTCCGGTGTTGAGCGTGCTGGCCTGGATTATTTTGCTGGCCACGGCCGTGACCGTGAATCTTTTGGTGCACAAGCTGGCCTCTCGCCTACCGTTTTGGCTGTTTCTGGCGGCCCTGGGAGCCTGCGCGGTCGTGGTGGCATTGGATCTCGCCGGATCCTGGGGGGAGACCGGTCCGGCAGATTTTCCCACCGCGGCCCCCGCCGTTGGCGCCTTCCTGCTGTCGATCGTGACCCTGCGCGAGACCGGAGAAATTACCGTAGCCGCCGTCGCCCTTGGTCTGACCATGGCGTTGGCGATCTCCTTAGAAACGCGCAGTGACGTGCTCACCCTGGGGCCAGACATATTGTCGATTTCTCTGGCCGTGGCACCGCCACTGATCGGAGCGAGCATCGTGCAGGCGTTTCGGCGCATGGTGCAGCGCGAACTCGACCTGGTGCTGGTGCAGAGCACGGTGTCCCAGCCGCGATTCGCGGTGGGCATGCTCGCCTCCGAGCAGCTGGCCCGGCTCGACCTCGACGCTGAGACCCTGCTCGACGATGTAGCGCAGGGCCGCACCGCGTTGCCGTTGTCACCGTCGACGGCGACAAAGGCGGCGTCCCTGGCTACCCAGTTGCGGTTGCACCTGATCGAGGGCCGCACGGAAACCTGGCTGCACCATGCCATCACCGAGAGCGAATTTCTCGGCCCCGTCGTCGCACTGAATGATCCGGCCGGCCTCGCCGGCTTACTGTCACCGCCGCAACGTGACGGGCTGCTGCTCACAATTTGGCTGCTCATCGGGGATACCGCACGGTCAGGGGCATCCGTTTCGCTGCGGCTGGGACCCATTGCCCCCACACATGGGGCGGGTCCGCACCGCACGCTTCGGTTTCCGATCGAGTTGACCACGACGGGGGTCGCCCGGCGGCGTGTCGATCCGGAAACTTGGCAGGCGATTCGTGCCGTCGGCCCGCACGTGGACTCAAATCGGTCCGGAAGCCTGCGGGTAGACATCGAGTGCAGCGTGGACAACCCCGCGGATGCCTAATATTGGGGATTTTGACGATAAGGTGCAGGCAGTAGGAGGCAGAAAATGACGACAACAGACCGTCCCATTCGCTTGGCCCTGGTTGATGACCACAGGATGCTCCTGGGGGCACTCACCGAGTGGATCCGCAGCGCCGCTGATGATATCGAGATGGTGGCGGCGGTGACCACCTGGCCCGAACTGCTCACGCATCCCGAGTTTCCGGTGGATGTCGTGCTCCTCGACCTCGATCTCAAGGACAACATCCCGGTGTCCCTGAAGATTTCCACGCTCAAGACGACCGGTGTGAGGACGGTGCTCATGAGCACCTATTCCGAACCGGCCCTCGTGCGCGAAGCCCTCGCGGCCGGCGCGCTGGGCTACCTCGTCAAGAGCGAGGAGGCGAGCATGATCGTCGACGCCATTCGCGCCGCGTACAACGGCAAGTCGTATATCTCGGCTGAGCTCGACTACGCACTCAACTCCACCGAGAATGTCGAAGGTCCTCGCCTCAGCGCGCAGGAGCGCCGGGTCATGGCGCTCTACGGTGCCGGCGAGCCGGTCAAGGCCGTCGCCTACCAGCTCGGCATCTCCGAGGAGACCGCCAAGAGCTACCTCAAGCGCATTCGGGAGAAGTACCGCCTCGCCGGGTACGACGTGGGAACCAAGGTTGCGCTGCGTAAGCGCGCCATCCACGACGGCATCCTGCTGCAGACGGACTGATTCACCTTGTGAAATAACTGACCGGCCGGCGCCGCTGCGCTGGCCGGTCGGTTGCGTTAACCAGTTGCTTTAGGGCTGGCGCACGACCGGAATCAGCTGCGTGCCGTACGGAACGTGGTGTCCGCGCTGACGGCGTCGCCGGTCGATGGTGAAGGTCAGCAGGGTCAGCAGCACGCCGATCAAGCTCAGCCCCACACCGATCCAGACCGGCGCGAGGTAACCGAGGCCCGCGGCGATCGCGACCCCGCCGAGGGCCGCACCGAGTGCGTTGCCGACGTTGAGCGAGGAGTGGTTGAGCGCTGCGGCGAGCGACTGGCTCTCGTGCGCGACGTCCATCAGCCGGGCCTGGATGGTCGGTGACAGAGCCGATGCCGCGGCACCGACCAGGAACATGCCCACCAGCAGCCCGGCCAGGAACTGCGCCGACAGGCCGAGTGTGACGAGCGCGAGGATGAGCACGCCGAAGGCGATGTACATGGTGCGGCGCACGCTCCAGTCGGCCAGCGCTCCCCCGGCGAAGTTGCCGGCCGTCATGCCGAGGCCGACGACCACCAGGATGAGCGGTACCGCGGCCGCGGCCAGCCCGGTGATCTCGATCACGAGTGGCGCTACGTAGGTGTAGACGGCGAACAGCCCGCCGAAACCGATCGCGCCGATCGAGAGGGTGATCCACACCTGCAGTTTGCCAAACGCCCGTAGCTCGGCCCGCATAGTGGCCTTCGGGTTACCGGCCTGGAACGGCACGAAGACGGCGACGGCCACGAAGGTGAGCGCGAAAATGGCGGCGACGACGAGGTAGGCGACGCGCCATCCGCTCATTTGGCCGATCCAGGTGATCGTCGGCACCCCGATCACGTTGGAGATGGTCAGACCGGAGAGCACAATGGCGATGCCACGGGCTCGCTTGCCCGGTCCCATCAGATGCGCGGCGACGAGCGAGGCGATGCCGAAGTAGGCACCGTGCGGCAGCCCGGCCAGGAAGCGGGCAGCGAGAACGGTCTCAAAGGTGGGCAGCAGGGCGGAGGCGATCGTGCCGAGGGTGAACGCCGTCAGCAGGGCGAGCAGCAGCTGTTTGCGCGGCCAGCGGGCGGCGGCCGCTGCGATGGTCGGCGCTCCGACGACGACACCGAGGGCATAGGCGGAAATGAGCCAGCCGGCCTGCGCGTTGGCGGCACCCGGTGCGCTCGCGTACAGGCCGGGCAGCAGGTCGGCGGCGAGGTTGGGCAGCAGGCCCATGGCGACGAATTCGGTCGCGCCGATGCCGAAGCCGCCCAAGGCGAGGGCGAGGAGGGCAAGACGAATACGGGTCGACGACAGCTGCGTCGACCCGTCAGGAATGAGGGTCATGCAATAAGCCTAATCTGCGGCCTGCCGGCGCGGGAGGTCTAAGCGTCGAGGGCGCTCTCCAGGCGTTCGAGCTTGCCGGTGAGCTCCCCGGTGTGGCCGGGGCGGATGTCGGCCTTCAGCACGAGAGAGACGCGCGGCCCAAAAGCGCCCACCGCCTCGGTCGCCTCCTTGATGACGGCGAAGACTTCGTCCCAGTCGCCCTCGATCGTGGTGAACATGGAGTCGGTGTGGTTGGGCAGGCCGGAGGCCCGAACAACACGCACGGCGGCGGCGACCGCGTCGTGAACGGAGCCCTTCGAGTCGGCGGCGACGGACGGTGCGACAGAGAATGCTACGAGCATGATGGCTCCCTCAGGGTGGTGTTCGGTGGAATTGACGGTTCGTCCAGTGGACGGGGTTGGGTGCGTGATGCTGGGAGCCGGTACAGGGCCCGGAGCACCCAGCCGAGCAGTACTAACTCGAGCAGATTGCGCAGGCTCAGTACGAGCACCATCAGCGGGTGGGCCACAATCACCCAGTCATACAGGTACGGGTAGACCACCTGGGTGAGCGCGGCGAGCGCGAGGCCGAGCAGCGCGGGGGCGCGCCAGGCGCGCCCGTTCAGAACGAGTCCGAAAATAATCGGTGCGGCCAGCCAGCTGATGAATTGCGGCGAACCGACCTTGTTGAACGCGATCAGGGTCACTGTCAGCGCGAGGGTCAGTGGCGGCAGTACCGCCAGGATACAAGCCCCCCGGCGTTGGGCCCGCAGGCCGAGCAGCAGCACCGCGCCGGCGGCGAGCGCCAGCAGGGCAGTCATTGCGGCGCTCACGGCCGTGATGCCAGCGCCGGCCACCTGAAACGTGAGAATCTGCTGGTCGTAGTAGATGAAGCTACCCGGCACGCCGAGGGCCACCTGCCAGAGCCACGGCACGGCGACGGGTGACTCGATCTGGATCCCCCGCCCCGCCTGCTCGGCCACGAAACTCAGCACGTGGAGGCCGCTGCCCCGGCTCAGGCTGAGCGACGCGGCCACCCCGATCACCGACGCGGTGACCGCGGCGGCGAGCAGGAGCATCCGCCAGCGTAGTTTCGACGCCACAAACAGGGCGGCGAGCGCGGCGACCGGCCAGATTTTGATCCAGGTGGCGATCGTGAGCAGTACCGTTCCCCAAAGCGGGCGGCGGCGCAGCCAGAGCAGGGCGACGATGCACAAAGGCACCGTGACCGCGTCGATGCGCAGCAGCGCGATCGGGCCGAGCAGCCCCAGAAAAGCCAGCCACCACCACGCTGCCGCCCGGTGCGAGCGCACGAGCACCCAGAACGCCCCGGCGTTCAGCCCCGTCACCAGCAACCACCAGGTTGCGAGGTAGGCCGGGCCCCCGAGGGCGAAAGCAGCCAGGATCGGCACGAGGGCGAGCACCGGGTAGACGAAATCCTCGGTGATTCCCACGAGGTTTCCGGCGGCCGCGTTCGCGGCCCAGCCGCGGTAGACGACCACCACGTCGCCGAGCGGATACCCCGGCCCGAACAGGGCCAGCACAATCAGCAGCAGGTGCACGATCGCGAAAGCCAACCACAGCGCGGCGAGCGGATGCCGCAGCACCGGCGGCGCAGACCGGGTGAGCGTCCCGCTCTCATCGTGAATGTTCACGCTTTTACCTTTGCACAACCGGCCGCGTCGCGCTCCGTTCTACCGGGTCGGGCGAGGCCCCGGATCTACCCCGTGGTCGAGAAGAGCGGCGACGGCTCGTGGCACAGCATCCGCTATGTCGAGGGCCGCGATCGGACCACCATTGGAGGCCAGGTTCGCGGCCGTAGCGTGCACGAGCGCGGCGGTAGCGGCGAGCGGGGCGAGGGAGGCGGCATCCGTGTCGAGCGGGTCGGAATGGGTGGCCAGGAGCGCGCCGAGGATGCCGCCGAGCACGTCACCCGAACCGGCCGTGGCCAGCCAGGCCGGCCCGGTCGACACGGTCAGGCGGGCGCCCGACGGCGAGGCCACGTGGGTGACAGCGCCCTTGAGCAGCACCGTCACGTCGAACAGGTGGGCAGCTCGAAGGGCCCACTCCCCCGGGTTGGCGGCAATTTGCGAGGCGGAGCCCGGCTGCGCCTCACCCTCGAGCATCGTCGCGAGCTCCCCGGCGTGCGGGGTGATCACGGTCGGACCGATCGCACGCGACACGAGGTCGAGGGCGCCCGCGTCGATGACGGTGGGCAGGCCCTCGGCGAGGGCAGCTTCGAGGGCGGTGGTGACGGCATCCGTTCTCGTGCTGGCGTTGATGCCGGAGCCGAGCAGCCAGGCCTGAACCCGGCCGGGCACGGTCACAATCTCGGGGCGGCGCTGCAGCACGAGGGTGGCGGCGCGGCGCGGGCCGAGGTAGCGCACCATGCCGAGACCGGTGCGAACGGCCGCGTCGACGCCGAGCACCGCGGCACCCGGGTAGTCCTTGGAGCCGGTGCGCACGCCGAGCACCCCGCGCGAGTATTTGTCGTCGCCGGCCTGAGGCCGAAAGATCCAGTCGCGGGCCTGTTCGGCCTCCCATTCGAGCCAGCCACTCGGTTTCACCATGCCTCCACGATAGGTCGTTTCGGATCGACTCGCGGCTTGTGCGCGTGCCCGGGCGGGTGCGCCGCCAGCAGAGGCGACCGCGCCAGCTGTCGGTGCGCGCTGCGGGATTACCGTAGCGCGCACCCAGATCGGGCGCTTATGCGTTTCGACGTGTCGCCGCCGGGTCAGTCGCTGACCGTTGAGTTCGCGGTACCCTCACGTTCGCGTGCCTCGCCCTGGTCGGAGGCGACGGTCTGCGACACACAGATGATGTTGCCCTCCGTGTCTTTGAACCACGCCGCACGATCCTCTTTGGTCGTCGCGATGCCGTTCTCGGTCTTCAATTCCGCAAAATCATATTCTTCAAACTCGACGCCGCGCCCGCGCAGCACGGCGACCTCGGCGTCGATGTCGTCGGTGTCAAAACCGATTGCGGTGTTCGCTGCGCTTCCGGCATTGTCGGTCTCGTAGACCAGGATAGCGGCGCCCTTTGGGGTGCGGTAGAGCAGCCCCTCCAGTCGTTCCTCAACGGGTTCCATGCCGAGCACGTCCTTGTAGAAGCGCCGGGCGCGCGCCAGGTCACGCGCGGGAAGCACGGAGTAGGTTTCCAACAGATTTAACATCAGCAGTCCCTTTCTGCACCGAATGTGCATTTTTCAGGGAGCATTTTACGCCCGTGTCGCCGCCTTGGCGAGGCGTGGGCGGCATCCGCTCGTCGCCCACGCGAGCTCCCGCAGGCGGACGGGGCCCGGGCCCCGTCCAGCGGCCCAGTTTATAAACTGGGCCCGGGGACGGGGCCTGGGCCCCGTCCCCGAAGCGGCGGGGCTACTCGCGACGGGTGGCGTCCTGCACTTCGCCGACGAGTTCCTCGATGATGTCCTCGAGAAAGAGCACCCCGGTGGTCTCGCCCTCGGCGGTGAACGACCGGGCGAGGTGCGCGCCAGAGCGGCGCATGGTGGCAAGGGCATCCTCGAGGTCGGTGTCTTCGAAGATCGAGATTAAGGCACGGATGCGCTTGGCCGGGATCTGCCCCGCGTAACTGTCTGGCGCGGCCAGCGTTGCAGCACCGGCCGACGCGATATCCAGGTCGAGCACATCCTTCAAGTGCACATACCCGGTGAGGAAGCCCTCGGCGTCGGCGAGCACGTAGCGGGAGAACCCGTGGCGTGTGACGGCCTTCTCCACATCGGCCGCTGTGGCTGTTTCCGGCAGGCTGACCAGCTTGCCGAGGCTGACGGCCACGTCGCGAACCTTGAGGTTGGTGAACTCGAACGCCGCGCTGAGCGCGCCGGTCCCGTCGCGGAGCACACCCTCCCTGGTGGACTGGCTGACGATCGTGGCGACCTCGTCGAGCGTGTAGGCGCTCGTCGCCTCATTCTTCGGCTGCACTCCGAACAGGCGGAGCACCCCGTTGGCGCAGGCGTTGAGGGTGATGATCAACGGTTTGAAGACGCGGGCGACGAAGACGAGCGGCGGTGCGAGCAACAGCACAGCGCGGTCCGGCACCGAGAACGACAGGTTCTTCGGCACCATTTCACCGAACACGACGTGCAGGTAAGAGACCAACAGCAGCGCGACGATGAACGCAAGGGTGCCGATGTATGCGTCGGGCAGTCCGGTCAGGCCGAGCGGTACCTCGAGCAGGTGGTGGATCGCCGGCTCTGACACGTTCAGAATGAGCAGCGAGCACACCGTGATGCCCAGCTGGGAGGTCGCCAGCATGAGGGTCGCGTGTTCCATCGCCCACAGCGCAGTCTTGGCGCTGCGTTTTCCGGCTTCGGCTAGCGGTTCGATCTGGGAGCGGCGGGCGGAGATGACGGCGAATTCCGCTCCGACGAAGAAGGCGTTGGCGGCGAGGAGCACGACCAGCCAGGCAAGTCCGGCCCAGTCACTCATTTGTCGCTCACCTTCTTTCGATCGGTCTTGGTTTCTGCCATCAGTGCGAGCTCCGGAACGGCTTCGGGGGTGAAGCGCAGCCGGTCGATGCGACGCCCCTCGAGCCGCTCGACGGTGAGGAATCCGCCGCTCAGCGGCACCCGGTCACCGATCACCGGAAGTCGGCCCAGCTCACTCATGACGAAACCGGCCACGGTCTCGTATGGGCCCTGCTCCGGAACGATGACGCTGGTGCGTTCGAGCAGTTCGTCGGGGCGCAGCATGCCGGGAAAGGTCAGCGAATTGGGCGAACGCACGACGCCGGCACGGGCCCGGTCGTGCTCATCGGCGACCTCGCCGACGAGCTCTTCAACCAGGTCTTCAAGGGTGACGACACCCGCCGTTCCGCCGTACTCGTCGACGACGATCGCCATCTGGTAGCCGCGGCCGCGCAGCTCGCCGAGCAGGTCGTCGAGCTTCATCGTTTCGGGCACCCGAACCGGGTCGGTCTGCAGCGCCGACACCGGAACATCCGCTCGTCGAGCGCGGGGCACTGCCACCGCCTGCTTGACGTGCACGATACCCACAACGTCGTCAACGCTCTCGTCGAAAACGGGAAATCGGGAGTAGCCGGTGGAGCGCGTCAGATCAATGACGGCCTGCGCCGAATCGGTGCGATGAATGCTCGCCACCCGCGGACGCGGAGTCATCACGTCGGAAGCGGCATGCCCGGAGAACAACAGCGTGCGGTGCAGGAGGGTTGCGGTGTCTTTTTCGAGCAGCCCAGCGCTGGCCGATCGGCGCACGAGCGAGGAGAGTTCCTCGGCGGTGCGGGCGCCGGACAGTTCCTCTTTCGGTTCGATGCCGATGGCGCGCAGCAGTCCGTTGGCGCTGTTGTTGAGTACGAGCACGGCCGGTTTGAACACGGTCGTGAACACCGTCTGAAATGGAATCACCACGCGAGCCGTTTGAATGGGCAGGGCGAGGGCGAAGTTCTTCGGAACCAGCTCGCCGATGATCATCGAGACCAGGGTGGCCGTCACGATAGCGATCGTGGTGCCAACCGCCGGAACGAGGTCGACGGGCAGCCCCAGCGAGGTGAGCGGCCCGCGCAGCAGCGATGACAGGGCCGGTTCAATCGTGTACCCGGTGAGCAGGGTCGTGAGCGTGATACCCAGCTGCGCGCTGGACAAGTGCGTCGAGGTGATTCTCAGCGCGGCGATGGTGAGGGCGAGGCGGGTCTCCCCGCGGTCGCGACGCGCTTCGAGGTCGGCGCGGTCGAGATTTACCAGGGCGAATTCACTGGCGACGAAAAGGCCCGTTCCGACAGTGAGGATGAGGCCGAACCCGAGCATAAGCAGCTCAGACAATTCGGTCACCGCCAGCGTCTACGGGCGAGGGTTTATGGGCAGTGGGTTCAGCAGGAGGAGGGTGATCCATTATTGTGCCGAGTATACCGGGCCTTCCCTGCCGATCACCCGGAGAAAGCCAGCACCCACTGCACGCCTACCAGGAAACCGGCAGCGCCTTGCCCTCTTCATAGCCGGCGGCCGACTGAATACCCACGAGCGCCTTCTCGTGAAAATCGGCGACGGTCGTGGCACCGGCGTAGGTGAACGAGGAACGCACCCCAGAGGTGATCATGTCGAGCAGGTCCTCGATCGACGGCCGCAGCGGATCAAGGTAGATCTTCGAGCTCGAGATCCCCTCCGCGAACAGGGTCTTACGGGCGAGGTCGTAGGCGTCGAGGCGTTCGAACCGTGCCTGCACGGCCTTGGTCGAGGCCATTCCCCAGCTTTCCTTGTAGAGCAAGCCGCTGGCATCCGTATTGAGGGTGCCTGGCGCTTCGGCCGTTCCGGCGAACCAGGAACCGATCATGACGGATGCCGCGCCGGCGGCGAGTGCCAGCGCCACGTCTCGCGGGTAGCGCACCCCACCGTCAGCCCAGACGTGGGCGCCGAGTTCGCGGGCCGCGGTGGCCGTTTCAAGCACCGCCGAGAACTGGGGCCGACCGACGGCGGTCATCATGCGGGTGGTGCACATGGCGCCAGGACCGACTCCGACCTTGACGATAGTGGCGCCGGCGCCGACCAGGTCGCGCACGGCATCCTTCGTCACGACATTGCCGGCCACGATCGGCAGCCCGAGGTTCAGGTCGGCGACGATACCCAGCGCGCGTAACATGCCGTCCTGGTGGCCGTGCGCGGTGTCGATCACGAGAATGTCCACGCCGGCCGCGGCGAGCGCGCGGGCTTTCGCGGCGACGTCGCCATTGATGCCGATCGCCGCGGCGACCTTCAGCCGGCCGTGCGCGTCGAGGGTGGGCTGATAGAGGGTGGACCGCAGGGCGCTCTTACGGCTGAGCGTGCCGACGACGACGCCGTGGTGCAGCACCGGGGCGAAGTCGATGTCGGCCTCGGTCATCAGGTCGAAGGCGCGGCGCGGCCCGTCGACGTCGTCGGCGTCGAGCGCGGTCAGCTCGCCGTGCAGCAGATCGCCGAGGCGAGCGTCGGGCAGAGCGGTCGCCAGGCGGCTCGCGACGATGCAGCCGAGGTAGTCACCGCCGTCGGAATGGATCACGAGTCCCTGCCCGGGAACAGCCGGAACCTGCCGCAATGCGCGTTCGACGGTGTCGTCCGGGGCGAACACGAACGGCGTGTCGAAACGAACCGACTGGTCTTTTACCCAGCGGATCGCCGCATCCAGATCCTGCAGGTGCATGTCCTGCGGCAGCACACCGAGCCCGCCACGCCGGGCGAGTGAGGCTGCCAGGCGCGGGCCGGTGACCGAGTTCATGTTCGCCGACACGATAGGAATCGTGGCGCCGGTGCCGTCATTCGGTGCCAAAGAGACGTCCAACCGGCTGGTGACGGCCGATTGACCTGGCACCAAGAACACGTCGGAATAGGTCAAATCATGGCTGGGCGTCGTTCCATAGAACTGCATACCAAGAACGCTAGCCGTTCAGGGAGGGTTCATGGTCGCGCGGGATGGGATTAGGCTAGATGGGCAGACTGACCTGGCGGCCAATATCGTCAGTGACAGCCTCACTGAAAACGCAGATTGCCCGGCGACTGACCGCGCCGAGGGCATCCAAATTCAAAGCAGAGAGTGGGCGATCCCACGGTGTCAAGCCAGGTAACCGGTGGAGCTTCTGACGAGACAACGTCAGGCGAATTCGGAGCAAACGAGTGGCTCGTTGACGAATTGTATGAACGATTTCTCATCGACAAGCAGTCGGTGGATGAATCGTGGTGGCCCGTACTCGAGAGCTACCACCAGACCGCGAACACCCCGGCGGCTGCCGTGACGGCACCGCAGGCTGCAGCGCCGGCAGCGGCAGCGCCCGCGGCTGCAGCGCCCGCGGCTGCAGCGCCCACCCCCGCAGTACCGGCCCCGGCTGCACCCGCAGCATCGGTCACGGTCACCGAGAATCAGCCAACAGCCCGTACAACCTCGAGTGCGCCCAAGCCCGCCCCGGTTCCCGCCGACGCTCCCGTCACGAGCCCGCAGGCCGTCGTTGTCGATGCATCCGAGCCAGTCAAACAAGACAAGGTCTCTCCGCTGCGCGGTATGGCCAAGTCGCTCGCGACCAACATGGTCACGAGCCTGACAGTGCCGACCGCCACGAGTGTGCGTACCATTCCGGCCAAGCTGCTCATCGACAACCGCATCGTCATGAACAACCACATGAAGCGGGCTCGCGGCGGCAAGGTCTCCTTCACCCACCTGATCGGGTGGGCGCTGATTCGCGCACTCAAGATGTTCCCCAGCCAGAACGTGTTCTACGACGAAGTAGACGGCAAGCCCTCCGTCGTGGCCCCCGCCCACGTCGGCATGGGCTTGGCCATTGACATGCCCAAGCCAGACGGAACCCGCGCACTGCTCGTACCGACGATCAAGCGCGCCGACACGATGACCTTCGGCGAATACCTCGCCGCCTACGAAGACCTCGTTACCCGGGCACGCCAGAACAAGCTCACCGCCGACGACTTCGCCGGTGCGACCCTGTCACTGACCAACCCGGGCGGCATCGGCACCGTGCACTCGGTGCCCCGCCTGATGAAGGGCCAGGGCTGCATCGTCGGCGCCGGCGCTCTCGACTACCCGGCCGAGTTCCAGGGTTCGAGCGTCAAGACCCTCACCGGCCTGGCCATCTCCAAGACCATCACCCTCACGAGCACCTATGACCACCGCGTCATCCAGGGCGCCGGTTCGGGCGAGTTCCTCAAGATCGTGCACGAACTGCTGATCGGCCAGCACAACTTCTACGAAGAGATCTTCTCGGCGTTGCGCATTCCCTACGACCCGATTCACTGGGCACCGGACATCAGCGTCGACCTCGCCAGCGCAGTCGACAAGACCGCTCGCGTGCAGGAACTGATCAACTCGTTCCGCGTGCGCGGCCACCTGATGGCCGACATCGACCCGCTCGAGTACTCGCAGCGCAGTCACCCCGACCTCGACATCGCCACTCACGGACTCACCTTCTGGGACCTCGACCGCTCCTTCGTGACCGGCGGATTCGGTTCCCAGCGCCAGATGTTGTTGCGCGACATCCTCGGTGTCCTGCGCGACTCCTACTGCCGCACCACGGGTATCGAGTACATGCACATCCAGGACCCCGCCCAGCGCAAGTGGGTGCAGGAGAAGATCGAGAAGTCCTACGTCAAGCCCACGCACCACGAGCAGATGCGCATTCTCGCCAAGCTCAACGAGGCCGAAGCCTTCGAGACGTTCCTGCAGACCAAGTACGTCGGGCAGAAGCGCTTCAGCCTCGAGGGCGGCGAGTGCACCATTCCGCTGCTCGATACCATTCTGCAGGGCGCTGCCGAGCAGGGCCTCGACGAGGTCGCGATCGGCATGGCCCACCGCGGCCGCCTGAACGTGCTCACCAACATTGCCGGCAAGACCTACGGCGAAATCTTTCGCGAATTCGAGGGCACCCAGGACCCGCGCACCGTGCACGGTTCCGGTGACGTGAAGTATCACCTCGGCACCACGGGCATGTTCCGCGGTGAAGACGGTGCCGAGATTCCGGTGTCCCTGGCCGCGAACCCGTCCCACCTCGAGGCCGGCGACGGCGTACTCGAGGGCATTGTGCGAGCCAAGCAGGACCGCAAGCCGATCGGCACCTTCTCCACCCTTCCCATCCTCATCCACGGCGATGCCGCGATGGCCGGCCAGGGAGTCGTACTCGAAACGCTGCAGATGTCTCAGCTGCGGGGTTACCGCACCGGCGGAACCGTACACATCGTCGTCAACAACCAGCTCGGTTTCACGACCCTTCCGCAGGACGCCCGCACCAGCGTCTACGCGACCGATGTCGCCAAGACCATCCAGGCACCCATCTTCCACGTCAACGGGGATGATCCCGAAGCCGTCGTGCGTGCCGGTGAACTCGCGTTCGCCTACCGCCAGGAATTCAAAAAGGATGTCGTCGTCGACCTCATCTGCTACCGCCGTCGTGGCCACAACGAGGGCGACGACCCCTCGATGACGCAGCCGCTGATGTACAACCTGGTCGAGGCCAAGCGCAGCGTACGCAAGCTCTACACCGAGGCGCTCGTCGGCCGTGGCGACATCACCGAACAGGAATACGAAGCCGCGCACCGCGACTTCCAGGACCGCCTCGAGCGCGCCTTCATGGAAACGCACGCCGCGCAGACCTCGTCGATTCCGATCATCACTCCCGAGATGGCCGCTGCCGCCAAGGCTGAGTCTGAAGCGCAGGCCAGGGAAGACGCCGCCGGCGAGCCAGAGACGACCGGCGTTCCCGAGAGTGTCATCCAGCTCATCGGAGACGCGTTCAACAACAAGCCGGCCGGGTTCACCGTGCACAATAAGCTGCAGCAGCTGTTGCAGAAACGTCTCGACATGAGCCGCAACGGCAACATCGACTGGAGCTTCGGCGAACTGCTCGCACTCGGCTCGCTGCTGGTCGAGGGCACCCCGGTGCGTTTCGCCGGCCAGGATGCCCGCCGCGGCACGTTCGTGCAGCGTCACGCGGTGCTGCACGACCGGGTGAACGGCCAGGAATGGCTGCCGCTGGCCAACCTGAAAGACAACCAGGCACGGTTCTGGATTTACGACTCGCTGCTGAGCGAATACGCCGCCATGGGCTTCGAGTACGGCTACTCGGTGGAACGCGCCGACGCCCTCGTGCTCTGGGAAGCTCAGTTCGGTGACTTCGCCAACGGCGCGCAGACCATCATCGACCAGTTCGTGTCCTCCGCCGAGCAGAAGTGGGGGCAGCGGTCATCCGTTGTGCTGCTGCTGCCGCACGGCTATGAGGGCCAGGGCCCCGACCACTCGTCGGCCCGCATCGAACGGTTCCTGCAGCTGTGTGCCGAAGAGAACATGACCGTGGCACGCCCGTCGACGCCCGCGTCGTACTTCCACCTGCTGCGCCGCCAGGCGTACATGCGCCCGCGCCGTCCGCTGATCGTGTTCACGCCCAAGTCGATGTTGCGTCTGCGCGGCGCGACGAGCGCCGTGGCGGAGCTCACGACCGGCAAATTCGAGACGGTCATCGACGATGCCCGCGTGAGCGACAAAAACGCGGTCAAGCGTGTTCTGTTCATGGCCGGCAAGATCTACTACGACCTGCTGAACGAACTCGAGAAGAACCCGAACCCCGAGATCGCCCTCGTGCGCGTTGAACAGTACTATCCGCTGCCCGCCGTGGAACTGAAGAATGTGGCAGCCCAATACCCGAACGCCGAACTGGCCTGGGTGCAGGACGAACCCGAGAACCAGGGAGCCTGGCCGTTCTTCTACCTGGAGACCAGCAAGCTCGGCCCACGCGCGGTGCGGTTGTTCTCCCGTCCGGCGTCGGCCTCGCCGGCCGCGGGTTCAGCCAAGCGCCACGCGATCGAGCAGGCCAAGCTGCAGCGTGACGCTTTGACGCTCTAACGCTGACGGCGCAGCTGTGGGGGTGACCGAGGTCGCCCCCACAGCTGTATCTGCCGGCCGGTGGAGCGTGCATCCGCTCGCCGCGGTGCAACCTGAAACGAAACTCAGCTGCGTTGCTTTGCTGCTTCGCCAGGTCGAACCGTCGCCGAGGTGACTAGTGCGATGCCTGCAGGGCGCGCAGTGTGAGCAGAACCTGGTCGCGCAGGTCTTCCGGCGCGGTCTCCTTGCAGGCACGCTGCATCACTTCGGTGAGGGTGCGCCCGACGAGATGCTCGCTGCTGCAGTCGGAGCAACTCGCGAGGTGCTCCTGAATGTCGGCAGCATCATCTTTGCGAAGTTCGTTGTGCAGGTATTCCTCGAGTTCGGCCTTGGCCTTCTCGCAACCACAATCGGTCATTTGTCTGCGCTCCTGGATGTTTTCTGGCCCTGGCCCGTGCCAAGCCCGCGCTCGGCCGCGTAGCCGGCGAGGAGCTCGCGCAGGAGTCGCCGGCCACGGTGCAGGCGGCTCATGACGGTGCCAATGGGGGTTTTCATGATTTCGGCGATCTCCTGATAGGAGAACCCTTCGACGTCGGCGAAGTACACGGCGAGTCGGAAGTCTTCGGGAATGGACTGCAGGGCGTCCTTGACGGCACTGTCCGGCAGGTGATCGATGGCCTCGGCCTCGGCCGAGCGCCCCGACATGGCCGTGGTAGATTCGGCGCCGCCGAGCTGCCAGTCTTCGAGGTCGTCAATGGTGCCCTGGTAGGGCTCACGCTGCTTCTTGCGATACTGATTGATGAACGTGTTGGTGAGGATTCGGTACAGCCACGCCTTGAGGTTGGTGCCCTGCTCGTACTGTGCGAACGCGGCGAAGGCCTTCACAAAGGTCTCCTGCACGAGGTCCTGCGCGTCGGAGGGATTGCGCGTCATGCGCATGGCCGCTGCGTAGAGCTGGTCGAGAAAAGGCAGCGCCTGTTCCTCGAACAATCCGCGGGACTGCTCGCGCAGTTCAGCCTTGCTCGGAGTACGAGGCGTGAGCTCGGGGTCGCTGCTCGAAAGGTCTTCCGCGGAAACGGGCGTGTCTGAAGTCATCACGGGCAATTCTAGGCTGTTACCCACAGCCAGGGGTCGTTCCAACAGCATTGACACCGTTACGGATCTCCCTCAGATTGTTATCACCGACTATTCTGATAACCGATGTTGATCTCGAGATATTCCAAGCCGGAGTTCGATCCGTACGGCGACAATTCACCGACCGAAGCGGATGTCTGGTGGCCTGCGCCCACCACGGACGCGCCCGTGCAGGCGGTCCTTGCCCTGCCGGGCTCGAAATCGCTGACCAACCGGGAGCTCGTGGCATCCGCTCTCGCGAGTGAATCGTCCCTGCTGCGGTCGCCGCTGCACTCCCGCGACAGCGACCTCATGGTCGAGGCGCTGCGGCAGCTCGGCGCCACGATTGAGGCCGTCCCCGGCGCCGGCGCGTTCGGCGCCGACCTGCGCGTGACCCCGCCGGTTGAGCTGCTCGGGTCCACCACCATTGACTGCGGCCTGGCCGGCACCGTCATGCGGTTTTTGCCGCCGCTGGCTGCCCTCGCCCTCGGCCCGACGACCTTCGACGGCGATGCCGGTGCGCGCCGCCGCCCGATGGGGCCCATCATCGGGGCGCTGCGCGACCTCGGCGGTGACATCAACGACGGCGGCTTGCGTGCCCTGCCCTTCACCGTGCACGGCCGCGGAGCGGTCGCCGGCGGCGCCGTGACCATCGACGCCGGCACGTCGAGCCAGTTTGTCTCCGGGCTGCTGCTGGCCGGCGCACGCTTCGAGCAGGGCCTGCACCTGACCCACTCGGGCGAACGGCTGCCGAGTCTGCCGCACATCGAGATGACCATCGAGGTGCTGCGCGCCCGCGGAGTCGATGTGGCCACGCCGACCATCGGTGAATGGATAGTCAAACCCGGTGAGCTCGCCGGCCGCACCGTCGACATCGAACCCGACCTCTCGAACGCCGCGCCGTTTCTGTGCGCCGCGCTCGTGGCCGGCGGCAGCGTTACGATCACCGGCTGGCCTTCTGACACCACGCAGGTCGGCGCCGACCTCGAGCAGCTGCTGCCGCTGTTCGGTGCTACCGTCACCCGGGTGCGCGACCGCCTCACCGTCACCGGTGGCGAACGCATTCTCGGTGTCGACCTCGATCTCTCGACCGGCGGCGAGCTCGCCTGCACCCTCGTGGCCCTGGCCGCCCTGGCCGAGACTCCCAGCACGATCATCGGCATCGGGCACATTCGCAACCACGAGACCGACCGTCTCGCTGCCCTCGCGACCGAGATCAACCGGCTCGGCGGCAACGTCACCGAATTGCCCGACGGCCTGCACATCGAGCCGGCCCCGCTGCACGGCGGCCAGTGGCAGAGCTATGAAGACCACCGCATGGCCACGGCCGGCGCGCTGATCGGGCTGCGGGTGGCCGGCGTCGACGTCGAGAACATCGGCACGACGGCCAAGACCCTGCCCCAATTTCCCGAGTTGTGGCACGCGATGCTCACCGAAGCGGCGCTGTAGATGCCCGTGCTGCCGCCCGCCTCAGACCGGGACGACAGTGACCTCGGACCAGTCTCCAGCCGGCAGAGCGACGCCGAGACCGGCGACCTGTCCGGCGATCCCGGTGACACCTGGTGGGCCTCCGCCGACGACGACGAACCCGAGTTCGACGAGTCCAGCGTGCGCGTGCGTCCCGGCCGCAAGGGCTCTAAACCACGCTCCAAGACCAGGCCGAGCCACCAGGACGCCCTGACCGGGCGCATCCTCTCCGTGGACCGCGGACGCTACACGGTCATGCTCGACGAGAACCTGCCAACCGAGCGGCGCATCACGACCGCCAGGGCCAGCGAGCTGCGCAAGAAGGCCGTCGTCAACGGCGACCGGGTCGACATCGTCGGCGACACCACCGGCGCTGAGGGCAGTCTGGCCCGGATCGTGCGGATCGTGCCGCGCGACACCCTGCTGCGACGCAGCGCCGACGACACCGACGCCGTCGAGCGCGTAATCGTGGCCAATGCCGACCAGATGCTGATCGTGGTCGCGGCGGCCAACCCGGAGCCGCGCATCCGCTTGGTAGATCGCTACCTGGTCGCGGCCTACGACGCCGGCGTCAAGCCCATCCTGTGCATCACCAAGACCGACCTCGCCGACCCGGCCTCGTTCCTGGCCAATTTCGCCGGCCTCGACCTGCCCGTGTTCCAGAGCGGCGAGGGCGGCATGCCGATCGAGGCGATCTCGGCGGCGCTGATCGGCCACGACACGGTCTTCGTCGGGCATTCCGGCGTCGGCAAGTCCACCCTCGTGAACGCGCTCGTGCCCGGCACCAACCGGGCCATCGGAGTTGTGAACACCGTCACCGGTCGCGGACGCCACACCTCCTCGTCGACCGTGTCGCTGCGCCTGCAAACGGATGCCGGCCGCGGCTGGGTCATCGACACCCCCGGCGTGCGGTCCTTCGGCCTGGGCCATATCAACACCGACAACATTCTCAAGGCATTCACCGACCTTGCCACCATCGCCGAGCGCTGCCCGCGCGGCTGCACCCACCTGCCCGGCTCACCGGACTGTGCGATCTCGGAGGCGGTCGAGGCGGATGAACTCGGCGAAACCGGCCGGGTGCGTCTCGACTCGCTGCAGCGCCTGCTCGCGACGTTCGCGCCCGCCCGCTGAGGCGGTCCCGGTACCGAGGGTGGCAGCATCCTTCCTCCGGTAATCCCAGTTTTGACTGGGTGCACCCCCCGATACGATGGAATCATGACCGATTCAGTGCGCCTCGCAGTCGGGGATTCAGCCCCCCAGTTCACCCTGACCGATCAGGACGGGGCATCCGTTTCGCTTGCGAACGTCGCCGGATCCAAGGTCGTAATATATTTCTATCCCGCTGCGATGACGCCCGGCTGTACGACCCAGGCGTGCGACTTTCGCGACAACCTCGGATCACTCACGTCAGCGGGCTACCAAGTGTTGGGCATCTCAAAAGACGCCCCCGCAAAGCTCAAGAAGTTTCAGGAGCACGATGCGGTCAACTTTCCGCTGTTGAGCGACACCGACCTCGACGTGCACCGCGCGTATGGCGCCTGGGGCGAGAAGAACCTCTACGGAAAGATCGTCACCGGCGTGCTGCGGTCGACGTTCGTGCTCGATGAGGCGGGCATCATCACGCACGCGCTCTACAACGTGAAGGCCACCGGGCACGTCGCGAGTCTGCGTAAGAAGCTGGGCATCGACGCCTGAGGTTGAGCGACCGGGCTGTCATGGCCCGCGCAGGGCCGCTCGGCGCCGGTCGTGACGCCGGTCAGTCGGCTTCGGGCTCGGGCTCGTGGCTGGTCGCGGCGACGACCCTGGGGTTGAAAACCAGCACCAGCACGATGATCGAGGGCAGCAGCAGCGCCCAACCGACGTCGGGCCGGGCGTAGATCCCCTGAAAACAGCCAATGGCTATCATCACCTGCACGAGCTGCCAGGTGACGGCGGCACCGCGAATCCACGGACGACGACGCAGGGACCCAACGGTGATCGCGCTGACCCACACGGCAGCGACCACGGTGATGGCCAGCAGGGCGAGCGAAGCTCCCACCGAGTTCGGGGTGTCGATCAGCAATTCGAGCACCCACCAGGCGCTGAAAACCCAGAGAGCGAGAGCCTCCAGCGCGAGCAGCGCAATAAAGACCCCCAAGAGGGGGGCGCGACGAAGCGCCCGGAGGTCGATCCAGGCGGGGCGCCCTGCACCAGAGCCGCTGTTCACAGCGAAAAGCCATAGAAAACTATTGATTTGATACCTCTATTATGGGACGATATTTGAGGCCCGGTTGACGCTCACAGGGACGTGAGCTGTTTCAACGCGGTTATCGCGCAGATCCCACTTTCCTGCAACCGGTCATCACCCTGCAACTCTGGCCAATCGGCCGTGCACCCATGTAATAAAAGGAGCATCCCTATGGACTGGCGCGATAAAGCTGCCTGCCTCACCGCTGACCCGGAACTTTTCTTTCCGGTCGGCAACACTGGACCCGCTGTGGACCAGATCGAGAAGGCCAAGTCGGTGTGTGCGCGATGCAACGTCACCGAGGTGTGCCTCCAGTACGCACTCGAAACCGGACAGGACTCCGGAGTCTGGGGCGGCCTGAGCGAAGACGAGCGCCGCGCGCTCAAGCGCCGCGCCGCACGCGCCCGCCGCGCCTCCTAGCAAGCCTGCACAAAGACAGAACGCGAGCCTACGGCCGTCCGGTACTCCCGGAGGCCGCGGGCTCGCTTTTTTGTGCCTGGTGCGCGCACAAACGGGCGGTGACGCGCATCCACTCGCAGTCTGTGTCAGCCCGTGTGGTCGCGCGCATCCCCTCGCGGGCCCACCTTGTGAACGCGGGCCCAGTCTATAAACTGGGCCCGCGGACGGGGCCCGGGCCCCGTGCGGACTAGCCTTCTTGCATGAAGCGCAGCGGAATCTCGATGGTGACCTCGGTGCCGCTGCCCATCATGGTGTGCCAGTCGATGGTGCCGCCGAGCTCACCCTGAATGAGCGTGCGCACGATCTGCGTGCCGAGCCCGGAGCCCACCTTGCCCTCTGGCAAACCGGCGCCGGTGTCGCGCACCATCACTGTGAGGGTCTCGTCGCTGCGCTGCGCCTCGATCGACACCTCGCCCTCACGACCGGCGAGGCCGTGTTCGACCGCGTTGGTGACGAGTTCGGTCAGCACGAGCGCAAGCGGCGTCGCATACGCGCTCGGCAACGTTCCAAAGCTGCCGAAGGACTTCGGGTGCACGGTCGTGTTGTGAGCGGATGCGACCTCCACCGTCAAAAGCAGCACCCGTTCAAAGACAGCGTCGAAGTCGACGATCTGGCTGAGCCCCTCCGAGAGGGTGTCGTGCACGACGGCGATGGCCGCGACCCGCCGCATCGCCTGGGTCAGCGCCTCGCGTGCGCGGTCGGACTGGGTGCGCCGTGCCTGGATGCGCAGCAGCGACGCCACCGTCTGCAGGTTGTTCTTGACCCGGTGGTGGATCTCCCGGATCGTGGCATCCTTGGTGATCAGCTCACGTTCCTGATGCCGCAGCTCGGTGACGTCACGCGAGAGAATGATCGCGCCGACCCGTTCGCCGCGATTGCGAATGGGAATCGCGCGCAGCGACACCGTCACCCCGCGCGCTTCGATGTCGGTGCGCCACGGCGCGCGCCCGGTGACCACGAGGGGAAGGGACTCGTCGACGACGGCGGTGCCGGTAAGCAGGCCGGTGGTGACTTCGGCGAGCGACTCGCCCTCGAGCTCGTCGGCGAAGCCCATGCGGTTGAATGCGGAGAGCGCGTTCGGGCTGGCAAAGGTGGTCAGGCCGTCGACATCGAGCCGCAGCAGTCCGTCCGATGCGCGCGGGGCGCCGCGGCGCGGCCCGGTCGGGGCACCGAGGTCGGGAAAGTCGCCGGAGGCGATCATGGCGAACAGGTCGTTCGCGCAATCGTTGAAGGTGAGCTCCTGGCGGCTCGGCGTGCGTGCCTCACTCAGGTTGGTGTGGCGGGTGAGCACCGCCACCGGGGCTGGCGCCAACTCGGAACCGGTCGTGCTCAGCCGACGCAGCACCGGAATGGCGCGCACCCGGGTGGGAGTTTCCTCGTACCAGTCGGGGGCCGTGGTATCGACGATCTTGGCGGTCTCGAAAGCTTCGGTGACCTGATTGCGCCATTCGGCCTTGACATGCTGGCCGACGAAGTCCCGATAGAACAGGGTGGCGGCACTCGACGGGCGCGCGTGCGCGACCGCTACGAAGCTGCCGGACGTCGTCGGAACCCACACGACGATGTCCGCGAAGGCGAGGTCGGCCAGCAACTGGCCGTCCGCGACGAGCATGTGCAGCCAGTCCACATCTTCCGCGCTGCTGCGGCCCTGGGCAAGTACGAGATCACTGAGAGTCGACACCCTCACTAGCCTAGATCCCCGCGCGCTCCCACAGCGCCCGCTGTGGTGATGCCACAAAATTGGGTCCATGATGTGATCATGCACACTAGGACTACAACGAAGGATCGCACCTTGATCGTGATCCTCAGCATCATCGCCGCCCTCGTGCTTGTCTCCCTCGTTGTGGTCTTCACGCGGGGGGCACCGGAAACGCTCGATCCGGGCACTCCCGAAGGCGTGGTGCAGGCCTATTCCGCGGCCGTGATCGACGGTGATGAGACGGCCGCTGCCGCCTTCCTCACCGCGGGCGCCTCGGTGGGCTGCAGCCAGGGTGAGCACGGCCCGACCGACAGTCTCCGGGTCGTCCTGGTATCCACGACAACTCGCCCCAATTCAGCCGATGTCGTTGTGTCCCTGGTTACTTCGTACGACGACGGTCCGTTCGGTGCCTCCGAGTATGAATTCGAGAGCAACTTCGATCTGGTCAAAGTTGACGGTGACTGGCTGATCGGCCAGGCCCCATGGGAACTCTCGATCTGCCCGAACCCGACGGTGACCAAATGAAGGTGACCAAATAGTGTCCATTCTCGTTCTCCTCGCTCTCGTCGTCGTGTTGGGCGCCGGCATCACGGCCATCATTGTGATCGTGCGCCGATCCGCCGGCCAACCCGGCAGCACCTCGGCCCCGACGGCGCGCCGAGTGGTGGTGTACGTTCTGCTCTTCGCGCTGGTGGTCATCGCCGCGATCGGCCTCAGCGGACTTGTGGGACGCCTTCTCGACACCAGCAGCCTCCCCACGGGCACAAACCTGGCGGGAAGCGATGTGTCAGCGCTCGCGCGCTCTCTCGCCTTCACCCTGATCGCCGGCCCGTTTGCTGCGCTGCTCTGGTGGGTGCTTTGGCGACGGTTGGCCAGCGCGGAGCGTGACTCGATTGCCTGGGGGTTGTACCTCGCCGGCATGCAGACCGTCTCGCTCGTGACGGCGACCTCAGCCCTGCTGTCGACCCTCGCCGCGCTCGTCCGCAGCGACTGGCAGCCGCGCACCCTCGCGATCGCGCTGGTCTGGACCCTGGTCTGGGCCTGGCACCGGTGGATGTCCCGGCATCCGTCCAGGAGCCCCACCCAGCTGACCAGCGTCGCGCCGATCCTCGGCTCGATTTTCGGCCTGCTGATCGGGGCAGTCGGGGCCGTGACAGTCTTGGCGTCCGTGGTGAACGCTGCCGTCGACGCCCTGCTCTCCTCGATCGCCTTCGGCGACCAGTGGTGGCGGCTGACGCTTCAAGCGGGTGTCTGGTTGCTCGGCGGCGCCCTGATCTGGTGGTGGCAGTGGATGCGAGAGCACGCAGAGCTGGTACGCGGTGTGCTGGCCGATCTCGTACTCGTCGTCGCGGGTATCGCCGCCGCAGCCGCCACGACGTTGGTCGGAACAGGAACGCTGCTGTTCGTGCTGCTCCGGCTGGCTTTCGCCCGCGAGACGGCCCTCGACGATGTTCTCGATCCGCTTGGTACCGCCATCGCGGCGGCTCTCGTCGGCGCCCTGATCTGGGCCTACCACCACGGCCTGTTGCGGCAGCGCACGGTGTCTCCTCGGCTGGCCGCAACGCTGGTCGTTTCCGGTTTCGGTCTGGCGGCGGCGGCTTCCGGGCTGGGCATCGTGGTCAACGCCCTGTTGGCTGGACTGGCACCGGTCGTGGTCGGGTCTGACACGCGCTCACTGCTGCTCGGCGGCCTCAGCGCCGCAATTGTCGGCGGCCCGGTGTGGTGGGCAGCCTGGAAGCCGCTGCGCTCGGTCGATCCGGTGTCCGCCCAGGTGATGGGCCGCCGGGTGTACCTCATTGTGATCTTCGGGATCAGCGCGATCGTGGCGATCGTCACCCTGCTCGTGATCGGCTACCGAGTTTTCGAGTTCGTTCTCGACGACCTGAGTGGGCAGAGCCTCCTCGACCGGGTGCGAGCGCCGCTCGGGCTGCTCGTCGCCACCGGCCTCGCCGCCGGGTACCACTTCTCCGTCTGGCGACGCGACCGGTCAGCCCTGGCCGCAGCCGGCCTGCCCGGCCGCGCGATCCACCGCGTGATTCTGGTCACGGCCGGAGACCCGACCGTGCTGCGCGACCTCATCGCCGGTCTGACCGGAGCCGCCGTAACCGTCTGGCAGCGCGCTGGCTCGCCCGCTGAAGTCCCGCCGTCGGCCGAGCGCCTCAGCCTGGCCCTCGTGGGAGTGACCGCAACGCGCGTGCTCGTCGTCGTGGGTATCGGCGGCAACATCGATGTGATCCCACTACAAAATTGACCCGATCATTGTGCCGGGGCCGTCTTTCGGCCGCGCCACCACGCGCGCCGCGGCATCCGCTCGGATGCTGGGGTCGGGGCGATGATGAGTTCTTCCAGTACGAAACGACGGATGCCCAGGCGCACCGGCGACTTCGGGCTCGCGTCCCGCAGGGTGCGGCCGGTCAGTACCGCCGCGTCGAGGGCGCCCTGGTCGTGCGGTACCAGGATGGGATCCTCAATACTGCCGTAGCGCAGCAGCATGGCGGCCACCTGACCGCGTGGATTCAGCCCGACAGCGCTCGACCGCACCTGGTTCATCACAACGCTGACGGTGCTGCTCCCGATCACCTCGGCGAGGTCGCTCCAGGTGCGCAGAAACCGGGCCATGCCCACCGGGTCGGCGAGCCCGCAGGCGACGACATGGTCGGCCACCCGCAGCGCCGTGATCGTGGCCGCGTTCCGGCGGGGCGCCCGAACATCGCTGGATAGCTCTTCGTCGCTCTCGAGGTTGAACCCGGTGTCGAGCACCACGTAATCCGCCCAGTGGCGCAACGCGTCGATGGTGCGGGTGACGCGCTCCGTAGATAGTTCAGGCCAGCGCGACGGCAGGCCGAGGCCGGTCAGTACCCAGAAAGCGCCCTTGGGCGAGTTGTAGCGTTGCGCGATGCGTTCCAGTTCCGACTGGTTCAGGCTGTCGCTGCCTGCCAGCCGGCACGCGGCCGCGAAGCCCGGCGCCTCATCGAGCATGCCGAGGCTCGGGGCGATCGAGGCGCTGTAGGTGTCGAGGTCTGCCAACACCACCGTGTGGCCGGCCGCGGCGATTTCCGCGGCGATGTTGATGGCGAGGGTGGTGCGTCCGGGAGCGCCGGACGGCCCCCAGACCGCGATCACCGAACCGGTGTTGAGCGCGCCGCCGGTGAAATGCCGCTCCCCCACGCGCAACGGAACGACGACACCCGACACGAGCAGGTCTTCGATTTCTGACCAGTCGCAGGGGATCGCTACCGTTTCGTAAAGGCCGAGGGTGCCGGCGTGACGCCGTTCCTGTTCCGTCGCGGTGAGGGCCACCACCCGGATTCCGCGTTCATCGCACGCGGCGATCAGCTGACCGGTCAGGGATTCCCGTCGGCCGCTGACCACGACGACGTGCGGCTGACCGTGGGAGAGGGTGTCCAGGAATTCCCGGGCGGTGTCGACGCGGGTGACCACACTGTGACCACAGTCGATGATGTGGGCCAGCATGCGTTGTTCGGTGGACCGGTCCAGCACGAGCGCGAGCCGGGCCATCACGGACCTGCCGGGGTGTTCACGGGCACGATTGCGAGGGCGTCGCCGTTCATGATGGCTTCGAGCACCGCGCCCACGGTGGGCTTCGGCACGAGCATCTCAACCGACTGGCCGTTGTCGGCGGCGATGATGCCGGTCGGTTCGACGATGCGCACTACGACGGCCTGCCCCACGAGGATGGTAGGCGGCGCGTATTCGCTCGGTCCGATCGCCCGCGCCGACCAGATATCGACGACGGAGCCAGCAGAGATGGACCCGGCCAGTCCACCAGGAATGTCGACGACGACGCTGGTCACGTCACTCCCTGACGAGTCCCCCACCGCCGACCGGGCCACAAGCTCGCCGGCCAGGATCGTCTGGGTGACCAACAGTCCACCCTTAAGGTCGGCTGCCGGCACGAGATACAGGTCGACCGCGCCGCCGAGCTGCACCCGGGTCAGGGCGACGTCGGCTGACTTCAGCTGGTCACCGACGGTCAGCGTGTGCCGCGCGGTGTAGACCGCCGTGGTGCGATCACTGCCGGCGACGATCATTCCGACTCCCGCGATCGAGGCGACGACGAGAACCAGACCGATGACGAATCGGGGATCGACCCAGAATCGGCGGCGCGTGCGGGTGGGACGGGGTGTTTTCATCCGTTGCCTCGCTTGTGGGTATCGGTGAGCTGAATGGGTGGGCGGAACGAGCGGGCACTAACGCAGTCGAACGACATGAATTTGCCAGAACGGCACGAGGCGGTACTGCAAAACGTCGGGTGTGCGGCGCAACGTTCCGAGCGGATGCACCGCCAGATCGAGATGGTCACGCGCCACCCGGTCGATGGTGCCGCCTAAGACACCCCCCTTGGTATCGAGCTCCACGGTGCGCCGTCTGCGGCACAGGCTGCGCAGCACGAAAGGGAATCCGACGCGTTCGGTCTGCCTGCCGGTGGACTCTGACTCGATGGCGAGCGATGCCAGACTCTGCTGTTCGGTCAGCAACACACCGGCAAGGGCCGACAGCGGGATCACACACTCCACCGGATTGTTGGCAGCGCCCAGCAGATTGGCCGCGAGCCAGTCCTGTCCGAGCGTCGTCGGGCACAGCGCGAGGATCTCACCGGTTACCAGCACCACGCGGATCTGAAGCGTACCGCCGAGGCCGGCGGACCGCAGAACGTTGCTCAGCCGTGTGCGCAGGGAGAGCGTTTCCAGGCGCTGGCGTTCCTCATGGCGGCGCAGGTCGGCAGCCTCCGAGCCCAGCTCGTGTTCGAGCTGCCCTTCGAGGTCGTCAAACAGATCATCCCAGCGCACACGTAGAAAATAGCCGACCTCGAGCATTCTCGCTGACCTTATGCACAGGCTCTTTAAGCACTCGACAGGGCCTCGACCGGGCTGCTTAGGTTTTGCGCCAGACAAGTTGCAGGTTCGACGGCAGGAGGAACGATGACATCACCCGGTTCCGGCGCCCAGCGTTCGCAGGATGAGCGTTCGCAGGATGACCCAGGAGAGCACCGCATCGACGGGCACGGCACTGGCTCGCAACCGGATGCTGCCGCGCACCCGCTTGAGGCGGAGCGGGTCTTGCGCGCCCTCGCCCTGAGTGCTGTCGAGATCATCGCCGGGGCCCGGGACCTCGAGCAGCTTGCTCGCTGGGTCACCGACGACGTCTACGCCCACCTTGGCGTTCGCGTCTCCATCGCGGCGCGGGCCAGATCCATCACGGGGATCGTCGCTCAACGCCCGATACTGTGGATCGATCACGTCACAATGTCGCCGACCGCCACCGGCGGCTTCGACGCCGTCATTCTGGTGCACGACAAACGCCGGCCGCACGTCGTCGCGTTGCAGGTGGAAGGCCTGCCCCAGCACTGGCGCGCCACGGTACTCGTCGTCATGTGAAGCGCTGGCAGCAGGGCCAGCACCCGCATGGCCGGCGCGGTGACACGCGCCCGCGGTTGGGCGCGCATCACCGGTGCGTTCTAGGTCGTTTTCTTGCCCTGGGCACGGCGCTCAGCCCGGTTAACCGGAGCGGTGTCCTCAGCCTTCTGTCCGAATGCTCCGCGCTGGGGCGGGCTGGCGACTTCGGCCGACCCGTCCTCGCTCGCCGCGACAGTGGAGGTGCGTCTGGCCCGGTCAGTGGCGGCCTGCTGGATCTGGCCGCGCTGGTTGCGCACCTCGACTCCGCCGGAATCGCTCGGGGCGGTGTAGCTGAGCTTCTCCTCGGGGGAATCGGCCGGCGCCAGTCCCTTGGCTACGACGACCGGTCCGGCTACGGCACCGGCGCCGGCGGTCACCTCGACGTCGAGGTTGAACAGGAACCCGACGGTCTCCTCACGAATCTGGCCCATCATCTGTTGGAACATGGCGAAACCCTCGCGCTGGTACTCCACCAACGGGTCACGCTGGGCCATGGCGCGCAGCCCGATTCCGTCTTTCAGGTAGTCCATCTCGTAGAGGTGGTCGCGCCAGCGACGGTCGATCACCGAGAGCACAACGCGGCGTTCCAGTTCGCGCATGGCGGGCGCCCCGAGCGACTCTTCGCGGCGTAAGTAGGCAAGCTTGGCGTCGGAGAGAATCTCCCGGCGCATAAAGTCGCGGTTAATGCGGCCCTTGTCGCCGGCCTCGGAGACGACCTCGTCGATGGTCAATCCCACCGGGTAGAGGGTCTTGAGTTCGGTCCACATCGCGTCGAAGTCCCAGTCGTCTCCGTTGCCGTCGCCGGCATGCACGTCGAGCACCTCGTCGATGACATTGGTGAGAAAGGTCTGGGTGCGCTCGTGCAGGTCGTCACCCTCGAGAATGTGGCGACGGTCACCGTAAATGGCCTCGCGCTGACGGTTGAGCACGTCGTCATATTTGAGCACGTTCTTGCGAATCTCAGCGTTGCGACCCTCGACCTGGGACTGGGCACTGCGAATGGCGCGACTGACCACCTTCGATTCGATCGCCATGTCGTCTGGCACGCCCTGGCGGCCCATCAGGGCCTCGGCTGCGCCGGCGTTGAACAGGCGCATGAGGTCGTCGGTGAGCGACAGGTAGAACCGGCTCTCGCCCGGGTCGCCCTGACGTCCACTGCGTCCGCGCAGCTGGTTGTCGATGCGGCGGGACTCGTGCCGTTCGGTGCCGAGCACGTAGAGTCCGCCGGCGGCGATGACCTTATCGGCTTCCTCGGTGACGTCGCTCTTGACCGCGGTGAAAACGTCGTCCCAGGCCAGCTCGTACTCGTCGGGAGTTTCGACCGGGCTGAGGCCCTTGGCGTTCATCTCGGCCACGGCGAGGAATTCGGCGTTACCGCCGAGCATCACGTCGGTACCACGACCGGCCATATTGGTGGCGACGGTGACCGAACCAAGCCGGCCAGCCTGCGCGACGATCGCCGCCTCACGGGCGTGGTTCTTGGCGTTGAGCACCTCGTGGCGCACGCCCTTCTTGGCGAGAAGCCGCGAGAGGTATTCGCTTTTCTCGACGCTCGTCGTTCCGACCAGAACCGGCTGGCCGGCTTCGTGGCGCACGACGATGTCTTCGACGACCTGACGAAACTTGGACTCTTCGTTCTTGTAGATCAGGTCGGATTGGTCGATACGCTGCATCGGCTTGTTGGTGGGAATGGCCACGACACCGAGCTTGTAGGTGCTCATGAACTCGGCGGCTTCAGTCTCGGCTGTTCCGGTCATGCCCGAGATCTTCGAGTACAGGCGGAAGTAGTTCTGCAGGGTGACCGTGGCCAGGGTCTGGTTCTCGGCCTTGACGGCGACCCCCTCCTTGGCCTCGATCGCCTGGTGGATGCCCTCGTTGTACCGACGTCCCATGAGGATACGGCCGGTGTGCTCGTCGACGATGAGCACCTCGCCGTTCATGACGACATAGTCTTTGTCTTTCTTGAACAGGGCGTTGGCCTTGATGGCGTTGTTCAGAAAAGAGATCAGCGGTGTATTGGCTGACTCGTAGAGGTTGTCGATACCGAGGTAGTCCTCGACTTTTTCGATGCCGGGTTCGAGTACACCGATGGTGCGCTTCTTCTCGTCAACCTCGAAGTCTTCGTCGGTGACGAGGCGCTTGGCCAGGCTGGCGAATTCGTTGAACCAGCGGTTCGCTTCACCCGATGCCGGCCCGGAGATGATCAGCGGGGTGCGTGCCTCGTCGATGAGGATCGAGTCGACCTCATCGACGATGGCGAAGTAGTGTCCGCGCTGCACCATGTCGCTGGCCTGCCACGCCATGTTGTCGCGCAGGTAGTCGAAACCGAACTCGTTGTTGGTGCCGTAGGTGATGTCGGCCGCGTACATCTCGCGACGCTGCGCGGGGGTCTGACCGGAGAGGATGCATCCGGTCGTCATGCCGAGGGCGCGGAAGACGCGACCCATCAGTTCGCTCTGGTAGCTCGCCAGGTAGTCGTTGACCGTAATGACGTGCACACCGCGGCTGCTGATCGCGTTGAGGTAGGCGGCGGTGGTGGCCACGAGGGTCTTGCCCTCACCCGTCTTCATTTCGGCAATATTGCCCAGGTGCAGGGCGGCCCCACCCATGAGCTGAACGTCGAAGTGACGCAACCCCAGGGTACGAACGCTGGCCTCTCGCACGGCTGCGAAGGCTTCCGGCAGTAGATCATCGAGTGATTCGCCGTTGGAGTACCGTTCCCGCAGGGTGACGGTCTCGTTCTTCAGCTCGTCGTCGGTGAGCTCATGGAAGTCTTCTTCCAGCGCATTGATGGCTTTCGCATAGTTTTCCAGGCGGCGCAGAACGCGGCCTTCACCAACACGAAGAACCTTTTCAAGAATTGACGCCACGAATGTACTCCACTAGTCAAACGGTGCAGGCAGGAGCTGCGGCAGTCCAATCGCAACTGCCGCAGCACACGCCTGCGCCTCTCGTCTGGCAGATGCCAGAGCACCGACCTGGTCGGCGGCTAAGGTAATGCTAGTTGGTCAGTTGGCACGCCCGCTGGCAACGGGCACAGCCTCCTGCAGCTCCTCGCCCGAACCGTCGAGTTCGATGACCCCGTAGTCCCAGCCCTTGCGACGGTAGACCACACTTGGACGCTTGGTCTCCAAGTCTTGGAACAGGTAGAAATCGTGGCCGACGAGCTCCATGAAGTAGAGGGCATCGTCGACGGACATCGGGGCCGCCGCGAAGACCTTGCGACGGATGACGACGGGGCAGTACTCGTCTTCTTCGGCGACAGCGGGAGCATCCGCTTGCACGATGGGAATCGCTCCAGTGCGTACCCGTTCGAGCGTTTCAGGATTGGCCGGTGTGATATCGATGACGCTGAAACCGACCGAGGACGCCTCGTGCAGCGAGGTGGGACGGTGGGCTCCACCGCGGTGCACCTTCTTGCGGTCCTTGGCACGGCGAACCCGTTCGAGCAGACGGCCAAGAGCCACATCAAAAGCGGCGTACTTGTCGGATCCGTCAGCTTCAGCCCGCACCAGCGGACCCTTGCCGATCAGGGTGAGTTCGACACGATCGTTGCCGGCGGCAGCGCCGTTCTTCTCATGGTGGCGACTGACCTTGATCTCGAGCGCGAGGGCCTTCTCGGCGAGGAGGGCGATTTTCTCAGCCTTCTCCGTCGCGTAATCTCGGAAGCGATCCGTGATCCCAAGGTTGCGTCCGACGATGTTAGTTTCCATGACGACCTCCAGTTTGGCGGACCGCCCCAAAACCGGGCGATCATTGCGCGCCTTTGTCTCCACCGTAGCCGTGGCGGTGAAATAAGTCACAGTATTTGTTGATCGATTTGCGCCGAGCGCGAATACTGGGGCAGCAGACGCCGTGTTTCCGCCAGTGCAGCTAGGCCGACGACGGTACCGCCTGCAGCGAACACGGCGCGCCGCGCCTCGAGCAGGGTCGCTCCGGTGGTCACGATGTCATCGACGAGAATCATCCGCGCCCCGTCAAGCGGTCGCCGCGCGACGAGGCTATTGCTCTTATTCGCGGCGCGCGCTTCGCGACCGAGGCCGACCTGATCGACGGATTCCCCGCGCTGCGCCAGCGCTGGGAACGGGTGCAGCCCGGCCCGATGCAGTAGGGCATCGACCGGGTGATAGCCGCGCAAGCGCCAGGCCAGGCGGGACGAGGGGATTGTCACGAGCTGGATGCCGCCGCCGTTCCCACTCGGGACGGCGGCGAGCGCGGCCACGATGGCCGCTCGCAGCGGCGCGGCGAGCGCGGCGGCGGCATCCGTTCGACCACCGTCTTTGTAGGCGGCGATCACGTGCCGGGCCACCCCCTCATAGGTCAGGGCAGCCCAGACGAGGGCATCGTCGCGGGTGACCGGATGCACTGCGGGGAGCAGGGCCAACCGGCAGCTCGCACACAGCGCACGGTCGAGGGCACCGCAGCCGCTGCACTCGGTCGGCAGCAGGGTGGCCCAGGCATCCAGACCCGCGATGGTCAGTTGTTTACGCAGCCCTCGCGTCATCAGGCCAGTGTGCCGCGTGCAGCCGGTGCGCGGGGCGCCAAGTCGCCAACGGTGCAGGAGCGGAGCTGGCACCGTCTGGGGAGGAGACGGCCGGCTAGCTGCCGAGGCCCTGCTGGGTGGCAAGCAGGATCACGTCGTCGATGCGGGCTTGCCAGCCCGCTCCGCGCTGCACCTCCAGGCTGCCGGTGTCGGTGAGCACGCGCAGGTCCCGCACGGAGTTACTGCCGACGATGAACCGGCTGCTCGCTGGGGATTCCAGAACGGAGCTGGCGCCGCCAATCTGCTGCGCCACGATGCGTGCCTCGCCGCTCGGCAGGGTGCTAAGCGACGCCACGGTCAACTCGTCGATCCAGGTCGCGTCGAGGCCGACCCCGCCGTCCGATGCCAACAGCACGGGCGGGCCGAGGCCGGTCGGGGCCTGCTCCGTGCGGGTGATGGATGCGACGACAAAACGGGTCTCCGAGCCCGTGCCGAGCAGGGCGATCAGCCGGGCACCGTCCCGCGAAATTTTTAGGGCCGTGATCGAGGTGGCTTCCGGCCACGGCGTCGGCAGCACGGTCGCGTCGCCCGTTGGGCTGTAGACGACCAGGGCGGTCGGATCGTTCGACGGCACCGACCAGACGAAGCGGTCGTTGTCCATCGACGGCGCGAGCAACCCAGCGCGCGAGTCGAGCAACTCGGGCTCGTCGCTGTTACGCACGACGTAGACGCCCTCGCTGGTGAGCACGGCGGCTGATCTCTGGCCCGAGGCCAGCGTCACCGCTGTGGGTTTCAGCTGGGCGATGGTGGCAGACAACCCGTCGAGCGGGGTAAGGCTCTGCCCGGTTGCGGCGAGAAAACCAAAGTCGTCACCACGCAGCACGAGGGCTCGGGCGTCGACGCGCGGATCGACGAGGGGAGCCCCGGTCTGGACGTCATCGATGGCCTGGGAATTCTGGTCGATGGTGATATCGACCGTCAGTCCGGACGGCAGGCTCGCCGCCAGCTGCGCTTTCATGCGCTGGAGCGTCTGCCGGTCGGCGTTGAGTGCTTCGCTGTTCAGATCGACCATGGCCTGGCGCCCGACGACCTGCACGGCGTCGGCGGTGAGCTTGGAGCCTTCCGGGAACGCCGTGGCGACCGCTCCGGTCAACCAGGCGCTCGGTCCGTTCAGGACGGCATTGACGAGCTTGGTAGGAGCGGATGCGCCGCGCGGAAACCAGCGCAGGTCAGGAACCAAGAATCGAAAGCCGGGGTCGTAGAAGTAAACGGGTTGGGCGCTGAACACGTCATTGAACGTGTTTTCGTCGATGACAGTGCCGTTCGGAGCGGAGCTGATGCGCCACTGGCCGCCGATCTGCTGAAATTCGTAGCGCAACGGTACCGGACTGGCATCGACCTCACGGTATTCCCCGGCCTGGTCTACCTCGGCCACCGGCGTTACGGCCACCAGGGTGGTGCCGTCGTCGATGACGGTCAGGGTACGCCCGGAGCCGTTGTCGACGGTGACGCCCGCCGTGGCATCCCAGCTGGGTTGGAAGGCCGGGGCCAGGAACTGGCGGGCGATATCGTAGTTGTTCTCGGGACTCGAGGAGGCATCCATGAAGCCGCGCAGAATGGATTCCGTCGAGGCATCCTGTTGCGGCAGTGCCGGCAGAAAAACCGGGGCCGGATTGTCGTCTGGCGCGATATCATTGCCGGCGTGCACCACGCCATCTCGCGGAATGCCGGTGCAGCCGCCCAAGCCGATGGTGAGTGCTATGGCCACGAGCAGCGCCGGGAAAATGCGGCGGCGAGCTGTGCGATCAATCATTTCGGCCTCCGCCCTGCCCAGGCAGATACCCGGTCTCGCCCAGTGAGGCGGTCGCGTCGTCGGGCGGCAATGGAATCGGGGACCGTTCCAGCACGGCGCCGGCCAGTCGGGGTAGGGTCAGCCGAAAACACGACCCCTCTCCCGGACTCGACCAGACCTGCAGCCAGCCGTTGTGCACGCTCGCGTCTTCGCGGGCGATGGCCAGCCCGAGGCCGGTTCCGCCGATCGTGCGTTGGCGGGACGGATCGGCCCGCCAGAACCGGTCGAAGACGTGTGCGACCTCGGCCTGGCTCATTCCGAGGCCATAGTCGCGCACGGCGAGCGCGACCGCGTTCGCATCGCTGTCGACCGACACCACAACGGGTTTGCCCTCACCGTGCTCGATGGCGTTGCCGATAAGGTTGTGCAGCACCCGGCGGATGCGCCGCGGATCGACGTCGGCGTTGACATACCCGCCCGGAGCCAGCAGCCGTAGGTCGCTGCCCTTGGAGTCGGCGAGGGATCGGAGGCTGTCGATGGCGTCTACGGCGAGGTAGACCAGGTTGGTCGGTTCACTCTCAAGCTCGACCGATCCGGCGTCGTAGCGGCTAATTTCGAGCAGGTCGCTCAGCAGCAGCTCGAAGCGCTCGACCTGGGTGTGCAGCAGCTCAGCGGTACGGCCGGTGGCCGGTGGAAAGCTCGCCCGCTGGTCGTACAGCACATCGCCTGCCAAGCGGATGGTCGTCAGCGGCGTGCGCAGTTCGTGCGAGACATCCGACACGAACCGTTGTTGCACCTCAGACAGGTCGGCTAGTGCACGAATCTGGCTTTGCAGGCTGTCTGCCATGCCGTTGAAGGATCGGGCGAGCGTCGCGATGACGTCTTCGCCCTTCTCTGGCAGACGCACCTCGAGGTCACCGGAGGCGAGTTTCTGGCTTGTCTCTGCGGCTACCCGCAGCGGCGTGACGACAAAGCGAACGACGATCCAGGTAACGGCGCCGATCAGAAGTACGAGGGCGACGCCGGCCACCCCGAGGGTCTGCTGCACGAAGAGCAGCGTCTCTTCCGCGTCTTGCAGACTATACGCGATGTACAGCTCATAGCGGCCAGCCACCGGAACCGTGATCTGCGACCCCACAACAATGCCGGGGACGGTCGCGGCGTCATCGCCGGTCAGTGTGACCGATTGCCAGAACTGGTCTCCGATGTTGGCCTGCACCTCGGTGCGCAGCTCGGCCCCGATCACGCCAGTGGACTGTCCGAAGGTCGACGAGTCGAGCGGTGCAACGGTCGACGAGTCCTGGCCGGGCACCCGCAGCACGGCGACTAGTCGGCTCGACGAGGCGGCAGAGATCGAGGTGCGTGCCGCGCTGAGCAGGTTTTGCACCTGTACCCGGTCGGTGGCATCGGAGGAATCGAACAGGCTTTGCGCGGCACTGGTCGCGCGGTCGGATTCGAGCAGCACCTGGCTGAGCCGGGATTGGAACAGGTCGTTGCCGATACTGACTGACATGTACACGCCCACCACCAAAATCGCTACGCCGGAGAGCGCTACGGAGATAGTCACCGTGCGAAATTGCAGGGAAGAACGCCACGATGCGCGCACCAGCCGGGGCCAGTTGCGCGGCCTGCTCCAATAGGTCAGCTGGGGCACGGTGCGGCCAACCGTTTCTGTGGGGCTCGCCGGGAGGTCATCTGCGGTTCCGGCCCGTTAGCTGGCCGTACCGGCACGGTAGCCGACTCCGCGCACCGTCATGACGATCTTGGGGTTGTCAGGGTCGTGCTCAACCTTGGCTCGCAGCCGCTGCACGTGTACGTTCACCAGCCGGGTGTCGGCCTTGTAGTGGTAACCCCACACCTGTTCCAGCAGCATTTCGCGGGTGAATACCTGCTGGGGTTTGGAAGCGAGGGCCAGCAGCAGATCGAATTCGAGCGGGGTGAGGTTGATCGCGGCCGTTCCGCGGGTGACTTCGTGGCCGACCGCGTTGACGACGAGGTCGCCGATGTGAAGGGCGAGAGCACCGTCGGCCGCTGGCGGGCGCAGGCGGGTGCGAATGCGGGCGACGAGTTCTTTGGGATTGAATGGCTTGACCATGTAATCGTCAGCCCCCGACTCGAGCCCCTTCACCACATCGGTGGTGTCGGACCGGGCGGTCAGCATGATGATCGGCACCCCCGATTCGGCGCGGATCAGCCGGCACACTTCGATGCCGTCGAGGCCGGGCAGCATGAGGTCGAGCAGAACCAAAGCGGGCTTCTCGGTGCGAAACGTTTCCAGAGCGAGCGATCCATCGGCACAGAAGCCTGGGCTGAAGCCCTCGCCTTGCAAAACGATGCCGATCATTTCGGACAGGGCGGTGTCGTCATCGATCACCAAAATGCGTGCGGTCATGGGTCTCTTCCCAGAACAATTTCGTGGTGTGTTCTGATTGTGCGCTCAGCAGATTGCCCGATGAGTAGGGCAAAGTCTGGCATAAGAGTAGCCGAGCGCGCTGACAGAGCCCCTCCGAGCGCATTTCTTGATCGACCTGTGCCAGCATTGAATGGTGACAAACTCTTGGCAAGCTCCCGACGCCCCCGTTCCCCCGCGCTACGGGGAGTTCGCGGTGCCCGCCGCGCCCGTTCCGGTCGCACCGTACCAGGGCAGCCCGTACCAAAGCAGCGACCCGGGCCGGGGCTGGGCTCCTCCGCCCAAGCCGGGATTGATTCCGTTGCGGCCGATCGGGTTCGGCACGCTGTTGGGCGCGTCGTTCCAGGTCTTGCGGCGCAATCCGAAGGCCACTTTCGGCAGCGGCCTCATCGTGCAGGCGGCGATCATGCTCGTCACCGTCGTCATCGTCGGGCTCGTGACCTTCTGGGCGCTCGATCGCATCGACAGCGCTCCGCTCGGTCAGAAGGATGCCGTCACGGCCGGTTCGGTGCTGATCGGTGCGCTGTCCCTGATCGTTCCCGTGGCACTGTCGCTCATCGGTTCAGCGCTGTTGCAGGCCGTCATCGTGGTCGAAGTGGCCCGCGCGACCCTCGGCGAGAAGCTTCGGCTTGGCGCCCTGTGGCGTCGGGCGGCAACTCGCCTCTGGCCGCTGACCCTGTGGACTTTGCTGCTCACCCTCGCGCTACTCATCGGCGTGGCCGTGATCGCCGGCATTGTCGTGCTGTTGGTCAGCGTGGGCGATGTCGCCGGCATCGTCGCCGGTGTGCTCGTCGGCGTCTTCGGAGGCCTGCTCCTCGCTGCGGCGAGCGCTTTCATGTACACCAAGACCAGTGCCGTTCCGAGCTTGATCGTGCTGGAGAAGTTGGGCGTGCGGGCATCCGTTGTTCGATCATGGTCGCTGACCCGCGGCTACTTCTGGCGCACCCTTGGCGTGCTGCTGCTGGTCGGCCTGATCGTGCAGGTGATCAGCCAGATCGTCACCACCCCGGTCTCGTTATTGTTCGGTGTGGGCACCGTGCTGGTGGACCCGACCGGTGCGTTCGCCGAGCAGTCCTCGATTCTCAGCGTGGTCGTCAGCCTCATCATCGCCATTCCGGTGGCGGCCGTCGCGGCCGTCGTGCAGTCGGCGGCGGTCGCGTTGATCTACCTTGACCTTCGCATGCGCAAGGAGGGCCTCGATCTGGAACTGGCCCGCTATGTCGAGTCGGCAGCGCAAGGCGACGACGTGCCAGACCCCTATCTGGCACCGGCCGGTTCCGGCGGATACCCGGCGGCATGATCGCGTTCGGCCTGGCACAGCTCGGAGCGGTGGCCGGGCGCCGCGTTGTCGGCCTGGCGGGTGACGTGCCGGTGACCCCCGACGCGCCAAAAGCCCGCCAGTGGTTGCGGGAGGAACTCGCCAAGGCTCCCTACGAATCGGCCAGGCCGACCTGGTTCGACCGGGCATCGCAGGGTTTTCTGGACTGGATCAACTCGCTTGCCGTCAGCGGCGACGGCAGCCTGGCGGACTGGTTGCCGGTCGTCGCGGTCGTTCTCATCCTCGCGGCGCTCGTGGCCGGCTGGCTGCTGTTTGGAGCTCCCCGGCTGGCGAGGCGACGCCGGGCCGGCAGCGACCTGTTCGGCACGATCGACCAGCGCAGCAGCGCCGAGATGCGCACGGCGGCCGCCGCTGCGGCCGGTCGCGGCGACTGGAGCTTGGCCTGCGAGGAGATCTTTCGCGCCCTGGCCAGGGGCCTCGCCGAACGAACGGTGCTCTCGGTCACCCCGGGCACGACCGCGCACGACTTCGCCGCGCGGGCGCGGCTGGCATTCCCGCCGAGCGGTCTTGCCCTGGCCCTGGCTGCGGATACCTTCGACCGGGTGCGCTACCTTGAGCAGGCCGGAACCGAGCCCGACTATCGCGCCCTCGCTGCACTCGAGGCCGAGCTGCGGGCCGCGTCGCCCGTGCTTGGCACGCCGCCGACCGCGCTGGCTGAGGCAGGCCGATCATGAGCGTGACACTCGATTCAGCAACGGATGTCGCCGCCAACCACGGCCATTCTGCCGGTGGTGTTCCTACGACCGTGGCGACACCGACCCTGCGCGCGTTGCTGCGCCGCTCCTCGTTCTGGATCTTCGCCTTTGCAGGCATCGTGATCGTTGCGATCGTCGGGGTGTTCCTGTCCGGCGGCAGCAACGCTGCCGGCCGCGCCCTGGCCGGCGACAACGCGGCGCCGGCCGGGTCGATGGCGCTCGTGGAGGTGCTGCGTCAGCAGGGGGTCACCGTGACGCTGGCGGACTCGTTGGTCGAGGTGCGCGACGCTGTCGGCGCTGATTCGACCGTGCTGCTGTTCGACGAGAACGGTTACCTCGACGGCGACCAGCTGGCCGAGCTGGCCGAGCTGGCGGCGCGCACCGTCGTCGTCGCACCCGATTTTCTGACCCTTCAGGCGCTGGCGGCGACCGTGGGTTTCGGCGGTGTGTCAGACGCCTCATCGCTGCAGGCCGACTGCGTCCTGCCGGCCGCGAACCGGGCTGGGGAACTACTCCCGGGCGGGGATACCCTCTCGATACCGGCTGGCGAGCATCCGCTCGTCACCGGCTGTTTCGCCAGCAGCACCGACACCTTCTCCCTGATTCAAGTGGAGAACGAAGCGACCGGCGGCATCGTCTCGCTCGTGCCCGATGCCCGGGTCTTCAACAATGAGAACGTAACCGGCTACGGCAACGCGGCGCTCGCCCTCGGACTGCTCGGGGAGAGCGACTCGCTGGTCTGGTACCTGCCGACGCTGGCCGACCTGCCCCGTACCGGGCCGCCGTCGCTTGCCGCCCTCACGCCCGGCTGGGTCAGCCCCGTAGCTGTGCTGCTCGTGCTCGCCGCTGTCGCCGCCGCGTTCTGGCGTGGCCGGCGGTTCGGGCCGCTCGTGGCTGAGAACCTGCCGGTCACGGTGAAGGCGAGCGAAACCATGGAGGGTCGGGCCCGGCTGTACGCGCGCAGCAACGCCCGACTGCGCGCGCTCGACGCCCTGCGCGTCGGCACCGTGCAACGCCTCGCCCGTGCTGTCGGCCTCGGCCGCCTCGCCCATCTGGAGGAGGTCGTCGGCGCGGTCGCCCAGATTACCGGTGGCGAGCCAAACCAGGTGCGGCGGGTGCTGGTCGACGCTATTCCGTCTTCCGACGCGCAGCTGATGGCCCTGTCCGACGCACTGCAGGCCCTCGAACAGGCTACCGGCCGGGCCGTAATGGCCTCGGTGGTGCCTGCTGCCGAGGCGGCAGCATCCGCTTCTCGTGATTCTTCACCCCCTCCAGCCGAGAGAATGGACCCATGACGATTCCCGCCACCCCCACCGATCTGATCAACCCGGTTCCCGCCGATGCAGCGGATGCCGCCACGCTGCGCGCCGCGCTCAACCGGGTGCGCACCGAGGTCGGCAAGGCCGTCGTCGGGCAGGACGGCGCGGTGACCGGGCTGATCATCGCTCTGCTCGCGCGCGGCCACGTGCTGCTCGAGGGCGTGCCCGGCGTCGCGAAGACGCTGCTGGTGCGCACGCTCAGCCACGCGCTGAGCCTCGATACCAAACGCATCCAGTTCACGCCCGACCTGATGCCGGGCGACGTGACCGGATCACTCATCTACGACGCCCGCGCCGGCGAGTTCGAGTTTCGGCAGGGCCCGGTGTTCACGAATATTATGCTCGCCGACGAGATCAACCGCACACCGCCGAAGACGCAGTCCGCGCTGCTCGAGGCGATGGAAGAGCGGCAGGTCAGCGTCGACGGCGAGTCGATGAAGTTGCCCGAGCCGTTCATCGTGGCCGCGACCATGAACCCGATCGAATACGAGGGCACCTACACGCTGCCCGAGGCGCAACTTGACCGGTTTCTGCTCAAGCTCGTGCTCGAGGTGCCGCAGCGGGTCGATGAGATCGAGGTGCTGCGTCGCCATGCGGCCGGTTTCAACCCGCGTGACCTGGCCGGAGCCGGTGTCAGCGCGGTGCTCGGCGCGGCCGAACTCGCCGCAGCCCAGGCGGCCGTCGCCCGCGTCGGGTCGAGCGCCGATGTGCTCGCCTACATCGTCGACCTGGCCAGGGCTACCCGCACGAGCCCCTCGGTCAAACTCGGAGTCAGCCCCCGCGGAACGACCGCGCTGCTCGCCGCCACCAAGGCCTGGGCCTGGCTGAGTGGCTACGACTCGATCACTCCAGACCACGTGCAGGCGATGGCGCTGCCGGTCTGGCGGCACCGCGTGCAGCTGCGTCCGGAAGCCGAACTTGAAGGTGTCTCGGTCGATGCCATTCTGCGCGGCGTGTTGCAGCAGGTTCAGGTTCCGATCTAACGATGACGCTCAGCGGACGGTTCGTTCTTCTCGTCGCCCTCGGCGTGGTGCCCATCGTGTGGTTCGGGCCTGACACGGTGGCGGCGACCGGCGTGCTCTTCATCTGGCTCGGTGTCGTGCTCACGCTCGGCGGCGTCGACCTCGCGTTAGCGGCGTCGCCCCGCGCGGTAACGGTTGAACGGATGCTGCCCGCCCGCGTTCGACTCGGCGAATCCGTCACGAGCGAGTTGTATCTGACCAACACCGGGCGCCGCCGCCTGGTCGCTGTGGTGCGGGATGCCTGGCAGCCGTCGGCCGGCGCCGGCCGAAATCGCAGCCGGGTCGCTATTCCGCGCGGCGAACGACGGCTCGTCTCGCTCACGCTCACGCCCTTTCGTCGCGGGGAACGGCGGGTGGAACAGGTGACGGTGCGCACGCGCGGACCGCTGGGCCTCTGGAACCGCCAGGCGACGCTTAACGCCCCCGGGCGCATCCGGGTTTTGCCGCCCTTTCACGCCCGCAAACACCTGCCCTCTCGCATTGCCAGGCTCAAGGAACTCGACGGGCGCACCAGCGTGATGGTTCGCGGGCAGGGCACCGAGTTCGACTCCCTGCGCGAATACGTGCGCGGTGACGACGTACGCTCGATCGATTGGCGGGCAACAGCCAGACGCAACGATGTGATGGTGCGCACCTGGCGGCCGGAACGGGATCGCCGCGTGGTCATTCTGCTCGACACCGGGCGCACGTCGGCCGCCCGTGTCGACAACGAGCCGCGGCTGGACACCGCCTTCGAGGCTGCCCTGCTGCTCGCGGCGCTCACCTCGGTCGCCGGCGACCGCGTCGACTTTCTCGCTTTTGACCGTCGGGTACGGGGCCGGGTGCAGGGCGCGAGCGGCGCAGCCCTGCTCGCGCAGATGGTCGATTCCATGGCCATGATCGACCCGGAACTGATCGAGATGGACTGGGCGGCTGTTCCCGGCCAGGTGCGTTCGATCACAAGCCAGCACGCCCTGGTCGTAGTGCTCACCTCGATAGACGCAGCGGGCGCGTCGACCGGGCTGCTCGCGGTGCTGCCGCAGCTCACCAAACGCCACACGGTGGTCGTGGCCTCCGTGCTCGACCCGGCCACCGTGCTCGCTGCGGCGACCCGGGGCGGTCGTGACGAAATCTATCGGGCCGCAGCTGCCGAGCGGGCCTTGCTCGACGTGGCACGGGTATCGGCCGCCATCCGCCAGCTGGGAGCGGATGTCGTCACCGCCTCCCCCGCGCAGCTTCCGCCGGCCCTGGCGGACCGGTATATTGCGCTGAAGGCTGCTGGAAGGCTCTGAAACCCTGCGCTGGAGCCCGGTGCTCTCGCCGCTCCAGCGGAGACCTGACAGCCACTGGGTCTCCCCGTGACGCCCATCTCACATCCGTTTGTCGGGTTGGCCGAGACTGCCAGGGGCACGATCATAGCCGGGCTCCGATGCCGGTCACGCCGCGTAGATCCGCCTGCTCCCAGCCTCGAACTCACCCAGGTCGCCGGTCTCACCGGCGCGGGTCGCACGGCCGCCAAGAACGATCATGTAGGTCAGGAACGCGCCCAGAGCCACGGCGCCGACACCGATCTTGATCGGCCATGGCCAGGGCGCAGGCGTAACGAAGCCCTCGATGATGCCAGAGACCAGCAGCACGAAGACGAGGCCGATGGCCACGGTGAACAGCGCGCGGCCGTCTTCGGCAAGTGCCTGGCCTCGCGTGCGGGCCCCTGGGGCAATCCAGGCCCAGAAAATGAGCAGCCCACCGGCCGCTGCGACGAAGATGGCGGTCAGTTCGAGCAGCCCGTGCGGTGCAATATAGAGAAAGAACACGTCGCCCTTGTCGTAGGCGAACATGATCGCGGCGGTGGTGCCGAGGCTCATGGCGTTCTGCAGAATGATGAACGGCACATACACGCCGACGATGCCGAAGGCGATGCACTGCGCCGCGATCCAAGCGTTGTTGGTCCAGACTAATCCGGTGAACGAGGCTGCGGGGTTCTCGGAGTAGTAGCCGACGAAGTCTTCGTTGGCCAGCTGGGCGAGTTGGGCATCCGTTCCGAGATTGGCCAGCACCGCCGGGTCGTTGAACGCCCAGACGGCGTACAGCCCGGCCACGACGAAGGTGACGACGGCCACGGCGAGCGTAAGCCAGCGCAGCCGGTACAGGGCTGCCGGCAGCTGGGCGACGAAGAAGCGCGGAATCTGGGCGAGCACATTGGCACTCACGCCGGTGAAACGCAGCCGTGCCCGGGACAAGCCGACCGACAGCCGGTCGCCCTCCAGCGTCGAGCCGGCAGTGGACTTAATGGCGGATAGCTGGGTAGCGCCGGCCTGATACCGCTCGATAAGTTCGTCGGACTGGGTACCACTGAGACGCCGCCGGGCACCGAGCTCGGTCAGGCGGTCCCAGTCGGCGCGATGCGCTGCCGTGTATGCGTCTAGATCCATCTGGTTCAATAGTAGACATGAAGGAGACCGCGCGTCCTACTGCAGCTTTCGACCTGAGCCCGGGTGACGAGCTCGTAACCGGGGAAGCCGTCGCGCTCGACGTGCGGCCGGCGAGCGTTATTCTGCGCGCGGCCGGCGCAATCATCGACACAGTCGCGTACGTGGGTCTGTACCTGCTCATTCTGCTGGCCTTCTTTCTGAGCCTCGCGCAATTCACCGATACCGCGCTCACTCAGGCTGTCTCGGTTGCCGCCCTGGTCTTTTCACTGCTGGTCGTACCCGTGCTGGTCGAGACGCTCACCCACGGCCGGTCGCTCGGCAAGCTCGCCATCGGCGCTCGTATCGTGCGCGACGACGGTGGAGCCATCTCGCTGCGCCACGCGTTCATTCGGGCCCTCACCGGCGTGCTCGAGACCATCATGACCCTCGGCGGTCTCGCCGCCACCACCGCCCTGCTCAACGGCCGCTCCAAGCGGCTCGGAGATCTGCTCGCCGGCACCTACAGCCAGCACGAGCGGGTGCAGCGCAATAGAGAGATCCCGCGTCCCCTGCCCGAAGCGCTCCTGCCGTGGTCGCAGACCGTCGATATCGCTCGACTGCCCGACCGGCTGGCCCGTCGCGTTGCCCAGTATCTGCGCCAGTCCTCGCATCTGACGCCGCTCACCCGCGAGCGGCTGGCGCAGTCCCTGGTCGCCGAGGTCACGCCGTTCGTCTTCCCCCTGCCCGATGCGCCGGCCGAGTATTTTCTGGTCGGAGTCGCCGCCGTGCGCCGCGAGCGCGAGTACACCGCGCTGCTGCTTGAACGCGAGCGTCTGTCCCGCCTCGCCCCGGTGCTGAACGGCCTCCCCCACGGTTTTCCGAACCGCTAGCCACGGCCCTGTGTACGGAAGCGTTCATCGCGCCCGTAACCCCAGACCACAAGCCAGGGCGTTCGCAAGGTCATGCACATGGCGGGCTGTGCCGACCCCGTAGGCGCACAGACGCCTGGTGCAAGTGGCTGCTCCTACCGCTGTTGCACGTAGCTGGGCCGTCCCCAGGTGTTCAGGTTGTGGGCAGGCCGTCGGTATATTCGCGGGGTGACCAAACGTCGATGGATCGCAAAGGGGCCGCTCTGTCTGGGTTGTTAACGCAGAAAAGCCATCCCGTAGGGATGGCTTTTCTGGTGTTGCTAAGTTAAGTCCGGCGGTGTCCTACTCTCCCACAGGGTCCCCCCTGCAGTACCATCGGCGCTGAGAGTCTTAGCTTCCGGGTTCGGAATGTGACCGGGCGTTTCCCTCTCGCTATAGCCGCCGAAACATCTTTCGATGAATCGATTCTATATTATTTAGTTATATAGAGCCCTCGTGATGAGGGCGTTGTTCTCGACCGTACATCGAGAACCACATAGTGGACGCTAAAGAAGCTTCTTCAAACTGAGTGTTATCAAATTATCGGCTTATTAGTACCGGTCAGCTCCATGGGTCTTTAGTCCCCACTTCCACATCCGGCCTATCAACGCAGTAGTCTAGCTGCGAGCCTCTCCCCCGA
>NZ_JASITB010000005.1 GCF_030063455.1 Cryobacterium sp. PH31-O1 | reverse complement strand
CCACCGCGACAATGGCGGGATTCGAGGCGGTGGTGCCGGAGTTTTCCATGAACATGGGCGTCAGTGCCTCCTTCAGATCCATTTTACCGCAAATCGAACATAAAAGCGAGAGAATCTCAAGAAAACCGCAGGAGCAAAAGTGGCCTGGGAAAGTATCGGAACCACGAGTTCGAGCTAATTTCGCTGTGTGTCGGGCCGTGGGGCGCCGTTCCGTCGGGACTATTCAGCGCCTTGCGTGGCCCAAATCGAAGTCATAAACGAATCCGCATCCTCAAATTGGCCTGCAGGTTCATGCCGCGCCTTTGGGCCAATGCTGCGATCCGCCGGCCGGGCCCATGTTGTGACCGTGGGCCCAGTTTCTAACCTGGGCCCAGGGACGGGGCCCGGGCCCCGTCCCCCAGAACTGCGCTCCCGCGGTTGGGTCGGGGGGCTACGCCTCAACCTGACTCGTACGAGCCGGCGCTCAGGCCGCGACGACGCCTGGCTTGTTGCGCCTGAAGAGCCCCGACATTGCAAAGACGATGCCGACGATGATCAGGCCGAGAATCAGGCCGAACAGCAGTGAGATTGTGGTGTCGGTTAACCAGATGACGGCCGGACCCGCCGATTCGATAGCGCGTGTTGCGGCGTGCAGCACGTCGTAGGGGCCGTGCCAGAAAGTCTCGGCCAGGTTTACAATCACCAGATGCCCGCCGACCCACAACATGGCGACCGTGCCGATGATGCCGATCACACGGAACACGGCGGGCATGGCGACCACGATGCGCGCGCCGGCGCGTCGCACTTGTCGAGCTGGGTTCTTCATCAGTGAAAGTCCGATGTCGTCGATTTTGACGAGCAGTGCGACGGCGCCGTAGACGAGAGCCGTCATTCCGAGGCCGATGACTACCAGGGCGCCGAGGGTCATCCAGATGCCAAAATCGGTGTCGAGACTAGCCAAGGCGATCAGCATGATCTCGGTGCTGAGAATGAGGTCGGTACGAATAGCGCCGAAGATGAGCTTGCCTTCATCCCGCGATTCGGTCTCATTGGTGCTGTGATGCACCCCGAACCATTCGGTCACTTTCTCCGCGCCTTCGAAGCACAGGTAGGTACCGCCGAGAATGAGCAGCCATGGCAACACCCAGGGCGCGAATGCGGAGAGGAGCAGTGCGAGCGGGATGATGATGACGAACTTGTTGAACAGGCTGCCGAGCGCAATGCGCCAGACGACGTGCAGCTCGCGCGCCGGCGACAACCCCTGAACATACTGCGGGGTGACAGCAGCGTCGTCGATGACGACACCAGCCGTTTTTGCACTCGCCTTGAGGGCCGCAGTGAGTATGTCATCGACGACGGCAAGCAGGCCGACCGACATCTGGTTCTCCTCGTGTTTTTCGTCACCCTCGGGACGGGGGACGACAGTGGTGTCCAGAGTACCGCGGGCACGTTGGGAGGAGGCGAGGCAGCAGAGCAAGCAGGTTGCGATTTCCCTTGACTGACTTCTATGACCAGATCGCTTGGTTCTCCGACCCCAACGGTAAATCTTCGCTGACTTCCCTGACCTACGCCCTCCGGGCCGGTTCCTTCGACTTTCTACCGCACGTGCTGGGCCACCTGACGCGTACTGAGGTGTCCTGGCGCATTTCAGACCATTATCCGTTGTGGGTGGAGTTCCATCTGGCTTCGTGAGCCGGTCGACGACGCGGTGCGCGGTTGCTTCCGGCGGGACTTCGATCGTCCTCGTCGGCCGATAAGTAAACGGATGCTGCCGCGATTCAGGGGCGACGTGTTCAAGAAACAGTCCATAGATGCTTTCAGCTAGATGACAGTTGTGTCATAAATGGCCCGTTGAGGACAGCGGTGGTGCACCCTCATCGCATAGAGTCCGCAGCCGCATCCAACGATTGTTAGGGGAATCATGCAATCACCTGCCCGCCCACCCTTCCGCCAAGCCCCAAGACGTCGCTTGGCTGGGCCGGCTGCCGTCGTGGCGCTCGCGCTGCTGATCAGCGGCATCGGTCCCATGGGACTGAGCGATTTCTTCCGGCCCGATGCCGCTGAGGCTGCGGTCCCCATGAGCGCCACAGATACGGCAAAGGTGCCCCACTATTTCGGCCCATACCCCAATTGGGCGAACAGTCCGCAGACGCTGGCGGATGCGATGGTGACAATCAGCGTCGGGACCCCGACGCCGGTTCTGCACGGTAACCCGCTGACCGAGCGTACGTATGCGACGGACTTTGCGAAGCCGACCGGTGAGTTGGGGCCGGTACTGGTCGTGCTCGACCACACCAAGCTTCCCGCCGGCACGCTCAACGACTTTCAAACTTGGAACCAGGGCACCGCAGGAGCGAGCCCGACCACCTCGGCGGGCAACCTCTTCCACGGGCTGGTGCTACGACCGACCGGTCTCGCGGGGGAGTACACCGTCGTCTACACGAGCCCTGAGCTGAAGGTGCCGACGCCGACCGTGGACACCGGAGAGGTCGAGACTTATTTCGTTCCGGCGGTGACAGTTCAGAAGGACGACGTGATCGGCTTCTACGGCCAGGGCATTCCGGTAGACACCGATGTCCCCGCCAATGGCGACACGTTGAGCACGCCAGCCAGCGGCGACCCGACCATGGCCACTAATATCGGCCCGGCCAAGGACAGCACGGTAAAGCTTGGTGCTTCGAACTACCCGGACTTCTCCCACGACCGCACCTACTCCTTTGCGGCCGACGTCACGCCGACCATCACCGACCCGGGCACGGGCGCAGAAGCCACTGCCGCGGTCGACCCGAAAACGGGTGCCATCTCCGGTGTTACCGTGACCAGCCCGGGTGCTGGCTACGCGGTCCCGCCCACGGTGGAAATCACGACGGCCGGGGTTACCCCGACCACGGTGGCGAAAGCCTCCGCCAAGATCGCTACCGGCGTCATCACCAGCATCGACGTCAACGAGACCGGATACGGGTTCACCTCACCCGCGGTGACCCTGACGGGAGGGAACCCCACAGCGGGTTCCGAGGCGCATGCGCTGGCCAGCGGGACTGTCGACAACCTGAAGCTGACCGACGGCGGAACGGGCTATCAGGCCCAGCCACTGGTGAACATCTCCAAGCCTGACCTCGCCGACGGTGAGCAGGCCACCGCCAGCGCCTCAATGAACGCCAACGGCGTGGTCACCGGCGTCGAGATTGCGAACGCGGGCAGCGGGTACACCTCGGCCCCGACAGTGACCCTCACCGACGCCAGCAAGACCGCTCCCGATCAGGCGGCCCAGGTCGAGGCGACCATCGGTGTCACCCGCATCGACGTCATCGACGGCGGGGCGGGCTACGACTCAACACCCGCAGTGACGATCGCCGACACCACGGGCGTGGCCGACAAGGGGGCCAGTGCCACCGCCAAGGTGGCGGTCAAGGGCTCGGTCACTGACATCGTGGTCACCACCCCCGGAGCGGGCTATCTCACCCCGGGGATCAAGAAGTTCGTCGACACCCTCCCCGGGCAAGGAGAGGACAATGCCAACGACCTGGGCCAGTACATTCCGGTCGCCGTGCCCGACACCACCACCTACCCCGGCACCGACTACTACGAGATCGCCGTAGTGCAGTACCGGATGAAATTTCATCGAGACCTCCCGGCAACCCTGCTCCGCGGGTATGTGCAACTGTCGACCAGCGTCGTCCCGGGAAAGAACGTCGCACTCGGCAATGCCAACCTCGACCCAACCCTGCCCGACAGCCCCATCAGCTTCACCGGTGTGGACAAGCCGCACTACCTCGGCCCGACGATCCTTGCCACCAAGAACAAGCCCGTCCGGGTGCTGTTCCGCAACCTTCTGCCCACCGGCGTTGCCGGCGACCTGTTCCTCCCGGTCGACACCTCGGTGATGGGCGCGGGTTCCGGTCCCGACATGATGACGCTCGACCCCGCCACCAAGATCCCAATGGACATGGCAACGGATGAGAAAAGCGTGCTCGACGGTGTGCGCAACCCGATGTGCGGGGAGACTCCAAAACCAACCACGTGCTATTCCGAGAACCGTGCCACTCTGCACCTGCACGGCGGCATCACTCCGTGGATCAGCGACGGCACGCCGCACCAGTGGGTGACCCCGACCGGTGAGAACACCGCGTACCCGAAGGGCGTCAGCGTCAGCAACGTGCCGGACATGCCGGACCCCGGTCCTGGTGCGGAGACCTTCTTCTACACCAACCAGCAGAGCGCGCGGATGATGTTCTATCACGACCACTCGTGGGGAATTACGCGGCTCAATGTGTACGCCGGCGAGGAAGCCGGCTACATGATCACCGACGACACCGAGCAGAAGCTGATGGCTCCCGGTGGCGCCCTCGATGGCCTCGGAATGGGCACCCCGCTCACTATCCAGGACAAGACCTTCGTGCCGAGTGCAAAGCGGATGGCTCAGCTTGACCCCACCTGGGATTCGAAGAAATGGGGTGGTGAGGGCAACCTCTGGCAGCCGCACGTCTATATGCCAGCGCAGAACCCGGGTGACCCCAGTGGGATGAGCTCATTCGGACGCTGGTTCTACGGCCCGTGGTTCTGGCCGCCGGCCAAGGACGCCAAGTACCCGCCCATGGCTAACCCATATTTTGACCCCGCCTGCGACCCGAACGTGGCCGACTTTTGCGAACCGGCACTTATTCCCTCCACACCCAACAACTCGGTCGGCATGGAGGCCTTCCACGACACGCCGGTCGTGAACGGCACCGCCTACCCGACTACGACCATGGAGCCGAAGTCTTATCGGTTCCGGATCCTCAACGGGTCTGACGACCGGTTCTGGAACCTGTCCTGGTACGTCGCCGATCCCGCGACCGGAACGGAGGTCGCACTGAAGTCCAGCGAGGTCTCCATGGCGCAGACCGACCCGGTCGTTATGCCGACGCCGGACACCACGAAGAGCCCCAAGGGCCCTGACTGGATCCAGATCGGCAACGAAGGCGGCTTCCTACCGACGCCGGCAGTGGTCCCCGCGCATGAGACGACGTGGATCACCGACCCGACTCGGTTCGACGTCGGCAACGTCGACCAGCACTCGCTGCTGCTCGCGCCCGCCGAACGGGCCGATGTGATCGTCGATTTCTCCGCCTATAAGGGGAAGACGCTGATCCTCTACAACGACGCACCCGCGGCGTTCCCCGGTCGGATCCCCGGCTACGACTACTACACTGGTGGACCGGATATGTCCCCGGCCGGCGCTCCGACGACCCTGCCCGGCTACGGGCCCGACACCAGGTCGGTCATGCAGGTCAAGGTTTCGAATGCGGCGCCCGCGCTGGCCTTCGACCGCCCGAACACCACGGCAGACCAGATGGGCAAGCTGATGGCGGCGTTTGATCACCACGTCGACGCGGCCGGCAAGCCTGCGGGTGTCTTCGAATCGGGACAGAACCCGATCGTCGTGGGCCAGGCTGCATACAACCAGGCCTACGGCAAGAACTTCGTCGGCAGCGGTTACTGCAACGCGGCGGCCAACCCCGCCGCCAAGTGTGACGGCTTTGCCCGGATCGCGGAGCAGGGAGGTGACCAATTCAAGTTCGACACCCTGTCTGGCAGCCAGCTCAGCATTCCCATCGAGGGCAAAAGCGTCCACGACGAGATGAACTCGGCGAACTTCGACGAGTGGGGCCGAATGAGCGGCAATATCGGTTTGGAAGCGCCCGGAGCGACACCGCTGCTTCAAAACGTCATCCTCTACCCGTACGTTAACCCTGCCACCGAGCTGCTGGACGGCACGAAGGGAACAAACAGCCTCAACGTGACCCCGATCTCCACCAACGCCGACGGCACGCAGATCTGGAAGATCACTCACAACGGCGTGGACACCCATCCGCTGCACTTCCATCTGAACGACGTACAGGTATTGAACAGAGTCACCTGGGACAACATCATCATTCCGCCCGAACCGACAGAACTCGGCTGGAAGGACACCGTGCGGGTCAGCCCCCTGGAAGACACGATCGTGGCGGTCCGACCTATTCTGCCCAAACTCCCGTTCGCCATCCCTGACAGCAACCGGCCACTCAACCCCATGATGCCGCTGGGCGCAAAGGGCGGGGCGACCGGCCCGAACGGGTCGGAAGCGGGGTTCAACAACACCGATAGCAACGGTAATCCGATCGATCCGATCACTAACGTCATGACCAACTTCGGCTGGGAGTACGTGTGGCACTGCCACATCCTCAGCCACGAGGAGATGGATATGATGCGGCCCATCTCGGTCAGTGCACCTCGCACGCTGCCTGACGCGTCGGTGGTGAGCTTTACTCGACCCACGAGCGACGTGCCGCTGACGTGGACCGATGGAACCCCGATATCGATCACCGATCCCACCACCTGGGGCAATGCGAAAAACGAGATCGGTTACCGGATCGAGCGCGCGCCTCTAGCCAATGGCACGATCGGCGCCTACGTCCAGATTGCGACCACGCTGGCGAACGCCACTGCCTACACCGACAAGACCGCCGGAACCGGGCAGTACGCGTACCGGGTCACGGCATGGAACGCGGCCGGGAACACGGTGTCCGCGCCGCTGCTCACGGCTTCCACTACGCCGAAGGTGACGGCCCAGAACCCCGCATCCGGGGCGACGGGGGTGCCGACCAACGTTCGACCGAGCCTCACATTCAACGAACCCGTCACCGGTGTCAGCAACACCACGTTCACGTTGAAGCAGGGCACCACGGCCGTTCCGGCCTCGGTGACCTACAGCACGACGACGCGCACGGCCACGCTCACCCCGACGGCGGTGCTCGCCACTGACAAGCCCTACACCCTTTCGATGACTACGGCCATCAAGAGCGCGTCGGGCGGCTCACTGACGGCCACGAGCTGGGTCTTCACGACCGGACCCAGTCCGACGGTCACCACTACCAACCCCGCCGCCGGAGCCACCGGCGTCGGTTTGGGAACGACGGCCACGCGCACTCCGCTGACCGCGACGTTCAGCGAGGCGGTGACCGGTCTGCCCGCCACCGGTACCAGCACCCCCAACTTCACCCTGAAGCTGGGGACGGCGACCATCGCCTCTAAGGTCAGCTACAACGCCACCACCCGAGTGGCAACGCTGACGCCGGACGCCCCGTTGGTCGGTGACCGCACCTACATCCTGTCGCTGACCAACGCGGTCAAGGACGTGGCCGGAAACCAGCTCACCGCCAAGACGTGGACCTTCATCACCGGTCCCGCCCCGGTCGTCACGGCTCGAACCCCGGCCGTCAACGCCACCAGGGTCAGCCGAACGGCGAACATTACCGCCACCTTCAACGAGACGGTCACCGGTCTGCCGCGTACGGCAGCAGCGAGCGGGAACTTCACCATCAAACGCACGTCGACCGGCGCCGCCTTCACCTCAACGGCCAGCTACTCCAGCACCACGAGGGTGGCGACGCTGAACCCGACCGGAACCTTGCGGGCCAATACCCAATACACCGTCACCCTCAACAGCGGAATCAAGGACACCGCTGGCAACCTGCTAGTCCCCGTCATCTGGACATTCACGACGGGTAACTAGCTGCCCCACAGCGCACCGCCGCCCGGAATTCAGGGCCGGGCGGTGGTGTGCTGGCCCCACGTAAGTGCTGTTATACCGCACAAAGAGAGCATTGTGTCGACAATTACGGCTCACTGGCTCCAGGACCCGAAATCTCCAGCCGGCGCACCCAGGGTGCGCCGGCTCCTCGGTCTGGTGCTCATAACAATGACCTTGGCGCTGACAATGGCGCTTGGGCTGCCGCCGGCCCCAGCGTCGGCGCATGCCGAGCTGCTGTTCACAATGCCGGCAGAGGGCGCGGTGCTGGCCCAATGGGCAAGCTCGGTGGAACTCACCTTCGATGAGCCGGTCTTCCTCGTTGCCGACGGTTTTCAGCTCTACGACGGCAGCGGTCTGGCTGGGTGGTTTGATAGCTCTAGTGTTGCACGTCACTCGCGCCTGACGGCGAAAAGGCGACGCTGCCGACGCTGCCCTGATCCTGAGCAGGTTCTCCACCTGGCCGGTGGCCTCGTTGTGCTGCTGGGCGTGACCGGAACCATCCTGGGCGTTGTGATCGTCGGCTCGGTGCCCACCCTCGTCGGGGGTGCGTATGGTCAGCTGCTGCTGGTCAAACTTGGCCTGGTCGCGGTGATCGGCGCACTTGCGACGTGGAATCGGTTCGGGCTCGTGCCTCACCTGGCCAGGGGAGACGCCACGGGACGGGCCTGGCACCGGCTGGCGGTAGCCATCCGCTTTGAGGTAATCGGAGTGGTGCTGGTCATTGGGGTCACCTCGGCCTTGACCTTGCAGAACCCCAGGCAACCGACACCCCGGCTCAGGCGGGAACGGCGACGACCGCGCTGTCCGCTCCCATTGGGATGCCGGTGCTCGCCGAGCTCGGCACCGGCCACCTGACCGGTCAATTCGGCCCGGGGACGGCTGGGATTAATGTGATCACCTTCGACCTGACCGATGCCGCAGGCGACCCTCTCATGCCGCTCGCCATGCCTGAGGTGAGTATGGCCGAGCCGAACTTAAGTCTCGGGCCGCTGATCGCCAAGGTCGAGCCTGGCAAAACGCCAGGCAGCTATCGGGCAGTGGTTGTTCTGCCTGTGGCAGGTCAATGGACGATCACCGCCGCCGTACGCGTCAACGAGTTGGAGCGGCCTGCGGCCGTCGCTGATGCGGTCGTCGTCGGCTGATCCTGGCGGGTTCCGTGTGGGAGCGCGACGCCGACAGTGCGGCTGCTGGTACACGCAAGGAGCGCCGTTTCAGTTGAGAACGGCGACCGCTTCGCTGAGGGGGTCGCGATCAGCCGATTCGGAGGGCAGCTCTCGGTGTGGGGTTGACGACGCGGGCTGTACCGGGAATCGCAGGGTGAAAGTTGTGCCTTGACCGAGCGCGCTAGCAACCGTGACGGTACCGTCACGGGCTTCCATAGCGGCCTTGACGATCGCGAGGCCTAGCCCGCTGCCGGCCCTCTCGCCTGCGGTCGATGCGGTTCGGAAGATCTCGAAGATGGAGCCCAGGTCGGCGGCGGGGATGCCCGCCCCGGTGTCCCGGACGGTCAGCACCATCTCGTCGCCCTGAGCCTCTGCGGTCATGGCGATGACGTCACCTGCGCCGGTGAACCGGACCGCATTTTCGAGTAGGCAGTCCAGCACAGCCTCGAGTCGCTCATTGTCGCCCTGCACGGTGCCGACCGCGCTCCGTGCGCTCCAGGTGCGGTTGGCAGTGACCGACCACCGACGCAGAATCTCGGCCAGCATCCGGTCGACGTTGACCGGCTCCGGATCCGACGGCTCAACCACACGCACCAGGGTGAGCAAATTGGTCGCCAATGCAGACGCTTTGACGAGTTCAGCCACCACCAGCTCGGCGTCCTCGCGCACCGTCGGCTCACTTGACTGGTCGGCGATCAGTTGCGCGTAGCCCCTGGCGATAGTCAGCCGTGTGCGTACCTCGTGCGAACCGAACCGAGCGGCGTTTTCCCGCTGTTCGCTGCGATAACGGTCGGCCTGCTGCAGCGCCCGCAGTCGGGCCTGAGCCGCCCACTGCCGGTTCACGTGCCAGATCAACAGCGAGATAATTCCGCCCATCAGAACGATCTCGCTGCATTCTTCCCACCCGATGATTCCTGCCAGCGCGTGACGGATCAGGGCGATCCCGGTGATCGTCATGATAATGGTGAAGACGACGAGGGTGGCGCGTCGCGGCCAGGGGCACAGCCCGTAGAGCAGCGCGAAACTAGCCCAGACCAGGTGGTAGGGGATGGTCTCCTGACCGGGCAGCGCAAAGGTGAGGTAGCAGTTCAGTCCCGCAAACACCGCCCAGACAGTGACGAGGACTGCCTTAGGCCGTGATCCGATATCCCACATTGCGCACCGTTTCTATCTTGTCGTTTGACAGTTTCCATCGCAGCCGGCGCACACAGACGTCGACGACGTTCGTGCCGGTGGCGAATTTCGTTCCCCAGACCCGTTCGAGCAACTCTGCCCGCGTACACGGCTCGGGCGCCCGCTCGAGCAAATAGACCAGAAGCAGGAATTCTCGTTGGGTCAAGGGCACACGGAGCCCGTCGACCACGAGCTCCCGTTGCTGCAGATCGATACTGACGCCAGCACTGCGGAGGTAACGCGTGACCTTCGCAGGCGACGCCTGCGACGATGGCGGTGTGCGAATGCGGGTGTTGATCCGGGCCAGCAGCTCGGCGTTGGCAAACGGTTTGGCTAGAAAATCCACCGCACCGCCGTTCAGGACGCCAACTTTGGTCGCTACCTGTGTCATCGATGACAGCACCAGGACGCGGCTCGACGGACGGAATTGCATCACTTCGGTAAGGACGTCCTCGCCACGTCCGTCCGGCAGTATGAGGTCCAAGATGATCAGGTCGGGGTCCACCGTGCGGATGGCAGCCAGGGCGTCGACCGCCGTGCCAGCCACGGTGACCGTGTACCCCGCACCGCTGAGGATGCGCCCGAGGAGTCGGGCCAGCAAGGGCTCGTCTTCGACAACCACGATTCGATTCACAGCGCTGTCCCCTCCCTTTCCGCGCGCTACGGTGGTGGCGGTTTCGCCACTCTGGTGACGCAATTGTTTGCGTCAGAGTCAAATTTTCTTTGGCGCAGGTGCAATCTACCGCTGATGTCCACTTAAAGGAGGACTTTACTTAGCCAACTAAAAGCAGTAGGAAGAATCGTAAAATTGACCGTAGGTCGGGCCGGGGGAGTTTTTTTAACCGCAGTTTCGGGCATAGCTTCGGCACTCAAGGGCGTACCAATCCGTCGAACGGTCACCTAGTCTCAGACTGTGAGTCAATTCAGCGCAACCGGGGGCACAAGCGCGGGCGTGCAGCGAAGTCGGGCGGGAGTTGCCGCCGCAGGCGCTGCGGTCGTAGGGGTTGGGCTTCTGGTGCACTACACGGCAGCCGGAGCTGCTGCAGACTTTCTCGCGGACGCCCTCTACGCCGTCATGATTTACCTCGTGGCTGTGTTCTGTGTTCCGCGAATCGCAGCAAACGTGAGTGCCAGCGTCGCATACGGCGTCTGCGCGCTGATTGAACTGGCTCAGCTGACTGCTGGGCCCGCTGCGCTGGCGGCGGTTTTCCCGCCCGCACGGCTGGTTCTAGGTACCACGTTCACGGTGGTGGATCTCTTGGCATATGCGGTTGGCGTGGCCGCGGTCTGGGTTTGTGACGTTCTCAGGAGACGCTTTCGGGCAACTGTCGTCGGTGTACTCGGCACCATCGTCGACGCCGAGGACGACTTCAACCAGACCGATCAGTGCCTTTGTCAGATGAGGGTCGGCGATCTCATACCGGGTCGACCGCCCCTCGGGGATGGCAGCAACGATTCCGCAACCGCCCAACCGCGCAAGCACGACAGGTGATTCGAAACGTTCGACCGAGTCAGGTTCAAGTCGTGGGCGAGCCTTCCCGCAAATCCGGGTCCCTCCAGCAGGGCACTAACCGTCTTCTTTCGATCACGGCTGGTAAGAGCCGAGCACCTGACGAGTAGTGGACGATAGGCGATGTTCGGCGGCCTCGAACAGGGGCATCATTTGGTGGGGTGTCGTTCCGGTGTGAATGATCCCGGCGATATCGAAGATCGCGATTGGTTCCAGGTCGCGCAGGAGCGCCCAGAATGGCTGGTGAAACAGTTGAGTTCCGCCGCTGGGCGGTCTCACAGTCAGGGATTCTTTGTAGTGAGAGATCGCCGGCGCTGTCGAGGGAAAAGCGTGCAGGTATTCCGATGCGGGTAGGTCGTTGACCGTGGTGTCGGTCACGGGCATGGGGGCTGTGACGACGTCCCATTCGTGGCCGTCGTTGATGACCGAGTTTAGAAAATTTTCGATGACACGGTAAACGAGAGCGCGCGGCGTAGTGTCGGGCACGACGCCGAGAGGTTGCAGTCCAGTCTGCCGCTCCAGCGTTGTGACAATTTCTTGGGACGTCGTCGTCGACAGAATTTGTATCCAGCTGACTTGTCCGATGGCCTGGCTTGCTACGAACCGGATACCGCCCACGAGTTCGAGTTGAATTCGCATGCCGGCCTGCTCATCGTGCACGAGTAGTAATGGTGCGCCAGAAGAATCGGTAATGCGGGAGATGAGCAGGTGCGGATGCCGTCGCACCAGCTCGCTCGCAATCCACCACATTTGCGCGGTAAGGAATCGATCAGCCGGGGGACGGTAGCGGTCGAAGCCACCACTGCCAGAATCGTCGCTCATGCCCGGCCCGCCCCGTCTGGATCAGACGACCGCCGCGCGGCCCCGGCCGCTGGAATGGCTGGTTTCGACGTTGCGATCATGGTGCCCAATCGGGGAGCGTCGGTGAGGGACCTAGCGGACAGAAAGCTAGCGCGTGTGAAAAAAGTTTGCAGCTTTGGTTGATCAGAGAGTACGAGGAATGACGGCGTTCGTCTGCCCCACTTTCGTGGGAGTACGGAGCGTTCTACCCCTGTGCCCAACCATCCAGTCGGCCATTTGTCGCGATCGCGAATGAGGGTTGAAGGACGCCGCCGACGCGTCGATCAGAAAATGATGGGTGTCAGGCTTGCGCGCTTTCCAGCGGGATCTCTGCGCGAATCGCGGTCACCACGTCGATCGCTCGTGGCCTCATGGCCATCGACAGGGCGTCGGCGCGGGTGACCGCAAGGCTCAATCAGCCCGTATCCCAGTTACGCCGTTGAGCGACTCGAGCTGCTGCAGCCGCTACCGCTTCATCGCTTAACTCAGATTTCGAAGTATCTGAACGAGTGGGATTCCAAGCCCTGGGGGTTGGGGCCGTAGATGGTGAACATGTGTGCGTAGACGGGGGCCCAGTATCGACCGGTTCGTCCAGGATTGACGCGTGCTGAGTCGCCCGGCTTGAGGATGACAGTCTTGCCATCGGTCTCAATGTGGAGTTCACCTTGCAGCAGGAAGTTCGTCTCGGTGTGCGGGTGGAAGTCTTCCCATCCGCAGGCCTCCAGCTCCCACTCCGAGAGGATGACGTCGTCCCACGCGCCGACAGGGTCAGCGTTAATGAACCGGCAGCGCAATCGCGGCCATTCGTCCTTCATCGGCGTCATGAGCTTGGTCGGCCAGTAGTCGAGCGTGGGCAGCGTCGGGGGTTGAGGGGTAGTTGGCGTCATTGTCGGTAACCCTTTTCGTCAGTGAAAAATCTGCTTGGGGCGTGCTGTGGAGTATCTCAGCGACATGGCAAGATCGTGTCGCGGGCGACTTTGCTGTGAAGACACTTTCACGGACAAAAGTTCAAGTCAATGGTTCACGTTGAAGAACTCGCTCGTTTTGAGTGTCCAAACGAATAGTCTTTCCCCAGCGCTCCACCCCGAAGGATCGGTCATGAGCGCCGGATTCTTCGAGCTCAAGGCCTCAGAGCCCCTCGTATACACCTACACGTACGACGAGATGAAGGTCGTCATCAAGGGTGAATTCATCCTCACCGACCAGGCCACCGGAGAAACAACACGCGCCACCGAGCGCGACGTACTCTTCTTTCCCAAGGGCACCACCGTCAAGTTCGAAACACCCGACTACGCCCTCGGCTTCTTCACCGGCGACCGCACCTTCGCGCCCTAACCCCACCAAGCGGAGCGCATCCCAGCTTTACTAAGCACGGATGCGCCCCGCTGGATCGGGTTCGTTTGAATTCCCCGCCCTCAGCGGGCGTCAGCCCGTCACAGCCGAGAAAGAACGTGTCAGTCACGCCGCGATTTTATAGCAATTCCTTTCACTCGCCTGTGGATACCACGAAGGCATTGCCAAGAACTGATCACAAACGTTAAGCCGAAGAATTGGCCCAATTCTTTTCGCGCTGCTGGAGAAGAACGTCCTGGACCCGAAGCGGTGGGCAACGAGTAAAGAACTACGCCTCCGGTTCCGACCCAGAGCCCTGGTTCTTTTCAGAGCCGAGGTGTTCGGTCTTTTCTTCGTTCAGCGCCGCCTCGAGAAATGTTTTCGTGAACTGGCCGAGCAGCCCATTCGGGCCATCCAGGGCCAGGCCTTGTTCTTTGGCTTTACACGCTTGGCCTAGTCACTTCGCATCATGGCCGCCGTCACTATGGCCGCCGACACTGTGGTCGCCGACACTGTGGTCGCCGTCACTGTCGTCGTCTCCTGCGAGCGAAACATTCTCATCTTCCTCCCGCGTGGTGGGCGTCACCGACGCTACCGGCGGGGTGAGAACGGAAGCGTAGTTATATTGATTCGAGTGAGTCAAGAACCCGAGATGGCCCTCGTAACGGATCAGGACGTCCTCGATCATTTGCTGGTGCGTTGCTCCCATTAGGTCGTAGCCATCGGAGCCGGTCTGGGTGAACACCTCCACCCGGTAATACACGCCGGCCTTAGGGGACATACGCCCGCCGAATATCGGAACGGGAGCTTCTACGGCCTGCACCTGGTAGAAGAAGTCGCGATGGTCCGAGATGGGAACTGTCACCGCGTAACTCGGAATACCCGTGTCCTCGTTCGGGACAAGATCCATGGTGGCTTGATCTCCCCCCGCGATGAGCTCTTCGACCAGTTCGGCAAGGGCCGGTTGCGCCGTATTTTCCATAAACATTGCCACGTCCGTCTTCGACGGGTAGGAACGCATGCCTGCCAATCGTTGGCGCCACGTACGGTCCCGCACCTGACCTCCGTGTACCGCTGTCGACGCCTGATGCAGGGCCCGGCCCTCACTTTCACCCCGCTCCATCCGCAGAGCTTTCGCAAAGGAAGCCATTACCAGCCAGGCGATGATCGTCACCGGCAGAGCGAAGATCAGCGTAGCGTGCTCCATGGTCGTCACGCCGCCTGCCACCAGCATAGAGATGGTGAGCATCGCGGTAAGTACGGCCCAGAAGATACGTAACCACTTGGGCCCGTCCTGCGACGGATCCTGGATAGTGGAGGAGAAATTGGACATCATCATGGCGCCGGAGTTTGAACTGGTGAGATAGAAAAGCATGCCGGACAACGTGCCCAAACCGATCAAGAGTGGGGCTCCGGGAAACATTCCCAACAGCGCATACCAGCCCTGTTCGGGGCTCTCCATGGCCAGCTGAGCGAACTCCGTGTTGCCACCCAGAACCTCGTGCAAGGCGCTGTTGCCGAAGATGCTCACGACCAGAAAATCGCACAGCACGGGGGCGGTGATTGCGGCGATTACGAACTCGCGCAGCGTCCGGCCGCGCGAGATTCGGGCCAGGAAGAGACCCACGAACGGACCCCAGGCCAGCCAGAAGGCCCAGAAGAACAGGGTCCAGCCAGACATCCACTCCGAGCCGCCCTCCTCATATGCGAAAGTCTGCAGCGTGCGTTCGGGCAAAGTAAAGACAAAGCGGCCAATGTTCTCCACTAGGGAGTTGATCAGGAACGAGGTCTGCCCGGTCACCAGGATGTACAGCAGCAAGGCCGCTGCGCTCCAGATATTCAACTCCGCGATCCAGCGGATGCCTTTATCAACACCTGATGTGCAGGCAGCGATGGTCAGTACGACGGCGACAATCACCAGCGCGATCTGCAGGGCCAGGCCCTGCTCCAGTCCAAACATTATGGAAAAGCCGACGTTCAACAGCACCACACCGATCCCCATGGCCGTGGCCACGCCGAACACAGTGCCAACCAGAGTGACGATGTCGATCGCGTCACCGATGCCACCCTTGACGCGCTTGCCCAGCAACGGATATAGGGCCGCCCGGATTGATAGCGGCGTACCCCACCGGTAGGCGAAATAGCCCATTGCCATGCCGAGGAGCGCATACATAGCCCATCCGGCCATACCGTAGTGGAACATTGTCCACACCACGGCGTCCTCAGCGGCCGCGGCAGTTTGGCCTTCGCCCGCCGGCGGCATCATGTACTGGGTGATTGGTCCGGTCACCGAGTAAAAGAGCATGTCAATGCCCACCCCCGCGGCGAACAGATAGGCCACCCAGGTGAAGAGCTTGTACTGCGGCCGGGAGTGGTCCGGACCCATCCGGACCGAGCCCACCTTCGACAGTGCCACCCACAACACGAAACCGATCACTGCAGTGACGGTCACAACATAGAACCAACCGACATTTTCTGCGATCCAGGCCACGACCGTTTTCATGGTGCCATCCGCGTTAGCGGGTGCCAGCATTGCCCAGATAGAGAAAGATATGATGATAAGTGAAGCTATGGTAAAGACGCGCCAGTTGACCTTGGGCGCACTGACCTGAGATTTTTCGGTAGGCGCCGAGTCAGTGGTCTTATCGGTGACGCTCACAGGTGCAACTCCACCTTCATATTCAGGCTGCGTGAGCCTCCTTCTACTTTGTAGATGGATCCGGCCGTGCTGCGTGTTCCTGTGAAGGTTTTCATGGTCTCTCCCGTGAATCATGTTGTGAAAGATTTGTCAGCGCTGTTCATCTTTGTCAGCGCTGTTTATCTTTGGCGCCTATGGGACTGCGTTGAAAATTTCCTCAGAAACACGGCTGGGTCTCCAGGAGAGATCATCAGCAAACCCGAAATCATCCATTTCTAGACGGCCAGCCGTGCTCTGCTCTGAGCATTGCTGGCGTGAATCGGTGCCGTATGATCCTTCTGCGCAGCAAAAAACTACGTCGGTGGTTGCTTATCCACTCCCCGCGTTTGCTGTCGGACTTAGGATTCTTCCCCTTTCGATTTGCTCCTCTGCTTGGAGTGGCCGAACGGATGTTTTCTGGTTGGTATTCATGATCTCGAAGCAAATGGGCAGGGGTGACACTGCTTTCTGACAGTTCTAACCACGCTTTAAGGTGGGCGCATGTTTCTGCCTACCAGCACCGGTCCGGATGCACGCAGCCGCCGATTAGCACCTGGAGGGATCCGATATGCCCCTTCCAGATCTGCCAGGGCCATTTTCACAGACCCTGACGACGGAACTGACCGATCTCCACTCGACGAGCTTGGAGATCACTAAGTCTGCCCAACGTCGAAGTCGCTGAAAGAGCAGTTGCAGTGATGCGAGCGGCTAAAGCCACCGACCTCGAGCCCGGTATTGTGTTTCTGGTCCTACTAACTCGGCGTCGTGTTGAGTATCATCGTCATCTTCGGTCTCGCACATGTGGCTGCCGAACCCCTTGCGCTCTGCGACTGGCGTTCGGTTCAGCCTTGCGGGCGCGCTTGGTAGCGCATTATTGCGAGCAGTGATTGTACGTGCGGAGTCGTCGGTTCGTTCCATGTAGCCCAGGTACGAATGGCGAGGTCGAAGGTTGGGTCGCGCTCGGCGCGTACGGGGATCCAGACCCAATCTGGCAGATGACGTGCAGCCGAGGACTGCGTGAGAAGCACAGCGTCTACTTTGGCGGTTACGGCTATGAGCCCGCTGTGCTCGCTGAACCGTCGGAATACCCACTGCATGCTGACTCCGGCCGCCGTTGCCGCGGCGCGCAACCGAATCTCTTGCGCTGCGATTTCACCGACCGCGTGAGCCATTACCGACAGGCCATCAAGTTGGGCGAACCCGACCTGGGACAGGCCAGCAAGAGGGGAGTCCACTTTCACCGCGACGCCGATAGCCTGTTTCATCATCAGCATCGATCCACCAGCATCCGGTGCTTCCCGGTGAATGAGGGCAACGTCAACGAGCCTGCTCTGCAGCATCTGCCATTGCTCATCCGTCGTCGCCTCGTGCAGTGTCAACGCGACCGTTGGTACTTCGGTATCAACGGCCTGCAGCAAACGCAAGAACCAGTCGTAGGGCAACCCCTGTGGCACGCCGACGTGTAGCATTTCGCGATTCTGCGCCGCAGTGCGCAGCACCTCGGGAATGCGGTCGACCTGGGCGAATACGGTCTCGCAGTGCCGATAAAGTCCATCGCCGGCAGCGGTGAGCGTGACTCCGCGCGGGGTGCGGTCGAACAAAACGTAGCCGAGAGTTCGTTCCAAGTCCTTGATTTGGCGGCTCAACGCTGGCTGGGTGATGTTGAGTGTAAGCGCCGCTCGGCTCACGGATCGTAGCTCGGCGACCTTGGCGAAATATTTAAGATGGCGCAGCTCCATAACCTCAAGGTATCGCACCTGTGCTTTCTGGGCATTTTACCTATGTCCCCCAATCGTCGAGACTCGAAGAGGCGGCAGCTTCCGTCACAACGTCGTGAGAGTGAAAGTGCTGGTGTACTTGTGACTGATGAAACCCGATTCGATGTAGTCGTCATCGGTGGTGGCTCCGCCGGGATTGCTGCGGCAATTGGGGCGGCTCAGGCCGGGGCATCCGTTTGCCTGGTCGAAAAATATGGATTCTTGGGCGGCGCCGCAACCACCAGCTCGGTACTGGCGCTGTGCGGGTTCTTCGACCAGAACAAGAACCAGGTAGTGGCCGGTGTCGGCCAGCAAGTTCTCGACCAACTGCGCACTCGCGACATCTATCAGACGCAAACCGTGCCAGAAACTGGCAATACCATTGTGCTGCTTGACCTTGAGACCACCAAGAGCGTCTACGACGATCTCATTACGGCGGCCGGAGTGCGCCTGCTTCTGCACAGCCAGCTCATCTCGGCCACGACGGTCGCCGGGCAGATTATCGCCGTTGACGTCGTTCACCGCGGCGGTGTCGAAACCATCACCGGCCGTGCTTTCGTTGATTGCAGTGGCGACGGCGCCTTGATCGACGCGTGCGGCGCCGGCGCGATCGTGTCGGCGCCGTCCGAACGTCAGGCCAGTACCCTCGTTATGCGCGTCGGTGCCGTGAGCGAGGACGCCGACCTCTCGATGGCCGGAATGACCCGTGCAGTGGATGTCTACCGACCCCGTTCCGAAATGGCCATGGTTCGCTCGAGCGGAATTGCTGTGCGTATGCCGCTTTCACGCGAGGTGATGCTGCTCATCGCTGACGATCACGGAGACGCTCTCGACGTTGTCGACCTCACGGCCGCTGAGGTGCAGTCCAGGCGCCTTAGCTGGCAGTATCTCGCGGCGTTTCAAGAGTCTCTCGCGGGTTGGAAAAACAGTTTCCTTGCCTCTACCGGTCCGCAACTGGGCGTTCGTGAGACCCGGCGCCTGCGTGGTCATCAGGCGGTTACGGCCGAAGACGTTGCTGACGCCCACAAGAACTCGAGCGATGCTATCGCCAGGGGCGGTTGGCCGATGGAAGATCATGTGACCGTTGGCACGACCGAGTATGGCGGGATCGCAGACAAGGGTTGGTATCACGTGCCGTATGGCGCGATTTGTTCTGACACCGTCGAGAATCTCTGGGCCGGGGGACGCCTGACGAGTAGCGATAACCGTGCCTACGCCTCGCTGCGCGTGATGGGTACGTCGTTTGCCACGGGGCACGCCTGCGGAATTGCCGCCGCGGTGTACGCGGCCACGGGTCGTCACGATTATTCCCGCACTCGCACCCTTCTCGACGTACAGGGAGCCTTGATCTGATGAATAGTCAGCGAATCGCTCTTACGGGTGCGGCCGGATCCCTCGCAGCCGATATTATTCCTGGACTGCTGGCCCGTGGCCATTCGATCGTGGGTATAGACCAGCGTCTGCCCGCTGACACCTTCGGTTGCGAGTTCGTCGACTGCCAAGTAAACGACCGCGAGGCGCTACTCGAGGCCCTGCGCGGCTGCGACGCCGTGATACACCTAGCCGGAATCCCCCTGGAGGCCGAATGGGCTGACATCATGCGGGCAAACATTGACGGCACGCAGGCCGTTCTGTACGCGGCGCAGCGACTTGGGATACGGCGGGTGGTGTTGGCCAGCAGCATCCACTCGGCCGGATTCGTTCCCGTTCCAACCGATGGGACACTCGTTCCCGACGATGTGGGGGTACGCCCCAACACGTTTTACGGTGTCTCAAAGGCCGCCGTTGAAGCACTCGGCAGCCTCTATCACGACCGATACGGGCTCGACGTTATCTGCCTCCGAATCGCATCACGCTTCGCTGAACCGACGGGGGAGCGCACGCTGAGCACGTGGCTTTCCCCCGCCGATGCTGTGCGCCTGTTCGATGCGTGCCTTCAGACGGAGAATCCGGGCTTTCGCACCATTTGGGGCGTCTCGGCGAACACACGCGGGTATCTCTCAGCCGAGGGCGGCGCTGCAATAGGCTTTAGACCCGTCGACGATTCCGAACGTTTCGCCGAACGGATGTTCGCTGCCAGTGACACAGACCCCTCGCTCCTGGCTTCCGACTGGGATCGTGCCTATATCGGCGGCGTCTTCAGTTCTGTGCACCCACCGCTTTTTGGCGAGACCACAACAGACAGGAACAACAATGACTGACACACAGGGCAGTGATGCCTTCGTCGTGCGCCATCTCTCGAAGGTGTTTGGCGGTTCGGGGCAGGTTCATGCCCTGAGCGACATTAACCTCAACCTGAAAAAGGGCTCGTTCACCTGCATTGTCGGGCCAAGCGGATGCGGTAAATCCACGCTCTTGCGCATTCTGGGCGACCTCGAGACGGCGACGTCGGGTGAGGTGCAAATCAACTTTCCTCAGACCCGCGTGCCGCGCTCGGCCTTCGTCTTTCAGGAGCACGGTGTGTTTCCTTGGTTCAACGTGCTGCAAAACGTGGCGTTCGGCCAGAAGATGGCCGCGGTTTCGAAGAAGGAGCGTGAGAGCGATGCCCGCAACTGGATCGCCGAAGTGGGCCTCACCGGGTTCGAAGGCGCCTACCCGCATCAGCTCTCCGGCGGGATGAGACAGCGCATCGCGATCGCCCGGGCGTTCGCGACCGGCTCTCCGTCCCTGTTGATGGACGAACCGCTCGGTGCCCTCGACGCGCAAACTCGCATTCTTATGCAGGAACAGCTTGTGCGACTCTGGGAGGTCGAACGTAAGACCGTGGTGCTCGTTACTCACTCGATTGAAGAAGCGCTGCTGCTCGGTGACCAAATCGTGGTGATGTCGGCCCGTCCGGGCCGCGTGAAAGAGATCATCGATGTGCCGTTTGGTCGACCGCGCAGCATCGCCATGGAAGCCAGCCCGGAATTTGCACGCATGAAACAAGATATTTGGGAATCGCTGCGCGATGAGGTTCAAGCCTCGATGAGCTTCAAATGACCGTCACCGAAGGCGTCGCGCGTCGCGTCACGGAACTCGACGAGGCCATCGATCAGGAGTTCAAGCGCGAACAGCGGCTGCGTGCCCGTGACCTCGGACTGGCCATCCTCACTCCTATCGTTCTGCTCGGTCTGTGGGAACTGGCCGCAGCTACCGGAGTGCTCGACGCACGGCTCTTCAGCCCGCCCAGTGCCATTGGTCAGCGCGGGGCCGAAATGGTGGCGGACGGGTCACTCTTCGTGCACATCTGGGCGACGGTGGGCCGTCTTGCTTTCGGCTTCATCGCGGGTTCGATACTCGGCGTTTTTGCCGGCCTCATCATGGGTGTTGTGCGGCCGATTCGGGCTGCTCTGAGCCCCACTTTCACGGCTCTCTACGCCCTGCCGAAGATCGCCATTCTTCCGCTGCTGCTCCTCATCTTCGGTCTAACAGAGACCCCGAAGATTCTCGCCGTCGCCATCTCGGTGTTCTTCGTGGTTCAGATCAACACCCTGGCCGGCATCATGCAGATCGACGCTCGCATCCTGGAATCGGCCCGCGCCTACAAAGCAACGGGCATCCGTCTGTTCTTGAACGTGCTCCTACCGGCCGCCGCTCCGGCGATAATGACCGGCCTGCGTGTGGCTGCTGGTATGTCGGTAATCGTCGTGACCGCAGTGGAGTTTGTGGCCTCGAACAATGGTCTCGGGTATCTGATCTGGAACTCGTGGCAGTTGTTTCAGCCGGCCACCATGTTCGTCGGCCTCATCGTTGTCTCAGTCATAGGCGCGCTCGTTACCGGGCTCATAATCCTGCTGGAACGAGTATTGCTGCCATGGCGCAACTCGAACAGCCCTAAGAAAAAGGAGTCAAAAAAGTGAAGAAACTGAAAATCGTCGCAGCACTGTCGCTCGTCGGATTGGCGCTCTCCGGGTGTGCCTCATCGGATGATTCCACCACGTCGGACGGCCTGCAAACGGTGAACGTCGGGCATGTGCAATTGGCAATCTTCTCGCCGCTCTATGTGGCCGATGCCAAGGGCTACTTCGAAGACGAGGGAATCAAGATCAAACTCGAAGCGATTAAGTCCGGCCAGGATGCCATTCCGCTGGCCGCGAGCGGAAAATTGGATGTCGTGGTCGCCGGTTTCTCCGCGGGCCTGTTCAGCGCGGTCGAAACCGGCCTCGATGTTAAGGTCGTCGGCTCCATGGGAGTTTCCGCGGGAGAGGCAGAAGAACCGCCCTCAGCGCTCATCGCGTCGAAGAAGCTCGTCGATGATGGCACGATCACCACTGTTGCCGATCTGAAGGGTCGCAAAGTTGCTGTAGCGGGCGGCGCTGGCGGGACCGGGGCGTTCTACGTGGGTTTGGCCCTCGAGGAAGTCGGACTCTCCATCACTGACGTTGACCTAGTCGCACTTGGTAACCCGGACATGCCCACCGCCGTGGCCAATGGCAGCGTTGATGCTGCATTTGCCTCAGCGCCGTTCTCGAACATGCCCGTTGAAGACGGGACGGCCGTGAACCTGTGGACCACGCCAGAGGGAACATCCGGCACGGGCGTCATCTACGGCGGCGACTTCGCCTCGTCCGACCTCGCGCAAAAGTTCTTCACCGCTTTGACCCGCGGCGCGCAGGATTTACAGGGCGACGACCGCTACACCGACGAGAACCTCAGCATCATCGGGGCCGCGACTGGCCAGACCGCCGAGCAGGTCAAGGCGGTTCCGCTCTACAGCTGGCTGCCTGACCTTGCGCCGCTGCCCGAGCAGCTCGCGTCCATGGAGCGCATGTGGATGGAACTCGGGTCGATCATCTACAGCAACCCGATCTCCGAGGCCGACTACGTTGACGCCTCGTTCTCGCAGAACTCCTAACCTGATGTCACCAGAAGTCGCTCTGGTCACCGGAGCTGCCGGGGGGCTGGGTTCGGCCATTGCGGCCGAGCTCGCCTCCCGCGGGTGGTCGCTCGTTTTGACTGATCGGCCGGGTGTGGAGCTTGCAGGCCTGCTATCCGAACTGCGCTCGGCCCACCCCGCCGGCGTGTTTAGCGGCTTGAACGCTGACCTCGCGGATCCAGAACAGTTGAATGAGCTCGTGCGCGCTGCGGGACATCTGGACTGCCTAATCAACAATGCGGCGTTACCTTCATCGGCTCGGCTGGGCGAGATGACTGTTTTGGAGTGGGACCAGGTTCTAAACATTAATCTGCGTGCTCCCATGCTGCTGATGCAGGCTGTGGTGCGTGTCTTCGCCGCTCAGGGCACCGGGGGATCGATCGTGAATGTTGCCTCCCGCGTTTGGGCGACGGGCGGACCAGCCGCCTACGTGGCGGCCAAGGCCGGGCTCGTGGGGCTCACCCATGCAGCCGCGTTCGAATTCGGTGCGCTCGGCGTGCGCGTAAATGCGGTTGCTCCGAGCGCGGTAGAGACCGCGTTCACTGCCAGCTCACGTTCGGCCGCGGCGCTGGCCGATTTTCACGGGAGACAGGCGGCGATGTCGGCGCTCGGTCGAGCGCCCGTGGTGCACGAGATCGCGACAAGTGTGGCTTTTCTCGCGGGCACCGACTCGTCTTTCGTGACCGGCGAAGTGCTCCACGTTTGCGGCGGGCTGCAACTCGCCCCGATGCCATGAAACTCAGCGTCTACACCCTGTCGCTACCGACCTGCACGCCAGCCGAGGGAGCGCACCTCGTTAGTCGCCTCGGATTCGACGGAATCGAATGGCGTTTCGCGCCGCTCGCCACGGGTGCGGTGTCGTTCACCGGTAACAACCGCTGCACTATCGATCCGGCCCAGGACTCACCCGATTCCGTACGCGCGCTCGGTGTCCGCTTGGGCCTAACGACCGTAGGACTTGCGCCGTACCTCGAGCTGGGCGATATCGATGCCTACGAGCGGGTCGCCCGATTCGCAGCCGAGGCCGGAGTGAGTGGCATCCGCTTGCGCTCGCCTTCAGTTGATGACCGCGGGTTCGCCGCCCTCTTTGCCGAAGGGCGCGCCTACTTTGAGCAGGTCGAGAAACTAAGCATGAGCTACGGCGTTCAAGGGCTACTTGAAATGCACCAACGCAGCCTGTGTGCGAGCGCCACGATGGCAGAGCGGCTCGTGCACGGTTTAGATCCCGCCGCGGTCGGTGTGATCTACGACGTGGGCAACCTGGTGGTCGAGGGGTTTGAGGATCCACGAGTGGGGCTGGGAGTTCTGGGACCATATCTCGCACACGTGCACCTGAAGAATGCCGCATGGCGGCTCGTTGATGGAGAGTGGGAGTACTTCTGGGCGCCACTGGACGCCGGCATTGTAAACATCCGGTCCTTTCTGCAGCTGCTGAAATCGACCGGCTATGACGGGTGGATTTCACTCGAGGACCTCAGTACCAACCTCTCGTGTGATGAGACTCTCGCGTACAACGCGCGGTTGTTGCGAGCGTGGGGATTTCTCGCGGAGCGGTAGGCACGCCGATCAGTAGGAGAGGTAGTAGCGAGCAATCGCTGCAGTGAGCGCTCCGCCGTTGAAAAGTTTCGCACCGATCGCGTGGTCGAAGGGATGGGTATCGACATCAGCACCGGTGGCCGCGTGTTGCTCGGATGCGGCCGTGGACCCGCTTCAGCTGATTCGCGCAAACGAGCCGCGGCGCGAGCAGAGAGCTCGGCCGCGGCTTTGCTACGCCGTCGATGCCGAACTGCGTGAAGTTCCCGTTTCGAGGGTCTGGGACTTCTTTGCGTGTGCCGCTATTCGGGTTGCGGGTGCGGATGCTGCGACCCCGGAGCTGTTCCAGTATGTGCCTTTCATAGTGTTCCCGGCTGACTCCGCGAGTGAAGTGACCGCACGACGCCGGCCGCCACGGCGGCAAACACTCGACGAGTTATCGGGTTGAGCGACCCAAGTGTGATCTGGCCGCGTTCTGCAATGTGGGCGTCGTAGGGCACGTTGAACACTTCGGCGGCCCCAGAGTCCGCGAGGATGCGGTCGACACGTTCGAGAACCCGAGCATGCTCGGGGCGTCCGTCCGTCAACCGGAGGATAATGGCGCGCTTTGCGAGGTCAGCGGCCTTGCCCCCGTCGGAACGAAGCCGTTCCAAGAGCCCGATCGCCTCGTACACGGCGTCCGGCGCATTCAAGACAGGGATGACCAGAACGTCCGCGGTCTCCACTGCACCATCGAAGGCCGACGAGCTGGACTGGTTTCCGCTGTCCATCAGGCGAATACTGTAATACCGGTCGATTGTGGCAGAAAGGGCAATGACGTCATCGTGCGTCAGCCGTGCTCGGTCGCTGGTGGTGCCGACGACTGAGGCAAAGGAGGTCTGGGGCGCGGTGTACCCGGCGAGTTGCCCCGCGCTGGTTATCGTATCCACGTCTCTCATCAGCTCGCCGAGACCAAGGCGGGGATGCCCTTCGGAGCGATAGGTAAGGGCACCGGGGTCGTCGGAAACCTCGAGAATGCAGACCGAGCCGGCACGCACGGCAGCTAGCGTACCGCCAAGCATCAGCGATACGGGCGTCTTACCGACCCCCCCTTTACGGTTCGCGACAAGAACACTAACGGCCCGGGTCCAAGTCGCTTGCCGGACGATCTCTTCGTCGCGGCTTTGCTCGGCCATCGCACGATTCTCAGCTTTCTCGTTTTCCCCCGGCTGGAGACGAATCCCTAGACGGCCGAGAAAACCCCTGAACCCTTTTTGGGCGATCACCGGCCGGTCGATGGTGGATATCGTGGCGAGTTCGGGCATCCAGTCTGTGGATTCTTCTCGGGACCGCGGGGCGGCATCTGCTTCAACTGAAAGGTCTTCAACCTGCGCAGGACCCTCATTCCCCGCAATGTTTGCGACTTCGCGGACGGAGACAGGTTTTTCTTTTGATGGTCCAATCGCGTCGGAGACATCCGCAAACCCATCGATCGGCCGGCAGTCTCGCGGTGATAACGCTGCCCCTGCTGTGACGTCCGCTCGGTGCCGAGAACGATCAGTCACGGGAATTCTCTACCGTCGACGTTTCTCGTCGCTGAGTTGATCCTGGATGAACCAGGTGGCCGTGCGTCCGTTAAAGCGAAGGCTGTTGAACCACGTCTTCGTCGGGGACCACGGGTTGATGCCCCTGCTGGCCCTGTGAAGACCGCGACGACCTATACGAAAACGAGGAAGACGCAGGAAGCTTGGATCCACGTCAGCGTCTCGTGCGCTGCGAACCCACCGATGGCTAGAGCAACGATCGGGCTGAGCAGTCCGAGGAATGCGGGCATCCGTGTGGGAAGTAGTTTGATTCCACGAAACCAGACAACTTACGCAAGGGCAGTGCCGAAGAACGTGAGGTACGCGTATCCGGCAAGATTACCAATCGAGGGGGCGTGCGCTGGCAGTGGCTCGAAGAGGATTGTTATTGCGGCGAGCAATATGCCGCCGGCTATGAGTTGCCACGAGGTGGTGACGATCGGCGATTGACCGTCTGACCATTTTTTCGTCAGAACTACTCCGAATGCCATTGAAGTCGCGCCCAAAACCGCGGCCGTGACGCCGATCGGATCGAGCCTTGCTTGAAAGCGCAGGGCGATGAGCGCTACTCCAACGAATCCTCCTGCGCCGGCTGCGATCGGTCGCGGCAAGAAGGGGGTGGTCAGCGATCAAGAAGGTGCAGGACGTGAAATAGGTCGTCCCCCATGACGCGGGGGCGACTGAGGTTAGAAGGATCAAAGATCATTTTTCGCTAAGCAGTTAGAACTTAGACATACTATCTAAGCTCTTAGCGATACTGTAGATAAATGCACCACATAGACCACATCGTCGAACAATGGCGCGTCGAGCGACCAGATTTAGACCCATCTCCCATGGCTGTCATTGGTCGGTTGAGCAGGGAGTCCGCGCACGTGGACGCCCGGCTGGCGGCCATTTTCGGCGCTCATGGCATCGACGCCCCAACCTTCGACGTTCTAGCAACACTGGCACGTCAAGGGCCGCCCTACCGAGTGACCCCCGCCGAACTCGCAGCAAACAGTATGATCACAACTAGCGCCGTTGCTCAGCGACTGAACCGCTTGGACAGCCTCGGACTCGTGACCCGTGAACCCAATCCCGACGATGGACGTGGAAAGTTCGTTCGACTCACCCGCTCCGGACGGGAGCTAATCGACAAGGTGTTGCCAGACCATATTTGCACCGAGGAAGACATCCTGAAGCCGTTGTCACAGGCAGAACGAAGCGCACTCGCTCAACTACTCACCCGAATCACCCAGCCGGATTAGCGGCCTGTCGGATTCGATAAGGAGCGCTGAACGAAAGTCGAACCGGGGCGGCCGGATTTCGCCAACGTCTCGCATCCCATGGGCGGTTTTAGGGGGCTGGAAGCAACAGGGGATATTTTATTATTCGAGGTTAGCCGCTGAGTGAGCCGACAGGGACGCTTCGGATGCTCCGGACGCTCCACGAGTGTTTGCCTGAGTAGGCTGCATCCATGTGGGGAATTCGGTCCAAAGTCTCTCGTATCAGGCCGGGAGTATGGTTTGGGATTGCCACGGTGCTCACCGCTCTGGGCTATATCGCAACCGACCACCCGTTCTGGGCTTTCGTCTGGGCGATACCTCACGCATTCATTCTCATCGGTATCTGGCGTGGCAGCCGGATGGCGTGGGTGTTTTTGATCAGCGTCAGCGTGGTGCTGACACTCGCTTTGGCCGTAGCCGGTCTGGGCGTGGCTTTCGGTTCTGGATTCTTCGTGGACGTCTATTGGTGGGGTCCTGTGGCTCATTCCGCCGCATTGCTGGCCCTCGTTGCTTACCGCGTCGCCAAGAACCGGTGGCCCTCCCCGGCGAGAGTAAACCGCCACAAGAGCCAACCACACGGCACGAGAGGGTCAAACCTCACAGCATTCGAGACAAGTCGAAGCGTCACAAAACGCCCCGAAGTCACCCGAACCTGAACTTGGCACGCGGGATCATCACAAACACGTGGCGAGACAACATATTTCATCAGAAAACAGACTTAAAACAGAAATCGCTCCTGAGAATTCTCAGGAGCGATTTCATTTATGACCGTTTCGTAAACAGTTTTACGACCGGTTTTTTTGGTCGGGCTGACAGGATTTGAACCTGCGACCCCTTGACCCCCAGTCAAGTGCGCTACCAAGCTGCGCCACAGCCCGCCGCTTCCACAATGCGATTTCAGCGTTCAAAATCTGCGGAAGACAACTGTAAGAGCTTACCGCCTTCTACGAGGCATCATGAACACATCGTCGGGATCGCCCCCGCGCTAGCATCTGCTCACGACCGAGACAACGGATGCGGATCCCACCGATAGTCGAGACAAACCGGCTGCTCCCAGTGCGGCTCGCCTCGTGCACCACCCCGCCTCTCGCTAGGCTGACCTCCATCATGCGAATTCGAGATATCGGTGTGTCACCGCTCAAAGGCGGCCGCCACCAGCCGCGAACAGATCTTTTGCTCGCGGCCGAGGGCCCCGTCGGCGATCGTGAATTCGCCGTCGTCGATCGGCACGCCGGCACGGTGTTGAAGACCGTCGAGCATCCGCTGTTGGTGTCTTGTGAGGCCACCTGGGCTGGCGGGGTGCTCTCCGTGGCGATCGACGGCCGCCGGATCGCCGAGAAGCCCACCCTGACGGGGGACGTGCTTGAAGTCGATTATTGGGGTCGACACACGCCCATGCAGGTGGTCGAGGGCCCTTGGGCTCAGGAGTTCTCCCGCTTGCTGGGGCGCAGGGTGGTTCTCACTCGGAGCGCGGTCGCGGGAGCCGTGGTCTACGGCGATTCGATTACGATCAGCACGACGAGTTCCCTGGCCCGGCTGGCCCGAGAATCCAACATGACGGTCGATTCGCGTCGATTCCGTTCTACTTTCACGATCGACACCGGCGACGCCGAGGCTCATGTCGAAGACTCCTGGGTCGGCCGTGAACTGGAGCTTGGTGGAGCTCGCCTTCTCGTGAAAGACGGTATTCCGCGGTGCGCCGTCATCGACGTCGACCCCGTGACCGGCACTCGCGGGAGCGACCTCCTGAAAACCCTCGCCGGCTACAGACTGCGCTCAAGCGACATCATGTTCGGTATCTACGCCGAAGTGCTGCGCCCGGGCACCGTGGCGGTCGGAGACGACGTGCGGCTCGTTCCCTCGCCGTTACCCTGAAACGAGGCTTAGCGTTTGATTTCAGCCTCGGGCCGCAGACGGATGAGCCGGTGCGGGCCGTCTTCCTTCAGCTCAGCCTGGTCGCTGCGCGAGGAGAGAAAGTCGGTGAAGGAACGAAAGCCAAGCGGCTTCTCGTTGAAAGATGGGTCCATGCGGCGCATCTGATTCTTGATCGTGCCCGTGTTGAGCCACTCGTCGGCATCGCCCTTGGCATGACCGATCTGCAGGGCGCGCACCAGGAGGTCAGTGGCCAGAGTTTGCGGGTCAATGTCATCACCGGGCTCCGGCTCGTCGTACTGCGCGTCTTCGGTGTGCGAAAACATGGGAATGGTGATGAGCCTGCGTGCAGGACTGGTAACCGCGTCGACCTTGGTGGGAGCAGGTTCGGCGGCCTTCGGGCTCTCGCGCGGCGACTCTGTGACGGCCGGGCTGGCAGACCCGATCCCGGGCAGCGAGTCGTAGTCCTCGAACTCGTCACACGCAGCCGCAAGCGACGTGCTCGTTGAGCCCGCGACGCCGATTCCCACCACGAAGCGGCCCAGCCGTTTCGACTTCTGGGCGAGGGCGATGTAGTCCGAATCGCCGGCAATGATGATTACGTGGGTCAGGTCGGGCAGCCGAAAGAGGTCTTCAACCACGTCGACGGCCAAACGGATGTCGGCCCCGTTCTTGGTTCCGCGGGTCGTGGTGGTGAACAGCTGGGTCAGATCCACCGCTCGGGACATGAGCTGGCGCTGGTAACTCGCATTGACCGGCACCGACCAGTCGGCGTAGGCACGATTGACCACGAGGGTGCCAAACGACGCGGCGAAGTCGATGATGGCGTTGAAGTCAACCGTCGCGGCGGTGAGTCGAGCGGCGATCTCGGGGTCGGCATCCGGGCTCTTCTTATTGAAATCGCGGATGCCGTCGCGCTGGAAAGCGTTGCGCCCGTGCAGCTGTTGGTAGCGTGAGATAACGATGTTGTCGAAGTCGATATAGAGGCCGACGCGCGCGTCGTTTGGTTCGGTCATAGTGAGCTCCTCAGCCGCAGGCGGAAGACTCAATAGCGATCCGGTACTCCTAGTTTGCGCCGAGTGGCGGGGAGAGAGCAACTTGGGTCAACAGCAGCGCAGAATCGACTCGTCGGGGCTTCTTATGGGGATGCGCTGGAATTTCTGCAGGAGCACGGCCAGAATTTGATCGGCATAGGGGAGTGATCGTTACGGCGCTACAGCTTCGGCAATGTATTCGTGCAGGTACGCGCGCAGCGCCGGATCGCAGACGTAGACGTATGTCCCACGGATCCCGCGAGTGAGCAGGACCGCGTAGATATTGCTCACGAACCGCAGGAGGTCGTCGTCATCGTAGGTCTTGCCCAGGACGCGATTGTTCTCCTTGCCCTTCTTGTCGAAGTACGATTCCCGCTTGACGAAGAGTCGGCGCTTGACGGGGTCGTACCGAAGGTCAGGGCCGATGATGACACCGGCGTAATTCAGGTCGTAGCCCTGCACCGTGTGGATCGATCCGACCTCGTCGAGCGACTTCGATGATGCGATCCAGTCGGTCTGGGTGCTGTTCCACCTCAGCCGGGTGCCGTCGATTTCAATGTCGTAGGCGGTTGTGTCGGTCTTGGTGGTCCACGGCCACGCGAATCCGGCCAGCAGGCGCGAAAGACCCGCCTCAGCATCTTTGCGGCGGATCTGCGCGCGCATGGTGGCGATGTCATCAAAGATGCGAAAGTCATACCCGTTGAAGGTCTCAGGCGTCAACGGCCGGTCGCCCAGGGATGCGGTGCCGAGAAGACGCCGGATATAGCCGACGTAGTCGGCACCCGCCTGCACGCGCATCTGCGACAGGAGGGGGTGGTGACGTCGTGTGGCTTTCGCCACCCGCACGAGCTTCCCGAGGACTTCGGGCGGGAGATCGGCGGGCCGAACACTCTGCGCCTCGTCGAGCAAGAAGATCTGGTGGGTACTCTTCGCGGTGATCCAATCGAGCTGGGTCTTCGACGTATCGTCGGTTCCGAAGAGCTTCTGGGTGATGACGCTGAAATTCTTGTTTTGCACGCCAGAGGGCTGATTGGCTCGTTGGTTCAAACGGTGGGATTCGTCAACGATGAGCAGGTCGAAATTGTCTTCGGCGAACCCGACCTCGAACGCGGTCATCACCATGGCCGGGTTTAGTCCAGGCGTTTTGCGGAACACCTTCTTGATCGATTCGCGCAGCGACTGCTGCGGAACCACAAAGCCGATGCTGATTCCTGTGAGCAGTTCGCGGTATCCCTCGACGAAGAATTCGGAGAATAGTGAGTCACCGTCGAGGTCCTCGGCCGGGATCTTGTTGGCGATATCGACGAGGAGCTTGAGCAGGTATATGGCGACGACCGTCTTGCCGGTGCCCGGCTCTCCCTGCACGACGATAGTGCTGGCCGTGCCGGCCTCGAGATCGGCGAACAGTCCCTCGAGGATTCCTTCGACAGCGATGGCTTGATCTTGCGCGAGTGCCTTGAAGGGTGACAGTTTGAACAGGTCGCTGTTCTCGATCTCGGGAATACTCCGGGTGAATACCCCGTCGCTCCTGAGTTGCTCGAAAACCTCGCGAAAGTTCTCTTGATAAAGGGCGCGATCGTAGTAGTCGGCCTCGGTGATTCCGTCGTTTCTGTTCAGCACGCGATAGGAACCGTCGCCGGCGAGCATCCGAATTAGGTACGATTCCAGGTCGAGGCAGACCGATTTATTGAAAGTCGCATCAACGATGACTCGGATGGTGCTCAGATGCTGCTTTTCAGCAGAGGCGAAGTGCTGATGCATTCGTGCGGCCGCATTGCGGGATTCGCCGACATAGACGTCATCGAGTCGCCCCCCACGTACGAGAGGGCGCTCCGCCCTGGCGTTGTCAAGCACGTACACGACTGGCCAGTTGGTATTGCGGCGGTCCAGAGGCGCCCAGACCTTAACGGCTTCCTGCGAGAAGTCGAGTCGTTCGATTTCAAAGGGCGTCATACTTGGTGCTTCGCCCCCGAGCCTTACTGACTGGATATTTCTCTTTCGTTACCGCCAGCTTGTCGAGCACGATCTGATTCGGATCTGCTCCGATGCGATCGGCTAGCAGAAAGCAGTAGGTGAGTACGTCGGCAAGTTCTTCCCTCACGCGCGCAGTGTCTGCATCGGGGGTCCATTGGAAGCACTCGAGTAGTTCGGCGGCCTCGATGGAGATGCTCTTGGCGAGGTTCTCTGGGCTATGAAATTGGGCCCAGTCACGCTCGGCGACAAAGGCAGCGATCTCGTCGTGGACTGATGTTTCGGCCATGACGCAAATCTAGCAGGGTCAATATATGGCGCGGATCGGGCTACTCTTTGCAATGAATGCGAAGATAACCGCGAGGGGCGGAGTAACTGTGACCAGAGACAGCAGATCGCGCGTGATCGTTCGGGACGGGCCGTGGGGTTTCATGTTCTTCCTGGCCTACGTTGGAGCGGCCGTCTATTTCGTCTCGGATTCTAATGGTACGTTCTGGGGCGTCATTCTGGGGCTGCTGCAGGCGATCGTCTGGCCTGTCTACGTTGTGTACCACGTGCTGCTGTCGATAGGCGCGTGACGGCGGTGCGACGTACCATCAGAGGATGCCCCGGCGTTCGCCACTTGCGCTACGAAACGGGCACGGCCGTCTTCGGTCGCGACCCCGACCGGCCGTACACCTTCGTCTGATTCCACCGCGATCTGGCCGAGGAGGCCTTTGTTCCGGGGCTGATCCACGTGATTCACCGCGACGATCGCATTGTGGTGATCGACAAGCCCGCCATCCTCTCATCCATTCCCCGCGGTCGCCGCGTCGTACAGGGTGTGGGGTGCGCCCGTGCGCACCCTCCCGTTGCGCAGTGCGGTCGAAGACAAACAAGCGGATGTCTAGGCTGGGCAGATGGCAACAGTTATTCTCGTGCGGCACGGTCGCACCACCGCAAACGCCACCGGAGTGCTGGCTGGACGAACCCTCGGGGTCAGCCTCGACCAGATCGGGCGTGAACAGGCCGCCCTCACGGGCGAGCGGCTCGCGCCGGTGCCGCTGGTAGGAGTGGTCTCAAGCCCCCTGGAGCGCTGCCGGCAAACCGCGCAACTGATCATCGACCATCAGGTCGGCTCCCTGGTGACCCCTCTCGACGAGGGACTCACCGAATGCGACTATGGCCGGTGGCAGGGCCGCACCCTGAGCGATCTGGCCACCGAGAACCTCTGGTCCGTCGTGCAGACCCAGCCGTCGGCCGTTGTCTTTCCGGGCGGCGAGTCGATGGCCGCCATGCAGGCGCGTTCGGTAGCCGCCATTCGACGCCAGGACGCTGCCTTCGAGGCTGAGCACGGGCCCGGCGCCGTCTGGGTGGCGGTGAGTCACGGCGACATCATCAAATCAATTCTGGCCGACGCGCTCGGCATGCACCTGGATCTGTTCCAGCGCATCAACGTGGGCCCGGCATCCGTTTCGATCGTGCGGTACGGCGCTGGCCGGCCGAGCGTTCACGCCACCAACACCGATGGAGGCGATTTGTCGTGGCTGGCGACTAGCATCCTCTCGGCCGACGCGCCGGTCGGCGGCGGGGCCGGGCCTCAGGCTCCGCGCACCTGAGACGTTTAGAGTATTTGTATGCCCACAATCGTTCATGAATTCGACTGGCCAGATCGAGTCGTCGTCGGTACGGTCGGCCTGCCCGGGTCGCGCACGTTCTACCTGCAGGTGCGCGCCGGCGCCCGGATCGTGAGCATTGCGCTAGAGAAACAGCAGTCGGCCCTACTCGCCGAGAAGATCGACGAGATTCTCGACCAGCTGATCACCTTCGAGGGCAACCCGTTCAGCATCCCCACCACGACACCCGTCGAGCTCGTCGACAACGACCCGCTGGAGGAGCCCGTCGCGGAAGAATTTCGCACCGGTGCCCTCAGCCTCGGCTGGGATCCGTCGACCGTGCAGGTCGTGATCGAGGCCTACCCGCTGATCGAGGGCGACGAAGACGAAGACGAAGACGAAAAAGGCGACGACGATGCGCCCGACCTGGTGGAGATAGAGCAAATGCTGCTGGTGCGCCTACCCGTCGGCACCGCACGCGCTTTCGCGAAGCGTACCCGTGAGGTCGTGGGTGCCGGGCGGCCCATCTGCCCCCTGTGCGGCTACCCCGTGGACCCCGACGGACACACCTGCACCCTGCCCGACATCTGATGAGCGACCCCGACCTGCAGAACGGCGAGCTGCGGCTCACGGGCCGCATCACTACAGCGTCGAACGCGACTTTTCTCGCCAGCATCGACGGGGCGGCGGTCGTCTATAAGCCGGTCGCGGGGGAGCATGTGCTCTGGGACTTCGCCGGTCTGGCGAACCGCGAGGTGGCCGCCTATCTGGTATCGCAGGCGTTCGGCTGGAACGTGGTGCCGCAAACCTGGTTGCGGGGCGGCCCGATGGGTGAGGGCATGGTGCAGCTCTGGCAGGATGCCGACCCGACCCAGACCGCCGTCGACATCGTGGCCGCCGAGGCCGTGCCAGAGTCTGGATGGCGCCACGTTTTCGACGGGCGCGACGAGAACGAACGGATGGTCACCCTCATCCACGAAGACACGGCCGCGCTTCGACGCATGGCCGTGTTCGACATCGTCGTGAACAACGCCGATCGCAAGGGCGACCACATTCTGCCGATGCCCGACGGTCATCGGCACGGCGTCGACCACGGACTCACCTTTCACGCTGAGCACAAGCTGCGCACCGTGCTCTGGGGGTGGCTCGGCGACATGCTCAGCACCGACGAGCTCGACGGCATCGACCGCGTCAGCGCCGAATTGAACGGTGCCCTCGGCGACACGCTCGCTGGCCTCCTCAGCGCCGACGAAATCGCCGCGCTCGCCGAGCGTTGCGGCCGATTGCGCACGATCGCACGATTCCCGGCCCCGAGCGGCGACATGCCTGCGGTGCCTTGGCCTCTGTTCTAGAAAGGTGCACACCGAATGTGACGAGATCGACGCTGTCCATGAACGACGTCGCGCCCGGACGGTTGCCTGACCCGACGCTAACCGTTGCCGAGAACGAGGCTGAGGTCCAGGGCGCTGTGCGTGCCCTGGACCTCAGCTTTGATCGAACTGCTTGCAGTTAGTGCAGAACTCCGCAGGCGGCCGGGTCAGTAGCCTCGGCGGGGAGGTTGCCGTCAAGTTCACTGGCACCCGCCTCGAAGTCGTATTCCCCGTTGCCGTTGTAGTCGACTCCGTGGATCACGACGACGCCTTCACCGTCGCGGATGGCCTCGGCGATGTCGGCAGCGGTGCCGTTGCCATTATCCTCGCCGGTCCCGGCCACATCCGTGAAGCCGATCTTGGTTCGGAGGTAGTTATAGGAGCCGTTCTTCGAAACGGGGAACCGGGTAACGTCCAGAAAGCTGGCCGGCGTGGTGTCTCCACTGGTGTTGAGAGACACCACAACGGGCCCGTAAGCCGGAATGCCCTCGACGGTGCTCAACCGTCCGTCAGCGTTGCTGTCCAACGCCATCGTGGGGCACTCGTTCATTGCCTCTTCCCCGTAGTGGATGTGCTGGGCGTGTGGAGCATTGGGCGTTAGACCCCTCGCGCGGAGACCGATCGCTCGAATGGTCTCGCCACGAACGACCGCGAACGCTTTACCCGACGCCCCGGAGTCGTTAAGCTCCGTGAGGTGGGCTGTCAGCACTACGTTACCGCGCACTGAGTTCGGGACATGTGCTGATGCCGGGGCGGCGCCCAGCGACAGGGCGATGAGCGCGGCAGCACTCGCGCCGAGCACCAGTTTCATGTTCTTTTTCACGTTTCACTCCTTTGTGACCTCGCCCATCGAGACGATCCCGACGGTTTAGTGAGATAGCCTCAGTTCGTAGCCCACTGCCAAACGGATTGGTATTACATCGTTGCGCCGCAGATGGTATCCGCAAATCGAAAATCTTGACAGTGATGATTGCCGATAGGCTTCTTTTTCACCTGCGCCGAGATCGTGCCACGCTAGAGAGATGGATCTTGAGGTGTCGCCCGCGCTCACCATTCCCGAGCGCGAGCTCGGCTGGCGGTTCTCCCGATCGTCCGGGCCCGGCGGCCAGCATGTGAACACCTCCGACAGCCGCGTCGAGCTGTTCTGGAACGTCGCCGACTCCACGGTGCTCTCCAACGATGAGCGGATGCTGCTGCTCACCCGACTCGGGCACCGCCTCGTTTCCGGGGTCGTCACCGTCGCCGCCAGCGAGCAGCGGTCCCAACTGCGCAATCGCGGGATTGCCCTGCGCAAGCTCGCCGACCTGGTGATCGCAGGGCTGGCCGCGGAACCGGCCGCGCGCCGCGCGACCAAACCCACCCGCGGATCGGCCCGGCGTCACCTCGCCGTCAAACAGCAGCGTTCGGCCACAAAACGCAGCCGGCAGCGTCCCGCGGCCGACTAAGGGTGGCGACCGATGGCATCCGCTCGTCGACGCGGATGCCGTCTGTCGTCGCGTCTACCGAACGAGCAGCATCTGCCGAAAGTACGCGGCGAGCTCGGTGGTGGCGGCCAGGGGCAGCACGTGCGCGACGTACTGGTCGGGGCGCACCACGACCACGGCGCCGCCCTTGCTGATGCCGCGTTGCTCGAAGATGCCGTCTTCCGGGTCGGCGGCGTACACCTTCTCGTAGTCGATCAGTCCGAACGGGCCGGTGGTCGGAAGGAACGCCGTGTCGACCTGGCCCAGGTCGACCTCGGTGTGGTCTTGCTGGTAGATCACCTTGACGTCGAAGACACTGTCGACGTCGGCGCCGGCCGGGGTGTGGGCGAGCAGCGGCGAGTCGAGACCGGTGCGCATCCACTCGGCCCAGTCGGCGACGGCGGAGTTGTCGGCGTCAGCGAAGGCGTACAAGCGCCAGCGGCCGTCTGCACGGTGGTGGTGGCCCAGCTGCACCGGGTTGGCGTCGGCGACGCGCACGACCGGGGCGGACTTGAAGCGCTTGCCGATGGGGAATCCGGTGGCGAGCGACTGGTGGGTGACCTCGCCGATCAACATCGACGGCGGGTACTGCGTCATGAAGCCGGAGGGGAACTCCGCTGTCTGGGTGTAGAACTCCTCGAGCGGAACCTTGAGATCCTCCGGCTTCGCTGCCATGAGCGACGACCACTCCTTGTCGAAGTCGATCAGGTTCTTAGCGATGACCTGACGCTCGGCCGAATAGGTGCTGAGCAGGCTTTCGGGGCTGCGGCCGTCGAGCACGTAGCCGAGCTTCCAACCGAGGTTGAAGCCGTCCTGCATCGAGACGTTCATGCCCTGGCCAGCCTTGGCGCTGTGCGTGTGGCAGGCGTCACCCATGATGAAAACCCGTGGCGAGCGGATGCCGACCTCCTCCGGCAGCACGTCGTCGAATCGGTCCGTGAGCCGGTGGGCCACCTCGTACACGCTGTGCCAGGCGACGTTCTTCACGTCGAGTGTGTAGGGGTGCAGAATCTCGTTCGCCTTGACGATGATCTCGTCGATCGACGTCTTGCGCACCTCGCCGTTGTCGTCGGCGGCCACTTCGCCAAGGTCGACATACATGCGAAACAGGTAGCCACCCTCGCGCGGAATGTGCAGAATGCTGCCGCCGGTTCCGGACTGGATGGCGCACTTGGTACGAATGTCGGGAAAGTCGGTGACGGCGAGCACGTCCATGACGCCCCAGGCGTGGAAGGCCGCGTCGCCGGCGAGCGTGCACCCGATGGAATCGCGCACACCGCTACGGGCGCCGTCGGCTCCGACGACGTACTTGGCGTGCAGGATGCGCTCCTGGCCCGCTTCTGCTCCCACGGTGTGTCGGAGTGTCACCGTGACGGGATAATCGCCCTCGTCGGTGTTCGTGAGGCCGACAAATTCAAAGCCGAAATCTGGAGTCATTCGGGTGGGCGAATTGGCCATCACCTCGGCGAAGTAGTCCAGCACGCGCGCCTGGTTGACGATGAGGTGCGGAAACTCGCTGATGCCGGTGGGGTCGTCGATGGCGCGGGCCGTGCGGATGATGTTGGCCGGGTTGGTGGGGTCCGGCTTCCAAAACGCCATTTCGGTGATGCGGTAGGCCTCGGCGATGATGCGCTCGGCGAAACCGAAGGCCTGAAAGGTCTCGACGCTGCGCGCCTGGATGCCGTCGGCCTGGCCGATCGGGAGCCGGTCGCCGCGACGCTCCACGATGCGGGTCGTGATGCCCGAAAACTGGGAGAGCTGGGCGGCGGTGATCATGCCGGCCGGGCCGGTTCCCACAATGAGAACGTCGACGTTGTCGGGGAGCTCCTTGGGGCGGTCGATGCCGACCCCGGCTGCATCCTGTGTGCGGGGATCGGTGGACACGTACCCGTGGTGGTGAAACTGCACGGCTTCCTCACTTCTGTGTGTGGTCTGCGGCAGGTCGAATGCCAGCCTCATTGCTTGTTCGATAATAGAACGTGGTGTTCTATTATCGTTTGTTGAATCATATACGTTCTTGAAATATTCGCAACGTTTGCGGGGCGGGTATTGTGCTGCCCATGACCATCGATCCGAAACTTGGTGAGTGGGCCGGCGGCGCCTACTTTCCGGGGGACTTCGACTTCAGCGGGCCAGAGGCCGCAGCCGATGCCGGGCAGCCGTACACGGCAACGACCTGGGCATTGCTGGACCTGCGCGACTGGGGCGTCGACGCCGCAGCTCTGGCCGGCACCGCCGAGTTCCGCTGGTTTTACAGCGTGCTGGGCGCCGCGGACTATTTTCGGGCGGCAGCCCTGCACGACGGCACCGCTCCCGATCCCCGACTCGCCGAGGCGATGCACCTGATCCGTGCTGCCAGAGGGCCGGACGGCACCTGGTTGCAGGCGCGCCGCCACCCCGGGCGGGTGTGGTTCGAGGTGGATGTGCCCGCCGGTGAGCCGTCGAAGCGGCTCACCTTTTACGGCACCCGCGTACTGGACTGGTGGGACAGCGCCACTGGTTCCTGAACCGCCCTTGACGCAGTGCGTGGTCCCAGAAGGATGGAAAGCAGCAGGATGGACTGAAGCTCGTACTCCGCGGGCGCCCCTGACCGACAAACCAATCGGCGATCCCAGCACCACAGCGATGACGCAGGTTGCCTTCAGTCGAGACTCCCGCGAACACGTCGACGCCACGCTCGTGAAGGCCCTCGCCGCCGGCGCCACTGAGCCGCGTGACCCCCAGGACTACGGCTTCATGTACGCACGCGACTTCACCGTTAACGCTGCTGGTTGTTTCGATACTCGGCCACGCTGTAGTCCTCTTTGAGGATTTGCAGATGCATCCACGTGGTCAAACCGACGACCCACGGTTCGCCGCGAAGCTCATCCGTAAAATCGTTTGCCTCTCGTAGGGTGTTGAACACGGCCGTGGCAATGATTCCGAAATCACCCGTTGTCGTGGCAAAGAACGCCACACCCAGCCGCGTCAGCGCTGCCACTCCGACCTGCGAATCAGCAATGTGTCGAATGCCAAGGCCGAGGGCAAAGGTGTGGGCGCGGCCAAAATCTCGCTGTGGTACCGCGACCACCCGAATGATCTCGCCGTCAATGAGCCGCGTCATTCGGTGCCGCACTGAACTTTCCGGCAGGTGCAGCGCCTCGGCCAGCACACGCACCGGGGCGCGTCCATCTTGTTCGAGCGTTTCGATGAGGCGCATGTCGGTTTCGTCGAGGGAGGACTGCTCCTCCGCCCGCAGAGTCGGAGCGTAAATATTGTGCTCGATGTTTTCGTAGCGGTGTACCCGAATGGAGAGTACTTCGCTGTGGGTGCGAATGAGCGAGAGCAGCTCAACCAGCTCTGTTTCGAAACGGCAACGCACCTGGATGCACAGTCCTGCCTCGCCGGTCGTGGTGGAGACGTAGGTCGTCAGGGGAGACTTGACCATTTCTTCGTACAGGGCCGTGGCGTCGCCCCGCAGGATAACGTGGAGGTGTCCCTCAACCTTGAAACCGAACATGCGTGGGTTGACGCTCGCTGTGAATCGGAGCTGTCCGCTGTCAACCACAGTTTTGATGATCTCAGAGACGCTACTTCTGGTTAGTCCGAGTTCCTGCGCAATAGACGAGTACGAAGCACGGCCGTTGCGACGCAGTTGGTCAATAACATGGTCCTGCACAACGGAGGTGCCGAAGGTGTCGGTCACTCTTGCCTCGTTTCACAATCAGGGTTACGGTATTCTGCCATACCCGCGTGCATATTCGCCCTTTCTTGCCCTAATTCTGGGGATTTTGTATCAAATAAGCTGTTTTTTAGATACGATCTCACATAATAACCGTCAATTTTTTGTGAAATAGTTTCAACAATGAGGTTCATCTGCTCCCGGTTAGGCAGCCGCGCCTCGTGCAGCGTACCGATGGGAAATCATGAAGGTCATTGTTGTTGGTGCCGGGCTCGCGGGGCTGACCGCGGCGTGGAAAATTCGTCAGCAGGGGCATGACCCGGTGGTGCTGGAAGCCCGTAACAGGGTCGGTGGCCGCACCTGGTCCGAGATTCTGGACAACGGTCAGCTCACCGAGCGTGGTGGCGAGTATGTCTTTCCCACAGAGTTCGCCATTCGACACCTGTCAGCAGAGGTGCGGGTACCGATACTTACGCACAACGTGCGATACGCACGGAGAACGGTCAACGGCACTCATCTCAGCCTCGATGAACTCAACGCCGTCACCGATCGACTCCTTGCCACGCTCTCCGAGATGCTCGCCGATGGTGTGCTGAACGCTTCCGTCGACGACGTTTTCCGGGCAACCGTTGGGGCAAATTTTCACGCTCATCCGGCCTATCGCAGAATGTCCACGTCGCTGGCTGGCGATGCTGCCTTGATCAGTGCAGAAGCGGCGCTGATGCACGAGTCCTCAGCCGCGGGAGGTTACGTCGAGGATGGCGGCCGCTTTCTCGGGGGCAACCAATCGCTCGCCATCGAACTTGCCCGATTGCTCGGGCCGGTCGTGCGGCTGGAATCTCCGATCAGGGCGATTGACCAGTCAAAGACAGGTGTTCAAGTGACCCTGCTCGACGGCAGTACCATCGATGGCGACGCCGCCGTGCTGGCCGTACCGCTCCCCATCCTGCGCACCCTCAGGCTGGGGTTTGAGCTTCCAGCAGCGCAGCGGGCGGCCCTTAAACACCGGTCGATGGGCACGGCGGCGAAACTTGGTGTTCCGCTATCGGCCGTCGACGCCGATATGGCGCTCCAGAATGCCGATCACGCCTGGTGGTCATGGCGGTCAATGTCGGTCGATGGTGAAGGGCGCATCCCGGCGCTCTCCTGCTTTGCCGGGGGGCACAGCACGCTCGCTGCGCTGGAGACAGCAAACGGAGCTGACCGTTGGGTAGCCGAACTTCGGCGGATGCGCCCGGAACTGGTCATTGATGGAGACGTGCTATTGACCGACTGGACCAACGACGAGTGGACCGGGGGCTGCTACTCGGCGCCCACCCTCGCCTGGCGCCCCGAAGACGCTTCGGCGTTCGACACTGCGGCGGGCTTGGTCGCCATCGCCGGCGAACACACCGGACTTCAACAGTCGCTCAATGGCGCGGTCGAGTCCGGGTACCGAGCTGCCAGTGCCATTGCGGCCGTTGCGGCCATCGCCTAAATACGTCAGGAGCTATACCGTGGAAACTACAGACGTCGTCGTTATTGGAGCCGGATTCGCCGGACTGGTGGCCGCACGAGAACTTGGCCGGTCGGGCCACAACGTGGTCGTGCTCGAGGCACGCGATCGCGTCGGCGGTCGAACCTGGACGGCACCTGCCCTCGGCCACGACCTCGAACTCGGTGGCACCTGGGTGCATTGGGTACAACCGCACGTCTGGGCAGAAATGACCAGGTACGGCCGAGAGATAGTGCGCAGTCCCATGGCCGAGGAAGCGTATTGGCTTGGCTCCGGTGCGGCGCTTCGCAAGGGTACCCTCGCGGAATTTACGGACCTCATCGATGACGGACAGCGCCAAATAGTAGCGGATGCGTTGATGATGATTCCTCGGGCCGTCGATCCCACGGTCGGGGGAATCCATGAACAAGACCAGCAGTCGCTTCAGCAGCGGTTGGATGACCTCGAGCTGGATGACGAAGCACGTTCGGCGAACGAATCAGTGTGGGTGGGACACGTGAATGCTCCGTTGAACGAGGTGGGGCTTTCGAGCGCGCTGCGCTGGGCGAGTGCGGTCGGCGGGCACTGGCCGCTCATGCACGAAGCGTCTGCAACCTACCGCGTCGTTGGTGGAATGTCTGCCTTCACCGCTGCCATCGCCGCGGATGTGCGCGGTGATATTCGGCTGGAATCAACCGTGACGGCTATCGACCATGATGACACCGGGGCTGTCGTCACCCTCGCCGATGGACACCAATTACGGGCCCAACGAGTCGTCATGACTCTCCCGATCAACGCCGTGAACACTATTACAGTCACTCCCGCCCTTCCAGAAGCGTGGGTGCGCTCTAACCGTGAGCGCGTGGCATCCCAGGGGTTCAAGGTGTGGATCAAGGTGCGCGGTCGCCTGCCGCGGTTCTTCGCCTACGCTTCCGGGCACCACGCAATCTCCGTACTGAAGAGTGAGTTCGTGGAGGAGGACCACACGATTTTGGTTGGCTTTGGCGCCGACCACAGTGCTCTTGATCTCACGAGTGTTGAGCAGGTTCAGGACGCGCTTCGAGTGTGGCGGGACGACCTCGAGGTGATCGGGGTGGCAGCGCATGACTGGATGAAGGATCCGCTCTCGCAGAATACCTGGATGACGCATCGCCCGGGCCAGCTGACTCGTGATCTTCGCGAACTGCAGCAAGCGGATGGCGTGCTGCACTTCGCCGGCTGCGACACCGCCGACCTGTGGGGTGGTTTCATCGACGGTGCCATCGAGAGTGGACTGCGCGAGGCGCACCTGGTGTCGGGCTCCTTGACCAAATAGAACTGCCAGGCCCCACCGGGGCCTGGCAGCATCCACTGCGGTTATCCTTCGTCGCGGACTAGGTGAGCGAGGCACCCTCGTCGCCGGTGTCCTCGAGAAGAACTCCGCACTCAACATTCCATCTCATCCAGGCTCGACTACCGGGTTCGCGCACCCCGGAGGCCTGAGCCGCACGCACAGTGCCCGTGCTACCGTCTGGCAGCTCTACCTCACAGCGCCAGGACGAACCGAGATAGTTGGCATCCAGCACGGTGACCGGCAGGGTATTGCTGTCGAGGGTTGCGGGTGCGGTGCCTTCGTCACAGAGCGTGATGTTTTCTGGACGAATGAGTATGGCCAGAGAATCCGAGTCGAGCCTGCCGGGAACGCGAATTGCGTGTCCGGAGATATCCAACACGGTTTCACCGTTAGCGCTGCTGACCATGGCACCGGACAGTACCGTGGACTCGCCAAGAAAACGGCCGACAAAGAGTGTCTCGGGCTTTTCATACAGGTCTGCCGGAGAGCCAACCTGCTCAATGCGTCCATTATTGAAGACCGCTATTCGGTCAGACAGCGACAGTGCTTCTTCCTGGTCGTGCGTTACGTACACAAACGTCGACCCCACCTCGCGGTGAATGCGCTTGATCTCCTTTTGAAGCCATTCTCGCAGCTTCTTGTCGAGGGCACCGAGCGGCTCATCCATGAGTAAGACGCGAGGCTTGTAGACGAGCGCCCGAGCCAGAGCAACCCGCTGTTGTTGGCCGCCCGATAGCTCGGTCGGAAAGCGATCGCCGAATTCTCCCATGCGCACCATTTCGAGCGCGCCGGCGATCATAATTTTCTGCTCTGCCTTCGCGATCTTGCGACGGTCCAACGGGTAAGCGATATTCTCGGCAACGGTCTTGTGCGGGAACAGAGCGTAGTTCTGAAAAACCATGCCGATGTCACGCTTATGGGCGGGCAGCTTGGCGACGGGCTTACCGTAGATATGCAGCAGGCCTTCCGTGGCCGACACGAAACCGGCAATCATATTCAGTGTTGTGGTTTTGCCAGAGCCAGACGGACCGAGAAAGGTCATGAATTCGCCTGGCTCAATAACGAGATTGATGTTGTCGACGACAGCCTTGTTGCCATAGCGTTTCGTGACATCGCGAAGGCTGATGCCCGCGTCGTTGATCACGCTTATGACCTCGGTATTGAGGTGCAGTTGCCGGAGTTCTTGTTCGTTTTGATCCACGGCGGAGGTTGTATTTTCCGGTCTCATACCGAAGCTCGCTTTCTCTTGCGGGTAGCAAATTGTGCGGTGAGCATGACCAGCACAGACGTGAGCATAGCGATGACGGCAACGGCAGCGACGGTGGGATCACTGGCTTGCGTCACGCTGTTATAAATCTTCACCGGCAACGTCTGCAACTGGGGACTTTGAATAAACAGCGACAGGATAATTTCATCGAAGGAGGTGACGAACGCGAAAAGTGCTCCCGCTGTCACCCCCGGCATGATGAGGGGAAGGGTGATGCTGAAAAACGTGCGGAGCCGCCCGGCGCCCAGGGTGGCCGAGGCCTGCTCCAATTTGGGGTCGACGCCCTGCAGCGAAGCCGTCACGTTGATGATGACCAGCGGCAGGGCCACCACGGTGTGGGCGAGCACGAACCCGGGAAGGGTGCCGAGCAGGTTGAATCGCAAAAAGAGTGAGTACAGCCCGATAGCGATAACAATGCCCGGAACGATTAATGGTGTGAGAAAGTAACTCTCCAGCAAAGCCTTTCCGCGAAATTTCACCTTAGACAGGCCGATGGCCGCCATGATTCCCAGTGCCGTTGCCACCACCATGGTGATGAGCGCCACCTGAAGGGAGGAACCCAATGCTCGTAACCAAGACGGGTCGGTGAAGAAGTTCTCGTACCACTGCAGGGAGAACCCCTGCGGGGGAAAGTTGAACGACGCCGCAGAGTTGAACGACATGGGAATGATGACCAGCGTAGGCAGGAGCAACCAGAGAACGGTGAGAACAGCCAGCGCACCCAGCGCGCGTTTGAGCGTCATTTTCCACGCCCCGCGAATAGGTTTGTTCCCTTAGAGGCGCGACCCAAAAGCGCCAAAACCACAATGGTCGTAGCGAGCATAAATATGCCCAGAGCCGTGCCGTGTCCCCACAAGAGAAAACCGCTGATTTGCTGGTACATCAGTGCAGACATCATGATTTCCTTTGACGAACCGAGCAGCGCAGGAATGATGTAAAAGCCCAGCCCCAGAATGAAAACCGTGACGGATCCGGCAAATATCCCCGGCCTTGACAGCGGCAGGTACACCGTGAAGAAGGCCGTTACAGGCCGAGCCCCCAGGTTTGCCGCCGCGGGCAGTAACCGTTTGTCGATCTTGGCCAGCGCCGAATAGATCGGCAGCACCATGAAGGGCAGGAGCACCTGGGACATACCCAGGGCCACGCCAAATGTGCTTCGAATGAGCGGCAGCGGCCCGATTCCAAACACCGCCTCCAGGATGCCGTTTATCGGGCCGGTGTCTTGCAGGAGAACCAGCCACGCCAGTGTTCGCACCAAAATGCTGGTCCATAGCGGCAGCATAATAAAAAGCTGCAGCATATTTCGGGTGCGATCACTGACCACTGTCATCAGGTACGCATATGGATACGCGATGAGCAGGCAGACGATCGTTACGAGTAGAGACGTGGCGAAGGTGCGAAAGGCCACCACCATGTTGGTAGGAGTGGTGAACAGCCATACGTAGTTCTGAACGCCCAGCGTTGGATCGCTGATGCTTCGGTAGAACACATCAATCAGCGGTGCCAGAAAGAAGAACGAGACGACCACGAACGCTGGAATCAGCAGCAGAAACGGGCGCCAACTCTTTGGCTCTCGAACCTGCTTCGCTGTGTCACCGCCCGGAGCGGAGCGTTTGCTCCGGGCGTGGGTGGTCGTTGTATCAGCCATGCCGTCTAGCTTCCGGTAACCCAGCTGGCCCATGCGGTCGACAGGGCGTCGTAATTTTCCACCCAGAAGTCGATGTTCGGAGCGATTCCGGTCTTCAGGTGTTCAGTCGTCAGCCAGGTCTCCAACGTCGCGTCAACCTTCGGCTTTGCATCAACGTTCACCGGGCCGTACGAGGTGAGCTCGGTCATGCGTGCCTGCTGTTCCGCGCCGAGGTAAAAATTAACGGCAGCGAAGGCCGCCTGCGGGTCTTTGACACCCTTGGGAACGGCGGTCGAATCGACCATGATCATCCACTCGTCCCACATGGGAGCCACCGGTGCGCCAGCGGCAGCCGCGCCGTAGCCACGGCCCGACCATACCAAGCCCATAACGGCCTCGCCCGATTCCAACTGCTGCTGGGCCTGAGCGCCCGATGTCCAGCCGATAACGTCGTCACCGAGGGCGCGGTATTTGTCGAAGGCCACGTCGATGTCGTCAACGGTGACGTCGTTGACGTCCTTGCCTTCTGCCGCCAGGGCGAACTCTACTGTTTGCGGGTCTACGTACGGAGACTGGCTGACCGTGCGCTTGCCCGGAAACTTCTTGGTGTCGAAGAAGTCGGCGGCGCTCGTGGGGGGGTTATCACCAAACGCGTCGGTGTTGTACGCCACGACGAGGCCATAAAGAATGTTGGGCACCATGCACTTGTCGGTGATGGTTCCCTCGGGAACCTTTGAAATATCTACCTGTGAGTAGTCGTACTCCTCGTAGAGCGTTCCGCAGCCGCGCGCCGTGTCGAACTGGGTCGCGTTGGTGATGTCCCAGGTGACGTTACCGCTATCGACCATGGCCTTGAGCTTGCCGGCGTCGAAAGCGTCCTGCAGAAAGTTGGCGCCGGAGATTTTTGCGAACGGATCCCACGCCGCATCACGCTGGCCATCTTGAAAGATACCGCCGGAGGCCGCGTAGGTGAGCGTGACACCGTCAAAGACTCCGTCCGCTATGACGCCTGCTACCGGGGCAGCGAGATCTCGATCCGCCACCGGTGCGGCGTCGTTTCCGCCAGCGCAACCGGCCAGGAGCAGGGTGGCTACTCCGCCAAGAGCTACCACGCTTAGCTGTCGCTTCAGTTTGTGATTTCGCATGCTGAACCTTCTTCTCTCACTCCGTTGTGAACCCTTTGAGGCTGGCTGTGTAGATCCGACGCTTTACTCGTTTGAAGGATCGGTACGGCAAATGTAGCAAGTCCGGTCTCGATGTGCACACGTTTTATCAAAAAAAGCCGCCCGAAAAGACGAAAACTACGCAAAAAGTGCCAAGTTGATAACAATTCTGTACCGCGCCGTGGTTACTGTGACGAATTTACGGGGCAGGTGGTCGTCTATTTCGCTCGGCAAGAAACCCAATTCTGGTGGCCGAGAGGTGGCGCACGCGACGGGCAGACGGCAGGGACCGCCGCGGAGGAGTCGATAGGATCGCTTGCATATCAATCAAACGATAGGACAAAACAATGGCGTCCAGCACAACGCAAATTGACAACGGAATTTTTCGTTCCACCAAGTGGACGATTGAACCGGGCGATGCCATTCCCATGCACGTACATGAACATGAATATGTGGTCGTGCCTCTCGTGAATGAAACCATGCACGTGATCAACGCCGACGGGTCCGAGATCGTCGCCGACATTCGCATTGGAGAAAGCTACACGCGCCCCTCCGGTGCCGAGCACACCGTGGAAAACCGCGGCACCCGCACGGTCGTCTTCGTCGAGGTCGAAAAACTCGCCTGATTTACTCGCCTTGATATTCTAGGCGGTCTTGGAGGGCCAATATTTGGTCCTGAAAGGCCAGGTACAGGTTAGCGACGGTGGCGGTATCGCTGATCGGTTTCCCGAGTAATTCCTCGCACTTATGTAGCCGATACCGAATCGTATTGGCATGTACAAAAAGATGCCGGGCACTTCGCCCGACGTCCTGATCCAGGCCGAGATACACGATCAGGGTGCCAATGAGGTCGCTATCCAAATTGAGGGTGGCGATGAACTTGCGAAGTTTGTCTTCAAGCTGAGGCGCCTCACGACGAGCCAACAGCCAACTGGCGAGGTCTACTTCGTCGAGGCGCACCACGCTGCGTTGCGCTCCCGGATGCCGGTCGGTCTGGGTCGCGCGGCGCCGGGCAATTTCGAGCGCCGTTTCGGCCTCTCGAAAGGCCATAGGAGTGCTGGCCAGTTCGCTGAAGGGTTCCGAGGCGCCGACGACGAGTTCAGAACCGGCGAGGTTGAGCCACTCAGGCAGGACGGCCGAATTGGACACCAAAGCATGAATGCTGGCCATGGTTCGTGACCCCCCGCCATTCTCATCGAGAAGCAGGCCGAGGCCCACTAACGCCGCTTCTTGCAGCAATCCTTCGATGAGGTGCTTGGGGGCGGGATCACCAGAGGGGGTCGAAATAGCTACGGCCCTCAGGGGCTCGTAGGCGGTGAATCGAAACGGGTTCATGCGATTCCAATAGCGGTGTTCGCGCGATGGAGAGATTCCATCTTGCAAAGCGACCAGCAACTGCGCATTTTCATACAGTTCGCGTGACAGCCCTATTTGCGTGATGCCATTAATGGCGCCCAAGAGGCGTTGCGTAGTCTGCAGAAGAACATCGCCGAGGTCATCAAGCATGGTGGAATTGCGGCTGGCCAGAACAAGACGGTAGGTCTTTCCCCGCAGCACCAGCGACTTTCCAATGGCATCCCAACGGCCAACGGTGAATCGGTCTTGCACCCCTCCCGACCGCTGCATTTCCGTCCACATAAGGCGGATGGGGCCCTCGCCCGCCGAGGCGACGACGCGTCCAGAGTCCTCGTAGAGCACGGCTGAGCCACGACAGGAAGAAGCCAGCTTCGCGATCAGCGCCTCGATTGGCTGGTCTGCCGACATGCTTTGCAGAAGTTCGTTCATAAACCATCCCGCCCGCCGGAGCAGGTAAGCATCCGCGGAGAGTTTGGATTGGTTAACAAAATTCTCAATGGCATAAAATGGCACGTCGGCGGCCACGGTATAGAGGGGAAAATTTTCTGCTCGCGCAGCCACGACCAGCGCCGGTGGCACCTCATCGAAATGCACACCCACCCCGAAAAACATCGCGGTGGTCTTCGCCTCACGCATGTTCCTGATCAATGACAGTGCCTGGCCTTCGTCACGTTCATGGCCGATGAAGAGGAGCCCGGTAGTGAGCATGATCGTACCCGGTTCAACCCAGCGCCCAGGGTCGCCGAGTTCGCTCGTTCGCGCGCCGAGAACAGCGCTGCGCCCGTCACCTGGCACGATGGCGATTAGTCCGAGGCTCGCTTGACTGACGACTTCGCCGAGGGTGATTGCCACGTTGACTCCAAATCTTTCAGCGTTCGATCGAGCCGTCGGTGTGGTCCAGACGACGACGTGCGGCAGAAGTAGCGATGCTTTGGAGTTTATCCAAAAAAATGCCGGAAGACTTGCACAGTCTCCAGTGACTGAGCCGAAAAGCGTACCCATACTTGACCACAACCTGAAACAGTCCGGAGGACAACCAATGTCGCAAGTCCGAGTTGCCGTCGATGTCGGCGGCACATTTACCGACGTTTGTATATTTGACGAGGAATCGCACAAGATCCGGGTAACCAAAGTCCCATCGACGCCGCATGACCCGCTGGTCGCCGTCATGAACGGTGTTGCCAGGGCCAACATCGACCTCGCCAACGTCACGCTGTTCTCCCACGGAACGACCGTGGCCACCAACGCGCTGATCACCCGAAATTTTCCACCCGCAGCCATGGTGACCACCCGGGGTTTTCGCGACGTCATCGAAATTCGCGATGGCACCAAAGATGACCTGTGGGACGCCTACAAAGATGTATCCGGTCCCTACATTCGACGTCGAGACCGTTTTGAAGTGTCGGAACGAATCGACTATGCCGGCAACACCGTCCTGCCCCTCGATGAAGCGGATGCCCGCCGTGTTGCGCAGCTGTTGCGTAAACGCAATGTGAACACCGTGGCGGTGTGCTTTATGAACTCCTACGCGAATCCACAGAATGAAGTTCGGATGCGGGAAATTCTCGAGGAAGAACTGCCCAACGCGACCGTGTCGACATCCGCTGAAATTCTGCCCGAGATTTTTGAGCACGACCGATTCAACACCACCGTCGCCAACGCCGTCCTTGCCCCGCTGGTATCCGGCTATGTCAATCGGCTCTCCGACCAGCTCAAAGCCGGCGGTTACAAGGGCGACCTGCTCGTGCTGCATTCGGGCGGTGGATCAATGACACCCCGCATGGTCGAGCGGTACCCGGTGCGCCTCGCGGCCTCGGGAATTGCGGCCGGTGCAATCGCGGCCAAGCACGTGGCCCAGCAGTGCGGCTACGAAAATGCTGTCGGCCTCGATATGGGCGGCACCTCAACCGATATTGCCCTGGTGAGCAACGGGGAACTGCGTATAACCAAGGAGTGGGAGGTGGAGTATGGCCACCCCATCATTTTCCCCAGCATTGATGTGCTCACGATCGGAGCTGGCGGCGGCTCCCTCGCCTACATCGACATTGCCGGCTCCCTCCGAAACGGGCCGCAGTCCGCTGGTGCCGATCCCGGCCCCGCCTGCTACGACACCGGCGGTGACCAACCCACGAACTCCGATGCCAACGTGGTGCTCGGTCGCTTGGGCACGTCGCTGGCCGGAGGTGCGAAGAACCTGAATAAGGATCTGGCAACGACGGCTATCAAGAGTGTCATCGGAGGCCCGCTGAACATGTCTGACGCCGAGGCGGCACACGCAGTGATTCAGGTAGCCAACGCCAACATGGCGGATGCCGTGCGGCTGGTCTCCATCCGTCGCGGGCACGACCCCCGCGATTTTGCACTCGTTGCCTTTGGTGGGGCCGGAGCCCTGCACGGGGCGGAGGTGGCCAGGGAGCTGAACATTCCTACGGTGATCATTCCGCCTAACCCGGGTGTGGCATCCGCTTTGGGCTGCTTGCTCGTCGACATTCGTCACGACCTGTCCACCATGTTCACGGGGATCGCCGCCGATGCCGACACCGATGAGTTAGAAGGTCTGTACACGTCGCTGGAAAGCGAGGCCATGGCACGCCTGCGCCAGGAGCGCGTCGCGGACGAGAACGCCCTGTTGCAGCGGCAGATCTCCATGCGCTATCTGGGCCAGTGGCGTTCCCTGTCGGTCGGCATCGGTTCGGGCCCCAGTGCTTTGGCCGAAGCAGTGGAAACTTTTCACGAGCAACACGAACGTGAATTCGCGTTCAGTCAGAAAGACCAGCCGGTGGAGGTCTATCAGCTGCACCTCACCGCCATTGGAAAAACTCCCAAACCGTCTTTTAAACCGGCCGTGGAACTCAACGCCGATCCGGGAACACCTCGCGAAATTCGTCCGGTGTACTTCGGGGAGCTGGGATGGATTGACACCCCGGTGTTTGAGCGAGACAACATGCCCGCCGGCGCCATGTTTAGCGGCCCGGCCATTGTCGATCAATTCGATTCCACCACCGTGATTCCGCCTCACACCACCGCCGTAATAGACGAGTGGATGAATATCCTCATCCACCTGAAGGAGATCTGATGTCTGAAACAGTCGCCACCACGACCGTGCCGGAGCCCACCGGGACCCTGGATCCGGTGACCTTTGAAGTGCTCAAAAACGCATTCGCTACGAGCGTCGACCTGATGAGTGAGCAGATTCTTCGCACCTGCTACTCCTTCGTCATCTATTCCCGGGACTTCTCATCGGCACTGTGCGATGCCGCCGGAAATACTGTGATGCAGGGCAGCGGTGATATTGCCGTGCACGTGGGAACCCTGCACTTTCAGTGCAAGGCGGTGCTTGAGGAATTCGGAACGGACATCAACCCTGGCGATGTTTTCGCTATCAATGACCCGTATCGTGGTGGAACCCACTTCAACGACGTGAGCTTCATTCGCCCGATCTTCTCCGATGGCGAGGTCATCGCCTTCGCTCAAAACAAGGGCCACTGGGCCGACATCGGTGGCAACGTTCCCGGTTCGTTCGACGTGAATGCCAAGGAACACTTCGGGGAGGGACTGCGCATCACCCCGGTGCGCATCTGGAGCCGCGGTAAGTTTCTGCACGACGTTGCCCAACTGCTGGTCTCGAATACCCGGGCGCCGCGCCAAGCAATGGGCGATTTACACGCGCAGTCTGAAGCCACCGCCGTGTGCGAACGTGAAGTTCTTCGGCTCGTCGACCGCTACTCCAAGGCAACCGTGCAGCACGCCATGCAGGAGACCCAGGACTATGTGGAACGCACGGTTCGACGCCGCCTGGAAACGCTGCCCCACGGTGTGTGGGAAACCACGGACTACATGGACAACGACCCCGGTAAAGACGAGGGACTGGTGCCGATCAAAATCAAGCTGACCATTGATGACAACGGTATTCACTACGATCTCGCCGGTTCAGCTCCCGTCGTGGCGACGTTCCTCAACTCCGGCTACGGCACGACGTTCTCGGCCATCTATGCCGGAACGAAAACCTTCTTTCCGGATGTTCCGCTCAACTCCGGCTTCTACGCCGCGGTCACCGCCGACATCGGACCGGAGGGAACGGTCGTGAACGCCGGCTGGCCGAACGCGGTGACCGGATTCTGCTCCGGCCCATATGAGAAGCTCATGAACGGAATCTTTGAGATTTGGTCGAAGATTATGCCCGAGCGGGCAATGGCCTGTGCCTTCAACCTTGAGTATCTCCTGGTCGGCGGTAAAGACGGTCGCACCGAGGAGAGCCCGTACTTCATGTGGTACGACTGGATGGCCGGTGGCTGGGGTGGTCGCGCGAGTAAGGACGGCAGCGGCGCTACCGCTCCCGTCTTCGGTGCTGGGCTCGCCGTTCAGCCGGTGGAGGGCCAGGAACGCCTGTCGCCGGTGCTGACTTCAATGCACCAGATCGGCATGGACTCAGGCGGCCCCGGTCGTTTTCGCGGCGGTGTCGGTATCGAAAAGGGCGGCATGCTCACCGACGCCCAGAACGCCGTCATGAGTTACTGCTGTGACCGTGCGCGTTCCATTACCTGGGGGATCGAGGGTGGCCTGCCGTCGATTCCGCACGGAGTCTGGCTAAATAAGGGCACAGTTGGGGAACGCTTTCTCGGTTCCAATTTCTCCTCCGTTCCCGTGCAGTCGGGCGACTCGTTCGTGCGGCCGTCGGCTGGCGGCGGTGGCTACGGGGACCCGCTCGAACGCAGTTACCCTGAGGTTCTCGATGATGTCATTGACGGCTACGTCTCGCTCGGGCGTGCGGCGAAAGACTACGGCGTCGTCATCACGGCAATCGATCCCGACCTGGACGACTACGTGGTTGATGAGGAGGCGAGTGTTGCACTTCGCCGGGACATCGCGCAACAGCGCCTGGGCTGGCTGGCGGAAGACCCGGAGCAGGTGTCGGCGCGGTATATCAGCGGTGATCTCGACATGCTCGACGTGATTCGTCGCTACGGAGTAATCCTCGACTGGGGCACGGGCGAGCTGTTTGCGCAGACCACCCAAGAGCACCGAGCACTGATGGAACGTCGTTCCTCTTCCCACTGGCTTCCGGTCGTCTAGGCAGCAACACAGGTATAGAGCCGCACAGCCGGTTTCACGAGTACGGCACGTGCCAGTGCATCTGCACAACTTCGGGGCATATTCTCTGGCACTTGCCTACTGGCCGCAATCCACAGGGGCTTCACATACTTGCAGAATGCCAATCGGCCACGGATTTCAAAAGCGGCGGCGACCACAACGACGCGGTCGCTCCGGTAGTCAATCAGAGTAGTTGGCGTCACCAATCACGAAACATTTTGCCGGTCGTCACCGGCCCTAGTGGAGGTACACAGTGAACGTGAATTTGACCGGCAGCAATAACACGGTTGAGGCGACCGACGCCCTCTACCGTGAGGGTAACGACGAAGACCAGATGACCAAGGGCTCGCTGTCGATGGCCTGGTACGGCGTCGCGAGTGCCATGTTCTTCGTTTACATCGGAGCTGCCCTGGCCGTGGCCTATGGCACCAAGGATGCGCTGATCGGCCTGGCCCTGACAATCGTGGCCTACGGCCTGATCAACCGCGTGTTGTCAAAATACGCCATCAATAATCGCACCACCGTAGCGCTGTTTTCACGCACCATTCTCGGTACCGCCGGGTCGGCCATCGCCACCATTATCTTCGCCCTGGTCGCTATCTACTACGCCGTATTCGAGGGGTCGATTGTGGCCTACGCCTTCCAGGTAGCCTTCGGGGGCGAGATGTGGATGTGGTACCTCATCGTCGTGGCATATTCCACACCGCTCATTCTGGGCGGTGCACGCCGGTTCCTCGATAAGCTCAACGGTGTGCTGCTCCCGGTGTACATCGGTGGCCTCGTCGCCGCCGTCGTGTGGGCGGGTGTGCAGTACGGGTTCAGCAGCACCTGGCTCACCCAGCAGCCAGATACCGGGCTGGCCGTCACCATGGGCGGACCGGGCTGGCTCGCCACCTTCGCCGCGTACATGGGCGTCTGGATCATGATGATGTTCACCATCGACTACGCCTCTCTCGGCAAGCGCAAAGACACCAAATTTCACCAACGCTGGAGCTTCGGCTGGGTGTTCTACCTTCTAGCGTACGGCTTCAGCGCCCTTGTCGGCATCTTCCTCACCTTCACCATTCCCGGGCTGGAGGCCTCGGAGACGGGGATTGCTGGCGGCATCGTGTCGATGATGGGAATTCTCGGACTCATCGTGGTCTTTGTTTCCCAAACCCGCATCAACACGGCCAACTACTACCTGGGCGCGGCCAACCTGAAATCGTTCGGCGAGCGGGTGTTCCGCATTAAGATGCCCAACCTGGTCTGGGTCTTGACCTCGTCAGTAATCATCTTTCTCCTGATGCTCCTGCCCATCGTCAAATACATTTTGCTGGCACTTGCCTGGCAGGGGGTCCTCGTCACTGCGTGGGTTGCTATCGCCATGACGCACATCCTCATCACCCGGGGACGGGCGCAGGAGCACGGCATGCTGGAGGACGTGCACTACCGCAGATTCAACAACTCGGGCCTGATCGCGTGGATCGTTGCCACACTGGCCGGCATCATCATGCTGCAATTGGGTCTGTTCAACGCCGATCTTGCCGGGGTTGGCGCCACGTGGGGTCCGATCCTGACCGCTGTGGTGGCATCCGCTGTGTATGCAACGCTGTGGAACTCGACGTCGTCAAAGACCGCCTTGGTCACCTCTGCCGCGTAATCCATTTCACGCCAGCGGCGTGGAAGTGCTTCGGCGCTTCCACGCCGTTTGACGTGACCGCTTAGGTTTCGTTCACGTAGGTTTCGCTCACGGCGACCAGGCGCAGGGCAAACAAGCAGGTGGCCTGACCCTCGACCGAATTCAGGTTCAACCGGAGCAGAGCTTCTATTTTGCGCAGCCGGTAGTTTAAGGAATTGCGATGAATGAACAGGGCGGCACAGGTTTTTGAAGGCTGAGCATCATTGTCGAGATAGGCGCGCAGCGTTTCTAGAAGGGGACCAGTACGTTTCTGGTCGTGCTCGAGGAGGGGCGCGAGCAGCTTGCGTGCTGCCTCCCTGGCGCCGCGGCCGGCGGTGGCGGTCACCACAGCGGAAAGGCCCAACTCCGGCGCGAGCTGCGGGCGATCGGCGTGTTGAACCAGCTGCAGCAGGTGCACGACCGACAAGCGCAACTCGAACAGGCTCGGGGTGGCACTTTTCAGGACCAGAGGTTGCCGATCATGAATGTGCAGTAACCGCTCGGCCACTCCGGCAAAGTCATCGCGCGGGTTCTGCGTGAGGGCCACAAGGCGGTCGGCGAACTCGGTGACGCGCACGGTGTGAAATTTCTCGTGCAGGGCAACGCGTAATTGCCACGACGTCGAGGCAAATTCACCGCCCATGTCAGCAACCAAAACGGATGTCTCCACCCGCGGATCCAGTCCAATGTCTTGAAATGCCTTGCGAACCTCAAGATGGCTTGCTTCCTCCCACGATTCGCAGGCGAGCACAAAACTCTTGATTTCCTGCTGGCGGCTGGCATCTACCGTGACCGAGCGGTTGAGCTGCAGAGCAATAATGGACGCGACCGGACCAAGGAGCGAAGCGAGTGGTTGCTCACCATGCGTCTCCCTGATGGCAAGCCGGCACGGATTATTCAGGCCCATCGGCAACGGAATATTGAGGATTCCGACCTGTGGTTTGGTGCGTACGCCCGACGTCCAGGTGGCCAGGGCAGGATACTGCGCGATAACCATGCCATAGGCATCGTAAACGGCCAGGGGCGACTGGATGACGTTGTAGACGGTAGCGAGCAGGGTGACGACCTCGGCATCTTGATTGGCTAAGCGAGCACACTCGTCGGCCAGGGTCCAGCCGCGGTTGACCACCGCGAGGCGCTCGGCCTGCATGACACTTTCGATGTAGCGGTTGACCTGGAGCGGAGGAACGGCCGCCGGTACTTCAAGAAGAGGAACATCGTGGTGGGTGCAGGCCGCGATCAACCCGGGCGGAAGCACGCGATGGGCCATTCCGGTGGCGAAGACGATGGCACACACGGGGACAGCGACCAAACGTTCCACAAACGCATCCCAGGTGAGTTCATCAGAGAAGTTCATGCCGATTCCGCTGGTGAGCAGGAGGGAGAATGGATCGAGAAATGGTGTGGGATCCATCAGCTCGGTTGGCGCACATCCGCTCACCTCTATCGCCAAACTCGCCTCCGAAGCGGGGGATTGCAACAGAAGTTGTAGGGAACGTTCCAGAATCAAGTCGACTACGCGCATGGGCGGCGCCCTACTTTCGGTCTTGTGCACAAAGTTTTCTGCAACCTTAGTGCAACTGCCTACTGGGCGGGAGCGCGCGTGCCCCGTACCGTGGACACATGGACGACGTGCGTACCAACTCGAACATTACGATTAATTCCGACATGGGCGAGTCCCTCGGCATTCACAGTTTTGGCAATGACGAGCCACTGATGAGCCTGATCGACATTGCCAACGTCGCCTGCGGCTTTCACTCCGGAGACCCCGACGTGATGGATACGACGGTGGCGCTCGCCAAGGAGCACGGCGTGCGTGTGGGGGCCCATCCCGGATTGCCCGACCTGGTCGGGTTCGGACGCCGAGAGATGAAACTGACGCCGGATGAGGTGGAGTCTCTTATTCGCTACCAGGTAGGAGCACTCGTGGCCTTCCTCGGTAAGTACGACCTGCCGCTGAATCACATCAAGCCGCACGGTTCGCTGTTTGGCATGCTGGCGCGCGACGATGCCCTGATGCAGGGTGCCGTCAACGTTGCCAAGTCGTACGATGTGCCGCTGTTCGGCATCGCCGGGAGTGCGCACCAGCGCGTTGCCGACAGCAGTGGCGCGAAATTTGTGGGCGAGTTGTATGTGGATCTCGACTACAACGCCGCTGGTGGTCTCATCATTCTGCGGCGCCCGGAACAGACCGACCCGGACCGGGCGTGTGAACGTGTGCGACGCGTGCTCGAGGACGGTACAGTCCTGGCCGAAGACGGCACCGTTCTTAACATTGATTTCGGTAGTATTTGCGTGCATTCAGACGCACCGAACTCGCCTGCTGTTGCCAGGGCGGTCGCGGGAGCGCTCGGCCGCAACCTATAAAGCAACAGCTGTGCCGAGAACTTTTCACCCACATGGCGTGAATTCACGTCGACCTTCCGACGAAAGTGAACCTATGAGCCACCAGATCATTTCTCCGCTTCCCGGCATTTTTTATCGCAAGCCCGGCCCAGGCAAGGAGCCCTACGTGAACGAAGGCGACACGGTGTCAGCCGGACAGACCGTTGGTCTCGTCGAGATCATGAAGCAGTTCAGCGAGGTACGAGCCGAATTCGATGGCAAGTTGGAAAGATTCGAAATTGAAGATTTCGGAGTCGTCAACCCCGGTGATGTTATAGCCATCACGTCGTAGCAATCACGTATACACGTAGTAGTCCCTCCCTGCCCCCCCCCGGCATCCACCCGCCTTTCCAACGTTTCACTCGACTCACTGGAAGACTCCATGCAGAAACTTCTTATTGCTAACCGCGGCGAAATAGCCGTTCGCATCATTCGCACCGCCCGAGAAATGGGCATCACCACCGTGGCGGTGGTGAGCGAGGCTGATAAATCGTCCTTTGCCGCTGACCTCGCCGATGAGGTCATTATTATCGGTCCGGCACCGGCCGGCCTCAGCTACCTCAACCACGAAGCGATACTGAAGGCAGCACTCGACAGCGGCGCTGACTCCGTGCACCCCGGCTACGGTTTTCTCTCGGAGAACGCAGAGTTCGCGCGAAAGGTTATCGAGTCGGGGCTGACCTGGGTCGGCCCGTCGCCGCAATCTATCGAACTCATGGGTGACAAATCCCGGGCCCGCCGAGCTGCCATCGATGCCGGCGTACCAACCCTTCCCGGCACCGAGTCCGCCCTGCAGGAGGGCGACGATTTAGAGGCGATCGCCGCCGAAATCGGCTTTCCACTGGTCGTCAAGGCGAGCGCCGGTGGGGGTGGGCGTGGCATCCGTTTGGTGGAAGACCCAGCCCAACTGCGTGGCATCGTGGAAATTGCCCAAGCCGAGGCGCTGGGTGCGTTCAACTCCTCAGACGTGTACTTCGAAAAGTTCGTCACCAACGCTCGACACGTTGAGGTGCAGATTCTTGGCGACGGTGATACCTACGTGCACCTCGGCGATCGAGACTGCTCGATGCAGCGCCGGCAACAGAAAATTCTGGAAGAAGCCCCCGCTCCCGGGCTGCCCGACGCTGTGCGAGAGCGGATGCGCGAAACTTCGGTGCAACTGGCCCGCCAGGCGAATTATGTGGGCGTTGGCACCGTGGAATTTCTCTACGACCCGACCAGCCATGAAGTGGCGTTCATCGAGATGAATACACGCATTCAGGTGGAGCACACCATTACCGAGGCCATCACCGGCCTCGACCTGGTGCGGGAACAATTGCGCATCGCCGCGGGCGAAAAGCTCGCTCTCACTCAGGATGACATCCAGTTTTCAGGGCACGCCCTTGAATTTCGCATCAATGCCGAGGACCCCGATAACAAGTTCATGCCGAGCCCCGGCCTGATCAAAACCATGCACCTGCCCGGGGGAGCCGGGGTGAGATCCGACTTCGGCTTTATTGCGGGCAAGACGGTGGCGCCATTTTATGACTCCCTACTCGGCAAAATCATCGTCTGGGCACCCACGCGAGAGCTGGCCATCGCCCGGGCCGAACGCGCACTCGACGAAGCGTCAATAGACGGCGTGCGCACCACCATCGGCTTGCTCTCCTCCCTTGTCACCTTGCAGGACTTCGCCGAGGTTAAGCACCACACCAAATACATCGAATCCTTTCTCGACGCGTTGGGAGCTAAAGAATGAAGCAGCAGACCACGGCCCGCTATACCTGGGGCGGCGACGAATTCTTGTTCGTCGAAATCGCGGAAGGCATGTCCCTGGAAGCAAACTTCATCTCGAACAGTATCGCCAATGCGCTCGAGGCCAGGGGCCTTTCTGGCATCGTGGATATCTGCCCGGCCAACGCGTCGTTGCTGGTGCGGTTCGACCCCGACGTTCTGGACTGGCAGGAGCTTGAACGCACGGTGCGCGGTTGTGAAAGTGAGGTGCGGGCATCCAACGAACAGGTACTCCAGACCCGCATTATCGAAATACCCGTGTGGTACAACGACCCGTACACGAACGAAACGGGAGCACGGTTTCGGGAGGGCTATCACCAGCGGCCCGAAGGCAACGACCTGGATTATGCGGCCGAGGTGAATGGGCTGGCCGACGCCGAGGAGTTCATTAAACGACACCACGAGTCGCCGTGGCTGGTCTCCATGGTGGGGTTTGTGGCCGGCCTGCCGTTTCTCTACCAATTGGTTGACCGCGACCAGCAGCTCGAGGTACCCAAATATCTGAGCCCGCGCACCGACACCCCGCCCCTCACCGTGGGCTACGGCGGCTGCTTCAGCTGCATTTACTCGGTGCGAGGCGCTGGCGGCTACCAGATGTTCGGTGTCGCGGCCGCTCCTATTTTTGACCCGAGCCAGGCGCTGGAAGATTTCTCGGACTTCATGATCTTCTTCAAGCCGGGCGACATCGTAAAGTTCACCCCCATCGACGAGATCGGGTACGGTCGCATCCGCGCAGAGGTCGACGCCGGAACGTTTCGGTACCGGCAGGCACCGGTCGTTTTCGACCTGAAAGCGGCATTGGCCGACACCGAGGGCTATAACGCATCACTTCTGGAGGCACTCAATGGCGTTTAATATTCTCGAACCCGGTCTTTCCACCACGGTGCAGGACCAGGGTCGAATTGGCTACTACCGTTTCGGAATTCCACAGGGTGGCTCAATGGACCAATACGCTGCAACGCTGGCTAACCGCCTAGTCGGCAATACCGTGGCGGAAGCGGTGCTGGAGTGCACCTACATCGGTCCCAAACTGGTGACTGAAGCGGATGCCGTAATCGCCGTCACCGGCGCTCCCGTTGACATCTACGTGAACGGCGAAAGCGTGCCGGAGTACGAACGGGTGACGTTGAAAGCGGGAGACGAGCTAAAGTTTGGCGTGATCAAGGGCGGTACCAAGTACTTTATTGCCGTGCACGGCGGCATCGATGTGCCCGAGGTCCTCGGGTCGCGTTCCACGTATCCGATCGGTGCCATCGGCGGAATGGAGGGCCGCGCCATCGCTGTGGGGGACCGCGTGCCGGTGGGCGCCAGCATCGACAATGGCCTGGCCGAACTTAGCGCCATCGCAGAGGTCGACCGACCAGTGTATTCCAAAGACGTTAACGTGCGCGTGATGCTCGGGCTCTACGACCACAACCTGTCGGCGAATGGGCTCGACAGCCTGCTGAACAGCGAATGGGTGCTCACCCCGGTCGCCGACCGCATGGGGCTTCGCTACAGCGGACCCGGGGTGGAATGGAAAGACCGGAAACAGCCTTTTGGTGCCGGGCAGGACCCGTCAAACATCGTTGATGCGGGGTATGCCGTTGGTTCTATTCAGATTCCCGGCGGCACCCAGCCCATCATTCTGCACCGTGATGCTGTATCGGGTGGGGGATACGCCATGGTCGCCACGGTCATCTCCGCCGACATGGATCTCGTCGCTCGCTGTTCTCCGGGCACCAAGACTCGCTTCGTTGCCGTGACGATGGAGCAGGCGCTGGAAGCGCGGCAAAAGAACGCGGCGCGGGCCGCGAGAATCTGGTCGTAGCTGTTCTCGTATCCGACCCGTGCGGCGCCCGCGCCCGCGAGAGTTACCGCCGGGCATCCCAAAAGCCGGCGTGTACTTCGGCGGCCTCCGCGAGCAGGGCCGGCCCGGCCACGGTGATCGTATTGCTGCCGCGAGCAAAGACCTCGCGACACGGCAGGTTCAGGGTTGCCGCGCCGTCCTGACTGGGGACCATGGCGGCAAGTTCTTCTCCGGGTAGCGCATAGACCACCCGACCGATGCCAGCCCAGTAGATAGCCCCGGAACACATGGCGCAGGGTTCCGCGCTCGTGTAGAGCGTGCTCGATTGCAGGGCGTCACGAGCCAGGAGGGTCGCAGCAATGCGCACCAGGTTGGTCTCGGCATGACCGGTGGGATCGCCGAGGGTGACGACGGTGTTCTGGCCTTCAATGATGATGTCTTCGCCGCTGACCAAAATGGCCCCAAACGGATGATTGCCCACCTCTCGAGCGGCACGAGCCACGTCGATGGCGTGGCGAAGATGGGTTTCATCGGTGCTTGAGACGGTGCTGGGGTCGGTCATAATCGTCACTTTCTCCAGTGGGGCAAAAGGTTAAGCCTAACCGCACCCGGTCAGCTGGGCGTGTCAACGGCCTGCCGCCCGCGAAACGCGATCATGTTCATGCGGTTGCCGCAGCGTACGCTACAAAAACGCTTGGATCCATTGCGGGAGAGGTCGAGCAGAAGGCCAGCGCAGTCATCCGCTTCGCAGATTCGAAGCCGGCCCATCTCATCGCTGCGAATGACGTCGATGAGTGCGAGCGCTGCCTCGACCCGCATGCGCTCGCCGAGGGGAGCATCCGACACGGTGGCATGAAGGTGCCAGTCCGACGCATCGTGGCGCGCGAGTTGGGGAAGCGCCTTGGCCTCACGCAGAATGCGGTTGACCTCGGTCACGGCGTCGTCCCGGTTCAGGCTCCAGATTTGGCGCACCAGGGCACGGGTCTGCCGCACGTCGCGCAATTCGGCAGCGTCGCCGTCGACGCGACCGGTGAAGGGAATGGGGGAGTGCAGGGCCGCGAGATCGGCGAGCGTCGTAAGCTCATCGCGTGCGCTGCGAGAAGCAGCGGCGTCGGTGTTGCCCAGTCGCACCACGAACTCCAACGCCTCCTCGGTGTCAGGGGCAAAATGCAAGTTGACTCCTTGTCAGCTGAGTCGTACTGTCAGTGTCATGGCCCAGTTTAGACCATGACGAAAGCGACGAAGGGACCTCATGAAGCTGGCATCTATTCCGGGCGGGCTGCTCGTCGCCGTTCTCGCGGCGGTATCTTTCGGCACCTCCGGAGCACTCGCTAAACCGATGCTCGAGGCCGGCTGGTCACCGACCGCTGCCGTCACCGCTCGCGCCCTCACCGCCGGCATCGTGCTATTGCCGATCGCGCTGTACTCCATGCGTGGTCGCTGGGCCGCCCTCTGGCTCGGGCGCTGGCGGGTGCTCGCCATGGGAATTATTGGTGTGGCCAGCACCCAGTTGGCCTATTTCGCGGCCCTACAAACCATCCCAGTCTCGACCGCGCTCTTGATCGAGTTTCTGGCCCCGCTCATTCTGGTCGGCTTTGTCTGGGTGACCACAAAACGGATGCCGCGCCGCACGGTTCTGCTCGGCTCGGCCCTCGCCGTGAGCGGCCTCGTGCTCGTGATCGGACCCGGCGCCATTCGAGCGGTTGATCCGGTGGGCGTTCTGTTCGCGTTTGGTGCCGCAGTCGCCTGTGCCGTGTTCTTCGTCGTGGCCGCACGGCCCGCGCAGGGCCTGCCGCCCATTGCCTTGGCGGCGTTTGGGCTCTTAGTTGGCGGCGGCGCACTCGGCTTGCTTGGTATCACTGGCCTGCTCCCCTTCACGGCAGCCTTCACCGACCTGTCGCTGCTCGGGGTGGTGACGCCTTGGTGGGTTTCCCTGCTCGCCCTCGCGGTCATCAGCACAGCCATCGCCTATGCGGCGGGCATCACCGCCGCCGGAATCCTCGGGTCGAGGCTGTCCTCGTTTGCGGGACTGCTCGAGGTGATCTTTGCGTCACTGTTTGCCTGGGTGCTGCTGGGCGAAATGCTCACGCCCCTGCAACTGCTCGGCGGACTGCTCATTTTGGGCGGCATCGCCGCCGTGGGGGAGGAGCGCGTGGAGTTGGCTGCCGAATCCCTGTTGCCAGACGAGCCAATGCAGCATGACGAGCATTCGCACGAGTCTGCGCTGCACGAGTCGACAACTGATGACCGAGGCATCCGTTCAACTTGGCCGTAGAGCGGCAGGCTCCTAAACTTGCAGGGTTGAGCCTCTAGTGAAGGGTTGCTCGTGCCCGACACTGTTGCATCGCCCGCTCGCCCACGCGGCAGCCGGTTTCGCCGGGTTTTCGCCTCGCGTGGCGTGCTGCTGGTAGCTTTTGCCTTCTCTGTTATGGCCGATCCGGTCTCGTCCGTCGCCTATGCCGTTGAGGCGGCCCTCCGAGCGCTCGGTGGCGATCTTTCGCTGCTGCTGGCCACGATGGGCCTGGTGGTGGCCATCATCACTCTCGTCATCGTGAACTATCGGCAGCTGATCGCGCGCTATCCCAAGGGTGGCGGTGCATCGGCTGCCGTCGGTGAAGCCTTCGGTGATGGCTGGTCGTTCATTCCGATCGGTGCCCTCGTGGTGGATTTTGTGCTGACGATCGCTGTGAGCGTCTCGGCCGGGGCATCGGCTGTGATCGCGTACTTTCCGCAGCTCGCGCCCTGGCGAATTGAAATAGCGGTGGGGCTGCTTCTTTTTGTCGGGTTCGCCACGCTGTTCGGGCACCTCGGGCGAATAATTTTCGCGGCGATGACGCTCACGTTTATCGCGCTGGCGGCCCTCGTCTTGCTGTACGGGCTTGGGGTGGCTCCACAGGATTCTGGAACCATCTCCGCGACCGCTCCCCACGTTCCGATTTTGGCCGTATTGCTGGCTTTTCCGGTTGCCATGGCGCTGGCTACCGGGGTGGAGGCCCCCTCGACGGCCATTGCCGAGCTTGCCGAACTCGACGATGCCGGCCGCAGGCGATTCGGTCGGCTCACACTGTGGCTGACGCTCGGTGTGGTCGGCACCATTACCATGGGGCTCGCCCTGGAGCTGGTTCACCTCAAGATTGGTATTCCGGGTGCGGATAGCACCCAAATTGCGGAGCTCGCCCGGGTGGCAGCACCGGCACCGCTCTTTGCCGCTTTTCAGCTGGCCACCGCCCTACTCCTGCTCGCGGCGGCAAGTTCTTCGTTTCAAGCGGGCCCGGGAATGCTCAAAGCGCTGGCACGGCATGAGCGATCCAATGGCCAACTCGTGGGGATTTTGCCCAAAGCCCTGGCCCGGACCAATAGCCGGCACACTCCCTTTTGGGGAGTGGCGCTCTTCACCGCGTTGGCTGTGACGATCACGATCATCGCCGGTGCGAGTGATCAGAAACTGGTCTTGTACTACGCGGTTGCGGTGTTCCTCAGCTTTCTGGGCGGACTGCTGGCGATGGCCAGATTCTCGTTTAAGGAGGGCCGACGCGCGTCCCTCGCACTGAACATGGTGGGCGCCATCGTCGTCTTGTTCACGCTCATCATGAATCTCTCGCGCGGGTTGCCGCTGATCAGCCTCGCGGCAGCCCTCATAGTCTCGCTCATCCTGCATCAAATTTGGGTGCGGGCCGGCCGACCAGAGGGCGTGCGGAGCGCAGCGGCCGCCACCACCGCGCAGAAATCCTAGATGCCAGACCTCACCCTGCACGGCGGCCTTGGCGCTCGCGTCGATGCTGAAATCGAGGTGAAACGATCCCGATTTCTGTGCCGGCTGGTGCGAACCGAGACAGAGGATGCCGCCCGCGCCGCGATAGACGACGCCCGCAAGGAGCACTGGAACGCCCGCCACCACTGCTCGGCCTTCGTACTCGGACCGGCAACAGCCTCCGACCAGGTGCGCCGTTCCAATGATGATGGGGAACCGTCGGGAACGGCCGGACGGCCCATGCTGGAGGCGTTGGCCGGGCGCGGTTTTGTGGACTGCGTGGCCGTCGTCAGTCGCTACTTCGGCGGCACCCTGCTCGGTGCTGGTGGCCTGGTGCGCGCCTACTCCGAGGCTGTTCTGACCGCGATCGATCTGGCCCATACCGGCGGATTGGTCGTGGCGCGCGAACGCCGCGAGCTGTTCTCGCTCGCGCTCTCCCATGCCGATGCCGGGCGCATTGAGGCCGAGTTGCGCCAGCGCGGAGTGCTGATTCTCGGCACAGACTATGGGCGCGAGGCCGTGCTGCACATTGCCGACGACGATGCCGAGCGTCTGGCGGCGACGGTTGCTCAGGTCACCGCTGGAGCCGCCAATTTGGAGCTTCGTGGCCACGAATGGGTCGACGTCGCGGTGTAGGGGCCGTGCGGGAAACATTTTGGTGGCCTCAACGTTGGCACCCGTATGAAGACAATTGTGTATCGCGAAACCGGTGACCCGTCTGTGCTGCACCTCGTGGATCGGCCGGCTAGTGAGCCAGGCGCCGGCGAGGTTCGGGTGCGTATTGTTGTGAGTGGGGTGAACCCGACCGACTGGAAGTCCAGGCGCGGTTCGGCCCCGGGCCAGGCGCTGGCATTTGCCGACATCGTACCCAACCAAGACGGCGCGGGCATTGTGGATGCTGTTGGTGCCGGAGTGTCCAACGTTGCAGTTGGCGATCGGGTCTGGCTGGCTCTCGCTGCCTACCAGCGTGCTGACAGCGGCACCGCCCAAGAGTTCGCCGTCTTGCCGGCAGAGCGCGTTTTTCTGTTGCCCTCCCCGGCCAGCTTCGACCAGGGAGCCAGCCTCGGCGTGCCGGCTATCACCGCCTATCGGGCGCTGACCGTGGCGGAGGACGGTCCAGGACGACTGCATCCAGGGGCTCTTGAGGGCAAAACCGTGCTCGTCGCCGGTGGTGCCGGCGCGGTCGGTCACGCCGCCATACAACTAGCACGCTGGGCGGGAGCAACCGTAATCACCACGGTGAGCGGTCCGGAGAAAGCGGCTCTCGCCTCAGCTGCCGGCGCCCAGCACGTACTCACCTACACCGATTCCGAGGTGGCGACTCTCATTCGCCGTATTGCTCCACACGGTGTGGACCTCATTGTGGAGGTGGCGCCGGCCCAGAACTCAGAGTTAGACCTCGCCGTGATTCGCAACCGCGGCTCCATTGCCGTGTATGCCAACAACGGTGGCGACGAGATGACACTCGACGTGCGCAAACACTTCAGCCTCAACGTGCGTTACCAGTTCGTCTTGCTCTACACCGTTGGCAGTGAGGTCGTGCAGCGGGCTGCTGCCAGCATTAATGAAGCCCTCATCGACGGCGCGCTGCCCGTTGGAGCGGATGCCGGACTACCGCTGCATCGCTTTGATCTCGCCCGCACAGCGGATGCCCATGCGCTGGTCGAAAGCGGCGTCACCGGAAAAGTCCTCATCGACGTTTCGACGCAATAACAACGGTGCCCGCTCGCAAAATGCCCCCTCGTCGAATTCGACGAGGGGGCATCACGGCTTGCGTTTTTAGTACTCGCGGCGTGGTGCGCGCGCCGGGCGGTCGCCCTGCTCGGCAGAGCGCGAGGCCCCACCCTTGTCAGCACGCAGCTCGATGAGTTTGCCGCTGATGCGGGTGTTCTCCAGCTTGGAGAACACATCATTGGACAGGTCAGCGGGCAGCTCAACCAGTGAGAACTCGGGCAGAATCTTGATGTGTCCGAAGTCGTCACGGCTCAGCCCGCCCTCATTGGCGAGGGCGCCAACGATCTGACGCGGTTCCACCTTATGACGCTTGCCCACCTCGATGCGGTACTGCGCCATTGGCTTGCCGCTGGAACGCACGGGGCGTTCGCTGCGCACCGGGCGGTCATCGCGGGCACTGTAGCTTCCGCGATCGTCGCGGCTGCTGCGGTCATCTCTATTAAAGCGGTCCGAACGGCCGCCACGGTCGGGACGGTCGCCGCGCTGCTCTGAACGCTCGACCCGCTCGTCGCGTTCGATGCGCTGTTGCGCCCGCACATCTTCGGCCGACAGCAGCAGGGGAGTTTCGCCCTGGGAGACCACGGCGAGGGCCGCAGCCACATCTACCTCGGGCACGTCGTGGTGGGACACGTAGTGAGCGATGATGTCGCGAAACTTGCTGATGCGGTCGGTCTCGTCGAGGGCCGCGGTGATGGCATCGTCGAAGCGGGTGAGGCGGGTCACGTTGACGTCCTCCACGCTCGGCAGCTGCATCTGGGTGAGCGGCTGACGGGTGGCCTTCTCAATCGCGGTGAGCAGGCGACGCTCGCGCGGGGTGACGAAGCTGATTGCTGCGCCGCTACGGCCGGCCCGCCCGGTGCGGCCGATGCGGTGCACGTAGGATTCGGTGTCGATGGGAATGTCGTAGTTGACCACGTGGCTGATGCGTTCCACGTCGAGGCCGCGCGCGGCGACATCCGTTGCGACCAATATGTCGAGCTTGCCGCTCTTGAGCTGGTTGATCGTGCGTTCCCGCTGCACCTGCTGCACGTCACCGTTGATCGCCATGGCGGAATAACCGCGTGCACGCAGCTTCTCGGCGAGCAACTCGGTCTCGTTCTTGGTGCGGGCGAAGATGATCATGCCCTCGAAGTTCTCGACCTCGAGAATGCGGGTAAGGGCATCCAGTTTCTGCGGGTACGACACCATTAGGTAGCGCTGGGTGGTGTTCGCGCTGGTCGTGGTCTTGCTCTTGACCGTGATTTCTTCGGGATCGTGCAGGTACTTCTTGGAGATGCGGCGAATCTGCGCCGGCATCGTGGCCGAGAAGAGCGCAACTTGCTTGTCGTCGGGGGTGTCGGCGAGAATAGTTTCGATGTCCTCGACGAAGCCCATGTTGAGCATCTCATCGGCCTCATCCAGCACCAGGAACTTTAGCTCCGAGAGGTCGAGGGTGCCCTTGGCGAGGTGGTCCATGATGCGACCGGGAGTACCGACGACGATGTGCACGCCGCGGCGCAACGCCGATAGTTGCTGGCCGTAACCCTGTCCGCCGTAAACCGGCAGCACGTGCACGCCGCGCATGTGGGCGGCGTACTTCTCGAATGCTTCACACACCTGCAGGGCGAGCTCACGCGTGGGCGCGAGCACGAGGGCCTGCGGGTTCTTCTGGGACAGGTCGAGCCGGTTCAGAATCGGCAGCGCGAACGCGGCCGTCTTGCCGGTACCGGTCTGGGCGAGTCCGACAACGTCCAGGCCCTCCAGTAGCGGGGGGATAGTGGCGGCCTGAATGGCCGAGGGGGTTTCGTAGCCGACGGCTTTGAGCGCCTTGAGCATGGCGTCGTTGAGCCCGAGATCGGCAAATGTCGTGGTTGCAGTGGCAGTGTCTGCCTCGTTCTGCGCTGTGGTGTCTGGTGCGGTCATAGTACAACGGTAGTCGAAGAGTTCGCCCGCGGCGTAAAGGCGGCTCCGCCGCACGCCAAAGCGGATGCCCGCGGTCGTGGCATCCGCTCGTGTACTGCGCTGGTCCGCCATGCGTCCGCCCCCCCTGGCGGTACGTGTTTGAGAAGTTCGCCCCTGTTTAAACCAGTGCCAACTTCTCAAACTCGTGCCACGAGAGGTATGCAGACAACTGACCCCAGGCTCAGGCCGGGCTGCAACACTCGTCTCATGGAACAACGCGTCAATTTCATCACCCTGGCCACGAGAGACCTCGAGGCCGTGCGCACCTTATACCGCGACGGCCTCGACTGGACGCCGTTCATCGACGTTCCCGGTGAGATCGTGTTCTTTCAGGTTGGGCCCGGGCTGATGCTGGGGCTGTTCGACGCCGAGAAGTTCGACGAAGACCTGCAGCGCGAACACACGACCACCGGCGCGACCGGCGTCACCCTCTCGCACAACGTCGAAAACCGTGACGAGGTCAGGGCAACGGTCGACGCGATGGCGGCGGCCGGTGGCACCGTGCTGAAACCCGCGCAGGATGGTGCGTTCGGCGGTATCTTTCACGCGCACGTTGCCGACCCGAACGGCATCATCTGGGAGATCGCGCACAACCCCGGCTGGCACGTTGATGACGACGGCACCGTTTCGTCCGCCTGACCAGCCAAAGACAGGCTGACCCACTCGAAAAGCCAAAGATAGGCTGACCCACTCGAAAAGACAGAGGAGACTCGATGCCCACGATGAAGGACAGCGCGCCCGATGGCGAACACTGCGAGTTCTACGCTGACGGCGGCGTCAAGGCCCGCGGCACCAAGGCCGCTGGCGAGCTCGACGGCTATTGGGAGTGGTTTCGCAAGGACGGCAGCAAGATGCGTTCCGGCAATTTCTCTCGCGGGGTGCAGGTGGGCGAATGGATCACCTACGACCGTTCATCCGAACCGGTCAAGGTGACCCGGATGAAGCCGCGGCGCTAAGCCGTCAGGAAGGCAATCGCCGCCTCGCGGAAGGGCCGCGATGTCGGCGCGTTGAAGTGATTGCGGCCCGGAATCTCAAAGAAACTGCCGTTCGGCGTGGCCTCGGCCAGGGCCCGCGAAGCATCCAGAATGCTGTCGTCGCTGCCGGTGGCGAACAACAGTGGCTGAGAGGGGGCGTTGGTCGGTCCGGGCTGCGGGCCGCCGCGCATGCCTTCTACGAGGGCGACCAGAGCGGCGAGATCGTTGCCCGGCAGGGCCTTCGCCATTGTGAGAAAGGCGCCGGTGAGGCGGTCGGTGACTTCCGCGCCGTGTTCGAGGTGGGCGCGGGCATCCGCTATCTGAAAGCGTTTGAGGGGGTCGCCGTCGGGGATGCCGCCGAGCACCGCGTGCGTAATGCGCCCGCCGAGCTCGCGGGCAGCCTGCCAGCCGACGCGGGCACCGAGGGAATAGCCGACGTAACGTACCTCCGTGACCAGGTAGGCATCGAGCACCGACTCGACGTCGCCGACGAGCAGTTCCATCGTGTAAGCCTCGGCTGAGTGTGGCTTGTCGCTTGCGCCGTGGCCGCGTTGGTCGATGCCGATCACGTGAAAGCCGGCCCGGGTCAGGTCGCGGGTCCAGCCGGTCGCGTGCCAGTTCGCGATCGCGCTCGACGCGAAGCCGTGCACCACGAGCACGGTCGGATGATCCGGGTCACCCAGCTCGTAGGTGGCTAGTTGCACCCCGTCGAGGGAGGGGACAAAACGATGCTCGGGGGCGCTTCGGTGCAACATCCCCCTATTTCACCACGGATGCTGCGTCATCGATTTTTCAGATTCGCTCGGGCTGCCCTTCCCGTAGCCCTGCGCGGAGACTATTCTGGGCCGCCACGCTGCGACTGGAAGCCGTAGCGTGACGGAGAGAACGGTGAGGTCGTGTTCGCTAATAGAGCGGATGCCGGGCGCCAGCTGGCCGCCCGGCTCGAGTACCTGCGACCCAGTGACCCCGTCGTCGTCGGGTTGCCGCGCGGGGGAGTCCCAGTGGCGTTCGAGGTGGCGCGGGCGCTGCACGCGCCGCTGGACGTCATCGTGGTGCGCAAGCTCGGCGTGCCCATTGCTCCTGAGGTGGCCATGGGAGCCATCGGAGAGGACGGTGTGCGGGTGCTTAACGACGACGTCCTCCGGCAGGTTGGCGTGAGCGCGGGGGAACTGAGCGCGGTCGAAGAGCGTGAACGGGCGCAACTCGAAGCCGGGGAAACCCTGTTGCGTGGCGGTCGATCCCGCGTCGAGCTGACCGGTCGGGTGGTGATCATCGTGGATGACGGTATCGCAACGGGTGCCACCGCGCGGGTCGCCTGCTTGGTGGCCCGACGGCTCGGCGCTGGCCGGGTGGTCGTGGCAGTCCCCGTTGCGCCAGCGGGTGCGGCGCTTCGTCTGGGCGCTGATGAGCTCGTCTGCGTGTTGGAACCGCCGCAGTTCTGGGCGGTGGGAGCACACTATCGGGACTTCAGAGCAACGACCGACGCCGAGGTGGTGGCGTTGCTCGCGGCGGGGATGGTCAGCTGACCGGGAGCAGGGCGGATTGCACGATGACGACGCCGTGACCGTGTGCCGAACACGGCGTCGGTGCCCCAGGTTTCCCTCGACGCCGTTTCAGAATGCCGCGCCGGCGACCAATCCCAACCGAGAATCGTGGGGCCGCTGCACTGCGGCGGGTAAGACTCCCTAATCGGGCCCGGGCAGAGTTGCGGCTCGGCGTCGCCCTGGTGCAAGACCGTGCCCTGGTCGACCAGGTCGTCGCCGGTTACGCTGGACAAACGGTTTAGCGAGCGGGAGCAGTCAGTGAACGAGAACACATCCGGGCCTAGCCCGCAGGTCATCGAGGGCGTATTCGACCTCGCCCGCGACGGCCTGACCGGCCCGCTCGGCGAGATGATCGACGCGGGGGTCCCCATCGACACGCTCAACCCCCGCGGAGACACGCTGTTGATCGTCGCGGCCTATCAGCAGCACCCAGAGACCGTCGCAGAGCTGCTGCGGCGCGGGGCGGACGCATCCGCTATTAATGCGATGGGCCAAACTGCCATCTCCTGCGCGGTTTTTCGCAACAATGAGGCTATTTTGCGATTGCTCCTTGAAGCGGATGTCGACCCTCGCCTCGGCACGCACAGTGGTGTTGCCATCGCCGACCAGTTCGGGCTGCCGCGCATGCGCGAGGTCATCGAGTCGTTCCCGCGCGACTGACAGCCAGGAAGGGCGCCTCCCGAGGGGAGACGCCCTGTCTTTTAGTCGGTTTGGTTAGCGACCAAGTCCGAGTCCGACGTCGCCAAGAACGTCGTTGACGATCGAGTCGACTGAACCGTCGATGTCGTCGACATCAACGCCGCCGACATCGGTGCCAACGTCGGTGCCATTGCCGGCGTCGACCGGAGCGGTGACGGGAGCCTCGATGGGCGCGACGACATCGTTGCCGTTGCCGACGGACGCGCCGTTGCCGACCTCATTGCCGGACGCAACATCACCGATATCGCTCGTGAGCGAGTCCTCAACCAGCGGGCCGTTGACGATGCCGCCGTTCGCGACCCCGCCGAGCGAGGTGTCGTTGCCGAGCACCCCGTTGCCGGTCGAGTCGTTGCCGGAGAGGTTGAACAGGTCGCCGATGACGTCGAGGCGGTTCTGCTCCGAAGAACTGTCCGTGGAGGTATTGCTGCTCGTGGTGCTGCTGGTGCGGTCGCCGTCGAAAGCCTGGGCGGGAGCGGCGAAGCCACCGATAATGAGAGCGGATGCCGCGGCGCCGGTGATTCCCAGCGCGGTGATCTTGCGAATGTTTGTGTGCTTCGTGATCTTGTTCATGAGAGCTCCTATTCGTTGTTCTGTTCCAGCCCGATGTTTATTCGGGCCGCACAGATGGTCCGGAGCCCCGGCTCATCCGGTTTGGTCGGTGCACCCTAAATGGGTGTCAAGGATCGATTTTGGCGGGCACCATGCGCGTTACGACACGAGCAGATCGCCGCCACGAGAGGCATTCAGGGGTAGCGGTGGTGAAACCTGAGAAGAGACCGGCAACCCGCACAGTCAACCGGGCGCGCTTCTCTAAGCCAGCAGGTCAACGACGCGGTCGCGCAACAGATTGCTGCGCTCGGTGAAACCGCGCTGACGGCGCACATACTCGGCTTTGCCGGTGGCAGTCTCGACCGCAACGGGCGCGTAGCCCCACTCGCTCAAGTCATAGGGGGAGGCCTCCATATCGAGGGTGCGTATGTCGCGCGCGAGCTCGAAGGAGTCGAGCAGGACCTCGCCGGGAACCAGCGGGCCGAGCTTGATCACCCACTTGTAGATGTCCATGCCGGCGTGCAGGCAGCCGGGCTGTTCCAAAAGCGGCTGGTTCTCCCTCGACGGCTGCAGCTGGTTCAACGGACTCGCTGCGGGCGTGAAGAACCGGAACGCATCGAAGTGACTGCAGGCCACGCGGTTGCCGTCGACGACGGCGTCGGTGTCGCCCTGGCCGAGGCGCAACGGCGCGACGTGGCGGTGCTCGCCCTGCCGATAAACCATCGCCCATTCGTGCAATCCAAAGCACCCGAAGTGGGCGGGGCGTTGCCGGGTCGCCGACAGCAATGAACCGATGAAGTGAATGACGCGCTCATTCTTTACGGAGAAGGCGGCGGCATCCACTTGGCTGTCGTTACCCGTGGTGGCGTACCACTTCCAGTTCGCGCGGGGCTCGGTGGCGGCGCTCTGCAGCAGCACGCCAGCGCCGGGATGCCAGCGGCGCAACAAACCCGGACGGAATGGGTAGTAGGTAAACAGAAAATCGTCGACCGGATGCGTTTGGCCGGTTGCCGCGCGCTCGCGGCGGCCGCGGGTGAACGCGTCGGCTCGTTCCTCGTGGGCCCGCTCAAGGGCCCGCCATGCGGTTGACCCGAGTACTCGGGCCTGCTCAGTCATTGGCAGTTGCACCCGTCGACACTACGCCTGCAACCTTTGTCACTCGTTGGATTGCACGGGCGGTGAGATCACCCAGAGAATTTCCATGGGAGTGCTGCCAGAATTGCGCACACGATGCGGGACCGACGAGAGATACTCCATGGAGTCGCCCTCTTCCAGTACGTGTTCTTCGGCGCCGACCTCCATGGTGGCCGTACCCTTCACTATCAGCACGAACTCTTGCGAGTTGCCGTGTGTCTTCTTGGCGGGAAAGTTGGCCACGCCGGGCTGCAAATGCCCGTTGTATACCTCAAACGAGGCGAACGGCCGACGGGTGAGGATGTACTCTAAATGGTTGCCGTCGCCGGCAAGGAGGGGGCGATCCGCCTTGCGGAGCGGAGCGTGGATGCGCATCTCATCGCTGAACAACTGGCTGGAGGTCAGCCCCATGGCCCGCAGCACGGTGACAATGGTGTCTATGCGTGGCGCGACGATATTGCGTTCGATCAGACTGATCGAGCTGGCGCTGATGCCGCTGAGGGCAGCCAGCCCGCGCACCGAAAGACCGCGACTCTTGCGAGCCTCGCGCATCCGAGCCCCCAGATCTATCGATCCGTCGCCGATTGGCCGGGTCTTCAGGGGCGCATCGGATTCGGGTGCCATTGGGTCTCCTGTGGGGGGAAGCAGGGTGAAGAGCTCGTTCGCTGCTGTGTATTATAACTTGCCTTTCTGTTGATCTAATGAGACAGCTTGTTTCATTTGAAAGTCGTTTCATTAATTGAACGCATATTGCATTAACTGCACAGTCTGTTTAGAGTCGAGAGGAGCCGCGCGACGGGCGAGCGCTCGGAGTTGACAACGGGAGCACTAATGCACACTGGCACGGGCGAAACTTCGACGGAAATCGGCATCATCGGTGGCGGCATCATGGGGCTGTGCACCGCCTACTTTTTGGAACGTGCTGGCCGCTCGGTGACCGTGCTCGAACGGGGCGCCCTGGGCGGCGGCGGGTCGCGGGGAAACGGCGGGCAGATCGTCTTCGCGAAGCCCCTGCCCGCCCCCGGCGCTGTGGAGAATGGCCTCAAGCATTTGTTCAGCAAGTCCGGCGCGTTCTACGTGCGCCCGCAGAGCTTCGTCAAAATGATTCCGTTCCTGCTGGGGTTCAGCCTTAGCTCGAGAGCATCGACGTACCGCGAGTCGCTGTTCAAGATGGACGAGTTGAATCGGCTGACCATGGGACTGTTCGACGAGATGAAGCTCGACGGCATAGGCACCGAGATCCAGGAGACGGGAAACCTGCGCTGCTTCGGTGACGAAAAATCTGCCGTCGCCGATCATGCCGCAGCCCTGACGCTTGCAGATCTGGAGCTGTCTCCGCGGCCGCGTGACCTCATGGCAGGCGAGACCTTAAGACGGTATGAGCCAGCGCTCGGCCAGGCGTCCCGCTGGGGCTTCGTGCAGCCCGGTCTGCGCTGGGGCGACCCGTCGTTGTTCGTTGACCAGCTGATCGCTCACCTGCGTGGTCGCGGCGTGCGGTTTCTCGAACAGAGCGAGGTCGAAACGGTTCGCGAAGAGGGTGACACCGTATCGGTGCGTCACGGCGATCGTACCTCGCGGTTCTCCAGGGTCGTCGTGACGGCCGGCCCCTGGTCGCGATCGCTGCTGCGCCCGATGGGAACCCGTATCAAGATGCAGCCCGGCATGGGATATAGCTTTTCGGTCGCCCCGAAGGTCATGCCGCGGCACACGGTCGTACTTGGCGACGCCCATGTCGGCGCCACGCCCATGGACGCCACCCGCCTGCGCATCGCCGGCACGATGGATTTCAGCGGCTCGTTCCGGGGAAGCCCCGCTGAAAAGATCGCTGCGATCGTGCAAAGTTCGAAGCCTTATCTTGCCGACCTGGACTGGGAAGCGCGCATCGAGGAATGGTCGGCACCCCGGCCGATGACCCCCGACGGCCTGCCGTACATCGGTTTCGTGCCTAATCGAAGCCGCATCGTACTCGCCTCGGGGCACAATATGCTCGGGTTCACGCTCGGTCCGGCCACGGGCTTTCGGGCTGCCCAATTGGTCACGGGAGAAATCACGCCGGCAACGATGGCCTCGTTCGCGCTGAAGCGTCGGATTGCCGTCTAGTAGCTCGTCGTTCTGCACCAGGTCCTCGTTTCGGCGGGGATTTTGGCATATCCGGGCCTCATTCGGAGATGAAAGTCGCACCCCGTGCGGTGGATTGGGTTGAGTGTTTCGGTCATTTTTCGACGACGTAAAATAATCAACGTTTTGATTGAGTATTCTGCACACTCTGTTTAGACTAATGAAAACTCTCCGGATGACGGCCGCACTGGTAGCTATCATCCGGCATCAGCCACGCAGATTCCTCCCGCTTCAACAATCTGGAATGAGATCGGTCAATGACTATTCATCGGGCACAGAAGGCTCAGGCGCACGGCGTGACAACGGCGACTATCGGGCTCGCCATCGCGTCAACGCTTTTCTTTTCGGGTTGCGCAGCCGACGCTGCTCCGGCCGTCGAAGCAACGGATGCCGCGGCGGCGGCGCTCCTGCCGGATGACATACGCGACGGTGGCGTGCTAACCGTTGGAACATTCGCGCCGTCACCGCCCACGCGGATGTATGAAGAAGATGGCACAACCCTCACGGGCCTCGACATTGCTATCGTGGAATCCATTGGAAAATCCCTCGGGCTGACCGTGGAGTTCTCCAATATGAAGTGGGACGGTTTGCTTCCGGCGCTGCGGTCGGAACGGTTCAATGTCGTCGCTGCTCAGGTGGGCGACTTTGAAGAACGCCGCATGAACGGTGATTTTGTTGATTACTTCACGACCGGAGCGGCCGCGATGGGTCTCGCCGCCGCCGACGGCGACTACTCAGACGTACTCGATCTGTGCGGCAAACGCGTGGGATTCCAGACCGGTGTCGCAGCGGCCACCGCGCTGCCGCTGCTGTCCGAGCGTTGCCTGACCGAACGTCCCGATGCGGGAGCCATGGCGCTCAGCCCATTCCCCGCCGACGCGGCCGGGCTTCTGGCCCTGCGCAGCGGGCAGCTGGACATCCACGTTATGGACGGCACCGGAGCCACCTATCAGGCGTCGCTGGACCAGCCGGGTGAACCCCTCGCCGTCGTGATCGATGCCGTCGTTGAACGGGCCAACATCGGCCTGGTCATCAACAAGAAGAAGCCCGAACTGCGCGATGCCATCGCGACGGCACTCGAAACGATGCTCACCAACGGTGAGTACGAGACGATCCTAAAGGAATACGCCATGGAGCAGTACGGGGTGAAAGCGATCACCATCAACCAGACCGAAACGGCAACCGGTGAATAGCACGCGGGCACAAGCCCTCCTCGGAGCGGATCGCACGGCCGCCACGGACGGACCCCGGCCCCGGGGCGCGACATCGATCGTGCAGGTGATTCCCGCCCGCTACCCGTACCGCTGGATTGGGGGCAGCATCGCGCTGCTGTTGTGCGTCTGGGGACTGTACACGGTCGCGACCTCGCCGAACATCACCTGGTCGGTCGTAGCGGCGTACATCCTCAACGGAACAATTCTTGAGGGTATGCGGCTGACGATCGTGCTCACCATCGTTTCGCTCACCGTTGGGGTGATTCTCGGAACCGTGCTGGCCACCATGCGGCTCTCCAATAACCCTGTTCTCCAGGTGATCAGTAGCGCATACATCACCACCTTTCGCGGCACCCCCTTGCTGATCCAGATCATCTTCTGGTTCAACATCGCCCTCGTTGTCCCGGTGATCCGGATCGGCTGGCCGCAGGCCGGTTTTGGGTTCGAAACACAGACCAACGTCATCATGACGGCGATGACCGCCGCCATTCTGGCGCTCGGCCTGAACGAGGCCGCCTACATGGCCGAAATCGTGCGTGGCGGCATCATCTCGGTGCCCAAGGGCCAGGACGAAGCAGCGAGCTCGCTCGGGCTGACCAAACGGCAGGCTATGTGGCGGGTTGTGCTTCCCCAGGCGGTGCGGGCCATTGTTCCGCCGACCGGAAATCAACTCATCATCGTGCTCAAGAACACGTCGCTCGTGAGCGTCATTGCGGCGCGGGAGCTACTTACCGCAACGCAGCAAATCTACTCGACCAACTTTTACACGATCGAACTGCTCATCGTTGCGGCCGGCTGGTACATGGTCATGACCGCCGTCGCCACAATTTTGCAAGGCTACCTCGAGTCGCGACTGGAATACTCGCTGCGCTCGCGCACGCATCCGTTTCACAAACGTTTCGTGCGTTCGCTGCTGTCGATCGGAAGGAAGAACTACATGGAGGTCCGCGGATGATTCTCGAGGACGCACCCCTGATTCTGGACGCTTTCGACGTGCACAAGTCATACGGCGAGCACGAGGTGCTCAAGGGCATCACCTCCGAGGTAATGAAAGGCGAGGTGGTCTGTCTGCTTGGGCCGTCGGGGTCAGGCAAGTCCACTTTTTTGCGCTGTGTAAACCAGCTCGAAAAGCCCGATGTCGGCTCGATTCAGATCAACGGCGAGCTCATCGGTTACGAACGGCGCGGCGACAAGCTTTTCGAACTGAGCGACGATCGTCTGGCCGCGCAGCGTTGCATGACGGGGATGGTATTCCAGAACTTCAACCTGTTCGGTCACCTCAACGCCATCGAGAACATCATGCTGGCGCCGCGGCTCGTTTTGAAACAAGACAAAGATGAGACGCGGCACGAGGCCGAGCGGCTGCTGGACCAGGTGGGGCTCAAGGGACGAGAACGTGCCTATCCCAGTCAGCTCTCCGGTGGTCAGCAGCAGCGTGTGGCCATTGCTAGGGCCCTGGCTATGAAGCCGCAACTCATGCTGTTCGACGAACCGACCTCCGCTCTCGATCCTCAGCTGGTCGGTGAGGTCCTCAGCGTTATTCGCGGGTTGGCCGAAACGGGAATGTCGATGATGATTGTCACCCACGAGATCTCTTTCGCCCGCAGTGTTGCCGACAAAGTCATGTTCATGGCCGATGGCGTGGTGATTGAGGTCGGCCCGCCAAGTCAGGTGCTCGACAATCCGCAGGCTGAGCGCACCATCGAATTTCTTAGCGAGCTGTGAGCCAATGACGATTGCCCGAATTCCTCCCATCGGACCGCCCAACCCGAGCGCCCTGGCTTCCGGCGGCACCGCATACGGGGGTCTGGTCTACACGACGCAGATTCCGCGGAGGCCCGATGGCAGCATCGAACTCGGTGAAATGTCCCTCCAGGCCGAACAGACCCTGCAGAATCTGCAGAAAGCGCTCACGTCGTTGGGTAGTGGACTCTCCAAGCTCATGCATTTGACCATCTACGTCACGAATATAGCGGACCTGCCCGCATTCAATGAGGTCTATGCCCGGTTGGTTCCTCGGCCGTATCCATCGCGCTGCGCCATCGGTGTGCAGGGCTTGGCTGTTGACGGAATGCGCGTCGAAGTCACCGCCGTTGCCGTGGCGGTGACTATCTAGCCGTGTTGCCGTCCCGCTGAGCTTGCGGGCGGCCGAGGCCCACGGCGGGCAGCACGATGCCGTCGATCAGGCCGATGAAGAATTCCCGATTGACCGGTTTCTGAAGCACCAAAACCCGGTAGATGGCCATTGACTGGCTCAGCATCGCGAGGTTGTCGATGTCGCAGTCGGCCGAGATCTCGCCGCGGTCGATCGCTCGCTGCAACAGAATGCGATTAGCGGATGCCCGTGGCTCAACAATCGCCGCCCGCGCCGCCTCTGCCAACTCGGGAGTGCGGGAGATCATCGACATGAGCCCGGCCATGATGCGCATCTTGCGAGCGCCGTCTTCAACGGCGTGTGGTTTGATCATGGCCACGAGGTCCCCGCGCAGAGTACCGGTGTCGGGAAGGTGATCGCGGTCGAAACCTCCGCGTTTCATGCAGGCGACGGCGTCGATGACCAGTTCACCCTTCGACGGCCACCGGCGGTAGAGGGTGGCTTTGCCCGCTTTGGCCCGAGCGGCGACCATTTCCATGGTCATGCCGTCATAGCCGGTTTCGGCGAGCACTTCCAGGGCGGCCTCGAGAATGTCGGGATCGCGGGTGTGGTCGCGTTTGCGCCCCAGTTTGGGGCTCGCATCAGGGCCACGGCCAGGCTGGCTGGTGTCGAGCTGGCTGGTGCCGAGCGTCATTGCTGGGCCCCCTTCGTTTCGCCTGTGTAAATTATTGCATATTCAGGAACTGTTCATATCCGGAACTGTTTGGTTTCGTATAGAGTATCCGATATGTCACAGACTTCCTCCGTCGCTTCGCCCGAAATCGTCGCCGCACCGCCCACCTCCCGCCGCTGGTGGACCCTTATTGTTGTTGGCCTGGCCCAGCTCATGGTCGTGCTCGATTCGACCGTTGTTAACATCGCCCTGCCGTCGGCTCAAGCCGACCTCGGCTTTTCGAATGGCGACCGGCAGTGGATCGTCACCGCATACTCGCTTGCCTTCGGCAGCCTGCTGCTGCTCGGTGGTCGACTCTCCGACCTGATCGGGCGAAAACGCACGTTCATTGTCGGCCTGATCGGGTTCGCCGCAGCATCGGCACTCGGTGGAGCGGCCGACAGCTTCGGCATGCTCGTCGGTGCCCGGGCCCTGCAAGGTGCGTTCGGCGCGCTGCTCGCCCCGACCGCCCTGGCTGTTCTCACCACGACGTTCACCATTCCCAGGGAACGGGCCAAGGCCTTCGGTGTGTTCGGTGCCATCGCCGGTGCCGGCGGCGCTTTCGGACTGCTGCTCGGCGGCTACCTCACTGAAAACTTCGACTGGCGTTGGAACCTCTATATCAACGTCTTTATCGCCGCCATTGCCATCATTGGTGCCGTCATTTTTGTCAGCCACGTCACCCGCACGGGCCCCCGCCCCAAGCTTGACATCCCCGGAACGCTACTCGTCTCCGGCGCCCTGTTCGGCCTGGTCTACGGCTTCTCTAACGCGGAGACCGACGGCTGGGACTCCGTTCTGACCTGGGGCACGCTGTCGGTCGCCGGGATTCTGCTGGTCGGGTTCGTACTCTGGCAACGTAAGGCGGCGCATCCGCTGCTGCCATTGGCGATCGTGCTGGACCGCAACCGCGCTGCGGCCTACATTTCTATCCTCATTGCCGGCGCTGGTATGTTCGGCATCTTTTTGTTCGTGACCTACTACCTGCAAACCTCGCTGCAGTACTCGCCGATGCAGACCGGTGTGTCGTTCCTGCCGATGATCGCCATGCTCGTGCTCGCGGCTCAGCTATCGACGAATATTTTCGTGCCGCGTTTCGGGCCGAAAATTCTCGTACCAATCGGGATGAGCTTGGGTGCGATTGGCATGATCTATCTGACCCATCTCGACCTGAACAGCGTCTACGCCATTGATGTGCTGCCGCCGCTGATGATTCTCGGACTGGCAATGGGAACCATCATGCCCGCCTCGATGCAGACCGCCACCCTCGGTGTCGACGGGCAATTCGCCGGCGTCGCCTCGGCCATGGTCAACACCAGCCAGCAGGTTGGCGGGTCTATCGGCACCGCCCTGCTCAACACCCTCGCGGCCACTGCGGCGACCAACTATGTCGCCGCGAACCTGCCGGCGACGGCCGCGGTCGCCGCCCAGGCCGCCGTGCAGAGTTACGCGGTCGCGTACTGGTGGGGTTCCGGGTTCTTCTTCTTCGGCGCCCTGGTGGCCGCATTGCTGTTTCGTCGCATCGGGCACGGCATCTCGCTGCGCCACTAGCTCTACCTGGGCCAGCTCGTTCAGGTCAGCTGGGCCAGGCCCAGCTCGCCGAGAGCGGCGTCGAGTTCGCGGCGGCTGGCCGGGTCGAGTGGGAGCAGCGGGAGCGGCAGGTTGGGGGAGCTGACCAGGCCGAGCAACTCGGCCGCGGCTGACATGACGCGGAGGCTGCCATGCCGGCGAAAGAGCGCCCACAGGGGTTCCAGCCGGTCGGAGGCCGCGGCCGCCGCCTGGTCGCCGGCTTGGGCGACGCGGGCGATGGCCAGCGCGGATTCGGGAAAGAGCCCGCCGAGCACGCTGTACCAGGCGTCGGCGCCGCCGAGGAGTCCGCCAGCGGCGAGCCAGTCCCCGGAGACACCGATGGTGACGTGCGCGGGTACCACTGCCCGGAGCGCGGCGATTCTGGCCGGGGCATCATCGGCGGCAATGCCGGGAATCTTGATCGAGCCGATGTTCGGCAGTGCGGCAATGCGACCGTGCAACTCGTCGCTGAACGTGACGTGCGTCGTGCCCGGGTTGTCGTAAACGACCAGTGGAACGGACAATTCTGCCGTGACGGTCTCATATAGCCCGAACACCTCGTCGTCGGTCAACGGCTGATAGGTCACGGGCGCGAGCAGTACCGCGGCGGCGCCGGCGGTTTGCGCATCCGCTGCGAGGTTGAGCACGTCGAGGGTGCGGAGAGCGCCGATTCCCACGATCACCGGGGTCGTGCCTGCCCCCTCGACCGCAGCCCGGGCAGTGCGGGCACGCTGCTCGCGGCTGAGATAGGCGTACCCACCGGTCGAACCGAGCGCTCCGATCGAGTCGACGCCGGCGGCGGCGAGCCGCGACACCAGACCAACGAACGCACGCTCATCGATCCCATTCTCGTCCGTGGGAGTCAGGGGAAATGCGCTAAGGCCCGTGAACATGGGTGTGCTCCTTCGTCGGTGAGCGCGCTAGCGGCGCTGTGACCATCCTCTCGCACCGTGCACGGTCAGAACGGCCATGCGCGCGCCCCAGACGGGTAGCCGCTACAGTAACCGGCGTAGCGGCTACCCAAATCGGGCGCGCGCATCCGTTCTTCTGGCGCGATGGTGTTGTTCGGGCGCAGCCGGACAGGTTAGGCAGCCGTACAGGTCAGGCAGCCGTACAGGTCAGGCAGCCAGGGGAGTGGCACCGGACGCCCAACGAATGGCGCGCACCCCGGCCCGGGTGCCGTGCATGTCGTCAACATGGCCGCGCAGGCGGCGGCATTCCACGAGGTCCTCGGCCGGCGTGACGTGGGGGTCGCGGCAGGAGCTGTCGTATCCGGTGTAGTCAATCTCAAGCAGGAGTTCGTCGTCGGTCATAGTCATGGTTCCACTTCAGCGGGGCAACTCGGTGAGCTGCCGGGCGGATGCACGTGGCAAAGCACGCGCTTGCCCCGAATTGATCATTCGCGAATGTGAAGCACGCAATCGGCATCGAAGCCCGATGTCACTCTCCGGCGGCATCGGCGGAGCTGGTCTCTTCGTTCGAGGTTAAGGCGCGCGTGTGCGGATTGTCTGCATTATGTCGAAAATGTTTCATTTCGTTACACCGTGATGAGGCAGTGCTCATCTGCGTTGGCGCCGTGCACTATTGGGCGTACCCTCAAGCTATGAAACGTGCTCTCGCACTCAGCTTGGTTGCCGGGCAATTTCTGTTGCTGGGTGCGCTCGCCTTTCTGCCGCACGGCTCGCTCTGGTCGACCGGCGTCGGCCTCGTCGTGGCCGCTGTCGCGTTGGGACTGGTCGGTGCCTCACTGGCGGTGCTTGGAGTTATAGCACTCGGTCCGGCCTTGACCGCGAGTCCGATTCCCCGCGAGCGTGCCCCGCTGATCACTTCGGGGGTGTACAGCCTCATGCGAAGCCCGATTTACGCGGGACTCATGACCGGCGGCCTTGCGCTCGTGCTGGTGGGGGCATCCGCGTGGCACGTCGTGGTGTGGATCGCTTTGGTCGGGCTGCTGTCGGTGAAGACGCGCTGGGAAGAACGGATGCTCGTGGCCGAGCACCCCGATTATCTCTCCTACGGTTCGCGCGTCGGACGCTTCATGCCCGGCGTCGGCCGACTGCCCGAGGCCGGCTGAGTCACGACGACTTCGCGTTGCTTTGGCATGCCGGGTAACGATTTGGGCGCGTACGTGTTGGCCCCAGTATGACTATTCCGCTCTCCATCCTTGACCTCGCCCCGATTGCCCCCGGGCAGACCGCTCGGGAGAGCTTCGCGGCGAGTGTCGCGCTCGCGCAGGCCGCCGAGAAACACGGTTATGAGCGGGTCTGGTACGCCGAGCACCACAATATGCCAACCATCGGATCGTCGGCGACGAGCATTCTGATCGGCCACGTGGCCGGGCAGACCCGCACGATCCGGCTGGGATCCGGCGGCGTCATGCTGCCCAACCACTCTCCGCTCGTCATTGCCGAGCAGTACGGCACCCTTGCCGAGCTCTACCCCGACCGTATCGACCTGGGTCTCGGGCGTGCGCCCGGCAGCGACCAGAACACCGCCAGGGCGATGCGCCGGGACCCGCGCGCCTCCGACCAGTTTCCGCAGGACGTCATGGAACTGCAGGCCTACCTCCGCGGCCAGTCGATCGTGCCCGGCGTTCAGGCGGTACCCGGCGCCGGCACCAATGTGCCGCTGTACATTCTCGGGTCATCGCTCTTCGGTGCCGGGCTCGCGGCCGCGCTCGGACTGCCATACGCCTTCGCGTCGCACTTCGCTCCCGACGCGCTGCACGACGCCATCGCGCTCTACCGCCGCGACTTCACCCCGTCGGAGCAGCTCGCCGCCCCGCACCTCATCGTGGCCGCCAACGTGATCGCAGCCGATGATAAAGCGGATGCCGTGCACCAGTTCGAGACCACTCGCCGCACGCGGGTGCGCGGCATGCTATCCCGCGGACCGGCGACCCCCGAGTACAGCGACGACCAGATCGACGTTTTTCTGACCACGCCGGAGGGCCGCAATATCGCCAAGATGATGCGCTATTCCGCGGTCGGCACGGCCGAGGAGGTGCGCGCCTACCTTGAGGAGTTCGCCGAGGGAACCGGGGCAGACGAGCTCATTCTCGCCCACCAGTCGCCGTTCATCGACGGCCGTCTGCGTTCGGTAAAACTGACCGCCGACGCGATGAACCTCGTCGCAGCGTAGATTGGCGACATGACCCCTGACGCGCTCGTCGACCTCTGCCTGAGCCTGCCGCAGGCTGTGGAGACGTTTCCATTCGGTGAGGAGACGAGCGTGTTCAAGACCAGCGGCAACGGCAAGATCTTCGCCCTCGCGGCGCTGGCGAGCGAGCCGCTCACTGTGTCGCTCAAGTGCGATCCGGAGGAGAGCCGCGCCCTGCGCGAGGAGTTTCCGGAGTGGATCACACCGGGCTATCACCTCAATAAGAAACACTGGATCACGATCGTGCAGGACGGCCACGTACCCGATGAGCTCGTCGAGCAGTTATTGCGCGACAGCCACGCGCTCGTGCGCCCGCGAGTGCCCCGGCGCGGGCCGCAGTAGCCTTTCGAGATCGATCGCCGCCACCTCTGGCGGTCTCTACAAGCTCGGCCAGCGGATGCGGGTCGGCGCACGAAACTCACGGGTCGGCGGGCGGATGCCGCGAACTCAGACCTCGTCGAGCGGCTCGCCCAGGGGGTCTGCGGCGCCGAGGTCGGCGAGAGCCATTCCGCCAACCGGCAGGCCGGCCCAGGACAGCAGGGTCCAGCCCTCGTCGGGCGAGCCGGTGAGCTCGACCACCCCGGTGTTGTCGAGCTCGTTCTCGCCCGCGAAGGTTGCCGGCACGTTCTGAGCGCGGGCGGCGGTCCACACGCGAATGGCCGCGCCGTGGCTGAACACCGCGGCGACGTCTGCGTTCGCGGCCGCCACAGCAATGTCGGCATCGAACCGCCGAAAGAAGTGGTGACCGTCGTGAGCGCCGGGCATTCGCTGGTCGAGGTCACCAGAACCCCAGGCCACTGCGGTTTGCAGATAGCTGCGCACGGATTCTCGATCGCGAAGTCCCTCGAGCGCGCCGGCTTCGATTTCATGCAGGCCGGTCGCGACCTGCAGCTCGAGGCCGCGATCGGCGGCGAGCGGATGCGCCGTCAGCTGGGTGCGCAGCAGCGTCGACACGAAAATGGCGTCGATGGGGTCGGAGCGCAAGGCGTCGGGAATAGCCGCGGCCTGGCGCAGGCCGAGATCGGTCAAGCCTGGGCCAGGACGTTCGGTGTCGAGCCGTCCGAGAACGTTGCCGGGAGTCTGGCCGTGGCGGATCAGGAGAAGTCGCATGGTTTCTCCAGCATAAGCAATGGTCTTTACGAATAGGGAACGCAGCTCGGTTCGGGGAGCCGGATGGGCCCCCGGCGAGGTCGCGCCGAGGAAACGGCGCGGCCTCGCAGCGGAAAGTGGCAGCATGGTGGAAATACCTTCGAGCGTTCGAACAGAAAGCAGCCCCATGACGATCATCAAAATCAACGCCATTACCGTGCCGAGCGACGGCGGCGACGAGCTGGCCCAGCGCTTCGCCGCCCGTGCCGGTGCCGTCGACGACCGCCCCGGTTTTGAGGGCTTCGAACTGCTCAAGCCCACGGATGACCGCCTGACCTGGCTCGTCGTGACTCGTTGGGCCGACGAGGAATCGTTTCAGGCCTGGCTGAGCTCCCCGTCCTTCGCGCACGGGCACCGCAGCGAGACGCCGAAGGAAGGCGAACCGGCCGCACGCCCCGTCGGTGTGAGCAGTGAGCTGTGGTCGTACACGATCGCCGGCGGTACCGGGCACTGACCCGGCCGCTCTCAGACGGGCGGGCTGGCCTCTGGAGGGGGGCTCTCGTTCGCCAGCAGCTCGGTGATCGACTGCAGCGTCTCGGGGGAGACGTCGCCGAGCATTCTCGCCGCGAAGCTCACCACGCGTTGAACGCGGAGACTCTTCACGAACGCGAGTTGAGCGTCGACGCGTTCGGGCAGGTCCCCGCCTCCGCCGAGCATGTATTCCGGGGGGATGCGGAAGAACTCGGCTATGCCGGTTAGCAACGCCGGATCGGTAACGAGAGGCCCCTCGCCGGTGATCATGTAAGCCCAGCGTGCCCGTGACAGGGTCAGGCCGCGTTCGTTCAAGCCTGCTTCAATCTGGCGATACGTGTAGGGGGTGTTGCCCTCGGCCACGACGACGTCGAGCAGCAGGTTGAGCTTGCGCGCCAGCTCGAGCTGCGGGCTCACGGGGTGGGATTCGGGCGTGGCCATCATCGGTTGCGTCCGAAGACTTCGCTGGGTTCGACCGGTGATATGGCCCGGGTACGAGCTTCGGCCAAATCGAGGGTGGTCTGCTCGGCCAGAGAAAGGGTCTGCCCGGGGTGCAGCAGCAGGCTGTCGCGAATTTCGACATGCCGCCGATACAGGTGAACGCCCGGTGCACGCACCGTGAGCAGTTGCCGGGGGGACAGGTGACGCTCGATGCTGAGGTACGGAGTGTCGCCTAGTATGCGCTGCCACATGGGAGTGATGCGCCAGAGCAGTGTGCGGTCGCGGTAGTTTTTTCGACCGGCGGCGAGTCCGTCGACCGTTGTTGTGAGCCCCAGGCCGACGACGAGACTGATCGGTGAAACGAGCAGTATCAGGGTATAGAGCGTCAAAGCCCAGCCGATGAGGCGAAAGTCCGGGTATAGAACGGCCAGCACGGCGCTCGCCAGGCTGATTGCTACGTAAGCGAGAACACCGAGGCCGGCGAGCACCATAAGTCCCAACGAGATTCGCGTGACCAAGCGGTGTTGCCGCCGCATATCTAAGAGACACGCGATGGTAAAAGTTACCGCAAAGATTGCCATGGCGATCCAGGTAGTAGCCGCATAAGCAGCAAAGTCCCAACGGGACATGAAGGCCGCAGAAATATTTTTTGTGACACGCCAGTCGCTTCCAAAGAACAGAATGGACTGGGCCACAATTATCGCCGCAGCAATCCCCACGGTGGCACGCTTACGAGCACGCGTTGGACCGTTCGGCAGGGTTGCTTCTTGCACGATGACATCGAGGATGGCGATGGCGACAATACTCAAAGCGTGGAAAGCGAAGTAGGTCACGTTGCCGCCACCGAGGAGCGCATCCACTGGCCTGTAGACGAGTTGGGGCATAAGCGTTGTGGACAATGCGAATACGACAAGAAACAGTAGAACGGGTCGGCGCCGCCCATGAATGGCGGAAGGCACGCAGATGAGTGCGGCAATCCAGATCGCGGTCGAGAGAGATATAAGGACGGCCTGCACTAGAGAACTCGTCCGAATCCGGTTTGGGTGCCATAGGCCGCTGCGGGCCCATCGTGCAACATCATCAATGCCAGTTGATCGCCGATGACCTCAGCGAGGGCCTCCTGCTCGTCGGTGAACCGGCTGCGAGACAGTGCGTAGGCGATGGCATCCAGCGGAATCAGCGGTGCCAGCAGAGCGACCCGCTCCGCCGAGAGCAGCACTTGTTCCTGGTCGAGAATCATGTGGCCGAATTCGTGATTGATGAACTGCTGACGGTGCACCATGGAGGTCGTCGGCGCATGGTGGATTCGCTCAAAACTCTCCCCGGCCACGGCAATCCAAAGCCCGCAGAGACCAACCTCGAGCATGGCCGGGGTCGCGATCTGCACCACGATCTTCTTACCACGCACCGTTTCCATATGCTGGTGCAGCAATTGGGCCGTCAGGGGGCGGGGCAGGTTCAGCGCAACCACCATGGCGTGCGCCTGTTTCTGGCGTGACGCATAGCTCATTGATACCCCCTGTTGGCCCACCCAGCCTACCGCCCGCCTGATGCGGCCAGAGCGGATGCGTGCAGCGGCATCTCCCCATGGGTTACGATAGACATGTCTAACGTGGCTTCCGGGGGGAAGCGGCTGCGGTGACGCTCGTGAATTGCGAAATATGCGGGGGCTCCGATCTCTGTGCCTGGCACAGGATCTTTCGTCACTCACCGAGTAGTTACCGCGTGCCACGCGGCCCGCACGACACTCGGCGCCCCTGGGGCGCCGAGTTGCGGCGGCAGTCTGGGTCGGCGCCGAGTTGCGGCGGCAGTCTGGGTCGGCGCCGAGTTGCGGCGGCAGTCTGGGTCGGCGCCGAGTTGCGGCGGCAGTCTGGGTCGGCGCCGAGTTGCGGCGGTCTCAACCGGAGCCGCGCGCACCCGCTCAGGCTAAGAAACGTTACTTCGGCGAAGCCGGCCGTTCACACCCGCCGTTAAGCTGATCCAATGAGCACCGAGCCAATGAGTACCGAGCGAACAACCGACGCCGAATCCCCCGTCGAAGCGGCGCGCCCGGCTCGGTCCCAGGCCCTGCTCGCTGCCGTCACGAACTCCGTGGTGATTGCCGACGGCGCCATGGGCACCATGCTGCAGGAGCACAACCCCACCCTCGACGACTACCAGCAGCTCGAGGGCTGCAACGAGATCCTGAACGTGAGCCGCCCCGACATCATTGCGGCCATTCACGACGTCTACCTCGAGACCGGCATCGACGCCATCGAGACCAACACCTTCGGCGCGAACTGGTCGAACCTCTCCGACTACGGCATCGAAGACCGCATCGAGGAACTCGCCCGGCTCGGAGCCGAGATCGCCCGCACCAGCGCTGAAAAATTCGAGGCCCGTGATGGTCGAATGCGCTGGGTGCTCGGCTCGATGGGCCCGGGTACCAAGCTGCCGAGCCTCGGCCACACCACCTACGCCAATCTCAAGGCCACCTTCGCCGAGCAGGCGCTCGGGCTCATTCACGGCGGCGCTGACGCCTTTCTCATCGAAACCTCGCAGGACCTGCTGCAGACCAAGAGCGCGGTGAACGGCTGCAAGCAGGCAATCAGTGAGACCGGCATCCGCTTGCCGATTTTTGTCGAGGTGACGGTCGAGACCACCGGAACCATGCTCATGGGCAGTGAAATCGGCGCCGCGCTGACCGCGCTCGAACCGCTCGGCATCGATGCGATCGGCCTGAACTGTGCCACCGGGCCGACCGAGATGAGTGAGCACCTGCGGCACCTCTCGAAGTTCTCGCGCGTGCCCGTGATCTGTATGCCGAACGCCGGCTTGCCGCAGCTCACCAAAACCGGCGCGAGCTATCCGCTGACCCCCGACCAGCTCGCCACGGCGCACGAACAGTTTGTGAAGGAGTTCGGGCTGGGGCTGGTGGGCGGATGCTGTGGCACGACTCCAGCACACATGCGCAAGGTGGTCGAGCGGTTGCGCGGCGTCACCGCAAAGCCGCGCGTTCTCGAAGCGGATGCCGGCGTCGCGAGCCTGTACCAGCACGTCAGTTTCGACCAGGACAGCGCCTTTCTCGCCATCGGCGAACGCACCAACGCCAACGGCTCCCGCGCCTTTCGCGACGCAATGCTCGCCGAAAACTGGGACGACTGCGTCGACATCGCCCGCAGCCAGGTGCGCGACGGCGCCCACCTGCTCGACGTCTGCATCGACTACGTCGGCCGCGACGGCATCGCCGACATGAAGCAGGTCGTCTCAAGGCTCGCGAGCGCGTCGACCCTGCCGCTCGTCGTCGACTCCACCGAGCCGGCCGTGCTGCAGGCCGGTATGGAACTCATCGGCGGACGCCCGGTGGTGAACTCGGTCAACTTCGAAGACGGCGAAGGGCCCACCTCGCGGTTCGGGCGCATCATGCCGCTCGTGAAAGAGCACGGCGCCGCCGTGATCGCCCTCACCATCGACGAAGAGGGCCAGGCCCGCACCGCCGAACACAAGGTGCGCATCGCCACCCGCCTGGTCGACACGCTCGTCAACGTCTGGGGCATGCGCGTCGAGGACATCATCGTGGATGCCCTGACCTTTCCGATCGCGACCGGGCAGGAAGAAACCCGTCGCGACGGCATCGAGACCATCGAGGCGATTCGGCAGATCAAGGCCAAGTACCCCGGTATTCACACCACCCTCGGCGTCTCGAACGTGTCGTTCGGACTGAACCCGGCCGCCCGGTCGGTGCTCAACTCGGTGTTTTTGCACGAGGCCACCGAGGCCGGCCTCGACTCCGCCATTGTCAACTCCGCCAAGATCGTGCCGCTCGCCTCTGTACCTGACGACCGCCGCAAGGTAGCCCTCGACCTGGTTTGGGATCGCCGGGAATACGACGCCGACGGTACCCTCACCTACGACCCGCTGGTCGCGCTCCTCGACCTGTTCGCGGGCGTCGACTCCGCCGCCCTGAAAGATGAACGCGCCGCTGAGCTCGCCGCCCTACCTGTTGGGGAACGGCTGGAACGCCGCATTATTGACGGTGAGGCCAAGGGGCTCGAGGCCGATCTTGACCTCGCCCGGGCCGGCGGCCTGAGCGCCCTCGACATCGTCAACGTGCACCTGCTCGTGGGCATGCAGGTTGTCGGCGCGCGGTTTGGCAGCGGCGAGATGCAGTTGCCGTTTGTGCTGCAATCCGCCGAGGTTATGAAGGCCGCCGTGGCACTGCTGGAGCCGCACATGGAGAAATCCGAAGCGGCCGGCAAGGGCACCATCGTGCTTGGCACCGTGCGCGGCGACGTGCACGACATTGGCAAGAACCTCGTCGATATCATTCTTACCAACAACGGCTACGACGTGATCAACATCGGTATCAAGCAGCCGATAGCCGAGTTCATTCGGGTCGCTGAGGAGAACAACGCCGACGTGATCGGCATGAGCGGCCTGCTCGTGAAATCCACGGTCGTGATGAAGGAGAACCTGCTCGAACTCGAGTCGCGCGGACTAGCAAACAAATGGCCGATTCTGCTCGGCGGCGCCGCCCTCACCCGCTCCTATGTTGAAGACGACCTCGACAGTGTCTTCGCCGGGCAGGTTCGTTACGCCCGCGACGCCTTCGAAGGCCTGGCGTTGATGGAGCCACTCGTGGCCATCGCTCGCGGTGCCGATCCGTCAACGGTCGGTCTGCCCGCGCTCAAAAAACGCATTCACAAGAAGAGCCTCCTCACCCTCACCGAGCCGGAAGAGATGCCCGGCCGCTCCGAGGTGTCCCGCGACAACCCCATTCCGGTACCGCCGTTCTGGGGCACCCGCATCGTCAAGGGCGTGGCCCTCGCCGAGTTCTCGGCCTTTCTCGACGAACGCGCCACCTTTATGGGCCAGTGGGGGCTGAAACCAAGCCGGGCCGAAGACGGCGCCAGCTATCAGGAGCTGGTCGACACCGTCGGTCGGCCGCGCCTGCGCTACTGGCTCGACCGCATCCTCGGCGAAGGCATGCTCGACGCCTCCGTAGCCTACGGTTACTTCCCGGTCGTCGCCGAGGGCGACGACCTGGTCGTGCTCCACCACGGCGACGACCCCACCGGGCTCGTCGGCCAGGCCGGCCTGCTCGCACCCGACGGCGGCTCGGGCGACGAGCTCGGCACCGATCGCCTGCGGTTCAACTTTCCCCGCCAGCGCCGCGACAAGCACCTCTGCCTGGCCGACTTCGTGCGTTCCAGAGACGCCGGCCAAACGGATGTCGTCGCCCTCCAGCTGGTCACCGCCGGCTCCCACGTTGACGAGGTCACGGCCAAGATGTTCGCCGCGAACCAGTACCGCGACTATATGGAACTCAATGGACTGACCATGCAGCTCACCGAGGCCCTCGCCGAGTACTGGCACTCGCGCATCCGCTCTGAACTCGGTGTGGGCGGCGAGGACCCCACCGATATTGCCGGCATGTTCAAGCTCGAGTATCGTGGCGCCCGGTTCTCGCTGGGCTACCCGGCCTGCCCAGAGATGGAGGATCGTCGCAAGGTGGTTGAACTGCTGAAGCCGGAGCGTATGGGTGTGGTCTTGTCGGAGGAATTGCAGCTGCACCCGGAGCAGTCCACCGACGCGTTCGTCTTTCACCACCCGGAAGCGAAGTACTTCTCGGTCTGACCTCGCCTAACGGGCGGGACTCAGTCGGGCGCGGCGCAGTGCGGCGAGCACGGCTGGCCCGACCAGGGCGATACCGACCACCGTCGTGATCGCACGCACTGTGTCCCAGGTGAGCGTTGAGGTGATGAGCGAGTAGAGCGCGAACGAGGCCAGGTTCTGCCCGGGGTCCGCGCTCGCCGTGTAGGAGATGTCGGTGCCAGCGCCGACCGCGAACGGCCAAAACCAGAGGTTCATCAGAAGCCCGAACAGATATGAAGAGATGACGCCGTAGCCGGCGAGCAGGGCAATCTCCCCGCGGGCACCCCAGCGCTGGGCCGTCGCACTCCGCGGTCGCTCGTTCGACGAATACGCTTTCGGTCGGCGGCGGAGCAGCCCCGCACCGGCGCCCACCCAGCCGCAGGCGAACATCTGGAACGGGGTCCACGGACCGAAGCCGCCCCAGAGCAGCGAGGATACCGCGATGGTGAGCAGACCCAGCAGAAAACCGAACCGCGCGCCGTAGACTCGGCCGGCCAGAATGAGCAGCACGAACACGGCCTCGACCCCGCCAACGCCGGCACCGGCGATGCGCACCGCAGCGCCGACCGCCGACAGCACGCCGAGCAGCGCCACGGTTTTCGCCGTGTATATTTCGCGGTCCACGGTGAGGGCGAGGGCCACGATGAGCGCTGGAATGAGTGCGAACGCGACGATCGGAACCGCGACCTGTGCGTCGGCCGGCACCGCAGAGACGAAGAACGGCCAGGCGAAGGCGGCCGCGGCCAGCAGGCTACCCCCACCGAGAATGAACGAGGTCCAGCGGATGCTGCGGCGCGGGGACAACACAACGGTCACGACAGCACCTCGATTGGGGTCTCGAGCCGGCCCGCGCGCATGCGCAGGGTTCGCGTGGCGAGGCCGCGCGCAAAGTCGTCGTCGTGGGTGGCGAAGATGACCGCCGAGGCCTGACCGGCGGCCGTGAGCAGCGCCGAGCTGACGAGGGCACGCGCCCGGTGGTCGAGACCCCGGGTGGGTTCGTCGACGAGCAGCAGGGCGGGCCGGGCGGCGAGCTGAAGCGCCATCACGAGGCAGAGCCGTTCGCCGGCGGAGAGGTCGCGCGGGTGGCGCTGCAACAGGGGCGCGGCATCCGCTGTGCTGTCGAAACCGAGCAGGTGGGCGAACGTCGCTGCCGTGTCAGCGCCGACCAGCGTGCGATCGGCGCGGCGGCATTCCTCGGCCACGGTGATCGCAAACAACAGGTCATCGAAATTCTCCGGCACGAGCGCCACGGCCTGCCGACGCGTTCGCTGCTTGAGCGAATGAACATCGCGCCCGGCGACGACGACGATGTCGGCACCCGTCGGCAGCGCGATCGCGTGCAACAGGCTGCTCTTGCCGGCGCCATTGCTGCCGCAAAGTGCCACGAGCTCGCCGGCCTGCACCTGAAAGGACACCTCGTCGACGGCCAGCTCGGTTCGATGCCGAACACTCAGCTGACGGATGCTCGCGAGCGGCTCTGCAGCAACACTCGGGATCGGCGTCGGTGGGGCAATCTCGGCGATAGGCGTCGTCTGAATCTCCTCGGGGGAGATCTCGTGCAGGCGGCTGCCTTGAATCTGCAGCCAGGCATCCGCCACCCGGCTGAACTCGCGAGCGTTGTGTTCGACGATGACAACGCAGACGCCAGCCTCGTGGGCAAGCTGGCCAAGCACGGCGACGACCCGCTCGCGGGCGGCCGCGTCGAGGTTGGCGAGGGGTTCGTCAACGAGCAACAGGATGGGATGGTTCACGAGGGCCGCTGCGATCGCGACGAGGCTGGCTTCACCGGCCGAGAGACGCTCGATCGGGCGATCGACGAGGTGTTCGATCTGCAGCCGTGCGGCCACTTCGAGTACGCGGGCATGCACGATCGGCGGGGCGACATTGCGCACGGCGAGGGCAAAGCCGATCTCGTCGTGTACGGTTTCGGCGGCGAAGCCGAGCCGCACGTTCTGCCCGACCAACCCGACGAATCCGGCGGTGTCACGCGGGGGAGTTGACGCCCGGTCGACACCGGCAATGTCGATGCGGCCGTGCTGAACGCCGTCGTAGAAGTGCTGAAACAGGCCGCTCATGCTGTGCAGCAGGCTGGTCTTTCCCGATCCGGTGGCGCCGACGATCACGGTGAGGGTGCCGGGCACCAGCGTGACGGTGAGCTCGTCGAGGTGCCAGTTCGTCTGGTCAGGCCCGGCACCGAAGCTGAGCGCAGCATCCCGGAGCACTATGGGTGCCTCGCACACGCCCGTTACGACGCGGGTGGCCGCGAAGCCTCGGGATTCCATCGACGCCGCCAACGCGAGCGCGCGCTCGATGGTCTGCTCGAAAACCGGCACCAGCAGCGACGCGATCGACCGCTCACCGCGCAGGGCACGCGCGACCCGCACGCGCCGCACCGCCGTGAGGAGCGCCGGAAAGGTGGCCCAGGCGATCACGAGCGAGCGCGAAATGGCCCGCAGTGGTCCCCGGCTGGCGCCGCGGGCAAACAGGGCCTGCACGTTGACGACGGCGTTGAGCAGTCCGAAGAACACGATCACGGCGGCAACTGGAAGCGCACTCAGGGCGGCGTTGCCGAGCCCGACCACGGCGATCGGACCGAACATTGTTACGTGGCTGAACGGCCCGTCGAGGCGCAACCGGGGTAGCTCAACGAGCACTGTTCCTACGCCCGAGGCGCCACCAAACACCACGCGGTAGACGACCCGCAGCAGCACGAAGCCGACGGCGAGCACGACTGCCGCGCGCAGTGGGGCCAGGCGCAGACGAACCACTTAGCTGCCGGGCGTGGGTGTTTCGGTGCCGGTCGTGTAGACGAGTCCCACGGACTGGCCGGGCCTGACCTCAAGCGTGCCGAGGCCCTCCTGCGCGTAATCCCAGTCAGCGTCGGGGGTGGCCTTCACCCAGAGGGCCCAGTAGGCGTAGGCCGGCGGCATCGAGGCGCAGGTTTCGGTGAACGACTGCTGGCCCTCGACCACGACGGTCTCGTCGGCGGCCGGGCGGTCGTTGACGCGGCAGACGATCTGGTCGCCGTATTCCACGCTGCCCTCGGTCGTGACGCCGGTCGTGGCGAGGGTTTCGCTCGCGGCCAACGCCTCGGTCGCGTCGACACAGTCGGTGACCGTAGCGGCGTCGAGCGTGCCGTAGTCGACGACGACGGTGACGCCGGCGCAGTCGGCGGTGGAGGCATCCGCTTCGGCGGTTGCGGTTGCGCCGGCGGATGTCGGCGAGCCGGCGCGGGAATCGGCGGTGGCGCATCCGCTTAGGGCGGCGAGCAGAATGAGGGCGCCCAGTGGGGCGAAGGTGCGTTTGGGCAGGGTGAAAGTTGGCGCGGTGAGCTTCATTACTTCAGAGTACCTAGCGTTTAGAGGATGCCGGCGACTCGGTCGAGCCCCCCGCGTAGGTCAAGCAGAAGGTCATCCAGTGCTTCGATACCGACGGACAGGCGCAGCATCCCGGCGGTAATGCCGAGGCGGGCGTTGAGGTCGGGGGCAAACGACGCGTGAGTGGTGGTGAGCGGATGCAGCACCATCGAGCGGGTGTCACCGATTCCGGTCATGCGGCTGAACACCCGCAGGCCGTTCGTGAAGGCGCGGGCCCCCTCGGTGCCGCCCTTCACGGTGACGGCGAACACCGACCCGGTGCGGCCGTTGTAGTACTTCTGGGCGACCTCGTGCAGCGGGCTGCTCGGCAGGCCGGCGTAGTCGACGACCTCGACCTCTGGCTGTTCTTCGAGCCAGTGCGCGATGGCGATCGAGTTGTCGACGTGCCGTTCCATGCGCAGTGACAGGGTTTCGATGCCCTGGTGCAGCAGAAATCCGTTGAACGGAGAGAGGGATGGGCCGACGTCGTTGACGACGGCTTCGCGCACGTACTGGGCGAAGGCGGCCGGGCCGAACCGGTCGAGCAGTGCGGGCAGGCCGGGGCGCAGCGAGTCGGTCAACAGGGGGTAGCGGCGTGAGCTGGCCGCCCAGTCGAAGGTGCCGCCGTCGACGATCGCACCGGACACTCCGGCGCCGTGGCCGCTGAGAAACTTGGTGGTTGAGTGCACGACGATGTCGGCGCCGTGCTCGAACGGGCGGATCAGGTACGGCGTGGCCACGGTGTTGTCGACCACGAGTGGAATGCCGTGCCGGCGGGCGACCGCTGCGATGCGGGCGATATCGACAACGTCGTTGCGCGGATTCGGAATGGTTTCGGTGAAAATGGCCTTGGTCTCTGGCCGAATCACAGCGTCCCAGGCGGCGTCGGAATCGGTGTCCCAGACGTAGTCGACCTCGATGCCCATGCGGTGAAAGCTGCGGCCGAGCAGAATGCGGGTACCACCGTAGATGCTCGCGGTCGACACAATGTGCTCGCCCGACTCGGCCAGGGCGAACAGGGCGGCGCTGATCGCAGCCTGCCCGCTCGACACGGCGACGCAGGCGGTTCCGCCTTCGAGCGATGCGAGGCGTTGCTCGGCGACCGCGTTGGTCGGGTTGCCCTGCCTCGAATAGATGGGTTCGCGAGACCCGCCGTTGAACCGGGCGGCCCCGTCATCGAACGAGTCGAAGACGTAGCCGGCGCTGAGGGTGAGCGGCGGAATGCGCGCGCCGCGGTTCTCGTCGGCGTATTCGCCCACGTGCACCTGGCGGGTATCAAAGCTGAAGCCGTCCCAGTCGGTGATCGGCGCCACGACCTCGGTAGCGTCAGAATTCAGTAGTGAAGCGGATGCTGCTGCTGGCGTGGCCATGGAACTTCCTGTTGCGTGGGTGTGGGACTGGAGCGGGGCATCCGTTGTGGACGGCGGCATCAGGCCGCCGGCGCAACCAGCGGCGGTGCCGACTTCTCGGTGGCGACCCGCGCGACGAGGGCCGCGATGCGGGCGACGGCCTCGCGCAGGGTGTGCGGGGAGCAGGCCAGGTTGAGGCGGGCGAAGCCGTGGCCGCCGAGGCCGAAGCATTCGCCGTTGTTGAGGGCGACACGGGCGTCGTCGAGAATGCGCTGGTACGGGCTCTCGCCCAGACCCAGATGGCGCAGATCCAGCCAGGCGAGGTAGCTGGCGCGCGGCCGGTGGTAAATCACGGCGGGCAGGTGTTCGCGGAGCAGTTCAGAGAGCAGTAAATCGTTGGCGACAATTTGGTCGATGGCATTGTCGAGCCAGTCGGTACAACCGAACGCGGCGATGTTCGCGTGCAGGCCGAGGATGCTGGTGCGACAGGCAACCTCCTCGGGCAGCGTGTTGAGCAGGGCGTTGGTGGCGTCATCGACGGCGATGACGAGCGCACACTTGAGTCCGGCCACGTTCCAGCCCTTGCTCGCCGAGGTCACCGTGACCGCGCGGGCTCCGGCCGTCAGGGCCAGCGGGGCGAACGGGGTGAACGCGACACCGGGGTAGGTCAGCGGCGCGTGGATCTCGTCGGAGATCACGAACACGTCGTACTGCGCCGCGAGGCGGGCGAGCGCTTCGAGCGTCGAGCGGTGCCAGACGATGCCGTGCGGGTTGTGCGGGTTGCACAGCAGAAACGCGTCGATGCCGCTCGCGAAGCTGGTTTCCAGTGCCGCCAGGTCGAGCACCCAGCTGTCACCCTGCTCGAGCAGCGGTGTTTCGATAACGGATGCCGCAGCCTCTTCCACGAGTTCGTAGAACGGCGGGTAGACCGGCGGGGTGATCGCGACGCGACCGCCGGCCGGAACGGCCAGGCGGAGGGCCTCGACGATGCCGACGCTCACATCGGTCGCGAGGTGCACGTGGCTCGGGTCGACGGTCCAGCCCCAACGGCTGAGGGCGAACTCGGCGAATGCCGGAGCGAGCGGGCCGGGGCCGTCGAGGTAGCCGGTGTCAGAGGCCTGCACCCGCTCGACCAGGGTGGCGACGATGGCCGGAGCGAGGGGATAGTCCATCTCGGCAACGAACAAGGGAAGTACGTCGGCGGGAAACCGAGTCCACTTGATGCTGCTGCGCTCGCGCCGGATATGATCCAGCGGTGCGACCTCGATGACTGACATGACCACAGCATGTTCCCGCCGGCGCGAATAAGCGAACAGGTACGTAAACATTCGACACATGCGGGCCTCGCAACACACAGCAAGGCCCACACCGACCGCGACTAAACTAGGGACTTCGGTTTAAGGGGTGTTCGTGATCGACCAGGAGCTTGTTCGGGAACAGAACTATGTGCAGGCGCTGTACGCACGGCTGGACGCGCTGGCGTCAGAGGCCGCCGATCAGCTGATTGCGGTGCGCCGCCTCGACGTGGGCGGTAACCACCAGTCCCGCAGCGAACGCGACACCTTCGCGCGCCTTTACGAAGACCGCATTGTGCAATTGCGCGAGGTCGACGATCGGCTCGCCTTCGGCCGGCTGGAAACGATGCCCGACGGCTCCGGCGACTCGGTCTACCGCTACATTGGCCGGGTCGGGCTGCGCGATGAAGACCACAAGCCGTTGCTGTTGGACTGGCGGGTGCCGCAGGCGAGTGCGTTCTACCAGGCCACCGCCGCCACGCCGCTCGGCGCCCGGGCCCGCCGTCACCTGCTCTCCAAGGGTCGCAGCATCATTCGCATCGAAGACGAGATTCTCGACGCGGCACTTCTGGCAGACCCGTCGGCCACCACACATCAGGGCGAGGGCGCACTGCTCGCGGCCCTCACGGCCCAGCGTACCGGGCACATGTCCGACATCGTCTCGACCATTCAGGCGGAGCAGGACCGCATAATCCGCTCGGAGCTGGCCGGTGTTCTCGTCGTTCAGGGCGGGCCGGGTACGGGCAAAACCGCCGTGGCCCTGCACCGGGCTGCCTACCTGCTTTACACGCACCGGGATCGCCTGCGCGACAGTGGCGTGCTCATCATCGGCCCATCACGCTCGTTCCTGCAGTATATCGAGGCGGTGCTGCCCTCGCTCGGCGAGACCGGCGTTGTGCTCGCGTCGGTCGGGCAGCTCTTTCCCGGCGTCGAAGCGACCAGAGAGGATGCCCCGGCCGTCGCGGCTCTCAAAGGCCAGGCCTTCATGGCCGACCTCATTGCCCGGGCCGTGCATTCCCGGCAGCGCACCCCGTCGGCCCCGCAGGTGCTGGTCGTGAACGGCGACCGCATCGTGCTGCAGTCGGAACTCGTGGCGCACGCGATTGCGCGCGCTCGCGGCACCGGCAAGACGCACAACGAGGCCAGGGTCACGTTCGTGAAGACCGCCATCAATGCCCTCTCCCGGGTGTGGCTCGAACAATTACAGAAGCAGGGCCGGTCGATGGACGACACCGACCTGCCCATGCTGCGCGAAGATCTGCGCCTGGCCGATGACGTGCGGGTGGCGCTCAACACCGCGTGGCTGCCGCTGACCCCACAAAGACTGCTGCAAGACCTCTATGCCCGGCCGCAGTGGCTGGCCGAGCTGACCCCGCGCTGGCGCTACGCCCAGCGTAAGCTGCTCGCCCGCGGGCGAGCGGCGGAGTTCACGATCGCCGACATTCCGCTGCTCGATGAGGCGGCCGAGCTGCTCGGTGAGTACAACGCGGTCGACCAGGCGAAGAAGCGCGCGCTCAAGGAGCAGCGCAAGCGTGACGTGGAGAACGCCGAAACGGCCATCGAGAACATGCAGGTGAAGGGCCTGGTCAACGCGAAAGATCTCGCCGCCAGTTTCGCCGAACTCGATGAACGGGCCACGACCAGTGAGCGTGCCGCGCGGGATCGCAGCTGGACGTACGGCCACGTGGTCATCGACGAAGCGCAGGAACTCTCGCCCATGCAGTGGCGGCTGGTGCTGCGGCGCGGTCCGCGTCGGTCGTTCACGATCGTTGGCGACATTGCCCAGGCGGCGAGTGCTGCGGCATCCGCTAGTTGGAAAGAGGCGTTGCAGCCGGTGCTCGACGGTTCGCCCGAAGCCGATCGCTGGCGGCTCGAAGAGCTGACGGTGAACTATCGCACGCCGAGCCAGATCGCCACGGCGGCCGAGACGGTGGCCCTGTCGCATCAATTGCAGATCACACGATCACGCACGGTGCGCTCGAGTGAATGGCCGGTCGACACGGTAGCGGATGCCGCGACGGCGGTGCGCCGAGACCGTGCGTTGGGGGCCGGCGGCACCCTCGCCGTGATCGTCGTCGACGCCGGTATCGATACGCTCGAAGCGACGCTGCGGGCCGAGTTTGGAGACCTGCTCGGGGTCGGGGCGCTCGGCCTGACCCGCCCGATCGCGCTGCTCACGCCCCAGGATGCGAAGGGGCTGGAGTTCGATGCGGTCATCGTCGTCGACCCGGCGGCCATTTTGGCCTCCTCGGAGCGTGGCGCCGGGGCGCTCTATGTCGCGATGACCCGGGCCACGCAGCGGTTATACCTGGTGGGCGATGCTCCGCTCGGCGACGCCCTGAACTGAGCCTCGTCGTCGGGCAGGTACCAAACTGCGGAGAATCGGCCACCCCCGACCGGGATCATCGGTCAGCGCCTGGTCACCGCCCGAGGCTTAACCCGGTGGCGGGCGAGATCTCCGCACTTTTGCACGGCCACCGGGCCACGCGAGCTATGACTGGCGGGCTACTGGGCGTAGCTGTAGAAGCCTTCGCCGGTGCTTAGGCCGAGCTTGCCCTGGTCGAGGTAGTTCTTCTTGAGGTATTCGGCGAATTTTTGTTGCTTGGGACCGGCCGTGGACGAGATGTTGTAGGCGGTGGTGAGTCCGACGATATCGAAGATCTGGAACGGTCCGGCCGGGGCGCCGGTGCCGATGCGCCAGGTCTTGTCGATCATCTCGGGTTCGGCGATGCCGTCCACGAGCAGGTCGGCGGCCGCGTCAAGCAGCGGAATGAGTAGGGAGTTCAGCAGGTAGCCGGCCTTCTCCTTCTTGATCTCGATCGGAACCATTCCGATATCGCCGGCAAATTCGGCGACCGTCGCATAGACGGCCGGATCGGTCAGCGCCGTCCCCATGACCTCCGCGGTGTTGTGCACCCAGACGTGGTTGGCAAAGTGCAGCGCGAGAAAGCGGTCAGGGCGACCGGTGAACCCCATGAGGTCGCTCGGCAGCAGCGTCGATGAGTTCGTCGCGAAAATAGTTCTTGCCGGGGCGAGAGCTCCGAGGCGGGTGTAGGTGTCTTTCTTGATCGCGAGGTTCTCGGGGATGGCCTCGATGACCAGATCGGCATCGTGCACGGCCGCGGCGAGGTCGCTCGAATAGGTGATGTTATCGAGGGCCCGCTCGGCCGCGCCGTCAGCACCGCCGGCAACGTCGGTCGCGTAGGTGTCGGCGAGGGTGCGAAAACGTGCCTTGGCGGTCTCCAGAACCGTGTCGGTGATGTCGTAGGCGACCACCTTGAAGCCGTGGAACGCGGTCTGGTAGGCGATCTGGGAGCCGAGAACGCCGGTTCCGAGAACGGTGATGTTGGTCAATGTGGTCATGGTTCGTCCCTTTATCGTGATGCTGAATAGCATGGTGTTGGTTTGTCGTACGGAGCGGGTTAGGGCGCGTCGAGAGCGCTATCCTGGCGGGCCTGGTGCGAGAAAGCCCCGCGTAATGAGCTCAATCTGGCTGGCCAGGACGGCTATGAAATCGGTGAAAGGCGTTCCCGACAGGGCGGCCCGAGCGAGCTCGAGGTGGAGCACGTTGGAAACTGCGCGTGCGGCGAGCGTCGGGTCTCTTGCGGCAGTGGGCGCGCCGGCAGCGGGCGAGGTATAGGCAGAGGCAGCCGACAGGATGCCCGCGATGGCATTCTGCAAATCGGCCACGAGCACGAGGGCTTCGGCGCGATAGCGCTCACTCGGTTCACCGAACAGGATCTCGCGCTGATAGGCGGCGGTGTTGGCGTCGCCTCGCCGCCCGGCCTCGATCAGCGGAGTGAGCAGGGTCAGGATGCGCCGCGCTGGTTCGGTGGCGGTGGATTCATCAGCGGAAACGCTCACCCGGCCGAGGTCGAGGTTTCGGCGAAAATCGTCGTTGCAGACCATCAACAGCAGTTCGGCCTTGGTCGAGGCGTAGCGAAACAGGGTGCCGTTGGCTACATCGGCCCGTTCAGCGATCTGCTGCGTAGTGACAGACGCATAGCCGTGTTCGGCGAAGAGCTCGGCGGCGGCCGCGAAGATGCGGGCCTGTTTAGCTTCCTTGCTGCGTTCCCGGCGGCCGGCACTCACGGTTACGCGGGCGCTGGCCGGGGCGTCTGTGTGTTGGTTTGACCGCATCCGCTTCCCACCCGATTCCCTTGCGTTCGATTTCACGGCACCTGAATTCACTGCACTAGATTTCACTGCTGCAAATTTACTCGGCGTCCGGGTCAATAGTGGAGTGGAATCATTTCTGAGTGTACTCCGTTATTTACGAGCGCGAACGAATGTTCAGGCAGGGGCCTGCGCAGGAGCGTCGGCTAGCGTGGAGGCATGACATTGGAGTCCTCGCCCACGCCCTTTTCGAGCCTCGACGATTTCATCGCGTTGCCCCGCGTTGAGAGCGTCACGCTCTCGCCCGACGGGCAACGGGCCGTGCTCACTGTCGCTACCCTCGTGCCTGATCAGACCAGCTATGAGCGGGCACTCTGGTCGGTGCCCGCCGATGGTTTCGGGGTTCCGACCCGCCTCACCCGGTCGGCAAAGGGGGAATCCCAAGCGGCGTTCACTGCCGCGGGCGACGTTCTGTTCGTCTCCGCACGGCCAGGCCCAGCTTCTGCTGAGAAAGATGTCGAAACTGCCCAGCTCTGGCTGCTGCCCGCCGCCGGCGGTGAAGCACGCGCGGTCACCGGCCTCACCGGCGGAGTGTCAGGCATCGCCGCGGTGGCGACCGCCGCCAACTCTCTCGTGATCGCCGCCGATCTGCTGCCTACCGCCACCGACCTTGAAATCGAGGGCGCCGCCCGCAAGGAGCGCACCGAGAAGAAGGTCGCGGCCATTTTGCACGAGAGCTATCCGGTGCGCTACTGGGACCACGACCTCGGCCCCGCAGTACCCCACCTGCTCAGCCTCGATCTTGCCGACCTGCACGACAGGATCGGCTCTCCGGGCAGTCCGCCCAGTCCGGCGACCCCGAGCGACACGGCAGCGGATGCCCCCGCTCCCTACCCCGCCGATCTCCCGCGCCCCCGAGACCTCACGCCCACCCCCGGCCGCACCATGGATACCTCCGGGCAGGCCCTGACCCCCGACGGAGCCACGCTCGTCGTGGCGCTGCGGGTGGCCGAGCAGCGGTCTGGCCGTTACGTTTTGGCGTCCATCGACGTTGCGACCGGCACCCAGACCATCCTGTTCGACGAACCGAAGGTCAACTTCGAGTCGCCGGCCGTGAGCGTCGACGGTCTGTTCATCGCGTACGTGCGAACCGCCGTCAGTACCCCGGAGGGTCCGGCCGACCAGGAGATCTGGGTCGCCAACCTCGACGGCGGCCACCCCCGTCGCCTCGCAGCCACCTGGGACCGCTGGCCGACCAGCCTGAACTTCGATGCACCCCGAGACGGAGTCACGACCGCGCTCATCGTCACCGCTGACCACGACGGTCGCGGACCAATTTTTCGGGTGCCGCTTGACGGCGCACCGCCCGAACAGCTCAGCGTTGACGACTTCAGCTACAGCAACGTCTGCGTCGACGCCCAGACCGGCGACCTCGTGGCCTTGCGTTCCTCGTGGATCGCACCGGCACATCCGGTGCGGATCAGCCGTTCCGGAGTCATCACCACGCTCGCCACGCCGGCCGCCCTGCCCCCGGTGCCCGGCACGATCACCGAGGTGGAGACCCTGGCCGAGGACGGATCGCGGGTGCGCGCCTGGCTACTGCTGCCTGCGGAAGCGTCGGCGCAGCATCCGGCCCCGCTATTGCTGTGGATTCACGGCGGTCCGCTGAACAGCTGGAATGCCTGGAGCTGGCGCTGGAGCCCGCTGCTGGCTGTCGCGCGCGGCTACGCGGTGCTGCTGCCCGATCCCGCGCTGTCGACCGGCTACGGCCTGGATTTCATCGCGCGGGGCTGGAATGCCTGGGGTGCCAAGCCATACACCGATCTGCTCGCAATCACGGACGCCGCAGAAACGCGCCCCGAGATCGACCAGACGCGCACCGCGGCGATGGGTGGATCGTTCGGCGGCTACATGGCCAACTGGGTTGCCGGGCACACCGACCGGTTTCGGGCCATCGTGAGCCACGCGAGCCTGTGGTCGCTCGATCAGTTCAACGGAACGACCGACAATTCGAAATATTGGCAGAGCATCTTCTCGAAGCAGGGCATGATCGACAACTCGCCGCACCAGGCCGTGCGCGACATTCGCACGCCGATGCTCGTGATTCATGGCGACCACGACTATCGGGTACCGATCGGCGAGAGCCTGCGACTGTGGTCGGAACTGGCCGAGCACCATGCCAACGCCGACGGAAGCACCCAACACAAGTTCCTCGTCTTTCCCGATGAGAACCACTGGGTGTTGAAACCGCAGCACGCGGTGATCTGGTACGAGACCGTGTTCGCTTTTCTCGACCAGCACGTGCACGGCACCGACTGGAAACGACCGCGCCTGCTCGGCTGAGTGGCCCGGCCCGCGGTAGAGGTCACGGCCAAACCCCGCCCCACGCGACCGACCGGATTCACCCGGCATCAAAGTTGCGCGGGGCGGGTCGTGCGCCGTACCGGGCACCCCGGAGTTTCGGTTAAAGTGGAGAGCTGGAGAGGAACCAGCTATTGAGTGATATTGCGGGCGAATTGGCGCGGGCGCGCGAAGCCTTCGACAAACCCACCCTGCGCCTGCTCGACCGCAAATGGGCACCGTTCGTGCTCGCGGTGTTCAAGAGCTCGTTCAGCCGCGATCGCCGCAGCGTTCCCTGCGAGCTGCTGCACACCCAAGTGGATGCCTACCTCGCCGACCTCCGCAGCACCGGTATCGACGCCCCCGAGAAAACCGGCCGGGCCCTGTGCGTGCAGTGGATGAACGACCTCTGGCTGTACCGGGAGATCCGCGACGCTAAAGACGACGGCGGGGGTCAGGTGGAGCACTACTCGCTCACCAGCCACGCCCTCGAAGCCCTGCTGCTGGTCGACGGACTGGCCAGCGATCGGGCGCTGATCAGCGAATCCCGCCTCGCGACGATCGTTGACACCGTGCGGCACCGCGCCACCGAGGCCAACCCCGATCGCGAGGAGCGGGTGCGCCGCCTCGACCGGCAGATTGACGAACTGACCAGCGAACGTGACCGTCTCGCCGGCGGCGGCGTGATTGCGGCCGCTTCGAACGTGCAGATGCACGAGGGCTATGCGAACGTCATCGACCTCATCGCGCAGCTGCCGAGCGACTTCAAACGGGTTGAAGAGTCGGTTGCCGCCATGCACCGCCAGATCATCAACGACTTCCGCGGTGAGGACCGTCCGATCAGCGAAGTCCTCGACGACTACCTGGCTAAGACGGATGCCCTCATGTCATCGACCGCTGAGGGTCGCGCCTTCGAGGGTGCGTTCACCCTGCTGCGCAACGACTCCCTCATGCAGGGGCTGAAAGCCGACCTCGAGACGATTCTGCTGCATCCGTTCGCCCTCGAGCTGAGCCTGACCGAACGCCGCAGCTTCATGAGCACGGTGACCCTGCTGCGCAAGGGCATCGATGACGTGCTGACCCAGCGCAAGGGGCTCACGACTACCCTGCGCGAGCACATCGTCAACCACGACGTGGTGAAAGACCGAGAGCTCGAGCATGTGCTGCGCGACATCAACCGCGAACTTGCCACCTGGATGCTGACCGCCGGTCCGCGCTCCACGGTGACCGCGGAGCTCATGCCAGGTACCCTCGAGGTGGAGCATCTGCGTGAGCGCTTTTACGATCCGGACGCCCACCTGGGTCCGCCCGCGTTGGCCGACGTGTCAGATACGGCCCCGGCCGGGCCGAGCCTCGGGGACCTGCGTCAGCAGGGCGGTCCGCTGCTCGAGGAGCTGCGCGACGCGCTCGTGGCGGCGTTTGGGGCGGGTGCCGGCGCGAATTCAGCAGCGGGGGAGGCGGCATCCGTTGGCAGCGCGTTCAACGGGTTCGACGCGAGCCTGCGCCGGCCGGTCGAGATTCTCGGCCTGCTGCAACTGGCCGCCCAGCTGGGCGTGCCGGGCAGCCCGGTGGGCTTGGAAAGCTTTGAAACGGTGCGACCGGATGGCTCGACGCGGGTTTTCGACCTGCCGCGCCGCACCCTGACCGACGACGACATGGCGGCCCTGGCCGCCCAGAATTTGGGTTCCGAGCATGAATGACGACCTGACCGACGACCTGACCGACGACCTGACCGACGACCTCGCTATCGACAGCGAACCGGCGAGTCTGTCCCTGTTCGAGGGCGATGAGGGCGCACTCAGCGTGGAACAGCGCCGCACGCTCGTGCTGCTTTTGAAACACCGCTACATCTCGGCGGCGCTGCAGCCGGCCGAATGGCAGACGTTGCTCAGGTCGCAGAGCCTGCTCAAATCACGCCTCAACGACGTTTTTCTCGACCTGCACGTCGACCTGCACTACGAGGTCGCGTTCAAGCGGCAGGCCCTCGCCGAGGGGGGTGAACGGTTTCCCACGCTGCTGCATGACGTGGCCTACACCCGCGAAGAGACCATTCTGCTCGTGCTGCTGCGGCAGCGTTTTCGCAGCGAACGCGCCAACGGCCAGGAGATCGTGCTGGTCGACCGCGACAACCTGGTCGAGAACGTCGCGCACTTTCGCCCCGAGTACGCCACCGACCGCTCCGGTGACGCCCGTAAGGCAGCGACAGCCGTCGACAGCCTGGCCAAGGCACGGGTGCTGCTGAAAACCAGTGATCCAGACCGGTTTCGCATTTCGGCGGTGATCGAGGTGCTGCTGTCGGTGGAACGCCTCGGCGAACTGCTCGACTGGCTACGCGAAGAAAACAGCGGAGAAATTCGCCCTGCAGATGACGAACCGCTTTTGGAGCCCCTGGTATGAACGATTCCCCGCTGTTCTACATTGACGGCGCTACTGAGGGCACCACCCAGTGGCAGGCCGAATCGATGCAACTGGTCAACTGGGGTGGTTTTCACGGCCACCACGAGATTGACTTTTCCCGGCAGGCCACGCTCGTCTCCGGTGCGTCCGGCACGGGCAAGAGCAGCCTGCTCGACGCCTACCTCGCCCTCATGATGCCCTCAGACACCCCGTTTAACGGAGCCTCCAACGATGCCGGCTCCGGGCGCGCCCGCAGCGTCGATCAGCGCAACCTGATGACCTATCTGCGCGGTAAGACCGACGCCAACCGGGAAGCCGGCACGGGTGAACTGACCGACCAGGTGCTGCGCGGGGCGCACGAAGCCACCTGGGGCGCCGTCGCCCTGACCTTCATCGACGACAACCAGCGTCGCTTCACCGTGCTGCGGGCCTACTTCGTGCCGCGCGGAGCTCACAAATTCGCCGACGTCACCATGAAAATGGCCACCACAGACGGCTACCTCGACCTGCGCGACCTTGCGACCTGCGCTGAGAGCCGGTTCGATAAGCGAGCGCTTAAGGCCAGGTTTGACAGCCTGGATGTTTTTGACTCCTATGCAGCCTTCGCCCAAACGCTGTATACCCGCCTCGGAATAGGTGCCAACGGTGAGGGCGGTAAGGCACTGCGCCTGCTCGCCCGCATCCAGGCCGGCCAGCAGGTGAAAACGGTCGACGGTCTGTATAAGTCGATGGTGCTCGAAGAGCCTGCGACCTTCGCTGCGGCCGACAAAGCGGTCGACCACTTCGAAGACCTCGAACGTTCCTACGGCGCCATGGTCACCGAGGCGCAGAAGGCCCAGGTGCTCGAACGCCTACCCGAGCTCAACTCGTCCTACGAGGCCGCGACGGCCCAGTCCGACCTGGTCGACACCTTCGGGGTGCACCGACCAGGAGACACCCCCTTCGTGCTCTGGCAGCTGCAGACCGAGCAGACCCTGCTCGAGAACGCCGCCGACACCAACCGGACCGCCCGCCGCGAGAACGAGACCGCCCGGGCCAAGGCCCGCGACGAAGAGACGGCGCTGAAGACTCGGGTCGCGCAGTTGCAACAGCAGCAGCGCGAAAACGGCGGCGACGTGCTCGAACGGCTGCAGGTCGAACTCGTGCACCTCAGCGACCAGCACGACGCTGTGGCTCGAGAGCGAGCCGGTTTCGACGACCGGGTGCGTTCGCTGGCTGCGTCGATGGATTCCGCGCCGATCGACTCCGCCGACTCGTTTGCGGCCGCCCAGCAGGGCGCTGACCTGTTTGCCGCCGGGTTCGTGGCCGCCGAGACCGCACTGGAAGCGACCCGCTCTGCGCTGCAACGCGAGTCGTACCCGGTGGAGGAGGGCATCCGCTCGCTCAAGCAGGAACGGGCGTTTCTGACCGGGCGGGAGAGCCTGGTGCCGTTCGCCTTGCACAATGCCCGGCTGATGATCGCCGAGGCCGCCGGTATTCCCGCCGAGGAGTTGCCGTTCGTGGCCGAACTGATCGACCTCGCCGCCGGCGAAGAACAGTGGCGGCAGGCCGCCGAGGTGACCCTGGCGTCGGTTGTGCGGGTGATGCTCGTCGACGAGACCCGGCTCACGCACCTGAGCGCGGCGATCGATCCGCTGCAACTGCCGCTGCGCATCCACTTCGAGGGTGTGGCGCTGCAGCCGCACCATCACCTCGCCGGTGACTCCCGCTACGTGTCGGGCAAGCTCGACGTGAAGGACTCGCCGTTCAGCGGCTGGGTGCAGGCGCGCCTGCGGTCATCGAACCTCGACGCGTTGTGTGTGGCGGGCCCGTCCGAGCTGGGTGGCGCGTCCGAATCGGGTGGCGCCGGCGCACGGGTGACCCCGAGCGGGCAGACCCGTAACGGTGCCCGCGGCGCCCACGGTACTAACGCGAGCCAGAAATCGATCATCGGGTTCTCCAGCCGCGCCCGCCTCGACGACATCACGGCGGAGTTGAGCGTGCAGGGGCTGGTGGCTGACGCTGCCGCGGGGCGGGCATCCGCTGTCGCTGAGCAACTCGGTGAGTTGCGCCACCGGCAGGCCGCTCACCAGCACATTCTCGACACCGACTGGTCATCGATCGACGTCGCGGCCGCCGCGACGCGCATTCTCGAGAAGAAGTTTGAACAAGAGCGGATGCTGGCCGGCAGCGACATTTTGCGCGCCCTGAGTGATGAAGAGGACCGGCTCACCCTGGAACTCGACGCCGCCCAGAAGCGTAAGCACGCGACCGAGCAGATCGGCGCGGCGCTGGGTGAGGAACAGGGCAGCATCGTCGACGGGCAGGACACGGTGAACGACCGGCTCGAACGGATCGAACGGACCGCGAGCCTGACCCTGTCCGCGGAGCATTCCGAACACCTCAGCGAGCAGTTCGCGCTGGTCACCGACCAGAACGATCTCGCCGGCTTTCCCGGCGGCCTGAAGCGCCTGCGTGAAAGACTCATTGCCCAATCGGCGCAGGATCGGGGTCTTGCCGCCCGGGACCGTGCCGCCATGATCGGCATTTTTGAGAACTACCAGGCGCGCTGGCCCGACCCGAACATCGGTGTCGCGCTTGAGTCGGTCACGAGCTACACCGACATTCTCGACGCCATCCGCACCCTCGGCCTGTCCGAGCGGCGTCAGGAATGGAAACGCCGGCTGTCGGCGTGGAGCGGGCAGGACCTCGTGCCACTCACCGGCGCGTTCAATACGGCGATCGAAGAGATCGAAGACCGCCTGCGGCCGATCAATGAGATCCTCGCGACCCTGCCGTTCGGTGCCACCCGCGACCGCCTGCAGATTTCACTGCGGCGGCTGCACCGCGATGACGCCACTGCGTTTCGCACGGAGCTCAAGGTGCTCTCCTCGGGGTCGACGGAGCAGTTCACCGACGATGAAACCGAAGACCGGTTCACTCGGCTACAGCAGTTCATGAGTCTGATCCGTCGTCCCGGCGGCCTGACTGGTTCCAACACCCCGAGCAGCGCACAGCGTGAGATGCTTCTCGACGTGCGTGCGCACGTGGAGATCACCGCTGTGCGGGTGACGCAGGAGGGCGTGGAAGTCAGCACCTATTCCTCCCTCGGTGGCAAGAGCGGTGGCGAATCGCAGGAACTCGTGGCGTTCGTGGTTGGCGCTGCCCTGCGCTTTCAGCTCGGCGATGAAAGCCGTACCCGGCCGCGCTTCGCCCCGGTGTTTCTTGACGAGGGCTTTGTGAAATCCGACGCTGAGTTCGCCGGCCGGGCTGTCGCCGCGTGGAAGGGGCTCGGTTTTCAGCTCATCGTCGGCGCGCCGCTCGACAAGGTCACCGCGCTCGAGCCGCATGTGCAGCTCGTGCTGTCGATCACCAAGAACACGACGACTGGATATTCCTACATCACCCCGCTGGCATCGCCGCAAGCCGCGGCGTAGCGGAAACAGCGCACGGAGACGGTGGTGACACCCGCAGCTGGCCGGGCCGCCGCATCCGCTTAGCGCAGGCTGTCCTTCGTGGCGACACCCGCACCCCGTCCCTAACATCGACGTAGAGACGCGCGTTCATTCTGGAGAACCTGCGCCGAGACGACTCATCTGTGGGGATAATCATGTTTGACACCTTTTTCGGACTGCCCATGCATCCGCTCATCGTGCACGCGACCGAGGTCGTGGTTCCGACCGCAGCGCTGATACTGCTTCTGGCAGCCTTCTGGCCGCGCTTTCGCCGCTGGGCCAAGCTCCTGCCGCTCGGGCTGACCCTGGCCGCGCTCGTGCTCGTGCCGTTGTCGACTGAATCGGGGGAAGCCCTGGAGGAGCGGGTTTCCGAGAGCGCCCTCGTCGAAACTCACGCTGACCTGGCCGAAGGGCTGCTGCCCTGGGTGATCGGAATGGTCCTCATCGCGGCCGTGCTGTTCTTGTGGAACCTCAAGAAGGCGCCCACGACCCGGGCGCCGAAGTGGGTCGCCATCGTCATCGCCGTAGCTGCGCTCGGGGCTTCGTCGGGCACACTGGTGCAGGCCATCCTGATCGGTCACAGCGGGGCGACCGCCGTGTGGTCCGAAGACATGGGCACTCCGGCGCAGTAGCGCGGCGACGGCGCCAGTAGCGCAGCCACGGCGCCAGTCACCTGGGCGACCTTTGGTGAGCGGACCGGCTGTCGGGGTGCACCGGCCTGGGCGTAACATGTCTGCGTGTCGGTCGTGCGTTCATGTGGCCGACCCGAGCACACCCACCGACCGGGGTTTGGGACTGGAGTCAAATCGTGACCCGCACGCGGCGCCTGAATCGCAATCCCAGCTTTCGCAACCCCAGTTTTCTCTCCACCTGGCTGCTCTGGTTGGTTGGGTTTCTGGCATTTCCGATCGCCGGCCTGGCGGGCACCGCGGTGGGCGGGCGGGTCAGTAATCCCGTTTCGGCTCTGATCGGCGGTGCGGTCTGCGGGGTTGTCATCGGCGTCGGACAGGTGCTGGTCAGTCGGCGGCGCCTCGATCCGTTGATCTGGATTCCCTTGACCGGGATCGGCATGGGCATCGGGCTGCTGCTCGGATCGACCGTCGTAAACTATCGCACGACCTTGGCCGAACTGGCCCTGATGGGAGCGATCACCGGACTGGTGCTGGGTGCGGCGCAGGCGGTCGCGCTACCGCACCGCACCCGGCGACGGTGGCTGTGGGCCCTCGGCGTGGCCGGGCTGTGGGCGCTCGGCTGGACGTTGACAACGCTGGCCGGGGTCAACGTGGAGGCACAGTTCACGAACTTCGGCGCGATCGGAGCGGTGACCTTCACGGCCCTGTCCGGGCTTCTCCTGCACGTCCTGCTGCCCTTTCATCCCGAATCGGGCATGTGGTTGCGCGCGCGCCCCATCCCGACTGCGCCCTAGCGCGTCAAGCGCGCGCTCACCCCCAGCGGGGTTCATTTAGCGGCCTGCGATACGTGACCTCCGCACAGCCGCTCGGGAGCGACGGTACCGCCATGCACCGGTGGCCCACAGCGCCCACAATACGAGCAAGGGTTGAAAAGCGAGGCGGATGCCCCGCGACAGATCCGAGTTCAGCCCGAACGAATCCGTGGCTGTGACGAATTGCGAGATGTTGCCGGGAAAGATGGCCACGAAGAATGCAGCCACCGTCCAACCGACAGCAACCCGCCACCGGTGCAGCGCGAGCAGTGCGAGTCCAAGGGTGATTTCGGCGATTCCGGAAAGTACAACGACGAGGTCGGGCTCGAGGGGCACCCAGGAAGGCACCTGCGCTTGAAATGCGTCACGATTGAACGTGAGATGGCTGATTCCGGCCAGCAGCAGGAAGGCCCCGAGGGCGAGCTGGCCGAGCAGTCGCGGCATCGAACGCACGGGCGGGGCTGCCTCGGGAGGTTGTGAGAGAGTCATTGCATTGAGTGTAATTGTTCGACCGTCCACTGGCCCGCGGCGATGAAGCTAAAGTTGGAGCGCGACGTCACGCGGGAACGAACCCGCGCGTCCACGAGTTCCGTTTGCGCCGGGTCGACTGGTTGGAGGCGTCGAGCAATCGTGGGGACAGCATGAGCACCGATTTAACCGTCACATCAGCCGGCACTGCGGCGCCCGCCCGCCGCACCATGATCGTGAAGGTCGCGGCAATCCTCCTCGTCACCCTGGCGATCTACCTGGTGCCGCCGCCGGACGGCGTCGACGCTCGCGGTATGCACATGCTCGCAATCTTCGTCGGCACAATTCTGGGTTTGATCCTGCAGCCGCTGCCCACGCCATCCGTTGCGCTGCTCGGGCTGGCTCTCGCTATGATCACCGGCACCATGGACCCGGCCACCGAGGCGCTCAGGGGCTTCTCCAACCCCACGATCTGGCTGATTGTGGCTGCATTCTTCATCGCCGAGGGCTTTCTGCTCACCGGCCTCGGCCGTCGCATCGCGCTGTGGTTCATCTCCAAGCTCGGCGCCTCAAGTCTGGGACTGAGCTACGGCCTGGCCTTGACCGACCTCGTTCTCGCACCGGCGACGCCATCGAACACGGCCCGCAACGGGGGAGTGCTCTACCCGATCATCGCCTCGCTCAGCCGCGAGCAGGGGTCGACTCCCGACACCGAATCGTCGCGGCGCAAGCTCGGCTCCTACCTCGCCTTCACCTCGGTGCAGGTCAACGCCGTCACCTCGGCGATGTTCATCACCGCCATGGCCGGCAACCCGATCGCCCAGCAAGCCGCGATCGACCTCGGCATCGACGTGACCTGGGGCAATTGGGCCCTCGCCGCCCTCGTTCCCGGCCTGCTCAGCCTCGTTGCCGTGCCGTGGGTGATGTCGAAGGTCTACGGTCCGACGCTGACCAAAACGCCCGAAGCGCCCGCGTACGCGCGTAAAGAACTGGCCGAGATGGGACGGATGTCCCGCGGCGAGCTGGTCATGACCGGCACCTTCGTGCTGTTGCTCGTGCTCTGGGTGCTCGGGAGCATGCTCGGCATCACCGCGACGGCCGCGGCTTTCGTGGGCATCGGCATCCTTCTGGTCACGCGGGTGCTGACCTGGAAGGATATGGCAGAGAATGCCTCGGCCTGGAGCACGCTGATCTTCTTCTCGGTGCTCGTCGGTATGGCCGACCAGCTCAACGCGCTCGGTGTTATCGGTTGGATCGGCGACGTCGTGGCGGTGGCGGTGGGCGGTATGCCGTGGATGCTCGCCTTCGCCATTCTCACCCTGGTCTACTTCTATGCGCACTACTTCTTCGCTTCGAACACCGCGCAGATTGTGGCGATGTACGCGATCTTCCTCGGCGCGGCCATCGCGGCTGGTGCACCGCCGATGTTCGCCGCGCTGACGCTCGGCTTCATCGGCAACCTGTTCGGGGCGATCACGCACTACGCCTCGGGTCCGGCCGGTGTCATCTACGGTTCCGGCTATGTGAAGACCTCGGAGTGGTTCCGAGTCGGGTTCATCATGAGCGTCGTGCTGATCGCCATCTGGACGGTCTCGGCGAGCCTGTGGATGAAGCTGCTCGGCCTCTGGTGAAGGGCTTTACGAGGTCTTGCCGCGCAGCACCGAGCGCAATTTCTCACGGTTGAGGCCGGCGATCGCGGTGAGCGGTATACCGGCGGGGCAGACCTCGACGCATTCGCCGATGACCGAACACGGTCCGAACTCCTCGTCCATCGCTGCGGTCATGCCGGTGGCACGCTGACCTCGCTCCTGACGGGTCGTCGGCAGCAGGGTGAGGTGCATGAGCTTGGCCCCGGTGAACAGGCTCGCCGAGCCGTTCGGGCAGGCGGCGACGCAGGCCCCGCAGCCAATGCAGGCGGCGAAATCGAGGGCGGCTTCGGCTGTTTCGTGGCTGACCTGGTGGGCGTCGGCATCCGTTGCCGTACCGGCGTCGATCGAGACATAGCCGCCGCCCTCGATGATGCGGTCGAGACCGGAGCGGTCTACGGCGAGGTCACGCACCACCGGAAAAGCTCCGGAGCGAAAGGGTTCGAGCGTGACGGTGCTGCCGTCAGCGAAGCTGCGCAGGTGCTGCCGGCACGACGGGGTGTTCGCGACCGGTCCGTGCGGCACGCCGTCGACGGTCACACCGCAGGAGCCGCAGATTCCCTCGCGGCAGTCGGAGTCGAAGGCGACCGGAACCTGGCCGGTCTCGACGAGGGTGTCATTGAGCTTATCGAGGGCCTCGAGCAGGGTGAACTCCTCGCCCGCACCGTCGAGCGAGTAGCTTTCGAACCGGCCGGCCGCCGCCGCCGAGTCCTGGCGCCAGATTTTCAGGGTGAGTTTCACGAGGTCTTGTAATTCCTTGTCTCCGGCTGAACCGATTCGAAGTGCAGTGGTTCCTGATGACGCAGGTACGTGCCTTCGGGCCCGCGTTCCCAGGCCGAGACGAACGACCAGTTGTCGTCATCACGGGCGGCCTCACCGTCGCCGAGCTGGTGCTCGAGGCGAAAGTGTGCGCCGCAGGATTCGTCACGGTCGAGCGCGTCGATGCACATCAACTCGGCCAGGTCGATGAAATCGGCCACCCGTCCGGCGCGTTCGAGCTCTTGGTTGAAGCCGTCGGCGTCGCCGGCGACGCGCAGGTCCGCCTGAAAATCGTGGCGCAGGTTTCGAATCAAACGGATGCCCTCCGCCAGCCCCGCCGCCGACCGGCTGACCCCGCAGTGCGCGTACAAGATCTCACCCAAGCGTCGATGAAACCGGTCGGGCCCCTGCGTGCCCGGCGACGCGGCCAGCGTCTCGACGCTGGCCCGCGTCTCGGCCACCGCACGCAGAACTGACTCAGCGTCGTCGGCGAGCACCGGGGTGCCAAGCAGCGGTGCCAGGTAATTGGGAATGGAGTACGGCAGGGTGAACCAGCCGTCGACGTTGGCCGAGAGCAGCGAGTTCGCGCCGAGCCGGTTGGCGCCGTGGTAGGCCCAACCGGCCTCGCCGCCCACGAACAGGCCGGGAATGTTGGTCATGAGGTCGTAGTCTGACCACAGTCCGCCCATCGCGAAGTGCGCGCCGGGGGCGATGCGCATCGGGACGGCGTAGGGGCTGTCGCCGGTGGCATCGGCGTACATCTCGAACAGGTTGCCGTAGCGTTCGGCGAGCACCGGGCGGCCGAGGCGAGCCAGCGGGTCGCGAAAGTCGAGGTAGACGCTGTTGTGCAGTGGTCCGACGCCGCGGCCGGCCTCGATTTCATCCCGGGCGGCGCGGCTGGCCACGTCCCGCGGGGCGAGATTGCCGTAGGCGGGATAGCGGCGTTCAAGGTAGTAGTCGCGTTCGGCTTCAGGAATGTCGTTAGCCGCGCGCGGGTCATTCGGCTGTACCGGCACCCAGATTCGACCGTCGTTACGCAGCGATTCGCTCATCAGGATGGTCTTGGACTGCCAGTCAGAGCCGAGCGGCAACGCTGTCGGGTGAAACTGCAAAAACGACGGCGAGGCGAACAGGGCGCCGCGGCGGTGCGCGCGCCAGGCGGCCGACACGTTGGAGTTCTTCGCGAGGGTGGATTTAAAGAAGGCGTTGCCGTAGCCGCCGGTCGCGAGTACCACCGCGTGGCCGGTTTGCGACCAGATGCGGCCGGTGACCAGGTCGCGCACGACGATGCCGCGGGCGGCGCCGCCCTCGACCTCATTGTCAACGATCAGGTCGAGCATCTCGCTGCGGGTGTGCAGCGTGACCGTACCGGCGGCGACCTGACGCAGCAGGGCCTGCGAGGCGGCGACTTCGAGCTGCTGCCCGGTCTGCCCGCGGGTGTAATAGGTGCGCGACACCTGCACACCGCCGAACGATCGGGTGGCCAGCTGACCGCCGTATTCCCGGGCAAACGGGGCGCCGATGGCCTCGAGGTGGTCGATCACGCGCACGCTTTCTTCGGCGAGACGCCAGCAGTCGGCCTCGCGAGCGCGAAAGTCGCCGCCCTTGACGGTGTCTTTCACGAAGCGGGCGAGGCTGTCGTTGTCGACCTTGCGGGCGCGGGCCGCGTTGATGCCGCCCTGAGCTGCGACGCTGTGCGCGCGGCGGGGGGAGTCGTGAAAGGTGAAGGCGTGCACGTCGTAGCCTTGCTCGCCGAGGGCGGCCGCGCAGGCCGCTCCGGCCAGGCCTGTGCCCACAACGATGATCCGAAATTTGTGTCGGTTCAACGGCGAGACGAGATTGTAGTGCAGCTTGCGGTCTGCCCAGGCATTCGGTCCGCCGAGCGTTGGCTGGCCGCCGGCGATCGCATCACCGATCGTTCGCACATCGTTGGGTGTGAGCGCTGACGCATCCGCTGGCAGGGAAGCGGTCATTTCAGTACTCCAAGCAGCACGAAGATCGGGATCGAAATATTGCCGAGCATGATCACCAGGGCCACGACGCCAGAGGCAACGACGGCCACCTGGCGAAACCGCCGGCCAGTCGCACCGAGGTCATTGGCTGCGGCCCAGAGCCCGTGGGCCACGTGCAGGCCCAGCACGATCATGGCGAGGGCGTAGAACACACCGACCAGCGGGCGTTGAAAGCTCGCCACGAGATTTTCATAGGCGTGGCTCGTGTTCACGGTCGCCGCTTCGAACGCCCCGCTCGCGGCGGGGGCGATGCCCGTGGTCAGGTCGAGCAGGTGGAAGATTATAAAGAACAGCAAAACGAGGCCGGTCACCGGCATGGTGCGTGCAGTGAATGAGCGCCACGGGAGGCTCCGTCGACGGACCGGGCCGCGGGCGACGCGGGCACGCCGCCAGAGCAGTGCTGCGCATGCAACGTGCCCGGCGAGACTCGCGAGCAGGGCGAGCCGCAGCACCCAGAGCAATCCCTCGTAGGGGAGTACCGGTTCGAACGCCTCCCGCAGCCAGTGGGCGTAGTCGTTGAAATGTTCGGCGCCCAGATACACCTTGAGGTTGCCGAGCATGTGCACGAGAACGAACGCCGAGAAGATCAGGCCGGTGACGGCCATGACGGTCTTGCAGACGAAGTTGGAGAGCAGCGGCCTTCGCGCGTGCGTACGTACCGTGCTGCTCATTCGCGCCCCCAACCAGAGTCAGGCGGACGTCGACGGCGGCCGGCTCCTGACAGCGTTAAGTGTATAGGCGCTCATGCCGGGGTAGACGGCGTGTTGCGTGCACAGATGACTCGATATCGCGTCGGCCCCCGGCTACCGGCCGAGCAGGCGGGCGAAGAAGCCGCCGGTAGATTTCTCCTTCACATGGCCCTCGCAACGCTGGTTGCGCGGCACGCCCTTCATGACCTGGTCGACGTGCTGGCCGCATCCGGCCCAGGTGGTCTTCTGACAGGTCTTACAGGTGATGGCTCTGCACATGGTCGGTGCCTTTCGTGGGGGAGTAGCTCCAGACTATACCCATAGGGGTATCAAAAGATTTCGGCCGTCAACGGATGCTCCCGCCCCGGTCGGTGTATCGTCGCCAGCGACGAGCGCGCCGCCGGCACCAGAGTACGGAGAACAGCATGACCAGTGAACCCCCGATCCAGGACGTCACCGATGACGACATCGAGGTCACCCACTCCAAGGCCTGGGCTGCCGGCGTTCCCGGGGTACTGCACTCCATGGAACCGGCGCTCACCCAGATGGGTGCACTGCGGGGGATGCGCGCTCTGCTGTCGATGAACCAAAAAGACGGGTTCGACTGTATGAGCTGCGCCTGGCCCGACCCGGGAACGCGCAAGGCCTTCGAATTTTGTGAGAACGGCGCCAAGGCCGTCACCTGGGAGGCCACCCCGATCACCATCCCGACGAGCTTTTGGGCCGAGCATTCGCTCGCCGACCTGCGCGAGAAGAGCGAATACTGGCTCGGCATGCAGGGCCGACTGGTCGAACCCGTCTACAAGCCGGCCGGCAGCGACCACTACCGTCCGGTCAGCTGGCCGGAGGCGTTTCGGGTGATCGCCGCCAAACTCAACGGGCTCGACTCGCCCGACCAGGCCGCCTTCTACACGAGCGGTCGTGCCTCCAATGAGGCGGCCTTCGCCTATCAACTATTCGTTCGCGCTTACGGCACCAACAACCTGCCGGACTGCTCTAACATGTGCCATGAATCCACCGGCTGGGCCATGGGGCAGACCGTCGGCATCGGCAAGAGCACGATCAGCTATGACGACTTCGCGAAAGCCGACCTGATCATCATCATGGGCCAAAACCCGGGTACCAACCATCCGCGCATGCTCACCGCACTCGAAGAAGCCAAGGATGGCGGCGCCCAGATCGTCGCCGTCAACCCGCTGCCGGAGGCTGGCCTGCGCCGCTACAAGAACCCGCAACGAGTGCGCGGAATCATCGGCCACGGTACCGATATGGCCGACCAGTTTCTGCAGATTCGAATCGGCGGCGACATGGCCCTGCTGCAGGCCGTCTCGAAGCGGGTGCTCGACGCCGAGGACGCTGCCCCGGGAACCGTGCTCGATCAGGCCTTTCTCGACGAGCACTGCCAAGGGCTGCCCGAGTTGCGGCAGCACCTGTCCACCCTCGACGAGCGGATGGTGCTGGCCGCGACGGGCCTGCGCACGGCCCAAATCGACGAACTTGCCCAGCGGTATATTAACGCCGACCGCGTGATCATCACCTGGGCGATGGGGCTGACGCAGCAGAAGAAGGGCGTCGAGACCATCAAGGAAATCATCAACCTGCTGCTCTTGCGCGGCAATATCGGCAAGCCTGGTGCCGGGGCCTCCCCGATCCGCGGCCACAGCAACGTGCAGGGCGACCGCACCATGGGCATCTGGGAACAGATGCCGCCGGCCTTCCTCGACGCCCTGCAGGCCGAGTTCGGTTTTGATCCGCCCCGCGAACACGGCGTGGATTCCGTGGACGGGGTGCGCGCTATGCGCGATGGAACGATGAAAGTGTGGATGGGGCTCGGGGGCAATTTCGTGGCAGCGATGAGCGATACCGGCATTGCCGAGGCCGCTATGGCGCGCACCGAAATGAGCGTGCAGATCTCCACCAAGCTCAACCGCTCCCACGCCGTGACCGGTGAAGAAGCCCTGATTCTGCCGACCCTCGGTCGCACCGAAATTGATCAGCAGGCCAGCGGGGAGCAGTTCGTCTCGGTCGAGGACTCGGTCTGCGCGGTGCATCCGTCGTGGGGCAAGTTGAAACCGGTCTCACCCAACCTGCTCTCGGAGGTCGCAATCATTTCCCGCCTAGCCCGCGCTGTGCTCGCCGACAGGGTCGCTGTGGACTGGACCGGCTTCGAAGAGAACTACGATCTCATACGTGACCACATTGCCCACGTGGTCGACGGATGCGACAACTACAACGAACGCATTCGCCAGGAGGGTGGATTCGTACTGCCGAACGGACCGCGCGACTCTCGAACGTTCAATACCCCCACCGGGAAAGCCATGTTGACCACCAACACGCTGGAGCACCTCGAGGTACCGCCCGGGCGCCTGGTGCTGCAAACCCTGCGCAGTCACGACCAGTTCAACACCACCATCTACGGCCTCGACGACCGCTACCGTGGCATCAAAAAGGGTCGGCACGTGGTGTTCATCAATAAAAAAGACCTGATCGCCCTGGGTTTTGCCGACGGCGATCTCGTCGACGTACACAGCGAGTTCAGCGACAACGTCGACCGGGTGCTGCGTGGCTATCGGCTGGTGGCCTACCCGACGCCGCGCGGCTGCGCTGCCGCGTACTATCCGGAGGCAAACGTGCTCGTGCCACTCGACAGCGTCGCGGACGGCAGCAACACGCCGGTGTCGAAGGCTGTGATCATCCGACTGGAGCCGGCGGTCTGAGTCAACCCGGCCCGCCAGCAGCTACCAGCCCGTGGTGCCCGCTGACCCCTTGAACGGTCCAACGATTTTCGCGGTGATCCAGCCGCCATAATAGTCTCCCTCCTGCGCGTGCACGGTCTCACCGTTGACGGTGCACCGGTCCATCGCCCCCGGATAGATCGCGACCCGGTCGGCCAGCATTTCGTACCCCGGCGTCGGCGTGGGGTAAAACCAGGCAGCACGCGCGCGGGCCCCGACCGAGGCGTAACCGGCGACGCCCTTGTACTCGCAGTAGCTCTGGCCGGGTTCCGGTTGCAGCACGCCGGCGGTGAAGGAGCTTCGCGGCAGGTAGTAGACCGGCGGATGGCTCGTTTCGAGCACCCGCACGACGTCCGTCGTGTCGACGATGGTCACACCGTCGAGTTCGATGGTGACGCGTTCCTGGGTGTGCTCGACGCGGGGTGGGCGGGGGTAGTCCCAGACTGATTCCTGGCCGGGGCGCACGGGGTCGGGTTGTACTCGCTTAATCATGATCCGATGCTAGATCGGCTACCTGCGAAGCGCGGCCGTGTTGGCCAGCTTCTGCGGGGGGCGAAGCGCTGCAATCGTGACGAGGGCCGCGAGCACGGCGAGGCCGGAGACCATGCCGACGGTTCCGCCCCACCCCCAGTGCACAAAGAACACGCCGCCGAGCCACCCGAACAGGCTCGACCCGGCGTAGTACGCGAGGTTGTAGAGCGATGATGCCTGGGCGCGACCGATTCGGGCTTGGGCCCCGGTCCAGCCGGAGGCGACGGCATGCGCGGCGAAGAACCCGGCCGTGGCGAGCAGCACGCCGAGCAGAACGAGTACGAGTTCTGTCGACAGTGTCAGCAGCACTCCCGTGGTCATGCAGCCGAGTGAACTGAGCAGCACCCACCAGCGGCCGAAGCGGGCGGCGAGAATGCCGGCCTGGGCCGACGACCAGGTGCCGGCGAGGTAGGCGACGAAGACCAGGCTGATCAGAGACTGCGGCAGGTTGAACGGGTCGTGGGCCAAGCGAAAACCCAGGTAGTTGTAGAGGGCGACGAATGCGCCCATCAGCAGAAAACCTTGCGCATACAGGGCGAGCAGGCGCGGCGACGTCAGGTTGGCGCGCAGCAGAACGAACAGGCCCAATTCGGTGCCGCGCTTTCGGGCCTGGCGGGGCACAAAGCCACGCGGCGCCGGAATCAGCGTGATGAACATCACGGCCGCGACGGCGCAGAGCACTCCGACCGTGAAGACGCCGACCCGCCAGTTGGCCAGTTCGGTGATCGGCCCGGCCACCAGTCGCCCGAGCAGACCGCCGATCGTCGTTCCGGCGACATAGGTGCCGGCCGCACGGGCGGCGTGGCGCGGTTCGATTTCCTCGCTCAGGTAGGCGATCGCGATCGCTGGCACTCCACCGAGCATGAGCCCTTCGACGAAACGACCGGTGAGCAGCAGCGAGAAGGTCGGAGCGAAGGGTACGAGCAGTCCGAATACCGTCGCCGCGATCACGGCGATCGACATGGCGCGCACCCGGCCCAGATGGTCGGCCACGAGCGACCAGGGAATCACGCCGACGGCCAGGCCGAGCGTCGACGCGGAGATGACGAGGGCGGCATCCGCTGCGCTGACGCCGACATCGTCCGCGATGTGAGCGAGCACCGCCTGCGGCGAATAGAGCTGGGCGAAAGTGGCGATTCCGGCAAAGAACAGTCCGGCGAGCAGCTTGCGGTAGCCGGAGCTGCCGTGCGAGTGACCGTTCCAGCCGGCGGATGCCGCCGCGCGGCCTGAGTGCGCTGGCGTCATTGCAGGGACGTCACGACTCGAGGCACTCGTTCAGAGTACGCGTGCCAAGCTCCCACGCCTGACGTATCTGGCTACAGTGTGCGCATGAGCTCTGACGCGCAGGTTTTGACGGTCGACGGCCCGCACGGCGAGCGCGCGGTGCGCCTGTCGAGCCCCGCCCGGGTACTGTGGCCCGAACCGGGAATCACCAAACTCGACCTTGCGCGGTACATCATCGCCGTCGGCGAGGCATTCGTGCTCGCCAACGGCGATCGTCCGGTGTCGCTGCAACGCTTTAGCGGCGGAATCGACGGCGAGCAGTTCTTCTCGAAGAATCCGCCGAAGGGCGCGCCCGACTATGTGCGGGCCGTGCCGGTGGTCTACCCGAGCGGTCGCACGCATCCGCAACTCGTGATCGACGAACCGGCCGCCGCGGTGTGGGCCGTGCAGATGAACACAATCGTGTTCCACCCCTGGCCGTCTCGCGCCGAGCTCGCCGACAATCCCGACGAATTACGCATCGACCTGGATCCCCAGCCGGGCACGGACTTTGCCGACACCATTCCGGTCGCGTTCGAACTACGGAATCTGCTGGCCGAGGCCGGTTTGACCGCATTCGTGAAAACCTCCGGAAATCGTGGCCTGCACGTGTTCGCGCCCATCACTGCGACCCGCGAATTTCTCGACGTGCGGCACGCGGTCATCGCCGCAGCGCGGGAGCTGGAACGACGGATGCCCGCCGAGGTCACCACGAACTGGTGGAAGGAAGAGCGCGGCGAGCGCATTTTCATCGACTACAACCAGGCCAACCGTGATCGCACCATGGCTGGCGCCTACAGCCCCCGGCCGCTGCCGCACGCACCGGTGTCCTGCCCGCTGGAGTGGAGCGAACTGGCCGGGGCTGATCCGCGCGCGTTCACGATCCTCACCGTTCCGGCCCGGCTGCGGGAGCAGGGTGACGCATGGGCTGCCCTGCACGAGCAGCCCGGCTCGATCGACACCCTCTATTCGTGGTGGGAACGCGATCTGGCCGACGGCCTCGGGGAGTTGCCGTTTCCGCCGGACTTTCCCAAGATGCCGGGGGAGCCGCCGCGGGTGCAGCCGAGTCGAGCCCGCCGCCACGACTAGCGGTCAGTTCACGATGCGCTCGGCGGTTAAGGGCGCCTCCGGCGGGGTGCCGGTTCCAAAAGGTCGCCACCGAGGTCGGCGCGAGAATGCGGTGCCAGCCAGGCGGCGGCATCCGGTCCCTTGGGCACGATGCCGCTGGGGTTAGTGTCGACGTGGGTCACGTAGTAATGCTTTTTGATCTGGTTGAAGTCGATCGTGTCGCCCACGAGGTACCGCTGCCCGGCCAGGCGCTCTTCCAACCAGTGTCAATGCCGAGAGGCTTATGCCTCCACGCTACGCGACGACCCTACAACTGCCCGCCGAGCTCTTCGGCGATCTCAGCATCGGTGCGCGCGTCGATGATGCCCCACATCATGTGGGTGGGGCCGCTGCTGTCGCTCGGCTCAATGCGCGGCCGGCTGGCCCAGCCGCGAGCGACGGCGGTGGCGCCGAGCTGCTCGAGTGACCCGCTGATCCGAGTTTTACGAATCTTGCCGGCCAACACGCTTCCGTCGGGCGCCTGCCGCCAGCCCCGTTTGTGGGCGATCACCCGACCGATTTCCTCGTCGGTCAGCCAGCGCGAAAAGCTGCGGGTGGGCAGGGCGATGGCTATCAGCTTCATGCCCGTTACTGTACCGCCGAGGAGTCTGCACCGGTTCATCGGCTGGCCGTAGCGTTCTCATGCCTACCCTGACGGATTCAACGCGGCCGAGCTCACGACTCGTCAGATTGATTGATCCGGGCAATAATCACAGCACACCCCCGCCCCGATCAGAAGGAGAACCAACCATGAGCAGTCGTCTTAACCCGTACCTCGGCTTTCGCGACACGGCCCGTGAAGCGATGGACTTCTACCAGGGCGTCTTCGGCGGCGAGATCACACGCAGCACCTTCGGGGAGTTCCAGGCGAGCGAAGATCCGGCCGAACAGAACAAGATCATGCACTCGGAGTTGACCACCACGAGCGGATTCTCCCTGATGGCTTCCGACACCCCCAACAGCATGAAACTCCCCACGAGCAGCAGTGTCACGGTCTCCCTCAGCGGCGAGGATGAGGCCGAACTGACCGGCTACTGGAACAAGCTGGTCGAGGGAGGTGCCATCACCATGCCGCTCAACAAGGCTCCCTGGGGCGACAGCTTTGGTATGCTGGTCGACAAGTTCGGCACCAATTGGATGGTCAACATTGCCGGTGTCGCAGCCGATTCAGCTCAGGCGTCCGAAGTCGGTGACCCATCATTTCATGACGACGTCATCCGATGATGTGTTGGGGGCTGTCTAGTCTTGCGCGAGACGGTGTGTCCGCGTCTATGCTTAGCCCGTGATGAATGCATCGGCGACACACATGGCTCGCGACGCGAGTAACAGTTCCACCCTGCAGCTGCTGGCCCGGCTGGGATTTGCCGTGAACGGGCTGCTGCACATCCTCATCGGAGCCATCGCGATCACCGTGGCGATCGGCGCGGGCAGCGGTTCGGCCGACCAAAGCGGGGCGCTCGGGCAACTCGCGTCGAGCCCGGGCGGGGTGTTTCTGCTCTGGACCGTCGTGATCGGAATGTTCGCCCTGGGGCTCTGGCTACTCATCTCGGCCTTCGTGATGCAGGGCGAGCCCAAACGTAAATGGTTGCGTCGTTTGGCCAATATTGCCAAAGCTATCGTTTATTTCGCGCTCGGAGCCACGGCATTGACCTTCGCTCAGGGCGGGTCGTCCAGTTCCGCCGGCAGCACCCAGAGTGCCAGTGCGTCGTTGCTGTCCTCGCCCGGCGGCACTATCGTGCTCTTCCTCGCCGGGTTGGCGGTGCTCGGCGTTGCCGGGTACTTTATTTTTAAGGGTGCGGCGCAGAAGTTTCGGTCAGACCTCGCCGTGCCGAGCGGGCCTGCCGGGCGCGCGGTCATCGCCCTCGGCGTCGTCGGGTATGTCGCCAAGGGTGTCGCGCTCGCCGTGGTCGCGATCCTCGTCGGCGTCGCCGCGCTCACCCAGGATGCCAGCAAATCCACCGGGCTCGACGGGGCGCTCAAGTCGCTCGCCGCTCTGCCGTTCGGAACGATCGCCCTGGTTCTGATCGGTATCGGCCTGATCGCGTACGGCGTCTACTGCTTCGTACGAGCCCGCCGCGCCCGGTTGTAGCCCGCGGGTAGTGTGAAGGGTGTCCCAGGCGATCACGGCGCCGAGCACCACGAGTGAGATCGAGAGTGAGGCGAGGGCATCCGTTGCCCAGTGGTAGCCAAGATACAGCCGGCTGATCGCGGCGAGCGCGATGCAACTCACCGCGATGCTGAACCCGACGATGACAGCCCGACGGCTGTGCCGCCGCGACACGATCAGGTAGGTCAGCACCAAAACGAAATCGGCCGCGCCGAGAACGTGCCCCGACGGAAAAGAGAAGGAGTGGTCGGCGCCGAACAGCATTAGCTCGACCGGTGGGCGGGTGCGGGCGACCAAGGGAGCCAGAATCTGAGCCAGAATGACCCCGGTCAGCATGGCGATAGCCAGCAGCAGTGGCCGCCACGCGTGCTTGCCCGTGAAACCCCAGCCGAGGGTGAGGACCAGCACGATGATCGGCAGCGCAACCGGCCCGAAAACAATGGCCAGGCCGATCATGACGACTGTCAGGGCCGGTGACCGGTTGTCGACGAACCACTCCCGAACCGGAGAATCGTAGAACGACGCCCGGTCAGGCTGCAGTACGTCGACGAGCACGCAGAGGAACAGTACTATTCCGGCAGCCACGAGCGCGGTAGCCGCCCAACGCAACTGCCGACGCCCGGCCTCTGACAGCGGCCGGGGATCGACAATGAGCTTCTCCCAGCGTGAGCGCCACGCCGTTGTGGGCCGGATGGTATTCATCTGCACGTCCTTTCGGTAGAAGAGCGAGGGGCAGTCAGTGCGCTTTTCGGGAGGCGCGGCGCGAATCATTCGGATGTTACGTCGCTCGCAGCTTTGTCGGGCCGCCAGCCCCGCCAGGACGGCTGGCGCAGCCGCCCGGTCGCGGTCCACTCGGCGAACTCGACCTCCGCGACCAGAGTGGGGCGCACCCAGACCGCGCTCTGCGCATCCGTTGACGGAATATCGCTGAACGGAGTGGTCTTGCGCACGAGACGGGTCAGCCTCGAGCGGATGTCGGCCAGGTCGCGTTCCCCGAACCCGGTGCCGACCCGGCCGATGTAGCGCAAGCCCGTATCGGTGGGTATTCCCAGCAGCAGCGACCCGATCGCTCCGGCGCGGTTGCCCCGGCCGGGACGCCAGCCGCCCACCACAACTTCTTGGGTGCGAAAATGTTTGATCTTCACCCAGTCCCTGGACCGGCGACCGATCGTGTAACGGCCATCCCGCCGCTTGGCCATGACCCCTTCCAGACCAAGCTGGCGACTGATCTGAAAGGCTTCGGCAAAGTCGCCGGTGAGGCGTGGCGGTACCTGGGTGGAGCCGGTCGCGGTCACCGTGGCCTCCAATCGGTCCCGGCGTGCGGTGTAGGTCATACCGGTGAGTGAGTGACCGTTTAGTTCGAGCAGGTCGAAGAGCATCAGCTGCACCGGAGCCTTTCGTGCCGCTGAGGCGACCTCGCGGGCCTCGGTGAGTTTCATCCGCGTCTGCAGCAGGCCGAAGTCGGGGCGACCGCGCTTGTCGACGGCCACGATCTCGCCGTCGAGCACTGCACTGTCCACCACCGCTCCGTCCAGCGCCGCGTTATCAGGTTCTGGTGCCCCTGTTTCTGGTGCCCTTGTTTCTGGTGCCCTTGTTCCTGGTGCCCTTGTTCCTGGCGCTACGGCCGCGAGCAGGTCGGCGACAAGGTCAGGATAGGACGCGGTCACATCGTGACCGTTGCGGGTGACCAGGCGAACGCTCTGCTGGGCCAACGACACGTAAGCGAGCGCGCGCATGCCATCCCACTTCATTTCGAACGCCCACTCGTCGGCTCCGAGATTGTCGCCGAGATCAGCTTCGGAACCTGCGGCGGCGAGCATGGGTGAATAGGCGTTCTTCGGCGGTGGGGGAGCGATCTCGGCTGTGGGACCGCTGTGCGGGCGGGCATTCGTGCGCGAGCCGCCCGAGGATCCGACCCCGGGTTTCATGCGGTGAATCAGCCAGTTGTTCGCGGCCTTGTTGCGGTGGCCGTCGCTCGTGCGAATCAGGGCGAATCGGGCGGTGCCGCCGAGCCCGGCGTCGGGCTCACCGTGCAGGGTGACGATCACTTCGTCGTCGCGCCATTTTTCGAGGTCGTACTCCCCACGGTCCCAGATCGACACGTCGCCCGCGCCGTATTCTCCGACTGGAATATTTCCTTCGAAGCTGCCGTACTCGAGCGGATGGTCCTCCACGTGCACCGCCAGCCGGTTCTGCGTGGGCGTAACGGGTACGCCGCGGGGTAGCGCCCACGACACCAGCACTCCTTCGTGTTCGAGCCGAAAGTCCCAGTGCAGGCTGCGGGCGTGGTGCTCCTGAATGACGAAACTCCGGCCGATCGTTTGCCGATTGGATGCGGCGGTAGGCGCGGCGGGAACCGGCTCGGGCGTCTTCGCGGCGTCCCGCTTGCCGCGGTACACCGTCAGCCGGTCGGGTGCGACGAGAGCCAAAACCGTGCTCCCATTTGGCAGGCCCGCGTCGGTGCCCGCATGCTCGAACGAACCGGCCGACAGCAGCGCGAGCGGATCATCGCGGCGTTTCAAGCGGGCGAGCACCTGCTTGTAATCGAGCTGCTCGAGCCCGGTCGAGGCCAGCTCCTTCCATGTGCGCGGCGTCGCGACCATCGGGTGGCTGCGCCCCCGCAGGGAGTACGGTGCGATGGTGGTTTTCGCGGCATTGTTCTGGCTCCAGTCCACCAACACCTTGCCGGGGCGCAGGATCTTCTTCATGTCGCTCACCACGAGATCGCGGTGGTCGGCTTCGAGCGCTCGCGCCAGTTCGTGTGCCACCGCCGACACCTGATCCGAGGTATGCGACAGGTCGAGCGCCGCATACAAGTGGATGCCCTTGCTTCCGCTGGTCACCGGCATCGGTTCCAGCCCCATATCCTGCAGAATCGTGCGGGCCATACGTGCCACCTCGGCGCATTCGAGCAGCCCTACACCTTCGCCAGGGTCTAGGTCGAGCACCAGCCGGTCGGGATTGCGCGGGGTTCCGGTGCGGCCGAATTGCCACTGCGGAACGTGGATCTCGAGGGCGCTCATCTGCCCGAGCCAGGTGAGGGTGGCGAGGTCGTTCACAAGCGGATAGGTGTTCACATGGTCTTTGTGCGCGATCTCGCGCCGTTTTACCCAGCTCGGTGTCGACGGTTCGAGATTCTTCTGAAAGAACATGGGACCGGGGTCTTCCGTGGTGCCGATGCCGTGCACCCAGCGTTTGCGGGTGGCCGGGCGGTTCGCCGCGTGGGCGATGAGCACGTCGGCGATCGCCGCGTAGTAGGCCAGCACGTCAGCCTTGGTAGTGCCGGTCTCCGGGTACAGGACCTTGTCCAGGTGAGTGAGCGTGATGCGGTGGCCCTCAACGGAGACGACCTGGCTGCTGGCGTTCATGCGTCAACTGTGCCGCGGAAACCACGGGTCTACTAGGTGAAAAATGTTTCATTCGGGTGTGTACTGGTCGTATGAGAAGCATCTGGACCGGTGCGATCACCTTCGGGCTCGTCAATGTGCCCGTGAAGGTGTACAGCGCCACCGAAGACCACGACGTGTCCCTGCATCAGGTGCACGATGCCGATGGGGGACGCATCCGCTATCAACGTCGCTGTGAGATTTGCGCCAAGGTCGTTCCCTACGACCATATCGACAAGGCTTTTGACGACGGCGAGCAGACCGTCGTGCTCACCGCTGACGACTTCGCATCCCTTCCGGCCGAGCACAGCAAGGAGATCGACGTCGTCGAGTTCGTGCCAAGCGATCAAATCGATCCGATCATGCTCGATAAGAGCTACTTTCTTGAACCCGACGGCAAATCGTCGAAGGCCTACGTGCTGCTGCGGCGCACCTTGGAAGCCACCGATCGCACGGCAATCGTGCACTTCGCTCTGCGACAGAAGACTCGGCTGGGTGCACTGCGGGTGCACGGCGACGTGCTCATGCTGCAATCGCTGCTGTGGGACGACGAGGTACGCGAGGCCAAATTTGCGTCGCTCGATGAACGGGTGAACATCAGCGCGAAAGAACTGGATATGTCAGCGGCTTTGGTCGAATCGTTCGCGGCCGATTTTGCACCGGATGCCTTCAACGACGACTATCAGGACGAGTTGCGCGCGCTGATCGAGGCCAAGCTGAAAAGCGGCGACGCCGTGTCGACCGAGGTGACGTTCGGTGAAACGGCAGAAGAGGGGGAAGGCGGCGAGGTCCTCGACCTTATGGAAGCCTTGCGGCGCAGCGTCGAGGCCAGTCGTGACCGGTCGAAGCCCAAATCGAAACGCACGCGTTCAGCCTCCTGACCAGACTGGCCCGATCGCTGCGCGGCACGTGCGCCGTTATCCTCTGCAATAGTGCGGGGGACGAACGGTCCAGCGGATGCTCTGCTGGCCACGCAAGGTTCTCCTGCCCCGCGGTCTGACCTGCGTGAACTAGCACTAGAACGGGTGCGCGTCGGGGTCGGTCTTGTTGGTGTAGTTGGCATCCCAGTCGGAGGTCCAGGGGTCGTTCAGGGGTGGTGGTGGGGCTGGTTTTGCTGGTGGTGGGTCGGTGTGTTGTCGTGGTGGGCTGATGCGGGTGGCGGGGTCGGTGGCGTAGTGTTTGCCGGTGGGGCTGGTCCAGTGCAGGGTGCCGTCGGGGGTGGCGATGGCTTTCCAGTCGCTGAAGTGCTTCAGGTTGTGGTGGGCGGGGGAGAGGAAGTGCAGGTTGGTGGCGGTGGTGGGGCCGCCGAATTGTTTGTCGATGGTGTGGTCGAGGTCGCTGTGGCCGGCGGAGCGGTTGCAGCCGGGGAACCGGCAGGTTCCATCGCGCAGCCGCAGGTACTTCTTCAGGCTGGCCGGTACCCGGAAGGGTTCTTGGCTGACGTCGAGCACGATGCCGGTGTGGGGGTGGGTGAGGATGCGCAGGAAGCTGGTTGCGGTGCCGGCGAGGCGGCGGGCGGTTTCCGGGTCGATCGGCCCGTAGCCTTCCAGGTCGGCCGGTTCTTCGCGCGTGCCACCAGCTCGTCCCATCAGGGTGAGCACCGGCACGGTGATATTGACGTTGGCGGTCAGGCCGGCGCCGAGGCCGCTGCCGGTGATGCCCTGCTGGAGGAGGTCGACGGCGACATCGGCGCGCAGCTGGCTGAGGGTGCGCTCTTCGTCGGGGCCTTGCAGGCTGAGGGCGGCGTCGGTGACGCGGGTGTAGACCGCCTGAAGGTCCTCACCGGCGGCGCGCAGCCAGAGGGTGGCCATGCCGTCCTTGTCGGGGAAGAACTGCACTCGGCGATCAGCCAGGCACCGGGCGCGACGCAGGGTGATGCTGTCGGGGTGGAAGCGTTCGCGTAGTTTGCGGGCCTTACCGTCGAACTGGGTGGGGGTGAGCCTGCGGGCGTGCGGGAGGAGCACCGCTTCCAGTTCGGCGCGAGCGGGCTGCGGCACGGAGCCGAGCTGGTCGAGCAGCCGGCGGGCATGGCGGAGGGAGATCTCGCCGCTGCGGAGCGCGGTGAGAGTATCGGGCCGCTCGACCACCAGTTGCCGGCTCTCCTGGAGTAGGCCCGAGGCGGTGCCGGCCGGGATGCGCAGCGCGCACGCCATCTCCGCCACCAGGCCCTGCTGCGCGGCGAAGGTCGCATCCCAGTCATGCTCGTGGCCCGGCCCGGACAGGGGCCGGCCGGTGTCGGCGGTGTTGGTGGTGTAGTCCCACGCCTCGGTGAGGACCTCAGCTTTGCTCGCCTGCGCCCAGGCGATGATCTTCTCGAAGTAGAGCACCCGGTCCACGAACTGCGCCTGATGCCGCTGGAACGGACTCAGCGACTCGGCCGGGCCGCCGTCGGCCGGGTCGGGGTGCTCGGCCGGGTCGGGGTGCTCGTCCGGGCGAAAATCGGCCGAGAGAAAATCGGCCGGGCGGAAATCGTCCGGGCGGAAATCGTCCGGAAGGAAATTGGCCGCGAGGTACTCGGTGTAGAGGAACTCCTCGCGGAGGTCCTGGTCGAACAGGTGCTCGGGCGGCACCGCGGCGAACACCTCGGTCAGGTCCAGGCCAGCCGGGATGGGCGGGCCGTCAGCGAGCCGGGGGTTCTGCGCCGCCGCCGCTTTGGCAGCAGCGGCATCGGAAGCTTCTTCGGCCTCCCAGACCACCCGGCATTCCTCCCGGAACGCAGCCTTCCAGGCTCGGTCTTCATCGGACGACCAGTACGCATAGTCGCTGTCGGGCAGCCCCGCCAAGAAGCGCTCAATCACGCCCTGCTCGTGGGGGCTGTCGCCGCTCTGGCTCATAGAACAAGTGTACCAACCTCAACCCGCAAAGTCGAGGGATTCTCACATGTGCTGGGATTTCTGACCGAAGCTGCATTCGCACCGGAGGTCGGGTTTTCGAGACCAGCTCGCGGTGGGTGATGGCGGTCTCAGCACCCACGACTTACGGAAAATAGTCGGGTCGCCCAGACCCGCTCGCGTGCTCGACAGCGCTCTCGGATACCCGCCTCGCCAAGAGCTGGCAGTATCTCAAGCCAGGGATGCGCGGCGCGAGCTTTCACTAGGCGCGGGGGTGGATGGTGTGGCGCCGGTGATTGAGGGAGGGAGTGCGCTCGCGCGCCTGACGCACCAGATCGGGATCGACGTCGATGGTGACCAGATCTGGCGTGGAGCCGAGCTCGGCGAGTAATCGACCGGCGGGGTCGGAGAGCATGCTGCGCCCAATCGAGATCGGGGAGCACTGCGACACGGCGCCGACGAAATAGGAGTTCTCGATGGATCGCGCCTGGGCGAGAACGCGCCATTGCTCGGCCTTATCTGGCCCGGGAACCCAGGACGAGCAGACCAGAACGAGCTCGGCACCGGCATCGGCCAGTTCACGGCCGAGTTCGGGAAATCGCAGGTCATAGCAGGTCATCAGGCCGATTTGCAGCGAGTCGCCCGATCGCCCGGTGACGCCACAGACCACCGGTGTGAGGTCGGTCGTGGGGGAGATCCACTCGGATTCGAGGAATCCGTAGGAGTCGAACAGGTGCATCTTGCGGTATCTGGCCCGTAAGTCACCGTCGGCACCGAGCACCACGATGGTGTTGAACGGCCGAGGATCGTGCTCGTTCGTTTCGACGATTCCGACGACGAGGGTGATCTGAAGCGCGGCAGCGGTAGCCGCGAGGGCGGTGACGAACGGCCCGGTCACGGATTCTGCGGCGGTGGCGAAGCTCGCATCGACCGCCTTCTTTTCGTACATGGCGTACTCAGGAAACACGACGATGTCGGCGCCCTCGGTAGCTGCGCGCTGCGCGGCCTGCCGAATCAGCGTCAGGTTGTCGGCGATGTCCGTGCCGGAGGCTATCTGGGCGAGGCAGACTCGCATGCCTACCCCGCCTCTCGCGTGCTCGTCACGCCTCTCTGGTCAGCCTAAACGCCGTCAGCGGCGCTCGGCAACGAGGGCGGCGTCATCCGCTTCAACGTAGTCCATCTCGGGCGGCTGGCGGCGGAATCCACGCGTGACGATGCCGAGCACGAGGACGCCGACGGCCAGCCAACTCAGGCCGAGCACAATGGCGTTCGCGTCGAGGCGGGTAAGTAGGTAGAGGGTGATCAAGCCACCGACTAGAGGAATAACGAAGTAGAACAGCGGGCTCAGGTGATTACCCTCGCGGCGTTGGCGCACGAAGTAGAAGATGACGGCGACGTTGACCATGGTGAACGCGACGAAGGCCCCGAAGTTGATGAACGAGGTCGAGGTGGCGACGTCGAGGAAGATCGCGACGAAACCGACCAGGCCAATGATGACGAGGTTGAATACGGGGGAGCGGAAGCGCTTGCTGACCTCGCCGAAGATGCGGCGCGGCAGCACGCCGTCGCGACCCATGGCGAACAGGAGCCGGGAGGCGGCGGCCTGGGCGGCGAGGCCGGAAGCGAACTGGGCGATCACGAGGCCGGCCAGGAAGATGGCGCCGAACAGGTTGCCGCCGATGTTCATTGCGATGTCGAACGCGGCCGAGGACGAGTCGGTGAAGGTTCCACCGGGGCGCACCAGCTGGGTCGTGTAGGAGACGAGTACGAAGATGGCCCCGCCGATGAGGGCGACCAGCAGGATGGCGCGCGGCACGGTCTTGCGCGGGTTGATGGTCTCTTCCGTGAAGGTCGTGACGGCATCGAAGCCGAGGAACGAGTACGCGGCGATGGCGGCACCGGCAGTGATGCCCGCGAAGGTGGAGGTCGGGTTGGCAAACGGGGAGGCGTTAATCAGGCCGCCGGCTCCCTGATTGGCGACGATGGACGCGACGGACAGGGCGACGAAGGCTCCGATCACGAGCACCTGGAAGGCCATGAGCAGAAAGTTGGCCTTGTCGGCGACCTTGATGCCGAGGATGTTGAGCAGGGTGGTGATCACGACGAAACCGACGATCCAGACCCAGGCCGGCACGGAGGGGAACTGGGCGCCGAGGTAGGCGCCCCCGATCAGCCAGATCACCATCGGCAGAAAGAGGTAGTCGAGCAGCACGGCCCAGCCGACCAGAAATCCGACCCGCGAGTCGATGGTGCGCCGCACGTAGGTGTAAGCCGACCCTGCCATCGGGTAGGCGGCGGCCATCCGGCCGTAGCTGGAGGCGGTGAACAGCATCGCGACGAGCGCGACGAGATAGGCCGAGCCGCTCGCACCGCCGGTGGTCTCGGCGATGACGCCAAAGATGCCGAGCACGATCAGCGGTGTCATGTAGGCCAGGCCGAACAGAACGAGGGAGCGCAGGCCGAGCGTGCGGGCGAGGGTGGGGGTGCCGGTCATGTCAGGACTCCGTTTCAAGGGGGGTGGTAACGAGTTGGGGGGTCCAGCGGTGCGGATCGATGCGTCCGGCATAGAGCGGCAGGTCGAGCGGCGCATCCGTCGGCAGGAACTGCTCCCACATGCGGTTGGTACCGGCCGTGCCGTGCTCACGCACCAGGGCTACCCGGTCCAGATCGAGCGTGTGCACGAGTGTGGCGGATTCGTTGTCGGTGGATTCGGAGAGAATGGCGCCCTCAGGGTCGACGATGAGACTGCGGCCCTCGCCGAGCGGTCCGGCGCAGTTCACGCTCACCGTGAAGGTCTGGTTGACGATGGAATTGGCCTGGGCGAGCACCACTTCCTGGGCCCGGTCGGGTGTGGTCGTCTTGACGACGTTGAGAATGACCTCGGCACCGAGCCAGGCCAGGTGCCGGGTGACCTCGGGAAACCAAGCGTCATAACAGATCGAGAGCCCGAACCGGCCGAGTCCGGGGGCGTCGAACACGACGAATCGGTCTCCGGGTTCGTAGGGCTCGTAGGGACGCCATGGAAAGATCTTGCGATAGCTGGCCACCAGCTCGCCCTGCGGCGAGAACACCAGGGCCGTGTTGTAGAGCTCACCGGCCGGTCCGCGTTCGCAGATGCTCCCCGGAAGCAGCCACACGCCAGCCTCGCGGGCGATCGCTCCGAGCGCGACGATCAGCTCATCATCCAGCGGCACAGCGGATGCCAGCAGGCGATCGTTTCGCTGCTGCAGGGTTGCGGCCGGTCCCGTTTCGGTGCCGTACAGGTGCAGCTCGGGAAACACTACGAACTGCACGGTCGGATCGTCCGTGACGACGCGGTGGACCTGGGCGGCGAAGTCGTCGAGCGGCCCGCTGAGGGGCAGCGGCGCCGCCTGGACTGCACTGATGCGAACTGTTCGTGCCATGTTTCACTCCTGTGAGACCAGTCGCACCGGTGACGACCGTGTCTCAAGAAATAAAATAGATCATAATGATCGCTTTTGTCCAGTCTCTGGAGGTAAATCGGGGTGGAGCGGTTACTCTGGGCAGCGTGATGGTTGACGCGCAAGACCCGGAGGCAGGCGTGATCCACCCTGTGTCCGCCCTCGCCAACCCGGCCGTGGCCGGCATCACCCGATTGAGCGCCACCGACACCGTGCGCGCCCGCATCGCCCTCGCCATCGAGCTGGGGCTGATGGTTGTGGGGGAGCAGCTGCCGTCGGACCGCGACGTGGCCGCCGCACTCGGCGTTAGCGAGATCACCGCTCGCCGGGCGTTGAAGAGCCTGGCCGATGAGGGGGTGCTGCATCGCAAGCGCGGGCGAAGTGGGGGAACCTTTGTGGCCGAGTCGGGGGCATCCGCTTCGGTCGCCTCGATCACCGCCTATCTGGCCGATACCGCCGACGTGCACCGACTCATCGATGAGCGGGTGCTGCTGGAGTGCGCGCTCGTGCACCACGCGGCATTGACCGTGACGCAAGCGCAGCTCGACGAGCTCGACGAGGCAGTCGCGCAGGCGGCGGGCGCGCAGAGCTGGAGCGATTACCACGTGGCCGATGAGCGGTTTCACCTGGCCGTGGCCGCGGCCAGCGGGCTGGACTGGGCACTGCCGCAGTACCGGGCGGGGCTGCTCGGGCTGTATCGATACTTTCTGCCCTACCCGGTGGCCTACCTGCACGGCGTCAATGGGGAGCATGCCCGCCTGGTGGAGGCCCTGCGCGAGCACGACCCGATTGCCGCCGTGGCCATCATTCGCCAGCACGTGAGCGTGTTGCACGACTCCATGTTCGTCGGGCTCGCTCAGGAGTAGCCCAACCTCAGGAGTAGCCCAACCTCAGTGGTGCCGTTTTGCGAGCAGGTACATGCTCACGTTGATCTGCAGAAAGCGCACGAGCTGAACCAGTACGTTGCTGCGTCGCCGCAGTTCTCGGGCGCTCGGCAGTGGCGCTGCATCGATGTGGCTTTGGGCGGTGTCCATGGTGTTCTCCTTCTAACGACGTACGAAAAGTGGATGCGGTCGGTTGCTACTCACTCCGGAATGAGATACCAGAACGGATATGCCTTGGCCTTGTAGAGGAACATCGTGTGCAGCACGCGCTTGACCCAGTGGGCGGCCAGCCCGATGTCGCCCGTGGTCTCGGTCGGGTGTCGACCGGCGGTGGTGGGATGCTTGACGAAATCGGGCACGATCGGTGACATCGACATGGCAGCGGCGGTGCCGGTGAGCAGTCCCGTACCGGTCGAGGCGATGCACGCGGCTGACATTTCCCCCATCGACGCGGTGTGGGTCGGGATGGTCGCGCCGCCCTGGATCATGTCGGAGATGGTCATGGCGACCATCTTGCCCATGGCGCCAGAGGGCATGCCCGTGCGGGGTGGTGCCGGCGCCACGGCCACCCCACCGGGGGTGGCATAGGGCCGGGAGATGGCGTGCGGCGGCGCGAACGCGATGCCGACACCGAAGACGTTATGAAAACTCGGGTTCTGATAGGTGCACGGCCAGTCCTGGGCCGTCCATTCCTCGAAGGGCTTCACCGTGTAGTTCGCATCGACCCGCATGAAGCCGCTCGGAGCGAACACCACGTCGGTGATGTCGGCGCCGGCGCGGTCGAAAGCCCGAAGTCCCACGCCGCGAAAAGGCGGCAGCAGCATCGCGAAGTCGAACGACTGGGTGTTCTCGCTGCCGTCGATCTGCGTGTAGTGGATGACTCCAGGGTCGATTTTAGTCACCGCGGCCTGGGTGATGGCCTTCATGTTGCGTTCGCGAAAGAGTGAGTCCATCCAGGACTCACTCGTGACGCGCTGGCTGCCTTGGCTGAAGGTCATTCCTCCGACGCCGAAGTCGCCCAGCTCGTGTTCGTTGGTGAGGTAGATGACCTCGGCCTTCTCGCGCACTCCCGCGGCGCGCAGCTCCTGTTCCACGTTAAAGGCGTATTCGAACGCCGCGCCCTCGCAGGTACAGGTGCCGTGGCCGACACCGACCACGAGGGTCTGCTTGCGGCCCGCCTTGAGCGCGTCGATGACGGAGTTGAAGTGCTTTGCGGCCTCAACGGCGTGGCTGGGCGTGCAGACGGACACGGTGTGCCCATCTGGGCCAAGACCCGGTGTCGCCTCGAAATTCAGTTTCGGTCCGGTCGCATTGACCAGATAGTCATAGCGGATGCGTTCGGTCTGGCCGTCTCGCGCCGGGTCGGTGTAGACGACATCGACGGCGCCCAAGGGGCTGGTCTCATCGCCATCTGGGCGAATCGCCACGGCCTTGGCTTGGCGAAAATCGATCCTTTTGCGGCGGTAGATCGGAGCGAGCGGAAACACCACCTTGTCGGCGCGCATCTTGCCAACGCCCACCCAGATGTTCGAGGGAATCCAATTCCACTTCGAGTTGGGAGAGACCACGATTACTTCGTGAGCATTGCCCAAACGCTTCTTCAGATAAAGCGCTGCGGTGTGACCGGATACCCCGGCTCCCAGTACGACGACACGTGCCATTTCAGACCTCACTATCTCAGCAACTGCGCTGTTCACCTGACCCTACACCTATACCTATGGGGGTATTGGCCGCAATTCGGCGCTCGGTGAGGTAATTCAGGTAGCACGGTGAGCAAGATGGCGAGGGCGGTGGCACCATGGGTGCCATGTCAGCAGATTCCGACCAAAACACCATGGTGACCGGCGTGATCGCGTTCGCCCAGCGGCCGACCGGTCCCTTCACGGTCACCGTGCTCGTGGAAGACGTGTCGCGAGCGGATGCCCCCAGCACCATCGTCGGCGGCGTTCACTTCGAAAACCCCGCGTTCACCGCGGACGAAGCCGCCGAGCTGCCGTTTTCGGTGAGCCTGCCGAGGGACGCGATCAGCGACATCCGTCGGCTGAATCTGCGGGTGCACGTGCGGGTCGGACACGATCGAGCGGATGACGTGCAAGCTAAAGAAGACACAGAAGCGCGCCAGAAGCCCGATTCGTGCGAGCGTCTGGCGCACTCAATGGCCCGGGAGCACCCCCGAGCCACGACCATGCCCGATTCCACCGGGCGCCCCGACCTCACTCGCCCGGACGTCACCGAGGGAGACTTCGTTTCCACGCAGTCCCACCCGGTGCGTTCTGACCCGGCGCGGTCGGGGCTGGCGTCAGTCCGTATCCCGGTTCTGCGTGTCTGACCGGTCAGCTGCCGGCACTTCGGCCTCGTCGAACGACGTGATCACGCCCCCGAGGCTTTCGTAGCCGGTGAGCGACGGACCCCAGGCAGCGCCGTTGAACCACTTGTGGAACAGTGCACTGTTGGTGCCGATCAGGAACACATCGAGCCGGCCAGACGACCAGGAGACGACGCGAGGCTGCGAGGTAGCGATACCGCCCATGTTCTCGTAACCGAGCACCGATGGCCCCCAAGCATTGCCGTCGAACCACTTGTGGTACAGAGCACTGTCGGTGCCGATTACAAACAGGTCCAACCGGTTCGGCCCCCAGGAGACGGCCTCGGGTTCTCCGATGACGATGCCGCCGAGCCGTTCGAAATCGTTCACCGACGGACCCCAGGCGCTGCCGTTCCACCACTTGTGGTAGAGCGCGCCATCCGTGCCCGTGACGAAAACGTCGAGCCGGTTGGGGCCCCAGGAGACCACGCGCGGCGACGAGGTGCAGACCCCGCCGAGCCGTTCGTAACCGGTCAGGGACGGGCCCCAGGCTGAGCCGTTCCACCACTTGTGGTAGAGCGCCCTGTCGGTTCCGATCACGAAGACATCGAGACGGTTCGGCCCCCAGGAGACGACCTCGGGCTGGCCGACGACGATGCCGCCCATGTTCTCGTAGCCGGTGACGGACGGACCCCACGCACCGTTGAACCACTTGTGATAAAGCCCGTGGTCACTGCCAACGACGAAGACGTCGAGCCGGTTCGGGCCCCACGCCACCACGCGCGGGTCACCAAGAATGACGCCGCCCATGTACTCATAGCCGGTCACCGACGGCCCCCAGGCGCTGCCGTTCCACCACTTGTGGTAGAGCGCGCTGTCGATTCCGGTGACGAACAGGTCGAGCCGATTCGGACCCCACGCCACGGTCTGCGGCGCGCACTCGGCGGTACCGCCCATGTTCTCGAACCCGGTGACCGACGGCCCCCAGGCTCCGCTGAACCATTTGTGGAACACGGCGCGGTTGGTGCCGAGAACGAAGGCGTCGAGCCGGTTCGGGCCCCACGAGACAACGGGGCTCGAGCTTGCCCTGGCAGTCTGTGGGTACATGAAGTTGACGGCGGCGATGTCACCCGCCGACAGCGCGGTGCGCTGCCCAATCTGGGCACCGGCCTGTACCGGCGTGATCGTCTCAAGCCCATTCTTTGAGAAGGCGGTTCGCGGGTAGTGCATGATCGAGCCATAGTCGTAGCCGCCGACATCATCGCCGTCAACGATGTGTTGGTCGAACTGGCTTTCCATGCCGGTTTCGATGTTGGCTACGTTGATGGTCACGAAGGTATTGCGGTCTTCGCGGCTCTGTTCGTGCCAGAGGCCGACCGCGTGGCCGATCTCATGGATGGCGTTGCCGGTGCTGCAGCCGGTGCCCAAACTGATGGTCTGCATGCCGTTACCCTGCATGCCAAGCATCGACCAGCATCCGCCGGCATCGCTGAACTCGACAAAGTCGGGAAACTGCGCGGCGTTGGCCGTGGTGCGTTCGGGAAAGCGGATGGGCGTGCGCGCCTCCCAGTGCGTGATCGCGTCCCGCACGCGCTGCTGGTTGGGCAGGGCGGCGTTTATCTGGAAGGGAACCTGGGCGTTGGGCCATCGAAAGCGAGCGCCGGTGATGATGACGCCCCGCGCTCTGGCGTCGTCCTGGTTCGCCGCGTCTTTGGTCTGCTCCAACTCGGTGACGGTGCCCAGCACGATGTCACCTTCGAACACGGCGAGGTTGTTGACCTTGTAGTACACCACTTCGGTCGGCCCGAACGTGACGCCGGAGATGATGCCGGAGGCCGCCTCACCCGCCTGAAACTCACCCTCGCTGACGAATTTCTGGTCGCCTCCGGGGCCGGAATTGTTATCTGCCATGGAACTGCTCCTTGTATGTTCTGTTCCCCACTGGCACTGGCCGGAATGGGCGGTGCCAGAACTGGGCGCCACCAGGATTGGCACTGCGCCCGCTGGCGGTCACGCTACGCCGCCGGGCGTTATCGGAGCGTTACTCGTGGTCCAGGGGCGGTGCGGGGTCGCGTTCGATGGCGCAATACCGCTGTCGGTCGCCCTGGGTACTATGGCTGAAATCGTCCACCCTGAGGTGGTCGCCCATGCCCCGAAGGAGTATTCAATGACGAGTATCAGCCCCTTTCTCTGGTTCAACGGTCAGGCCGAAGAGGCCGCCGCGTTCTACGTCTCGATCTTTCCCAATTCGCGCATGCTCAACGTGGCGCGCTATCCCGAGGGCGGGCCGGCGCCGGCCGGCAGCGCCATGTCGGTATCATTCGTGCTCGACGGGCTGGAGATCCAAGGGCTCAACGCCGGACCGCAGTTTCCGTTCACCGAGGCCATCTCGTTCTTCGTGCAGGTTGACACGCAAGAGGAGATCGACAATTTTTGGGACCAGCTCACCAGCAACGGTGGGCAGCCGGGGCAATGCGGCTGGTTGAAAGACCAGTTCGGTTTGTCGTGGCAGGTGGTGCCGACCACGCTCGGCCAGCTGCTCAGCGACCCCGATCCGGCGCGGGCCGGCCGGGTGATGGCGACGATGATGGGTCAGACCAAGATCGTCATCGCCGATCTGCGTGCCTCGGCCGACACTGAATAGGGCAGTTCCGTTGCGTTCAGCGCGGCTCAGCCGACCAGCCGTTCGATGGCTGCGAGGGGGATCGGTAGCCAGTTCGGGCGGTTGCGAGTCTCGTAGACCGCTTCGTAGAGCGCTTTATCGAGTTCGAAAGCGTCGAGGAGGTCGCTCTGCTCGGCCAGCTCGATGCCGGACTGTTCGGCATACCCGTTGAGGAAAGCGCCACGGCAGGCTGTTGCCCACTCGAAGATAGTAAGCGGGGTCGGCAACGATGCGTCAACCTTCTCGGCGCCGGCAGGCTGCGCCGTCGCGGCGGCTGTTGCCGTCATCGCCCCCGCCACGTAGGAGAACGACCGCAACATACCCGCGACGTCCCGCAGGGGAATATCGGGCCGGGTGCGCTCCCGCAGGGTGCGCAGCGGTTCTCCCTCGAAGTCGAGCAGCACCCAGCCGCGGCCCTGCACGTCGAGAACCTGGCCGAGGTGGAAGTCACCGTGGATGCGCTGAAGCCGCGGCCAGGTCGCGGTCTCCGCCCGGGCAAAAACCGCCTCGATGGCGTCGCTATGCCTGGCCAGAGTGGGTACTTCCTGCAGGGCCTGACTGCAGCGCAGCCGCATCTTCGCCATTTCCTCGGCGATAACCGCGGGCGTCGCATCGAGGGTCGGCAGGGCGCTGGAAAGGTCGTGGTGCACTTGCGCGGTGGCTTGCCCCAGTCGAAAGGCGGGGGCGGTGAAGTCGTTCCCGGAGGCCGCAGCGACCAGGGCGGTCCGCCACGCATCCGGGGCGTCGGGCAGAAACTCCTGGGCGAAGGCGAGATGGCCGGTGGCACGGCTGCCGGGTTCGGCGGGGTCGTCCCACTGGCCGAGGACAGCGCCGAACGGAAGCGGTATCCGATGCGATCCGGCGCTGGCCAGAGCGGCCTGCACCGTCACATCCGGATTCTCGCCGGCATGGATGATGCGAAAAACCTTGCAGATGATCGGCGTGGTCGGTGTGCCGGTCGCATCGGTTCGCTGCACGATGATGGACGTATTGGATTGCTCGCCGCTCAGCACACGACTCGATACCACCTGCGCTGTCGACGGGATCGCCGCCTCCGGTCTCAGGTCTTCGCCACGCGCGCTGGCCGACCAGCGCTCGGTCTCCTGCGGGCGGGCCGATGTGGACACGCCACGCTGTTCCATGAAAGCGAGCAATGCGGCCGCGAAGGCGGGATCGTGGGGTGCGTCGTAGATGAATCGTGCCTGGTCGGAGCCTGGGCCCCGCACCGTGATCAGGGCGTCGGCACCACCGGGCAGCTCCGAGGAGCGTTCCGTGGTGGGCAGTTGGTACAACGTCAGGCCGAGACTGGCGGTGTCCAGCACCAGGTCGACGCGAATGCTGACGCCGGTCTCTGGGGAGGCGAGGGAGAAATAGCCGATGCTGCGCAGGGCCGGTACGTGTCCCTTGTTGCCGAACCACCGCTGGGTTGATACCCAGGCGTTGACGTAGTCGGGAAGGGGGGTGCCCCGATGAGTCGGGGCGAGGTCGGGATTGGCGGTGCGGCGTGCATTGTGGGCGCGGTCTCCATCGATCATGCCGCCAGCGTAGCCTCCTCACCCGTGCGGCGTTCAATAGCGTGGGGCTCCGCTGCTACGTGCCGGAACGCTGCCTGGTTGATCCGACGGGAAATGGCCACCCGTTCGTCAAGCTGTCAATCGGGATTACGCAAATCAAGCGATATTTCGAAGAGTGTTGGAATTGTCGACAATAGACGAACGGTAGTCGAAGCCTGGCGCGCATCCACAGCACCCTTACGACGGAGACCCGCATGTGCCTGACCGTACTGCAGCCTTCGTATCGGGTTGCCGAGGAATGGATCGCGGAGCACCGCGGCATCGCCGAGGCCATTTTCGACGGCAACGGGCCGCTAGCCGAAATCCGGTTGGGCGACCACGAAGACGACGCGCTGGCGCGACTGACGAGCGCGCCGGCATCCGTTTCGATCGCCTGAGGCACACGGGCGCGCTGAGGTAGGTCCCGGTTAGGACCGAGAACCCAGAAAACGGATGTTCCGGTGAATGTTCGGGTCATCCATTGACGAAGTTGCCCTTGAACTCAGTGCTACTGAAATCTCTGGGCAGACGCGAGCGCTGGGAAAGCGACTCGCGGCAGGCGCGCCGATTCAATCCGGATACTCGTGCGTGAACACCCTGTGCAGGAGAGAACGTAGAGCGGAAGAGACACTCTGAGGGCCTGGGCCGGATTGGGTTTCAGGTCGGCCTGGGACTTACAAAACGGGCAGGTAATTCGCATGGACTATTTCCCTCGGCTGAAATCCGCGCAAGCGATAACTCGCGTCAGGTTGACCATAGGGGCATCGAGGAATACCCGCACCCCCTTGATATTCTCCCGCCGGTGTGTATACAGAGTGGTGTGTCTATCGCGTCTATCCGATAATTCTCAGTGCCAGACCGCAGCGGTAGCGCTGGAAAGTGTCAACAAAGACGGTTTCTGTATACACAGATTCTCTATGACAGCCCATGCAGAAGCTCTACTACGGCGGCCGCACTGGGCTAAACGGATGCCGCCAACAGGCTAACGACGACGGTATCGTCCTTGGTCGAGAGCTGGCCGACCTCGACAAACCCGAGACGGCCGTGGAACGCGAGCGAACCCGGGTTCGGCGGCTCCAGGTTGACCTCGCAGAGCACCTCGGCCAGTACCTCGCGGCGGGCGGCGCCGAAGATAGCGTCGTAGAGCACCTGGCCAAGGCCTTGGCCGCGAAACCCGTCGGCCACGACAATACGGTCAACGTAAAGAAAATCGGTGGAACGGCCAGAGAACCAGCGATAGTTCTCGCTTTCGTATTGGGCTCCTGAAACGAAGAGAATGGCGAAGCCAAGCGCGGTCTCGACGGCGTCGTCGTCGACGACGGCGACCGCGAGGTGGCTGTGCTCGACCAGCTCGGCCAGCGCATCAGCGTTCAGCTCATTGACCGCAGGAACAGCGGCGTTGTTCAGGGCAAGGAGCCTCGGAAGATCGGCGGGAATGAGGGTACGAATTGAATAGGTCACCCTTCAACGATATGCCGTTGCGAACTAGTCGGGCTGCTCGCTAGCGCTGGCCGTGTCTGGCGCCGGCCTGGTACACCGCGGTTGCAATCACCAGGTCTTCCCACGACATTCCCGTGCTCTTGAAGATGCGCGGCCGGTGCGGATCGATCTCGGCGGTGCCGAGCACAATATCGCGAAGGGGTACAAGGTCGGTCGGGCCGATGGCGCCTTCAAAAACTGCCAGGATCACATCGCCGGCTTCACGCTTTGCCGTTGCCAGGTCTTCGACGACGACCTGGGAGCGTCCGAGGAGCGCAGAGTCAAGTTCGCGCGCATCCGCTTCATGGGAACCGACCGCCACGATGCAGCACTCATCAGGCACGAGCGATCCGTCGAAAAGCGGCGTGCGAGCCGTGGTGGCGCATACCACCAGCTGCGCCGAAGCCACGCCAGCGGCTGTACCGACCCGGGCCGGAAGGCCGTTGTCGGTGACCCGGGCGGCGAAGAGCGCGGCGCGGGCCTGGTCGCGGCCAACGATGGTTACCCGGTTGATTGAGCGGATGGCCCGCATCGCCTCGATATGGCCCCAGGCCTGCGGCCCGGAGCCGAACACGACCAGGTGCTCCACCTCGGCCGGGGCCAGGTAGTCGGCGGCGGCGGCGGACACTGCCGGGGTGCGCAGCGTGGTGATCGCGGCACCATCGAGCAGGGACAGCGGGGTAAGTGTCACGGCGTCCAGCAGCAGATAGACGCCCTGAATGCGCTCCCGGCCGAGTGCCGGGTTGCCCGGCGCAACCGAGGCCACCTTGATGCCAACGAAGTCCGCAGCTTCGGTGGGCATCAACAACAACTGACCGTTCGCGACCGGCAACACCTGCCGGGCGAAATCCTGCGCCGGGTTGAGCCCGGCCGTGAGTGCGTTCTGCACCGCCCGAACGGCCGTGCGGTAGTTGACCCGCTCGAAAATCTCCGCGGCAGAGACCAGGGTTGCGAGGTTTTGGTGGTGTTCTGGTGCGAATGTCATCCCTGGCAGACTATCGGCCCGGCACCGGCCGGCCTCGAGCCCTGCCAGAATGAACTGTCGCCGTTTCGCACCTGGCGACTCGTTCGAGGAGACAACGGCGTATGACTCACCAGGTGAGCACGAACACGGGCAACACGGGCAACACGGGCAACACGAGCGCGCTGAACACGAGCGCGCTGAACACGAGCGCGCTGAACACGAGCGCGCTGAACACGAGCGCGCTGAACACGAGCACGCTGAACTACCTTGCAGCACGCGACCAGCTGCTGGCACTGCGGGACGATCACGCCCGCGCGGCGCAGGAGTTTCGCTGGCCGGATGTGGGGGAGCACTTCAACTGGGCCACCGACTGGTTCGACGTGCTCGCGCGCGGCAACGACAAAATCGCCCTTTGGATCGTTGAAGAAGACGGCAGCGAGCAGAAGTTCACGTTCGACGAGATGGCCCGCCGGTCTGACCGGGTCGCCACCTGGCTCAGCCATCAGGGTGTGCGGCGCGGCGACCACGTCATGCTCATGCTCGGCAACCAACGGGAGATCTGGGAGGCGATGCTCGCCATCATGAAGGTCGGCGCCGTCATCATGCCCACGAGCGCCGTGCTCGCCTCGCACGACCTCACCGACCGGGTGCGTCGCGGCGGTGTCACCCACGTGATCGCCAACTCTGCCGACGCGGCCAAATTCGACGACGTACCCGGCGAGTACACCCGCATCGGCGTCGGCGAGCCTCGCACCGGCTGGGCCGATTTCGCCGACGCCTACCGGGTCACACCAGAGCCGATCACGACGGTCGTCGCATCCGCTGACCCGTCGCTGATCTACTTCACCTCCGGCACAACCAACAAGCCGAAGATGGTGTTGCACTCGCAGACCTCCTACCCGGTCGGTCATCTGTCGACCATGTATTGGCTGGGCCTGCGCCCCGGCGACGTGCACCTCGCCATCAGCTCGCCCGGCTGGGGTAAGCACGCCTGGAGCTGCTTCTTCGCCCCGTGGATCGCCGAGGCCACCGTCTTCGTCTACAACTATTCCAAGTTCGACCCCAACGCCCTCATCGCGCAGCTGCACCGCGCAAAGGTCAGCACCTTCTGCGCGCCGCCCACGGTCTGGCGCATGCTCATCCAAGCGGATGTCGGCGCCCGCCCCGAAAGCCTGCGCGAGTTGCTCTCCGCCGGTGAACCGCTCAATCCCGAGGTCATCCGGCAGATCGACAACGGCTGGAAGCTGACCATCCGCGACGGATTCGGTCAGACCGAGACCACCGCCATCGTCGGAAACGGGCCCGGATCGGTGCTGAAGGCCGGGTCGATGGGCTTGCCCCTGCCCGGCGTCTCGATCAAACTGCTCGACCCCATTACGGAGTTGCCCGCCGACGAGGGCGAGATCTGCCTCGACCTCTCGCAGAGCCCGGTCAACCTCATGAGCGGCTACCACGGCGAACCCGACCTCACCGCGCACGCCATTCGCGGTGGCTTCTTTCACACCGGTGACGTCGCCACGGTAGATGCCGACGGTTATCTCACCTTTATCGGCCGCACCGACGACGTTTTCAAGTCGAGCGACTATAAGGTGTCACCGTTCGAGGTGGAGAGCGTGTTGCTCGAACACCCGGCGGTCGCCGAGGCCGCGGTTGTTCCCGCGCCCGACACCACGAGGTTGAACATTCCCAAGGCCTACATTCACCTCGCCCCGGGCTGGGAACCGAACGCCGAGACCGCCGAAGCCGTGCTGCGGCACGCCCGCACCGGCCTGCCCGCCTACATGCGGGTGCGGCGGGTGGAGTTCTTCGATCTCCCCAAGACCATCTCGGGCAAGATTCGCCGGGTCGAGCTGCGCGAGCGCGAAGATGATGCGGCCGCCAGCGGTGTCCCTCTGCCAGATGAGTGGCGCGACGACCAATTTCCGGGGCTAAAGCGCTAGGGGCATCCGCTTTCAATAGCGCGCAAAAGAGGGGACTAACGGCCCGAGACAGCCGCCGTTGTGATCGTTAGCGTGGAAGTATGACCCTCCTCGATACCCCGCGTTCCCTGGCTGATGACCCGACCGTCGCTGACAACGGCTGGGCCGGCTTCACCGAGGGGCCGTGGCAGCACGGCATTGACGTGCGCGATTTCATCCAGCGCAACTACACGCCCTACACCGGGGACGCGAGCTTTCTGACCGGAGCGACCGAGCGCACCCTCGGCCTCTGGAACAAGCTCTCGGCGATGTTTCCCCGGGAACGGGAGCTTGGCGTCTACGACGTCGATCCGACCACCCCGGCGTCGATCACCGCACACGCCCCAGGCTACATCGACCGCCCGAACGAGATCATCGTCGGTCTGCAAACGGATGCCCCGCTTAAGCGCGCCATCATGCCCTTCGGCGGCTGGCGCATGGTCGCGACCAGTTTGGAAACCTATGGGTACCCGGTGTCGCCGGAGCTGGAGACGATCTTCACGACGTACCGCAAGACCCACAACGACGGCGTCTTCGACGTGTACCCGCCCGCGGTCAAACGGGCCAGGCACAGCCACCTCATCACCGGCCTGCCGGATTCCTACGGTCGCGGCCGCATCATCGGCGACTACCGCCGGGTTGCGCTCTACGGGGTGAGCGCACTGATCGCGGCGAAGAAGCTTGAACATGCGGCGCTAGATGCCCAGCCGAGCACCGAAGACGTAATTCGCTCCCGCGAAGAGAACGCCGAGCAGGTGCGTGCCCTGAAAGAACTCATTCAGATGGCCGCCACCTACGGTTTTGACATTGCTCGGCCCGCGAGAAGCGCGACCGAAGCGGTGCAGTGGCTGTACTTCGCCTACCTCGGCGCGGTCAAGGAGCAGAACGGTGCCGCCATGTCGTTCGGCCGCACCAACGCGTTTCTCGATGCCTACCTCGAACGTGACCTGGTGGCGGGGATCCTGACCGAAAGCCAGGCCCAGGAACTCATCGACGATCTCGTGATCAAACTGCGCATCGTACGCTTTCTGCGCACCCCAGAATACGACCAACTGTTTTCCGGCGACCCCACCTGGGTCACCGAATCGCTCGGTGGCATCGGCCTCGACGGGCGCACCCTCGTCGTCAAAACCGCATTCCGGTTTCTGCAGACCCTGTACAACCTGGGCCCGGCGCCGGAGCCGAACCTCACGGTGCTCTGGAGCGACCGGCTGCCAAGCGGATTCAAACGTTTTTGCGCGCAGGTCTCCATCGACACCTCGGCCATTCAGTACGAGTCCGACGACCTCATTCGTGAGGCCTGGGGCGACGACGCCGCCATCGCGTGCTGCGTCTCACCGATGGGAGTCGGCAAGCAGATGCAGTTCTTCGGTGCGAGGGTCAACGTCGTCAAGGCGCTGCTCTACGCCATCAATGGTGGCCGCGACGAACTGACCGGCGAGCAGATCGGGCCGGTCACCGACCCGCTGCTCGATGACGTTCTCGACTACGACACCGTGTGGACGGCCTACCTCGCGAGCCTCGAATGGCTCGCTGAAACCTACGTCGACGCACTTAACTGCATTCACTACATGCACGACAAATACGCCTACGAACGCCTTGAGATGGCCCTGCACGACGGCACGATCCTGCGCACGATGGCCTGCGGCATCGCCGGCCTCAGTGTCGCCGCAGACTCCCTCGCCGCCATCAAGTACGCCACCGTGCGACCGGTGCGCGACGATACCGGGCTCACCGGCGACACTGATCTCGTCGTCGATTTCGTGATCGACGGCGACTACCCGGCGTTCGGCAACGACGACGACCGGGTCGACGCGATCGCGGTCACCATCGTCGAAACCTTCATGGCCATGATTCGCAAGCATCCCACGTACCGCAAAGCCGTGCACACCCAGTCGGTGCTCACGATCACCTCGAATGTGGTCTACGGCAAGAAGACCGGTAACACTCCCGACGGTCGCCGGGCCGGCACGCCCTTCGCGCCCGGAGCCAACCCGATGAACGGCCGGGACACGCACGGCATGCTCACCTCGGCACTGAGCGTGGCAAAACTGCCGTACTCCCAGGCGCAAGACGGTATCTCCCTGACCAACACGGTCGTACCGGCCGGGCTCGGTCACACCCCGGCCGAGCAGGTCAGCAACCTGGTCGGTCTCATCGACGCCTACACTCTCGCCAACGGCTACCACCTCAACATCAACGTCCTCAACCGGGAAACCCTCGAAGACGCCATGGAACATCCGGAGAATTATCCGCAGCTGACCATTCGGGTGTCGGGTTACGCCGTCAACTTCGTACGGCTGACCCGGGAGCAGCAGCTCGACGTGATCAGCCGTACCTTCCACACGAGCGTCTGACACCATGGTCGCGGTACAGCTGGGCCGGTCCGATTTTCACCATGAGCAGGTTGAGGGGCATCGCACCGGCACGGTAGCGAGCGTGCACTCCTGGGAACTGGTCACCGCAGTCGACGGCCCTGGCACCCGGCTGACCTATTTTCTGTCCGGCTGCCTGCTGCGCTGCCAGTACTGCCATAATCCGGACACCTGGAAAATACGCGACGGTGCGCTCACGCCGATTGGAGACGTGCTCGCACGCATCCGTCGGTATCGGGGTGTGTTCGCGGCGACCGGCGGCGGCCTGACGCTCTCCGGCGGGGAGCCGCTGATGCAACCGGCGTTCGTGGCCCGAGTGTTCGCCGAATGCCGTCAACTCGGTGTGCACACGACGCTCGACACATCGGGGTATCTCGGCACGAGTGCTTCCAACGAGTTGCTCGATGACACCGACCTCGTGCTGCTCGACGTGAAGTCGGGGCTGCCCGACACCTACCGGGCGGTGACCGGGCGCGAATTGGCACCGACGATCGCCTTCGGCGACCGGCTGCACGCACGCGGCACGAATGTGTGGGTGCGGTTCGTGCTGGTTCCGGGGCTCACCGATGCGGTCGACAACGTCGACGCGGTCGCCGAGATCGTGGCCCGCTGGCCCAACGTCTCCCGGGTCGAGGTGCTGCCTTTCCACCAGATGGGCGAGGACAAATGGAACCGTCTGGCAATTTCCTACCCGCTGCACGGGGTGCAACCGCCGGATGCCGTGCTGCTCGAGCGGGTACGCGAGCAGTTTCGCGCCCATGGCCTGACAACGTTCTAGTCAGCATGAGCAGCGGGCCGGCGAGTCTGGAAGCATCCAGTCTGAACGAGCGGCGGCCGCAGGGCTGACCCGCGCAGTTAGTAGCGGGCGAGGAGCTCCGTCTTTTTGGCGAGGAATTCGGCATCCGTTACTACGCCGGCATCGCGCAGCTGGCCCAATTGGGTCAGGTGCAGGGCGACGCCGTTGGATGCCGCGGGTGCGAGTTCGCGACGGATGGGTGTAGCAGCGAGCGCTGCGATCGGCTGCGGGGTGATGGCCGGCGCCAGCGCCAGTGCGGTCGCTGGCGGTATGGCGTGGCCGGACTGCGACATGCGGTCGATCCAGGCCAGGGCGATCGCCGAGAGGATGAACACCATGTGAATGATGACCTGCCACAGCACGCCGTCCCAGGTATAAATGTTGCCGGTGATGGTCTCGGTGGGGTTCGAGTCCACCGGGGTACCACGCGCGGCGAGGTCGCCAACCTCGATAAATGTCTTGAGCAGGTGAATCGACGAAATACCGACGATGGCCATGGCGAGCTTGACCTTGAGCACGTTGGCGTTTACGTGACTGAGCCATTCCGGCTGGTCGGGGTGACCCTCCAAACGGATGCGCGAGACGAACGTCTCGTAGCCGCCGATGATGACCATGATCAGCAGATTCGCGATCATCACGACGTCGATCAGGCCGAGCACCGAGAGCATGATCGCGGCTTCTTCAACGTGGATGCCACCGTCGTCACCGGGCACGGTCAGCGAGGTCCAGACGTCACCGCCAAGGTTGATGAGCTCGACCATGAACACGATCACATAGATGATCTGCGCGATGATCAACCCGATATAGAGGGGCGCCTGCAGCCAACGGCTGAAGAAGATCATCAGGCCGACGCTGCGCACCCAGCGGGACTGGGGACGGAACGGGCGGGGAAGGTCGGTTTCAGTCACCGGTCGATCATAAGTGAGCCTCGGTTGAGAACCTCCTGTATGTGCGACGCTCTAGTTTTTTACGGAGCGCACCAGCAGGCGGGAATCACTCGTGGCGAACTCCAGACCGAGCAGCTCGGCAAAATGGGGCGACGGCGCAATGCCGAGTTCACGGCGCAGGAGGGCGCGATAGCTGCGATAGACCTGTACCGCCGACGCGTAGTTGTCTTCGGCCAGGTGGCAGCGCACCAGCAGGTGCTGGGCGCTTTCCCGCAACGGATCGACGACCGCGGCGGCACGCGCGGCGCCCAGGGCACGACCGAAGCTGCCGGTCGCTAGATAGGAGCGAGCCACGGTCTCGAGGGCGTCCACGCGTTGATTCAGCAAATGATCCTGCTGATCGATCACCCATTCCTCATACCAGCCAGGCAGCAGATTCGCCTCCTGCAGCAGATCGATGGATGCCGGTAATACCGATCGTGTGCCGGTCAGGGTGATCTCGGTGATCAGCTCACGCACCTTGCGCAGATCAACGCGCGCCGCAGCGTCAAGCTGCAGCGGATCGGTCGCGCTGAGCAACCGGGGCAGCTCGTGTGAAATGCGAAAGACGCTCGCCCGCAAATTACCCGCAGACTGACGCTCCGGGCTGTTCGGCCAGAGCAGAGCGGCGAGCACGTGCCGCGGCTGGGTGTGCAGCAGGGCGAGGGCGGCGAGCAGGCGCTGCTGGCGGGCACCGACCTCGACCGGCAGGCCGTCGAAACGCAGCTGCCAGTAACCCAGCACGCGAAGATCCCAGCCCGGTGTCGCCGAAAAACCCATGAGTGCTCGATCCGCGAAAGAGTACACAGCCGACCCGCACCGATGAAGCGGGCGCTGCTACCGCCCAGAATGGCCAGCCCGGGCGCGGTTGTCAATGCCGCTACCACCAAAATGGATGCTTCGGCTAGCGTGACAGGCCGTCCTTGAGACTCACCGCCCGCGCCGCGCCGCCCGAGCCTCCTGCACGCCGATAACTCATCAGTAACTCACCGGTAACGCCGACGAGGCTACCCTCAACGAGCACGTGCTCTCGAGATTGGACGGCCATGAGTCAATTCGCTCTCTGTGTGGGCATCAACCGGTTCGAAAACCTGCCGATGGCCAGCTGGCTGAACGGCTGCGTGAACGACGCCGCCGACGTCAGTGCCCTGCTCGGCACGGTCTTCGGTTTCGCCGACTCGAGCATCACCGTGCTTACCGACCAGGCCGCGACCAAGGACGCCGTTTTTGGGGCGATGACCGAGGCCCTCGACCGGGCGAACGTGCCGGGGGAACACCTCGACCACATCGTCTTCACCATGTCGAGCCATGGCACCCAGGTGCCCGACCTGAGCGGCGACGAGGCCGACCAGGTTGACGAAGCCTTCGCCACTTACGACCTGCGGCAAAACGGTGCCGTCTGGGACGCGAGCTCCCTCATCCTGGACGACGAGTTGCACGATCTGTTCACCCGGCTGCCGAAAGGAGTGCTGCTCGACGTGATCCTCGACACCTGCCACAGTGGCAGCGGGCTGCGCGCGATGGATCTGGTGCCCACGGTCGACGACCGCCGGCCCCGGTTCATTCCACCGCCGACACCGCTCGGCCGGGACGGCGCCGAAGCCGAGGGCGCCGACACCCGCACGCTGCGCGACCTGGTGCGTTCTTCGAAGGCAGCGGCTAAGCCGGTGTTGTTCGCCGCCTGCCGGGCCGACCAGACCGCCGCCGATGCGAACTTTGACGGCCGCTACAACGGCGCGTTCACGCATTTTCTGCTCGATGCGCTGCAGTCCGGGATCGCTCCCAGTCGGGCGGCGGTCATCAAGCAGGTCAACGCGAAGCTACGCGCGCGCAAGTTCGCCCAGCGGGCGCAATTGGAGGCATCCGCTCCCGGAAAATCGACCGCGTGGGGTACCGCCTTCTGACGTCTGTGTGGTGCGCCGCCTTCTGACGTCTCTGTGGGATACCGCTTTCTAGTGTGCGTGTGGTGCGCCGCCTTCTGGCGTCTCTGTGGGGTACCGCTTTCTGACGTGTGTGTGGTGCGCCGCCTTCTGGCGTCAGGGGTGAAACGTCGGCCGCTGATGCGCCGAGACCTCGGGCGGCGCTGCGGCGATCCGTCCGATCGCGCCAAACAATGGCGGTACGAGCGGAGGCACGGGGAGTGGGGCAGCCGGCGCGGTGACGGGCGGGGCAGTCGGGGGTGCGGCATCCGCCGGGCGCGTTGCCGACACGGCTGCAGCAAGTTTGGCCTGCTGCCGTTCCCGGTCGAGAACAGGTTTGAGGGCGGCGAAGCTGAGGCGTCCGCCCTCGTCGAAACGCAGCTGCCCGCCGCCGCGAATGAATACCGGTGCCCGCGTGGTGAGCCCGAAACGGCGTGCTTCGGCGGTGCTCAGCCGAAACTCCTGCGTGAAGGTGGCCCCGATCTCCGAGACCACGAAGCCGTCGGGGCCCACGCGCAGGGTCGGGCGCACCCGTGCGACGGCGATCGGCCGCGTCGGGTCGATTTTTGCCGCAGCGAGCAGGGTGGGGTTCTCCCAGAGAAACCGAACGATCTCCTCCGGATCGGAACTCAGGGCGGCGAGCCGAACCGGATACCGCAGGCCAGTGAAGGTGGATACGCCCGAGAGATCCGTGCGCGGAGGCAGTGCAATTCCGGCTTCGGCGAAGGCCGTCACCACGACGCCGCGGTAATCGAGGTCGTCATCGGGAACGACCGCCAGGTCGGCGGCGAGAATGCCCCGCAGCAGGTCTTCCCAGGTCACGTCGACCGGCGCCATGTAGCCGAGGCTGCGAATGAGCATGCTTAACACCTGCCGGCCAACGGATGCCCCGGCGCGGGCCACCTGGTACAGGCTCGAGCGGCCGCCGGGCAGGTCGAGACGTTGCAGCCACAGCCGGGCCACCACGCGCAGCAGTACCTGCACGATCGCCCCGCCGCGCCGGTGCGGGTCGCTCAGCGTGCGCCAGTTCGGGGCCAGATCATCGGCCAGGGACGGCCGGGCCGAGCCGCGGGTGAACAGGCCGTCACCCAGGCGGAACAGATCGCTGCGCAGCAGGCTCTCATCGAGGGTGTCGAGGTCGAGGCTGGCACCGCCGTTCTGGGTCAGCAACTGTTCGACCAGGGTCTGGGTTGAAAACACCGACAGCAGCGCCACCAGATCGGCGATGGCCTCGTGCAGGGCAAACTGGTCGATTTCTGCATGGGAATCGGCCCACTTCGGGCGGTAGCCATCGACAATCGCGTGCGTGACCTCGTGCGCCACGAGATCCCGAAACAGGGCCAGCGGCACGGCCTTCTCGGTGCGGCCGTCGCGTTTGTGCCCGAAGCGAATCAGACCATCGTCGCGATAATAACCAGACTCCCGGTAGGAGACCCGGTCGTAGGCGCTGATGGTGAGTCGGCCGCCGCCGACCCAGCCCATGCGCCGCCCCAGCGTCGATTCGAACAGCGCCAACGTGGAAGCCGCCACCGCGTACACCTGCTGCGCCAGAAACCGGCTGTCCTGCAGCAGCGCCGCGAGACTGTCCGGAGGCCTTTCGTCGACGACCATCCAGGGTGGGGTGGGGGAGCCGAGTTCGAGGCTGAACGGTTTCTCGCCGGGGCGACGCACGATCACGTCGAACCGGGCACTGCGCGGGCCCGGACCGATGCGCTCGACCGGAACGCGCAGGGTCGTCGTGAGCGGTTCGTCGTCGGGGCTGCGGGTGAACGGCCCCTCGGCGAGCACGGTCAGGCTGACCTGAAGACCGCTGTGCGCCGAATTACTCGATTCTGGGTCGGTACCAGCAGCCTCTGATCCAGCCGTCTCTGAACCAGTCTTCTCTGCACCATTTTTCATAGCGGCCCCGCAGCATCCGTTTGTGTCTGCAATATGCAACCGAACAGCGGGTCTGTCAAGGCGTCGCGGTGCAGTCGACGCGCAGTTGGCCTGCAGTAACGCCGCAGTAACGCTTCCGGGCCATAATCACCGTGCCGTCACAATACCGTGCCGTCACAAAACCGTGCCGATCTGTGCGGCGGCACCCTTGTTCGACCGTGAAAGGAACGGCGCTATGAACGAATCGAGCTCCGCCCAGTCGACCAGCGCCTCTCACCCGCTGGCCACGAAACGCCAACCATCGTTACCCAAGAGCGAACTCGATCAGCTACGACCGCACGTGGTCAACCTCAGCGGCGGCAAATTCTCATCGACCGGGGCGTTCGCGACGTCAAAGAAAGATGTCGACGCCATTTTTACCACGCACCTGCCGGCCTTCGTGGCCGAGCATGGCGGCGTTGTCCCGGTGGTCTTCTACGCCCACGGCGGGCTGGTCGACGAGCAATCCGGGTTGCGCATCGCAGCGACTCAGGTGGAATGGTGGAAGTCCAACGGCGTGTACCCGATTCACTTCGTCTGGGAGACCAGCCTCGCCGGTGCCATCACGAGCGCCGTCGGTGATTGGGCGCAGGGCCGCCGCGGCTGGCTCGACGAAGCGAAAGACCGGGTGCTCGAGCTGGCAGCCCGATTCGGGGAAGGTCAGGCCATCTGGGGGCAGATGAAGCGTTCGGCCGAGGCAGCATCGGCCGGAGACGGCGGCGCTCGCTACGTGGCCGAGGCGCTCGCCGCGTACTGCACGGCCCACCCCGGAACGATCAGCGTGCACGCGGTCGGGCACAGCGCCGGGTCGATCTTCCATTCCTTCTTCCTTCCGGCCGCGTTGAAAGCAGGGGTACCGGCCATTGAGACACTCAGTCTGCTCGCGCCCGCCGTGCGCACGGACGTCTTCGAGAAACAGATCGTGCCCCTGGTCGGCCACGGGGTGGAGTCGCTCGCCCTGTTCACCATGACCGAAAGGCTCGAACGCGACGATACCTGCCTGGGCGCCTACGGAAAATCCTTGCTCTACCTTGTGCGGGCCTCGTTTGAACCCGAGGAGTTCTCGCCCATTCTCGGTCTCGAGGAGTGTCTGCGGGCCGACCCCGTGCTCGCCAAACTGTTCGGTCTGTCGAGTGCGAGCGGGTCGCCCGGTGTCGGTGGGGCCGCCGACATCGTCTGGTCGAAGACGACGTCGGGCCCGTTGGCCAGCCGCAGTACCTCGACCAGTCACGGCGGTTTCGACAACGACATTCCCACCATGGACAGCGTCGCGCGCCGGGTCACCGGCAGCTCGCGCATCCAGTCCTTCCCGGTCAACCGCGACCTCGGCGATGAACTGTGGCCCGCCCCCGGGCCGGCCGCGCCCCGGCCGGCCGGCACCCACCACGCCCTCTGCGTGGGAATCAACGCCTACCCCGGTGGCGATGCCCTCTACGGCTGCGTAGCGGATGCCGAGGCCTGGGCCACTCAGTTCACCGCTGCAGGGTTCGCGGTGCGCACCCTGCTCGATGCTGAGGCAACTAGGCAGAACATCCTGCTCGGGTTGCTCGACCTGGTCGCGAGCAGCGTCGCCGGTGATGTGCTGGCCTTTCAGTACGCCGGCCATGGCACCTATGTCGACGACCTCGACGGCGACGAAGCCGAAGCGGGCAACGCCGAGAAGAAGTACGACGAGGCACTCTGCCCGATTGACTTTCGCGAGGGCAACCTGATCATTGACGACGATCTGGGCGAGATCTTCGACCAGCTGCCCGACGGCGTCAGCCTCACGGCTTTCTTCGATTCCTGCCACTCCGGCGACGGTCAACGCCGGTTGCAGCTGCAGCCGGCCGACATTGCCGACCTGAGTGCGGCATCCGCTCCCCACGGGCGTAGGGCACGGTTTATCATTCCCGATGAGCAGACCAGTATGAATTTTCGGGCCAAACGCGGCACGCCGGCCCGGGCCGGAAAGCGTGCATTGGCGCGGGAGGTGCTGTTCAGCGCCTGCAAGCCCACTGAGGTCGCCTACGAGACCGGTGGGCACGGCGATTTCACCGTGGCGGCGAGCTTGCTCGTGGTACCGAGCGCGAACCGGCTGACCAATGGGGAGTTCCTGGCTAAGGTGCGGGAGGCGTTCTCGAGCCAGCCGCGGCAGAACCCGGACTTCAACGGTCCGCGGGCGGCAAAGTCGCGCGTCTTTCTGGCGCCGCTGGCTGGTCTTGCTGATGCTGGTGGAGGTTCGCCGGCTGGTGGAGGTGCTCCGGCAGATGGCGGCATCGGAGCCGGGGCTGCTTCGGTGATCGGAATACCTGACGCGATCACGGCCCTGCTCGATGCGGTGGCGGGAGGTGGTGGCGGTGCGTCGGCCGGTGCTGCGTCGGCCGGTGCTGTTGGAGGCGTCGGCCCGCTGGCCGGCACCGGAAGCGGCGCTGCTGGTACACGCGAAGCTGATGCCGCGGCTCGCGCCCTCGCTGCCGCCGCGTTCCTGCGCGCGGCCGCCGACTTCATCGATGGGTAGCCGTCGACATCGCGGGCCCATCTGCGGGGCGTTCCCACGTGAGCGGTCGAGGGCCCTGGTTGGGGGCCTTGGTCGAGCGCTTCCAGACCGCTGCCGTCCCGCGCTGGTTGCCTGCGCATCCCGGGTGTGTCGTCGGCATCGCACGGTGGGCCGTGGTTTATTTGTTCCAGTTGGGGTGTTCGGTGGGGGTGGTGGCGCGGTTTTGGCGGGCGGGGCGCCAGGTTTGGGTGGGGTCGAGGAGGAGGGGGCCGCGGATCCAGGGTCGGCCGTTGCGCATGTCGATGTCCCAGCCGGAGGTGTTGATGCTGGTGTGGGCGGCGTTGCAGAGGAGGACGGCGTTGTCGATGTTGGTGGGGCCGCCTTGGTTCCAGGGGATGACGTGGTGGGCTTGGGTGTATTGGGGTGGCCTGGTGCAGCCGGGGATGATGCAGCCGGCGTCGTTGGGCGGCCAACCCGCCGCTCGGCGGCCCCGGGCACAGTTTCCGGCCTGGGCCTGGGCCAGGGCCCGAAACGAAAAACGTGGCTCGAGGAGATGTTCGGTGTTGGGCGCCCCAGTCGCGTCGCCCGACGCTCTGATTGTCGACATCTTTCGCATCCTGCGCTTCGGCCTGAGAGACTGGAGAAACAGCTCGCGCCGAGGTCGCCCGACCAAATCGCCGAAACGGTGTACGCGCCCTGCGCCTCGGAAGGACCCCATGCTCGATTTTCTCTTCAGCCCGATCCCCGGGATCATTTTCACGATCATCGTCGTTCTGCTCATCGGCCTGATTTACGCCAAGACGATCTATAAGAATGCCGGGCCGGACGAGGCCCTCATCATTACCGGCAAGAAGAGCCGCAAGACCATCGTCGATGGTGCCACGCTCGAGGAATCCGGGCAGCGCGTCGTGCACGGACAGGGCGTGTTCATCACCCCATTTTTTCAGAAGGCGTTCAAGATCAGCCTGCGCAGCCGGGCGATCGAGATCACCGCCGTCGCTCAGGACCGCAATGGCATCACTCTCTCTGTTGAGGCCGTCGCTATCGTCAAGGTCGGCGACGACCCGGCCGCGATTCGCGCTGCGGCCCAGCGTTTTCTCGGGCAGGACAAGAACATCGATGGCTTCGCGCAAGAGGTGCTGAGCGGATCGCTGCGTTCCTCGATCGGCGCAACCGACGTTATGACCGTCATTCAGAAGCGCGACGAGCTCGGCAGTTCGGTGCTCGCCACCGCGCGAGAATCCCTCGCCAACCAGGGCCTCGACGTCGACTCCTTCGAGATCAAGGGCATCACCGACGAGAACGACTACATTCGCGACATCGGGCGTGCCGAGCAGGCCAAGGTGCGTCGCCAGGCCGAGGTGGCCGAGCACGTTGCGAACCGTGAGTCGCAGGAAGCCCTGATCACCGCCGAGCAGGCCATAGCCGAAGCCCAGAACACGCTCGCGCTGCGTAAGGCCGCGCTGCAGCTTGACACCGACAAGGCCTCCGCCGAGGCGGCGGCCTCGAAGCCGCTTGCTGAGGCGAAGGCGCAGCAGGCGATCGTGCAAGAGCAAGAACTCACCGCCCAGCGTCGGGCCAGCCTGCGCAAGGCCGAGCTCGAGTCGGAGGTCAACGCCATCGCGGACGCCGACGCGTACCGCATCCGAGTGACGGCGATCGCTGCCGCCGAGGCATCCGTTGCCAAGGCCACCGCCGATCGCGACAGCCGCGTTGCCAACGCCGATGCCACCCGCGCCGAGGGTCAGGCCGAGGCCGACGCCATCCTCGCCCGCGGTACCGCCGAGGCCACGGCCACACGTCTCTCTGCCGAGGCCGTCGCACAGCAGTCTGAGGCTCTCATCCAGCTGCGCCTGGTTGAAATGCTCCCGCAGATCGCGCACGAGCTCGCCGCGCCCATGAGCAACATCGATCAGCTCACCGTCATTTCAACGGATGGCGCCAGCCAACTCTCCAAGAACGTCGCGTCGGGCTTCAGCGAGGTCGACGCCGTGCTGGGCTCCACGATGGGAATCGGCATCAAGGATCTGCTCGGCGGGCTGCTCGGCGGAACGGCCGGAGCCGCCCTGCGGAACGCCGCGCCCGCCCACGCCGGCGCATCCGCTACGCCCGCTACTACTTCGTCGCGTTCGACCGGGACCGGCGCCGCGTCGCCCTCGGTAGCAAGCTCGCCATCAGTAGCAGCGCCATCAGTAGCAGTGCCTTCAGCGGCAGCGTCGTCAACCTCGGTTGGTACCTCGGCGGCGACCGCCGCCGCAGCTGCACGGTCAGCAGCGGAAGCATCCGTTTCTGATTCGATCAACGGCGTCGACTTCGACGCCGTTGCCGACGAAGCGGCCGCCGCGATCGCTCGGGCGGCCGCGGCACGACTGCCGAAGAAGGCCGGAGACCGTCTGCTGCCGTAGCAGTGTAGCCCCGCGGCCCGGTTTCGAGTGTGGGCCGCGGGTAGTGCGGCCCGCTCAGCAGCCGGGGCCGCGCGGGTTGGCGTTGCCGTCTTCGGCGACGAAAAGCACCGTGAATTCCTTTGCCGCGACGACGGTGAACGGCGCAGACGGCACGGAGACGGTTCCTTCGACGGGGCGCCAGCCCTGCTCGCCGAAGGTGTAGTCGGCGTGGTAATCGACGGTGACACTGACCGATTAGGTGCCTCTGGCGGCGTATTAGTGGCCGCTGGCGCGGGAACGCGAACACCGGGGGAGACTCGGTCGGGACACCGGTCGCAGACGCGCCCGACGATGCTCTGGCAGACGGGGCGGACGGGCCTGGGGTGGCCAGGCCTCCGCTAAGGAGGGCGACGGTAAGGGGCGCTTGCAGCCCAGCCCAGCCCGGCCCAGCCCGGCCCAGCCCAGCCCAGCCCAGCCCGGCCCAGCCCAACACTGTGCAGCGGGCGGCGACCCGACGGGGGTAAGGATCACCGCAGCGTGCCCACCAGCAGGGCCTCGATCATGCGGGACTGCACCTCGTTCGTGAAGTAGAGCGGGTCGAGGATTCCCTCGAGCGCCATGATGTTGGTCGCTGACATGATCAGGGGCGCGAGTACGTCCACCCGGTGGGCGGCCGGGTCGATGCCGAATCGGTCGGCGCGTTCCAAAATAACCGCGCCGAGAGCGAGGCGCACGCTCTGCCGGCTCTGGCGATAGAGGTCAGCGGCCTGGGGATCACGCGCGGCGTGAACGGCCAGTTCCATGAGCAGCAGGTGCCAGGGTCCGTCCTCGATCAGCGTCTCGGCCAGGCGGCGGGCGATGCGGGCGAGGGCGGCGTCGTCGAGTCGAACTTCGTCGCCGAGAATGGTCGCGAACCGCCCGCCGAGCAGGGTGGCCAGCCGCTCGTTCAGGATCGATCCGAACAGGGCTTGCTTCGACCCAAAGTTGGAGTAGACCGCTCCCTTGGTATAGCCGGCCCGCGTCGCGACGTCGTCGAGCTTGGTACCGAGGTAGCCCGATTCAAAGAACTGCTCGGTCGCCGCGCGCAGAATATCGGCCCGCACGTCGGTGCGGAGCGGCCGTTTGCGCGGCAGGGGTGCAATGGAGGGTAATGCTGGCGTCTCGACCATGATTTTCTCCGGATTGCAATTGACAAGTGAATACTTTGGGTATTGGATACTCTCGGTACTGAAATACTACGGTGGCCTCGTGCCCCGCACAACCCGACGCTGGATGGAACTGTGTATGACCCTCGACTCCGCTTGCGAACCCGGCGACCTCGCCATCCAGGCGCGCAACTTCAGCGTCAGGAATCGCCGCCAGACCGTGATCGGCGCCGTCACCCTCGACGTGCCGGTCGGCGCGCTCTTCGTGGTCGCTGGCCGGTTCGCCTCGGGCAAGACCGCTCTCCTGCTGGCACTGGCCGGCCGCCTGCGCGGGTTCGCCGGAACGGCGACCGTGTTCGGGCATCCGCTTCACGGTGGCGGCGGGCAAGTGCGCCACCTGTCCGCCCTCGCTGAAACTCCGATCGTGAACCGTCTCGACGACGACCTCACGGTCGAACGCCAGCTCGCCGCCGCCCTCGTGCTGCGCCAGCCGTGGTACAAACCGCTGGTCAGTCGAAAAGCCGTGGCACTCTGCCTCATTCGGGTGAATGCGCTGGTGCGCCAGGTCGATGCGCGCGCCGGCGAAATTCTCGAGAAAAGTGCAGCCGGCCTGCCACGACTGACCGGCACCGACCGCATCGTTGACCTGCAACCGCTCGATCGGGCCATTCTCGGCGTGGTCGTGGCTCTCATCGGCCGGCCCCGACTGCTGATCGTCGACGACGTCGACACCCTGCGCGACACGGCTGACCGCACCCGCGCCTGGGCTGCACTGCTCACCCTGCGCACGGCCGGCTGGCACGATCTCACGATCGCCGCGAGCGGGCAGGATCCGAGAGAGCTGCTGGAGATCCTCGACCGAGTCGACGACGACTCGCAACCAGTGCCGACTCGCCCGGTCTGCCTCCTCGACCTCGATTCCGCCGAACCAACCCTGACCACTCTCCCTCGGAAGGCCTGAATCGTGGCCCAACGCCCGCGCCTGTTCACACCGCGCCTGTTCTCCCTGCCCGGTATCGAGCTGTCCCGATTTCGGTCGTCCCTCTTGGCCATCGTCGCGCTAATCATGATCGCCGCCGTTCCGGCCATCTACGGCGGCGTCTACCTGTCGGCCAACTGGAACACGAGCGGCAATATCAGCAACCTCCACGCTGTCATCGTCAACAACGATCTGGCCGCGAGCGTGACCGGCACCGACGGAACCGCGCAGACCATCGATGCCGGCGCAGCTCTCGTCGACTCCCTCGTGGGCAGCGACAGCGCCGGATTCACGTGGAGCAGTACCACCAACGAAGCGGATGCCCGCCGCTCGCTCGCCGACAACACAAACTTCGCCGTGCTCGTCGTTCCCGCGGACTTCTCGAGCACCCTGGCTACGACGTCCACGAATCCCGGCGCCACTACCCCCGCCACTACCCCCGCCACTACCCCCGCCACCACCTCCGGCGACGCGACCGGCACCGCGGCATCCGTTTTCGCGCCGGAACAGGCTCGACTCCACGTTTACACCGACGACGCCTCGAACTTCATCGTCGGCCAGGTCACCCAATCGGTCACGGCAGCGATCAGGGCCGAGTTGTCGAGCTCGATCTCGGAGACCTACCTCGACCACGTCTACGTCGGCTTCACCAGCCTGCACGACGACCTCGCGCTGGCCGCTCGTGGCGCCGTCACCCTCCGTAACGGCGCCACGAGCGCGAGCGACGGGTCGGAGCAACTCGTCATCGGACTCGGCACCCTCGCAAGTGGAGCCGCCACCCTCGCGGACGGCGTCTCCCAAGTGGATGCCGGCAGCCACACCCTCGCCACCGGCGCGAGCTCCCTGGCCACCGGTTCGGCGTCCGTGGCGAGCGGCGCCGCGCAGGTCACCAGCGGTGCGTCTTCCCTCGCAACGGGAGCCGCCACCCTCGACGCGAGTGTGACAACGCTGCCGACGGCGACCGCCCAGCTCGCGGCGGGAACCCGCACCGTCTCCACGACCCTGGCCACGATCGCAGCCCTGACCGTTGCGCACCCGGACTGGACCCTGACGCAACTGAACGCCGCCCTCGCCACCGGCGGCGGATCGATCGCGGCCCTCGCCGACGGCGCAGAAACAGTGGCGACCGGGGCAGCCACGCTCCACGAGAGTGCGACGCCGCTCGTTGCGGGCATTGGCACCCTCGACGACGGCGCCGCGACCCTCGCCGCCGGAGCAGCGAGCGTCTCTACCGGAGCCCAATCCGTCTCTACGGGTGCTGCGACACTCGCGACCGGCGCCGCCACGCTCGCGACCGGTGCCGACAGCACGGCCGCCGGCGCGAGCACCCTGGCCGCGGGTGCCACGACGGCCAACGCCGGCGCAAGCACCCTCGCCGACGGTCTCGGGCAACTCCAGGTTGGCGCCGACACACTGAGCACCTCGCTCGAATCGGGCGTCGATCAGGTGCCGAGCTATACCGCCGATCAGGCGAGCGCCCTCGCGGCGGTCGCCTCTGCGCCCGTAGCCGCCGAACTCGTTCGGGAGAACGCCGTCGGGTTCTACGGGGAAGGCCTCGCCGCGTACTTCATACCGCTCGCGCTTTGGGTTGGCGGAATCGGCATGTACTTTCTGTTCCGTCCGCTGTCGCCGCAGGCCGTCGCATCCACTGCCCGACCGATACGCGTTGCCCTGACGGGCCTCGCTCCCGGGCTCTTGTTCGGCCTGTTGCAGGCCGGGCTGCTGCTCGCGGTGCTGCACTTTCTGGTGGGGCTCGAAGCGACCAATTTGGCCGCCCTCGCCGCCTTTACGGTCATCGTGGCACTCGTCTTCACCACCATCCACCACGGTCTGATCGCGCTGCTCGGCGGCCGCGGACGACTGGTGGCCCTGCTGCTGCTCATTCTGCAACTGGCTTCGGCCGGCGGCACATATCCGGTTCAGACCTCGCCAGGCTTCTTTCAGTGGATCAGCCCGGGCCTGCCGATGACCTACGCGGTCGACGGGGTGCGGCGGCTCATCGCCGAGGGGTGGTCGAGTGCCATTCTGGTCGACATCGTGGCCCTGCTGGCCTTTGGCATCGGAGCGTTCACCGTTTCGGTCTTCGCCAGTCGTTCCATGAAGATCTGGTCTATCGCGAAACTGCACCCGATGCTGAAAATCTAGGGCCGAAAACTGACGGCGCTCAGTCGTGCGCGGTCAGCGCCCGCCCGAGCAGGGCGGCGAGAGCCGGCGGCCCGCCGGCACGCATCGCGGCACGCTGGCGCTCGGCCCCGGTACCGAGTCGCCCTAACCGGGCCAGTAACGCCTCGATCCGATCGCGGTTGCCGACCTCGTCGATGGCATCGCCGGCGTAACGCAGCAGCGCCGCCGTCACAGCGGATGCGTTCTCCAGCCTTCCCGACACCGGGTTCAGAAGCGTGGACTCCATACCCTCGCGGGCGGCGTGCCACAGCCCCGCGTCGAGCAGTTCCGGCGCGATATCGATGGGGGCGACATTCGCTTCTCCGTCACGCAGCGCGGTCGTGACGATCGCCCGGGTCAGGGCGGCGAGCAGGAGCGTCGATGGCGCATCGAGTTGGGCGTCGCAGACCCGAATCTCCACGGTCGGATGTTCCTCGGCGAGGCGCGCATTCCACCAGATCGTGCGCAGGTCGTAGGTACCGCCCACGCCGACCAGGCGGCGGATTCGGCGATCGTAATCGGCGGCATCCGCGAAGATCGGCGGGCAGCCGATCGTCGACCAGCGCCGCATGTGCACGCTTCGCCAACTGGAAAACCCGGTGTCGGCGCCGTGCCAGAACGGGGAATTCACGGCCAGCGCGAGCAGTGTCGGCAGCCAGACCCGCACCCGGTTGAGCGCCTGCACCCCGGCTTCGCGGCTGGGAATACCGACGTGCACGTGCAGCCCGTTGATGAGGTGGTCGGGCACCAACCCCCGAAACTCGGTTTCGACGGTGTGATAGCGCTCCACATTGGTCACCTCAGGCCAGCCCTCGGTCTGGAATGGCGCGCCGACGCCGGCGGCGAGCACTCCACGGCTGAGGGCGGCACGGGCCAGCCGCGACCGAAAAGCGAGCAGATCAGCGGATGCCTGTTCGAACCGGTCGAAGACCGGCGTTGACCGCTCGATCTGCGAGGCCAGAAACTCGTGGCTGACAAAGCGTGACACGGGGGAGCGGCCAAGGAGCTCGGCGTGCACATCGTCGCCCACGTTCGCCGGCTGCAGGGTCGAGGGCTTCAGAAAGATGAATTCCTCTTCGATGCCGAATGTTCGCATTCACCACCTCCAGCGCTTTCACCGGATACTACTTCAGAAACCGGTATCAAGCCGATACATGCTCAGCTCGGCCAGCCGACCCCATCGGCATCCGCATGTGACTAACATGACATTCAATTGCGAACCTTGTGCAGGCGCGGGCACTCGCACGGGATGGACTCAGCTGGGGGTAAGTGTGGTACAGGTGACCGAGGTTCCAACCGGCGCGGCCCAGTCGTGGCGGCGCACATTTCATGGAGCCCTGGGCGGCCTCCTCGGCTTCGTTGCCATGAGCGCGGCGGCCGGCATCCTGGTGGCCGTGTCGGTGACCCCGGTGGTGGCGCTCTCGGGTCTGGCTGCCACGAACACCATCTCGGTGTTCGAGAACCTGCCGGGCTACGTCAATATCGAAGCGCTGTCGCAGAAGAGCGACATCTTTGCCACCCGCAGTGACGGAACCGCCGAACTGCTCGCCTCGTTCTACGATCAAAACCGCATCGAGGTGGGCTGGGACGCGATCAGCCTGTTCGCCAAGGATGCCGCGGTGTCGGGGGAAGACCCTCGATTCTATGAGCACGGTGGGGTTGATCTGCAGGGCACCCTGCGAGCCACAGCCACGACAGTGGCCGGGGGTAACACCCAGGGCGGGTCATCCATTACGCAGCAATACGTGAAGAACGTGCTCGTGCAGAAGTGCGAGCTGCTCACCGACCAGCGTGCGCACGATGCCTGTTACACCGCGGCGACGAAAACCACGCCGGACCGCAAACTCAAAGAAATGCGGCTCGCCATCGGGGTCGAGAAGAAGTACAGCAAACACGACATTCTGCAGCAATACTTCAATATCACCGGCTTCGGCGGCACCGTCTACGGCATCGAGGCCGCCGCCAACTATTATTTCAACACCACCGCGGCCAACCTCACCTTGCCTCAGGCCGCGAGCCTCGTGGCGATCGTGAACAACCCGGTCAAGTTCCAGCTCGACAAGCCCGCGAGCGAGACCAACGGGGCAGCCAACGGCTACGCCGCCAACAAGCAGCGCCGCGACTACATTCTGCGCGAGATGCTGCGCTACCAAAAGATCACTCAGGCTGACTACGACGCCGCGGTTGTCGCTTTGGTTGAACCGGTCATCACCGAACCGAGCACGGGCTGCCAGACCGCGATGGCCAACGCGTTCTTCTGCGATTACGTGACCAAGATTCTGCAGACCGATCCCACCTTCGGCGCCGACGCCGCCACCCGCATGCTCAACTTTCGGCGCGGCGGCTACGACGTGTACACAACCCTCGACCTCGACGTGCAGAACGCGGCGGTGACCACCATGAACCAACAGGTGCCCAAGGTCTACGCCGGCGGTGACGTGGGTGCGGTCATCACGAGCGTGCAGGTCGGCACCGGCCGGGTGCTCGCCATGACCCAGAACAAGGATTACAGCCAGGACCCGACCGTACAGGCGACCGGGGCCAACTACACCGGCATCAACTACGCCACCGACTATGCCGAGGGCGGGTCGAGCGGGTTTCAGCCCGGCTCGACCTACAAGATCTTTACCCTGGCCGAGTGGCTCAAGGAGGGCCATTCGCTCAACGAGCGCGTCGACTCGAGGCGCAAAGCCAATTGGGGTACTTTTCAGGACAGCTGCCTCGGCCCGCAGAACTACAACAGCCAGAATTGGAATCCGCGCAATGACGCGAACGAATCCGGCGCCAATTACAGTGCCCTGCAGTCGACCGTCGGCTCGATCAACACGGGCTTTATCGGCATGGCGAAGAAGCTTGACCTGTGCGGCATCCGCAAGACGGCCGAAGCGTTCGGGGTGCACCGGGCAAACGGCGAGCCGCTCTCTCAGACGGCGGCATCCGTTATCGGTACCAACGAGATCGCCCCGCTCACCATGGCCGTTGCCTTCGCTGGCATCGCGAACAAGGGGGTGACCTGTTCGCCGATCGCCATTGATCGCATCGTCGGCCCGGGTGGGGTCGAGATTGCGGTGCCGCCGTCGACCTGCACGCAATCGGTCGATTCCACGGTGGCGGCGGGCATGGCCTACGCCATGCACCGGGTCATGACGGGGGGCACCGGACAGCAGTCGAACGCGAAGACGAGACCGTCGGTTCCGATGATCGGCAAGACCGGAACCACGGACGGCGCCAAGGACACCTGGATGAGCGGTGCGAGTACCAAGGTGGCCACGGTAGTCGCCGTAGTGAGCCTGACCGGCACGCTCAGCCAGCGGCGGCAGTACTTTGGGCGGGACCAAATCGCGACGGCGCGGCACCGCATGTGGCCGGTCGTGATGTCGGTGGTCAATGCTAAGTACGGCGGTGACGCCTTCGAGGAACTCGCTCCCAAGTACATTCCGCCGCCCGTGGTTGTTCCGCCGCCCGCCCCGCCGACTGCTCCGCCGGTCGCGCCCGCGCCGCCCGACGCGGCTCCGGCCCCGCCCGGCCAGTAGCGCCGCAGCAGCCGGGTAGCCGTGTACTTGCGTGGACGCGGTCAGGCGCTCTGCGCCGCATTGAGGTGATGCAGGGTGCCACCGGGACTCGATGATGACAACTGCGCCGGCGTGAGGATCAACGGCTGCGCATTGAGTTCGGCCGCATAGGCGCCCGCGTTGGCCGCTTCCTCCGCGGCGGCGCGCTCGAGCGAGTGCCGCTCCTTCACCTGCCGGGCCACGTCGAACAGGTTCCACAGGTTCTCGCCGGTTACCGACACGCCACGAGCGCCGGAGCGCCTCGTGCGACCGCGCACGAGCATGTAGTTGGTCTGGAACACCTGCCCGCCCACGCGTTCCTGCGCGTCGTGAAAGAACACGACGTTGGAGACCGGGCCGGTGCCGTCGTCGAGGCTGATGAACACTACCCGGCGGCCGCCACGCATCGGCGGTGTGTTCGTTGCCCGGCGCACCCCGGCGAGCAGCACCTCGGTGCCTCCGGGCAGGTTGCCGAGCTCGCTCGCCGGGGTCACTCCGAGCTCCTTGAACAGCGAGTGAAAGCGCGTCATCTGATGGGTCGACACGGCCAGGTTCAGACCCTGCAGCTCCAGATCGGTCTGGGTGCGGCCACGCAGTTCGAGCGAGGTGATGGCGCCGGCTCGGTCACCGGAATACCGCGGCACCGGCAGCTCCACCTCAAACGCGAGCTGGTCGGCGCGGATCACGACGGCGGTGCCGCGCAGCGACTGGATGTGGGCGAGCAGCTCGTGCCGCCTTGCCCGGTCGTAACCGATGAACGTGTCGAGGGCGCCCACCCGCGCGAGCGCCTCGAAGGTGCGCCTTCGCGGATGCACCCGGTCCCGAAAGTCCTGCAGTGAGCTAAACGGCTGGTGCCGGGCAATGCGCGCCCGCTCGGTCTCGGTGCTGCCGACCAGTTCCGGCAGCGCCAGACGGATGCCCTGGCTCCCGTCGGCGAGATCCTCCACGCGGTAGTCCAACGCGCTGGACTGCACGTCGAGGGGGAGCACCGGCACTCCGAGCACCCGGGCTTCGGCGACGATGAGGTCTTTGGGCCACATGCCAGGGTCGTGGGTGAGCAGCCCGGCCAGAAAAGCCGCCGGATGGTGGGTCTTCAGCCAGGCGGACTGATAGGTGGGCAGCGCGAAGGCCGCGCCGTGCGCCTTGGCGAAGCCGAAGCTGCCAAACCCCGCCAGCACCGTCCAGATCTGGTCGATGACCTTTTCGCTGAAGCCGCGGGCGAGGGCTTTCTCGCGCAGGTACTCCCCAATCTGCGCAAGCTGCTCCGGCTTACCCAGGTGGCGGCGAAAGACATCCGCTTTGCCCAGGCCGCAGCCGGTGAGCTCGTCGAACAGCCGCATGACCTGTTCGTGAAAGATGACCACACCGTTGGTCTCGCGCAGAATGGGCTCGAACCGGGGGTGGATGTAGTCGGGGGAGACTTCGCCGTGCCGGGCCTGCAGGTATTTGAGCGGCATGTTGTTCTTCATCGGTCCGGGCCGAAACAGCGAGATCTCCACCGTGAGGTCGTTGAATACCTCGGGTTGCAGCTTGCCGACAAGCTCCATCTGGCCGGGGGATTCGATCTGGAAGATGCCGAGCGTGCGGGTGGAGCGAATGAGTTCGAACGTTTTTGCATCGTCGAGCGGAACCCGATCGAGGTCGATGCTCTCGCCGGTGAGCCGGTGGTGCTCGCGGGTGGCGTGTGCCATGGCTGACTGCATGCGCACGCCGAGGATGTCGAGTTTGATGAGCCCCATCGGGTCCATGTCGTGTTTGTCGTACTGCGACATGGGCAGGCCCATGCCGCTCGCCTGCACCGGGGTGCGATCGAGCAGGCTCGCATCGGAGAGGATTACGCCGCAGGGGTGCACCGAGATGTGCCGGGGGAGCCGGTCGAGCCGCGCGGTGAGGTCGACCAGCAGGTCGAGCTGCTGCGACTCGCGCACCTCGGCGGCGAGGGCCTCGAGTTCGGGCTTCTCCTCGAGGGCGCGGCGAAAGTCGCGGGCGTTGAACCGCCACATCTGCTTGGCGATCACGTTGATCTGCTCGTCGGGCAGGCCGAGGGCGAGGCCGGCGTCGCGCACGGCGCCGCGGCCGCGATAGGCGTTGGTCATCGACATGAGCGAGACCCGGTCGCTGCCGAAGGCACGGAAGACCTCGCGGTAGATGTCGTGCCGTCTGGCCGACTCCACGTCGATGTCGATGTCGGGCAGCGTCTGGCGTTCGGGGGAGAGAAAGCGTTCCCAGAGCAGCCCATTCGCGATGGGTTCGACCGAAGACGTGCGCAGCGCATAGTTGAGCACCGAACCGACCCCCGAACCGCGGGCCTGAATACGGATACCCATCCCGCGAATAATGTCGGCCACACGCGACACGGTGAGAAAATAGCTGGCAAAGCCGAGGTGCTCGACCGTTTTCATCTCGTGAGCGAGCTGGGCGTGGGCGGCTTCCACCGCGCGTGAGCCGCTCGCGGAGTACAGGTCGGCGATACCACTGCGGGCCCGCCGCCACAGCTCGGTGACCGGATCGCCGGTGACCCCGATGATGCGCGCTTCCGGCATGCGCGGGCGGCCGAGGCCGATGTCGCTCACCGGGTCGAGGCTGCAGCGGTCGGCGAGCCGCTCGGTATCGCGCAGCAGCCGTTCGAGTGCTCCGCCTTCGTGCAGGCCAGCATCGACGACCATGCGGGCTACCTGGCGCATCGCCCCGGCGGGTTTGAGCCAGGCCTGGCCGTTGGTCTGCGGGGTATCGATTTCGGCGAGCGGCAGCAGAAAACGCGCGGCGTCGGCGAGGTCAGCGGTGACCGCCTCGTCGGGGGTGCCGTACCGCACGGCATTGCTGAGCACCGCTGGCAGCCCGGCGTTCTCGGCGAGGGCGAGCATGCGCGTGGCCGGGGTCACACTGCCGACGGTGCCGCTCTCGGCGAGGTGACAGACGATTTCGAGCACGACGGCGCCTTCGGGCAGGGCACGCTGCCAGTGGGTGAGCCGCGTCGCGGCATCCGTGTTGTCGCGCCTGCCAACAGCGAGACCCACGTCGGAGTCGGGGCCGAGCAGCACCGTGAGCGAGGCGAGCCCGGCCAGATCGGCCAGCCGCGCGCGCGAAATGCTCGGCCCGGTGCTTGCCGGCGTGAGCGCAGAGCGCTGGCCGGCGCTGCCGCTGTGAGCGGCGCTGACCGCGCGGCAGAGCGCGGCGTAGCCGCGACCGTCGGTGTGGCCGTGGGCGAGCACGACCACCCGGCCGAGCGCGCGGAATTCCTCATCGTGCACGGCGAGGTCGGCACCCAACCCGGGGCTGATGCCCGCGCTCACGCAGGCGCGCACGTGCTTGACGGCACCATAGAGGCCGTCACGGTCGGTGATGGCCAGAAAACTCGCGCCCTGCGCGGCCGCCTGCTCGGCCAGCGCTTCGGGGAGCGTCACGCCATAGTGGGTCGAGTAGGCACTCGCGACGTGCAGGTGCGCGAAGGTCGTGCCCGCTGTTGCCGACCCCGTTGTTGCTGACCCCGTTGTTGCTGACCCCGTTGTTGCTGACCCCGGTGTGCTGGTCATCCCCAGTCCATTGCTAGGGTCCAGGACCCGTCCGTGCCGCGGCGCAGGTCGTAACGGTGCTGTTCTTCGCCGCCACGACTCGCGTCGAGTCGCCACAGCTCGGTATCGATGCGGGTGGGGATTCCCTCGTTCTCCCACCACCTGGTGCGTTTGAACACGGCCTGCGGCTGCCCGATGACGGTGTGTTCAAACCGATTCCAGATGAATGCGCGCGGGTCGCCGTCGGCGGAAAGCTCAACGTCAACCGGAGCGTCAATGATGTGGGGCAAGGCGGGCTCCCTGGTCTGAGAAGGCGAAAATAACTGGGCTGTTCACACAGCTGTCATAAAAATGCTGGTGAACGGGAAGAAAAAAATCTTCCATAAAGTTCGAACAAAGTAAAGTTGGGATCGACATTTATAGAATAAATCTTCTATGTGAAAAGTGTATGCCACACCACCGACATGCGCCATGGGCGTCTGTCCCCGACCTGTTCGAGGCCCGTATCGGCCGATAGCTGTGGGTCGATTTCACCTAAACCTGTGCCTGATTGTGTTCTAGCCTGAACCAATGCACAATCATCCGACAGGGAAGCCGCTCACCATAGTCATCGCGCCGGATTCGTTCAAGGGCAGCCTCAGTGCGGCTGCTGCCGCAGCCGCCATGGCCGCCGGAGCCCGCGAAGCCGGCCTCGCGCTCGGCCGACCCGTCCTGCACCTCACCCTTTGCCCGATGGCCGACGGCGGCGAGGGCACCCTCGATACCATCGCCGCGGTCTGGGGCGTCGAGCCCAGCATCATGCTCACCGTCGATGCGCTCGGTCGCAGCCGCCGGGCTCGCTACGCTACCTCCGCCGACGGGCGCACCGGGCTCATCGAAGCGGCCGAGTCCAATGGCCTGACTCTCGTAGCGGATGCCTTACCCCAGCCCCAGCGCGCCGACACCTACGGGGTCGGCCTGCTCGCTCGGGAACTGCTCGATCAACAGGTCGAGGAAATTCTGCTCTGCGTCGGAGGTTCCGCCAGCACCGACGGCGGAACGGGCCTGCTCGCCGCACTCGGTGTGCGCTTTCTGGACGCCGCCGGACTGCCGGTCGCGCCGGGTGGTGCCGGTTTGGCTCAGATCGCGTCGCTCGACCTGGCCGGACTGCACCCGCACGCGCGCGTGGTGCGCTGGCGCGTCGCGGTCGACGTGAACAATCCGCTCTGCGGTCCCGCTGGCGCTGCCGCCGTGTTCGGCCCGCAAAAGGGCGCGCAGCCACGAGACGTCGCCGAGCTCGACGCGGGCCTGGCCCGCCTGGCCGCGATCGTGCTCGCCGAAACCGGTGAAAACATGAGCGGCCGACCCGGCGCCGGAGCGGCCGGCGGCATGCCGGCCACCCTCGTGCCGCTGCTGCGTGCCGAACTGGTTCCCGGCAGTACCCTGGTCGCGGATGCCGTGGGCCTGGCCCACAAAATGGCCTCCGCCGATCTCGTGCTCACCGGCGAAGGCAGTTTCGACTCCCAATCCCTCGGCGGCAAGGTGGCCGTGGCCGTTGCACGCCTGGCCTCGGCAGGATGCCCGGTCGTCGTCATCGCCGGCCGGGTGGAGTTGTCGGCGGCCGACTCCGCGGCATCCGGTGTCACGGCCGCCTTCTCGATCGCCGGGGGACCGTCGACCCTCGACGACCTGCAGGCTCACGCCGCCGAACGTGTGCGCGAGACCACAGCGCACGCCGTCGCGCTTTTTCTCCAGTCCCGATAGATCGCTCGATCGGCAGCCCCAAGCGTTCATCTTCGGTTCAGCGACGAGACACCGGGCGGCCTTGAACCGGAGGAAAATCGGCGGGAGGGTGGGTCTGTCCCCAGTTCGGGGTTCAGATCGTCCTGAGGAGCACTCCAATGCTGCACCGTGAATCCACTGCCGCTGGTCGTCCATTACTGCCGCTGCTTCCCATGCAGGGTCACACCCTCGGCAAGCGCAGCGCCGTCACCTGCCACCTCAAGTGCGCGGATGCCTGCTTTCACCCGGTGCCCAACGAGAGCACGAACGACTATTTTCGCGACATCGTTGGCGCTGCCCTGAGCCGTCGCTCCCTGCTCGTTGGCGTTGGCGTCGGCGCCGCGGCGATCGTGCTCGGGTCTGGCCAGGCTGCTCCCGCTCTGGCCGCAGCGGGTGGTCGGGCCGGTGGAGGTCTCGCCTTCACACCGATCGCACCGGTTCCGGCGGCCGTCGACGCTTTCTCGGTGCCCGCCGGGTACTCCTGGAACCCCATCATCCGCTGGGGCGACCCGTTGTTCGCCGCCACCGATCGGTTCGACCCAGCGCACCAGAGCGCCGCGTCGCAGGCGCTCCAGTTCGGCTACAACAACGACTACCTCGACATTCTCGAGGGCCAGGGGCGAAAGGGGCGCAAGGGCGTCCTCGTCACCAACCACGAATACACCAATGAGAACATCATGTTCGCGCCCGCCACCACACCGGTCGAAGCGGATGAGCAGCGCCGCGTCGCGATGATGGCCCACGGCATGTCCGTGGTCGCCCTCGAACGCAAACGCGCCGGCCAACCGTGGACGTACCGGGTGGGAGACCGCCTCAACCGGCGCATCACCGCGAACACTCCGTTCACCGTCACCGGTCCGGCCGCCGGCAGTGATCTGCTGAAGACCAGGGCAGACCCCACCGGCCGCACCGTGCTCGGCACCCTCGGCAACTGCGCCGGCGGCACCACTCCCTGGGGCACAGTGCTCTCGGGTGAAGAAAACTTTAACGGGTACTTCCGCACCACCGGCACCAGCCCAGCGGATGCCCGCTACGGCCTGGCCGACCGCCCCACCGGCCGGCTCTGGGAGCAGGTCGACGACCGGTTCGACGCCACCGTCGCCGGCAACGAGAACGAGCCCAATCGGTTCGGCTGGATCGTTGAAATCGACCCGGAGGCACCGAACGAGCCCCCGGTCAAGCACACGGCCCTCGGCCGATTCAAGCACGAGGGTGCCAACGTGATCGTCGGAAAGACCGGTCACGTGGCCGCATATATGGGCGACGACGAGCGCTTCGACTACCTGTACAAGTTTGTCTCCTTCGACCGGTTCGACAAGAAGAAGAGCCCGAAGGCACGCCTCCACAACAAGTCCCTGCTCACCCGCGGTTCCCTCTACGTGGCCCGTTTCGCCGGCAACTCGCCGGCCGTCGAAATCACCGGCAGCGGGCAACTGCCCGCCGACGGCCTCTTCGACGGCACCGGCCAGTGGGTGGCGCTCGTCATCGACGGCGTTTGCCAGGTGCCCGGCTTCAGCACCGACGACGCCCTCGTGAACACCCGCCTGGTAGCGGATGCCGTCGGCGCCACCAAGATGGACCGCTGCGAAGACGTCGAGCCGAGCCCGGTGACCGGCAAGATATATGTCGCCTGCACCAACAACACCGACCGCGGCCTGCCGGGCAAGGAGGGCGCCACCGAACCCAACCCGCGGGCGGTCAACCGCGACGGCCACATCGTGGAGATCACCGAGACCGGCTCCGATGCCACCGCGGTGACCTTCGACTGGAACCTGCTGCTCGTCTGCGGCGACCCGAAGACGAACACGAGCACCTACTTCGCCGGCTTTCCGATCGAGAAGGTGTCGCCCATCTCCTGCCCGGACAACGTGGCCTTCGACGCCGAGGGCAACCTGTGGATCTCCACCGACGGCGCCCCGAGCACGATCGGCTTCTGCGACGGCCTGTTCAAGGTGCCGCTGACGGGGGCCGAGCGCGGTCGGGTTCAGCAGTTCCTCGCGGTGCCACGGCAGGCCGAGACCTGTGGGCCGGTCATCCGCTCTGAACAGTCGATGGTCTACGTCGCCGTGCAACACCCGGGGGAGAACGGCAGCTGGGCCGCGCAGTCCAGCCGATTCCCGGACTATGTTGCGTTGGGGGCGACCGCGCCGGCCGGCGCGTGGGCCGGCCCACGGCCATCCGTTGTGCAGGTCTGGAAGGACGCAAGCCGCGCAGAAACTGACAATTGACTGATTGTAATTTCTCGGAACCGTGATGGAGTGAAAGGGCTGCTGTCGTTATCAGCGGCAATCATCCACTGCGGGTCAGGTCGGCATCGATCGTGCCAGCGAAGATAAATGAGAAGGGTAGTTCATGACGGGGAACAGAGCAGTTGCCTACAAGAGCGCGGGAGTCGTCGAGGTCATCGACATCGATTACCCCACGTTCGAACTCAAGGACGGTCCGGGCGTCAACCCGGCCAACGTTGGCCGCAAGGTGCCACACGGCGTCATTCTGAAGACTGTGACGACGAACATCTGCGGCTCGGACCAGCACATGGTGCGTGGCCGCACCACAGCACCGAGCAACCTGGTGCTGGGTCACGAAATCACCGGCGAAGTGGTCGAGTGCGGACCAGACGTCGAATTCATCAAGGTGGGCGACATCGTGTCGGTGCCGTTCAACATCAGCTGCGGACGCTGTCGCAACTGCAAGGAACGCAAGACCGGTATTTGCCTTAACGTCAACCCGGACCGTCCGGGTAGCGCGTACGGCTACGTCGACATGGGCGGCTGGGTGGGAGGGCAGGCCGAATACGTGCTCGTTCCCTACGCCGACTGGAACCTGCTGAAGTTTCCCGACCGGGATCAGGCCCTCGAGAAGATTATGGACCTCACCATGCTGTCCGACATCTTCCCGACCGGATTCCACGGGGCCTACACGGCCGGTGCCGGCGTCGGATCGACCGTCTACGTGGCCGGCGCCGGCCCGGTGGGCCTCGCGGCCGCCGTCTCGGCCCAGCTGCTCGGCGCGGCCGTCGTCATCGTCGGCGACATGAACGCCGAGCGCCTCGCGCAGGCCCGCAGCTTCGGCTGCGAGACGATCGACCTCACCAAGGGCGAGCCGGGGGAGCAGATCGAGCAGATTCTCGGCATTCCCGAGGTTGACGCCGGTGTCGATGCCGTCGGTTTCGAGGCGCGCGGCCACGGCAAGGACGCCGACCACGAGGCTCCGGCCACGGTGCTGAACTCGCTTATGACGATCACCGCGGCCGGTGGTGCCCTCGGCATCCCCGGTCTCTACGTCACGGGTGACCCTGGTGCCGAGGACAAGGCCGCCCAGGTCGGGTCGCTGTCGATTCGGTTGGGCCTCGGCTGGGCCAAATCGTTGTCTTTCACGACCGGTCAGTGCCCGGTGATGAAGTACAACCGCCAGCTGATGATGGCTATCCTGCACGACAAGGTTCAGATCGCCAAGGCCGTCAACGCCCAGGCCATCAGCCTCGAAGATGCCCCGCGCGGCTACAAGGAGTTCGACGCCGGAGCAGCCACAAAGTACGTGCTGAACCCGAACGGTTACGTCAAGGGTTAGCCCACACCAGCGGATGGCCCGGCCCGGAAATTTTCGGGCCGGGCCATTCCGCGTCTGCCCTCAGTGCCTGGCTCAGGCGTGTGTGTGGCTAATGCAGGAAATCCGCCCGAACCGCGTCCATCTCACCTCGGATTGCCTCAGAAACCGATGGATGTCCTGAATTAGCCACGGGTGGCGGCCAAGGCAGTGATGGGGAACCCGGCATCCGCTTAGAACCGGTGTTCTGGGCGTGCCCCGTGCTGGCCACGAGGATTAGGCTGGAAACATGACCGGCGCCGATGTTGCAGAACCAGTTCCGCGCTTCTATCGAGAGCGCGCGGACATACCGGTGAACCTTGAAACCCCGACCGGCTCCGTGACTGACCGGATGAACCGTCCGCTGCACGACCTGCGCCTGAGCGTCACCGACCGCTGCAACTTTCGCTGCGTGTATTGCATGCCCAAGGAGATCTTCGGCCGGGACTTCGCGTTCATGGAACACGACGAACTGCTCAGCTTCGAGGAACTCACCCGGCTGGCGCGCATCGCCGTCGCGCACGGAGTCGAGAAGATTCGGTTGACCGGCGGTGAACCGCTGCTGCGCAAGGGGCTCGAAGACCTCATCGCCCTGCTGGCCGAGCTCCGCACGCCCGACGGTCGTGAGATCGACATCGCGCTCACCACGAACGGGTCGGCGCTGGCCGTGAAGGCGCAGGCGCTGAAGGATGCCGGCCTCAAGCGCGTCACGGTTTCGCTCGACTCGCTCGACGACACCACGTTTCGCACCATGAACGATGTGAAATTTCCGGTGGCCAAGGTGCTACACGGCATCGACGTGGCTGAAGCGGTCGGGCTCGGCCCGATCAAGGTCAACATGGTCGTGCAGCGCGGCAAGAACGACCAGGACATCGTGGCCATGGCCCGCCACTTCAAGGACACCCCGTATATTCTGCGGTTCATCGAGTTCATGGACGTCGGCACGAGCAACGGCTGGGAGATGGGCTCGGTCGTGCCGTCGAAAGACGTGATCGCGCGCATCCACGCCGAGCTGCCGCTCGAAGAGGTCGCGCCGAATTACAGCGGCGAGACCTCCCGCCGCTGGCGTTATCAAGACGGCGGCGGTGAGATCGGCGTCATCTCGAGCGTCACCCAGAATTTTTGCCAGACCTGTTCCCGCGCCCGAGTATCGACCGACGGCAAGCTGTTCACCTGCCTGTTCGCCACCGAGGGCCACGACCTGCGGGCTCTCATGCGCGGCGGCTGCTCCGATGCCGAGCTCTCCACCGTCATGGCGCACCTCTGGCGGGATCGCACCGACCGCTATTCCCAGTTGCGAAGTGCCAAGACCAGGGAACTGCGGGCATCCGGTGCGAAGAAGATTGAAATGAGCTACATCGGGGGTTGACTGGCGCGGCGGTGGAGTTGCCCCGCGGTGGAGTTGCCCTGCGGTGGAGTACCTCGTTCAGAACTGCGGATATTTCAGCCCAAACCCCAGCAAATCGATGAATTCGGCGTCATTAAACCGGCGAGTCCGCAGTTATGTACGCCACCTTCTGGTTTAGCGCGCTTTACCTGAGATGCGTGACCCGTGGCAGACTTTCAGCATGAGCAGAATCACAGCGCGACGCAAAATCACCCGGCTCACCGTCGGCTCCGGAGTCCTGGCCGGGGAGGACCTGCTCGCGGTCGAAGAACCCCTGGAAATTCGCGTGAACGGCCGCCGCCTCGCCGTCACCATGCGCACTCCCGGCAACGACATCGACCTCGCGGCCGGGTTTCTGGTCTCCGAAGGCATCATCATCAAGGGCGACGATTTCAACACCGCCCGGTACTGCGCGGGAGCGGTCGACGGTGTCAATACCTACAACGTGCTCGACGTCACCCTCGGCACCGGTGTCGCGCCGCCCGCACCGAGCTTGGAACGGTCGCTGCTGACCACCAGTTCCTGCGGTCTGTGCGGCAAGGAGAGTATCGACGCCGTGCGCACCAAATCGGCCTTCGTCATAACGGATGACCCGGTGCGAGTGGACGCCGAATTGCTCACGACGTTCCCGGAGCAGCTGCGTGCCGGCCAGAACGTGTTCGAGAAGACCGGCGGCATTCACGCGGCTGGCCTGTTCGACGCTGCTACCGGAGACCTGCTCGTGCTGCGCGAAGACGTGGGACGGCACAACGCCGTCGATAAGGTCATCGGCTGGGCGGTCAAGGAGAATCGGCTGCCGCTGACCGGCACCGTGCTCATGGTGTCGAGCCGGGCAAGTTTCGAACTGACCCAGAAGGCCCTGATGGCCGGCATCCCGGTGCTGGCCGCCGTCTCGGCGCCATCGTCGCTCGCGGCGGAGTTCGCCGCGGAGGTGGATATGACCCTGGTCGGCTTCCTCCGCGGCGACTCCATGGTTATCTATGCCGGCGCAGACCGCATTGTCAGTCGAGCGGATGCCGAGCCAGCCGCGGTAGCGTAGCCACCAGCGATGTGACGGCGCGGGAGCTGCGCCGCGGTGCCAGTAGCGAAACTCTGGCGCAGCCGGCGCGAGGGTGGCGCCGGGTCAGGCAGCGGTGCCCGCTCGAACGAAGCGCACCGTCATGGCTTTGTAACCGGGGGTATTCGACTCGCGGGCCACGAGCTCGCGGTGCATGAGCGCGTTTGCCTCCGGAAAGTATGCGGCCGCGCAGCCGCGCGGCGTGGGATAGACCACGAGCCGAAAAGTATCGGCCCGACGCTCCACGCCCTGAAACGTACTGATCACATCCACCATGTCGCGATCCTGAAAGCCCAGTTCGGTGACATCATCTTCGTGAATGAGAATGACCCGACGGCCGTTCTTAATGCCGCGGTATCGGTCATCGAGCCCATAGAGCGTCGTGTTGTACTGGTCATGACTGCGGATGGTCTGCAAAATGAGGTGACCCTCTGGCGCCGACAAGTACTCGATCGGGCTCACTGTAAACCGGGCGAGGCCAATATCGGTGGCGAAACTGCGGGTGTCGCGCGGCGGGTTGGGGAGCACAAAGCCGTTCTTGGTCTTGAGGCGGGCGTTGAAATCCGCAAAGCCGGGGATGACCCGCGAGATATGGTCCCGAACGACGTCGTAGTCCTCGGCCATTTCCTTCCAGTTGACCGCGTGGTCGTCGCCGAGGGTGGCCCGCGCCATGCGCGCTACGATCACCGGTTCGGCGAGCAGGTGGTCGGAGACCGGCTCGAGGCGGCCCTGCGTCGTGCGCACGACCGACATCGAGTCTTCCACGGAGAGCACTTGGCGGCCAGACGGATGCTTGTCATCGGTATCCGTGCGGCCAAGCGTTGGCAGAATCAGCGAGATTTTGCCGTGCATCACGTGCGAGCGATTGGGCTTGGTGGAGACGTGCACGGTGAGGCCAACGCGCTGCATGGCCTTTTCGAGCATGTCGGTGTCGGAGCAGGCGAGGGCGAAGTTGCCGCCCATCGACACGAACACGTCCACGCGGTCGTGCACGAAGGCATCCACCGTGTCGACGGAGTCGAGACCGTGCTCACGCGGCGACACGATACCGAACTCGGCGTCGAGGGCGGCGAGCATGTCCTCTTTCGGTTTCTCCCAGACCCCCATAGTGCGGTCGCCCTGCACGTTGGAGTGGCCGCGCACCGGGCAGGCACCGGCACCGGGCTTGCCGAAGTTTCCCTGCAACAGCAGCAGGTTGATGATCTCCTTAAGGGTGTTCACCGAGTGCGGCTGCTGGGTCAGGCCGAGCGCCCAGCAGATGATGGTGGCCTTGCTCGCGATGAGCAGTTGCGCCACCTTCTCGATCGCGGCACGTTCAAGCCCGGTGGCCTTCTTCGTCTCGTCCCAGTCGATCACCGAACGGGCAGCGCGATAGGCCTCGATCCCGTCGGTGTTCGCGGCGACGAACTCATGGTCGATGACCGACCCGGGAACCCGTGCCTCCTCTTCAAGCAGCAGGTGACCGAGCGCCTGGAACAGGGCCAGGTCACCGCCGACCTTGATCTGCAGAAACTCATCTGCCAGGTTTGTACCCTTACCGACGACGCCCTTGGGCGTCTGCGGATCCATGAAGTTGAACAGCCCGGCCTCCGGCAGCGGATTAACCGCCACGATTCTGCCGCCGTTGTCCTTGCATTCCGCCAGGGCCGACAGCATACGTGGGTGGTTGGTGCCCGGATTCTGGCCCACCACCATAATGAGCTCGGCCTGATGAATGTCCTCGAGTGAGACGGTGCCCTTACCAATACCGATCGTGGGGTTCAGCGCAGAGCCAGAGGATTCGTGGCACATGTTGGAGCAGTCCGGCAGGTTGTTGGTGCCGATGGACCGGGCGAAGAGCTGGTACATGAACGCCGACTCGTTGGCGGTGCGGCCGGAGGTGTAGAACACGGTTCGGTCGGGCACGGTGGCACGAATCTGCTCGCCGATGAGTTCGAAGGCGTCGTCCCAGGAGATCTGCGAGTAGTGGGTGTCGCCAGGTCGAATGACGACGGGGTGCGTGATTCGGCCCTGGTTGCCGAGCCAGTACTCGGTCTTGGTGGCAAGTTCGGCAATGGAATGCTCGGCCCAGAATTCTGGCGTCACCGTGCGCAGTGTGCTCTCCTCCGCGACGGCCTTCGCGCCGTTTTCGCAGAACTCGGCGGTCTTGCGGTGTCCCTGGGACTCCGGCCACGCGCATCCGGGGCAGTCGGTGCCGTCGCGTTGGTTGAGGCGCAGGAGCGAACGGGCGGTGCGCCCGACACCGGCCTGGGCGATGCCGCGATCGAGCGCCACGACCACGGCTTCAACACCCGCCGCATGGGTTTTGGGCGCGGTGACAACGAGATTATCTTCGTTGATGTCTTCGATCGGAGCTGAGCGTGTCATAGAACTATCCTGCCTTGCCAACCGGGGGAAACGCCCCGCAACGGCGAAATGGGTAAGGAATCCGAAAGAGAATTCGTTCTAAGCGTTCGTATAGTCTTTAGCTCGCAGACCTTCAGCACCCCGTTTGCGCAGTATCCTCACGGTTACCGTAATCCGCCGAAACGCACAGCAACGTCGCTATTCGCCATCCCGGCAGCAAGGACACCTCAATGAGCTGGCTCGATCGAGACCGCACCATCGCCCCACCAGGATTCAATCGCTGGCTCATTCCGCCGGCCGCCCTTGCCGTGCACCTCTGCATCGGCCAGGCTTACGCCACGAGCGTCTACAAGACGGCGCTTGTGGCGCACTTCGACGCCAGTCTGGTTCAGATCGGAGTGATCTTTTCGATCGCCATCGTGATGCTCGGGCTGTCGGCGGCCATCATGGGCACCTGGGTCGATACCAACGGACCTCGCAAGGCCATGTTCGTCGCGGCACTGTTCTGGTCGGGCGGATTCCTGATCGGTTCGCTCGGAATCTTCTCGAATCAGCTTTGGCTGGTTTACCTCGGCTACGGCTTTATCGGCGGTATCGGGCTGGGTATCGGCTATATCTCACCGGTCTCGACCCTGATCAAATGGTTCCCGGACCGCCCGGGGCTGGCGACCGGCATGGCCATCATGGGCTTCGGTGGCGGCGCACTCATCGCGAGCCCGGTGTCGACGATGCTGCTCAGCTTTTACGACCCGAACTCGGGTGCAGCGAACTGGGTGGCCAGCGGCGATGCCGTCGGCAAGCTGTTTCTGACCCTCGCCGTAATCTACTTCGCCTATATGATGTTCGGGGCCTTCACAATCAAGGTTCCGTCCGCCGATTGGGTACCCGCCGGATTCGATCCGACCAAGGTACGTGCCAAAGCCCTCGTTACCAGCAACCACGTCTCAGCCCGGAATGCCATTCGAACGCGTCAGTTCTGGCTGCTCTGGGTTGTGTTGTTCTGCAACGTCACGGCCGGTATCGGCATTCTCGAGCAAGCCGCACCCATGATCCAGGACTTCTTTCGTCAGAACGATGGCAATTCGCTCGTCTCGGCAGCCGTTGCCGGCGGCTTTGTAGGCCTGTTGTCGCTCGCCAACATGGGTGGACGCTTCATCTGGTCAGCCACCTCGGACAAGACCGGGCGCAAGAACATTTACATGGTCTACCTCGGCGTCGGCACCGTGCTGTACCTGCTGCTGGCCCTCTTCGGTTCCAGCACGACCGCCCTCTACGTGATTTTGGCTTTCGTCATCATCTCGTTTTACGGCGGCGGATTCGCCACTATCCCGGCGTACCTGCGCGATCTGTTCGGCACCTTTCAAGTGGGCGCCATCCACGGTCGGCTGCTGACGGCCTGGTCGGCAGCCGGAATAGCCGGGCCGCTCATCGTGAACTCGTTCCTGGACGCACAGGGGGCACCGGGAGAGCTGACCGCCGCGGCATATCAGCCGGCCCTGCTCACCATGGTCGGCCTGCTCGTGGTCGGTTTTGTGGCGAACCTGTTCGTGCGACCGGTGCGCGCCGAATTTCACGAACCAGACAGGCCGCTCATTGGGGCAGCCGCAGGGAAGGCGCATTCATGAAGAAGGCACAACTCGTCGTTGGTTGGGCGCTGGTTGGTATTCCACTCGCCTTCGGCATCTTTCAAACACTGACCAGGGTAACGGCACTGTTTGGCTAGATCTGGTTAGTCAAATCAAATCAAGGGTCTAGAGTCACGCTGCAGTCACTGGGGCGTGGCTCTATTCTTTTCCCGGATTTTCTCGGCAGCAATACTCGTAGCGCGATTGCGACGCTTCCGACCGAAATCGGAAGTCTCCCAGCTTCAGGGCTGTGAATCATGTCATGATGGCGAATGGGGAATTAGCTAACCCAGCTAGCTAAATTCATTCCGGGCACATCCAGCGCTCGGATTCCTGAATTTCTCGGCGGAGAATGGCCGAAATTTAACCTTGTTCACTCGCGACGAGCCCGATCGTTGCGTTCGATCCGCGGAATCTCTCGCGGGGAGGAGACGCCCGTGGCCACCCACACCGCCCTTGACGATCAGCGCGGGGCCGCCAGCATCCTCGACGGTATCCGGCGGGCCGACGACCTCACGGTCGCGGCTGCTCGCGATGGAGGAGTTCGGGCCGTGCGACTCCTGGCTCAGGCGGCAACCGACCCGAGTGACCAACTCACCGCCATCGCGGCGGTGCACGCCCTCGCCCAGGTCTTCGACGATTCCGCCGACGAGGTTCTTGTGGCCCTGCTGCACCACGACTCCGCCTTCCTGCGGGAGCACGCAGCCTGGGCATTCGGCACCCGCCTGCCCCGCTACGACGCGATTGCGGGTCTAGTCACACTCGTGCGTGAGGGCGGTTTCACCGGCATGCTCGCCCAGCGCACCCTGGAACAGTGGGGTTCCTCGGCCGCCGACCAGGTCGGACTGTTCCTCGAGGGCGCCCTGCTGGGCGTCAGTGAAGCATTCGCCCGCGCCCGTCTGGTCGAGACCATCGGCCTCGTTCCCGGGCGCGTACCTGAACGCCTGCTGCGCCGCGTGGCCGTCGACACCGCCGAGAACGCGCAGGCGCGTGTCGCCGCGATTGCCGCCCTCGGCGACCGTGCCGCGAGCGCCGCCGTCGTTTCGCTGCTGAGCCGCCTCTCGCAAGCGGATGCCGCCGCCGCGCACGACGAGAACGGCGTCGGATCCGGCGACGAGACGAGCGTGCTCGCTGCTGTCGCCCGCCTGGCCCTGTTCGACCTGACCGCGACGACAGCCCCCCGAGAGTCGTGGAACCAGGGCGTCACGATCGCCCAGTTGTTCCTGCACGCCGATATCGATGGCGAGCTGTCTCAGGTGGGTGCCGGGGATAACGGCGGCATCGCAACCCTGCTCGTTCGACTCGGTGACGCCCTCGTGGCCGCACCGGCCGGGGCGAGCCGCGTGGTCACCATCTCGCGGGGAACCCCAGAATCGGCCCTCAACGGTCTCGCCGACGTCGGATCGTTCCTGCCGGGGCACTCCTTCGCGGCGGTGCCGTTCGCTGGCGGCCCGGTGCCATCGATTGACGCCTGGTCGCTTAGAGTCGCGGCTGAACGCGGCATCCGGCGTATCCTCCGGTCGGCCGGTGCGGTCGATGCCATTCACCTGCGCATGGCCGACGTCGGCAGCCTCGCCGCAGCCACCGTCGCCCGTGACCTCGACATTCCCGTGGTGTTCACCGTGGCACCCGACCCGCACGGCGTGATCGACTCGCTCGAGTCGAACGGCGTGCTCACCCGCGCCAATTTTGGCACCGTCGATGCAAACGAACACTTCTGGTTTCGCGCCCGCCTGGTGCAGCGGCTTGCCGCTGATGCCGCGCACACCGTGCTGTTTCCGCGCCCGCGCCTTCAGCAGGACATCGAACGGCTGACCGGCATTGATATTGACGCGCACCCGGAACGGCACTCCGTCATTCCCGAGGGTATCGACCTCACGGTGATCGACCGCTCCCGAACGGATGCCCTCGGCTCGCTCGGCTTGACCGGCGGAGGCCTGCTGGTCTCCCGCGCCGCCCACACCCGGTCCGCAGCCGAACCTGCCGCTGTGGCCTTCGACCAGCTTGACGGTCTGCTTCGTACTCTCCCGGCCGAGCGACGCGGCCTGCCGCTGCTGATCAGCGTCGGACGACTGCACCGGGTCAAGGGCATGGCCGCTCTGGTCGAGGCGTGGAACACCGACTCGTTCCTGCAGGCCCGCTGTAATCTGCTGATTGTGGGTGGTGACCTGGAGCATCCGTCGTTCGACGAGGATAAAGAATTGCAGGGTATGGCTCGGTCGATGGCGAGCGGCGACCTCGGCGAGGCTGCCGCCCGCGGCCTGCTGCTGGCCGGACACCGCGCCAACGACACCGTCACCCGCTGGCTCGCCGCGGCCCGCTACGGCCGACCCGGCCTCGCGGCACCGTTCGGGGTCTATGTCTGTGCGAGCATGAAAGAGGAGTTCGGCATCGCCCTGCTCGAGGCGATGGCGACCGGGCTCATGGTCGTCGCCCCCGACGGCGGCGGACCGGCCACCTACGTCGAGCACGGCGTTACCGGCTTTCTGGTCAACACCGGTGACGGTGACGCCCTGGTTCGTTCCATCACCGACGCACTCACGGTGGCGGGCGGAGTTCACGGCGGTGCCAACGCTGCGCGGGCCCGAAGCATGGTCGTGGAGAACTTCACGATCGAGGCGATGGCCACCACCCTTGCCGGCGTCTACCGTGACGTTGCCGTGGCGTTCGAGCCGGCCGCCTGGGAACTGAGCGTCTCGTGACCCTGCTGATCATCAGCCCGGACTACGCCTCACACTTGTACCCACTTGCCACCCTCGGCACAGCCTGGGCGCTGGCCGGTGAACGCGTCGTGGTTGCGAGCGGACCGGCCACGGCGGGCATCGTGACGTCGTTCGGGTTTGAACGGGAGAACCTGCAATTGGGACGTGGTTCGAACCCCGGCACGATCCGGGTCGAAGCGCAGCCCGTCGGCGAAGACGACGCCCTGCGCGGCTTCTTCGACGCCACCCGCCGCGGCATGGTCGACACCCTGCGTTTTCAGGCCGAGGCGCGCAGCAGCGACCTGCTCTACAACCCGGTCGAGATCGCCCGCGAAGTGCAGCGCATCGTCGCCCGGGTGCAGCCAGACCAGGTGATCGTCGACCATCTGGCCTTTAGCGCCCGGCTGGGGTTGCTCAGCGCCGGGGTCGCGCACGCTGACGTCGTGCTCGGGCATCCGTCGGCCCTGCCCGTGGGTACCGAGGTCTACGGATACCCGCCGACCTGGCCCGAGGTGTTCTCGCCCGAGGCTTCGGAGCTGGCCCTGCTGGAGCTGCAATGCGAGGCTGTGCGTGACACCTTCACCGCCCAGTGGAACGACGCCCTGCGCGAGCTGGATCCGGCAGCGCGGTTGAGCGTTGACGCCTTCCAAGAATCGGGCGACGTGCTGATGCTCAATTATCCGAGCGAATTACACGCGCCGGCGCGCACGAGCCAGCTGCCGCCGCACGTGTTCCTGGGCTCTGCCGTGCGGTCCGAGACCGTCGACTCCGAGGTCGAAGCCTGGCTTGCGGCCGATTCGCTGCCCGTTGTCTACGTCAGTTTCGGGAGTTTTCTCTCGGTGCGCGGTGACGTGCTCGCGCGCGTCTGCGCGGCACTGGCCGCCCTGCCGGTGCGGGTCGCCATCGCCGTCGGCGCGACCGACCCCGCAGAGCTTGGACCCATTCCCGCCTCCTGGCTCGTACGTGCGTTCCTGCCGCAGGTGCGACTGCTGCAGGCAGCCGCACTCGCCGTGACCCACGGCGGCAACAATTCGGTGACCGAGGCCATGACGGCCGGGGTTCCCCTCGTCGTGCTGCCGTTCTCGACCGACCAGTTCGCCGGCGCCGCCGCCCTCGACGCGGTTGGTTTCGGCACCTCGCTGCCGCCCAATACCGCCACGGTTGCCGACCTGCGTGACGCTTGCGAGCGGATGCTACGCCTGGCCGGCAATCCGCGCGCCCGCCTCGACGCGCTCGCGCTGTCGCTGGCTACCCAGTCTGGGGCTGAGCGGGCCTACGCTGCTCTGACCCGGGTGCCGGCCGGGGGTTAGTCCGGGCGATCGGTGAGGGGGCAGTTCCGCGAGCAGGGCGCGGTGCAAACAATTGCGGGTTCTGCGGCGACGCCGGCAGGGTCGCCGTCAGCGGGCTGGAGCAGTGTCCACATCTCGCCCGCTACTCAGGTCGCCGCATTCAACCGCCTCGACCTCGTGCGCGCGCAGATACGCACCGGCACCGGTGTCACCCGCCGCCGTCTCGATGAGCGCTGCCCAGTGCGCCCGGCCGATGACAACGGGATGCCCCGGCTTGCCCGCAAATCGGGCCTGCCGCAGGGTGCTTGCCGTGATCGCGCCGATCATGCGTGTGCCGATCACCCGTGCTCCGATCACGCGTGACACCGTGGCCGCGTTCAGGTCAGGCACGTCGACCGGGATGATCGCGATGGTTTCGACCCCGGGCTGGGCGAGGGCGCAGCGCAGCCCGGCGCGCAGGGATGCGGAGAGCCCGTCGGCCCAGTCGGCGGCCTGCACGACCAGAACGGATGCCGATGGCCCGTTCTCGCCGGCTTCGAGCAGCGCGGCAGCCTCGGCCCCGCGGGCGCCGAGCACGACGATGACGGGGGAGCATCCGCTCGCGGTGAGCACGTCGACGGCGTTCCGCAGCCAGGAGCGGCCGGCGCTATCGCGCACGAGTGCCTTCGGCAGGCCATAGCGGGTGCCCGCACCAGCGGCGAGCACGAGTCCGGCGATTCGCGCGGTGCCGGCGGGCTCTGCGCTCTCGGTGGGAGGTATCTCAGGCTGCGGCATCTGCATGTCTGCCATCGTAGGGTTCCCGGGCAGTGACCTCGCGCACGCTTCGTGCGCACGGTTCGGTGAGCGGATGCGTCAGCGGACCGACTACTCGACGCTCACCCGGCGGCCGCGCACGTAGACGCCGGTGATAGCGGGCTCGCGCAGGGCCAGCAGCAGCGCGAACAGGGTCTGTTCGGCGGCCAACGCGGCGTCGTCGGCGCGCACGGCGTTATTTAGCACGAGGGCGAGCGGTTCCCAGCGTTCCGGGTCTATGAGCAGGAGATCCGCGTCCTTGCCGAGGTCGAAGTTGCCAAACCGTTCCTCCATGTCGAGGGCACGCGCCCCCGCGAGCGTTCCGGTGAACAGCAGAGCGGCCGGGTCGAGGGCCACGCCGGCATCGCCCGGCTCCGACAGGTGGGCCTTGTAGCAATCGTTGAGCACCCGCGCGACCAGCCATTCGTCGCCGCCGCCGACATCCGTTCCGATGGCGACGTTCACGCCGAACGCGGTCGTGCGGCGCCACGGCATGGTGCCGGAGCCGAGGAACGCCTGCGAGGTGGGGCAATGCGCGATCGAGGTGCCGGTCTCAGCGAGGCGGGCGAGCTCGCTGTTCTGGCAGTGCACGGCGTGGGCGAGGATACTGCGCGGCCCGAGCAGCGACGAGCCACCGCGGGCCGAGCCCGGCAGGAAGCATCCGTCGTAGGTGTCGAGGTATTTTTCGGTGCCGTACACCGAGCGCACGGCGTCGATCTCCCCGGTGCCCGGCCGGTCGTTCTCATTCAGGTGGCTGTGAAAGTACACGCCGCGGCCGCGCACCGAGTCGTAAAGCTCGCCGAGCCCGGCCAGGGTCGTCGGCGTCACCGAGAGGCTGAATCGCGGCACGATCGCGACCTGCAGCAGTGCGGTACGGGCGTCGCCGGTGTCGGTGGCGTGCCACCGGTCGATCTCAGCCGCCGTGAGTTCAAGAGCGGCCTGCTCGCTCGTGATTAGGGCCCGGGCGGAGTCGGTGCCGACAGTCTGGATGCCGCGCCCGCTCACCAGCCGCAGGCCGGCCGCTCGGGATTCTTCGAACAGGGCGTCCTGCGCGGGAGCGAAGGCCGACCCGAACACGAGGGCGCTGGTCGTTCCAACGGATACCCGCCGCCGCGTGAAATCGCGCGCCACCCGGCGGGCGAATTCCGGGTTTTCCAGCCGGGACTCCGCCGGAAACACGCACTCGTCGAGCCATTCGAGCAGCTGGCCGCCGCCATAGGCATCCGTTGTGTAGGTCTGTGGAAAATGAATGTGGGTGTCGACGAAGCCCGGAATGATGAACCCGGTTCGGGTCACCGGCAGCCCGGCGAAGGCCGCCGGCAGCTCGGCGAAGGGGCCGACCCAGGCGATCGTGCCGTCGACACCGGTTACGAGGGCGCCGTCGGGTACCGACACGAGGTGTTCGCGGGCCTCGGCGACCGTTGGTGCGCCGGAAATATGAAAAATGTGGCCGCGAAAGACCGCGGGCGAAATGGTTCTGTGCACAACAGCGGAGATTACCGTCTCCCGCCTGTGAACTCGGCCGTGCCGGGGGACTGACCCGCCGCCGCGCTTGGAACTGGGCCGTCCCGCCGCCGTATTTAGCCGCGTGCAGGGGAGTCAGCCATGCTGGCACCGCGAGCCGGTCTGCGCAAACCGCCCGCGGGCATCCGCTCAGCCGTGCAGCAGGCGCCAGATTCTATCTCGCGACATGGGCAGCTCGGTCGGGCGGATGCCGATGGCGTCGCGCACGGCGTTGGCCAGCGCCGGCGCGACCGGGTTGTAGGTGGATTCGCTCATCGACTTGGCGCCGAACGGCCCGAGCACGTCGTGACTCTGCGCAAAATACACCTCGGTGACCGGCAGGTCCGCGAGCTGGGGCACGTGGTAGTTGCGCAGCACCCTGGTCGTTACGGTGCCGGCGCCGTCGAGCACGACCTCCTCGAACAGGGCGGTGCCGAGGGCCTGGGCGACCCCGCCCTCGATCTGGCCGCGGCACTGTTCCGGGTTCACTACGAAGCCGGCATCCGCGGCCTGAATGCTCTGCAGTATGCGCACCTCGCCGGTGTCGGTGTTCACGGCCACCCGGAACGCGTGCACGTTGAAGGCGAGCGAGCGCAGCGCTCCGTCTTCGCGGCGGGTGGCGGTGAGGTCGACGCCGTTGGCCCCGGCCCATTGGGCGAGCTCGTCGAGCGAGAGGCTCGTGTCGGCCGAGCGCAGTGCGTCGCGTGCGAGCTGCCAGGTCACATCATCGGCCCCGCTGCACGACGCAGCGGCTTCGACGAGGGACTCGGCCAGCGCGGTCGCCGCGGCGAGCACGGCCTTGCCGGCCACAACGACGCCGGCCGAGCCGAACGCGCCGGTGTCGTAGCCGGCGGCATCCGTGTCGGAGTGCAGCAGGTCGATGCGGTCCAGGGTGGTATTCAGCGCCGTCGCGGCGATCTGGGCGTGCACGGTCGTGGTGCCGTTGCCGAACTCGGTGGTGCCGACCCGCACCAGGTAGCGGCCGCCAGGCATCAGCGCAACGGATGCCTGCGAGCGGTGGCCCCGCGGCGGCGTGGTCGCGATCATCGACGACGCCATGCCGGTGCCGACCCGCCACTGCGTTCCGGCCGGAACCGGAACCCGATTGCCGCGCTTGAGGGCCGCTTCGGCGAGGTCGAGGCATTGGTCGAGGCCGTAGCTGCCAAAGACGAGGTCTGGCCCTTCCTCGTGCGTCACGACGAGGGCGTCGCCGGGGCGCACCGAGTTCAACCGGCGTAGTTCGAACGGGTCCAGGTGGAGTTCGCGGGCGAGTTCGTCGAGGGCGCTCTCGATCGCGAAGATGATCTGGCCCAGGCCGTAGCCGCGGAAGGCGCCGGACGGTGGGTTGTTTGTGTAGACGCTCTGGGCATCCACTGCCTTGTTGGGAACATTGTAGAGTGCGACGGATTCACTCGTGCCGTGGAACATGACGCCGGGCGCGTGGTTGCCGTAGGCGCCGGTGTCGGCGAGCACTCCGAGTTTCAGTGCGGTGAGGCGCCCGTCAGCGGTGGCGCCGAGGGTCACGTCGATGCTCATCGGGTGGCGCACCGGGGCGATGGTGAGCTCGTCGGTGCGGGTGAATTCGTACTGCACCGGCCGGCCGGTTTCGAGCACGGCTAGGGTGACGAGGTCTTCGGTGAGCAGCTCCTGCTTGCCGCCGAAGCCGCCGCCGACCCGGGCGGTGAACACGCGCACCCCGGCCGGGTCGAGGCTGAACAGACGGCAGATCTCCTTTTGCACCAGAAAGGGAACCTGCGAGCTCGTGCGCAGCACCAGGCGATCACCATCGAGCCAGCCGATCGTGGCATGGGTTTCCAAATGGGTGTGCGAGATGCGCTGGGTCTGCCAGCGGCCGGAGATGACGGTCGTCGCCTCGGCCAGGCCTGCCTCGACGGAGCCGTACTCGCCGTGCAGCTCGGCGACGAGGTTGCGATTGGGGTCGGCCAGGCGCGACACGACCGGGTCTTTGTCGCCGTGCACGAGCGGGGCGCCGGGTTCGAGGGCCAGGCGCGGGTCGAAGACGGCGGTGATGAGCTCATACTCGACGTCGATCAGGCGACAGGCCGCCTCGGCGATCGCCACCGAGTTGGCGACGACCGCCGCGACCCGCTGCCCGCGAAAGCGCAGGGTTTGGTCAAAGATCAGGGTGTCGTCTGGATCGTCGAACCGGCTCTCGTGTCGCGCCGTCGAGTACAGGGTGCCGGGGGAGTCGGCGTGGGTGAGCACGCGGTGCACGCCCGGCAACGCGGCCGCTCTGCTGGCATCGAGAGAGCGGATGCGTGCGTGCGCGTGCGGACTCCCGAGTATTGCGAGGTGGAGCAGCCCGGGAATGGCCACGTCGAGGGTGTAAGGCTCGAGCCCGCTGACCACGCGCTCCCCGTTGAGTGCCCCGGGGGAGGTGCCGACTGCGCCCGAGGCCTTGCCCGCGCGGCCGGTCGCACGCACCGGCCCGAGCGTGGAGGCCTCGGCGTGTTCGTGTTCGCGTTCCGGCGCGACATGGCAGGAGCCTTCCGGCGGGGTGTGCTGGCCGTTAATGGCGTCGGTGATGGCGCGGTAGCCGGTGCAGCGGCAGAGGTTGCCCTTGAGTAAGCGGGGTAACTCGTCGACGGTGCGGGCGGCATCCGCTTCGATCGCCGCGGCGGTGACGACCATGCCGGGCGTGCAGAAGCCGCACTGAAAGCCGGCGGCGTCGACGAAACGCTGCTGTACCGGGGAGAGGGCGCCCGGCTCGCCGAGGCCGGCTGCGGTCGTGATCTGCTTTCCGTCGGCCCGAAACGCCGGGTAGATGCAGGAGTGCACGGGCGTGCCGTCGACCTGCACCGTGCAGGCGCCGCAATCGCCGGTGTCGCAGCCCTTCTTCACCTCGAAATGCTCGTGCTCGCGCAGCAGGGTGCGCAGGCACTGGCCGGGTGTCGGCGTCGCCTCGATCGGGGAACCGTTGACCTCAAAGGTGACGGTATCGAGCATCGCGGCCTGCTCCAGGGTCATGAGTGAGGTCCAACGGCGGTCGCGGCAAGTTCGGCGCGTATCTCTTCGCCGAGCAACAGCCCCATCGCTCGTCGCCAGTCGGTCGCGCCGTGGGCATCCGTGAACCAGCAGTCGATCGCTGCTATATCGCGGGCGAGCTCGGCGGCGGCGGGCACCCGCGGGTAGCGCAGCTGCACCGGTCGCAAAGTCGCGGCCGTGACCGTGAGTACGAAGGGGCCGTCAGGGCCATGAGAATCAACGTTAAGCCGCCCGGCCAGCACCGCGCCCGAACGACCGAGTGGTGACAGGGCGATCTTGCGGAACGCCGTGGTGGCCTGCAGCGACCTCAGTGGCACTCGAATAGAGCGCAACACGTCGCCCGGCGCGAGCACATTGCTCATATTGCCGGTGACGAACGATCGGGCCGGCACGACGTCGTCGCTGCCGTCACCGCGCCAGACCAGCAACTCGGCGTCGAGTGCGACGGCGAGGGTGATCATGGGCCCGGCCGGAAGCGAGGTGGCCAGGTTGCCGCCGACCGTCGCGACATTCCACACCTTGAACGAGCCGAATAGCGCGGTGCAGCACTGATAGAACAGCGGATGCGCCGCCCACCCGGCCTGCATCGGCAGCCGGGAGAGTTCGGCGAGAGTGCAGGTCGCGGCAATCTCGAGGCCCTCGCCGACTTCGTCACTGAAGGTCAGCGCCGGCCACCCGAAGGACTGCAGATCAACGAGGCCCGTGAGGTGGGCGCGCGGGTCGGCGAACAACTCGGATCCACCGGCCAGGGGCACGACCGTCGGCCCGAGTGCGTCGAGGTCGCTGCGCTGCCGAGCCGGGATGATGCGGGTGAGCGTACTGAGGTCCATGGGGCTCCGTCGAGTTCCGGGGAAGGCTGCGCTGGTTGAGAGTGAGGCCGGGTCGGGCCGTGCGAGCGACCATGGGCGCACGGTGGTGGATTTGAGGTCGTGGGTTTCAGGTAGTCGGTTTCACACAGCAGGCTACCTCACCCGAGGGTGTCAGAAGAACGTCTCGATTTCGGGCAGATCTTACGCCGATTGCAGTGAGTGCCGCGGTGCCGCTGTCACACGTCGATCGTGTAGACGAGTTCTTCCTGGAGCATGCCGAGCCATTCGTAGAGTTCGCGCAGAAACGGGGTGTCGTCGCCATCGAGCTGCACGACACCGTCGGGGGAGATCTGCAACCGCTCGGCGAGGGTCAGGCGCAGGTCGGTGAGGCTGCGCAGCCAGGCCTGCACTGCACCGTCGTCGAGACTGATCGTGACCGGCCTGCGGTTCGCGTTGGTGTCAGAGCCGGAATCCGCTGCGTCTCCGAGCGAGCCCAGCAGGATCTGGGCGTTCTGTGCCTTGCGTTCGAGCAGGCCGGTCGCCGTGAAGCGGCGAAACTCGGCCGCAGCTTCGTCATCGTCGCGGTAGGCATCGGGTAATAGACGGCCGAACACGCCGTCGCTCGCGGCGAGCTGTGGATTCTCCGCCCCGGCAGCGAGCATGTCCACGAGCTGGCTGGTGGCGAGGCGCAGCAGGTCGGCCTCTACGGGTGCGAACCGGGCGAGCAGGGCACCGGACTCAAGCCGGGTGAAGCGATGCTCGCTCATTCGTCGGCCTTGGCCAGGGTAGCCATCAGGCCGTAGCCGTGCATGGCTTCCACGTGGCGTTCCATCGATTCGCGGTTGCCGGTGGCCACGACGGCCCGACCGTTGTTGTGCACCTGCAGCATGAGTCGTTCGGCCTGCTTTGGGGTGACCCCGAAGTAGCTGCGAAAGACGTAGGCGACGTAGGACATGAGGTTGACCGGGTCGTCCCAGACCAGGGTCACCCACGGTCGGTCCAGTGACACGGCCTCGCGGAGCTCGGTGTGTTCGGCAGTCTTGGTCACCTCTTAAGCCTCACACGCTCCGGCTCGGTTTTCCACCGCCGTCTGACACTCGCTTCGTGACTCTCGCTGCGGCACACTGGCTACGTAGGCCCCGCGTCGTCATACTCCGCTGCGCGGCGCCCGGGCTTGGGGTGAGGGAATATCCTTGGGGTATGACGTCTTTAGCACCATCGTCCGCAACTTCGCCAGCGCCCCGCGCCCAGCACCCTGAACTGGCCCCGCTGACCAATGTCGACGTTGAACGTATTCGCAACGACTTTCCGGTGCTGCACCAAATGGTGAACGGGCATCCACTCACCTATCTCGACTCGGGCGCGACCTCGCAGAACCCGATCAGCGTGATGGAAGCCGAGCAGGAATACTACGAGCAGCGCAACGCCGCCGTGCACCGCGGTGCTCACACCCTCGCTGTCGAAGCGACCGAGGTGTTCGAAGAGGCCCGCGAAAAGGTCGCCGCCTTCATCGGTGCCCAGACCGACGAGATCGTCTGGACTTCCAACGCCACCGAGGCGATCAACCTGCTGGCCTACAGCTTCTCCAACGCTTCGCTCGGCCTCGGCGGCCCGTCCGCTCGCCGGTTCAGTCTCGGCGCTGGCGACGAGATCGTGGTGACCGAGATGGAACACCACGCCAATCTCATTCCCTGGCAGCAGCTCGCGCTGCGCACCGGTGCCACCCTGCGCTTCATTCCCGTGCTCGACGACGGCACTCTCGACCTGCTCGCGGCAGCGGATGTTGTGGGCTCCCACACGAGGCTGCTCGCCTTCACGCACGGCTCGAACGTGACCGGCACCATCAACCCGGTCGCCGAACTCGTGGCCCTGGCCCGTAAGTTCGGGGCGTTGGTCGTGCTGGACGCCTGCCAGACCGTGCCGCACCTGCCGGTCGACGTGAAGGCGCTCGACGTGGACTTCGCCGTCTTCTCCGGCCATAAGATGCTCGGTCCGACGGGCATCGGTGCGCTCTACGGCAAGGCCGATCTGCTCGCCGACATGCCGCCCTTTCTCACCGGCGGATCGATGATCACGACCGTTGACATGGCGCACGCCGAGTTTCTCGCACCGCCGCAGCGCTTCGAAGCTGGCACTCAGCGCATCTCGCAGGCCATCGCGCTGGCCGCGGCCGTTGACTACCTGAGCGAGACCGGCATGGATCGGGTCGCGGTCTGGGAGGCCCAGCTCGGCCAGCGCTTAGTTGCCGGCCTGGCCGAAATTCCCGGCGTGCGCCTGCTTGGCCCCGGCGCTGGTGCAGATCGGCTGGGGTTGGCCGCCGTCGACGTCGCCGGAGTGCACGCGCACGACGTTGGCCAGTTTCTTGACGACGCCGGCATCGCGGTGCGGGTCGGTCACCACTGCGCCCAACCGCTACATCGCCGGCTCGGCGTGACCGCCTCCACCCGGGCGAGCACCTATCTCTACAACACGACCGACGAGGTCGACCTGTTCCTGGCTACCCTCGCCGAGGTCGCACCGTTCTTCGGCGTCAGTACGGGAGCCAACCGATGAGCGACCTGCAGCAGCTATACCAGACCATCATTCTCGAGCACTCCAAGGCCAGGCACGGAGCGGGCGAACTCACTCCGCTGGCCGAGGCCGTCGAACTCGGCGCCGCGAGCGGCCTGCGCGTGGCCGAATCGCACCAGATCAACACCACCTGCGGCGACGAGGTCACCCTGCGGGTTTCGCTGGGTTCTGACGACGAAACCGTCACCGAACTGGTCTGGACCGGCGAGGGGTGCTCGATCTCGCAGGCATCCGCTTCGATTCTCACCGACACCCTGCGCGGCCTCAACACGACCGAAGCCCGGGCCCTGCTCGATAATTTTCGGGAGATGCTGCGTTCCCGCGGCAAGATCGAGCCCGACGAAGAGATTCTGGGCGACGCCGCCGCCTTCGGGGGAGTCTCACGCTACCCCGCGAGGGTGAAGTGCGCCATGCTGCCGTGGGTGGCGTTCGAGGCCGCGCTGATAGAGGCGGAGTCGCACTGACAGAGGGATGCTGACCTGCCGAATACCGGGTGCAGCTGCGAGGGCGCTCCCGTGAATGGGCAGTTAAGCGGTGTTGGTCTCAGAACGGGGGGCTGTCGCCGATTTGCGTCGGGTCGGCGCGGTCGGGTTCGGAATCGTCTCGGTCGGTGAGGGCAGCCCAGATGTCGACCGGCCGCTGCGAAGCGGTCTGGCCGCGTTCGTCTGCCATGGCAGCGGAGTGGGGGCCGAGGCGGGTGGCGGGGTGGGTGGCGTAATGTTTGCCGGCGGGGCTGGTCCAGTGCAGGATGCCGTCGATGCCTTGTTCGGCGGTCCAGCCCGACTCTGTTTTGAGTCGGTGGCCGCGTTTGCAGAGGTGGGCGAGGTTGTCCCAGCGGGTTTCGCCGTTGTAGCGCCAGTCGTGGGTGTGGTCGATTTCGCTGTGCCTGGCCGCCCGGGTACAGCCGGGGAATCGGCAGGTTCCGTCGCGGATCTCCAGCCACTTCTTCAGGTCGGCGGGGACTTTGTAGCGGGTTGTGCCGACGCTGAGCACTGCGCTGGTCTCGGGGTGGATCAGAATGCGGGTGAAGCTCTTCGCCGTGGCGGCGACCCGGCGGGCGGTTTCGGCGTCGATCGGGCCGAACCCGTCGAGGGTGCCGGGCTCCTCGCTGAGACCCATCAGGGTTAGCACCGGCACGGTCACGTTCACCAGGCCCTGCACCCCGGCGCCGAGCCCGGTTTCGGTTACTCCGGTCAACAGAAGGTCGACGGCGACATCGAGGCGTTGCTGGCCGAGGGTGCGGGTATCGAGGGGCTCCAACGCGGCGGCGTTGTGCAGGCTGCGAGCGAGGGTGTCGACGCGGTCGGTGATCGCGGCGGCGTCTTCTTGGGTGAGGGTGAGTTCGAGGCAGGCCATGCCGTCTCTGGCGGGCATCACCGAAAAGCGGCGCTGGCTGAGCGCCTTCTGGTGTCGTTTCACGATGGACTCGGGGTGGGAAAGTTCCCGCACGGTGATTGCGCGCTTCTTCAACTGCCCCACCGTGAGGTTGTCGACCCCGGCCAGAACTTCAGTTTCGAAGGCGCACCAAGCTTCGTTGGGTAGCGACAGCGCGTTGTCGACGATGACCTCCACGTGCCGGTAGCTGATCGACCCGTTTGCGAGCTTGGCGCGGGTGGCGGGCAGGTCGTGCTGCAATTTCTTGCTCACGCAGAGCAGGTTGCGGGCGGTGTTTTCGTGCACGCGGAGGAGGCACGCGAGTTCGGCGACGAGGCCCTCCTCGGCGGCTTGCTTCTCTGACCAGCGCTGCACCGGCAGGCCCTGTTCCCCGGCAGCCTGTGCTTCTTGGGTGAGCATGGCCCGGGGCAAAGGTCGCCCGGTCTCGGCGGTACTGGCCACCCGCCGGGCGAGGTTGTCGACTGCGGCTGCCCGCTCGGCGTGGGCCCGGTTGATGGCGAGGTCACACTCCCGCACGACGTCGAGCAGCCGCACCTGCTCCACGTCGACCGGGCGCGCTTTCCAGTCTTGCAGGGAGGCCGCGACAATATAGTCGAGAGCCTGCACGCCAGAGATGGTCTTGCTCCTGGCCGAGCGGTGGGTGGGCGGAGGCTTGCCCGGCACGATCCCCGCCGCTGCCATCTCGGCCACCCACTCCGCCCGCTCGGCAGCGCACACGGCAACACGGGCGTCGGAAGCGGCATTCGCCACCGCGAGAGCGTCGGCGGCATTCTCCGCCGAGGCGTCGATTGCGGTGCGGTCGGTGGCGGTGCGGTCGATAGCGGTGCGGTCGATAGCGGTGCGATCGGTGTTGCCCGTCGCCCTCGGAGATTTGGGATTCGGAGACTCGGGATTCGGAGACTCGGGATTCGGAAGCTCGGGATTCGGAGGTGGATCGTCGCTGATCGCCATACCATAATTATCTCATAAATCGAACAAATAAACGAGACTCGCTCACATTTAATCCGGGATAATTGCCCCGAGTTTAGTAACTAATTATGGTTTCGGTGAGTTCGGTTACGGGTCGGGGCGCTTGTTCGAGCCGGAACGCCGCAGAAATCAGTTGTCGATGGTGCCGAGTTCGGCGTGCAGCGGCCAGTCCTGGTCATCCAGGATGAGCTGAGCGCAGGCACCCGTGCGGGCGTTCACCACGATGGGAGCCATGAGGTTCACCGTCGTGGTGCTCTCGCCGGGGTTGACGACCACGAGAACGAGGGCGTCGTCTGGTGTAGTGAGGGAGAGTGCGATCGACTGTTCGTTCGAGATTGCCGGGGTGTAATTCGGCAGAAAAATGGCCGCGTCGAGCACGAACAGGCGAGTCGAGGGCTGAGCGGATGCCTGTAGGGAGTACAAACCGGCCGCTCCAGCGATTTCGTTGAGTACGAAGTCGGTGAGCGGTGCCAACCCGGGCGGGGGAGAGACGAAGCTGAGGGTGGGACTGGTGAGGGTAGCGGTCATGAGAGAAAATCCATCAGGGTTGGTTGAAGTACACGGGCGGTCACAGCGAGCGCGGCCTGATAGGTCACTTCCTGCAGTTTCAAATCGATGATGATCTGGCCCAGGTCGGCGTCCTCGATGCCGGAACGTTGGGCGTCGAGGGTGCCGGCCTTTTCGGCCAGCGTCGACTGCGCGCGTTCCATTTGCACCTGACGGGCACCCATTTCACTGCGTTGACCGGTCATGATAGCCATCCGTTGATCGAGACCCTCAAGGTGTGCGCCCACACTGGGGTTCGCCGTTGATCGCAGGTCGTCAACGATGGTGTCGAGAAGCGAGAACACAGACTGGCTGCCCGTTCCGAAAATGGTACCGCCGTCAGCGTCGACCCGCACGGTGCTGGTGGCGCTAATGCGTCGCTCAACGCTGCCCTCACCACCGGTGAAGCTATAGGTCACCGGATCGGTGTCGCTCGCGGTAAACGCCGTGGGCGCATCCGAGTTGCCGGCAAAGACGCTGCGGCCCAGAAACTTCGTATTGGCCTGAGTCGCGAGGTCGGTTTTAAGGCCCTCGATCTCAACGGCGATGGCTTCCTTTGCCGTCGCCGATAGCGCGCCGGAGTTAGCGCCCTGCACGGTGAGGTCCCGCACCCGGTTCATGATCGCGGAGACCGAATTGAGAGACGATTCAATCGTGGTCAGCCAGTCGTTGCCGTTGTCGGCGTTGGAGGTGTACTGATCGACGGCACGCATCTCGGCGCGCACCGACATGGCGGCGGCGGCGGCGGTCGGGTCGTCCGATGAACGATTGATAGTTTTGAGCGTGCTCGCCTGCTCCTGCAATCGCGCGAGGTGCGTCATATTCTCTTGCAGATTGCGCTGGGCCGCACGCATCTGGGTCTGGGTAGTCACCCGGTCGACCATGGGTTACCTCCCTACCAATCCGGTGCGGTTGATCAGGGTGTCGAGCATTTCGTCAACGGCCGTCATCATGCGGGCCGCACCCTGGTAGGCATGTTGAAACATGAGCAAGTTCACGTTCTCTTCGTCGAGGTCTACCGAGGAGTTTGCCAGCTGTTGATTGGCCGCCCCCGACGCGGTCGAGCTGGCCAGCGCCGCCGATTGCAGTTCGGTTTGCGTAAGTACGCCGGTCTTGGTGACCAGGTCTGACCAGACGGTGCTCGGCGAGACGATCGCGCCATTGGCATCAACGGCGAATCCGGCGCCGAGCTGGGCGATGGCATCCGCTATCGAACCGTCATAGGCACCGGCATCCTGGGCACGAACAATCACCTCAGCGGATGTCTGCGGCACGATACTAAGACCCTGCGCGGCCGGTGCGAGGTCGGAGATGGTGAAGAAGACGTTTGCGCCGCCACTCGATTCCGTCGCGCCCGTGGCATAGATGGCGTTGACCTTGGTGGCCAGATCGCTCGCGAAGGAGTTGTAGGAGGCGGCTACTTCGGCCAGTGCGCCGCCGGAGCCACCATTGGCTGGGGCGAGAAGTGACAGCGCGCCGCCCATCTCGCCGCTGTCCATCGTGACGGGGGTGCGGCCGGTGTCGGCCCAGACCAGTGTCACGGGCTGATTGTCTTGCATCACCCGCGAACCCTCGACGCTCACCTGGTGCGACGTGCCACCCGAGACGAGGGGGTTGCCGCCGACAAGCACGTTTACAGTGCCGTCGGCCTGTTCGGTGACGGTTGCGCCGGTCAGGGCCGCGATGGTGGTTGTGAGGGTGCTGCGCTGGTCGAGCAGCTCGTTGGCCGTGCCGCCGGTAGCGAGGCTTTGACGAATCTGCACGTTGAGCGCGGCGACCTGGGTGGCCGCGCCGTTGAGTTCGGAGACCATGTTGTTCAGGTCGCTGCGCACCGACGACCACTCATCGGAGACGGCCTGGTAGCCCTCCGAGATCTGCGTGAGCAGTTCGCCGGCCGTGCCGAGGAGCAGGGCGGCCGGCGCGGCAGTGTCGGTGCCATTGGCTACTGCCTGCCAGCCGGCCCAGAATTTGTCGAGTTTGGCCGAGATGCCGTTCTCGCCGGGTTCATTGAACGAGTCCTCCACCGAGGCGAGCGCGTTGGCGCGCACGGCCGTATAGCCGGCGGTGGAGGCGGTGGCCCGAACGCGGGCGTCGAGTTGGGCGCTCGCGAGGCGAGCGATGCCGTCCATGGCAACACCTTCGCCGACCCGGGCACCCTGGGTGAAGATTCCGGTCGGGGCCGTGGCGCCGAGGGCGGAGGTCGTTATGCGTTGCCGGGTGTAGCCATCCGTGTTGGCGTTGGCAATGTTCTGGCCGACCACGTTGAGGCCTTGGCGTGCGGCAACGAGGCCGGTGTACGCGGTGTTCAGACCACCAAATGTGCTCACCGTGTTCTCCGTTCTTCGCGCTGGTTGATCAAAATTTAGAGGTTGCGGTCGAAAATGCGAGCGGCTGTCACCGGGGCGTCGGTTATTCCACTCGAGTCGTAGGTCTTCGGATTGGCGCTCACGGTGGTCATCGTCTCTTGGGTGGAGCGAGCCGCGGTGCGAATGAACCGTTCGTTGGAGTCGCGTAGTTCTTTGATCTGGGTGGTGAGGTCGCTCATGGCTTTGAGGTGCGCGGTGAAGATTTCGCCCCAGGGCCCCTCGGGAGCATTCGCGGCAAGTTCGCGCAGCGTGGCGTCTTCGGCGGTTGCCCACTCGGTCGCCAGCGCGGCAACTTCTACGGAACGAGCCAGGCCAGCCTCACGCACGTGGCCCAGAACCTGTTCGACCTCACGGGTGGCGTGTTGCAGCCATCGGGACTTGCCACCCTGCAGTAGCAGCTGTTCTTCTTCAAGTTTGAAGACGAGTAGCTCAAGAAGTTCACGTTCTCGCCACAGCAACGCAGACAATTCATTGGCGCCCATGACTCCTCCAGCCCACAATTCGCTCACGCTCTCAGGCACACGGGTGCGTGTGCTCTGGTTCATTCGTTGGCACTATCGGCCGTGAAATCAGCGCCGTTAGGCAAAGTAGCCCGATTTTTCGCGCATTTCGCGAATCGTGTCCTCTAAAGAGAGGACACGGCAATGTAGTAAATGGGCCTTGTAGCGCTACCCATTTACCCTCTACTGCGGGTAGCTTTGATTTCGCAGGCATTGGGGCCTCCCGCGGGAGGCGCATCAGCCCTTCCGCGCACATTCGAAAATTGGCATGAGAGGCTCGGGGGCCGCACGTGAATCGCACTGATCGCAACGCCCTCGTCGTTGAGAACCTGCCGCTCGTTGGCTACCTCGTTTCGGAGGTCTGGGCCAAGGCTCGTCATCTCTCGCGCGATGATCTCGCGTCGGCCGGCGCGGTAGCCCTCATCACCTCAGCGGATGCCTACAACTCCGCTCTCGGGGTTCCCTTCGGTGCCTTCGCCCGTCGCCGCATCATCGGCGCTTTTGCCGATGAGATGCGCTCGAGCGACTGGGCCACCCGCTCCGCCCGCCGCCGCATCAAAGAAACCCTGGCCGTGCAGGACACCCTCGCGGCCGCTCTCGGGCGCACCCCGAACGTGAATGAGATCGCCAACGCCCTCGGCGTCGACCGCGACACCGCTGCGGCCGGCCTGGCTGACGCTGCTCGCACCCTCTCGGCTCTCGACGACACGACGGCCGAGTTTCTCGTGGCCGACACCGCAATGCCCGAGGAATCACTGCTCTCCGCGGAGCGCCTGGTCTACCTGCGGGCGGCCATTGCGGCCCTGCCCGAGAAGATGCGGGCCATTGTCGAGCAGATCTATTTCGACGACCGGCCGGTCAAAGACATCGCCGCCGAGCTCGGCACCACGCACTCCGCTGTGTCGCAAATGCGTGCCGAGGCGATTCGCCTGCTGCGCGACGGACTCAGCACGCACTACGCCGATGAAGCCGAGACCGCGGTCACCTACCAGCCGGAGTCTCGCATTGCTCCGGCTCGCCGCAGCGCTTACCTCGCGCGGCTGGCTGACCTCGCAACGGTGGGAATGACTCGCACCGTTCACGAACACCTGCGCCTCGACACGGCTCGCGCGGCCTCCTGACTCAGCAGCACCCTTCAGGCCGGCCCACGGATGGGCTAGGTTCGAACCCCTCACGGAAGAAGCCATCATGAACATGCAGATCAACACCAATACCTCAGCGTCAAACGCGTACCGCGAGCTTGCCGCCGCGCAGACGGGCCTCGCCCAGCCAACGGTGGCCATCTCGAGTGGTTTGGCTTCGACCGAGCCGGCCGTCACGGCTGACAGCGTCAATTTCGAGGGCAAGACCCGGGCGGTCTCGGCCGAGAATACCCTCGCCGCCGCGTCGCGCCTTAGCAATAACGCCATGGCCGAGCAGATGGTGCACCTCACCCGGTTGAGCATTCTCGCCCAACCCATCACGGCCGTGTCGGCCCAGGCAACGCAGGCGAACTCCGACGTGCTGCAACTCCTCCGCCCCGCCGCGTAGCACCGGCGTTCCGTCGCCGTCGAATCTGTGCTCACAGTTTTCTAACCCTGCTGCGGATTTGGTCGATAGCTCATGATGCTGGCCCATGGATGGGCCGGCGTACTTTGACCCAATCACGGAGGATTCATCATGGGCATGCAGGTAAACACAAACATTGCGGCGAACAACGCGTACCGCAACCTGGCTACAACGCAGAACGACCTGTCCAAGTCGCTGGAGAAGCTTTCCAGTGGTCTTCGCATCAACCGCGCAGCGGATGACGCAGCAGGCCTGGCAATTTCGGAAGGCTTGAAGTCGCAGGTCGGCGGTCTCACGGTCGCCAGCCGCAACGCTCAGGACGCCATCAGCGTCATCCAGACCGCTGAAGGTTCGCTCAACGAGGCCACCTCAATCCTGCAGCGCATGCGCGACCTCGCCGTTCAGGCCGGTAACGACTCGAACAGTGTCGAATCGCGCGATGCAATCACTACTGAAGCGACTGCTCTGACCAAGGAACTGACGCGAATCGGCTCGAGTACGAACTTCAACGGCACGGATCTGCTCAAGGGCGGTTCGATGAGCTTTCAGATCGGCGCGAACAGCGGCGACAGCATCATCGTCGATCTTGCTGACGTAGCCAGCATCGCGACTTCCTTGGCGGATACGCCGGCTCGCACCTCGTTCGTCGTTGCATCTGCAGCGGCCGTAGCGGGCGTGCAGACCTTCACGGTTGCGAACGCTGACAACTCGTCCACGACTGTTACGTCCTCGGCTTTCACTGCGGGGGACTTTTCGAGCGTTGCGCAGTTTGCCGCAGCCTTGAACGACGACGCTGAGTTCTCGTCCACCTTGAAGGCCAGTGTCGTGGGTGCCGACCTCGTCGTTGAGTCGACGACAGGTGGAACCGTTACCGCTGCTGGGTCCGGTACAGGCTCGGCAGCCGGAACTGCGACGGCAGCAGTAGTTGGAACTTCAAGCTTGAACTTCACTTCTGCAACCGGCGCCGCAGCAGCAATCATCTCTCTGACGGACAAGATCGAAGCCATCTCGAGCGCGCGCGCCGACCTCGGTGCGCAGCAGAACCGGTTCGAGAGTGTCATCAAGAACCTGGCCGTCTCCAAGGAGAACCTCACCGCTGCCGGTTCGCGTATTCGCGACACCGACATGGCTGAAGAGATGGTCAAGTACACCCGTGCGAACATCCTGTCGCAGGCCGGTACCGCCATGCTCGCGCAGGCGAACCAGAGCAACTCGGGCGTTCTTCAGCTCCTCCAGTAATAAGCACCACAGCACTAAACGGGTCGAACTCTGACCCGCGCTTGGCGGCGGCCGCAGAACGATCTGGACTTCGTTCCGCGGCCGCCGCCAGGCATTTCGTTTATACCCAGGCATTCTTAGGGAGAAAACCGTGTCACTCGCAGTAGATGGCCTCATCAGCGGGCTGGACACCACCGCGCTGATCAACTCCCTGATGACCCTCGAGGCTGGCCCGCAGAACCAGCTGAAGGCAAAGGTCACGAGCTCCAACACTCTCGTAGCCGCATTTCAAGGCCTGAACAGTTCCATCGCGAACCTCGGCACCCTCGCTACTAAGAGCACGCTCGCCGGCTCACTCGATGTCTACTCAGCGAAGAGCAGCTCGACCAACGCGACCGTTACCGCGGGCAGCACCGCCACCGCCGGCTCGATCAGCTTCACGGTCAACAAACTCGCGCAGGCTCAGGTCTCGGTCTCCGACCGCGTCGCGGCCTGGTCGAGCGACACCTTCTCGATCACCAGCACGAGTGGCACCGTCACCGACATCACGGCGGCTTCGACCTCGCTCGATGACATCGCTACCGCCATCAACGACTCAGCCGCCGGCGTAACCGCGGTGAAGGTTGCGGCGGGAATGGACGTTGACGGCACGACACCGTTGTATCGCCTGCAGTTCTCGTCGGCTACGACTGGTGCCGCCAACGGTTTCACCATCTCTAACGCGCCACTCACCGAGATCACCGCGGCGCAAGACGCCGAGGTCACGATCTGGGCAGGCACCGCTGCCGCCCAGTCGATCACCTCGTCGACCAACTCGTTTGAGAACCTGCTGCCGGGGGTCGACGTCACGGCGTCGATCGCCTCCACCGACCCGGTCACCGTCACGGTCGCGCGCAACGACGCCGCGGTGAGCACGATCGCGAAAGACCTGGTCGACTCCCTCAACGGCATTTTCGCGCTCATCTCCACAAAGAGCGCGGTGGTCAACAGCACCGACAGCACGGGCAAAGCCGTGCTCTCCTCCGGCGTCTTCACCGGTGACAGCACGGTGCGAGACGTCAAGCAGCGCCTGATCGATGCTGCCTCATATCCAGTGGATGGCCGTTCGCCGTCAGAAATCGGCATCAGCATCACGAAAACGGGCACGCTCGAGTTCGACGCGACGAAGTTTGCCGCGGCCATGAAAGAAGACCCCGACTTCGTGAAGTCGGTGCTCACCGAGATCTCCACCCGCGTTGCCGGGGCAGCCACCACCGCCTCCGACAAGTACGACGGACTGATCACCGCGCGCATCACCGGCCAGGAATCGCTCGTCAAGAGCATGAGCACACAGATCGAGAACTGGGACCTGCGGCTGGCTTCTCGCCGCTCCACCCTCGAGCGCACGTACTCGGCCATGGAAGTCACCCTCAGCAACATGAACGCCCAATCGGCCTGGCTCACCGCACAGGTTGAGTCCCTCAGCAACGCGAAGGCTTAAGCATGTCAATGACCTCGGCAAATCAGGCCCAACGTGCGCGATACAACCGCGACGCGGTGCTCTCGGCCACCCCGGTGCGCCTTCTCACTATGCTGTATGACCGTCTGCTGCTCGACCTGAACCGCGCCGAAGCCGCCCAGCAGCGCCAGGACTGGCAGATTGCTTCGGACAACCTTCTACACGCCCAGGCCATCGTCTCAGAACTGAGCACCTCGCTCAACGTTGACTCCTGGGACGGCGGCGAAGGTCTCTTCTCCCTCTATACCTACGTGTCGACCGCTATGGTCAGCGCCAACACCCACCGCGACCCGGCCCGCACCCGTGAATGCATTTCGCTGCTCGAACCCCTGCGCCTCACCTGGCACGAAGCGGCAGAACTGCTGCCGGCCGCCCCAGCACCGGCCCCTCGCCTGAGCGGGGAGCTCGGCATTGGCTAACACCGCTAAAGCGGATACCGCCAACCGCACTGCGTGGGCCGTTGCGCTCGACGCTCTTGAGGTGTCGCTGGATGAAGCGGCGCGCATTATGGGGGGAGCGGTCTCGACGGGGCCGATCAACGACAGTGGCCCGACCAACGCATCAGGCTGGACGCCACCGCCCCACCTTGGCGCCCTTCCCGCAGAATTCGAAGAGCGAGCTCTTGACCTCCTCACCAACCAGCGCAAGATTATCGCCGAGCTGGAACAGGCCCGCAACGTCACCCTCAAACACTTGACCGCGGTGCGGTCGGTACCTCCGGAACGCAATGCGCGGGCATCTGTTTACCTGGATGTGGACGGATAGCCCCCGTTTGAGGGTAGTGAAACAAAGGCGACACGCCGTAGTGCAACAAACTTAGGGAATGTTCCCACGAACTTCTAACACTTCTATCGGGGCGACCGATAGCAAGGAGTGAGCACGGATCGCTCACACCTGGCCACGGATTGGCCGTCTTGTCTTTTGTCGACGAAGCGGGTAATCGTGCTTGATTCCGTGACCTCCCTGGCCCTTACGAGCGCTCTGGACGGCCTCGCGCTGCGCCAGCGCACCATCGCGAACAACATCGCCAATATCAACACCCCCGACTACCACGCCAAGGTCGTTTCCTTCGAAAACGCACTGGCCAAGTCGGTCGCCGATGGCAACGGTGTTTCGGCCGCCACCACCGAACGATCGCTCGATCCGACCCTGCTCAACGGCAACAACGTGAACCTCGACACCGAGACCCTCGCCAATATCGACGCACTGCTGCGCTACCAGTTCGCCGCCAAGGCCGTCGAAGGTCCGGTCTCATCCATTCGCGCCGCAATGAAGACCGCCTAATGGTCGACGCCATTGGCATCGCCGGCAACGGCATGACGCTGCACCGCAAATGGCTCGACGCCATCGCCGACAACCTCGCCAACGCCAACACCGTCACAGCCACCACCGACTCTGCCTTTCAGGAGCGCTACGTGCTGGCGCAGGAAGGTGCCGGCAACGCGGGAGCCAGCGTTACAGCAGCATTCGGCAGCGCCGCGGGAACCCTGATCTACGAACCGGCCCACCCGCTCGCCGATGCCGACGGTTACGTGCGCTACCCCGACATTGACATGGCCGAGCAGATGGGCCACCTCATCATGGCCCAGCGCGGGTACCAGGCCAACGCCGCCGTCGTCGACCGAGCCAAGACCGCCTATGAAGCCGCACTACAGATCGGACGTGGCTGATGCCACTCAGCGCCATTAACGCCACCATCGCCACGACCTCACTCTCGGGGGTCATGGGCAGTTCGGCTACGACCGCCACCCAACAAACGGATGGCTCTGGCTTTGGCACCGCGCTTTCTGGCGCCGTTGACAACCTGCAGCAGCTGCAGGGAACCTCCAACGCCCTTGCCATTCAGGCCGTCACCGGCGACCTCAACGATATTCACACCGCCACCATCGCGGCCACCCGCGCCCAGGTGACCATGGAACTCGTCGCCGCCGTGCGTAACAAAGGCGTCGACGCGTTCAACGAGATCATGAGGATGCAAGCCTGATGCCCCGGCAAGTCACCAGCGCCTTCAAGCGCTTCGGAAATGCGATTCGTGAGTTCACAATTGCCCAGCGCACCGTCGCCATCATCGGCGTTGCCGTACTCGTTCTCGGTATTGCCGCTCTCTCGATGTGGGTCACCAAACCCGCCTACACGCCGCTGTTCTCTGGGCTCAGCGGCGAAGACGCCAACAGCATCGTCGAGCAGCTGCGCGCCGACGGCGTGGAATACGAGCTGACCGATGGCGGAGCCACCATTCTGGTGCCCGAAGCGAGTGTCTACGACGAGCGCATCAAGTCGGCATCGGCGGGTCTGCCCACCTCAAGCACCGGCGGTTACTCCCTGCTCGACACCATGGGTGTCACCTCGAGCGAATTTCAGCAGTCTGTTACGTACAAACGGGCACTCGAGGGTGAACTGGCCAAGACCATCGGCGCACTCGACGGCGTGAAGATGGCCTCCGTGCAGCTCGCCATTCCCGAAGACAGCGTGTTTGTATCACAGAAGAACGACCCGACGGCATCCGTCTTCGTCGAAACCCGAAACGGTGTCTCGCTTTCAAACGACCAGGTGCAGGCCATTGTTCACCTGACCAGCGCCTCGATCGACGGCATGACCGCGGCAGACGTGGCCGTCGTCGACTCGACCGGTGCTGTGCTCTCGGCCGTCGGTGTCGGCGCCACCGGGGGAGCCAATCAGCAGGCCTCCGACTATGAGACCCGCGTGCGCAGCGCCGTGCAGGCCATGCTCGACAAGGTGGTCGGTGCCGGCAACGCCACCGTCGTGGTCGCCGCTGACATGAGCTACGAATCCGCCGAACGGGTCGAAGAGTCATTCACCGCCCCGACCCAGACTCCGGCCCTGAACGAATCCGTCGATACGGAGACCTATTCGGGAACCGGCGGCAGCGCCGCGGGCGTGCTGGGCAGCGACACGGCCACCGTGGCCGACGGTGCCACCGATGGTACGTTTTCGAGCGAGTCGACCACCCGCAACAACGCCGTCAACAAGGTCACCGAAAATCGCACCATTCCCGCCGGAGCGATCACCAGGCAAACGGTATCGGTGGCCGTCGATTCTGCTGCCGCCGCCAAGCTCAATGTGGCCGACATCACCTCTCTCGTCACGTCGGCCGCTGGAATCGATGCCGTGCGCGGCGACGCGGTAACCGTTGAGGTCATGGCCTTTGACACCACCGGCGCCGCAGGAGCCGCGGCAGCGCTCAAGGCAGCAACGGATGCCGCAGCCGCGGAACAGTTCGCCAAAATTCTGCGGGTGGTGGTGATCACCGCCGGAATCGTGATCACGCTCATCGTCAGCCTGATTCTCTATGCCCGCCGCTCCCGTCGCCAGAGTCGAGAAACCGTGGAGATCGGCGATCTCACCGAGATGCAAAACGCGCTCGGCGAGGCCACCGTTCCGCTCGCGGTCACCTCATCGGCCGCGTCGCTGTTTTTGGACAGCCCGAATGACACGCCCACCAAGATCATTCCCACGGTCAAGTTCGTGCCGACGGACACTGATCTGCGGCGCGCCGAGATTGATTCTTTGGCCCAGACCGACCCCCGCGGCACCGCCGAGTTCTTGCGGGGTCTCATGGATGACCGGCAGCGCGTATGAACGAGCCGGGCGCGGCACTGACCGGCACCCAAAAAGTGGCCGTCGTGCTCATGAACATGGATCGCCAGCGCGCTACCGAGGTGATGAAGCAGTTCAGCGACATCGAGGCTGAAGTTATTGCCGGCGAAATCGTGCAGTTGCGCAATGTCGACCCCGCCGTCGCAGAATCCACCCTCAACGAGTTTCACGAAATCACCCTGAAGGGCCGACGACTTTCCCGCGGCGGGCATGAATTCGCCGTTGGCCTGCTCGAAGCCTCGTTTGGCGCTGAACGAGCGGCCGGGGTCATGAACCGAGTCGCCACGTCCATGGCCGGTAAGGCCTTTGAATTTCTCGACTCGTCCGATCCCGGCGACGTGCTCAACCTGCTCGACGGCGAAATGGCCCAGACCATTGCCCTGGTCTTGGCGCACCTTCGACGCGATCAGGCATCCGCTGTTCTGGCCGGTATGGAACCCGGCCTGCGCACCGACGTAGCCCAGTGCATCGCCACCATGTCGAGCGCCACCCCCGAGGCCATTCGTGTAGTTACCGACACCCTCAAATTGCGTACCGGCAAGATCGTTGCCCGCGAGAGCATTGAAGTCGTTGGTGGTGTTCAACCGCTCGTCGACATCATGAACCGAGCGGATGCCGCCACCGAACGGGCGCTTCTGGAGAGTCTCGAGGAACGCGACCCGGCTCTGGCCGACGAGATACGCTCGCGCATGCTGACCTTCGTCGATATCGTCAAGTTGGACAGCCGCGATGTGCAACAGGTGCTGCGTGGCATCGATACGAACATTTTGGCCCGGGCGATGAAGGGCACATCCGATGCTGTCGCCGAGGTCATTCGTGCCAACCTTTCTGAGCGTAACCGCGACGTGCTCGACGACGAAACCAAGAGCCTCGGCCCCGTTCGCATGCGCCAGGTCGAAGATGCCCGCGCCGAAATCGTGCGCGCTATTCGCGACCTGGAAGCCCAGGGCAGCATCACGGTGCAACGCGGTGCCGAGGACGAATATGTCAATTGAAACCGGTTTTGGCCGCCTGGCCTTTCCGAGACTGAACGACGAGCCCGACCGGGCCGCCGAGCAGTCGCGTGCCGAGGGTCATGCCGCCGGTTACACCGAGGGACTGCGCCTGGCCGCAGCTGATGTTGCCCGCCGCGCCGAAGAGATCAACGCTGAGCACGCCGAAAATGAACGGTACGGCGAGGCGCAGATCGCCCAGTCGGTGCGTTTGCTCGCCGCTGCAGCACGCGCCCTGAATGAACGCAGTATTCCGCTCATTCAGCAGGCAGAAACCACCCTCGTCAACATGTCGCTCGACCTGGTCGAGGCCATTCTGGGCTGTGAGCTCAGCCACACCGAGCCGTCCGCGCGCCGCGCCCTGGAGCGGGCGTTGCATCAGCCTGACCAACTTGACCAGAGCGAGGTGCACGCGATTCGCATGCATCCGGAGGATCTCGGGGTGCTGGGAGCGCAGACTCGGGCTCTGGAAGGCATCCGCTTTGTAGCGGATTCGCGGCTCAAGCGGGGCGACGCGATCACCGAATTCAGCGATGGTTTTCTCGACGCGCGCATCGGCACGGCCTTTGCACGCGCCAAGGCAGCCCTCGACCCGGTCGAAGCATGACCACCGCCTGGCGCCCGCGAGAAGCGCAACTCGTGCAGGCCATCGAAGCCGGTCGCCCCGAACGGGTCGGCGTCGTGTCGTCTATCGTCGGACTCGGCGTGGAGGTACGCGGCTTACGCTCGGCGATCGGCGACATCGTCACGCTCGGTGCCCGACCCGGCCATCCTGGCATCGACGCTGAGGTCGTCGCGACGACCCAGAGCGGTATTCGCTGCATGCCGCTCGGGCGCATCACCGGGTTGCAAGCTGGTGCCCGTGTGCGTTCGGCCGGCTCCCCCCTGCTCGTGCCCACCGGCCGCGGCCTGTTTGGGCGTGTCATCGACGGACTCGGTCGCCCGATCGACGGTAAGGGACCGCTCGATTCCGACGGCGCCGTATCGCTCGAACACGACAGTCCTTCGGCCATGCACCGTGCGCGCATCACGACCCCACTGCACCTTGGAGTGCGCGTTCTCGACACACTTATGACGGTCGGGAGTGGCCAGCGGATGGGGTTGTTCGCCGGTTCTGGCGTAGGCAAATCGTCCCTGTTGTCGATGATCGCCCGCGGCACCGACGCCCAGGTTTCGGTTATCGCGCTGGTTGGCGAGCGTGGGCGTGAGGTTCGCGAGTTTCTCGAAGACGACCTGGGGCCTGAAGGTCTGGCCCGTTCCATCGTCGTCGTCTCCACCTCGGACGAACCGGCGATGATGCGGCTGCGTGCCGCCTTCACTGCAACTCGCATCGCCGAATCGTTTCGCGACCAGGGTGCCGACGTCATGCTCATGATGGACTCGCTGACCCGCGTGGCAATGGCCCAACGCGAGATCGGGCTCTCGGTCGGGGAACCACCAGCTACCCGCGGCTACCCGCCGTCGACGTTCTCCGTACTCGCCCGACTGTTGGAACGCGCCGGAACCGCAGAAACCGGGTCGATCACCGGAATCTACACGGTGCTCGTCGACGGTGACGACCACAATGAGCCCATCGCCGATGCCGCGCGGTCTATTCTCGACGGTCACGTTGTTCTCGATCGCAAACTCGCCATCACCGGACACTTTCCGTCGGTCGATGTGCTCGCCTCTATCTCTCGGGTGGCCTCCAGGGTGAACAGCCCGCAACAGAATGCCATTGCCACGACGCTTCGCAGGGTGATGGCGGCGCGTCAGGGCGCGCAGGACTTACTCGACGTCGGTGCGTACCGGGCTGGCACGAACGCGTTGGTCGATGCGGCCGTCGAGAACGACGCGTCCATCAAAGCATTTCTGCAGCAGCGGATGGACGACCAGACGCCCAGCGACCAGGCCTGGGCCCAGCTTTCTCGACTGACGAGCGCGTTCGGGGCTGTCGCATGAGCCGCCGCTTTGCTCTCGCCGGACTGCTGCGACTGCGTAAGTTGCAACAGGATCAGGCCGCCCTCGACCTGGCCGAAGCAAATGCCCGGGTGGCAGCTCTTCAGGCCCGCCGGGGTCGCGCCCGCTCTGCCCTTGGCGCTCTCGGCAACACCCCGCAGACCATCGCCGCCCTCAACGCAATGGCCGCGGCCCGTTCGTCGTCACGCAGCATGCTCGCCGAACTCAACGCGATGGGACGCAACCATCAGGAAAGTCTCGACACCGCCCAGAGCACCTACAGCGCGGCCAGGGCCGAGTCGGTTGCGCTCGAGAAGCTGCACGACCGGCACGCCGCCGCCGTGCTCGCTGAAGACCTGCACGCAGAGCAAACCGTACTCGACGAAATTGCCGCCGCCCGCTGGCACCGCGGCCGTACCAATACGACCCACCGATCGATCACCAAGGGGGAGACACTGTGACGATGATTGCCGCCATGGGCAGAATCAGCCAAATCCAGGCGACCCTGCAACAGCTGTCGAACGTGAAGACCGAACGCGTCACGACGACGGACGCCGTGACGACCGGTGCGGCATCCGCTTCAGCTGATAGTTTCGCAGCCACCCTCGCCGCGGCCGTTGGCACCAGCGCCACGAGCGCGGCCGGATCGGCAAACGGTAAGACGGGTTCCGACGTGGTCGCCTCCGCCGAGAAATACCTCGGCGTCCCCTATGTATTCGGCGGCGAAGACTCCTCTGGAATGGACTGTTCCGGACTCGTGCAGACCGTATATGCCGATATAGGCATAGAACTTCCGCGGCTGGTTTCTGGCCAGATGAAGATGGGCACCGAGGTCGCTTCGCTCGCCGAGGCCCAGCCGGGTGACCTCATCGTCACCGGCGGCGGCGACCACATTCTTATTTACGCCGGTGACAACAAGGTCATCCACGCGCCATATCCGGGACGCACCGTCTGCCTGCGTGAGGCGTACATGACGGATGCCGATATCACCACCATTCGTCGCATCATTCCCACGAACTCGGCAGTCGCCGACACCGGCTCCGCCGCGCTGCAAAAGGCCTTCGCAGCTTTCGCCCAGCAAAACAGCACAGTCACCGGAAACACACTATGACGCTCACCCTCGGTCAATATCGGCCAGCGACGGCTCCTGCCGCCGTAACGGATGCGCGCGACGCGAACCATGCTTCGCAGGGCGCTGATGCATTTGGGACGATCATGGATGGCACCCTCGCCGGTCGCGCCGCACTGTCGTCGACCGCAGCCTCCTCGACGGACTCGTCGACAGCTTCCTCGAACGATTCGGGCGTGACCGCTGACCCGGCATCCGCAGCTGATTCCTCCGCGGCGAATAGCGCGGTCCCGGCATCGATCCTGGCTGATCTGGTTTGGGCCGCCGCCGCTTCTGCGGCGCCCGCACAGATTGCAGCTACTGCCACGAACAACCCCGCGCCGGTTGGGTTGGTGCCAGTTGGGGCTGTGCCAGTTGGGTCTGTGCTTGTTGGGTCTGTGCCAGTTGGGTCTGCGGCGCTGGCCGAGTCAAGCACCGCCGCCGCCGGCGGAACCGTCTACACACCCGTCTCCACACCCGTCTCCACACCCGTCTCCGCACCGCTTTCCGCTGCGAATCCGGGCACCGTCGTTGAACTTGCTGCCGACGTCGCCGACACAATTGCCCCCACTGCGGGGTTTGCCACAGCTGGCACGGCCCCTGGCGCTCTGGGCCGAGCGACGGCCGCTGCTGGCCGCGGCACCGATACCGGCGCAGCTGCCGCGACCATTGCCGCGACAGGCGGGGCCGATTCGACGCCCATCGGGGCGGCGACCCTGGCAGTCGCTGGTGGTCCCAACCTTGCCGCTGCGCAAAATGGTGCCGTGGTAAGTACTGGGTCGGCAGGGTCGGTGCTACCCGACTCGGTGCGACTAGCCGCCGGCGGTGCCAGCGCCAGCACCGACGCCGTTGCGCCGACCGTGCCCGCCGTGCCCGCCGTGCCCACGGCATCCGCTCTGCCTGCGGCCATGCCGCCGACGCCTCTCACGGCGCCCCCGACTGCGGTGCCGGCACCGGCCGCTGTGCCGCTCAGCACGCAGATTATGAAGCCGCTCTTCTCTCTCACCACCGCTACTCCCGGCGAGCACGTGCTGACCATTAGCGTCACGCCCGACAACCTTGGGCCGGTGACCGTTCGGGCCCATGTGACGGGGGAGGGCATTCGGGTGGAACTGTTCGCGCCCACCGATCTGGCCCGAGATGCTCTGCGACTGATCCTGCCCGATCTGCGCCGTGACCTGGCCGGTTCGGGGCTGAGCGCCCAGCTTGATCTATCTCCCGACAGCCAGGCCGGCGATCCCGACGCCACTCGCCAACCGCGGTCAGAGACCGAAGGACGCAATTCAAGCGACCGGGACCGCCCCAACGGTGATGGTCGAGCCCCGGATACTCCACCGCACAACCGACCACCCCGATACGGGTTCACTCACACCATCGACGTACTGGCCTAGAAGGAGAATTACCGTGACAATCGACGCTCTGGCGGCTAACGCCGTCGCTCCGACCGGAATGTACTCGTCTACGACCACGACGCGCACGCCGAACCAGTCCATGGACTCGGAGGTATTCATGTCGCTGCTGGTGACCCAGTTGCAAAACCAGGATCCGAGCTCGCCCATGGATACCAACGAGATGATCGCCCAGACCACCCAGCTCGCCATGATGGAGAAACTCACCGAGATGGCCACCGCCAGCGAGGAGGGCTTCTCGCTGCAGATGCGCACCTCGGCGGCCGCGCTGGTGGGGGAGACGGTCACCTATACCAACGCGGATGGCGTCGAAATCACCGGGCTGGCTTCGTCAGTCTCGTTCGCGAATGCGGTGCCCATGGTCACCGTCAACGGTGAAGCCGTCGCCCTCGACGTCATCTCCGGTGTCACCAGCCCCGTGGAGGCGACACCCGCGGCCTGATCGGCGCTCGCACCACCCCACCAACTGCACCCCACCTCATTCTTGAAAGGCTTCACTCCCATGCTTCGTTCTCTCTACTCCGGCATCTCGGGCCTTCGTTCCCACCAGACCATGCTCGACGTGACCGGCAATAACATCGCCAACGTCAACACCACGGCGTTCAAGGCGTCCGCCGCTCAGTTTCAGGACACCCTCTCGCAGCTGACCCAGGCGGCCGGCGGCGCTTCAACCACGATCGGCGGCACGAACCCGGCCCAGGTCGGGCTCGGCGTGCAGGTAGCTGGAATCTCCACGAACTTTGCCCAGGGCTCGTCGCAGGCCACCGGCAAGACCACCGACCTCATGATTTCGGGCGACGGCTTCTTTGTCACCTCTCTCGGCGGCGAGACCTTGTACACCCGTGCCGGTTCCTTCGACTTCGATTCGCTGGGTCGGCTGGTCTCGCCCGACGGCGCGATCGTACAGGGCTGGGGTGCGGTCGGCGGCGTGGTCGCCGACGGCGGGGCGGTCGGTAACATCAGGCTGCCCGCTGAAGCGATCGTTCCCGCTTCTGCCTCGAACGCAGCGACCTTCACCGGCAACCTTCCGTCCGATTCCAAATCGGGAAGCGCGCTCGTTCGCACGGTCGACGTCTACGACGACCTTGGCAACTCCCGCACGATCTCGGTCACCTTCACCCGCACGGATGCCCCAGATGGTTGGACAGTGGCGGACACGAATGTCCCGGCCAACAGCATCGCACTCGTCGCCGATGGAACCACGGGCAATTTCATCGCTTCGGGCGCCCTGACCGTAGATGGTATCGCCATGAATCTCGCTGCCCTCGAGGGCTTCTCCGGACTCAATACCGTGGCAGGCAAGACCGACAACGGCAACGAGGCTGGCACGCTCAACTCCTACACGCTCGGCGCCGACGGTACGCTCGTCGGTCTGTTCAGCAACGGACAGCAGCAGGCCATCGGCCGCATCGCCCTCGCCACGTTCGTCAATCCGGGCGGACTCGAAAAAGCCGGTTCTTCGGCCTACCGTGCCACGTTCAACTCCGGTGGTGCGGCGCTCGGCACCCCGGGTGCGGCCGGCCTCGGTTCGCTCACCAGCGGTGCCCTCGAAATGTCGAACGTTGACCTGTCGCAGGAATTCACCAACCTCATCGTTGCCCAGCGCGGCTTTCAGGCCAACGCCCGCATCATCACCACCTCCGATGAGGTACTGCAGGAGCTGACCAACCTCAAGCGCTAACCGGCCACTCTGAACGACTCTTAACCACTCTGGCCCCGCACCCGTCGGGGCCAGAGTCGTGTCGGCGGCCGATGAACTAGCCGCAGTTCCTAACCTGAGCGGTGCGGCGGCCGACAGTACACCATGACGCCTCCGCCGAGTCGTTCGAGACGGGATGAGCAGATGATCGTACTAACGCGGCTGAACGACAGTCACTTTGCGATAAATCCTGACCTGATCGAACGCATCCACGCGAACCCGGACACCACCCTGGTTATGGTTGACGGCGCCAACTTCATAGTCACCGAGTCCATGGAAGAAGTGATCGAGAAGATTGCCAGTTACCGTGCACACGTGATCGCGCTCGCGTACGACCCGAACGCGGGCGATTTGCCACGAGGCCCCAGGAAGCTGTAGTGGATCCCGCAACTCTCATTGGCCTCGTGCTCGCCTTTGGCGCGCTTCTGGCCATGATCTCCATCGAGGGCTCCTCGGTCACGGCCATTCTGCTTCCCGCGCCGATGATTCTGGTGTTCGGTGCCACCATCGCTGTCGGCCTCGCCGGCGGCACCATGAAGGACTTCACCTCGGCCTTCAAGGCACTGCCCGGTGCGTTCCTCGGCAAGACAACCCCGCCCCAAGCCGTCATTGACCAGGTCGTCGGGCTCGCCGAAACCGCGCGCAGTTCGGGCCTGCTCGCCCTCGACCAAGAGGCCGATAAAGTCACCGATCCATTCCTCCGCGGGGCCCTGCAAAACATCGCCGATGGCACAGACGGCGATGAACTACGCATGCTGCTTGAAGACCAGATCGCCACGACCGCGCGTTCCAATCGAAACGCTGCCAAATTTTTCACCGGCCTCGGCGGCTATGCACCGACTATTGGCATTGTCGGAACCGTCGTGGCTCTCACCCACGTTCTGGAAAACCTGTCGACGCCAGCCACCCTCGGCCCGATGATCGCAACCGCTTTTGTCGCTACGCTCTGGGGGCTGCTATCGGCCAACTTTATCTGGCTGCCACTCGGCTCACGCCTGCGCCGTCTCGCCGACCTTGAGGTCGATCGCATGACCCTCGTCATGGAGGGCGCCCTGGCCGTGCAGGCCGGCAGCCAGCCTCGGCTGCTCGGCGACCGCCTGCGCGCCATGGTTCCCGCCGAGCTTTTGCCCAAAGTCGGTGCAGCGGATGCCGGCGGTAGCTCCGGCACCAGCAAGGCCAACGCCAAGGGTAAAGGAAAGGGTAAGGACAAAGACCTTCCCCAGGCAGCATGAGTGTGCGCGCCAAACGTCGCAAAATGGTTGAAGAGGAGGACGTTCACCCCGACGAGCGGTGGATGGCCTCCTATATGGACATGGTCACCGTATTGATGTGCATGTTCATCGTGCTGTTCGCCATGTCGACGGTCGACCAAGACAAGTATGAGCAACTAGCCAACTCCCTGGCCACCGGATTCGGAGCCGTCAACGCGGGCAAGGTCGACACAGCCGAGGGAGTCGTCGTTCCGGCTGACCTCGTCGATAACGAGGGAGAATCGCCCACCGAGGTCACGCACTCGGCCGAAGCCGTCGACCCGGCCGACGCTGGTGCGCAGGCGACCGCCAACGCCACAGCGGCCGCGCAGGAGGTCGCGAAGCTTGACGAGCTGGCGGTCGCCGTCGGCGGCAGCCTAACCGCAGCCGGAGTTGGAGACCTCGTGGAATTTCACATCACCGACCGAGGACTGACCCTCGGGCTGGTGGGAAGCGAGACCTTCTTCGCACCAGACAGCGCCCAACTCACCGCGGCGGCAGCTGCCGTGCTCGATGCCGCAGCCCCGGCACTAATGGCCACCGGGCAGAAAATATCGGTGGAAGGGCACGCCGACAAGCACGGCCAGTCAGCGACCTTCCCCACAGACTGGGAACTCTCAGCCAGCCGTGCTACCCAGGTGTTGCGTCGCCTGGTCGAACAGGGCGGCGTCGCCGGAGACCTGATATCCGCCGTTGCCTTCGGATCGGCTCAGCCGGAGAACACCGGATCCACCCTCCAGGATATGGCGCAGAACCGCCGAGTCGATATCGTGGTGCTGTCCAACCAGCCCGATAGCGTGCGGGCGCTCATTCCCGGCGTCGCCGCGGTGAGCTGAGTGGATGTATCCGCTGGTACAGGCTTCTTACCTTTCGGCTAACCCGGCCGATAGTCCCATCGTGACAGTCCAGGATCAGGTCGGCGGCAGCGCGCCCGCGATAGCGGCGAAAAGCGTTGAACTGTACGACTTTCGTCGACCGACCACCCTGGCTCGCGAACACGCCCGCGTACTCGAACTCGCATTTGAGACTTTCGCGAGACAGTGGGGTACGCAGCTGACCGCACGCGTACGCGTGCTGTGCATTGTCTCCTGCGAGCAGGTGGTCATGGCCACGTACGACGAATATGCGGGTTCCCTGCCGCCCAAAACGGCCATGGTGCTGTGCACGGTGGCTGGCCTGGAAGCGCGCGCCGTTATTCAGTTTCCCACCACCTCGGCACTTTCCTGGGTGAATCACATGCTCGGTGGCAACAGCAGCACCCCGGTGCTCGATGAACGCAATTTTACCCAAATCGAGCTGGCCCTGATTCGCAAGCTCATCGCCGAGAGCCTCGAAGATCTGCGCTACTCCTTCGGACCACTCATCGTTGATGAGATGGGCGTTGAGGCGATCCAATACAACTCGCAGTTCGCCCAGGCGGCCGCCACCGGCGACCTGATGGTGGTCGCGACCTTCTCGATTCGAGTGGAAAAGGTCACGGCAACGGCGACCGTAGCGATTCCTGCCGCGGCTTTAATGCCGCAACTGGGCGAAGCGAATCCCACCAGCACCACGTCGAACTCCGCGCAATTTCTGCAGTCCCAGATTGCGGCCGTACCCGTTGACGTGTCGCTTCGTCTGGAGACAGCGCACGTACTGCCCAGCCGCATTCTGTCGCTGGCTATCGGCGACGTTCTGCACATTCCGCACCCCCAGCACCGTCCGCTCAATCTGACCGTTGACGGCCAGCCGCTGGCCCGCGCGGCCGTCGGAGCCAACGGTTCGCGGCTGGCGTGCATCGTCATTGATACCGAGGAGACAGCTCAATGATTTCTACCCGATCCATTCCCGAAGCCGCCGTTGACGCTCTCATCCGCGTATTGCCTACGACGGTGCCGCTTCAGGCCCTGCCCCATTTGGGCAGTGCCGAGCTCACCACACGCGTCGGGTTGGCCGTGGTGGCCTCCTTTGTCGGAACGACATCGGCCGACCTGGCCGTGGTGCTCAGCGACTCGGCCTCCCTGGACGCCGCAGCCGGAGCGAACTCCCAGCTCGTATCCAGCCAAGACGTTTTGCGCCCGGCTCTCGAGAGTGCCTCCAGTGTGCTCGGAATCGGCGTCCTCGGTGATTCCCGCGTTGAAGACGCCTCGGCGTTGTTCGCCGCCGACGACACACAGATCTTCGAGCTGAGCGCTGGCGGAGTAGTAACTGGCTGGTTTGCCATTCGTGTGCGCGAAAACGGTCTCGTCGGCGGGCCCGGCGCGGCACAGAGCCGCAGCGTCATGGGAAATCTCGGGCGCATCAGTAACGTCGAGATGTCCTTGACGGTGGAGATCGGGCGCACCCGCATGTCCGTGCGCGACGTTCTGTCACTCAAGCCCGGCGCCGTTATCGAATTGGATCGTTCTGCCGGAGCGCCGGCCGATATCCTCCTCAACGGCAGGCTCATCGCCCACGGCGAAATCGTCGTCGTCGATCAGGACTACGCCGTACGGATCACCCAGATTCTCGATGTCGCGGAGGGCCTGTCGTAAGTGGACACCCTTATTGTTGCGGTGCGCGTCGTCCTATCCCTGGGCGTGGTACTTGCGCTGCTCTGGTACCTGCAACGACGCCTGTCGCGGGGGGTGCTGGCCAAGGGCAGTATCAACCCTGTGACCGTCGTGGGCCGTCAGCCCATCGGGCAGAAGGCATCCGTCGTCGTCGTTGAGGTCGATGGTACGCGTCTCGTCCTCGGCGTGACCGAACAGGCCGTGACCGTGCTGCACGAAAAGTCCCTCGTTTCCGTCTCTCCGTCCACCCTCGACGCCGCGGTTGCGGCACTCGGCAGCCCCGATAGTGCCGGCACCGCCTTTGCCCGATCACTGGCAGCGGCCACAGCGGATGACGCAGCCGCGGTACCGACGGCCGCCAGGCCAGCTGGGCTAGCCGGGTCGATTCTGTCGCCGTCGACGTGGCGTCAGACCGCCGCACTGCTTCGGCAGGGACGGTGAATACCGCGGCAAACCGCGCCGTGAGCCGGCAGACCTCCGCCCGTCTCGGCCTGCTAATTCTGTCGGTCATCGTCATCACCGCGGCCCTGGTTTGGTTGAGCGTGAGCGTCGTGCACGCCCTGCCCGTTGATCCGGCAATGCCGGACAGCCCCGTCGACCCCACCCTGCCGACCGATCCGACCGATCCGAGCGACACCGGTGGCGGTGGGCTCAGCGTCGACATCAACGGGCCAGACGGTGCCCCTTCATCGGCGATCGTCACGCTGCTGGGCATCACCCTGCTCTCGGTTGCACCGGCGCTGCTGCTCATGATGACGAGCTTCACGAAGATTTTCGTCGTGCTCGCCATGACCCGTAACGCCCTGGCACTGCCGTCGATCCCACCGAACCAGGTGCTCGCGGGACTGGCACTGTTTCTGTCGCTGTTCATCATGGCGCCGGTACTGACCGACATCAACACCGTGGCCCTGCAGCCTTACCTGGACGGTTCGCTCAACTTCACCGATGCGCTCAATCTGGGTTCTGAGCCGTTGCGACAATTCATGCTCGCCAACACGCGCGGGGAAGACCTCGCGCTGATGACCAGGGCCGCCGATCAGCCCAATCCCGACAATCCCAACGACGTCACCCTGCTAACCCTCATCCCGGCGTTTATGATCTCTGAACTGCGCGCCGCGTTCATCATCGGCTTCGTCATCTTCATTCCGTTTCTGGTCATCGACATCGTCGTCTCGGCTGCGCTGATGTCGATGGGCATGATGATGCTGCCGCCGGTCATGATCTCGCTCCCCTTCAAAATTTTGCTGTTCGTGCTTGTCGATGGCTGGGGGCTCATCATCACGAGCCTCATCGGCAGTTATCAGCTGAACACATGAACACCAATGCGGTGCTCGATATCGGCCTGCAGGCGCTGATTCTCGCTGCAAAATTGTCTGCCCCGGTACTGATCACGGCCCTCGTTGTTGGCTTCGCGATCTCGCTGCTGCAGTCGATCACCCAAATTCAGGAAGTCACGCTGTCGTTCGTGCCGAAGGCGGTGGCCGTCGCCCTGGCCCTGCTCATCTGCGGCCACTGGATGATCGCCGAGTCGGTGGCGTTTACCAACTCGATGTTCGAAAAGATTCCGTCACTGCTCGGCGGCGGCTGACGTGGAGTTCAACCTCAATTTCGCCTGGATCGAAGCGGTCATGCTCGCCGGCGTTCGCATGGTCGCCTTCCTGGTCGTCGCTCCTCCCTTCTCCTACCGCGCATTTCCGGCACGGATCAAAGCCATGCTCGCCATCGGACTGGCCCTGGCCGTATCGCCGCGGGTCACCGCCGGCTACGTCTCGCAGAACACCGCCGGGTTCGTCGGTGCCCTGATCCTGGAAATTCTGGTCGGCGCTACCCTGGGTTTTCTCGTCTATTTGGTCTTTGCCGCCGTGCAGTCTGCCGGTGGCCTCATCGACATGTTCAGCGGATTTCAGATGGCGCAGGGCTTCGACCCCCAGTCCATGGTCAACGGCGCCCAGTTCACCCGCCTGTTCCAGATGACCGCCCTCGCATTGATGTTCGCCTCCGGCGCCTATCAGCTGGTTCTCGGTGGCCTGTTTCGCAGCTACACCGCCATTCCGCTCGGCTCAGGAATCGACCTGGCTGCACCGGCCCAGGCCATGATCGCCGCCACGACCCAGATGTTTCTCGCTGCCGTGCAGATCGCCGGCCCCCTGCTGGTCGTGCTCTTTTTAGCGGATGCCGGCCTCGGCCTGCTCACGCGGGTCGCCCCCGCGCTCAACGCGTTTGCGCTCGGATTTCCGCTGAAGATTCTCATCACGCTGAGCCTCGCCGCGACGGTGTTCGTTGCCCTGCCGCGCATTGTTTCGTCCCTCACCGGGCAGGCGCTCGACGCGCTCATGGGGGTGAGGTAATTGTCTGACGCTGATTCCGGCGAAAAGACGGAACAAGCTACCCAGAAACGCATGAAGCGGGTTCGTGAAAAGGGCGAGCTGTCAAAGTCGCAGGACGTCACCGCCTGGCTCGGCGTGGGCGCCGCCGGGGTTATGCTGCCCGTCACGATCTCGGCGGGCGCTGCGGCGGGTACCGACCAGATGTATCTCATCAACACCCTGGCGAGTAATCCGGATCCGAGCGTGGCGGTGGAAGCCCTCGGTAACGGGCTGGCCTCGTTAACCGATATTCTGACGCCATTTTTCGTCGTAGTACTCGTTGTCGTGCTGGGCGGAGCGGCGCTGCAGGGCGGCATCCACTTTAAGAAGTTCACCGGAAAGTATGAGCAGTTCAACCTCGTCACGGGCATGAAACGTGTCTTTGGCACCCAGGCTCTTTGGGAGGGCGTGAAGGTGCTCGCCAAGACGGCCGCCGTCGGGTTTGTGCTGTACTCGGTGATTCAGGGTCTGATGCCGGTGCTCTTGACCGCGGGGGGACTGCCGGTATCGGAGCTGCTCCTCGCCGCGGGCAGCGGAACTGCCGCGCTGCTGCAAGCGGCCGTCGCGGCCGGCCTCGTACTGGCTGCCGCCGACATTTTTGTCATCATGAAACGCAATCGTAAGAAAACGATGATGACCAAAAAAGAGGTCAAAGACGAGAACAAGGCCTCTGAGGGCGACCCGTTGATCAAATCGCAGCGTCGTTCCCGCCAATTGATGATGAGTCGCAACCGAATGATCGCCTCGGTCACCGATGCCAACGTCGTGCTGGTCAACCCCACCCACGTGGCTGTCGCTCTCAAATATGAGCCGGGCAAATCGGCACCGCGCGTGGTGGCCAAGGGCGTCGGCCATGTCGCTGCCCGCATTCGCGTTCAGGCCGAGACCGACCAGGTACCGATCGTGCAGGATGTACCGCTCGCGCGAGCACTGCACGCGGCGTGCGAAATCGGCGACGAGATTCCGACCGAACTGTACAACGCTGTGGCCAGGGTGCTCGCCTTTGTCATGGCCCTGCAGAAGCGGGGGAGCTCCGCGGGTACGCACACGATGAGCGCACTCGCTGCCGCGTCATCGTCATCGTCATCGTCATCGTCATCATCGTCATCATCATCACCGCAGACTGCCGGAGGCCGTTCGTGAATCGCAATCTCATCAAGCTCGCCGTTCCGGTCGGCGTGGTCGGCATTATTCTGCTGCTGGTCGTGCCGATTCCCGCCGGTCTGCTCGACATCCTGATCATCCTGAACATTATGCTTGGCCTGGTCACCCTGCTCACGACGATGTTCGTGAAGAAGCCACTGGACTTCTCGGTCTTTCCCTCGCTGCTCCTGGTCGCGACCCTGTTTCGTCTCGGTCTCAACGTGGCATCCACCCGGCTGGTCCTCGGCGAAGGCTACGCCGGCCAGGTTATTGAGGCGTTCGGGCACGTCGCCGTCGGCGGCTCGATCATTATTGGCGCGGTCATCTTTCTGATCCTGGTCGTCATTCAGTTCGTTGTCGTCACGAAGGGTGCCGAACGTGTTGCAGAGGTGGGGGCCCGATTCACCCTCGACGCCATGCCCGGCAAGCAGATGGCCATCGATGCCGACCTGAACGCCGGTCTGATCACCGATGCCGAGGCTAAGGATCGACGCGCGGAGGTGTCGGCCGAAGCCGACTTCTATGGCGCAATGGACGGCGCATCGAAGTTCGTCAAGGGCGACGCGATCGCCGGCCTCATCATCATCATCATCAACATCATCGGTGGCATCGCCATTGGCATGCTCCAGCGCGGCCTGGAGATTGGCGAGGCCGTCAACACCTACGCCCTGCTGACCATCGGCGACGGCCTCGTCACGCAGATTCCGGCACTACTCATGGCGGTCTCTACCGGCATGATCGTCACGCGGTCAAACGCTGAGACCGACATCGGGTCGACCGCATCCGCTCAACTGACGCAGTCCCGCAACGCACTGACCATCGCCGGCGCCGCCGCAGTGCTGATGGCCCTCATTCCCGGCATGCCGGTACTGCCGTTCCTGATCGTCGGCATGGCGCTTATCCTCATCGCCCAGCGCATCAAAGCGGGTGAGATCACCAAACAGGCGAGCATCGCGGCCACCACCGCCTCGGAGAAGAGTGCTCCACAAACCGACACGACCGAAGATCTGATCGAGCAGATGCGCGTTCACGCACTCGAGATCATGCTCTCACCCGACCTCGTCGACCTGGTCTCGGGCGCCAGCGACGACCTGCTGGCCAGGGTACGGGGTCTGCGGCGCAAGATCGCGATGGATCTCGGCGTCGTCGTACCGCCGGTGCGCACGCGTGACAGCGTCGACTTGCCATCGTCGACCTACGTCATTCGCATCGCCGGCGTCGAATATGGGCGAGGCCTCGCTCCGGCGGGCAAGGTGCTCGCTCTCGGCGATGCGCTCGATGCCCTGCCCGGGCAGGTCACGATCGAGCCGGTGTTTGGCCTGGCTGGCAAATGGGTTCCGAGCGAAATGAGGCACAGTGCCGAAATGGCCGGTGCTACCGTGATCGACCGGGTCTCGGTCGTCGTCACCCATCTGTCCTCGATCATCACCACGAATGCGGCGCGCCTGCTCACCCGCGAAGATGTGCGGGTACTCACGGACGGCGTCAAACAGGTCAATCCGTCGGCCGTGGACGATCTCATTCCCGGCCTGCTCTCGCTGGCTGAGGTGCAGCGAGTGTTGCAGGGCCTACTGGTTGAGCAGATTCCGATCAACGATCTACCGCGCATCTATGAGGCCCTTTCGCTGCGCGCCAAGGCATCCAACGATGCGGAAGGACTGGTCGAAGCTGCCCGCCAGGCGCTGGGCCCGGCACTGACGGCACAGTACCTGGAGGGCAGCCTGCTGCGCGTGATCATGATCGAGCCGACCCTGGAACAAGCCATGCTTGAGGGGCTGCGACCGTCTGATTCTGGTACCCAGATTCTGATGGATCCCTCGCGCCTTGAGACCGTGCTCGCCTCGGTACGCACGTCGGTAGCCAAGGTTGAGGCCAGCGGTCAGACCGCGGTGTTGGTGTGCGCGCCTGCGCTTCGGCCGGCCATTCGCCGCCTCATCTCCACTCAGACCGGCGGACTGCCGGTATTGTCGTACCAGGAAGTAACGTCGGCGAATGTGACCATTGAGACAGTGGGTGTGGTCCGTGGAGCCGAAACGATTTCTGCTTGAGGGGCCTAGCCTGCGCGAGCTGCAGGAGCGCGTCGCCGCCGAGCACGGTGCCAACGCCACCATCATTGCTGCCGAGCGGGTCACCGTCGGGGGCATTCGCGGATTCTTTGCGCGGCAGCACTATGAAATCATCGTAGAAGTCATGGAGACGGCCCAGCGCAAAAAGTCAGCCCACGCCGGCCTGGACATCTCGGCCCGGCTTGGCATAGCCGCGCTGCTGGATACCGCTGATGAAGCCGAAGCCGAGATGTACCCCGCCCCGGCGTCGCCGCAGCTGTCGACGGACTCTGAGGGGTTCGCCAAGCTCATGGATGAGCTCACCTTCGCCACGGGCCGGGCGGCTGTGCCCAACCCTGTGCCCGACTCTGTGCCCAAGAGTGTGCCCAACCCTGTAACCAACCCGACGTCCCCCGGGTACCTCAACCCGGCCGGTCCGGCCGGAGCACCCGTGCTCGCCCGCCCGCCGGTGCCGGCACCGCTGACGCGGGCCGGAGACCTGGTACTCATCGTCGGGCTGGAGGACGATCCAATCACGATCGCTCGCCTGATGTTGCGGGTTGCCGGCGCGGGGGAGCTTCGCATTTCTGGCACCCTGATCGAGAACACGATCGAGCGCGTCGATGATCGGCGCGGTGCCGTATTGGCCAGGGCTCACGGGGTCGAGATTGGGCACAGCACCTTCATTGCCTACGGCCTCGACCCGGCCTCCGACTCGGTCTCCCGGTCGGCAGCGCTCCTCGCGCTTGGCGCCGACCAGGTCTGGGTGGTTGTTGATGCGAGTCGAAAAGCCGAGGACACCATCCGCTGGGTCAACATGGTCGTCGGCACCGTTCCGGTGCACGCCGTGGCCGCTCTCGGACGCCAGTTCACCACCTCGCCGGCCACGGTCGACGACCTCGGACTGCCGGTGGAGTGGATGGATGGCCGGGTGGCCGCGGCGCCGACCGGTCGTCGGGCGGCAGCGCCCAAGACCCGACCGCGCGAACGCGAACGGTAGGCTGGAAGAATGCTCGTTCTGACACGCAAACCGGGGGAAAAGATCCTCATCGGTGACGATATCGTCATCACCGTGCTCGACGCCCGCGGCGACAGTGTGCGCATCGGGATCGACGCACCCCGCGGCGTGAAGATTCAGCGTGACGAGGTTCTTCGCGCGGTCAGCGAAGCCAACCTCGCTGCCAGTCACATCGACACCGAGGCGGAAGAGCGCATCAAGCGTTCGCTCGGTGCCCTCGCAGCTTTGCAGTCGGCCCCACTACAGTCGGCCCCGCTACAGTCGGCCCAGCCGCCCTCGGTGCAGCCTCTTGCTGCGACGGACGCCGCAGCCAAGCCTGCTCGGCCACACCCGCCAAAGCGGGTTTGAAGCGGCGACCAGCAGCAGTTTTTTACCGCGTCATTCGTTGACGTGCCCGCGCAGTTCGTCGATCTCCCGGCGCTCGCGCTTCGTCGGCCGCCCGGCGCCGCGGTCGCGCATCGGCACCAGGGCCACCTCTTCGCGCGGCGGCGGCGGGGGAGTCTTGTCGACGTAACACTCGGCGGCAACGACAGCGCCGACCCGTTTGACGACGAGACGCGACACGATCAGCACCCGGTCGAAGCCGTCGTTTCGAACGCGCACCTCGTCCCCGATGTGCAGGGCCTGAGCGGCCTTGGCCTTGTCGCCGTTCACCCGCACGTGCCCGGCCCGGCAGGCGGCCGTGGCCATCGAGCGGGTCTTGTACAGGCGCACGCCCCAGCTCCAGCTGTCGACGCGGGCAGAAGTAAGCTCCATCCATTCACTGTAATAGAAGGACTCAGGCGCCCTGCCGTACCGAGTAGATCAGCAGCATGGTCACGACAAAACCGGTAAAGAAATTGAGCCAGAGAAACCGTTTCCAGCCGCGGTTGGCTATTTCCGAGTCGGCGTCACTGACCGACCAGAACGGCAGCGCCGCGAGAATATACGGAACCGCCAGCACGGCGGCGAGCGGCCCCGGCCACGGTGTCGCGAGCATGAGCAGGCCGGCCAGAGCCCAGAACGTGATTGCCAGCCGCACCGTCGGCCAGGCGCCCAGCGCCGTGGCGATCGACGCGATCCCGGCCTGGCGGTCGGGTTCGACGTCCTGCACCGCTCCGAAGGCATGACTGGCCATGCCCCACAGAAAGAACGCCCCCAGCAGCGCGAGCAACCCGAAGTTGATCGTGGCGCCGGCCACCGCAAGGCCGTAGACCGCCGGGCTGACGAAGTGGGTGCTCGATGTGATGGAGTCGAGAATGGGCCGTTCCTTGAAGCGCAGCCCGCGCACCGAGTAAGCCACGACCGCGAACAGGCTCACGACCAGTACCACCCACGACAGCGGATGCCCAGCCCCCGCCAGCACGACCATCGCCCCGCCCACAATGCCCGCGCTCAAAACCCCCGCGGCAATCACCGTGCGGTGCAGGGCTGGATGCAGCAGGGCGCCTTCAGCGCCGCCCTTCCTGGGGTTGCGCAGATCGGACTCGTAGTCGAAAACATCGTTAATGCCGTACATCAGCAGGTTGTACGGAATCAGAAAGAACAGCGTGCCCACGATCAGCAGAGCGTCGATGCGCCCGGTCGTCACGACATAGGCCGCGGCGAAGGGAAAGGCGGTGTTGATCCAGCTGAGCGGTCGCGACGAAAGCACGACCTGCCGGGACTTCCATCCTGCCGTGCCGAGCTGCTCAGTCATCCGTTCGTCCTAACGTAGTACCGCCCACCAGCAGCCACAGGGCCGGAAGCAGGATCGCCGCGGCCAGCGGGTAGGCGAAATCTTCGATCGGGGCGAGACCGACGAACAGGCCCGAAATGTGCTCCGGGTCATAGCTGAACAGACCAGCCCCGATCATCAGGTTATCGAATACGGCCGTGAGCAGCAGAGTCAGCGTGAGGGCAACCGCGACCGCGGCGATGAAACGGGCCGAGATTAAGCGGCGCAGCACCGCGACGACGGCCAGCAGGGCGGCGAGTACAAGAAAGACGCCGTTCAGCAGCAGGTAGGTCACACCGCCCTCCGGTGCAGTACCAGCCGGGCGCCCTGCACCAGGTTCATGGTGAGATAGCAGAGAAAGGTAAGAAAGAACAGCTCCTCAAGCGGCAGTTCCGGCGCCAACTGCAGACCGGTCATCAGTACCGTGTCACCCCGGTAGAAGATGCCCAGGCCGATGCCGAGCAGGTCCCAGGCGAGAAAGAACAACACCCCTGCGCCGAGTACGAGGGCCGCCCTGCCGGGGGAGCGCCAGAAGAACAAACGAAAGCGCCAGTCCAGCACGATCATTCCCGCGAGGGAGAACAACAGCGTCAGCAGGTACAGAACACTCACGACCGTTCGTGCGCAGACTCCACGGGGCTCCCAGGTGCCCGCGTCGGCCGGGGCGGCAACGGCTCCGCGAGCGGTCCGGTCGAGGTGTCGTGGCGCATCCGCTTGAGCAGAATTTCGGCGCTGATCAGGCACATCGGCAGGCCGATGCCGGGAATAGTGGTGCCGCCTGCGTAGTAGAGGCCCGAGATCTTCTTTGACATGTTCGAGCCGCGCAGGAAGGCGCTCTGCCGCAGGGTGTGCGCGGGGCCGAGAGCACCGCCCTTCCACGAGTTGAGGTCGTCGGCGAAGTCGGCCGGGCCGACGGTGCGCCGCACCACGACGCGGTCGGCCAGGTCACTGATTCCGGCCCAGCGCGAGACCTGCTCGATCGCAGCGTCCGCGATCAGTTCGATCGCCCGCGAACCGGCGCCGTTGATTCCGCCGTGCCCGAGGTTCACGTCGGGCGGCACAGGCACCAGCACGAACAGGTTGCTGTGACCGGTCGGCGCTACCGAGGCGTCCGTGGCGCTCGGCATGCAGACGTAGAGCGACGCCGGCGAAGGCACCGAGGGGTGCTTGCCGAAGATCTGGCCAAAGTTCTTGCCCCAGTCCGTCGTGAAGAACAGCGAGTGGTGCTTCAGCTGGGGGAGTTCCCCGGTCACGCCAAGCATGACCAGCACCGCCCCGGGCCCAGACACCCGCTTGTCCCACCAGCGCTGGGAATAGGTCTGCAGTTCGGCCGGTACCAGTTCGGTTTCGGTGTGGTGCAGGTCGGCGGCGGAGACGACGTTGTCGGCGTCGAGGCGCACGATCTGGCCGGCCTCATCAACGTAGGTCACTCCGGCGATCATCCGGTCGTCGGTCACCCGAATCGCGGTGACCCGCGCGTCTGTGACGATCCGAACTCCCTCGGCGCTGGCGATCGCGGCGATGCTGTCCAGGAGTGTTCCGAAACCGCCCTGCGGGTAGAGCACACCGTCGGCGAGGTCGAGATGACTCATGAGGTGGTACATGGACGGGGTCAGGTTCGGTGCCGACCCCAGAAAAACAGCCGGGTAGCCGAGAATCTGGCGCAGCCGAGGGTCGGTGACGTAGCCGGCCACGAATTTGTTCAACGGTTGCAGCAACAGGCGGGCCAACCGCCCCAGGCGCCGCAGTACATCGGGCACCAGGAACGGCCGGAACGATTCATAGCTCGAGTACAGAAACCGTTTCACGGCCATGTCGTAGGTCTCGGTCGCCGAATCGAGGTAGCGGTCGAGCGCACGGCCAGCGCCCGGTTGCACCGATTCGAACAAGCGGATGTTGGCGGCCCGGTCGGCGAGCACATCCACCGGAGTCGGGTCACCCTCGAAGCGCACGCGGTATCCGGGATCCAGCTTCACAAGGTCGAGCTGCTCCGCTGCGTCAGTGCCGAACAGGCGGTAGAAATGCTCGAATACCTCCGGCATGAGATACCAGGACGGCCCAGTGTCGAAGCGAAAACCGTCGGTTTCCCAGACCCCGGCCCGCCCGCCGAGTTGCGCGCGCGCCTCGAGCAGGGTCACGTCGTGGCCTTCCCTGGCGAGCAGGGCAGCGCTGGCCAGACCGGCGATACCGCCGCCGATCACGATGGTGCGGGTCATCGCTTCCACGCACCGCGGCCGAGGGTGGCGTTTAGGGCAATCATCAGTTTCTCTCCGTCGGGCACCCGTATGCGGGCGCGCAGTAGCTGGTCGGCCGGGGTCGACCGCAGCCGGTGGGACAGCCGGGTGAACAGGCCCTGGGCTGCTGTGACGGCGCGGCGGCAGCCGGGCGGCAACATCGGCAGCACGCCGCTGGCGATGGCCAGGTCAGCGTCGATGTCGTCGAGGATCACGGTTTTCTCCGCGTCGGTCAGGTTCAGCGGATCAATCCCCGGAAAGTAGTTGCGGCCGAGCTCCTCACGGTCACAGGACAGGTCCCGCAGAAAGTTGATCTTCTGAAAGGCCGCGCCCAAATGGCGGGCACCCTCTTCGAGTACGGCGAGTTCGGCAGCGGTGCGCGGTGAGTCCTGCACGAAACAGCGCAGGCACATCAGCCCGATCACCTCGGCCGAGCCGTAAATGTACTCGGCGACGCCCTCGGCCGTGAACGGTGCCGGGTCCAGGTCACGTCGCATCGACGCGAAGAACGGCCCGATCAGGCTGGAATCGATGCCCGACTCCCGCGCCGTCGCGGCGAAGGCGTGCACGACGAGATTGGTACTGTAGCCGCGCACGATCGCCCGCTCGGTCTCGAGTTCGAGCTCGTCCAGCAGCTGGCGCTGCTCGTGGACCGGGACTCCGGCCTCGCTGGCGGCACCGTCGACGATTTCGTCGGCGATGCGCACGAGGGCGTAGATCGTACGCACGGGAGTGCGCACCCGGGAGTCGAGCAGGCGGGCAGCGAGCCCGAACGAGGTGGAGTACTGGCCGATCACGGTCGTCGAACTGGCCCGTGCCGTTTTCGCGTACTTGTTCAGGTTGGTCTGAGTGTCGCTCGTTCGCGGCGACGTTCGCAGCGGTCCCATTAGCGGTCCCATTACCGGGCCCGGTTAACGGCGGCGCCGGCCAGCTCGGTCAGACTCGCCCGTAGCTCAGCGGGAATGACGGCCGGGTCGAGGGCTTCAATAGCCAGTCGGGAATGGTCGTAGGCGAGCCCTTCAGCGGCCGCCTTCGCGCCGCAGGCCCGCAGGTGTTCGCGGGCCCGCTCGGCTTCCTCATCGCTCAGGTCGATCTTGCCGAGGTACGGCGCAATGAGCGACCAGCTCTCTGTGCCTCCAGCGTGGGCGATTAGAGCGGTCTGCTTGCCCTCCCGCAGGTCAGCCGTCACGCTCTTGCCGGTCTTCACCGGATCGCCGAACACCCCGAGCAGGTCGTCCGTGAGTTGAAACGCCACGCCAACAAGGCGCCCGTAGCGCCCAAGCAGACGAATCGCTTCGGCCGATGCCCCTGCCAACACGGCCCCGGCCTGCAGCGGCGCTTCAAACGAGTACACGGCGGTCTTGTTCTCGAGGGTGGTGATGACCTCGGCCACGGTGAGCGGATGCCGCGCCGAGCTGTTGGTGACGTCGGCCAGCTCCCCGGCCGCCGAGACGAACACGGCTCGGTCGAGCAGGTCCAGCAGGCGCAACCGGGTGCGCACGTCGACGGGAAGTTTGGCGAGCGCACGGTGCGCTTCGCTGAGCGCGAGGTCGCCGGCGAGAATGGCAGCGGCCACAGCCCAGACCCCGGCCTGATCGGCGGCGGCGCCGTGCGTCAGGGCGCGGTCGTTGAACCGGCCGGCGATGTTGGCCACCCCTCGGCGGGCCAGGTCACGGTCGATAACGTCGTCGTGAATGACAAACGCCGTGTGCAGCAGTTCAAAGCTCACAGCGACCGGAGCGACGAGGGACTGGTCGCGGCCGCCGAAACCGGCGTAGGCTGCCAAAACCAGCGCCGGGCGCACGCGTTTACCGCCACTGCTGGCCTGTTCCAGCGAATCCCACAGTGCCACATAGTGTTCGCCGTAATCGGTCGCTCGCAGGCGCGCTGCAGCGAAGAACCGGGTCAGTTCGGTCTCGACGCCCGCCGGAACGGTGTCAAGCACGAAAACTGTCCAGCTCGTGCACCTGCAAGGCCATCCACGGGCTGAACGCCCACGGGGCGTCGGTGATCGCGCGGTACAGATCCGCCGGGCGGGTCCAGACGTATTCGGCCACTTCGTCGGGGTTCAGCGTCGGTTCCTGGTCGGTTCTGGCCAGATAGACCGGGCAGATCTCGTTCTCAACGATGCCGCTGCTGTCCGTGGCGCGGTAGCGGAACAGGGGCAGGGCCAGGTCGATCGCTTCAATCTGAAGCCCGAGTTCGTAACTGGCCCGGCGTTCGACCGCCTGCGTGAGCGGTTCGGCGGGCAGCGGATGCCCACAGAACGAGTTGGTCCACACTCCCGGCCAGGCTTTTTTGCTCAAGGCCCGGCGGGTAACGAGTACTTCGCCGAGCGAATTGAAAACGTAGCAGGAGAAGGCCAGGTGCAGCACGGTATCTGATCCGTGCATGCTGTGCTTAGGCGCGGTGCCGATGTGACGTCCCTCGTCGTCGAGAAGGATCACACGTTCGTCAAGAGCGTCGGCGGTCTGCACGGGGGCTTCCCTTCTCGGTTCAAGCTGATTAACAATTAAATAACTAACCAAGTTAGCGACTGCCCACGTTACCATGGGCTTATGTCCCACGATGAGCGTAAACCCCCAGCGCAGGGTGCGTACTGGTATGACCCTAAGAAAATGGGGGTTTCTTCGGCTTTAGAAGTTTTACGTGCCGTGCGCCGGTTTCGAGTGGCCGACGCCGCCATGCGTCATCGAGCCCAGGCGGAGATGCGCGTCAACGAAACGGACCTGATGGCCATTCGTCACCTGATCGCCTGCGAACGCCAGCACCGGGTAGCCAGCCCCAAAGATCTCAGCGAATTTCTCAGCATTTCGTCGGCAGCCACCGCGAAGCTCCTCTCGAGGCTCTCGGCCTCCGGTCACATTCGCCGCGAGGTAAACCCCGACGATGGTCGGGCGCAACGACTCTTTGCCAGCCAGTCGTCGCATGAAGAAATGCGCCAAGCGCTGGCGGGAACGCACGACCAGCTGATGCAGGTCGCCCTCGAGCTCACCGCTGACCAGCAGCTGGCCGTGGTGCGTTTTCTCGACGCGATGAGCGCGATCGCCGTCATGCCCTCTGCGGAGAAGCTGCCCAACGGCACGGTCACGTCCTAGGAAGCAGTCGCAGCCCGGTCATCCGGTTAAGATGAATCAGTGACTCAACTCTCCCCGCTGCCCTCGTCGCCGTTGTCGGCTGCCGCGCACGTCGAGGCCCTCCTGGCCTCATACCCCGATTTTCCCCAGCCGGGCATCCTGTTCCGCGACCTCAATCCGGTCTTCGCCGATGCCGCTGCGTTTCGCGCGATCATCGACGACCTGGCCGACCAGCACCGCGGGCGCTTTGACGCCGTCGCCGGCATCGAAGCGCGCGGTTTTCTGCTGGCCGCGGCCGTCGGTTACGCCGCCAACGTGGCCGTCCTCGCCGTGCGTAAGGGCGGCAAATTGCCCGGCACGGTGTTAACCGAAGAATACGACCTCGAATACGGTTCGGCCCGGCTCGAACTCGAAATCGGTCAGCTTCCGGCGGGTACCCGTGTGCTCATCCTCGATGATGTGCTCGCGACCGGTGGCACCATCGCGGCCACCACACGCCTGATCGAACGGGCCGGTTACATCCCGACCGGCGTCGGCGTCGTGCTCGAACTCACCGAGCTGCACGGTCGTCTGCGTCTCGGTACCGCCCCCGTGCACGCGATCATATCCATTTAGAGCGGATGAATTCGTTTTCTCGCCGGGGACGGGCATGCTTAGTGCATGACTGAGAGTTCGGGCGCTGACCTGACCGACCCGCGTGGGTCGGCCCTCCCGCAGCCGGCACCGAACCGTGACAGCGGTGACGCGTGGGTGCACGCACCCGACGGCCGAAAATATTGGGGCAGATTCGGCGCGGCCGGACTGCTCGTGCACCACCCACGCCTCGGTGTGTTGCTGCAGCACCGTGCGGTCTGGAGTCATTTCGGTGACACCTGGGGCCTGCCGGGGGGTGCCCGCCACGAGAACGAGTCAGCGATCGAGGCCGCCCTGCGCGAAGCCCGAGAGGAGGCTGGCGTACCCGCCGATCTGGTGCAGCTCAAGTTCACCTCCCTCTTCGACCTGGGTTTCTGGTCGTACACCACCGTTGTGGTGGAGGCGATTGAAGAATTCGAACCCGTCATCAGCGATCAGGAAAGCATCGCCCTGCGCTGGGTATCGTCCGATGCCGTGAGCGCGCTCGAACTCCACCCCGGTTTCGCCTCAAGCTGGCCGGCCCTGCGCGGGCGGCTCCGCTGATCGCGTCTCGTCTCGATAGACTCAGCAATGTGACAGGGGCAGCGAACGGAGTCGTCAGCGATCGGGTGCTGACCCTGCCCAACGTGCTCAGCTTTCTGCGCCTGCTTCTGGTGCCGGTGTTCCTCGTGCTGCTCGCCCAGGGAGCGGATGCCTGGGCTCTCGTCGTGCTCAGCATCTCCAGTTTTACCGACTGGCTCGACGGCTTTCTCGCCCGCCGCTGGCATCAGATCACCCGGCTCGGCCAGCTCCTGGACCCCGCCGCGGATCGCCTCTATATTTTCGCCGCGCTGATCGGGCTGGCCTGGCGTGACCTCGTGCCGTGGTGGATCGTTCTGGTCGTCCTCGGACGCGACGTGTTCCTGCTGGTCCTCGGAATCATCCTCGCGAACTTCGGTTTCGGCCCGCTGCCGGTACACCAGCTGGGCAAGGTGGCCACCTTCTGCCTGTTCTACGCCCTGCCGATGATCATGCTCGGGCAGGCCTTTCCGCAATTGGAATGGTGGTCGCAGCCGGTGGGGTGGGCTTTCGCCATCTGGGGTGCTTTCGTCTACTGGTGGGCAGGCATCATCTACGCCATTGAAACGATGCGCGTGATTCGGCTGCCCAGGGTCCTTGAGGGTGTATCTTCCGATACGCTGGAAGGATAGGAGGTGCATGATGGTCGATCTATCCGGAAAGCATAGTTCCGACGAGCAGAACGAGCCCGTGCCCACAGATCAGCCAGAGAACCCGACGACAGGCGAAGCAATGCCCAGCAAGGCGCAGTCCACCCCAGCATCCTCCGACAGCGGAATGCCCGGCGAATCCACGACGGTGCACGACATGCTCAGCACCGACACGACGATGAACTTCAGCCAGGAGTTCGCCGCCCAGATCGCGTCGATCGACTCGAACGTGACGGCTGAAGAGCAGGAGTCCATTGCGGCGCTGCCCTCCGGATCGGCTCTCATGGTCGTTCGGCGCGGACCCAACGCCGGGGCCAGATTTCTACTCGACGCCGATCTCACGAGCGTCGGTCGCCACCCCAACGCCGATATATTCCTCGATGACGTCACAGTGTCGCGCCGTCACGCCGAGTTCCTGCGTAACGGGACCGCCTTCGCGGTGAAAGACCTCGGCTCGCTCAACGGCACCTATTTCGATGGTGAGCGCATCGAAACCGCTGCGCTGACGGATGGCGCCGAGGTGCAGGTTGGCAAGTTCCGCCTCACCTTCTACGCCTCGCGCCTCGACCTCGCCCGCGCGGCGAGCGAGTAGTGGCGGCAAATTCCGCCCAGGCCCGGTCCGTGTCTGTGTCGGCGGCGAAAGCTCACGTCCCCGGATCGGCGCCGCTGCTCAGCATCGGGCAAGTTTTGGCACGCCTCACCCCGGAATTCAACGACCTGACCCCGTCCAAGCTGCGCTTCCTGGAAGAACAGGGGCTCGTCTTTCCGGCCCGCACGGAATCCGGCTACCGCAAGTTCTGCACCAGTGACGTCGACCGTCTGAGACTGATTCTGTCGATGCAGCGCTATCAGTACCTGCCGTTGAAAGTCATCCGCTCCTATCTCGACGACCTGGATGCCGGCCTGTCGCCCGCGCTGCCGGGCGGAACCGCCCCGGGGCCGTCGATGCTCGGAACCGTGCGTCGCCTCACCCGCGACGAACTCCTGCGCGAGGCCGGCGCGTCCGCGACCCTGTTGCACGACGCCGTCTCCGCCTCCATCATCCTGCCCGCCGAGCACTACGGTGACGGCGTTCTGCCCGTGCTGCGCGCCCTGGTCGAGCTGCAGCGCAGCGGCATCGAGCCGCGCCACCTCCGTGGCTTTCGCGGGGCCGCCGAACGCGAACTCGGACTCATCGAAAGCGCCCTCGTGCCGCTCGCGCGCCGCAAAGACGCCTCGAGCCGGGCCAAGGCCGCGGAAATGGCCGTCGAGATCGCCGGCCAGCTCGAGGTCATCCGCGGCAGCCTGATTCGCTCCGCGCTGGGCCGACTGACTCAGTAGGTCGTAGACTGACTCCGGCACAAAGCGGCGAAGTTGTCGTCTGGAGTCAGTCGCTCACCTGCGGCTCTGGCCGCTCGACCGACACGCCAAACCGGTCACGCGAATGTCAGGCCTGCAAGCCCCGCACCTCGGTACCGTAGAGGGAATCGTCACAGCAAGATGTTCGCAAACTAGCACCACCGCACGCCAACACCACCGCACGCAAGTTCAATTCCGCACCACAGTGTCTGATGCTCGCACAATCGAAGCATTCAGCCACCGCACGACGTAACCCCCGAGAGGCAAACCCTATGAGTGAGCTCAAGCCTGATGCTGACGCTTCGCGTTACTCTTTAGGACTGCTGTTCACCGATGGCATGCCCGAGCTTGATGAGAACTCCGGCTATCGGGGCGCTGTCGCCTCCCGCGCCGCCGGCATCAGCTACCGCCAGCTCGACTACTGGGCCCGCACCGGCCTGGTTGAACCAACAGTGCGCGGCGCGGCCGGCTCCGGCTCCCAGCGCCTCTACGGCTTCCGCGACATTCTGGTGCTCAAGCTCGTTAAACGTCTGCTCGACACCGGCATCTCCCTGCAGCAGATTCGCACCGCCGTCAACCAGCTACGCGAATCGGGCATCAGCGATCTGGCCCAGACCACGCTCATGAGCGACGGGGCGAGCGTTTATTTGTGCACCTCCAACGACGAGGTCATCGACCTGGTCAGCCGCGGCCAGGGCGTCTTCGGCATCGCTGTCGGCAAAGTCCTTCGCGAGGTGGAGACCAGCCTGGTCGAGCTCGATATGCAGCCCGTCGACCCCACGGATGAGCTGGCCGCCCGTCGCACCACCCGCAAAATCTCCTAGCCCCGAGAAATTTGCCGCCCCGGGCGCCCCGCAGTTCGCGCCGCCCCGGTCGTGCTACCCATCGTGCTCACGCTGCGCGCGCTTGGCCTGCCAGTCGCGCATGCAGCCCAGCCAGATGGCGACGAAAATTTAGGACGAGCTAAACCGCGGGTGCCTCGGCGTACTCCCCGATGCGCGCCGTGCGCAGCACCCGGTCGAGCAGCTGGTCGAAGTAGCCCGCCATTTCCAGAGCACTGTCACCTGGCCAGATGTGCAGCGGCTTCGCGGCCCCCTGGGCCTGCTGCAGCGACGTACGCTCCGGCAACTGCGGGCTCAGCACGAGGGGTCCGAACATGTCACGCAGCTCCTTGATCCGAAACTGGTGCTCAAGCGACGCCGTACGGGCACGGTTCACGATAATGCCGAGCGGCTGCAGTCGCGGGCTCAGCCCACGACGGATTTCTTCGATCGCGCGTAGCGCACGGTCGGCCGCAGCGACCGAGAACAAGCCGGGCTCGGTGACGACGGCGACCCGGTCGCTCGCGGCCCACGCCGTGCGCGTGAGGGCGTTCAGGGAGGGCGCGCAGTCGATCAGCACGAGCTCGTAGTCTTTTTCGATCGTCGAGAGGGCTTCTTCGAGCTTCCAGATATCTCGGATGCTCGGGTGCGGACCGTCGAAGTTGATCGCCGACGGGCTGCCGATCATAACGTCGATCGTGCCGGGACCGTTGCGGGTCCACCCACTCGGGGCGATAGCCGCGCGAACGGTTTTCTCCTTGGGCGAAGTGAGAACATCGGCGACGTTGAGGCGACCGGCTAACTGGATATCCATGCCGGTTGATACATCGGACTGTGGATCAAGATCCACAACGAGTGTTCGCACGCCACGGGCGAAGGCAGCAGAAGCCAGACCAAGGGTTACCGTGGTCTTGCCGACACCACCCTTAAGGGAACTTACGCTGAGTACGTGCATGAGTAGCAACGTTACCTTCACTAGTGTTAGAGAACCTAACCGTTAGCTGTGCGCCGCGTACGCCCTCGAAAGGCTTGCATGTTTGAAAAAATTCTAGTTGCCAACCGTGGAGAGATTGCGATCCGTGCCATGCGCGCGGCTTACGAGCTCGGAGCCAAGACTGTGGCGGTGTTTCCGTTCGAGGATCGCAACTCTTTACACCGGTTGAAAGCGGATGAGGCGTATCAGATCGGTGAGGTGGGGCATCCGGTTCGCGCCTATCTCGACGTCAGCGAAATCATTCGCGTAGCCAAGGAGTGTGGCGCCGATGCCATCTACCCCGGCTACGGTTTTCTGTCGGAGAACCCGGAGCTCGCCGACGCTGCCGCAGCGGCCGGGATCACGTTCATTGGTCCGGGCGCCGACGTGCTCGAGATGGCCGGCAACAAGGTCACCGCGAAGGAACACGCCATTGCGGCCGGGGTTCCGGTACTCAAGTCGACGCAGCCGTCGACCGATGTGGAATTGCTGATCAGCCAGGCCGATGAGATCGGTTTCCCCATCTTCGCCAAGGCCGTCGCCGGTGGTGGCGGGCGCGGCATGCGTCGCGTCGCGAAGAAGAACGAGCTGCGTGGAGCCCTCGAAGAGGCCATGCGGGAAGCGAACAGTGCTTTCGGTGACGCCACAATGTTCCTCGAAGCGGCCGTACTGCGCCCGCGCCACATCGAGGTGCAGATTCTGGCTGATGCCTCCGGCGAGACCGTGCACCTGTTCGAGCGGGACTGCTCGGTGCAGCGTCGTCACCAGAAGGTCATCGAGATCGCTCCGGCACCAAACCTGAGCGATGAGATCCGGGTGCAGCTCTACGCCGACGCGATCAAGTTCGCCCGGTCGATCGGTTACGTCAACGCTGGCACGGTCGAATTTTTGCTCGACACCGTCGGCGAACGCGCCGGGCAGCACGTGTTTATCGAGATGAACCCGCGCATCCAGGTCGAGCACACCGTGACCGAAGAGGTCACCGATGTCGACCTGGTGCAGGCGCAGATTCGCATTGCTGCGGGGGAGACCCTGGAACAGATCGGCCTGACCCAGGGCGAGATCCGTCTGCGCGGTGCCGCGCTGCAGTGCCGCATCACGACCGAGGACCCCGCGGCCGGATTCCGGCCCGACACCGGCAAGATCACCACCTACCGTTCACCGGGCGGGGCCGGCATCCGCTTGGATGGTGGCACGATCAACCCGGGCGCGCAGATCAGCCCGCACTTTGACTCGATGCTCGCCAAACTCACCTGCCGCGGCCGCGACTATGCGGCCGCCGTTGTACGGTCCAAGCGAGCGCTGGCCGAGTTCCGCATCCGAGGCGTCTCCACCAACATCTCCTTCCTGCAGGCCGTGCTCGACGACCCCGACTTCGCAGCCGGCGACCTGAGCACCTCGTTCATCGACGAGCGTCCGGAGCTGCTGCGCGGACGGGAATCGAAGGACCGCGGCACCAAGATTCTCAACTGGCTCGCCGAGGTCACCGTGAACCAGCCCAACGGGGTGCCGCCCACGATGGTGCACCCGCGCGACAAGCTGCCCCAGCTCGACACCACCCAGCCAGCTCCCGACGGGTCGCGCCAGAAGCTGCAGCTGCTCGGCCCGACCCGGTTCGCCGCCGACCTGCGAGCGCAGACCGCGCTGGCCGTCACCGACACGACCTTCCGCGACGCCCACCAGTCGCTGTTGGCGACCCGGGTGCGTACGAAAGACCTCGTCGCCGTGGCACCGTATGTCGCCCGGTTGACGCCGCAGCTGCTCTCGGTTGAAGCCTGGGGCGGCGCGACCTACGACGTGGCCCTGCGGTTCCTCGGGGAAGACCCGTGGGAGCGTTTGGCGAGCCTGCGCGAAGCGCTGCCGAACATCAACCTGCAGATGCTGCTGCGCGGCCGCAACACCGTTGGTTACACCCCGTATCCCACCGAGGTGACCGACGCCTTCGTGCGCGAAGCGACCGACACCGGCGTGGACATCTTTCGCATCTTCGACGCCCTCAACGACGTGTCGCAGATGCGCCCCGCCATCGACGCGGTGCTGAACACCGGCACCGCGCTGGCAGAGGTTGCCGTCTGCTACACCGGCGACCTGCTCGACCCGGCCGAGAACCTCTACACCCTGGACTACTACCTGCGTCTGGCCGACCAGATCGTCGCCAGCGGCGCCCACGTGATCGGCATCAAGGACATGGCCGGGCTGCTCCGCCCGAGCGCCGCCGAGAAGCTCGTGGCCGCGTTCCGCGAGCGGTTTGACCTGCCGGTGCACGTGCACACCCACGACACCCCGGGTGGCCAGCTCGCCACGCTGCTCGCAGCGGCGCGCGCCGGCGCCGACGCCGTCGACGTGGCCTCCGCTCCGATGGCGGGCACGACCAGTCAGCCGTCGGCATCCTCTCTCGTCGCCGCCCTCGCCCACACGGAACGTGATACCGGCATTTCGCTCAAGGCGACGACCGACCTTGAACCCTACTGGGAAGCCGTGCGCACCCTGTACACCCCGTTCGAATCTGGCCTGTCCGCACCGACCGGCCGCGTGTACACGCACGAGATTCCCGGTGGACAGTTGTCGAACCTGCGCACCCAAGCCGTCGCGCTCGGTCTGGCCGACCACTTCGAACTGATCGAAGACATGTATACCGCCGCGAACACCATCCTCGGCCGGGTGCCCAAGGTCACGCCGTCGTCGAAGGTTGTCGGCGACCTCGCCCTCTACCTCGCCGCGGTGAAAGCCGACCCGGCCGACTTCGAGCAGAATCCGGGCAACTACGACGTGCCCGACTCCGTCATCGGTTTCATGGCCGGCGAGCTCGGCGACCTGCCGGGCGGCTGGCCCGAACCGTTCCGCACCAAGGTACTCGCCGGCCGCAACGTGCGCGTCGGTGTCACCGAGATCACCGCGGGGGAACGCAGCGCGCTTGCGGCCACGAGCGCCGAACGTCGCGCGATGCTCAACCAGCTGCTGTTTCCGGCACCGACGCGCCAGTTCGACCAGATCAGGGAAACCTACGGTGACCTCTCCGTCATCGACACCGTCGACTACCTCTACGGGCTGCAGCAGGGTCAGGAACACGCCGTCGAAATCGCCAAGGGCGTGCGCCTCTACGTGGGCCTGGAAGCGATCGGTGAAGCCGACGACAAGGGCATGCGCACCGTCATGACCATTCTCAACGGCCAGCTACGCCCGGTCTTCGTGCGCGACACCAGCATCACCGTGCAAATCAAAATCGCTGAAAAAGCGGACGCGAATCAGCCCGGCCAGATCGCCGCCCCCTTCTCCGGCGTGGTCACCCTGCAGGTCGAAGAAGGTGCCCCGGTCGAAGCCGGCCAGAGTGTCGCCTCGATCGAAGCCATGAAAATGGAAGCCGCCATCACCTCACCGATCGCGGGAACCATCGAACGCGTTGCCATCCCGCTCACCCAGCAGGTCGATGCGGGCGATCTGCTCGTCACGGTGCGTCCGCGCTAGGCTTAGGGCCGTTATCGACCAGTTGAGGAAGTATCGTGTCAGACAAACGTAGTGACGACCAGAGCGCGCCTGCGCGCCCGGTGTCTGCCGCCCGGCGAACCCGCGACGAGAACGCCGGTGATGATCGCCGCGGTGACAACGGTGCCAATTACGACGGTGCCAATGTCGACGGTGCCAATTTCGACGGTGCCAACTACCACAGTGAACTGCCGCCCCACACGATCGATAACCTCGCTGCTTCCCTGCCCGAAAGTCTGAGCGTGCCGATCGAGCTGCCCGCCGGACCCCGCCGTTCGGTCGCCGCCCCCGGTCGCGCCAAGGCCGGCAGCGGTGCCGGCAGCGGTGCCGGCAGCGTCTTCCCGACTACCCGCATCGTGTCGACCCCGGCCACCCACACCGTCGAGATCAGCACGCCGGCGCCGGCCCGAGCTGCCGGGGCCAGTTCGGCGATCGAATCGCTCTCGAGAACGGATGCCGCAGCATCCGTTCGGCGCGACCGCATCCGCTCCGAGGGCAGCACCGCCCCCGAGTCGGCGGCCATGCTGACCTCGGACCGCCTGCTCGCCGTCAACCGTAAGACTCGAAAGGCGCCGCAGGGTGCCTGGCCCGAATTCGTCTACGCGGCCACCCTGCACCTGGTCAACCTCGGCGACTCCGCCAAGGTGCTGGCGTACAAGGAGATGAGCGAACGTATCCGCCGCCAGTTCGAGGGCGGTACCCGGTTCGTGCCGATCCTCACCCGCAAGGGCGGCGTCGGTAAGACCACCGTCACGACGCTGCTCGGCATGGCTTTGGCCGATGCCCGCGACGACCGCATCATCGCCATTGACGCCAACCCCGACCGCGGCACACTGTCGGAACGGGTCAGCAAGCAGACCCGTTCGACAGTACGTGACGTCGTGTCGAAGGCGGCGTCAATCGGCAACTTCACCGATTTCTCGGCGCTCGTTTCCCGAGACGAGACCCGCCTCGACATCCTCGCCTCCGACACAGATCCGTTGCTCTCGGAAGCCTTCGACGAGAATGACTACAATGTGGTCGCCGACCTGGCGGCCCGCTACTATTCGATCGCCCTCACCGACTGCGGCACCGGCATCGTGCACTCGGTCATGCGGGCCACCCTCCAACGTGCCGACTCCATCGTGATCGTCTCCGGCGGCAGTGTCGACGAGGCCCGCCTCGCTTCCGAAACGCTGACCTGGCTGGAAGCCAACGGCTATGGTGACCTCGTGCGCAACGCCATCGTCGCGCTCAACACCGCCACCCAGGGCACCAACCTGGTTCGGCTCGAAGAGATCGAGTCGCACTTCCGCTCTCGAGTACGTGAAATCGTGCGCATTCCCTACGACCCTCAGCTCGCCGCCGGCAGCGTCGTGTCCTACAAAGACCTCAAGTCGATCACCCGGCTCGCCGCCCGTACGCTCGCCGAGCTTGTCGTCGAGGGTCTGCCCGCCGACCGTAACCCGTAGCCGGCCGCCCCGCGCTCGTCTTTCACCACCCGCCCATCCGAGGAGTTTCCCCGTGCCCGAACGCCAGATCCGTCTCTTCGGAGATCCGGTGCTGAAAACCGCCTCCGACCCCATCGTGACCATCGACGAACGGGTGCGCGGCCTCGTGCAGGACCTGGTTGACAGTGTGCGACTGCCCGGTCGAGCCGGCGTCGCCGCCTCGCAGATCGGTGTGAACCTGCGTGCGTTCAGCTACAACGTTGACGGCGTCATTGGCTACATCCTCAACCCCACCGTCACGGAGCTCTCCGGCGAGCCCGATCTCGTCGATGAGGGCTGCCTCTCCGTACCCGGCCTCTGGTACCCGACCAAACGCTACCCCTTCGCCCGGGTCACCGGCATCGACCTCGACAACAACCCCATCGACCTCTCCGGCAGCGGCATCATGGCCCAGGCCCTGCAGCACGAAACCGATCACCTCGACGGCTACCTCTACATCGACCGTCTGGACAAAGAAAACCGCCGGGCCGCCATGAAAGAAATTCGAGAGTCCACCTGGTTCTAGCCCGCCCAGCCGACCCCAATCTTTGAGCGGGGAGCGGAATGTTTTTCCGGGCCCGACCCACCAATTATGAGCCAGCCGGGCCGAGCCAGGCCCGGCCCGAGCGCCCAATCACTCGCGCAACGATATCCCTTCGGTAGCCGGTGCATTCGAGTACATAGCCTCGATCTCGTCGGCGAAGTCGCGCATGATGATGTTGCGCTTGATGCTCATCTTCGGCGTCAGGTGCCCGCTGTCCTCGGTGAGCTCCACCGCCAACAGGGTGAACTTGCGAATCGACTCCGCCCGGGACACGCCCTCATTGGCGTGGTCGACTGCGCGCTGAATCTCCGCGAGCACGGTCTTATTGCGGGATGCCTGCGCGAGCGACATACCGGCATCCTCTTGATTGTTGTTGAGCCAGACCGGCAGCATGTCGGGGTCGAGGGTGATGAGCGCACCGATGAAAGGTTTCTGATCGCCGACGACGACGACCTGGCCGATCAGGGGATTGGCGCGGATCGGGTCTTCGAGTGCGGCGGGAGCGACGTTCTTGCCGCCGGCCGTCACGATGATCTCTTTCTTGCGCCCGGTGATCGTGAGAAAGCCGTCGGCGTCGAAATCACCGATGTCACCGGTCTTCAACCAGCCGTCGTCGAACGTCGCCGCCGTGGCCTCGGGATTTTTCCAGTATTCCTTGAAGACGTTGACACCCTTAACCTCGATCTCGCCATCATCCATAACGCGCACTGAGACGCCGGGCAGCGGCGGGCCGACGGTGCCGATCTTGGCCCGGGTGGCGAGCCCAACGGTCGCGGGGGCTGTGGTTTCGGTCAGGCCATAGCCCTCGAGAATGACGATGCCGAGGCTCTTGAAGAAATGACCGAGGTGGGCGCCGAGCGGGGCGGAACCGGAGACCGCCCAGACGACTTTGCCACCCATGGCGGCTCGCAGCTTGCTGTACACCAGCTTGTCGAACAGGGCGAATTTGATCTTCATGCCCAGCGGAATCGACGTTCCGGCTTGTTCGAGTCTGGAGTGCTCGACGGCCACGTGAGCGGCAGCGTCAAAGATTTTGCCCTTGCCGCCGGCGACGGCCTTCTGCTGGGCCGAGTTGTAGACCTTTTCGAACACCCGTGGTACCGCGAGCAGAAAGGTCGGTTGAAAGCTGCCCAGCGCGGCCAGCAGCGTTTTGGTGTCGGCTTGGTGGCCAACGCGCACGCCGGCGTGCACGCACAGCACCGAGATGAAGCGAGCGAAGACGTGGGCCGTGGTGATGAACAGCAGGGTTGAGGCGCCTTCGGGGTGAACCAGAACCTCCCGGAGCGCGACCGCGGCGTTGCGGCTGGTTTCGAGGAAATTCGCGTGGGTGAGCACGCAGCCCTTGGGCTTTCCGGTCGATCCGGAGGTATAGATGAGGGTGGCCATGTCGTCGCCCACAGCGAGGGCCCGACGGCGTTCGATCTCAGCATCCGTCACGCCGGCACCCCCCGCGACGAGTTTGTCGAGGTCGCCCAGATCGATCTGCCAGACCGAGCGGATGTCGGCCAGTTCCGGATGCACCTCGTCGAACCGGGCGAAATGGTCGGCGGTTTCGACGATGACCGCCGAGGCGCCCGAGTCGCTGAGATTCCACTGCACCTGGCTGGGAGAACTGGTTTCGTAGACGGGCACCAGAATGGCTCCGGCGAACCAGACGGCAAAGTCGATCAGGGTCCACTCATAGCGGGTTTTGCAGATGAGCCCGATCTTGTCGCCGGGCTCGATGCCCCCGGCGACGAGGCCCTTGGCCAGCGCCACCACCTGCGCATGGAACTCCCGGGTGGTGACGGGCAGCCACTGTCCGGCCCTGGGCAACGAGAAAAGTACGAGATCCGGCGTCGCGGCGAGGCGATCCAGGAGCAGGTCGGTGATATTAGCACCAGGATCGGCGGGAACGACGGCGGGAATATCAAACTGTTTCACGGCAACTCCTTTGGTACCGGCTGAACTTCCACTGCCCCTGCAACCAAATTTCTGCAGTGAGCGGGTGTTTCGTGCAGCGGCAAACTGGTTTACTACACTCTAGATGGTGTCAGGGGCCGCCGCCGGTTCGCCTCATCAACCATCCGATCGTCCCGAACGAAAGGTGCCCCGTGCACTCCATAGGTATCGATATTGGGGGCACCAAGATTGCCGGTGCACTCGTCGACGAGGCGGGCACCATCATCCGCTCTGATCGACAACCGACCACGCCGGGAAACCCGGGCGAGATTGAAGACACCGTCGTGGCGATGGTTCTGAGCCTGTCCGAGGGCGAAGACGTTGTGGCGGCAGGGGTCGCCGCTGCCGGATTCATCGACTCGGCCCAGTCGACCGTGTACTACGCTCCGAACATCAGCTGGCGGAACGAACCATTCCGCGACAAGCTCGAGGCCCGGCTCGACCTGCCCATCATCATCGAAAACGACGCTAATGCCGCCGGCTGGGCCGAATTTCGGTTCGGTGCTGGCCGTCCGTACACCGACATGGTCACACTGACCATCGGCACCGGCGTGGGCGGCGCGATCGTCACCAGCAATGCCCTGTTTCGCGGCGGTTTCGGCGCCGGCGCCGAGCTGGGCCACCTGCGTGTGGTACCCGACGGGCTGCCATGCGGCTGCGGCGCGCACGGATGCCTGGAACAGTATGGATCGGGTCGGGCGCTGCTGCGCATCGCCAACGAATTCGCGGATGCCGGCGGCATCGGTCTCGGCCTGGCCGGCGCACGCGAGCGGCGCGGCAAGCTGTCCGGCAAAGACGTCGGACGGCTGATCGAAGAGGGCGATGGCGGTGCCCTCGCGGCGTTGCGCCAACTGGGCGGTGCACTCGGTCAGGCCTGTGCGAGCCTCGGCGCGGTGCTGGACCCGCAGGTGTTCGTGTTCGGTGGGGGAGTGGCCGCCGCCGGCGACCTGTTGCTCGAACCGATTCGGGCGGCCTACCTCGACTATTTGCCGGCTCGCGGCTACCATCCGGAAGCGGAGTTCGCGATCGCCCAGCTCGTCAATGATGCGGGCGTGGTCGGCGCGGCCGACCTGGCCCGGCTGCACGCGGTGCGCTGAGGACGTGGGTGGGTGGGCCGCGCGCGGCATCCGCTGTGCGGCGGCGGGGCGACTAAGCTTTCGTACTGGGATAAAGGAGTGCGAATGTTCTATTGGATCATGAAGAACATCGTCATCGGCCCGCTGTTGCTCACCCTGTTTCGACCGTGGATCATCGGCCTGGAGAATATTCCGAAGACCGGCCCGGTCATTTTGGCCAGCAATCACCTGTCGTTCATCGACTCGGTCTTCCTGCCCCTGGTCGTACCGCGCCGGGTGGCTTTTCTGGCCAAGAGCGACTATTTCACCGGTAGGGGCCTCAAGGGCTGGGCGACGCGGCAGTTTCTCACCGCGGCCGGACAGCTGCCCATCGACCGGTCGGGCGGTAAGGCCTCTGAGGATTCCCTCAACACGGGCCTGCGTGTGCTCGGTGAAGGCCGCATTCTCGGAATCTACCCGGAGGGCACTCGCAGCCCGGACGCCCGCCTGTATCGGGGTCGCACGGGAGTGGCGCGCATGGTGCTTGAGTCCGGTGTGACGGTCATTCCGGTGGCCATGATCGACACCGAGAAAGCCATGCCGACCGGCACCCGGATTCCGCAGGTGCGGCGCATCGGCATCGTCATCGGTAAACCGCTCGACTTCACCCGTTTCGAGGGTATGGAAGGCGACCGCTTCGTACTGCGCAGCGTCACGGACGAACTCATGTATGAGCTGCAGCGGTTGAGCACCCAGGAATACGTCGACGTCTACGCCTCCTCCGTCAAAGAGAAGCGAGCCAGCCTTTCGCGATAGGCTGCCAGAAGCGCTGTCTGCGCGCCCAGCGTTGCAGAACATCATCCATTTCGGGTCGGTACACGTTTCCGGTCCAGCAGAGAAAACAGGAACTATTCCGTGGTAGACCCCACCGAGCCCATCGTTGCCGCAGAAGCGTCTGTCATCGCGGGTCTGGACCACTGGCGCACCCTGCCGATCAAGCAGCAGCCCACCTGGCCCGACGCGGCCAAGGTGGCTGCGGCATCCGCTGAGCTGGCGACCCAGCCGCCGCTGGTCTTCGCTGGTGAGGTCGACATTCTGCGCGACCGACTCGCCCAAGCCGCCGGCGGTCAGGGTTTTCTGCTGCAGGGCGGCGACTGCGCCGAGACCTTCAGCGGTGCAACGGCAGATCAGATCCGCAACCGGGTGAAAACCGTGCTGCAGATGGCGGTCGTGCTCACCTACGGCGCATCGATGCCCGTGATCAAGATGGGGCGCATGGCTGGCCAGTTCGCCAAGCCCCGCTCGAGCGACTTTGAAACGCGCGGCGACGTCACACTGCCCGCCTACCGCGGCGACATCGTCAACGGATACCCCTTCACCCCGGAATCGCGAGAAGCCGACCCGGCCCGCCTGGTCAAGGGGTACCACACCGCGGCGTCCACCCTCAATCTGATTCGCGCGTTCACTCAGGGTGGCTTCGCTGACCTGCGCCAGGTGCACAGCTGGAACCAGGGCTTCGCCAAGAATCCGGCCAACCAGCGCTACGAAGGCCTGGCCAAGGACATCGACCGGGCGATTAAGTTCATGATCGCCTGTGGCGCCGACTTTGAGGCCATGCGCCGAACCGAGTTCTACACCAGCCACGAGGGTCTGCTGATGGATTACGAGCGACCGATGACACGCATCGATTCCCGCACCGGAACGCCGTACAACACCTCGGCTCACTTCATCTGGATCGGAGAACGCACCCGCGACCTCGATGGTGCCCATGTGGACTTCCTATCGCGGGTGCGCAACCCGATCGGCGTCAAGCTCGGCCCGAGCACCTCAGCTGATGACATGCTGCGCCTTGTCGACAAACTCGACCCGAACCGCGAGCCTGGCCGCCTGACCTTCATCACCCGCATGGGTGCCGGCAAGGTGCGCGACGCCCTGCCGCCGCTGTTGGAGGCCATCAAGGCCAGCGAAGCGACGCCACTGTGGGTCACCGACCCGATGCACGGTAACGGCGTCACCACACCCACCGGCTACAAGACCCGGCGTTTCGATGATGTCGTCGACGAGGTCAAGGGCTTCTTCGAGGCGCACCGCGCTGTGGGAACGCATCCGGGCGGAATCCACGTCGAGCTCACCGGCGACGACGTCACCGAGTGCCTCGGCGGCTCGGAGCACATCGATGAGGCCGCCCTGGCGACCCGCTACGAGTCCCTCTGCGACCCGCGCCTGAACCACATGCAGTCCCTCGAGCTCGCCTTCCTGGTGGCCGAGGAGCTCGCCGCCCGCTAGCCTCTCTTCTCCGGACGGGGCCCGGGCCCGAACCCTGGGCCCAGTTTATAAACTGGGCCCAGGGTCGTAGGGTGGGCCCAGCGCCGGTGCGGTCAATCGCCGGCGGATGCCGGCTGCTGCCTCGGGCGGGAGCAAGCGCCAGCTCCGCTGCATGCAAACTCGGAAAAAATTGCGACATGCCGTGTCCGAGATATGAATGTGCGGCGTGTCGCGAAAATCACCGAGTTTCGGTCCCGAAATTCTCCGGGTTTAGGTGCGCTGGCCACTCGGCATCCGTTTCTCGCTCCAACGTGCGCAACCACGCGGGCAACCTCCCGCCGCTTCTTCAAAAGTATTCCACCAGTGTTCGGTGCGGTTCGGTGCGAAGCGGTGCGGTGCGGTGCGGCGCGGTGCGGGCCCGGGCCCCGTCCGTGGGCCCAGCATATAGACCGGGCCCACGTTCGTAAGGTGGGCCCGGGGCGTTAGGTCCTTTCGAACTGAGCCGGCCAGGCTTCCGATGCACCACTGGGCAGGGGAAGGACGCCCTACGGGCTTATTGAGATTTTGCTTCCCTTTGCGACTGACGTACCCGCTACCGGGTCAGTCGCTGAAATCTTCAGCAATAGTCCGACGGCATCGAGACGGGTGTCATACATCAACTCGAAGCCAAGATCGGTAAGGGCTTTCTTGCCGTCCGCCCACGACTTACCGACCACGTTGGGCACGATGACCGGCTCTGGCCCGCGGGAGATCACCAGGGTGAGGGTGGCACCCTCGCGCAGGGTGCCCTCTGGCACCTGGGCGGTGATGACGTCACCCTCAGCGACCGTGTCACTGTAGGTCTGTTCGCCCGAGACCACGAGTAGGTTCTTGCCGACCAGAATGTCGGTGGCCTCAGCCACGGTCTTGCCGTCGACATTGGGGATAGCTCCGAGTGAGACGACGAGGTTCACGGTCAGGCCTTCGAAGTAGGCGCCGCCGGCCGAGACGTCGGCGCCGTCGGACTCCTTGCTGGCGGATACGACCGAGCCCTCGGCAACGTCGCCGTTAAATACAGGGTCGATACTGCCGACCACTGCTTTCAGATCGGTAATCGCAGCGGATGCCGCCTCCTGCGGCAATCCCGCCAGGGTCGGCAGGGTGATGGGCTGTAGGCCCTGGGAAACGATGACCGTGACGGTGCTGTTTTGTGGGACGCGGCTGCCGGCATCCGGATCGGTGCCGATGACGAGTCCCTCGGCGATGGAGGCGCTGAACGCGCCGCCGAGCTGAGGGACCAGACCGAGCTCGGTCAGCTGCGACGAGGCGGCCTCGGGGGAGGCCGTCGCGAAGTCGGGTAAGGACACGTCAGACCCGGGGCCGGACCCGAAATACCAGCCGGTTCCGCCGAGGGCAACCGCGATGAGGATGACGAGGGTAAACAGCCAGAAGCCACGGCGCTTTCGTTTGTCCGCCTTCTTGCTCAGGAGGTCGCCGCTGTCGGGGGGGCCGACCGGGCCGGTGCCGACCGGGTGAATGCCCAGCAGGGTCGCGGCGGGAGGTTTTGTGGGAGCGAGCTTGGCGCCGAGAACCTGCGTTTCGGCATCCGCGAGGGCATTGGCACCGGTGCGCATACTTGCGGGCAGCACCATGGTGGATTGCATGGCCAGTTCCTGGGTGCCGCCGCGCACGAGAGCGCTCACATCGTGCAGCTGGTCGAGCATGACCCTGGCATCCCGGGGACGGTCTTCGGGATCGCGCGCGGTGGACCAGAGCACGAGTTCGTCGAGTTCGCGGGGAATGTCCGAGACCCGGCTGCTCGGCATCGGCACGGTGTCATTGGCGTGCTGATAGGCGATCTGCATGGGAGCTTCGCCCACGTAAGGCTGTTCGCCGGTGAGCATTTCAAAGGTCATGATGCCGAGGGCATAGATGTCGCTACGCGCGTCGGCGATGCCGCGCGTGACGAGCTCGGGGGAGAGGTAGGCGATGGTGCCGAGCAGGGCCTGGCCCGTCGCTGTGTTGTTGTTGACCGCGCGGGCCAGGCCGAAGTCGCTGATCTTGATGCGGCCGTCGTCGGCGAGCAGCACGTTCTCCGGTTTGACGTCGCGGTGCACGATGCCGGCCTTGTGGGCGGCGGCGAGCCCGCTCAGCACGGCTTCGAGAATGTCGAGGGTCTGCTCCGCGGTGAGTCGTCCGTAATCCTTGAGCAGGTCGCGCAGCGTGATCCCCGGCAGGTACTCCATCACGAGATAGGCCATGTCGGCATCCTGGCCCTGGTCAAACACGTTCACGACGTTGGGGTGGGCCAGTCGCGCCGCCGACCTGGCCTCCTGAATGAAGCGGATCTTGAACGCGCTGTCGTCAGCGAGATGGCCGTGCATGATCTTGATGGCGACCCGGCGGTCCAGCCGCAGGTCGGTGGCGAGGTAGACCGTGGCCATGCCCCCGCGCGCGATGCGGGAGCGCACCTGATACCGGCCGTCGATTAGACGGCCGATCATCGGGTCGGTCGAGGGAACGCTCACTCCTTGATTCTACGGAATTTGGTGACGCCACCGGCGCGCGGCGCGCAGAAACCGTCCCGGTCGGGGGTCAACGGGCCCTGTCTGGACCGCACCGAAGTTAGCCGATCTGGCTGAGCCAGGCCCGCGCCGACGTTTCCCACTTGGCGTAGTAGTCAGGGTAAGCCGAAATCTGAACGGCTTGCGCCGCCTGGGTGACGCTCATCGTCTCCCAGCCGGGAATGTCGAGCAGACCCCTGGTCACATCGGGGTTCGGGTTGCTCGCGCCGCCGAAGAAGGCAAGGCTGGCCCTCACCGGGTCGAGTACCTGCTCCGGGGTGCCCCAGCCGGCGCTCGGGCGCTGCTGGAACAGGCCCAGGGAATCGCGGTCGCCGTGGTCGACGTTGCGCAGCCCCGATTCCTGGGCTGCGGCAGCCAGGGCGACGACGAGACCGGTATCGCCCACTCCCGCGCCGCGCCCGACCGACACGATCGTCTGGGCGTTCAGGCGCATTTCTTCCGACATCGGGGTGACCACACCGGCCGTGGCAACCGTGATCGGAGCGGCAGCCGCCGCAACGGATGCCGGTGGGCCGGTGACCGGCAGGGTCAACACCTGCCCCGGGTAGATAATGCTCGACCAGCCCAGGCCATTGGCGTCGAGCACGGCCTGCACGCTGACCCCGGCCGCACTGGCCACGGCCGTGATGGTCTCACCCGAGGCGATCGTGTGCGTGGCCACGGCTGCGGCTACCGGCGCCACGAACACCGCCGCCTCCATCGCCGGCGCCGCGGCCAGCAGAACAACCTGGCCGGGAAAAATGACGCTGCTCCCGGTCAGCCCGTTGGCCCCGAGAACATCGGCGGTCTTGAGCCCGTGGGCCGACGCGATGCCGCTGATGGTGTCACCGCTTTGCACGGTGTAGCTGCCAGCGGATGCCGCCGGCACGGCCGGGGCTGCGGCCGGCGCCGCCGCCTGGGTCAGGGTCAAAACCTGGCCCGCGAAGATCAGGGCCCGGGAATCGAGACCGTTCAGCGCCAGCACGGCCGCCGTCGAAAGACCGAACCGGGCGGCGATGCCGCTCACGGTGTCGCCGTCCACGACCGAATACTGCACGGGGGCGACCTGTATCGGGGCGACCTGCACGGCGGCGACCGCCGCCAGTGCCACCACGGGAGAGGCCTCAGCGAGCTTGGACTTGAGCGGCTTCTTCGCGAGGGCCTGCGCTTGGGCGGGCGCGGCCAGATTGAGGCTGATCGCGAGGGTACTGACGAGCACGATCGGCACGGTCAACAGTGCCGGGCGCGAACGCAGGTCACCGGGCTTCTTCGCCCGCTGTTTCGTCGGAGTCTCTGCGCCGGATAGATCGGCAACGCCAACACGAGCAACACCGGAAGCGGTCGCGCTGCGTCCGGACGACGCCGCAGCTTCCGTTGTATTCGTTTTCACCTTGGTCGACATGGCGCTCCGTTCATTGTGCGCACGCGGCCGATCCGTACCTCACTTTCGTACGGCATCGAGTCGCGTATAGCAATCCCCACTGTGAGGTTTTCACAATTGTGAAGGGGAGTCAATTGAATGGGCAGCATGAATTGGCACTGATCACGACAGAAAACGGCCGGAGGTTTTTTCGCGGCCCCGAATCATGGGAAGCTAAGGGGGTGAGCGACGTGTCTACAGAGCCCGAGTGGCTGACTATTCCTGCCCTTGTCAACCTGCTCGGAATGAGCCAGAGCCGCGTGCGGCACCTGATTGACGACAAGTATTTGCTGGCCATCCGGCGGGACAACGTCGTATCGGTACCGGCTCTTTTTCTGCGCGACGGCGCTCCCGTTCCCGAACTGCGCGGCACCCTGTTCGTGCTGGCCGATGACGGCTTCACCGACATGCAGGCCATGACCTGGTTGCTCGAGGTCGACGACAGCCTCGGCGTTCCCCCGATTCAAGCCCTCCGGGCCGGACGCAAGGCCGAAGTTCGTCGGGTCGCCCAGGCCCTGGCCTAAGCCCCGCCCGAGTGGGCGTGGCCTAAGCCCCGCCCGAGTGGGCGGCAGGCCGCCGGTTCAGAACGCCCGGCGCGTCACCCGTTCGGTCAGGTCCAGCAGGTTCTGCCTGGCTTCTGCGCTGATCGGCGCTGATTGCAGCGCCGCAACGGCCTCGACCACCTGCGATTCGATGAGCGCCTCGACTCGTTCGACCGCGCCGCTGCCGGTGATGAGCCGCTGCAGAGCGCCAATCCTGGCAGCATCGAGGGTGGGGTCGCCGAGCTCGGCGTCGAGTGACGCGCGGTCGGCGTCGTCGAGCCGCTCCCGCGCCAGCGCGACCAGCACAGTGCGCTTGCCCTCGGTCAGGTCGTCACCGCTCGGTTTGCCGGTCACCGCGGCGTCACCGAACACGCCGAGCAGATCGTCGCGCAGCTGGTAAGCCATGCCAAGCGGCAGGCCGAACGCGCGCAGGGCGTTGAGCTGGGCGTCAGAGGCGCCGGCCAGCGCCGCCCCGATCACCAGCGGAGCCTGCACGCTGTACTTGGCCGATTTGTAGACGATTACCCGCAGGGCCCGGTCGAGCAGCTCCGCTTCTGGCTGGGCCAGCCAAGCTCGCTCCTCGAGAATATCGAGGTATTGCCCGGCGGTGACCTCGGTGCGCATGTGGTTGAATTCCCGCCGTGCCCGCCGGGCCGAGACCCGATCGGTGAGCTCATGCAGCCCCTCGTCGAGCAGCTCATCGCTCCATCCGAGCAGCAGGTCACCGAGCAAAATCGCCGACGCCCGCCCGAACGAAACCGGATCGCCGGCCCAACCCTCACTCTGGTGCAAACGTTCGAAAAGCTTGTGGGCGCTCGGCGCACCGCGCCGAGTGTCGGAATTATCGATAATGTCGTCGTGCACGAGCGCCGCGGCGTGAAAAATCTCCAGCGCGCTGGCTGCCGACACTACGGCTTCGAGTCGGGGCGCCATTCCGGCCGCGATGAGAGCCAGGGCAGCGGATGCGCCACCCTCGTCGACCGCGAAAGCCGCTGTTTCGCTCGCCGTGGGCTGGTCCGGTTTCGGCCCGGAATCCCGCGGCAGAACGCTCTGGGCGCCCCAGTAACAAAACTGGGCCCTGAACCGTTTTCCACCGCTGAGAAACTGCCGTGAGTAGTCGATCAGAGGAGCCAAATCAGAGCTGATCAGGGTCACAATTGGTTCGCGGGACATGAGGTACTCGTCGATGCGGGATTGAACCAAATCGACCAGGTGTTTGCTTTCGGGCACCCGTATAGCCTAGCCATCACGGCGGGGTTAGAATTGAGCAGTTAGCTTTAACTGATTTGAGCTTGTCCGGTTCGATTCTGTCAACCTACCCGCTCGATCCCGTAACTGGAGGGAATGAGATGCCGCTTTCGGAACAGGAGCAGCGACTCCTTGAAGAGATGGAGCGCAGCCTCTATCACAACGATGCCGACTTTGTCGCCAGCGTTGGAGCGTCGAGGCTTCGCCCGAACTATCGTTCTATAGCGATCGGCGTTCTGCTCGCCGTCGCCGGCATCGTCGCCCTCATCGCCGGCGTTGCCATCGCGCAATTGTGGCTCGGCATTCTCGGTTTCATAGTCATGTTCGGCGGTGTGCTGATCGCCGTGACGCCCGGCAAAGCCATTCGATCCGTACCGGGGCCGTCCGCTCCAGGTCGCCGCCCGGCGCAGGCTAAATCAGCCCAGGGCTTCATGGATCGCCTCAACGAACGGTGGGACCGCCGGCAAGACGGGCAGTAGCTCGAGTGTCAGTCGCTCTAGGGTCAGCAGCTTGACGGTCGAGAGTGGTTCGACGCCCACACCACGCCCCTCCACCGGGCTCCTATAACTTCATAGAAAAGTAGTTTCGCAGGGCCGATCATCTGATCGGCCCTTTTTTTGTGCCCTAAAGCAGGGCGAAAACAGTCGTTTTAGCGAAGTGCACTCCATTTTCCTCCACGGCTGGATACCAATGAATTTGAGAGTAAATCGCATCAAATTACAGAATTCACCGTAAAATCTTAGGTTGGTGGTTGAAGGTGGAGTAAAGTGGAGCTACACCTGAATCTGGCCGGAAGAAAGGGGTGATGCATGTTCCTTGGCACCTACGCCCCCCGGCTCGACGAAAAAGGTCGCATCATTCTTCCCGCGAAGTTTCGGGACGAACTCTCCACCGGCGTGGTGATGACCCGGGGACAGGAACACTGCATCTACGTGTTCAGCACCCGCGAATTCGAAACCCTCCACGACAAGATCCGCCAGGCACCGGTGACGAGCAAGCAAGCTCGCGACTACCTCCGGGTGTTCCTGTCTGGGGCGAGTTCCGAAACGCCGGACAAACAAAACCGCGTCACCATCCCCGGCAACCTGCGCAGCTATGCGGGGCTTGACCGGGAACTGACCGTCATCGGTGCTGGCAGCCGAGTCGAGATTTGGGACAGCGAAGCGTGGGCCACATACCTCGCGGAGCAGGAAACCTCGTACGCCAACACGACGGAGGAGGTGATTCCGGGACTCTTCTAGCCCCTGATGCCTGACTCCCAGCCGTTTTTGCCCTGACACACTTCCCCGGTGCCAGGACGAAATGGAGGGGAATCAGGCCTCACGGACTTTCCCGGCATTATGGCCAGCAACGAAATCCACACCCCGGTCCTGCTTGAACGCTGCGTCGAGCTGCTCGCGCCCGCGCTTGAACGGCCAGGCGCCGTGCTCGTCGACGCGACACTCGGCATGGGCGGCCACGCCGAAGCGATTCTGTCGCGCTTTCCCGATCTCATTCTCGTCGGTCTTGACCGCGACACCGAGGCCCTCGCCATCGCCGAGGAACGACTCAAGGGTTTCGGCGACCGGGTGCATCTCGTGCACACCGTTTATGACGGCATCGGAACGGCCCTCGACGACCTCGGCATCACCGAGGTCGCCGGCGTACTATTCGACCTCGGCGTCTCCTCGCTGCAGATCGACCGAGTCGAACGCGGCTTCTCATACTCCAAGGATGCCCCGCTTGATATGCGCATGGACGGCACCGCCGGTCTGACTGCCGAAAGCATCCTCGCCGATTACAGCGAACGCGACCTCAAACGCATCTTCCAGGACTACGGCGAGGAGAAACTCTCCGCCCGCTACGCCAAAGCCATCGTCGAGGCTCGCGAAACGATTCCCTTCGTGCGGTCAGCCCAGCTCGTCGACGTGATTACCAGGGCCACCCCGGTCGCCATCCAACGGCTCGGTCACCCTGCCAAACGGGTATTCCAGGCCTTGCGCATCGAGGTCAACCAGGAATTGGCTGTGCTCGAACGCGCCATTCCCGCCGCGCTCGACCGGGTAGCCGTCGGCGGTCGCATTGTCGTCATGGCCTACCAGTCGCTCGAAGACCGCATCGTCAAGCGGGCCCTCGCCGCCGCATCCGGTTCCACGGCTCCTGCCGGGCTTCCGGTGGAACTGCCCGAACACAAACCGCTGTTTTCCCTGCTCCTGCGCGGTGCCGAACTGGCCTCCGACGAAGAAAAGGCACTCAACCCCCGCGCGACGCCGGTCAGGCTGCGCGCCGCTGAAAGACTGAGAAGGGCCGCCGCATGAGCGACAACCTGGCACGCGCGTTCATTGAACACGAGTCGAATGAACGCGAACCGCTCGCGGCGCCGTCCCGCCGCGGCTTTCGCCTCGTCGCGCCCGCCCCGAACCGCCGGACCCGCCCGCGCATCTTCTACGCTCTCACCGCGGTGGCCGGCATGGCCGCCATCATCGTCGCCCAGCTGCTGCTCAGCGTCGGAATTTCCCAGGGCGCCTACGAGATTTCCAGCCTGCAGTCGAGCCAGTCCGAGCTCGGCCGCACCGCCGCCAGCGTGAGCGAAGACCTGGTGCGGGTATCGTCCCCACAGAGTCTGGCTGCCAACGCCGAGGGCCTCGGCATGATCAGCAACTCCAACCCCGTCTACCTGCGCCTCTCCGACGGCGCTGTTCTGGGTGCGCCGGCCTCGGCGTCGGGTTCGCAGGCCGGAGCGGCCAGCCTCGTACCCAATGCCCTCCTGACCGGCAGCACTCCACTCACGCAGCTTCCGGACGACGTGGCGGCAACGAGCGGTGCCGTATCGATCACGAGCGCCCCGGTAGTTCCTGCGGGACTCGCGGCGCCCACTACCCGATAGTTTTCTCGAGTCGACCATGATGGGCAGATGAACGTGCGCAACAGCAGTGCCCGTAAGACCGGCGCCCGAAACAACCCGACCAATTCCCGGTCGAGCCGTCGCCGCACCTTCTTCACCGTTGTCGTGCTGTTCGCGGTGATCGGCGTGTTCCTGGTGCGGCTCGTGGATATCCAGGTGGTGCAGGCCGATTCCCTCACCGCCGACTCCGTGGGTAACCGCTCGGTCGGCCAGGTCGTCTACGGCTCAAGGGGCGAGATCGTCGACGCCAATGGCGTCGTGCTGGCCGGAACGGTTATGCGCTACAACATCACCATGTCTCCGGTAAACGCGACCCCGTTCAAGCGCATCGTCGACGGCAAGAAGGTTGAAATCTCGGTGGCTGAAGCCGCCGCCGAAATCGGTGCCGCTACCGGCCAGACCGGTGACGCCATCCTGTCAACACTGTCGACGGCCCTCGAAGCGAACGCCAAGGCGAACTTCGCCTATATCGCCCAGAAAGTCGACGTCGACGTGCTTCGCGCCGTTCAGGACCTGCACATTCCGTGGACCTACTCCGAAAACAGCCCGAGCCGGGTTTACCCGAACGGAGCCGTCGCCGGAAACGTGCTCGGCTTCCTGTCGGGGGAGGGCGTGCCGCAGGCCGGCCTCGAATCCGGGCAGGACACCTGCCTGGCCTCCACGAATGGCTCGGAAACCTACGAGAAGGGTGCCGACGGGGTGCGCATTCCCGGCAGTAGCGTCACGAGCACCGTTGCGGTAAATGGTGGTGACGTCGTCACCACCATCGACTCCGATCTGCAGTGGTTCGTGCAGCAGACCCTCGCGGCCCGGGCGCAGGAGACCGGTGCAGCCTGGGCAACCGCAGTCGTGCAGGACGCCAAGACCGGCAAGCTCCTCGCCGTGGCCGACTATCCCTCGGTCGACCCGAACAACGTCGGCGGCACCGAGAATCCCGACGATCGCGGCTCGCGCGCGTTCACCCAGTCCTTTGAACCCGGCTCGACTTTCAAAGCGCTCACCGCGGCATCCGTTTTGGATGCCGGCGTCGCCACGCCGGGCACCGGTGTCGTGGCGCCGTACCGCTATCTGCCGTCCAACGGCGCCAACATTAACGACAGCCACTCGCACCCCGACCAGCAGATGACCATGACCGGTGTGCTGATCGACTCCAGCAATACCGGCATGTCCAAGTTCGGCGAACTGCTCACCGATAAGCAGCGCTACGACTACATCAAGGCCTTTGGCGTCGGAACCCCCACCGAAACCGGGTTCCCCCGAGAAGACGGCGGAATCCTGCATCCCGTCGACGAGTGGGACAACCAGACCAGCTACGCGACCATGTTTGGGCAGGGCCTGACCACGACTGCTCTGCAGGTGTCGAGCATTTACCAGACCATCGCCAACGACGGCGTGCGGATGCCGGTGCAACTGGTGGAAGGCTGCCGCCAGCCCGACGGCTCGATGACGAACGTGCCGGATGCGACCGGCACCCGGGTGTTGTCGGAGAGCGCGGCGAATGACACGAGCGACGTGCTGGAGATGGTTTACCAGAAGAGCTGGGTGCAGAGCAAATGGAAAATCCCGGGCTATCGCGTCGCGGCCAAGACCGGAACCGCGCAGATGCCTGACGGTAAGGGCGGGTACTCCAACGGGTATCTGGTCTCGGTGTCGGGCTTCGCCCCCGCCGACGATCCGCAGTATGTCGTCTCGGTCAGCATCGCCGACCCTGTTAAACTGAACACGTCTGCCGCACCGGCTCCGGTCTTCCAGGAGATCATGAGCCAGGTGTTGAAAAAGTACCGGGCGGTTCCCTCCGGCGCGACTGCGCCTGACCTCCCTTCCACCTGGTAAGAAAGCGAGCCCTGCGTGTCTGAATTGGCGCCGTCGGCTCTCCGTCCCGAGCACCCCGTTCCGCGGTCGTTGTCGGGATTGGTTGCCGAATTTGATCTAGAACTACGTGGAGACATCGACGGTCTCGAAGTCACCGGAGTGAGCCTGAGCTCGCGCACGGTGCAGCCAGGTGACCTCTATGTCGGCGTCCCCGGCCAGCACCTGCACGGGGCGACCTTCGCCGCGGCTGCCGCCGAAGCCGGAGCCGTGGCGATCCTGACCGATGAGGCCGGCCTGCTGCTCGCCGGCGCCAGTGGTCTCCCGGTGCTCGTGACACCGGATGCCCGCGCCGCGCTCGGCGCTGTCGCCGCCTGGATCTACCGCACCGCTGACAACCCGGCGACCCTGTTCGCCGTGACCGGCACCAACGGCAAGACCAGCGTCGTTTACCTGCTCTTCGGCATCCTGAACCAACTCGGCGTCGTATCGGGACTGACCTCGACCGCCGAACGCCGCATCGGCGACCTCGCCGTTACGAGTGCGCTGACGACGCCGGAAGCCAGCGAACTGCACGCTCTGCTAGCCCGCATGAACGAGGCCGAAGTGCGCGCCGTCGGCATCGAGGTGTCGGCGCAGGCGCTCAGCCGCTATCGGGTCGACGGGCTCGTCTTCGACGTCGCCGCGTTCACCAACCTCAGTCACGATCACCTCGACGACTACGCAGCGATGGACGACTACTTCCAGGCCAAGCTCGAATTGTTCCAGCCCGACCGGTCGCACCGCGGCGTCGTCACGGTAGATACCGACTGGGGCCGACGACTCGCCGAGGAATGTCGCATCCCGGTGACGACCATCACCAACCGGGCCGATGTAGAGGCGGACTGGCACATGACCGTGGTCGGCGAATCCTCCAGTCACACCGACTTCGTACTCGACGGACCCGACGGTCGCCGCTTGCACACCAGGGTGCCGCTGCTCGGCTGGTACATGGCCGCCAACGCGGCCTTAGCCATCGTCATGCTCGTCGAGAGCGGGTTCGACCTCGACGCGATCGCACACACCCTCGGCCGGGACGGCGGCATCGTCGCTTTCATTCCCGGGCGTGCCGAACGTATCTCCGGTGATCGGGGCCCGCTCGTCTACATCGACTACGGTCACAGCCCCGACGCTTTTCTCAACACGCTCGCCGCCCTGCGCAAATTCACTCCCGGCAAGCTCATCATGCTGTTTGGCGCCGACGGCGACCGCGACAGCACGAAACGCGCCGATATGGGGCGGATCGCCGCCCAGGGCAGCGATATCGTGGTCGTGACCGACTTTCACCCGCGATTCGAAGATGCCGCGAGCATCCGTGCCGTACTGCTGGCAGCAGCGCGTGACGCCGTGCCAGACGGCGAGTTCTACGAAGTGGCTAACCCGCGTGCGGCATTCCGCATGGCGTTGTCACTCGCACACGAAGGAGACACCATTCTGTACGCCGGCCCAGGCCACGAGGATTACCACGAGGTACAAGGCGTAAAATTGCCGTATTCGGCCAGGGATGACTCCCGCCAGGCGCTTCGCGACGCAGGGTGGCTGTAAATGATCGCCCTTTCCCTGGCCGAGGTGAGCCAGGCCGTCGACGGTGCGCTGCACCTCACCGACGGCGCTGCGTTCACCGACCTCGTTGACGGTTCGGTGCAAACCGACTCCCGGCTGATCGAACCCGGCTCCATCTTCGTCGCCAAGCCCGGAGCGCTCACCGATGGGCACCTGTTCGCGCCCATCGCCGCTGAGCGTGGGGCCGCACTGTTCATCGTTGAACGACTGCTCGACCTGCCGGTTACCCAGATCGTCGTCACCGATACTGTCGCCGCGCTCGGCGACCTGGCCGCCGCGGTCGTGGCACGGGTTCGCGCGGCCGGGGCGCTCAAAATCGTGGCGGTCACCGGGTCCAACGGCAAGACCACCACCAAGAACCTGCTCCGCAGCATGCTCGAACGCGTCGGTCCAACTGTCGCCCCGCGTGGCTCCTTCAACAACCAGGTCGGCGCGCCGATGACGATGCTCGAGGTTACGGGCGACACCCGGTTCCTCGTGATCGAGATGGGCGCCAGCAGCGAGGGCGCTATCGCGCACCTCGTGCGCCTCGCCCGCCCCGACATCGGCATCGTGCTCACCATCGGGCTCGCCCACGCCGGCGAGTTCGGCGACCTCGACGCCACCGTGCGCGCCAAATCGGAGATGGTCACCGACCTGCTTGAGACGGATGTCGCGGTGCTCAACGCCGACGATCCGCGCGTCGCGCAGATGGCCGCGATCACCCCCGCCCGCGTCGTGCGGTTCGGCGAGTACGGCCAAGTCGATGTGCGAGCGAGCGAGCTGCACTCCGGTCGCACCGGCACGACATTCACCCTGCACCTCGCCAACGGGCAGAGCGCCCCGATTGTGTTCCCCGTGCTCGGTGAGCACCATGTCATGAACGCGCTGGCCGCCGCCGCCGCCGCTGAGGTACTCGGGGTGTCGCTGACGAACATCGTTGACGCCCTTGAAACGACCACCAGGGCCGAACGCTGGCGCATGGAGGTTCTGGGCGGCAAAGACGATGTCACCGTTATCAACGACGCCTACAACGCGAGCCCCGACTCGATGAGCGCCGCGCTTAAGACGCTCGCCCAGATCGGCACCCCCGGCCGGCGCACCATCGCGGTGCTCGGCGAGATGGCCGAATTGGGGGAGCTGGCCGGCGAGGAGCACGATCGCATCGGCCTGCTCGCTGTGCGTCTGAACATCTCCCAGATGATCGTGGTGGGCCAGAAGGCGCGTCGCATGCACATCAGCACCATCAACGAGGGATCGTGGGACGGCGAATCGGCCTATGTCGACACACCGGATGAAGCCTTCGAACTGGTGCGTAACAGCGTGAATCCGGGGGACACGGTACTCGTGAAGTCATCCAATTCCGCGGGTCTGCGATTTCTCGGCGATCGACTGGGAGACTTGTTCTCGTGAGAGTTTTACTGCTGTCCGGTGCGTTCTCGCTCGCGTTCACCCTGTTCCTGACGCCACTGTTCATTCGACTGTTCAAGAAGTTCGGCTGGGGCCAGTTCATTCGCGACGACGGTCCCAAGAGCCACCACGCCAAACGCGGCACCGCCACCATGGGCGGCATCATCATTATCCTGGGCGTTCTGATCAGCTATTTCACCGCCATGCTGATCGAACAACGACCGTTCACGCCGTCGCCACTGCTCGTACTGTTCATGATGGTCGGCCTTGGACTCGTCGGTTTTCTCGACGACTTCCTCAAGACCCGCAATCAGCGCAGCCTCGGCCTGGGCGGCTGGTCCAAGGTGCTCGGGCAAGTCATCGTCGCCGGCGCCTTCGGCATCCTGTCGCTACAATTCGCCGACCGCAACGGCCAGACACCCGCCTCGACCAGCGTGTCGTTCATTCGCGACCTGCCGATCGACTTCATGAAACTCGGCACCTTCATCGGTATCGCGGTGTTTCTGTTGTGGATCTGCCTGATCGTCGCCTCGACCTCGAACGGTGTCAACGTCGCCGACGGCCTCGACGGCCTCGCTACCGGGGCATCCATTTTCGCTATCGGTTCCTTCGTCGTGATCGGCTTCTGGCAGTCCAATCAGAGCTGCTTCGGGGGAGCGGATGCCGCCGACCAGTACAAGTGTTACCTCGGCCCCGACTCGTTCGACCTCGCCATCGTTGCCGCGACCATCGTCGGCGGCCTGATTGGATTCCTCTGGTGGAACACCTCACCGGCGAAGATCTTCCTCGGCGACACCGGCTCGCTCGCCCTGGGCGGCGCCCTCGCCGCCCTGGCCATCCTCAGCCGCACCGAACTGCTCCTCGTGCTCATCGGCGGCCTGTTCGTGATGGAAGCCGGATCGGTGATCGTGCAGCGCGCCTACTTCAAAATCACCCACGGTAAACGCATCTTCCTGATGAGCCCTATTCACCACCATTTCGAGCTTAAAGGCTGGGCCGAAGTCACCGTCGTCGTACGATTCTGGATCATCGGCGGCCTGCTCGTCGCCGCCGGCGTCGGCTCGTTCTACCTTGAATGGCTGTCGCGCTAGTGAGTGTTGACGCTGCGTCACACAACCACCTGGATCAGCTCACCAGCTGGCACGCCAACTGGAGCGGCCTGCGCGTGGCCGTGCTCGGCCTCGGCGTTACCGGTTTCGCCGCCGCCGATACCCTCGCCGAACTCGGCGCCGACGTGCTGGTGCTGGCGTCTCCCGGCCCCGACGAACGATTCGACCTGCTCGGGGTGCTCGGGGTGCCGTTCGTGCAGGCAGACCTGCGCGAGGTACCGGCAGAGCTCGCGGCGCAGATGCCGGAAGTCATCATCGTCTCGCCCGGCTTTCACCCCGACCACCCGTTGCTCCAGTGGGCTGCCGAGAACCACGTGCCGGTCTGGGGCGATATCGAACTGGCCTGGCGCCTCCGCGACAAGGTTGGCGCTGCCGCCGAGTGGATGCTCGTCACCGGCACCAACGGTAAAACCACCACCGTGCAGCTCGCCGCCACCATGCTCGCCGCCCACGGCAGCCGCGTCGCCCCCTGCGGCAACATCGGCGTGCCGGTGCTCGACGCCATCCGTGATCCCGCCGGCTGGGACGTACTCGTCGTCGAGCTCTCGAGCTACCAGCTGCACCATCTGCCGCGGAGCGGACCGGGCGCTCTGGCACCCTGGGCCAGCCTCTGCCTTAACGTCGCCGACGACCACCTCGACTGGCACGGAACGGCTGCCGCCTATCGCGCCGCCAAAGCCAAGGTGTACCTGAACACCGCCGTGGCTTGCGTCTACAACACAGCGGATGCCGCGACCCTCACGATGGTGCAGGAGGCCGATGTTCAGGACGGAGCCAGGGCGATCGGCTTCGGCCTCGGCGTGCCGGGACCGAGCGAGCTGGGCATCGTTGACGGCATCCTCTGCGACCGGGCCTTTCTCGAGGACCGGTTCGAACGCGCTCTTGAGCTCACCACCGTGCCGCACCTCGTCGCGGCCGGCCTCGGTGCCCCGCACGTTATTATGGACGTGCTCGCGGCGAGCGCCCTGGCCCGGTCGTACGGTGTCGAGCCGGCCACCATTCACACGGCGCTGGAAACATTCCACCTCGACGCGCACCGCATCGAAACCGTCGCCATTGGCGACGGCGTGGAATGGGTCGACGATTCCAAGGCCACCAACCCGCACGCCGCCGACGCCTCCCTGGCGGCCTACGAGTCGGTCGTCTGGCTGGTCGGCGGGCTGCTCAAGGGCGTCGACATCGGCCAGCTCGTGCAGAAACACGTCGGCCGCCTGCGCGGTGCGATCATTATCGGTGTTGATCGTCTGGCAGTACGGGAGGCATTCGCGCGACACGCCCCCGACCTGACCGTGTTCGAGATCGACGCGGACGACACTGAACAAGTGATGACGCGGGCGGTTCGGCTGGCCGCTGAACTGGCTCGTGCCGGTGACACCGTGCTTTTGGCCCCGGCGGCCGCATCAATGGACCAGTTCGAGAGCTACGCCGACCGCGGCCGGCTTTTCAATCAGGCAGTACACGATCTTCTAGGCAGGTGACGCGGATGGTACAGGTGCCGCGCAACCCCGCGTCGCGTTCGGCGACGTCCCGCACCGCGGCGACGTCCCGCACCGCGGCGACGTCCCGCACCGCGGCGACGTCCCGCACCGCGGCGACGTCCCGCACCGGGGCGACTCCCCGTACTGCTACGGCCGCACGCACCGGGCGTTCGTCCGATGCACCGGCGAAACCGGCGGCGCAAACGCTGGGCGGGCCACAGGTTCGAATCAATCTTGGTCGGGTGTTCAAGGCCGAGGGTGGCAACTACTTCCTCCTGCTCGGCACCACCCTGTTCCTGGTCATTTTCGGCCTCGTCATGGTGCTTTCCTCGTCGTCGGTGGACTCCTTTCTGGCCGATATGGGCTTTTTCGGTGGTCTGCTGCGTCAGGGCATGTTCGCCCTGATCGGCATCCCGCTGATGCTCGTCGTCAGCCGCCTGCCGCTCGCCTTCTGGCGGCGCGTGGCCTGGCCTTCGCTGCTGATCACCTGTTTTCTGCAATTTCTGGTCGTGGCGACCGGACTCGGCCGGGGCACCGGCGGCAACACCAACTGGCTCAATATCTTCGGGATCCAGTTTCAGCCGTCCGAGGGCATCAAGGTGGCCCTGGTCATCTGGCTCGGGGTGATCCTCTCCAAGAAACAGCATCAGCTCGACGACTGGAAACACGTTTTCATCCCGGTATTCGGCGTCGGCGGTGGCGCGGTGCTGCTCGTCATGATCGGCGGTGACCTCGGCACGGTAATGATCATGGCCGGCATCCTGTTCGGGGCGTTGTTCTTCGCCGGCGTCAGGCTGCGCCTGCTCGCCGTGCCGCTGCTAATTGGCGTTGGCGGCGCGGTCGTGCTGGCCATCGCGAGTCCCAACCGGCTGACTCGCATCATGAGCTTTCTCAACGAGGGCTGCACCGAGCTGAGCGGGGAGATTTCCCAAAGCTGCTGGCAGCCGCTGCACGGCACCTGGGCGCTGGCCAACGGGGGAGTGCTCGGCGTTGGCCTCGGCAATTCCAAGGCCAAGTGGTCGTGGCTGCCGGCCGCCGACAACGACTACATCTTCGCCATCATCGGCGAAGAACTCGGCCTGATCGGCTGCATCGTGGTGCTCGGCATGTTCATCCTGCTGGCCTTCGCTTTTCTGCGCATCATGCGCACGGCCACGACCGTGCAGGCGAAGGTCTCGACCGCCGCCGCCATGGTCTGGATCATTGGCCAGGCCTTCGTCAACATTGGCGTGGTGCTCGGAGTGTTCCCCGTATTGGGCGTACCACTGCCGCTGATCTCGGCCGGTGGCACCGCGCTGCTCACCACCCTCGTCGCGATCGGCATCGTGCTGTCTTTCGCGCGCGGCGACCGCTCAAGCGAACCCCAGAACGATTTCGACGACCGCGACACCGACCGCATTGAGGCTGACCGGGCATGACCACGTACCTTCTGGCGGGCGGCGGAACCGCCGGCCACGTCAACCCCCTGCTCGCGGTCGCCGACCGCATCCGCGCCAGTGAAGCGGATGCTACGGTGCTCGTTCTCGGCACCCTTGAGGGTCTCGAGGCGCGCCTGGTACCCGCCCGCGGCTACGAACTCATCGTCGTACCCCGGGTTCCGTTTCCGCGCCGGCCGAACGCGGCCGCCGTGCGCTTTCTGCCGCGCTTCGCCGCCGCGGTGACCGGGGTCGCGCAGGTTCTTCGCTCGCGTCACGTCGACGTGGTCGTTGGCTTCGGTGGCTACGTCTCAACGCCGGCCTACCTCGCTGCCCGACGAGTCGGGGTGCCGATCGTCATCCACGAGGCCAACGCCAAACCGGGGCTGGCCAACAAGCTCGGCGCCCGTCTGACCCGGCACGTTGGCGTCGCCTTCGAAGGTACGCCCATTCGGCATGCCCGGTTCGTCGGCATGCCACTGCGGCCCGAAATCGAAGAACTCGACCGCCCGGCGAAGCGCGTTGAGGCGCTGAAGTTTTTCAATCTCAGGCCTGGCCGCCCGGTACTGCTCGTCACCGGCGGGTCGCTCGGCGCGCGGCGGCTGAACGCCACCATGGTCGAGTCCGCCCCGGCTCTCGCCGCCGCAGGCTGGCAGGTGTTACACATCACCGGTCTCAAGGCCGAGGTCATCGACCCCGGCGTGCCCGACTATCACCTGGTCGCCTACTGCGATCGGATGGACCTCGCCCTCGCCGCTGCCGATTTTGCCGTGACGCGGGCGGGCGCGGCGACGGTCAGCGAACTGTGCGCGCTCGGCATTCCCGCCGTCTACGTGCCATACCCGGTCGGCAACGGGGAACAACGCTTCAATGCCTCGCCCGTGCTCGCAGCCGGTGGGGGCGTGCTGATCGACGACGCCGACTTCGTACCGGCCTGGGTTCAGCGTGAGCTGGTGACCCTGTTGGATGATGGGGCGCGGGTGGCGGCGATGGCGCGGGGGGCGGCATCCGTTGGTGCCCGCGACGGAACGGCCCGCATGCTCGACCTCGTGCACGGGGCACTCGCGTCGCCGACCTCGCGGCCGCACGCGTAACGTAGTGCCCGCACGACCTGTTTATTGGTTTCAATCGAGAAGAGCGCACCACCGTGATCAAACCAGACCTCACCCTCACCATTCCCGACCAGCTCGGAAGTGTGCACTTCGTAGGCATTGGCGGATCCGGCATGAGCGGTATCGCCCGCCTCTTTCTGAACCGGGGCTACACCGTCACCGGCTCTGACGCGAAGGAATCACCCAACGTCACGGCGCTGCGCGAGCTTGGTGCCACCGTGTTCATCGGGCACGACGCGGCCAACGTCGGTTCGGCCGACACACTCGTCGTCACCGGCGCCCTCTGGCAGGACAACCCCGAGTACGTGCTCGCGAATGAACGAGGCCTCCCGGTGCTGCACCGCGCGCAGGCCCTGGCCTGGCTCATTCGGGACCAACGCCTCGTGGCAGTGGCCGGCGCGCACGGCAAGACCACCTCGACCGGCATGATCGTCACCGGGCTGCTCGGCCTCGGCCAGGACCCCAGCTTCGTCAACGGCGGTGTGATCGAATCCCTCGGGGTCAGCTCCGCGAGCGGCGCCGACGACCTGTTCGTGGTCGAAGCAGACGAATCCGACGGCTCCTTTCTGCTGTACCACACGGCGGTTGCGCTGGTCACGAACGTCGACCCCGACCACCTCGACCACTACGGCTCACTCGAAGCCTTCGAGGCCGCCTTCGTCGAATTCAGCCGCAAGGCGAGCGAACTCGTCGTTATCTCATCCGACGACGTCGGCGCTGTGCGGGTCACCGCAACGATCGCAGCAGCGGATGCCGCCGCCCGCGTGATCACGTTCGGCGAGCATCCCGATTCCACGGTACGCGTGCACTCCATCACCACGACCGGGCCGGTCAGCTTCAGCGTCACCTGGCAGGGCCAGGACTACAGCGCCACCCTGCGCGTCCCCGGCAAGCACAACGCCATCAACGCGGCCGGTGCCTTCTCCGTGCTGGTCGGCCTCGGCTTCGACCCGGCGGCCAGCCTCGACGCCATCGCCGGTTTCGGCGGCACCCAGCGCCGGTTCGAACTGCACGGCACGGTCGGCGGCGTGAGCGTTTACGACGACTACGCCCACCACCCGACCGAGGTCGCTGCTGCCCTCGCCGCGGCCCGCACCGTTGTGGGCGAGGGCCGTATCATCGCCGTTCACCAGCCGCACCTGTACAGCCGCACCCGGCTGTTTGCCCAGGAATTCGCCGACACCCTCGAGGCCTTCGCCGACCAGACCATCGTGCTCGCCGTCTACGGCGCCCGCGAAGACCCAGAACCCGGTGTCACCGGCGCACTCGTCTCGGAGCGGTTCCGTGACCCGTCCCACGTTGCTTACGTGCCCGACTGGCAGGATGCCGCCGACTACCTGGCCAGCATCGCCCGCGAAGGCGATTTCGTCGTGACCCTCGGCTGCGGCGACGTGAATCGCATTGTGCCCCAACTGCTCGCCGCGCTCGAACAGGTTCACGGATGAGGCTGCGGTGAGGCGGCCGGCCGGCTTCGACCGCCCCGGGAAGCCGCCACGCGAGCCGGACCGCGCGCCGTCTCCGGCCGCGGAACCAACGGCACAGGCGGCAGCGAAAACACCCCGCGTCAAGTCGACGCCGGCGCCGCGCACCACGCCTGACGCCGCTGCAGCGACGGGCCGCCCGGCGAAGACGGCGAAGCCCGACGCGGCGAAGCCCAGGGGAACGCGCCGCGCTGGTACCGACCGTGCCCGCGCGCCGAAACGCTTCGACCCGTCAGACACCACGACGGAACCGATCGTGCTCGGGGGGGACGCATCCGCTTCGCCGCTCACGGTTGTTCCTACGCCGGTCCTGCGGCAGGCCGCCACCGCCGTGCCAGCAGCGAAGGCGGTGCCAGCAGCGAAGGCGGTGCCAGCTGCGAAGGCGGTGCCGACCGTGGAGCACTCCGGCGGCACGGCGGGAGCACGAGCGGCCCGGTCGGTGCTGCGGGCCGCGCAGCGTGCCCGTAAACGCTTCGAACGGGCCGAGGTGCGTCGGTTCACCGGACGTGCCAGGCGACGGCGCACCGCGTGGATCCTCGGTCTCGGTTCGATCGTGCTCGCTTTCGGGTTCATCATCGGTGCTGCCTACTCACCGCTCATGGCCCTGCGCACGATCGAGGTCGTCGGGACCAGCCGCATCCCGGCAGCGGACGTCTCGGCGGCCCTCGCCGACCAGCTCGGAACCCCGCTGCCGCTCATCGACGCCGACGTGGTGAAGGGTGCGCTGTCGCAGTTCACACTCATCCAGAGCTATGTCACCGAGAGCCGCCCACCCGGCAAGCTCGTGGTGCGCATCATCGAGCGGGTGCCCGTAGGGGTGCTGGCCGGTCCGACCGGATTCGACCTGGTCGACGCCGCGGGGGTCGTCATTGAGACGACGCCGGAACGCACCGTTGGCTATCCACTGGTCGATGCGCCGGACGGCATCGACAGCGCGGGGTTCAAAGCCGCTGCGGCGGTGCTCGCCGTGCTGCCGGAGCGCATCCGTGTTCAATTGGATTCGGTGACGGCGGTCACTACGGACGACGTCACCCTGAGCCTGCTCGGCGGCGAACGGGTGGTCTGGGGCAGCCCGGAGAAGTCCGAGTACAAGGCGGTCGTGCTCGCGGCGCTGCTCATCGGTCACCCGGCCGGCACGGTGAACGAATACGACGTCTCGTCACCCGACAGCGCCGTACTGCGCTAGTTTGCGGCCCAGAGTTCCCTGTTCGAGCACCAACCGCCCCGGTGGCGCGCCGCAATGCTGCACGCGCTGCCGAAAACTGCTGGCGTGCCTGGCGTGCCTGGCGTGCCGGGGGCGCCAGCAGCGTGCGGGCGAGTGAAGCTCGACTGGGCCCTGAAGCTGGGCCAAGGGAGAGAATCGACGAGTTCTTCGCGACACGCGGGCGCGCCTCCCCAGCGACGCGCCGCGTCCGCATACTTTCGTAATCAGGAATTGCATACTCAGCATAACTTTAAACTTCGACTAGAGGTTTAGGGTTCCACCCGGAGGCCGGACGTGTCAAACAATCAAAATTATCTAGCCGTCATCAAGGTTGTCGGCATCGGCGGTGGTGGCGTCAACGCCGTCAACCGCATGATCGAACTGGGCCTCCGCGGTGTCGAGTTCATCGCCATCAACACGGATGCTCAGGCTCTGCTCATGAGCGACGCCGACGTTAAACTTGACGTCGGTCGTGACCTCACCCGCGGCCTCGGTGCCGGCGCTGATCCCGAGGTGGGTCGCCGCGCCGCCGAGGATCACGCCGAGGAGATCGAAGAGGCCCTTGCCGGGGCTGACATGGTCTTCGTCACCGCCGGAGAGGGCGGCGGTACCGGAACCGGTGGCGCCCCCGTCGTCGCCCGCATCGCCAAGTCGATCGGTGCGCTCACCATCGGTGTGGTCACCAAGCCGTTCGGCTTCGAGGGCAAGCGTCGTCAGGCGCAGGCCGAGACCGGCGTCGCCTCGCTGAAAAACGAGGTCGACACCCTCATCGTCGTTCCGAACGATCGCCTGCTCGAAATCAGCGACCGCGGCATCAGCATGCTCGAAGCCTTCGCGACCGCCGATCAGGTTCTCCTGGCCGGTGTGCAGGGCATCACCGACCTCATCACTACCCCCGGCCTGATCAACCTGGACTTTGCCGACGTCAAGTCGGTCATGCAGGGCGCCGGTTCGGCCCTCATGGGAATCGGTTCTGCTCGCGGCGCTGACCGTGCGATCAAGGCGGCCGAACTCGCCGTGGCCTCGCCGCTGCTCGAAGCGTCGATCGACGGTGCCCACGGAGTGCTCCTGTCAATCCAGGGCGGATCCAACCTCGGCATCTTTGAGATCAACGACGCGGCCCGCCTCGTGCAGGAGGCCGTGCACCCCGAAGCCAACATCATCTTCGGTGCCGTCATTGACGACACCCTGGGTGACGAGGTACGGGTTACCGTCATCGCTGCCGGCTTCGACGGCGGTGAGCCCGGCGCCAAGGCGGTCGAGGTGCGGCGCGCCGACCTCGTCGCGGCGGGAATCGCGGCGGGTGCCGGAACGGCCGCGGCCGGAGCGGGAGCATCCGCTGGCAGCGCCACCGGAGCCCCAGCGACCGACTCGGGCAGCTACAGCGATGGCGAGCTTGCGGCCTCCGTCTGGGGCGGCTCGGACTCCGCCAGCGGCGTGACCGTGGCCGACCCTGCCTTTGAAGAAGAAGCAGACGACCTGGACATCCCCGACTTCCTCAAATAGGCGAGTTGTTTCAGTCCCGGGGCTGCCGCCTTCACGGCGGCCCCGGGACGTAGCGTTTTCGCCGCCTGCACCGAACCCCATCTCACGAACAGAGCAGCAAGAGCATGGCATTTTCTCACCTGGACCCCGCAGACCCGTCACAGAACACGACGGCGCCGGGGGATCTGCCCACTCGTCTGGGCGCGGTGCGTGCGGGCATTCTCGACGCCGCACGCGTGGCTGGTCGCGACCCGGCCGGCATCACCACCATCGTCGTCACCAAATTCCATCCGGTGTCCCTGATCGAGGAGCTCTACTCCCTCGGCGTGCGCAACATGGGGGAGAACCGGCATCAGGAAGCGCAGGCCAAGGCTGCAGACCTGGTCGATCTCGACCTCGTCTGGCACTTCGTCGGGCAGGTGCAGGGCAAGAAAGCCCGTCAGGTTCGGGCCTATGCCGACGTCATCCACTCGGTTGATCGTGCATCCCTCGTCGCCGCGCTGAGCTCAACAGAGTCGGGCATCGACTGTTTCATACAGGTCAATCTCACCGACGATGACGCGCGCGGCGGCGTGAACCCGCAGCACTTGTCGGCCCTCGTTGATGATGTTCTCGCCACTTCCGGGCTGCGCTTGCTCGGCCTCATGGCTGTTGCTCCGCTTGGCGCCAGCGGAGAACCGGCTGAGCCGCGCCGGGCCTTCGCCCGGGTGCGTGAACTCAGCGAGCAGATTCGTACGCAGGCTCCCGGGGCCACCGCACTGTCCATGGGCATGAGCCAGGATTACGCGGCGGCCGTGCTCGAAGGGGCGACACACCTAAGAATTGGCACCGCAATCACCGGCAATCGCCCGGTGCTCGGTTAATCTCGAAGTAGCAAACCAACACGGAGGTCGACATGTCCAACCCGCTCAAGAAAACCATGGTCTACCTGGGTCTGGCAGACGAAGAGCTGGAGTACCAGGCGCCCGCCGGTGCTTCCAACAACAACGGCGCTGCCAACAACGGCTCCGCCAATCATGTCAGTGCCGTTCCGGCACGTGGACACGACAATGCCGCTCACTCCAGCGCGGCCCAGAACCATGCCGGGCGCGCGCCGGTGACCCCCCTGCGCAAGACCTCGACCCCCCAAGATGTGGCTGCGTCCGAAATGAATGAAATCCTCACCGTTCACCCGCGCGCCTACAAGGACGCCCAGGCCATCGCCGAATCCTTCCGCGAAGGCATCCCGGTCATTATCAACCTGTCGCAGATGAGCGACGGCGATGCTCGCCGTCTCATCGACTTCGCGAGCGGCCTGTCGCAGGGCCTGTACGGCAAGATCGAGCGCGTGACCGCCAAGGTCTTCCTGCTCTCGCCGTCGCACGTTGTCGTCTCCGGCGACAGCACCACCGAAGAGGGCGCCGAGGACAGCTCCTTCTTCGCGCAAGGCTAGACTTAAGTGTGACTGGTATACCGATCCTGGGGAATCTTCTCTATTTCCTGTTCTTCATGTACTTCCTCGTGCTCTGGGGTCGCTTCATCATCGACCTCGTACGCGGAGTCAACCGAGCCTGGCGTCCGCAGGGCGCCCTTCTCGTTGCCGTCGAACTCGTTTACACGCTGACCGATCCGCCGGTTCGATTTTTCCGTCGTCTGGTCCCGCCGCTTCGCATCGGGCCCATCGCCTTGGATTTCGGCTTCACGCTGACGATGCTTTGCTGCATCGTGGGCATGTCCCTGTCGGGCTTACTGTAATCGTCCGACCGGGGCATGTATCCTTGTCGGATGACTGGTTGGCCGTGAGCCCGCACTCGCTCGTTGGCAGCCCGTAGTCAAAGAAAATACTTGAGCCACTCATTGGCTCAGGTCAGTCAAATGTTCACAATAAATTCAAGTTTTGAGGGTGGAAAGCCATGGCGCTAACTCCGGAAGATGTAGTCAACAAAAGGTTCCAGTCGACCAAGTTCCGTGAGGGATACGACCAGGACGAGGTCGATGACTTTCTCGACGAGGTCGTCGTCGAACTGCGTCGCCTGACCAAGGAGAACGAGGAACTGCGCGGCCAGGTCGGTGGGGGCGCTTCCCCCTCAGCCGAGTCCGCCCCGGTCGCCGCCGCTTCGGCCGAACCTGTCGTGGTCGAGCCCGTCGTCGCCGCTCCGGTCGCCGCTGTTGCCGCTGTAACGCCGATCGATGAGACGGCAGGTACGACCAACCTGCTGCAGCTGGCTCGCCGCCTGCACGAGGAGCACGTCAAGGAAGGCGCCGAGAAGCGCGACGCCCTGATCGCCGAGGGCCACGCCACCGCGGCACGCGTCATCGCCGAAGCCGAAACCCAGCAGCGCATCCAGGTGGAAAAGCTCAACAAGGAGCGCTCTACCCTCGAAGGAAAGATCGACGAGCTGCGCACGTTCGAGCGCGAATACCGCCTGAAACTCAAGAGCTACATCGAGGGTCAGCTGCACGACCTCGACGCGAGCTCGGTTGGCTCCACGGCTGATACCAACGCGCCGAAGCCCAGCTTCCAGGGCTTTGGAGCCTAGGGCCCGAACGAAGAAGCGTTCGCGAGCGCTTATCGTTCTAGCCCTCGTCGCGCTGGGCATTTACGCCCTCGATCAATACAGCAAGTACCTCGTCGTCGCCTCGATGACCGAGGGTTCCGTGATTCGGGTTCTGAATGATGTGTTGCAACTACACTTCGTTCGGAACCCGGGCGCGGCATTCTCGCTTGCGAGCGGGTCCACCTGGATCTTCTCGATCATCGCCGGTGCCGTCGTGGTGTTCATCGTCTGGTTCGCCCGGCGCATCCGTTCACTGGCCTGGGGCCTTGTCTTCGGTCTGCTTCTCGGCGGAGTACTCGGCAACCTGACCGACCGGCTGCTACGCGAACCGGGCTTTGGAGTCGGGCACGTGGTCGACTTCATCTCAACCCCCTGGCTGCTGCCGGCGATCTACAACGTCGCCGACATGGCCATCGTCACCAGCATGATCATCTTCATGATCCTGACCATCCGCGGCATCGGCCTCGACGGCAACAAGGTCGTGGCCGTCAGCAAGACCGCGACAGCACCCGTCGCAACGGCCGTGCCTGGCGAAACTTCTCTCTCTATAACGGATGCTGTGACCCCCGATACACGCACCAGCGAGACCACCGCCCCCGATTCGACGACCAGCGACCGGCCAGCTCCCGGGGCCGAGGCCCTGCCGTGAGTGGTCCCGTCGACCTGAGCAGCCCACCGGAACGGCGATCGCTGCCTCTTCCGGACGGCCTGGAGGGTGTGCGGGTTGACGCCGGCCTGGCCAAGCTGTTCGGATTCTCGCGCAGCTTCGCCGCCGAGGTCTCCGAAGCTGGTGGCGTCGTGCTCGACGGCACCATCGTCGGCAAGTCCGATCGACTGCGAGCCGGCAGCTGGATCGAAGTGACCTGGCAGCCCAAGCAGCCGGTGCGCATCATCCCCATCGCCGTGCCCGACCTCACCGTCGTACATGACGACGAGAGCATCGTCGTCATCAACAAGCCGGCCGGAGTCGCCGCGCACCCGAGCGTCGGCTGGACCGGCCCGACCGTTCCCGGCGCCCTCGCCGCCGCCGGCTACCGTATTGCCACCTCGGGCGCAGCCGAACGTGCCGGCATCGTGCATCGGCTCGACGTGGGCACGAGCGGACTCATGGTTGTCGCCAAATCCGAGACGGCCTACGTCGCGCTCAAGAAAGCGTTCCACGACCGCGAGGTGGAGAAGATCTACCACACCGTCGTTCAGGGGCACCCCGACCCGCTCACCGGCACCATCGACGCCCCGATCGGCCGCCACCCGCGGTCGGACTGGAAGTTCGCGGTGATGGCCGACGGCAAGCCCTCGATCACCCACTACGAGACCCTCGAAGCCTTCCCCTCGGCCTCGCTGCTCGAGGTGCATCTGGAGACCGGGCGCACCCACCAGATCCGCGTGCACATGACCGCGCAACGGCATCCGTGTGTCGGTGACGCCATGTACAGTGCCGATCCGTCGATCACGGCCCGGCTCGGTCTGAAACGTCAGTGGCTGCACGCCAAGCAGCTGGCCTTCACCCACCCGGACAGCCATGAATGGGTCACCTACAACGCCGAATACCCGGCCGACCTCAATCACGCCCTCGCGGTGCTGCGCGGAGACTGACCCGGGACTCGTCCCTAACCGTTTCATCAACTCGTCGGAGTCATTGTGAGTAACCCAGTAACCGCCACCGACAATTTCGTACACCTGCACGTGCACAGCGAATACTCCATGCTGGACGGCGCCGCCCGGGTGAAACCCCTGATCAATGCCGCCGTCGAGCAGGGAATGCCGGCGGTCGCGATCACAGACCACGGCAACGTGTTTGGTGCCTTCGACTTCTGGAAGAGCGCGACGGACGCCGGCATTAAGCCGATCATCGGCACAGAGGCCTACATCACCCCCGGCACTGATCGGCGTGACAAGACCCGGGTGCGCTGGGGGACTAGCGGGCAGAACCGGGACGACGTCGGCGGCGCCGGCTCGTACACCCACATGACGCTGCTCTCCGAGAATACGGCGGGCATGCACAACCTGTTCCGGCTGTCGTCGAAGGCGAGCCTCGAGGGCTACTACTTCAAACCCCGCATGGACCGCGAGCTGCTCAGCCAGTACTCGACCGGCCTGATCGGTACCACCGGCTGCGTCGGTGGCGAGGTGCAGACCCGCCTGCGCCTCGGCCAGTACGAAGAAGCGAAGAAGGCCGCCGGCGACTTTCAGGACATCTTCGGCAAGGAGAACTTCTTCTGCGAAATTATGGACCACGGCATCGACATCGAACGCCGCACCATGACCGACCTGCTCAAGCTCGCCAAGGAGCTCGACCTGCCGCTGCTGGCCAGCAACGACCTGCACTACACGCACGCCCACGACGCCACTGCTCACGCCGCGCTGCTGTGCGTGCAGTCCGCGTCGACCCTCGACGACCCGAACCGGTTCAAGTTCGACTCCAACGAGTTCTACCTCAAGACCGCCGCGCAGATGCGGCATCTGTTTCGCGACCACCCCGAATCCTGCGATAACACGCTGCTCATCGCCGAGCGCTGCGAAGTGGAATTCAACACCAAAGCCAACTACATGCCCCGGTTTCCCTGCCCGGAGGGTGAGAACGAGGAAAGCTGGTTCGTCAAGGAGAACGAGATCGGGTTGGCCAAACGCTACCCGAAGGGCATCCCCGCCGATGTTCGCAAACGGGCCGACTACGAAATCGGCATTATCGTGCAGATGGGATTCCCCGGCTACTTTCTCGTCGTCGCCGACTTCATCATGTGGTCCAAGCAGCAGGGGATCCGCGTTGGCCCCGGCCGCGGTTCGGGTGCCGGCTCCATGGTCGCCTATGCGATGGGCATCACCGACCTCGACCCGCTCGTGCACGGCCTCATCTTCGAACGCTTCCTCAACCCCGACCGCGTCTCTATGCCCGACTTCGACGTCGACTTCGACGAGCGTCGTCGCGGTGAGGTGATCAAGTACGTCACCGAGAAGTACGGCGAGGAACGCGTCGCTCAGATCGTCACCTACGGCACGATCAAGGCCAAGCAGGCCCTGAAAGACGCCTCCCGGGTGCTCGGATTTCCCTTCGGCATGGGCGACAAACTCACCAAGGCCATGCCGCCGGCCATCATGGGCAAGGACGTGCCCCTCACCGGCATGTTCGACAAGGATCACCCGCGCTACCGCGAAGCGGCCGACTTTCGCGCCGTGATCGAGAGCGACCCGGAAGCCCGCACCGTGTTCGATACCGCCCTCGGCCTGGAAAACCTCAAGCGCCAGTGGGGCGTGCACGCCGCCGGCGTGATCATGTCCAGTGACCCGCTCATCGACATTATTCCCATCATGAAACGTGAAGCGGATGGCCAGGTCGTCACGCAATTCGACTACCCGGCCTCCGAAGCCCTCGGACTGATCAAGATGGACTTTTTGGGGCTGCGCAACCTCACGATCATCGACGACACCCTCGACAACATCGCCGTGAACCGTGGTCACCGGCCCGTACTCGAAGACCTCGGCCTCGAAGATCCCGCCGCCTACGAACTGCTCGCCCGCGGCGACACGCTCGGCGTGTTCCAGCTCGACGGCGGGCCGATGCGTGCCCTGTTGCGGCTCATGAAGCCCGACAACTTCGAAGACATCTCGGCCGTCATCGCCCTGTACCGTCCCGGGCCCATGGGCGCCAACTCGCACACCAACTATGCGCTGCGCAAAACCGGTGTGCAGGAGATCATTCCCATTCACCAGGAGCTCGAAGAGCCCCTGAAAGAGGTCATCGGCACCACCTACGGCCTGATCGTGTATCAGGAGCAGGTCATGTCGATCGCACAGGTGCTAGCCGGGTTTACGCTCGGTGAAGCCGACCTGCTGCGCCGCGCCATGGGTAAGAAGAAGAAGTCCGAGCTGGACAAGCAGTTCGAGGGATTCTCGAAGGGCATGCAGGACCGTGGCTACTCCATGGACGCCGTCACCACGGTCTGGAACATTCTGCTGCCGTTCTCCGACTACGCCTTCAACAAGGCGCACTCCGCCGCCTACGGGGTGCTCTCCTACTGGACCGCGTACCTGAAAGCGGTGTACCCGGCCGAATACATGGCGGCGCTGCTGACGAGCGTCGGCGATTCGAGGGACAAGCTCGCGCTCTACCTCAACGAGTGTCGCCGCATGGGCATCCAGGTGCTGGCACCCGACGTGAACGAGTCGATCGGGTTCTTCGCGGCGGTGGGCACCGACATCCGCTTCGGGTTGGGAGCTGTGCGCAACGTCGGCTTCAACGTGGTTGAGGCCATTCGCGGCGCCCGCGAGGAGAAGGGCCGCTTCGAGTCATTCCATGACTTTCTGCGCAAGGTGCCGCTGCCGGTCGCCAACAAGCGCACGATCGAATCGCTCGTCAAGGCCGGGGCGTTCGACTCGCTCGGCGCGACCCGACGCGGCATGGTCGAGATCCACGAGTCCGCCGTCGAGTCTGCCGTGAAGATCAAGCGTGAAGAGAGTAACGGCAATATCGGGTTCGACTTCGACAGCCTGTTCGACGAACCCCAAGATACCGAGCAGGTGCCCGACCGCCCCGAATGGAGCAAGAAAGAAAAACTCGCCTACGAACGCGACATGCTCGGGCTGTACGTGTCCGACCATCCACTCGCCGGGCTGGAGATTCCGCTCGCCAAGCATGCCAGCACCACGATCGCCGACCTGATCGCGTCTGAGTCGACCGAAGACGGCGACACGGTGACGGTGGCCGGCCTGATCACGAGCGTGCAGCACCGCATCGCGAAGAAGTCGGGCAACCAGTACGGCATGATCCAGGTCGAAGACTTCGGTGGTGAGATCACCGCGATGTTCATGGGCAAGGCCTACCTCGAGTTCGCGCCGGAACTGATCAGCGACTCGGTCGTGGTCGTGCGCGGCCGGGTCAGCCTGCGCGACGACGGAATGAACCTGCACGCGTTCAGCGTGTTTCAGCCCGAGCTCGGTCAGGGCTCCGACCAGAGCATGGTTTCGATCACGGTGGGGGAGGCCAGGGCGACCACCGACACGGTGAGTGCGCTCGGCGAGATCCTTACGCGCCACGCCGGCGAGGCCGAGGTGCGACTCAAGCTGGTCAAGGGTGATGTGGCGCGGGTGTTCGAGCTGCCGTATCGGGTAAAGGTGAGCGCCGACCTGTTCGGCGAACTCAAGAGCATCCTCGGCCCGAACTGCCTCACCTGATTCTTCGGCCGTGGCCGCAGATTAATGACAGGGTGCCAGCCTAGGCTGGCACCATGCACAAGCGAGAGCCGATCTATTCGACCGCCATCGGCGCCGGGCGCGCCCTGTTCGGCCTGCTCCGGGTGCGCCCGGCCGTGACCGGCCTCAAACATCTGCCAGCCACCGGCGGCGCCGTGCTCGCCATCACCCATTTCGGCTACCTCGACTTCGCCCTGGTCGAATGGGTCACCTGGCGGCACAATCGGCGGCATATCCGCTTCATGGCCAAGAAGGGTGCCTTCGACCAGCCGCTGGTCGGGCCTTTGCTGCGCGGTATGAAACACATTTCGGTCGACATGGACAGTGGCGGTGACGCATACGCCCAGGCCGTGACGGCCCTGGGCGCCGGTGAGCTGCTCGGTGTGTTCCCCGAGGGCGGCGTCAACGCCTCGTTCACCGTGCGTGAACTCAAGACCGGGGCGGTGCGTATGGCGCAGGCCGCGAACGTGCCGATCATCCCGGTCGCCGTCTGGGGCGGCCATCGACTAATGACCAAGAACCACCGGTCCAGTCTGCGGGAGCGGCTGGGCGTGCCGGTCAGCATCCGTTGGGGTGAGCCCTTCAGAGCGGATGCCGCCGCCGGCGTCGAGGACGTCACCGCGGCCACCCTGCGATTACACGATACCCTGCAGCACCTCGTCGACGCGGTGCAGGCGGAGTACCCGGTGCCGGGCGCCGGCCAGTGGTGGCAGCCCGCGCATCTTGGCGGGACCGCACCGACCCCCGAGCAGGCCGCGGTGGTCGAGGCCGAGCGTCGCCGTCGCAAGGCCGCCGAGAAGCTGACAGCCGAGAAGCTGGCTGCCGAGAAGCTGGCTGCGGGGAAGTCCCGCTCCTAGACGGCGGCGCCAGGTACCCGGTAGGTGCGCTCGTGGTAGAGCAGGGCCTCATCGTCGGTGCCCATGCCGCCGCCCTCGATCTGCACGACGACGACAGCGTTGTTGTGCACCGACACCCGTTCCACGATGCGACCGATCATCCAGCTGGTGACGCCTGCCAGCACCGGGAGCCCGTAGGGGCCGGGCTGCCAATGCTCGCCGATGAAGCGGGCGGCGTGTGGGCCGGCGAGTTTCTCGGCGACGGCACGATTGTGGGCGCCAAGCATGTGAATGACCACGCGGTCGGCGGCGGCTATCGCCACCCACGAGCTCGCCGACCGGGCCATGTTGAACGTCGCCAGAGGCGGAACGGCGGACAGCGACGCCAAGGACGTGGCTGTGAAGCCGACCGGGGTGCCATCGGGCGCCAGGGTCGTGATCGCCGCGACCCCGGCGGCATGGCGGCGAAACGCGTGTTTGAACGCGGCCAGGTCGTCGGGAGCATTCGGGTCGGCGGCGAGTGGAGGCGCCGCGTACAGGGGAATCGCGGGCACCGGGGTTGGGACGGGAACGGTTACGGAGGGTTCAACGTTGCTTTGCATACTCAACCAACAATCTGTTTCAACGTCAGCCTATTCCCGCCCGCGGATTGTGACGCGGGTTCACGGATAGGCTGGGGCACGATGATCCAGACTATTGACCTTCGCGGAAGCGAGCCGACACCGGCCGCGCTTCTGGCTTCCGTTCCGCGCGCCCTGACCAGCGTCGCCGACGCCGCCGACATCGCGGCGGAGCTGATCGCCGACGTGCGCGAGCGCGGCGGGGCGGCCCTGCTCGACCAGGCTGAGCGCCTCGATCGGGTGCGCCCCGGCCAGGTGCGCGTACCCGAGAGCCACATCACCGACGCGGTCGCCGGACTGGACCCGGCCGTACGAACGGCCATCACCGAGACCATTCGACGGGTGCGCCTGGCCAGCGCCGCGCAGGTGCCCGCGCACGTGACCACCACGATCGAAGCCGGGGCCACCATCACGCAGCGCTGGCAGCCGGTGAACCGGGTCGGCCTCTACGTTCCCGGTGGCAAGGCCGTCTACCCCTCGAGCGTCGTCATGAACGTTGTGCCGGCGCAGGTCTCTGGTGTGCGGTCGATCGCCCTCGCCTCGCCGCCGCAGAGCCACTTCGACGGTCGGGTGCACCCCACCATCCTCGCCGTCGCCGGCCTGCTCGGAGTCGACGAGATTTACGCGATGGGCGGCGCCGGTGCCATCGGCGCCCTCGCCTACGGTGTCGAAGACATCGGGCTGGAGCCGGTGCAGATCGTCACCGGCCCCGGCAATGTCTATGTCGCCGCAGCCAAGCGACTCATTCGAGGCCAGGCCGGCATCGATTCAGAGGCCGGCCCGACCGACATCCTCGTGATAGCGGATGCCGCCGCCGATCCGCTGCTGGTCGCCGCCGATCTGGTCAGCCAGGCCGAGCACGACGAACTCGCCGCGGCCGTGCTGGTGACCGATTCGCCCGAACTCGCCGACGCCGTCGCGGCGCGACTAAGCGCGCTGGCGGTATCCACTACTCACAGCGAACGAGTGACGGCGGCGCTTCGCGGCCGCCAGTCGGCGATCGTACTCGTTGACAACCTGCAGGTCGCGGCCGCGTTCAGCAACGCTTTCGGGCCGGAACACCTCGAGATTCAGACCAGCGATCCCGACACGGTGCTCGAAACGATCGAGAACGCCGGGGCGATCTTCCTCGGCCCGTATTCGCCGGTGAGCCTCGGTGACTATGTCGCCGGATCCAACCACGTGCTGCCCACCGGGGGACAGGCCCGGTTTTCCTCCGGCCTCGGCGCCTACACCTTTCTGCGACCGCAGCAGGTCGTGCGCTACAGCCGCGAGGCGCTGCAGGGTGTTGCTGATCACATTACGGCTCTCTCCAACGCCGAGGCCCTGCCGGCCCACGGCGACGCCGTTACGGCCCGGTTCGCGGTCGACCGCTAGGCTGGCAGCACCATGTTCTGCCCGTTCTGTCGCCACCCCGATTCCCGAGTCGTTGACTCGCGCACGAGCGACGACGGACTGTCGATTCGCCGCCGTCGGCAGTGCCCGGAATGCGGTCGCCGGTTCAGCACCACCGAGACGGCGAGCCTGAACATCATCAAGCGCAGCGGCGTGGTCGAACCGTTCAGCCGCGAGAAGATCGTCTCCGGCGTGCGCAAGGCCTGCCAGGGGCGGCCCGTCACCGACTCCGACCTCGCCATGCTGGCCCAGAAGGTCGAAGAAACCATCCGCCAGACCGGTGCCTCCCAGATCGACGCCAACGATATCGGTCTGGCCATCCTGCCGCCGCTGCGTGACCTTGATGAGGTCGCCTACCTGCGGTTCGCGAGCGTCTACCAAGGCTTCGACTCCCTCGACGACTTCGAGACAGCTATCACCCAGCTGCGCACCGAGCACACCACGCGGTCCAAGGCCCGCACGACCGCGGATGCCGCTTCGCCCGGCACCGCCCCAACCGCCAACAAACCCTAGGGCTCGATGTATCCGCTGTTCTTCAAGCTCGTGCTCAGCCGGATCGATCCGGAGCGCGCCCACCACCTCGCTTTCACCGTCATCCGGCTGCTGCCAACACTCGGCATCGGGCGCCTCGTGCACCGGTTCACCCGGCCTCGCACCGACCTCGGCGTGAACACCCTCGGCCTGCACTTCACGTCGCCCTTCGGCGTCGCGGCCGGTTTCGACAAAGACGGCGAGGCCGTGCTCGGCCTCGGCCAGCTGGGCTTCGGCCACGTCGAGGTGGGCACGCTCACCGCCGTGGCCCAGCCAGGCAACCCCACACCCCGCCTGTTTCGCCTCGTGGCCGACCGTGCGGTCATTAATCGCATGGGCTTCAACAACCACGGTGCTGCCGCCGCCGTCGCCCGGCTGACCCGCGTGCGCACCGTGGCCGGCCGCCCGGTTCTCGGCATCAATATCGGCAAGAGCCGCGTCACCGCCGTGGAGAATGCCACGGCCGACTACCTGCGGAGCGCGCACACCCTTGCCCCCCTGGCCGACTACCTCGTGGTCAACGTGAGTTCACCCAACACCCCTGGCCTGCGCGGACTGCAGGAACTCGACCAGCTCGCCCCGCTGCTGATCGCGGTCAAGGGCGCCGCCGGTGCCACCCCGCTGCTCGTCAAAATCGCCCCCGACCTCGAGGATGCCGAAGTCGCCCGCATCGCGGCCCTGGCCGTTGAGCTCGGCCTCGACGGCATCATCGCCACTAACACCACTCTGTCTCGCAGCGGTCTGCGAGCGGATGCCGCCACCATCGTCGCTGCCGGCGCCGGCGGTCTGTCCGGCGCCCCGCTGCACGCCAGGTCGCTCGCCGTCTTGCAGCAGATTCGCGCCGTCGTGCCGCAGGAATTTTGCGTCATCTCCGTCGGCGGCGTGGACACAGCCGCCCAGGTGGCCGAACGTCTCGCGGCGGGCGCCACCCTCGTGCAGGGCTATACGGCGTTCCTCTACCGCGGTCCGCTCTGGGCCCGCCAGATCAACCGGGGGCTCGACCGCCTCCTGGCGACCTCCGGTCACTAGTCGCCCGGCAGGAACCACTCCTGGTGCTGGGCAATTCGCCATTCCTGGCCAAGGGGCGCCTCGAGGGGGGGGACCTGGCTCGTGACCGTTTGCGCTTAGAGGAGGCCGTGTTCGGCGAGTTGGTTGGCGAGGCTGGATCCGTCGGGGCCGTACACCCACGGTGCCTCGGGGCCGCCCTCGATCAGCACGGCGTCACGCGAGCGCCCACCGGCGAGCACCGCTTCGCTCGGGGACAGCTGACGGATCGCCACGGCCGCGACGCTGCCGGGATAGTCACGTTGAAAGTCGCTGTAGATGGCCTCGTCGTGCTGGCCGTCGTCGCCGATCAGAAACCAGCGCATGTGCGGAAACTGCTCGGCGAGCCGGCGCAGGTTGTCTCGTTTGTGGGCGCTCCCGCTGCGGAACCACCGGTCGTGGGTGGGGCCCCAGTCGGTCAGCAGCAGCGCCCCGGCCGGGTAGAGGTTGCGGGAGAGAAAGCGCGACAGGGTCGGGGCCACATTCCAGGCACCGGTGGAGAGGTAGATCACCGGGGCTCCTGGCGTGTTCGATGCCAGACGTTCCAGAAACACGGCCATGCCGGGCGTTGGCACCCTGGCATGTTCGTCGAGCACAAAGGTGTTCCACGCGGCGAGCAGCGGGCGGGGGAGCGTGGTGACCATCACGGTGTCGTCGACGTCGGAGACGACGCCGTAGCCGACGGTGGGCGCCACGATGAAGAGCGGGGCCTCGGCCAGGGCCGAGAATTCGGTGTGCAACCGGGCAACGTGCCAGCCGGCCGGTAACGAAACCGGAACCACGGTGTCGACGACTCCGCCGCGATCCGCCTGTACGCGATGCGTCTGGCCGTCGATCTCAATCGTGACCGTCACATCGTTGACGGGAACGCTCGTGAAGCTGCGCCAGCCCCGAATGCCGGCATCACGGCCATCCGCGCGGGGGCGTTTTTGACGTTTCGAGGGCTTGTCCGGCTTGGTCAGGAGCACCCGGCAGAGGATGCGCACCCAGGCGGTGGAGCCATAGCCGGTATAAGGAATAACGGTCGGCTGATACCCGCGGCGACGGGCGGAATGCTCGCGGCGGTCGTGCAACCAGTCTTCGATGCGGGCTGCGCGGTGCATGATTCGCTCGGGACTGGGAGCACGCGGCGTGGCGTCTGAGGACTCTGGCACGCCTTCATTCTGCCACGTTTGCTGTGCATCCCCAGATCAGCTCTGTGGGAAAGGGGTTTTACCCCGTAGGATGATGACTTATCTTCAAGGGGGATAAATGTCGCTTGGTGGCTTATTAGGTGAAGAGACCGGTGCAGCACTTCAGCAGGTGCGCACCGAGCCGATTCAGCAGCGCAGCGCTGCACGTCTGTCCGGTTTGCTCGATGCGGCTGCCGCCGTCGTGGACGAGGTCGGTTTCGACCGCATCACGACCGCGATGATCGCGGAACGTGCTGGTGCTTCCATCGGCACGGTGTACCGCTACTACCCAGACCGGGTCGCCGTTCTGCACGCCCTGCACGAGCGCGCCGTGGTGCGCTTTCGGCAGCGCGTTGTCGACGAGCTCGGTGCGAGCACCCTCACCTCTTGGTGGGACGCGGTGGACTGTGTCGTGACGGCTTTCGTCGGCCTGTACCGCTCCGAACCCGGCTTTCGCATCGTTAACTTCGACGACCGTGATGGCGCTCCCATCGCCGACGCCGTAGCGGATGCCGACTTCTTCGCGCGTCGCCTCGCCGAGGTCCTCGTGAACGAGTTCGACCTGCCGGCCGGCGACGAGCTGATCTTCCGCCTGGAAGTTGCCGTCGAAATGGCGGATGCCCTCCTCGCGCGGGCCTTCCACACCGATCCGGTCGGTGACGAGCGCTTTATTGCCGAGTGCCGTCTCGTGCTGCGTAACTACCTCGACGGGTTCTACAGCCCGCACGCGCTAAGCCTTCTCGCCACCGCGTCCTGATCGTCGCTGATTGCCGGGCGCACCACGGAGTGCCCGGCAATTTTTTTCTGCGCAGAACGCTCCGTTCGCTACCGGATAAATCTTTTTGCGCAATCTGTTTTGCCTGTCGCCGCGAATAGTGATTGGGTTAGCATCTGCTGTGTGTTGACCCCAACCGACCCGATGCGAGGAGCGCGCCACCAGGATGATTGAATTCCACTCGGTGACCAAACGTTTCCCCGACGGCACGGTCGCCGTCGATGACTTCAGCTTGGTTCTGCCCTCGCACAAGACCACCGTGTTCGTGGGCACCTCTGGGTCGGGCAAGACGACGCTGCTGCGAATGATCAATCGTATGGTTGACCCGACGAGCGGCTCCATCGACATCGACGGAGCGGATATCGGCACCCTCGATCCGGTCAAGCTGCGGCGGAGCATCGGCTACGTCATGCAGAACTCGGGGCTGCTGCCCCACCGCAAGGTCGTTGACAACGTCGCCACCGTACCCATGCTGCGGGGGATGTCCAGGAAGAAGGCCCGCGACGAGGCACTCCAGCTGCTCGACACGGTCGGTCTCGACCGGTCACTCGCTGAACGCTACCCGAGCCAGTTGTCGGGCGGTCAGCAGCAGCGCGTCGGTGTTGCTCGCGGGCTCGCCGTCAATCCCAATATTCTGCTCATGGATGAGCCATTCGGTGCCGTGGATCCGATCGTACGCGCCGAACTGCAGCAGGAGCTGCTGCGGCTGCAACATGAACTCGGCAAGACCGTGGTCTTCGTCACCCACGACATCGACGAAGCCTTCCTGCTCGGCGACCAGGTCGTTATTCTGCGCACCGGTGGCAAGGTGGCCCAGGTTGGTTCTCCGGGGGAGATTCTCGCCAATCCGGCCGACGATTTCGTGTCAACATTTGTTGGGGCGGAGCGGGGTAAGAGATCGCTCCACCTCGAGAACCACGGCGCAGGTGACGTTCTCGTCGACGGCGACGGCCGGCTTGCAGGGGTGCTCGTCCCCGGTTCAAAGGCCGGTCCCCTCGCGGGGTCGGGTGCTTCGGCGCAGGGTGGTGATCCGCGGTGACGTGGATCTGGGCCAACCTCGATCTCATCTGGGATCGCACCCTCGATCACGTCGTGCTCAGCGTGCCCGCGATCGTTCTGAGCTTCATCATTGCCCTGCCGATCGGGTGGCTGGCCCACCGCTACCGGGCCAGCCGCGGCGTCATTCTGACGGTGGTCGGGCTGCTCTACGCCATCCCGTCCCTGCCGCTTTTCATCATTCTTCCCATCATCGTCGGAACCAGCACTCGCTCACCCCTGAACCTCGTCATCGCTCTCACGCTGTATGGCGTGGCGCTCATGGTGCGCGTCGTAGCGGATGGCCTCGCCTCGGTTGATCTGGACGTGCGGCAGTCCGCATCCGCGGTCGGTTTCTCAACCTGGACCGAATTCTGGCAGGTGGAGCTGCCACTGTCAGGGCCGGTACTGCTTGCCGGCCTGCGCGTTGTTGCCGTCAGCACCGTCAGCCTGGCGACGGTGGGTGCCGTAATCGGAGTCCAGAGCCTTGGCAGCCTGTTCACCGATGGATTCCAGCGGGGCATCCAGGCCGAAATCATTGCGGGGATCGTGGCGACCGTCGTGCTGGCGCTCGTCTTTGATGCCCTTTTGGTCTATGCCGGGCGTCTTCTCATGCCGTGGACCCGTTCGCGGGCGGCGACGACCGTGACGGACAATGCGGCCGGATCAGTATCCACAGCCGCGACCCCGGCAAGCGAGAATCGGTCGAGGGAGATCGCCCGATGAATTTCTTCGCTGAGGCACTCCAATGGCTCGTCGACCCAGCCAACTATGTGGGGCTCAACGCCATTCCGCTGCGTCTCGCTCAGCACCTCGGCTTCACCGTGGTCACACTGGTTATCGCCTCGGCCATCGCCATTCCGCTCGGGTTTCTGATCGGCCACACCGGGCGCGGGCGGAGCGTGGCCGTAGCCTCGGCCGGAGCCTTTAGGGCGATCCCCACCCTCGGCCTTCTCACGCTCGTGGCGCTCTCGATCGGCATCGGGCTGAACGCGCCGTACATCGCGCTGACCGTTCTCGCCGTACCGCCGATTCTTGCCGGGGCCTACACCGGCTTTGAAGCCATAGATCGTCGCACCATCGACGCGGCACGAGCGGTTGGTATGTCCGAGGTGCAGATTGTGCGTCAGGTCGAGGTGCCGCTGGGGTTGCCCCTGCTGATTGGCGGGCTCCGCTCAGCAGCCCTGCAGGTCGTCGCCACCGCCACCCTGGCCGCCTACGTCGCCGATTTCGGGCTCGGTCGCTACCTCTTCGCTGGCCTGAAGACTCGCGACTACGCCGAGATGCTCGGCGGGTCGATTCTGGTCATTCTGATGGCACTCGCACTCGAGGGTCTCTTCGCGCTGACCCAGCGTTTCGTAGTGCCCCGCGGCGTCCTGGCCGGACGCCCCACAGACATCCGGACCAGGTCTTCCCGGCCTCGCCCGGTGATGGAATCCGCCATCGAGGAAGGACAAAAAAATGTTCACAGCAAATAGAGGCCGACTCGCGCTGATTGGCGCGGTCGCGGTTGGGGCCGTCGTCGCCCTTGCAGGGTGTGCATCCGGTGACCCTTTGGGCAGCGGTAGCTCATCATCCGCTGAATCCAGCACGCTCGTGGTTGGGTCTCAGGACTACTACTCGAACGAAATCATCGCCGAGATCTACGCTCAGGCCCTCGAAGCCGATGGTTTCACCGTCGACCGCCAGTTCCGCATCGGCCAGCGCGAGGTGTACCTGCCCGACATTACCTCGGGCAAGATTGACGTATTCCCTGAGTACACCGGAGACCTGCTCCAAGTCCTCGACGATACCGCGACCAGTGGCACTCCCGACGCGGTCTACAGCGCCCTCACCAAGGCTCTTCCGTCGGGGCTGCAGGCGCTGGACCGTGCGGATGCCTCGGACCAGAACACGTGGACCGTCACCAAGGCCTTCGCCGACAAGTACAACCTCACCGACATCGCCTCGCTCAAGAACGTCACCGAGCCGATAACGGTCGGTGGCAACTCGGAGTTGGAGACCCGCCCCTACGGACCGACAGCTCTGAGCGACAAATACGGCATCGTGACAGCGGGGTTCAAGCCGGTTGAAGACGGTGGTGGCCCGCTTACCGTCAAGGCACTCGAAGACGGTGACATTCAGCTCGCAAACATCTACACGGCAAGTCCGGCCTTCGACTCCGGCAATCTCGTTGCCCTCGAGGACCCGGACGGCCTGTTCTTCCCGTCGAACGTGGTTCCCATTGTCTCTGCGAAGGTCGACGACAAGGCCGCCGCCGTTCTCAACAAGGTTAACGCCGCGCTGACCGCAGACACGCTCGTAGCGCTCAACGCACAGAGCGTGAACGATCAGCTCGCGGCCGACAAAATCGCGACCGAATGGCTCAAGAAAGAAAACCTGATCTAGAGGTCAGCGTGGGCCCGGCCTGATATTGGTCAGGCCCCGAGCAGAATGAGCGCAGGCACGGTCAGGAGCGCCGCCGCGGTTGCGAGCGCTCCGACCGTTGCCGGGTAGTGCAGCGGCGCCGTTGTGTTCATCAGGCGTGCCACACGTTTCGTCACCTGGTGCGCTGGGTGTTCGGGTTCGGCTGCGGGGCCGTGAGCGTGTGAAGCGGATGCGACGGCGTGATCCGCCGCATCCGCTTCACTGGTGGAGGGTGCGGCGAAACCGGCCAGTGCCAAGCCCACGAGGGCAATCGCGCGGGCCAGGGTGTGATCGTCGACGACGCGGCGGGCATGATCGTCCGCGAGCATCTCGACCAGCAGCGCGACGGCGTTCTCGGCGCGATTTGCGATGGGAAACCACGGCAGGGCGCTGTGCCAGCTCTTGAAGGCGAGCAGCACCAGGTGGTGCTGCTGCACGAGGTGGGCTTGTTCGTGGGCGATGACCGCACGCACCTGGTCTGCATCGAGCAGGCGCAGCAGACCGTTGGAGAGCACGGTCGCTGAATGCCCGGCTCCCGGCAGGCAATACGCGACGGGGGCCGGATGGTCGAGGACGCGCATGCCGGGCTGGCCGTGCAGCGGATCGCTGAGCAGCGCGATGAGAGCGTGGTGATGGCGGCGTTGGCGCTCAGCCCGCAGGAACGTCGCCAGCAGGTTCAGCAGCAGGTGCGCGCCGAGCAGGATGGCCGCTCCGAGTGCGAGCACGTGGGTGACACCCGTGTCGACCGGAAGGGTTCCAGCCCTAAGATCACCGCTGACGGCGCTCACACTGTCGCCGAGGTCGGTTCCGAAGGGAATGAGACCGTAGAGCAGCAGCGATCCGATCATCGACAGGCCGCCCGACAGCGCGATGGCCTGCCAGAGCACGAGAGCCACGCCGGGGGAGCGGGCCGTCCAGTCGGCGCGAGCCAATGCCAGCGGCACCGGCCAGGCCAACAGCACGGCGATGACGCCGAGCAGGGCGGCGGCGGTGATCACGGCGAGTACTGCCTGATTCTGGCGGGGTCAGTCGTTGTCGGCGGTCGCCGTGCCGAGCAGCTGGCGCAGGGTTTCGGCCTCCTGCGGGGTGACACCGCCGATGAAACGAACGAGGGCCGCGTGACGGTCTGGAACCTGACCGAGTACCTCGTGCATCAGTCCGGCCGTGTGGGCGGCCCGGCTCATGGCGGCGGTATAGGCGTGTGGGCGCACAGTGCGATCCCGGGTGACGAAGCCCTTGGCCTCGAGGCGGGACAGCACGGTCAAAATGGTGGTCGTCGCCAGCGGCTTAGCCGGCCGCTCCGAAATCTGAGGGTTGATCAAGGCATCTTTAAGTTCGTTGGCCGTCAACGAGGAAGCAGAGTCCCACAGGACATCCATCATTAGCCTTTCGAGCACACCCAAACTTCCCATGTTGTTAACATTACGCTGCGAAACTGTGATTTCTACGAGTTGTAGAAGAGTAGTGTTTTACCGAGCGTAGAAAAGTAAACGCGCGGAACACAACTTGCTGGAGGGCACATGAACGAGTGGTTGGATCCTTTACTCCTCTCACGGTGGCAGTTTGGTCTCACGACCGTTTACCATTTTCTCTTCGTCCCACTCACCATTGGAATGGCCCTGACTGTCGCCATCTTCCAAACGGCGTGGGTGCGCACCGATAAAGCTAAATACTTGCAGCTGACGCACTTTTTCGGCAAGATTTTCTTGATCAACTTCGCCATGGGCGTCGTGACCGGAATCGTGCAGGAGTTTCAGTTCGGCATGAACTGGTCGGACTACTCTCGCTTCGTTGGCGACGTTTTCGGCGCCCCGCTCGCGTTCGAGGGCATCCTGGCGTTCTTCCTGGAGGCGACGTTCATCGGCCTCTGGATCTTCGGCTGGGACAAGCTGCCCAAGAAGGTGCACCTCGCCACCATCTGGCTGACCTCGATCGGTACGATCACCTCGGCCTACTTCATCCTCGCGGCGAACGCGTTCATGCAGAACCCGATCGCGGATGCCTATGTCATGAACGAAGAAAAGGGGCGCGCAGAGCTCACCAGCATCGGGGCGCTGCTCACCAACCCGATCGTGCTGGCATCCTTTCCGCACACAATCTTTGCGTGCTTCATGGTCTCAGCCGGCCTGATCATCTCGGTCGCCGCCTGGCACCTCGCCCGCAACCAGCACTTCGACACCATGCGGCCGGCGCTCAAGTTCGGCATGTGGATGATGATCATCGCCGGAATTCTCACGACGCTCTCCGGTGACCAGCTCAGCCTGATCATGACCGAAGTTCAGCCGATGAAGATGGCCTCGGCCGAGGCCATGTACGTCACGGCGACAGGCGCGAACGCCTCGTTCTCCATCTTCACCCTCGGCACGCCCGACGGTGTGAGTGAGTTGTTCTCGGTGCGCGTTCCCTACCTGCTCTCGTTCCTGTCGACGCACACCCTGGATGGCACCGTTGAAGGAATCAATAACCTGCAGGCGCAGTATGTCGAGGCTTACGGCCCCGGCGACTACACCCCGACCATCTGGATCACCTACTGGGCGTTCCGCTGGATGATCGGGCTCGGCCTGGCCCACATGCTGGTTGCTGTTGCCGGCCTGTTCTTCACCCGCAAGAGTGCCGCCAAGCCCGCTCGACCGTGGATGTGGAAGGTCGCCATCTGGAGCTTCCCGATGTCGCTGCTCGCCATGAGCGTCGGCTGGACCTTCACCGAAATGGGACGTCAGCCCTGGATTGTCTTTGGTCTCATGCGCACCGAAGACGGCATCTCGCCCGGTGTGACCGGTCTGGAAATCCTGATCTCGCTGATCGTCTTTACCCTGCTCTACGGCATTCTCGCGGTGGTCGAGTTCAAGCTCATCCTCAAGGCCGTTCAGAAGGGCCCGGACGATGCTCCGGTTCTCGACGCTGAATCCGGTGTCGTCAAGCAAGCTGTCACGGTCTACTAGAACGGTTAGCAGGAATACAAGATGGATCTTACAATTCTCTGGTTTTGGATCATCGCTGCGATGTTCATCGGGTACTTCGTACTCGACGGCTTCGACTTCGGGGTCGGTATGTCCCTGCCTTTTCTTGGCAAAGACGACACCGATCGCCGCGTTCTCATCAACACCATCGGTCCGGTCTGGGACCTCAACGAAACCTGGGTTATCGTAGCCGGCGCGGCACTGTTCGCCGCCTTCCCGGAGTGGTACGCAACCATGTTCAGCGGGTTCTACCTGGCCCTGCTACTCATTCTGGTAGCACTGATCCTGCGCGGCGTTTCGTTCGAATACCGGCACCAGCGCCCCGAATCAGTGTGGAAGAAGTGGTTCGACGGCATGATCATCGTCGGCTCGGCCGTACCGGCTCTGCTCTGGGGTGTGGCCTTCTCCAACGTCGTTCGCGGCGTCAAGCTCGACGTTAACCACGACTACGCCGGTACGTTCTTCGACCTGCTCAATCCGTACGCTCTGCTCGGCGGCGTGACCACGCTGCTGCTGTTCTTCCTACACGGTGTAGTGTTCATCTCGCTCAAGACCGAGGGTGACATCCGCGTTCGGGCTCGCAAGCTGGCCACCAGGGCCGGAATCGTCACGATCGTCGTCGCGGCCAGCTTCCTGGCCTGGACGACCCTCGCGTACGGCACCCTGGCATCCGCTGTTTTCGCCGCCCTCGCCGCCGTGGCGCTGATCGCATCGTTCCTGGCCAACCTGCGCGGCGCCGAACGGCTCGCCTTTGGCCTGATGGCCGGCACGATCGCGTTCGCCGTGCTGACCCTGTTCGGGTCGCTCTTCCCCGACGTCATGCCGGCCAGCAACGACCCGGCGAACAGCCTGACCATCGCGAACGCGTCGTCGTCGGCGTACACGCTCGGCGTGATGAGCTGGACCGCACTGATCGGGATGCCCGTCATCCTGCTCTACCAGGGCTGGACCTACTGGGTGTTCCGCAAGCGCATCGGGCGGGCCCAGATTGAGGTCGCCGTACACTAAAGCAGTGCGCCCCCTCGACCCTCGCCTTCTTCGTTATGCCCGAGCAGCGCGCCGATTTCTTCTGATCGGCGCTCTGCTCGGCTTGGCGCAAACCCTCGTCGTCATCGCGTTCGCCTGGCTGCTGACCCGGGCGATCACGCTGATGGTGGCGGGGCAGCTCCTCACCGAGATCATGCCGACCCTGGCGGCCCTGGCCGGGGTCGTCGTGTTGCGTTCGGTGCTCATCTGGTTGTTGGAAGTCTCGGCCAACCGCGGCGCCGCCCAGGTCAAGAGCCAGCTGCGGGCCCTGGCGATGGCCAAGATCGCCGAGCGGGGTCCCGACTGGGTTGCCTCCCGGCAGAGCGCACGGCTCTCGACCGTCGTGACGACCGGCCTCGACGCGCTCGACAACTACTTCGCCCGGTACCTGCCGCAGCTGCTGCTGACGGCGATCGCCACACCGATTCTGATCGGCGTAATCCTCTGGCAAGACCTCGCCAGCGGCCTCACGGTCATCGTCGTGCTGCCGCTCATTCCCGTTTTCATGATTCTCATCGGCCGCGTCACCCAGGCGGTGCAGCAGGAGCAGTGGCAGGCGCTGCAACGCCTCTCCACCGGATTTCTCGATGTCGTCGGGGGCCTTGGCACCCTAAAGATCTACGGCCGGGAACGGCGCCAGTTCGATCGCATCCGTTCCATCACGGAGGAATACCGAACCCGCACCATGAAGGTGCTGCGGGTGTCGTTTCTGAGCGGCTTCGTGCTCGAGCTCGCCGCGAGCCTCTCGGTCGCACTCATCGCCGTGTCGATCGGCCTGCGGCTCATCGACGGCGCGCTGGTGCTCAGCGTCGGCCTGTTCGTTCTGCTGCTGGCGCCGGAAGCCTTTCTGCCGCTGCGCCAGGTGGGGGCACAATTTCACGCCGCGGCCGACGGACTCGCCGCCGCCGAAGAGTTGTTCTCAATTCTCGACGACGAAGCCGAATCGGCTGCTTCGAGAGTTTCGCGGCCGGCGGCTCCCGCGGCTTCGACAGCGGATGTCGCTGTCCCGGCCGCGCGCACCGCCAGGCCGGCCGATGAGCTCGGTTCCGGATCCGGTTCGGGAGCGCTCCGCCTGGTGGGCGTCTCCGTGCGGCGTGGGGACACCGTCGTGATCGACCAGCTGCACGCCCAATTCGCCCCGGGCGAGCTGAGCGTAGTGCGCGGTGTGAGCGGCGTCGGCAAGTCCACGCTCGTGGCGGCCCTGCTCGGTTTTGTGCCAGTGACCGGTGCCCTCACCCTCGGCGGCGTGGCTGTGCCGGCCGGGCCGGGGCGGTCGTGGCTCGCCTGGGCGGGCCAGAAGCCGGGCCTCTTTCGGGGAACGGTCGCCGAGAATGTGGCGCTCGGCGCAGCATCCGCTGACCCGACGGTGTCAGCGCAGACGGTGCCAGCCCCGGTCCTGGTGGCGAAGGCGCTGCACTGGGCTGGCGCCGCTGATGTCTCGCCGGCCACGGTTCTGGGGATCAACGGTGACGGTCTGTCGGGCGGTCAGGCGCAACGCGTCGCCGCAGCCAGGGCCATCTACCGTGCGCTCGCGAACGATTGTCACGTGCTGATCCTGGACGAACCGAGTTCGGCGCTCGACGCCGACGCGGAGGCCGGTCTGATCGCCGGGCTGCGCCGCCTGGCCGATCAGGGGCGCGTCGTGATCGTCGTCAGCCACCGTGCGGCCGTTGTGGCCGCGGCCGACCACGTGATCGAGTTGCAGGAGCTCACTCATGTCTGACCCGACGCTTGACGCGGCCACCCGCGACGTGCTGCGCCTCGCCCAGCCGCGCCCGCGCTGGTTTGCACCGGGGCTGCTGGCGGGCATCGCGAGCGCCGTCATGGCGGTGGCGCTGCTGGCCTGCTCGGCCTGGCTGATCACCCGTGCAGCCGAAATGCCGTCGCTGGCGTTTCTCGGGATGGCCGTCGTCGGGGTACGAGCGTTCGCCATCTTTCGATCGGTGTTTCGCTATCTGGAACGATTGTCCAGTCATGATGCCGCGTTCCGGCAGCTCGCCGAGCTGCGCCTGGGCATCTTTCGGCGCATCGTTCCGGTCGCCCCGGCTGGGCTGGCGAGCACCGGGCGAGGCGACCTGCTCACCCGCCTGGTGCGTGACGTCGACGACCTGCAGGACCTCCCGCTGCGCGTCGTGCAGCCGCTCCTCGTGGGCAGCGCGACCGCCCTGCTGAGCGTGGTCGGAATCTGGCTGATCGTTCCGGCCGCTGGCTTCACCCTGCTCGTCTGCCTGCTGCTTGCCGCCGTGCTCGGAACGGTCCTCTCCGCCAGACTGGCCGCCAGGGCCGACCGCGAGCTCGCCCCGCTGCGCGGAGCCCTCGCGGATGAAGTCCTTGAAGTCATCGAGAACCTCGATGTGCTCACCGCCTTCGACGCCCTGAATCCGCGCCTGGCTCAGCTCGCTCGCACCGACGCGCGCCTGCGCCGCGCCACTCTGCGTCGGTCGGTCGGGGTGGGCGTGCAGTCGGCCGTCGTCTCGCTGTTCGCCGGTACCGCGACGCTCGGCGCACTCTACTTCGGTATCCCGGCGCTCGATGCCGGTGGCGGGCTGCTCAGCCCGGAGCTGCTCGCCCCGACCCTGGTCGTGGCCGTGCTCGTACCGATGGCCGTGTTCGAGGTGTTCGGCATGATTCCCCTCGCCGCGTCGGCCTGGCGTCAGGTGCGGGTCAGCGCGCGGCGCGTGGCTGATGTCGTGCCGGCTTCCCCGCCCGCTGAAATTCCCGTCGACGTGCTGGATCCGCGGGCGTTGCTTCGGCACGACCGGGACGCGTTCGTGCTCGAACTGACCGACCTCGGCGCGCACTGGCCCGGCCAGGAGAAACCCGGCGTGGCTGGCGTGAGCCTGCGCCTGGCTCCGGGCGACCGCGTGCACCTCGCCGGGCCGAGCGGCGCCGGCAAGACCACCCTCGCCCAGGCACTCGTTCGGTTTCTCGACTACACCGGTTCGTACCGGCTCGGCGGGGTCGAGGCGCGGCTGCTCGCTCAGACCGAGGTGCGGCGCATGGTCGGACTGTGCGAGCAGCGCCCGTGGTTGTTTGACGACAGCATCCGTCAAAATTTGCTGTTCGCCCGCGATACCGCCACCGACGCCGAACTTCTTGCCGTGCTGGCCCGAGTCGGACTGGCCGACTGGGCCGCGCGGCGCGGCGGCCTCGACGCCCGTGTCGGCGAGCGTGGGGCGCTCGTCTCCGGGGGGCAGGCCCAGCGCATCGCGCTCGCGCGGGCTCTGCTCGCCGACTTTCCGGTGCTCATCGTCGATGAGCCAACCGCCAACGTGGACAGTGCAGGGGCGGACGCCCTCGTGCGCGACATGCTCACTGCGGCGGCCGACGACCACCGCGCGGTGCTGCTCATCTCGCACACACCAGTGCCCGACGACCTCGTGACGGCCAGGGTGACCCTGCCGGCCCGCAGCGCAGCGGCCACAGCCGTCAGTCCATGTGGAGCAGTTCGCGGCGATGCAGCCACTTCTTAACCAGATACACGAGCAGCACGAACAGGGCGATCACGCCGACGAAGAGGTAGCCGGCGAAGTGCAGTTGCCCGCTCAGTTCCCGGTAGCCGCCCGCCGCCGCCGACCCGACACTCACGTAGGCCAGAGACCAGACGACGCAGGCGGGGACCGTCCAGGCCATGAAAGTGCGGTACCGCATGCGGCTCGCGCCGACGGTCACCGGAATGAGCGAGTGCAAAACCGGCAGGAACCGGGAGATGAACACGGCCACGCCGCCGCGCCGGTCGAGGTAATTCTCGGCGCGGATCCAGTTGCGTTCGCCGATGCGTCGGCCGAATCGGCTGCCCCGAATGAACGGCCCGAAGTGGTGCCCGAGGGCGAAACCGACGCTCTCCCCGGCCACAGCGCCCACGATCACGGCCAGCACGAGGGTGACGAATTCGACCGGGCCGGTGACCGCCGTGCTGGCCACGATCACGATGGTATCGCCGGGCACGACCAGGCCCACCAGTACCGAGGTCTCCAGCAGCATGCCCAGAAAGGCCAGTAGCGTTCGAATGACCGGGTCGACGCCGGAGACGGTGTCTAGAATCCAGGTGAGGATGTCATTCATTTCTCCCAGCCTACGTGTTGAACGCGATTCGACAAGGTCGCCCCGACCGGCGTCGGTGTCGTCGCCGGTGGCGCCGCCGATGTCCCAGCGCCGCGAAGCTAGGCTGGTCTGGTGACCGGCACCGTGCAGAGCAAGCTCCTGGCCGGCTGGTGGGACCCCGCGGCCGTTTTCTCTTCGCTCTACAGCACTGACCGGTATTCGTTCTGGCTCGATGCCGGCCCCGGAGCGCGCACCGGCGTCAGCTATCTCGGGGCTGCCTCGCCGCGTTCCCGATTCGTCACGGCGTCGGTCGCGCAGGGAACGGTGACCAGTGGGTACGTTCACCCAGCGGATGCTGCGCCGCCGGTCGTCACTCACGAAACAATTTTCGAGTTCCTGCGTCGCGATCTGACCGGGTGCCACGACCTGACGACCGCGGGCGACGGGTTCGAGCTCGGCTGGGTCGGCTGGCTCGGCTACGAACTCGGGTCATGCACCGTCGGCACGCCCGTGCATCCGTCACGCTACCCCGATGCGGCCCTGCTCGAAATCGACCGCCTGATGCGATTCGACCATCACGAGCGCACGGTGACGCTGGTGGCCCGCCCGAACGCGGCCGAGTGCGCCACCGCCGTCGCCGACTGGTTCGACCAGACCGTTGCTGCCCTGGCGGTGATTCCGGCGCCGATTCCGGCCGCGACCGGTCCGGTAGCCGTGCCGAACCCCGTGGCGGCATCCGCTGCCCCGCGCTGGCGTCATTACCCCAGCGACTATGCCGCCCTGATCGAGGCCTGCCTGGCCGCCATCCATGACGGCGATGCCTACCAGCTCTGCCTGACCAACGAGATCCGGGTACCGGGGAGCTGGCATCCGGTGGACACCTATGGGGTATTGCGGGCTGGCAGTCCGAGCCACCACGGAGGGCTGCTGCGATTCGGCGAGCTGGCGCTGCTGAGCGCGAGCCCCGAGCAGTTTCTGCACGTCGGCCCGGATCGGCGCATTCGTACCAAGCCAATCAAGGGCACTCGCCCGCGCTCGAATGAACCGGGTGAAGACGACCGACTCAAACTCGAACTGGCCACGAGCGACAAGGAACGCGCCGAAAACCTGATGATCGTCGATCTCATGCGCAACGACCTCGGACGCATCGCCGAGCTGGGCACGGTCGCCGTTTCGACGCTGCTCGCGGTAGAGAGCTACCCGCACGTACACCAGCTGGTCAGCACCATCGAGGCGCAACTGTCGCCGGGCGTCACCGTGCCGGACGCCATCGAGGCGTGCTTTCCGGCCGGCTCAATGACGGGCGCGCCGAAACAAAGTGCGATGACCATTCTCGACGCACTCGAGCGTGGCCCGCGGGGCATCTATTCCGGTGCGTTCGGCTACATCGGGCTCGGCGGCACCGCCGATCTGGCCATCGTGATCCGCAGTATCGTACTCGATCCCGCTGGCGCGAGCATCGGCACCGGCGGCGGAATCACCGCTCTCTCCACCGCCGCTGAAGAGATTGAGGAGACCCGAATCAAGGCGGCCGCACTGCTGGCGACCCTCGGTGTCGCCGCGCCCTAGTAATCTAAGGGGTGTGCACGTGCCATTTGTCGCGCGTGTGCCCGAGCGCATGCACCGCAGTGCACCCGAACCATCCCTGCAATGAATGAGAGTCACGTGGCACACGAGCACGAAAGCGTAAGCGTTGACGCGCGCGACGAGAGCGACGAAGAAGTGTATGACTTCGCAGCCATCCAGACGAAGTGGCAACCGATCTGGGAGGAGCTCGCCCCGTTCAAGACCAGCGCCGAGGGTGATACCCGTCCTCGCAAGTACGTGCTCGATATGTTCCCCTACCCCTCCGGCGACCTGCACATGGGACACGCCGAGGTCTACGCGCTCGGCGACGTTGTCGCCCGCTATTGGCGCCATCAGGGCTTCAACGTGCTCCACCCCATTGGCTGGGACTCCTTCGGGCTGCCGGCCGAGAACGCCGCCATCAAACGCGGCATCGACCCGCGCGGCTGGACCTACGACAACATCGCGCAGCAGAAGAAGAGCATGAAGCTCTACGCGACCAGCTTCGACTGGAGCCGCGAACTGCACACGAGCGACCCCGAATATTACAAGTGGACTCAGTGGCTGTTTCTGCAACTACACAAGAAGGGCCTCGCCTACCGCAAGGACAGCTGGGTCAACTGGGACCCGATCGACCAGACCGTGCTCGCCAACGAGCAGGTGTTGGCCGACGGAACGAGCGACCGCAGCGGCGCCGTCGTCGTGAAGAAGAAGCTCACCCAGTGGTATTTTAAGATCACCGACTACGCCGACCGTCTCCTCGACGACCTCAACCAGCTCGAGGGCACCTGGCCGGCCAAGGTGCTCAACATGCAGCGCAATTGGATCGGACGCTCCATCGGAGCGGACGTCGACTTCGCGATTGAGGGCCGCACGGAACGTGTCACCGTGTTCACCACCCGGCCAGACACCCTGTTTGGTGCCACGTTCATGGTCGTCGCGCCTGACTCCGACCTCGCCGCCGAACTGGTCGCCGGTGCAGGCTCAGAAGTGCAGGCCGCGTTCGGGGAGTACCTCGTGCAGGTACAGCGCAGCACCGAGATCGAGCGTCAGGCCACCGATCGGCCCAAGACCGGCGTGTTCCTCGGTCGATACGCGATCAACCCGGTCAACGGCGAACGCCTTCCCATCTGGGCGGCCGACTACGTGCTCGCCGACTACGGTACCGGCGCGATCATGGCCGTTCCGGCCCACGACCAGCGCGACCTCGACTTCGCTCGCGCCTTCAACCTGCCCGTGCGCGTCGTCGTTGACACCAACTCACCGGCCACCGGCATGATCCCGGTGATCACGCCGGGCATGCTCGACGGCACCGAAGAGCTGCCGGAGCTCGACCCGCTCAGCACCGGTATCGCCCTCGCTGGCGAAGGCCGTCTGATCAACTCCGGTCCGCTGAACGGCCTGAGCAAGATCACCGCCATCAAGCGCACCATCGAGCAGCTGGCCGCCGACGGGCTCGGCCGTGCAGCGAAGAACTATCGCCTGCGCGACTGGCTCGTCTCCCGGCAGCGCTACTGGGGCGCTCCGATCCCGATCATTCACGGCGCCGATGGTGCCGAGATACCGGTGCCGGACGACCAGCTGCCGGTACTGCTGCCGCCCGCCGACGGCCTCGATCTGAAACCCAGGGGAACCTCACCCCTGGGTGGCGCTACGGACTGGGTCAACGTGCCCAACCCGATCGACGGCACTCCCGCCCGGCGCGACGCCGACACCCTGGACACCTTCGTCGACAGCTCCTGGTACTTTCTGCGGTTCCTGAACCCGAGTGATGACACCAAGGCCTTCGACCCGAAGGAAGCCGAGAAATGGGCACCGGTCGACCAGTACGTCGGCGGCGTCGAGCATGCCATCCTGCACCTGCTCTATGCGCGCTTTATCACAAAGTTTCTGTTCGACGAGGGCTATGTGAGCTTCACCGAACCGTTCACCGCGTTGCTGAACCAGGGCATGGTCATTCTCGACGGTTCCAAGATGAGCAAGAGCAAGGGAAACCTGGTCTACTTCACCGAGGAAATCGAACGCCACGGTGTCGACGCCGTGCGCCTCACGATGGCCTTCGCCGGCCCGCCGGAAGATGACATCGACTGGGCCGACGTCTCGCCGGTGGGCTCGGCCAAGTTTCTGGCCCGTGCCTGGCGCGTCGCCCGTGACGTCACGAGCGCGCCGGACGCGGACTGGAAGACCGGCGACGTTACCCTGCGCCGCGTCACGCACCGCTTCCTGTCTGATGCACCCGGCCTGGTGGAGTCGTTCAAGTTCAACGTCGTCGTCGCCCGTCTGATGGAACTGGTCAACGCCACTCGCAAGGTGATCGACACCGGTGCCGGGCCAGCGGATGCCGCGGTGCGCGAAGCCGCCGAGGCCACCGCCATGGCGCTGAATCTGTTCGCCCCCTACACCGCCGAAGACATGTGGGAGCACCTTGGCTACGAGCCCTGCATCGCCCTGGTGCCGTGGCGCAAGGCCGAGCAGACCCTGCTCGTGCAGGAATCGGTCACCGCGGTCGTGCAGGTCGACGGCAAGATGCGCACCCTGCTCGAAGTCTCGCCGAAAATCGCCAGCGAAGACCTCGAGAAACTGGCGCGGGACTCAGCCGCGGTCATCCGCTCGATCGGTGATCGCGAGATCATCAAGGTGATCGTGCGCGTGCCCAAGCTAGTTTCGTTCGTCACGCGCGCCTGACGCGCACCCGCTAACGGTCGGGGACCTCCTCCACAGAGGTTCCCCCGACAGGTCTGTGCACGAATGTTCCGGCCGACGGCCGGTGGACGCCTCGCGCCCCTAGCCTGCAAAGATGCAGCCTGACCGATCCCCGCTCGATCTGGAGCGTCTCGCTCCCACCGCCCGGGGGCGCCCGCGCCTTCGGGTCGGCGTCGGCGCGGCCGTCGTGTTGCTTTTGCTGGCCCTCGTCGTGGCCGTCATCGTGTCGGCCGTCGGTCAGCAGGCCGGGCAGCGCACGGTGGGGTCAGCAACAGTCTCCCTTCCCTCGGGCAGCGTGACAGCAGACCCGCTCGCCGCGGGGGAGAGCGCAGCGCCGGGCGATTCCGGCGCTGGCGTCATCATGTTCGTGCACGTTCTTGGGGCGGTCACCCGGCCCGGCCTGTTCGAGCTGCACGACGGCGCTCGGGTGATGGATGCAATTGCCGCCGCCGGAGGGTTGACCCCCGAGGCGGATCCCGCCGGAGTGAACCTGGCGCGCATTCTCAGCGACGGAGAGCAATTCTATGTTCCCCGTCAGGGCGAAGTGCCGCCGTCAATCCCCGCCGCTGCAGCCGGTTCCGGTTCGGGCGGAGCGAACGCCCCCGCTGCCAAGGTCAACCTCAATACCGCCACGGTGGCCGACCTCGATTCTCTGCCCAGAATCGGCCCGACTATGGCGCAGCGCATCATCGATTTTCGCACGACCAACGGACGGTTCACGAGTGTTGACGGGCTGCGTGATGTCGCCGGCATCGGCGACAAGACCTTCGAAGCGCTCAAAGACCTCATCACCATATGAGCCTCGACCTGCGGCTGGGGCTTCCGGCCCTGGCCGTCTGGCTGACCGCCGGCCTGCTGATAGCGGTGCCAGGGGGTGCCGCTATGGTTGCCGTGACCCTGTGGCTGGTGGCCGGCGGGTGTACCGCCCTGCTTGTCGTCAGCCGGATGCCGCGGCGCAGCCAGTGGCCGAAGGCGCCTCCTGCTGCACGCTGGCAGAAACTGGGCGGCAGCGTCGTGCTCTGCTGTGCCGGCGCAGCACTCGTGGCCACCGCCGTCGGCGTCTGGGCGCCGATTCGGCTGCCGCCCGAGGTGCGTGCTGCCGCCGCATCACACGCAACGGTCACGGCGACCGTCACCGTGTGGTCGGTTCCGGTCGCCGCTAAAGCGTTCATTGGCAGCGGAACCTCGGGGCGGGTGCGCTATCGGGCCACGCTGACGGAGATCGAGAGCCGAGGGAGAACAACGCGCGTCTCGAGCCCGGTCGTGGTGTTCGCCGAAGCAGCCGGAGGCGGCACCGAACCTGAGATCGGCACCAGCCAGGCCCTTCGCGGCACCCTGCGAATGACCCAAGCCGGTGACGCCACCGTGGCCCTCCTGTTCGCCACCGAAACGGCCCACAGTGTCGCTCCACCGCCGTGGTGGCTGCACTGGGCTAATGATCTGCGCGCGCGTTTCGCAACGGCCGCGACGAACCTCCCCGGCGACGGAGGAGATTTGTTGCCCGGGCTGGCCATCGGCGACACGAGCTCGGTCAGCCCCGCCCTCGACTCCGCTATGAAGACCAGCTCCCTAAGCCACCTCACGGCTGTGTCCGGGGCCAACTGCGCCATTGTGATCGCGTCGATCATGCTGCTCGGAGGCTACCTCCGGCTGCGTCGTTCCTGGCGCATCGCGCTGTCGCTGCTGACACTGCTCGGCTTCACCATTCTGGTCACCCCGGAGCCGAGTGTGCTGCGCTCGGCGGTTATGGCCACCCTCACCCTGGTGTCGATCGGGGCCGGTCGTCCCGGACGTGGTGTGCCCACCCTGCTCGCTGTCGTGATCGGCCTGCTCGTGAGTGATCCCTGGCTGGCCCGCAACTACGGTTTTGCCCTGTCGGTGCTCGCGACGGCCGGGCTTCTCGTGCTCGCCGGCCCACTGGCACGCGTGCTGGCCCAGTGGATGCCGACGGCCCTTGCGGCCATCATCGCCATTCCGCTGGCCGCCCAGCTCGCCTGCCAGCCGGTGCTGATCCTGTTGAACCCGAGCCTGCCGCTCTACGGGGTTCCCGCGAACATCCTCGCCGGTCCGGCCGCGCCGATTGCGACGGTGGTCGGACTGATCGCCTGCCTGGGCCTGCCGCTCCTCCCCGGTGTGGCGGCAGCGTTGCTCGGCCTGGCCTGGCTGCCGTCCGCGTGGATCGCGGCGATCGCCCAGGGCGTGTCGGTGCTGCCCGGTACCCGGTTGCCCTGGCCGGGCGGTGCACCGGGGGTGCTGCTGCTCGTGTTCGTCACCCTGCTCACGCTGGTCGTGGTGCTGCGCGGGCCGACGGCCCGACCGGCCCGCTGGCCCGCGGCGGTTCTCGCCGTGCTGCTCATCGGTCTGGGTGGTTACGCCGGGTCGCTCATCGGCACCGGAATCGGCCGGGTCGCCTCCTTTCCGCCCGACTGGCAGATCGCCGCCTGCGACATCGGCCAGGGCGACGCCGTGGTCGTGCGCGACGGCGATCAGTACGCTCTCGTCGACGTGGGGCCAGACCCCCGGCTGCTATCGAACTGCCTCGGCACGCTCGGCATCTCTCGCCTCAACCTGCTCGTGCTCACCCACTACGACCTTGATCACATCGGCGGGGTCGATGCCGTCATCGGCAAGGTGGACACGGCGCTGGTTGGGGTGCCGGAGAACGCCCAGGATGAGCGCCTGCACGAACGTCTCGCCGCCGGTGGCGCCACGGTGCGTCAGGCCGCTCGTGGTGACTCCGGCACTCTTGGAGGGCTCCGCTGGAACATCCTCTGGCCCATTCGCGGCGCGACCACGATGCAGGTGGGAAACCCGGGTAGTATCACGATCCTGTTCGACGGGCGCGGCATCCGTTCGATCTATCTTGGTGACCTGGGCGAGGAATCCCAGAACGCGCTGCTGCGGGTGTCGCCGCCCGGGAGGGTTGACGTGGTGAAAGTCGCACATCACGGCTCCGCCGACCAGAGCCCTGAACTCTACGCAAAGCTGCGGGCGCGGATCGGACTGATTTCGGTTGGCGCCGCGAACAGCTACGGACATCCCACCGACACGCTGCTGAAAACGCTCGCAGCGGTAGGAACACTCTCGGTGCGCAGCGACCGGGAAGGTATGGCCGTCGTCGCGCCGGGTGCCAATGGCACGCTCGTGCTGTGGACTGAGATGGTCGGCGACCGCGGTCCTCCCGCCATCCCCACGTCCCCGCGGGCGGTGGCGCCGGATGCTGCCGGCCGGGTCAGTGGTGCGGGTTAGGCTTGATCGACCCCACCAAACTCGAGGAGAGCGCATTGGCTGCACGACCCGCCACCACCGGTTCCCGAGCCGGCAAGGCTGCGCCCGCCCGAACGAATAAGGGCACGGTCATTCCCCAGCTCGGCTGGCACCAGGTGCGTCCAGCGCCGATCGTGCTGGTCTCCGGCACCGAAACCTTCCTCGCCGAGCGGGCCATCCGCCAGCTGCGCGATTTTCTCAAATTAGAAGATCCGAGCCTGGAGATCAGCGATGTGCAGGCCGACAGCTACGCGCCCGGCGAGCTGCTCACGCTCGCGAGCCCGTCCCTGTTCGGCGAGCCGCGCCTGATTCGGGTCAGCAATGTCGAGAAGTGCAGCGACACATTTCTGGCCGAGGCCCTCGACTATCTCGAGAACCCGGCCGAGGACACCTACGTCGTACTGCGGCACGGTGGGGGAGTGCGCGGCAAGAAACTGCTCGATACGATCCGCAGCGGTCTCGGCGGCGCCATTGAAATCGTCTGCGCCGAACTCAAGAAAGACACCGAGAAGTACGAATTCGCCTCCAACGAGTTCAAGGCGGCCGGTAAGCGCGTCACGGTCAGCGCCCTGCGGCAGCTCGTCGCCGCGTTCTCCGATGACCTGGCCGAGCTCTCTGCCGCCTGCCAGCAGCTCATCGCTGATGCGACCAGCGAGGTGACCGAAACGACGGTCGACCGCTATTACGGCGGGCGGGTCGAAACCAACGCGTTCAAGGTCGCCGACTGGGCCATTGCCGGCCGCAACGGCGAGGCGCTCATCACCCTGCGACACGCGCTCTCGTCGGGGGCCGACCCGGTGCCGATCGTCGCCGCGTTCGCCATGAAGATTCGCACAATGGCCAAGGTGTTCGGCGCCCGCGGCGGCTCCGCCCAGCTCGGCGCCCAGTTCGGCCTCGCGCCCTGGCAGGTGGAACGCGCGCAAAAAGACCTGCGTGGCTGGAACGACGAGGGCCTCGCTCGCTGCATCCTCGTGCTGGCCGAAACGGATGCCGCGGTGAAGGGTGCCGGCCGCGACCCGGTATTCGCCCTCGAACGCCTGATCGGCGTCATCGCCCGTCGCGGCGAGCAGTAGCGCGGTCTCCGCCAACGGTGCCGATGGTCAGCGGTCAGCGGTCGCCGGCGTCCGCGACAGTGATGGTGGAGCGGTTCAGGTAGAGCCACACTCCATTCTGAAAACTCGGGTTGCCGCAGACCCGGCTGGCCACCCAGATCGGCAGCAGGGTGGACGAGCCGGCCAGATCGGCGGGCGTGGCCAATGCCTCGAACGCTGACGGCAGGCTCGGGCAGAATTCGAGCTGCACCCGGCCGGTGATCTCCGAGAATTGCACCGACACGGGCCGGTCGGCGGGGGGCGCGAAAACGCGCAGCGCGCCGAGGCCGGCGACACCGAGCACGGCGACGACGGCGAACACCGCGCCGAATGCCGACAGCACCCGGATGCTGCGGATCACCCGTGCAGACGCATCGACGCCAGCGCTATCGACGTTGCGGCGCCCGGAAATCGATGCAGCAGCAAGGTAGAACGTGATTCCAGTGAGAAGGAGCACGAGGGTGCCGAGTGCGACCAGCAGTTGGGCCTGGGTGGCGGCCGGTACCGCGTCGCCCGTGCTGGCGACGAGCCACAGCGCCAGCGCGAGGGCCGCCGCGCTGAGCAGCGCGGCAAGAAAGCGGGCGTGCGCGCGTCGACGCGGACCGCTGTCGTCGGGGGTGAAACTGGCCGGTGGGGTGCTCTTCACCGCGTCAGTCTAGTGGGGTCGCTGACCTCGGGGCCGCAACCAGAAAACCCCCGCCGGGAAGGCGGGGGTTTTCTGTGCAACGGGGCAGCGGCATCCGCTTCTGGGCAGATAGCGTCACCCCACCTGCGGGTGGAGCCGGAACAGATTAGACGAGGGCGGAAACAGCCTTCGCGATGGCCGACTTCTTGTTCGCGGCCTGGTTCTGGTGGATGACACCCTTGCTGACGGCCTTGTCGAGCTTCTTGGAAGCAAAGGCGAGACCGACAACGGCCTTGTCCTTGTCGCCAGCGGCAATTGCGGTACGAGTCGCGCGGATCGCGGACTTGAATTCGCTCTTGACGGCCTTGTTGCGCTCCTGGGCCTTCTTGTTGGTGCCAATTCGCTTGATCTGCGACTTGATATTTGCCACGTTTTTTACGCTTTCGTTAAGTTCTGGTCAGAACAGTCTTGTATGGACAGCCGCTCAGCGGGTAGAGGGCGCTCGAACGGCGAAAATCGTGCGGGGTGGGACCCAACACGCAAGCCAACTACTAACGCTACCAGCAATTGCCCCCACCCCCAAACCATTCGCCCCCCCAGAGCGGATGACCGCGCCCGATTTGGGTGCGCGCTACGCCGGTTACCGTAGCGGCCACCGAAAGCGGGCGCGGTCACGCGATCCCTCGGCCGTGATCCTTCGGTGTCACAGCGGCGCGGCCTCAGGCCGGGCGCGCACCGGCCGACACCCGGCCAGCGATCCCGAGCAGGATCGCCGTGAAGCGCTCAGGCTGGGCCAGGCTCGACAGGTGCGTCGCCCTGGGCACCACGACGACCTTCCCGTCGCGGCACGCGGCCAGGAACCGACGCTCGTGCAGGCGAAAGTGGTCGAACGCACCATTGACCAGCCAGATCGGCCCCGGATAGGCCGCGAGGCTGGGCAGGGGAGTCAGCGTCGACGTCGCCCGCAGCCCGGAATCCATCACGTCGAGGGCGGCGCCGCCGGCGAGCACATCGCGCGCCCCCGCCGCGGGCAAGAGCAGGCGGGCCATTGTCTCGTGCAGCCACAAACCTCGATCGGGCAGGCGGTGAATTGTCCTCGCCACCAGCCGATAGCCCTCGAGCAAGACACCGTGCGGCACAGCGCTGCAGCCCGCCGCGATGAGTCCGGCCACCCGATCGGGGTGCTGGGCGGCATAGGCCACGGCGTAATAACCGCCGAGCGACAGGCCGACGAGTAACACCCGGCCGCCGAGGGCCGCCACCCCGTCGTCGATGGCGGCGAGCGCGGCCGGCACCGTGAACGGCTCGCTCATCCGCTGCCCATGGCCGGGCAGATCGATCGCGAGCACCGGGTACCCGGCTGCCCGCAGCCGTTTCTCCTGGAACCGCCACATCGTCGCCGACGCCCGAATGCCGTGCACGAGCAGAACGGGCACACGGGCTTTGCGCGTCTCCATGGCGTGAGCCTAACCAGCCGCAGCCCGAACGAGCTGACCATCCGCTGCCCGATCAGCCCCGAGGCTGCGTTCGGATCGTCGAACCGGCCCGCCTCAAGTTTTTTGACCGCCAGTGTCGATCCCGGCCTGTCTCGATCGTCATATCAGTGTCAGTATCAACTACCAGAAGGGACACACCATGCAGTACTCACTGCTCGTCATGAGCCAGGAAGCCGGCGACGCCGAGGTCGACGAAGAAGCACTGGAGTGGGGTCGTAAGGCCTTCGACGCCTACGCGAAGTCCCTCGATGCGGCCGGCGTGCTCATGTCCGCCGACATCCTGCAGGAGGTTGCCGTCGCAACCACCATCTCGGTGCGCGACGGTGAACTGAAAGTGCAGGACGGCCCGTTCGCCGACACCAAGGAACGCCTCAACGGTACGTTCGTGCTCGAGGTGCCCGACCTCGACGCTGCCATCAGCTGGGCCCGACAGTGCCCCGCAGCGCTCTACGGCGCGGTGGAGATTCGTCCCTCGGCCATCATCTTCCGGGACGGACAATGGCAGAGCCCGGTCAGCGACACGGCCCAGGCCTGAACACCAGCACGAAAACGGATGCTAAGGGCCGGGCCGAGCAGGTGGCCCGCGCCTCCTACGGGCGCCTGCTCGCCGTGCTCGCCGCGCCGACCGGCACCCCGCTCATGCTGCAGAGCGTGCTCGGCAGCGACTCGGCCCGGATCGCCGCCGCGCCTTCACCTCGCGCCTTCGGCTCTCGCGCAGCGGCTCGTGCGCGCCAAACTGCGCATCCAGGGCTCCCGCATCCCGTTCGCCGTTCCCGACGCGATCGAGCTTGCCGGGCGGCTGCCACCCGTTCTCGAAGCAATTTAAGGCGCCTACGCCATCGCGGCGCCTACGCCATCGACTGGCAGGCGACGAGGTCTCGCGAGGTCGATCCACTCGCAGGCGAGGCGCTCTACCTCGCGACGACCCTCGCTGCCCTGTTGCCGCAGCAGGCCGGAGTGCTCGGGCTCGCCGCGCTGCTCTCCTTTTCCCTCGCCCAGGCCGGACGGGTCGGGCAGGCCCGCTCCGCCTACGCCCGGGCGATCGGCCTGACCGCAGATGCCCCGAGGCGCGCCTAGCTGCAGGGCACCCTCGACGACCTCCCCGTTTCAGGCGGCTTCGACACCCGGTAGCCCGGGGAGACCGTCAACCCGCGCCGGGCATGGAAGAATAGACGAACTATGTCACCGAGAGCCCTTCACGCGCTGGAACCGGCCGCCACGGCCCCCGAGTTCATTCGCAACTTCTGCATCATTGCCCACATCGACCACGGTAAGTCCACGCTCGCCGACCGCATGCTGCAGATCACCGGCGTCGTCGACGAACGGTCGATGCGTGCCCAGTACCTGGATCGCATGGACATCGAGCGCGAACGCGGCATCACCATCAAGAGCCAGGCCGTGCGCATGCCGTGGGAGCTGGACGGCGTTACCTATGCGCTCAACATGATCGACACCCCCGGGCACGTCGACTTCACCTATGAGGTCTCCCGCAGCCTCGCCGCCTGCGAGGGCGCCATCCTGCTGGTTGACGCGGCTCAGGGCATCGAAGCCCAGACGCTCGCCAACCTCTACCTCGCGCTCGAGAACGACCTCACGATTATTCCGGTGCTCAACAAGATCGACCTGCCGGCCGCTGACCCCGAGAAGTACGCCCGTGAGCTGGCGAGCCTCATTGGCGGACGCCCCGAAGACGTGCTGCGCGTCTCCGGCAAGACCGGCGCCGGGGTCGAAGAACTGCTCAACCTTGCTACGACCATGATTCCGGCACCGAAAGGCAACCCGGATGCCGCCGCCCGCGCCATGATCTTCGACTCGGTTTACGACAGCTACCGTGGCGTCGTTACCTACGTGCGCATGATCGACGGTCATCTGAAGGCCCACGAGAAGATTCAGATGATGTCGACCCGGGCAACCCACGAGATCCTCGAGATCGGCGTTATCTCGCCGGAACCGGTGGAGAGCAAGGGGCTCAAGGTAGGCGAGGTCGGCTACCTGATCACCGGTGTGAAGGACGTGCGCCAGTCCAAGGTCGGCGACACCATCACGACCGCGGTGCGCCCGGCCACCGACGCGCTGCCCGGCTACGACGAACCGCAGCCCATGGTCTTCTCCGGCCTGTATCCGATCGACGGCAGCGACTACCCGGCGCTTCGCGAAGCGCTCGACAAACTCAAGCTGTCTGACGCGAGTCTCGGGTACGAGCCGGAGACATCCGTTGCGCTCGGTTTTGGTTTTCGCTGCGGCTTTCTCGGCCTGCTGCACCTCGAGATCATCACCGAACGCCTCGAACGCGAATTCAACATCGACCTCATCACGACAGCGCCGAGCGTGCCCTACGAAGTCACCACCGACGACAAACGCACCATCACCGTGACCAACCCGAGCGAATACCCCACCGGCAAAATCGCCAAGGTACTCGAGCCCATGGTCAAGGCGGCCATCCTCGCGCCCAAAGACTACGTCGGCGTCATCATGGAACTCTGCCAGAGCCGCCGCGGCACACTGCTCGGCATGGAATATCTCGGCGAAGACCGGGTCGAGATTCGTTACTCGATGCCGCTCGGTGAGATCGTGTTCGATTTCTTCGACATGCTCAAGGGCCGCACCGCCGGTTATGCCTCACTCGACTACGAGCCCTCCGGCGAGCAGGAAGCCGACCTGGTCAAGGTCGACATCCTGCTGCAGGGCGAGCAGGTCGACGCGTTCAGTGCCATCGTGCACCGCGACAAGGCCTATGCCTACGGCGCGCTGATGACCGGGCGCCTGCGTAAGCTCATTCCGCGCCAGCAGTTCGAGGTGCCGATCCAGGCCGCGATCGGCGCCCACATCATCGCCCGGGAGTCCATCTCGGCGATGCGTAAAGACGTGCTCGCCAAGTGCTACGGCGGTGACATCTCGCGCAAGCGCAAGCTGCTCGAGAAGCAGAAAGAGGGCAAGAAGCGCATGAAGATGGTCGGCCGGGTCGAAGTTCCCCAGGAGGCATTCATCGCCGCGCTGTCGGGTGACATCGAGACGAAAGACAAGAAGTAAAGCGGATGCGCAGGGCCACCTTTACCGACGCCGCCGTGAGCTATGCCGCCATCGGCGGCACGCTCGCGCCCGACCTGATGAGCTATCCGCCCAAGGGCTACCGCCCGATGGAGCAGAGCGTCAAGCTCGGCAGCTCCCAGGACCGTTTTGACGCCGCGACCAAGTTGCTGATGACCTGGGGAATCCAGCGCGGCAGTGGCATGGAGGTGACCGACCTGGAAAACGGCACCGGAGTGCAGTACACCCCGGTGACCTTCGGGCCCGACGGCACCCCGGCGGCCGGTCAGCAGCATCCGGTCAACGAAGCGACCTTCGCCGCCGATGGCACCCCATACATCGCCAATGGCATGACGGCGACGCTCAGAATGAAGGTCTGGCTGTTCCAGGTGAGTGCGCCGGTGCGCGTCGTCTACGTGATCGACGAGGCCGCCCGCGTCGGTTTCGCCTACGGCACCATGGGCGGGCACCCGGAAAGCGGCGAGGAATCCTTCATCGTCGAACACCGGGATGACGACTCGGTCTGGTTGACCATCCGCTCGTTTTCAAGGGCCAGTACCTGGTACTCCCGCCTGGCGTGGCCGGTGCTGCGCTTTCAGCAGGCCAAGTTCACGAAGCTGTACCTGCGGGCCCTGCACCCCGTCGGCGCCATCAAATAACGCGCTACCTCACTCGAACCACGTACTGGAGCACCACCCATGGCCGGACCCCACCCCGTCGGCGACCCGGCACCCGACAACGGCCTCCTTCCCGCCTCGGCGGCCGAAAACGCCGCCAGTCGCGATTTCGGCGTCTACCTGCACGTGCCGTTCTGCCGCGTGCGCTGCGGCTACTGCGATTTCAACACCTACACCGCGACCGAACTGCGCGGCGTCAAACAGAGCGACTATGCCAGCCAGGCCGTGCTCGAAGTGCAGGCCGCCGGCCGCATTCTGACCGAGTCCGGCGTGCCGGACCGCCCAGTGACGACGGTGTTCTTCGGGGGAGGCACGCCCACGCTGCTGCCGGTGACCGACCTGGTGAAAATGCTCGGCGCCGTGCGAAACCAGTGGGGCCTCGAGGCCGGCGCCGAAGTCACGACCGAGGCCAACCCCGACTCGGTCGATGCCGCCTACCTCGGCGCCCTCGCCGATGCCGGCTTCACCCGGGTATCGTTCGGCATGCAGTCCGCCGTGCCGCACGTGCTCGCGACCCTGGAACGCACCCACGACCCGGAGCGAGTGCCGCTGGTAGTGGAATGGGCCCGCGCCGCGGGCCTCGACGTGAGCCTCGACCTCATCTACGGCACGCCGGGGGAGTCCCTCACCGACTGGCGCACCAGCCTGGAACAGGCGATCGGCCTGCAGCCGGACCACCTGAGCGCATACTCGCTCATCGTCGAGGACGGTACCAAGCTGGCCAGGCAGATTCGCCGCGGCGAGATCGCCCCGACCGACGACGACCAGCAGGCCGATTTCTACGAACTCGCCGACGAACTGCTCGCCGCCGCCGGCTACGACTGGTACGAGGTCAGCAACTGGGCCACGAGCGACGCGCACCGGTCTCGCCACAACCTCGCTTACTGGACCGGTCAGGACTGGTGGGGCGTCGGCCCCGGCGCGCACAGCCACGTCGGCGGGGTGCGCTGGTGGAACGTCAAGCATCCGGCGGCCTACGCCGAACGGATGCTCGCCGGCCTGTCGCCGGCCGCTGGCCGCGAGACACTGGACGCCCCGACCCGCGAGCTTGAGCGCATCCTGCTGCAGAGCCGCATCCGCTCCGGTATTCAGGTCGCATCACTGTCGGTGGTCGGTCGCCGAGAGGTTGCCGGGCTCATCGCCGACGAGCTTATCAATGCCAAAGCCGCCCTCACCGGGACAATCGAACTGACCCTGCGCGGACGGCTTCTGGCCGACGCTGTGGTGCGTCGGCTCAGCGATTAGAGCGTCGATCTAGTGACCGGTAGCAGCCTCAACTGACGAACTTGATCGTGAGCGGGTAGCTGTAGCCTTCACCGCGGTTGGCGGCCAGCGCGGCCAGAATCATGAACACGAGGGCAACGATTGCCAGCGGTGCATACAGAATGCCGCCGATGCCCAACGTCACGACGGTGATGGGAACCAGCACTGCCGCGTAGATGTAGTACGAGATTTGAAAGTTCAGCGCCGTCGCGGTGTGCGCGCGAATGAACGGTCCGCGATCGCGGAGAACGAGGTAGCCGATCAGCGCCGGTAGGAAGCTGAAGAGGATGCCACCGACGTGGATCAGCGTTGCCCACAGTTTCTCGTCGGCCGGGCTCATCGGGTTGGCGGGGGTCGACTGGTACGGGTTCTGCTCAGACATGGGGGCCTCCTGTGTTACGCCCGGTCACTGGCACGGCGGTGTCAGTGACCTCCAGACTAATCGTCCCGCCGCCCGAACGTCGCTGGGGCTGCGCGATCAGCCTATTTAATCAGGCGCAGGGCGAACGGGTACCGGTAATTCTGGCCGTCCTTGGCCTTCAGAAAGCCCATGATCGAGAAAATCACCCCGGCAACCCAGAGCAGCCAGGCCAGACCGATCAGTAGCCCGCCGATACCGAAGGTGACGATCGCCAGGATGAACGAGGCCACATTGATGGCAACGTATCCGATCAGCAGGGTGATCTGAAAGTTCAGGGCTTCCTTCGCCTCGGTGTTGGTGAAACGACCGCGATCTTTGAACACCAGCCAGATGACCAGGGCGGGCAGAAAACTCAGGATGCCGCCGAGGTGTGCCAGCGAGGCCCACTGGCGATCGTCGGCCTCCGAGAGGGGAGCCGCAACGACGGGGTTCGCGTACGGGCCGCCGTCCGGTGGTTGTGCGTACTGCGGTTGGCCATACCCCGGCTGCCCGACATTGGGCTCACGGTTGTTGGGATCGAGACCGTTGGGATCGTGGTAGCTGGGATCACCTGGTGGTTGTGCCTGTGGATCGCTCATGATCGTGCCTTTCGCAGAAAGCGGTGGGAGCGTATAGCGGCTATTAAACGCTCGCTTCCGGATACTGGCAATGGGCCTGCTCAGTGGAAACCCGGCCGGTCGCGATAGACTTAGCAGTCAGCGGATGCGAGTGCCAACGACGTGCCGACAAACCTGCGTTCCAGCATGCCCACCGGCGCGCTCGGGGGTGGGCATCCGCTTTAGTGGAGCAGTACCCCAAAAATCAGGAAGGCGGGCGCAATGGTTTCCGACCGTGGCCTCGACGTTTTGCGCGTGATCGTGCAGGACTACGTCGCCTCCCGTGAACCCGTCGGATCCAAATCCATCGTCGACCGGCACTCCTTCGGCGTCTCCGCCGCTACCATTCGCAACGACATGGCCCTGCTCGAAGAGGAAGAGCTCATCGCGGCGCCGCACACCTCCTCGGGGCGCATTCCCACCGACAAGGGTTACCGGGTTTTCGTCGACCACCTCGCCGACCTGCGCCCCCTCACGCCGGCCCAACGTCAGGCCATCGAGACCTTTCTCGGCCACTCCGCCGACCTCGACGAGGTGCTCGTGCGCAGCGTGCGCCTGCTCTCCCAGCTGACGCACCAGGTTGCGCTCGTGCAGTACCCCTCACTGTCCCGGGCCAAGGTGCGCCACATCGAGTTCGTCCCGCTGACCGACAAGCGCATCCTGTCGGTGTTGATCACCGATTCCGGCGGAGTGGAGCAGCGGGTGATTGACCTGCCGCGGCCGCTCGACGAGCAGACGCTCGGCGAGCTGCGTGCACGTCTGAATGTGGCCGTTGTCGGTCTCGGCATGGCCGAAGCGAGTGTGGCCCTTGCCGCGAGCGTCTGGCCGGGATCCCCGGCGCTGCAGCCGATCGTCGACCTGATCACGAATACGCTCTCCGACCAAGTCGGTGCGAACCGCCAGGACAAGCTCGTCATGGCCGGAGCCGCGAACCTGGTGCGAACCGAGGACGACTTCTCCGGGAGCATCTATCCGGTGCTCGAAGCGATCGAAGAGCAGGTGGTGCTGCTGCGCCTGTTCGGCGAAATGGAGACCGACCAGCACGGCGTCTCGGTGAGCATCGGCCGCGAGAATGCGGCTTTCGGCCTGCCAGAGGCGAGCGTGCTCACCAGCGGCTACACCGCCAACGGCAACCTCGCCCGACTCGGTGTGCTCGGGCCCACCCGCATGGATTATTCCAACAATATGGCGGCGGTCCGCGCCGTCGCCCGTTACCTCTCCCGCCTGCTCGGCGAGACCTAGATTTTTCCTGGCCGCGCTGCGGCACCGACCCAATTCGAACAATATCCTCAAGGAGAGCCACCTTTGGCTGACCACTACGAAGCGCTTGGCGTTGACCGCGACGCGACCACCGATCAAATCAAGAAGGCGTACCGCCGCCTCGCCCGCGAGCTACACCCCGACGTGAACCCCGGCGCCGAGGCGTCCGAACGGTTCAAGAGCATCACGCACGCCTATGACGTGCTGAGCGACCCAAAACAACGCCAGAAATATGACCAGGGCGGCCAGAGCGGCGGCTTCGACGGGCAGAACTTCGGCAACTTCGGTGACATCTTCGAGACCTTCTTCGGTGGTGGCGGAGGCGGCAGCGGTCGCGGCCCCCGCTCCCGCCGCGAACGCGGTCAGGACGCCCTCATCCGGGTGGAACTCGACCTCGACGAGGTCATCTTCGGCACGCACCGGGACCTCGAGGTCGACACCGCGATCGTCTGCACCACCTGCCAGGGCTCCTGCTGCGCCCCCGGCACGTCCCCGATCACCTGCGACATCTGCCACGGCACCGGCAGCATCCAGCGCGCCGTGCGCTCCCTGCTCGGCAACGTCATGACGTCGAGCCCGTGCGGTTCCTGCCGCGGCTACGGCACCATCATCGCCACACCGTGCATGACCTGCTCCGGCCAGGGCCGCGTTCGCGCCCGCCGCACGGTTCCCGTTGACATTCCCGCCGGAGTCGACACCGGCCTGCGCCTGCAGATGCCCGGCAGCGGCGAGGCCGGCCCGGCCGCCGGCCCGAACGGCGACCTGTACCTCGAGATGAAGGTGCGCCACCACGACGTCTTCAGTCGCGACGGCGACGACCTCATGTGCTCGCTCGACGTTCCCATGACCAGCGCGATTCTCGGCACGAGCGTCACAGTGAAGGCCCTCGACGGCGACATCGAGGTGGAGATCCGGCCCGGTGCGCAGAGCTCAGAGGTGCTCACGATCAAGGACCGCGGCATCACCAAGCTGCGCGGCAGCGGCCGTGGCGACCTCAAGATCGGTATCCACGTGGTCACGCCCAGCAAACTCGACCACAAGGAGCGGGACCTGATCGAGCAGTTCGCCGCCCGCTATGCCGCCCCGGCGCCCTCCCTGAGCCAGTACCAGCAGGGCCTGTTCGCCAAACTGCGCGACCGGTTCCTCGGCTGAGGTGGCACATTTCTACCTGCAAGAAACGCTCCGCACGATCGATAGTCGCCCGGGGCAGGTCGTTTCTGTCGATGGGGCCGAGGCGCGCCACGCGGTGACGGTCAGCCGGGTGCGTCCCGGAGACCGGCTCCGCCTGGGCAATGGGGCCGGGTTGCTGCTGCAGGGCACGGTGCTGACGGCGGAGGCTGCGTCGTTGACCCTGCGCGTCGACGACGCGAGCGAGACGCCGGCGGCGACGCCGCGCATCCGCTTGGTGCAGGCCCTGGCCAAGGGCGACCGTGACGAACTCGCCATTCAGGCTGCCACCGAGCTCGGCGTCGACGGCGTTATTCCATGGGCGGCTGCCCGCTCGATCACCAAATGGGAGGGCCCGAAGATCGCCAAGGGCCACGAACGCTGGAGCAGCATCGTGCGCGAGGCCAGCAAACAGTCGATCCGGGCCTGGCTGCCAAACGTCGCACCGTTGGCCAGCACCAAACAGCTTGCCGTATTCGCCGGCACCACCCGGATGCTGCTGCTCGACCCGACCGCGACCGGTCGCCTCACCGAGGTGGCACCGCCCACCGACGACCGCGACATTCTGCTCGTCGTCGGCCCGGAAGGCGGAATCTCCCCGGCCGAACTGCTGCTCCTCGAGCAGGCCGGCGCCACGCAGGTACGCCTCGGCGACACCGTGCTGCGTACGTCGACCGCCGGTCCCGCAGCCCTCGCGATTCTCAATGCGACCCTGGGGCGTTGGTAGTGCGGCCTAGTGGGTGTGCGCGCCGCTGGTAGTGCTTGCCGTTGGGTGTGCGGGCCGCTGGCAGCGCCGCTTAAGATAGAGGCATGTCTTCTTCTGGCGTCCAGCCGTCCATTTTCAGCCGCATCATCGCGCGTGAGATTCCGGCGACGATCGTGGCCGAGACCGAACACATCATCGCTTTCCTCGACATCGCACCAAAAGCCCCGGTGCACGTCGTCGTCACCACCAAAGACCCGCAGTATCACAACGTCGTAGAACTCGCCGCCGGCAACCCGAGCCTGCTCGCCGAACTCGTGGCGGTGGCCGATCAGATCGCCGCCGAGCGCACCAACGGGCAATTCCGCCTGGTCTTCAACACCGGGACCGCCGCCGGCCAGACCGTGTTCCACGTGCACGCGCACGTCCTGGGCAGCTCAACACCGACCGACTCGCTGGGGGAGGACTCGCTTGGCGCACTCTGATCCCGGTAAGGCGCAATTACGCTTCTCCGTCGACGGCGTTGCCATGGTGCGTCTGCTCGGCCCCGAAGACCGCTACCTCAGCACCATCGAGGCCGCCTACCCCAACGTCGATGTGCACGTACGAGGGAACGACGTCACCCTCGGCGGTAGCGCCGACGACGTCGCGGCCGTGCGACGCCTTATCGACGAGCTGCAACTCGCCCTGCGCACCGGCCACGACCTCGGTGAGTCCGAGGTCGCGACGTCCGCCCGGATGCTCGCCGTCGACAGTTCCGTGAGCCCCTCCGCCCAACTCGGCGCCCCCATCCTGACGGCCCGCAACAAGAGCATCCGGGCGAAGTCCCTCGGCCAGAAGAACTACGTCGACGCCATCGACGACAACACCGTCGTGTTCGGCATCGGGCCGGCCGGTACAGGCAAGACCTATCTTGCGATGGCGAAGGCGGTGCGCGCCCTGCAGAACAAAGAGGTCGAGCGCATCATCCTGACCCGCCCGGCGGTCGAGGCCGGTGAGCGGCTCGGTTTTCTGCCAGGCACCCTCACCGACAAGATTGACCCCTACCTGCGACCCCTCTATGACGCCCTGGGCGAGATGCTCGATCCCGAACTGATTCCCAAGATGCTCGCCGCCGGCACGATCGAAGTGGCGCCGCTGGCCTACATGCGTGGTCGCACCCTCAACGCGAGTTTCGTCGTGCTCGACGAAGCCCAAAACACCACGCCGGAGCAGATGAAGATGTTTCTGACCCGCCTCGGCTTCGGCTCGAAGATGGTCATTACCGGCGACATCACCCAGATCGACCTGCCGGCCGGAACGAGCGGCCTGAAACTGGTCACCCGTGTGCTCGACGGGGTCGACGACATCCACTTCGCCTATCTGAGCAGCGCCGACGTGGTGCGGCACTCGCTCGTTGGCCGCATCGTCGACGCGTACACCGATTACGACGCGCAGAAGCAGGCCCTCCGCCAGGAGAGCGCTGAAGCCCGAGAATTCGCCGCCCGCGGCCCGCAGCGCGCTGCGTCCGGCCGCAACCCGAAACGGAGTTCCAGTTGAGCATCGAAATCAACAACGAGTCGACCATTCCGGTCGATGAGGCCGCCATTTTGCGCCTCGCTGCCTTCGCGCTCGATACCATGCACGTGCACGCCGACGCCGAACTCGCCATTGTGCTCGTGGACGAGGGCGCCATGGAGCAGCTGCACGTGCAGTGGATGGACGAACCGGGCCCCACCGACGTTCTGAGCTTTCCCATGGACGAACTTCGCCCAGGTACCGAGGAGCAGGAGACCCCGCCGGGACTGCTCGGCGACATCGTGCTCTGCCCGCAGGTCGCCAAGGAGCAGGCCGAGACCGCAGGCCACAGCACCCTCGACGAGCTGCTGCTGCTGACGACCCACGGTGTGCTGCACCTGCTCGGCTTTGACCACGCCGAACCGGCGGAGGAGAAGGAGATGTTCGGCATTCAGCGCGACATTCTCATCGGCTTCGCTATGCAGGAACGACAACGCCACTGATGCACATCGTGTGGTTCATCTATTCGGCCGTCGTTTTGGTCGTTTTTGCCGGTTTGATGGCCGCCGTCGACGCGGCGATCACCGGCCAATCCCGCGCCGACATTGCCGGTCTGGTCGCCAATCATCGTGCGAAACGATCGCTCCAGGCGATCGCCGACGATGCCGGGGCGCACCTCAACGCCATCAACTTCATTCGCATCACCGCAGAGACGACCGCGGCCGTGCTGGTGACCCTCGTCTTCGCGACAACCATCGACGCCCTCTGGCTGGCACTGCTGCTATCGGCGCTCATCATGACCTCGGTCTCGTTCGTGCTGGTCGGCGCGAGCCCGCGCAGCGTCGGCCGCGCCCACCCGGTCGGCCTGCTGACGGCGACCGCCCTGCTCGTACACATCGCCCGGGTGCTGCTCGGCCCGATCGCCAACGCGCTGGTCGCCCTCGGCAACCGGGTCACCCCGGGACGCACCAAACTCGCCACCTTCACCTCGGAAGACCAGCTGCTCAGCATGGTCGACGAGGCCACCGAGCTCGACGTGATCGAAGAAGAAGACCGGGAGCTCATCCACTCCATCTTCGAATTCAGCGAGACGGTCGTTCGCGAGGTGATGATTCCACGCACCGACATGATCACCATCGACGCCGACGCGAGCATTGATGCGGCCATGGGCCTGTTTCTGAGCAGCGGTACCTCCCGGTTGCCCGTGCTGGACGGGGAGGTCGACGACGTCGCCGGCATCTTGTACCTGCGTGACGTGGCCCGGCTGGTGTTCGAGCGGCCGATTAACGCCCTCCAGCTCACCGTGGCGGATTTGGCCAGGCCGGCCGTTTTCGTGCCAGAGTCGAAGAAGGCCGACGACATGCTGCGGCAGATGCAGCTCGAGTCCAATCACCTCGCCATGGTCGTCGACGAGTACGGCGGAATCGCCGGACTGGTCACCCTCGAAGACCTGATCGAAGAACTCGTCGGTGACATCTCGGATGAATACGACCGCGACGTGGTCGAGGTCGAAGACCTCGGCGACGGGCAGTTTCGGGTGAGCGCCCGCTTGCCGGTCGATGAACTGGGCGAGCTGTTCGACCTCGACCTCGACGACGACGATGTCGATTCGGTGGGTGGTCTGCTGGCCAAAGCGCTCGGACGGTTGCCCGTTGCCGGGTCGGTAGCCTCGGTGAGCGGTTTAAACCTCACCGCCGAGCGCACCGAAGGCCGCCGCAAGCGCATCAGCACAGTGCTGGTGGAACGCGATGCGGCTTTGATCGATGCGCAGACCGCATTCCTCACGGTACCCACGAGTACCCCAAAAACAGTGTCAGATGATGAAGGAGAACGGTCATGACCGGAGCAACCGAGCCCCACCCGAGCGGGTACCGAGCGGGATTCGTCTCGTTCGTGGGACGCCCCAACGTGGGTAAGTCCACCCTGACGAACGCGCTGGTGGGCGAGAAGGTTGCGATCACCTCGTCGAAGCCGCAAACTACCCGCCGCGCCATTCGCGGCATCGTGCATCAAAAGAACGGCCAGCTGATCCTGGTCGACACTCCCGGCATCCACCGCCCGCGCACCCTGCTCGGTGAGCGTCTCAACAGCCTCGTCACGGCGACCCTCGCTGGTGTCGACGTGATTGGACTGTGCATCCCCGCTAACGAGCCGATTGGCCCGGGGGACAAGTTCATCAACGAGCAATTGGATGCCTTCCCGCGCGCCAAGAAGGTCGCCATCGTCACCAAGATCGATGCGTCTTCCAAGACCAACGTGGCCAACCAGTTGCTCGCGGTTTCACAGCTGCGCGAGTGGGAGGCGATCGTGCCGATCTCCTCGACCAGCCGCATCCAGCTGGACACCCTTGCGACCCAGCTGTTGCGCCTGCTGCCGCACGCCGACGCCCCGCTTTACCCGGCCGACGCGGTCACGGACGAAACGCTCGAATCGCGCATCTCGGAGTTCATTCGGGAGGCGGCGCTCGAGGGCGTCACCGACGAACTGCCGCACTCCATCGCCGTCACGATCGACGACATCATTGAGCGCGACGATCAGGAACTGGTCGAGATCTACGCCAACCTGTTCGTGGAACGGGATAGCCAGAAGGGCATCATCATCGGCAAATCGGGCAGCCGGCTAAAGGACGTCGGCACCCGGGCCCGTAAGCAGATCGAACCGCTCGTCGGCAAGCGAGTTTTCCTCTCCCTCCGGGTCAAGATCGCCAAGGAGTGGCAGCGCGACCCGAAGCAGCTCGGTCGTCTCGGCTTCTAAACCGGCGGTCGACCGGACTCATCGGTCGAGCCGACCAGTAACCGCCATTCCCGTGATGGGTGGCTGTCTGCACATTGCGGCTACGCAATCGGTTGGCAGCACCGAGTCGAGGTCATCATGCATCCGCTCCCGCGGTCTGCGGCAGCGAACCGTGGCATCAACGCTGCTAAACGGTGCTAGCCTGACATCGTGTTGAACGGTGTGCTCCTCCTTAGCTGCCGCGACGAGTCCTAATCTAAAGGCCTCCCTCGTCGCGGAGTTCGTCGTTGGCTGTACGACACACACGAGGAAACAGGACCATGAAGAACAATCAGACCGCATCCGCACTGCCGATCCACCGCTACCGCCCGTATCACGAGCAGTTCGCCGTTGACCTTGACGACCGCACCTGGCCGAGCAAGCACATCACAGTCGCCCCGCGCTGGTGCGCCGTCGACCTGCGGGATGGCAACCAGTCACTCATCGACCCGATGAGCCCCGAGCGCAAGCGCATCATGTTCGACCTGCTCGTGCGCATGGGCTACAAGGAGATCGAGGTGGGCTTTCCCTCGGCGAGCCAGACCGACTTCGACTTCGTGCGCAGCCTCATCGACGAGAACGCCATTCCCGACGACGTCACCATCCAGGTTCTGACCCAGGCGCGCGAGCACCTGATCAAGCGCACCTACGAGGCGATCACCGGGGCGAAGCAGGCCATCGTTCACTTCTACAACTCCACCAGCGTCCTGCAGCGCGAGGTCGTTTTTCGGGAGCAGAAGCCGGGTATCGTCGACCTGGCCCTGTTCGGTGCACGCCTCTGCAAGCAGATGGAAGCGACCATTCCCGGCACGATCATCTACTACGAGTACTCCCCGGAAAGCTTCACCGGGACCGAGCTCGACTTCGCCGTCGACATTACGAACCAGGTCGTCGAAATCTTGGCGCCGACGCCCGAACGCAAGGTCATCGTCAACCTGCCGGCCACCGTCGAGATGGCCACCCCGAATGTATACGCCGACTCCATTGAGTGGATGAGTCGTCACCTGACCCAGCGCGAGAACATCCTCATCTCGCTGCACCCGCACAACGACCGCGGCACCGCGATCGCCGCCGCCGAGCTGGGCTACCTGGCCGGTGCCGACCGCATCGAAGGCTGCCTCTTCGGCAACGGTGAGCGCACCGGAAACGTCGACCTCGTTGCCCTCGGCGTCAACCTGTTCACGCAGGGCATCGACCCGCAGATCGACTTCAGCAACATCGACGAAATCAAGCGCACCGCCGAGTACTGCAACCAACTGCCGGTGCCCGAACGCAACCCCTGGGCCGGTGACCTGGTCTTCACCGCGTTCAGCGGCTCGCATCAGGACGCCATTAAAAAGGGCTTCGAAGCCATGGACGCCGACGCCGCCAAGCAGGGCTGCACCGTCGACGATCTGGTCTGGGCGGTTCCCTACCTGCCGATCGACCCGAAGGACCTCGGCCGCAGCTACGAAGCGGTGATCCGCGTCAACTCGCAGTCAGGCAAGGGCGGCGTGGCCTATCTGCTCAAGACCGACCACGCCCTCGACCTGCCGCGCAAGCTGCAGATCGAGTTCTCCGGCGTGGTGCAGGCGAAAACCGATGCCGAGGGCGGTGAAGTGACGAGCGAGCAGATCTGGGACATCTTCAACGACGAGTACCTGCCGGCCACGATCAAGAACCCCGAAGCCAAATGGGGTCGATTCGAACTGCACTCCACCCGCACGTCGAGCGACCTGACCGGAACGGTCGACCTCGCCGTCGAACTGCGCGACGGCGACGCCGTGACGCCAGCCACCGGTTCCGGCAACGGCCCGATCAACGCATTCCTCGGTGTCATGGCCGAACGCGGCATCGCGATCACCCTGTACGACTATGTGGAGCACGCTCTCTCGGCCGGCGGAGACGCGCAAGCGGCCGCGTACGTCGAGCTCGACGTGAACGGTAAGCGCTACTGGGGCGTCGGCATCGACGCGGACATCTCCACCGCATCGCTCAAATCGGTCGTTTCCGCGGTCAACCGCGGCATCCGCGCCGAGGTCGGCGACCTGGAACTGGCCGCCATCTAGGCAGCGCGCATCCGCTCGCACCAGTCGATCACACACGAAAGCCCAGCCTCATCACTGAGTCTGGGCTTTCGCTGCACCATCCGGGTGCGGTCAGGGGTGGTGTCAGGCCAGCGTTGGTGTGAGGCCAGGGCGGTCAGGCCAGCGCATGCTGGTGCACGGTTCGATCTGTCGTGCGCGCACCGAGCAGTGAGCGACAGTCGTCGATGGCACGCTCAAGCAGGGTATACAGCCGGGCGTCAGGGTCGGCGATGCAGGCCTCGCCGATGCCTTGCACGCCGACGCGAATGATCGTGTCGGCGGTGCGCGGCGTGAACTTGGTATGTGACCAGGAATGCACGCTGCCGATGAAGTCGCGGGCCCAGCGTTCGGCATCGGGTGCCTGATCGAGGGCAGCCCGAATGAGCGGGCGTACTCGCGCGGCCAGAGCCGGATCAAGAGCGGATGCGTTCCGCTCGCAGGTCAGTACCCCCACGGCGAGCGCACGCTGGCGTTCCAGACTCGCCACCGGAAGCGCTTCGCAGCTGGTACGCAGGGCGATCATTACCTCGATCCGTTTGTCGGAACCGGTCAGACCGATCACCGACGGAATCAGCAGGGCGAGTCGCGACCTCGAGTCGTCGGAACTGCAGTCGTTGACCATGCGCGCCAGCGACGCCAGCACCGGATGGGTGCAGGCGGGGTGGTCGCTCCAGGACTCGCCGGCGAGGTAGGAGGCGAACTCCATGAAGCAGCCGCCGCTCTTGGGAGTGCGGTGCTTGCCACGCGACAGCACGGGCATAATGTCGGGCAAACTGCCCTGGACCGGTTTCATGAAAACCTCCATACCACGGGAACTACGTGCGACTAAGTCTCCCCCCGTCCGGGCCGAAAAACCAGAGCCAAAGGCTACTCGTGACAAAATTTCAGCGAGTCGCGGCAATCGTTCGGACGGCGGTCGCGCCGTGACCGCACTCCCGGCGGCGAGGTGGGATAATTACCTGTGCCTGTCTACCGAGATGAAGCCGTTGTGCTGCGTACCCACAAGCTGGGCGAAGCCGACCGCATCGTCACCATGCTCACCAGAGCGCACGGCAAGGTGCGCGCCGTCGCCAAGGGCGTACGCCGCACCGGCTCCAAATTCGGCGCCCGGCTGGAGCCTTTCATGGTCGCCGACGTTCAGCTCTACGAGGGCCGCAACCTCGACATCATCACGCAGGCCGAGTCGCTTGGCTCCTACGGCGCCCTGATCACCGCCGATTATGGCAGCTACACCGCGGCGAGCGTCATGGTGGAAACCGCCGACAAGCTCACCGAATCCGAGGGGTCGCTGCAGCAATACCTGCTGCTGGTCGGCGCGCTGCGGTCGCTGTCCCGCCAGGAACACGGTTCCCATCTCACCCTCAACTCCTACCTGCTGCGCGCCGTGTCGATGGCCGGCTGGGCGCCGAGCTTTCAGGACTGCGCCCGGTGCGGTGCCACGCAGTCCAGCGACGGTGGCCCGCACAGCGCGATGGTCGTGCAGCTGGGTGGGATCGTCTGTGATTCCTGCGCCGCGCCGGGTTCGCCCCGCCTCGATGCGGCCACGATCGGCCTGCTGAGCGCGCTGCTCACCGGCGATTGGGAGCACGCGAGCGCAAGCCCCGAACGCACCCAGAGCCAGGCGGCCGGCGTCGTGGCCGCCTACACGCAGTGGCATTTGGGCCGCGGGCTTCGCTCGCTGGAACACGTCGCCCGATGATGGCCGGTTTGTTCGGCCACAAAGGCTCCGCGCACGCACCGTTCACGCACCGCGATTCCGTCCCATTCAAACCGCTCGACTGGACCGGACTGTACCCGCCAGAGCTGCCACGCAAGGTCGTTCCCGAGCATGTCGCCGTGGTCATGGACGGCAACGGCCGCTGGGCGAACGGCCAGGGTCTCACCCGGGTCGAGGGGCACAAAGCCGGCGAAGCCGCCCTGCTCGACGTCGTCGCCGGCGCCATCCAGATCGGGGTCAAACACCTTAGCGTCTACGCCTTCTCCACCGAGAACTGGAAGCGTTCGCCCGACGAGGTACGTTTTCTCATGGGCTTCAACCGCGATGTGCTGCATCGCCGCCGCGACCAGCTCAACGACTGGGGCGTGCGCATCAAGTGGGCCGGGCGCAAACCCAAGCTGTGGGCATCCGTCATCAACGAACTGCAATTCGCCGAGAAACTCACCGCCGGCAACGACGTGCTCACCCTGACCATGTGCGTGAACTACGGCGGGCGCACCGAAATAGCGGATGCCGTGCGCGCGCTGGCCGAGGACGTCGCCGCCGGCAGGCTGAAGCCCTCTGGCATCACCGAGAAGGCCATCGCTCGGCAGCTCTATGTGCCGGAGCTGCCCGACGTGGACCTGTTCGTGCGCAGTTCGGGGGAGCAGCGCACGAGCAACTTTCTGCTCTGGCAGAGCGCCTACGCCGAGATGGTCTTTCTCGACACCCTGTGGCCGGATTTCACGAGGGTCGACCTCTGGCACGCCGTCGAACTGTACGCGTCGCGCAACCGGCGCTACGGAGGAGCCGTCGACACTCCCACTGCCTGAGTGCGTCCCCAGCAAGGAATATCACGGTCCACCGCGCTGTTGGCGTGAGTGTGACTGACACAAATACAACCTCAAAAACAGCTCCCACGACGAGCACCCTGACCAGCGCCGACCCGATCAAGGTCGATATTTGGTCTGACGTGCAGTGCCCCTGGTGTTACATCGGAAAACGCAAATTCGAAGCCGGCGTTGAACTGTTCGACGGCACTGTCGAGGTCGAATATCACAGCTTCGAACTCTCACCCGACACCCCGGTCGACTACGTCGGCAACGCCGTCGACTACCTGAGCGAACGCAAAGGCATGCCCGTCGACGAGGTGCAGAAAATGCTCGAAAACGTCACCGCGATTGCTGCCAGTGTCGGCCTCGACTACGACTACGACTCGGTGCACCAGACCAACACCGTCATCTCGCACGAACTGCTGCACTATGCCAAGGCCCACGGCCGCCAGCTCGACATGAAGGAACGCCTGCTCAAGGCCTACTTCATCGACGGTCGGCATGTTGGTCGTATCCAAGACCTTGCCGATCTGGCTGCCGAGATCGGGCTTGATCGCGACGACGTTGTGCGGTCTCTGACCGAGCATGAGCACCTTTCAGCGGTCAAGGCCGATGTCGCCCAGGCCGGTGCGTACGGCATTCAGGGCGTTCCCTTCTTCGTCATCGACGGTCGGTATGGCATCTCGGGCGCGCAGGATCCGACGACGTTTGCCCAGGCGCTCAACCAGGTCCGTGCCGACCGCACGGCCGACCGCTTGGCCGACGGTTCGGCGAACGACAACAGCGCCGCGTAGCAGCGGTACCCCACGAACTCGCGTAGCCTAGCTGCGTACCAGCTGGCCGCATCCGCTTCACCCTATTGATCAGGAGAACACCCATGAGCGACACCATTACCACCCCGCCCGTCTTCACCGATGCTGCCGGCCGTCCCACCATCGAACTTCTCGGTGCCGCCGCGGCAACCGACGAGGCCGCCGGCTCCTGCTGCGGTGGCGGTTGCTGCAGCTGAATCGACTTCTGCCGTCAAAAGCGCAGCTGTCGCGCGGCCTACTCAACCGGCCGGGCAGCTGCGCTTTTGTGCGCCGTCTGCGGTCTTGCCCAAGCCGATTAGCGGATCCCTCGCTTTCTGGGAGAATTGACGCAACATGACTTCCCCCATTCCCACCGTTGATACGCTCGCGCAGCCCACCATCGCGCCGTTGACGATCGGCCCGCTTACCCTCGACGTTCCCGTGGTGCTCGCGCCGATGGCCGGTATCACCAACACCGCGTTCCGTCGGCTGTGCCGCGAATACGGTGCCGGACTGTTCGTGAGCGAAATGATCACCTCGCGTGCGCTTGTGGAGCGCAACACCGAGACGATGCGGCTGATCACCCACCACGAGAGCGAAACCACCCGATCCATTCAGCTTTACGGAGTCGACCCGAAAACGGTCTCCGAGGCCGTCACGATGCTCGTCGCCGAGGACCGCGCCGATCACATCGATCTCAATTTCGGCTGCCCGGTGCCCAAAGTCACCCGTAAGGGCGGGGGAGCGGCTCTGCCGTGGAAGATCGGACTATTCCGTCAGATTGTCGAGGCCGCCGTGAGCGCGGCCGGCGCCGTGCCGCTCACCGTGAAAATGCGCAAGGGCATCGACGCCGACCACCTCACGTATATCGAAGCTGGCAAGGCGGCTGCCGGGGCCGGTGTCGCATCCATCGCCCTGCACGGTCGCACGGCAGCCGAGTTCTACTCCGGCCACGCGGACTGGTCCGCCATCGACAAGCTCAAGAACGCTATCATCGACGTTCCAGTGCTCGGCAACGGCGACATCTGGTCAGCCGACGACGCCCTGCGCATGGTGCGCGAGACCGGCTGCGACGGTGTCGTCGTCGGCCGCGGATGCCTCGGCCGCCCCTGGCTGTTCGGCGACCTCGCCGCAGCGTTCCGGGGCCAACAGCTAAAAGCCGAGCCTGGCCTTGGCCAAGTCATCAACGCGTTCCGCCGCCATGCCGAACTGCTCACCGAATACTTCGACAGCGAAGATCGGGCCTGCCGGGACATCCGCAAGCATGTCGCTTGGTATTTCAAGGGATACCCGGTGGGAGGTGATTTGCGCGCGAGCCTGGCCATGGTGCAATCCCTGGCGCAACTCGATGACCTGCTCGGCACGCTCGATGCCTCACTGCCCTACCCGGGCGCCGACGTCGAGGGGCCGCGCGGCCGTGCCGGAACTCCAAAGAAGCCGTCGCTGCCCGAGCACTGGCTCGAGTCCCAGGAGCTCATCGGCGCGCAACGACTTAATTTGACCGAGGGCGAAGGGGACACCAGCGGTGGCTAACAAAACCGGATACAGCGAGACCGATGAGGCCCGCTGGCTTCCCGAAGAGCACTATTCTCGGCGCAGCGACTTCGCCCGCGACCGGGCGCGCCTGCTGCATTCCAGCGCCCTACGGCGCCTCGCAGCGAAAACACAGGTGCTCAGCCCAACGGCGGGGCTCGATTTCGCCCGCAACCGGCTGACCCACTCGCTCGAGGTTGCCCAGGTCGGGCGCGAGATCGCGTCGAGGCTCAACGTCGACCCAGATATCGTCGACACGGCCTGCCTGGCGCACGACATCGGGCATCCGCCGTTCGGTCACAACGGGGAGAAAGCGCTCAGCCTGTGGTCAGAGGACATCGGCGGGTTCGAGGGTAATGCCCAGACCCTGCGGCTGCTCACCCGGCTCGAACCCAAAGTTTTCGGGCCTGACGGTCACAGCTATGGCCTCAACCTCACCCGGGCGAGCCTTGACGCGAGCTGCAAGTATCCCTGGCCGGAATGCTCCTCGGTCTACGACCCGAGCGGGCGGGCAAAGTTCGGCTTCTATCAGGACGATATGGCCGCGTTCGAGTGGCTGCGCGAGGGTGCCCCGGACCGTCAGCTCTGCATCGAAGCCCAGGTGATGGACCTCTCCGACGACATCGCGTACAGTGTGCACGACTTCGAAGACGCCATCGTCAACGGTTATGTCGACGTGGCGGCCCTGAGCAGCCGCACCAATCATGACGAACTCTTGGCCACCATGTCTGAGTGGATCGGCGACGAGACCAGCGCCGACGACCTGGCGAGCGCGTTCAACCGGCTCGACTCGCTCGATGTCTGGATGGACTCCTGGACCGCCGGGCGCCGCGACCAGGGCCACCTCAAGAACCTCACGAGCCAGCTCATCGGCCGGTTCAGCGGTGCCGCCGTGCACGCCACCAAAGAGGCACACCCCGGCGCGAACATGCTGCGCTTCGGCGCCAATGTGATCGTGCCGCGCGAGATTCAGGCCGAAATCTCGGTGCTCAAGGGCATCGTCGCCGCGTTCGTCATGACCCGCAACACCCGCAAGCCCATCTACGTGCAGCAGCGGCAGGTGCTCACCCTGCTCGCCGAGACCCTGCACCAGTCCGGCGACGAACACCTCGACCCCGGCTTTCGCGAGGATTGGCATGCTGCCGACGACGATGCCGGCCGCAAGCGCGTCATTGTCGATCAGGTAGCGAGCCTCACCGACCAGTCAGCGCTGGCCTGGTATGAGCGCCTGGTACAGGGCTAGTCCCGCCCCACCCAATCCCGCCCCGCCCCGCCCCACTCCACTCCGCCCCGCCCCACTCCACTCCGCCC
>NZ_JASITB010000004.1 GCF_030063455.1 Cryobacterium sp. PH31-O1 | reverse complement strand
GCCGCGCTCACTCTCGCCCCCGCGCTCCACCCCCACCTGCGCCCTGCCCCACCTCAGCCCCGCCCCCCGCCTCCACCGGGGACGGGGCCCAGGCCCCGTCCCCGGGCCCAGTTTATAAACCGGGCCCACGGTCCGGGCCCGGGCCCCGGCCAGATTGCGTGCTCGTGCTCGTGCGTGCGCGGGCGTTACGAGCGGATGCCGAGGGCCGCGCGGGCAAACGCGAGCGCCTCCTCTGGGGCAACGCCGAGCTGGCGCGCCTTGCCGGCGAACGCCACGGCGGCGACCTGAACCTGCTGCTGGGCGGCGTCACCGCTTGCGGCGATGAAGGACCCGTTGCGGCCCCGCGTCTCGATGACCTCGTCACGCTCGAGCTCGCGATAGGCGCGCGCGACGGTGTTCGTCGCGAGCCCCAAATCTTCGGCGAGTTTACGCACGGTCGGCAGCTTGTCGCCGGGAGCTAACTCGCCCGAGCGCACCGAGGCGAGAACCTGAACCCGCAGCTGCTCGTAGGGCGGGGTCGCCGAGCGCGGATCGACCAGCAGCATCACGCCGGCGTCTTCGTTCGGTGGTCTTCGCCGGGTTGATCGCCGCGAAACGGGCCGTGCGCGTGCCGCCGCCGGTCGAGCTCGACGGCCGTTTCGGGCCAGAGCCGGCGCAGGTAGTGCGTTGTGCTGCGATTGCGCAGGCTCGTTATGCTCCAGCCCATGAGAACAACGACCAAAACGGGCCCCACGATCGTGAAGGAGTTAACCAACATCTCGCCGAACGAGCCAGGTGCGGGCACGCGGATGGCATTGCTGAGGGAGAGGAACAGCACGCAGGTGCTCACGGCGGCAATGATCCCCGGAATTCCCACGAGGCTGCGCAGGGTCGTGCTGCGAAAGGCGTCGCTCCAGGCCAGTTCAACATAGGTGCCGGCCGGCTGGCCGCGACCGAGCAGCGCGTTCGCTGCGGCCCAGGTCAGCAGGCTCGTAACGGCGGCGAGGGCCAGCAGCAGCCCGGCTGGCCCGAGAATTGACCGTACCAAAACGGCATCGAACACCCGCTCCGGGTTAATCGCGATGACCGCGAGCACGGCAATGTAGCCGAAAGTGGCCAACGCCAAAAGGCTTAGCGAGAATGCTCGATCGAGCGGCGTGACGTAGTCGGGCAGCCGAGGAGACTGGCTGCGCGCGAGTCGTGGCGCCTCGGGAACCGGGGCAAAAGCCGAACGAGAATCGTTGATGATGAGTGCAATCGTTGACCCGAGGGTTATTGCCAATCCAGCCACGAGCCCGTTCCAGAGACTTTCGCCGCCGTCCATACCGACCAACGCTGCCATTCCGACGACGAGTCCAGCCACTGACCCGAATATGCCGGCCCGCTCGCGACGATAGATTCGGCGCGACAGCTCGGGAACGATTTCGGGAACCAACGCCAGTCCGACCTGCTCGGAGTAGGCCTGCAGCATGCGCTGGCGTGGTTCGGCGCTCGAAATATAGAGCAAGCGGATGCCTAGTCCCAGCACCACCAGCGCCGCCGCAACTGCCAAGACCGGATTCACGGAACCCTTCCTTTGTATGAGTTTTGTATCAGAGTAGCAATACAAAATGCCGAGTGCAAGGCCTTGCTCAGGCCCCGAACCGGCGACTCAGGGCGTCGGCGACCAGGGCGAGAGCGGCGTCATGGCTGACGCCGAGCTGCTCGACGCGCGCAGCGAAGGCATCGGCCGCCGCCTGCGCACTTCGTTCGGCCGCAGCGCCGTTGGGTGCGATGAACGATCCGTACCGACCACGGGTTTCGATCACGCTGTCCCGTTCCAGCTCGCGATAGGCTCGCGCGACTGTGTTTGTCGCCAGGCCGAGCTCGGCGGCGAGGGCGCGGACGGTCGGCAGTCGGGTGTCGTGGGCCAGCTCGCCGGAGCGCACTGCCGCAATCACCTGGCTGCGCAACTGCTCGAACGGCGGCGTACTCGACCGGGGATCTATGGCAATAAAGGAAGCGGGCACGGGGCCCTCCGTTCAACGTTATGAGCAATTTTGCCTCGCTACAACAGATGCTGCAACAGCATACCTACGGTACTTTTTCTCGGAACGTTTCGCGAGGGCGGGTGCACGGTTGCTTCCCTGGCAGCGAAGCGGCGGAATATTTTGCGACAGGGGCCGACCTGGGCTGGGTAGGCTCGGTTGATGACATTTCCCGCAGTGCTGGCCGGCCTGCTGCCGACCCTGGTCGGCGTGGTGCTGCTGCTCGCGGTGGTCGTGACGGTGCTGCGCGGCTATCGCACGCAGCATCCGTTCGCGCCGGCGCTCGCGCTCTTGCGCGGAACCCTGCAACTGGCCGCGATCAGCCTGGTTCTCAGCGGAATTATCAACGACCCGCTCTGGGTCGGTATCGGCCTGCTCGTCATGTTCGTGGCGGCCGTCGGCACCGTCACCCGTCGCGTCGGCTTCAGCCGAGCGCACCTGGTGCGCGTGGCCGCAGCCATGGCGCTCGGCGTGATCGTGACGCTCAGCATCGTTTTTGCCACCGGCGCAATCGAGTTCTCGCCGCGCTACGTGCTCGCGATCGGCGGCATCATCATCGGCAATGCCATGTCGATCGCCACGCTCAGCGGGCGCCGCTTTTCTGAGGCTGTCGGTGACCACTGGCCCGAGGTCGAGGGCTGGCTCGCGCTCGGGGCCACGCCGCGGCAATCCACCAGGGATTTGGCTCGGCAGGCCGTCTACTTTGCCATCATCCCCTCCACCGACCAGACCAAGACCACGGGGCTGGTTACGCTGCCGGGAGCGTTCGTCGGTGCGATTTTCGGCGGGGCCTCGCCGCTGGAGGCCGGCCGGTTTCAGATTGTCGTGCTCGCCGGCATCCTCTGTGCCGGGTCTGTTGCCGCGGTCACCCTGCTGCACCTGATCTCGCCGGTACGCCAGAAACCGGTGCCGGCGAACTAACGGTTATTCAATCGAGCGGTGGATCAGTCGGGACAAGACAATTGCGCTGCGGGTGTGGTCCACGTTGGGAGCCAGGCGCACCTTCTCAAGCGCCGCCTCCAATCCCGGAATATCCCGCGCACGAATATGCACCATGGCGTCGGCGCTGCCGGTGACGGTTCCCGCATCGACGACCTCGGGCACGCCGGAGAGAATGCGCAGCAATTCGTCGGGCGCAACGGTGCCCCGGCAGAACAGCTCGACGTAAGCCTCTGTGCTCATGCCGTCGACGGCAGGGTCAACCTGAATGGTGAAGCTGCGAATGACCTTATCGGCCACCAGCCGGTCAACGCGCCGTTTCACAGCGGATGCCGACAGCCCCACCACCGAGCCGATGTCACCATAGCCGGCGCGCGCGTTCTGGCGCAGCAGATCGAGAATGCTGTGATCGAGGTTGTCCATGGGCCGAGTCTAGGGGGCCGCTCTACGTAAAATTGCGTTCGTACCGCACATCTCGAAGATTTCTTGCGCAGATCAGCGTGAAACGTTGAATCATGCTGTGTGAGACTGAGGGTGGCGTCCCGGAACGATCAAGGTTGGTTGTGCCGGGCTCTCGTGAGCGACCTGGTCCGCCATCCACCCCGCGTTTCGCCGGTCGAAAGGCCCGCGGATCCCCGAAGGAGCCTCATGTCGATCGACTCAGCCACCCCCGTTCTGAAAGAAGAAGGCGCCGTTCCCGTGCGCACCGCCACCAAGCGCACCGTGCTCATGTGCAAGCCGCAGTTTTTCACCGTGGTGTACCGCATTAACCCCTGGATGGACCCGGCGCTGCCCACCGACACCTCGCTCGCTGTCGCTCAATGGCAGACCCTCTACGACACCTACGTCGGCCTCGGCTTCGACGTGCACCTGATCGATCCCATCGATGGTCTGCCCGACATGGTCTACGCGGCTAATGGCGGTTTCGTCATCGACAATCAGGCCTATGGGGCCAAATTCACCCACGTGCAGCGCCAGCCTGAGGGCCCCGCCTACATGGATTGGTTCGGTGCCAACGGCTTCGACGTGCGCGTGCCCGTCGAGACCAATGAGGGCGAGGGCGACTTTCTGCTGGTCGGCGACGTTATCCTGGCCGGCACCGGCTTTCGCAGCGACTCGAACAGCCACGCCGAGCTCTCAGCCATCGCCGGTCGCCCGGTCATTACGCTGCGCCTGGTCAACCCGAGTTTCTACCACCTCGACACCGCCGTCGCCGTGCTCGATGACACGAACATCGCCTACCTGCCGAGCGCCTTCGACGCGCCGAGCCTCGCCATTCTGCAGGAACGTTACCCCGACGCCGTCATCGTCACCGAAGAGAATGCCGCCATTCTCGGCCTCAACTCCTACTCCGACGGCTACAACGTCGTCATCGCGGCCCGCGCCAGGGACTTTGAACGCCAGCTGCGTGCGCGCGGCTACAACCCGATCGGCGTCGACCTGTCCGAGCTGCTCCTCGGCGGTGGTGGAGTGAAGTGCTGCACGCTTGAGCTGCGCCGATGACCGCGCCAACCAGCACCGCGAACACGATTCTGAAGGAGCACGACATGACCACGAACTTGACCGACGCGCAGGCCGTAGCCGCAGCATCCGTTTCGCCGGCTGCCGCGGCCCTGATCTCCCAGGAGAGCGCACACGCGGCACACAATTACCACCCGCTCGAGGTGGTCGTGGCGTCCGGCGACGGTGCGTGGGTGACGGATGTCGCGGGTCACCGCTACCTGGACTGTCTCGCCGCGTACTCCGCCGTCAACTTCGGTCACTCCAACCCGGTGCTGCTGGACGCAGCCCGGGCGCAGCTGGGCCGCATCACCCTGACCAGCCGGGCGTTCTACAACGATCAGCTCGGCCCGTTCGTGACCGCCCTCGCCGAACTCGCCGGAAAAGACATGGTGCTTCCGATGAACACCGGCGCGGAAGCGGTCGAATCCGGCATCAAGGTGGCCCGCGCCTGGGGCTACCGGGTCAAGGGCGTTGCGCCCGACCAGGCCAACATCATCGTCGCCGCTGGCAACTTTCACGGCCGCACGACCACTATCATCAGCTTCTCCGACGACGAATCGGCCCGCGCCGATTTCGGCCCGTTCACCCCTGGTTTTCGCACCGTGCCCTACGGTGATGCTGCGGCGCTCGAAGCCGCGATCGATGAGAACACCGTGGCCGTGCTGCTCGAACCGATCCAGGGCGAGGCCGGAATCGTCGTGCCGCCGGCAGCGTATCTGCCGGCCGTACGCGACATCACCGCGCGTCACAACGTGCTGTTCATCGCCGATGAGATCCAGTCGGGGCTCGGCCGCACCGGCTCGACCTTCGCCTGCGACCTGGTAGACGTCGTGCCCGACCTCTACCTGCTCGGTAAGGCGCTCGGCGGCGGCATCGTTCCCGTCTCGGCGGTGGTCGGCAACGCCGACATCCTCGGGGTGCTGCACCCGGGCGAGCACGGCTCGACCTTCGGTGGTAACCCGCTGGCCGCGGCCGTGGGTCTCGCGGTGGTGAAGATGCTGGCCACCGGCGACTATCAACAGCGCGCGACCGAGCTCGGCGCCCGACTGCACGCCGGGCTCTTGGCACTGGTCGGCCACGGCGTGATCGCCGTGCGCGGTGTGGGGCTCTGGGCCGGAATCGACATCGACCCCGCGCTCGCGCCCGGCCGGGTCGTCTGCGAGGCACTCCTGGCCCGCGGAGTGCTCGCCAAGGACACCCACGGCTCGACCATCCGCCTCGCGCCGCCGATCGTGGTCTCGGCGGAGGACGTGGACTGGGCCGTCGAGCAGCTGCGCCTCGTACTCGCCGACCTCGGCGAAGTAAGCTCCGTCCCGCTGGACCGGTAGCGGTAGCTCATGACCTCCGATCCGTCGATATCGCTGTGATTCTTCGTCGGCACCGGGTCTCAGCCTCGGACTGATCCGGTCGCTACTGGGCCGGCGTCGCCTTCTTCGGTGCGCGCTTCACCGGCGTGCCCGCCACGGCAGCGGATGCGCCGACGCTGGTTTTCGAGGCGATTTTACGCACCGGCGCCCGACGCGCCGGAACCGCCTCGGCCGCGGCGACCAGCGGGGCGGCGACGGGCTGCAGCCGGGAGAGCTGGGTCACGTGGCTGGGGTTCAGTTCCTCGAGCGCGTTGACGCCGAGCAGGCGCATGGTGCGGGCCGCCTGCTCCGACAGAATCGCGATCGTGCGATCGACTCCGGCCTCGCCGCCGGCCATCAGGCCGTAGAGGTAGGCGCGGCCGATCATCGTGAAGCGGGCGCCGAGAGCGATCGAGGCCACCACGTCGGCCCCCGACATAATGCCCGTGTCGAGGTGCACCTCGGTGTGGGCGCCGACCTCGCGGGCCACCTGCGGCAGCAGGTGGAAGGGAATCGGTGCGCGGTCAAGCTGGCGACCGCCGTGATTCGACAGGGTGATGCCGTCCACGCCGAGATCAACGAGACGCTTGGCATCGTCGAGGTTCTGCACGCCCTTGACGACGACCTTGCCCGGCCATTGCGCCTTGATCCAGGCGAGGTCCTCGAAGTCGACCGTCGGGTCGAACATGGTGTCGAGCAGGTCGGCGACGGTTCCGCTCCAGCGGTCGAGGCTCGCGAACGAGAGCGGTTCGGTGGTTAGAAAGTTGATCCACCATTCCGGGCGAGGCAGCGCGTTGACGACGGTGCCAAGGGTGAGCGCCGGCGGAATCGAGAAGCCGTTGCGCTTATCGCGCAGGCGGGCTCCGGCGACGGGTACGTCCACGGTCACGAGCAGGGTGTCGTATCCGGCCTTGGCAGCCCGGTCGACGAGCGCCATCGAGCGGTCGCGATCCTTCCACATGTACAGCTGGAACCAGTTGCGGCCGTTCGGGTTGGCCGCCTTGACGTCTTCGATCGAGGTCGTGCCCATGGTCGACAGCGCGAAGGGAATGCCGGCGCGGGCTGCGGCGTGCGCCCCGGCGATCTCGCCCTCGGTCTGCATCATGCGGGTGAAGCCGGTGGGCGCGATGCCGAAGGGCTGCGCCACCGGCGCACCGAGCACGTCCCAGCCGGTCGACACGGTCGACACGTCGCGCAGAATCGCCGGGTGAAACTCGATGTCTTCGAAGGCCTGGCGGGCCCGGCCCAGCGAGATTTCCGCCTCGGCGGCGCCCTCGGTGTAGTCGAACGCGGCCTTCGGCGTGCGCTTCTTGGCGATGGCGCGCAGGTCGGCGATCGTCAGGGCGCCGTCGAGGCGGCGCTTCTTCGCGTTAAGCTCCGGCGTCTTGAACTTCATCAGCGGGGCGAGGTCTTTGATCCTGGGGATGCGTCGTTGAATCATGATCGTCCTATCGTGTCGTGGGGCTGGCAGTCGTGGTTGAAGCGGAAGCGAGGTGGGTCTCGGCGTAATACCCCGAGATGTGGGCGTGCACGGCGAGGCGGGCGGCATCCGCTTGACCGGCCAGAATGGCCGTGAGAATGCCGCGATGCTCGAGCATGAGACGAGCGGATGTCGCCGGCCAGCTCGCTAGGTGCGCCGCGCCCGCCCGCGCGTACCCCTCGATGGCGCTGCGGAGGCCGGCCATGGTGGCGGTGATGACCTGGTTACCGCTCGCTTGGGCGAGGGAGAGATGGAATTGGGTGTCCAGGGCGAGGAATTCGGCTTCGGTGAGGGGCTGAGACTCCATCGCGGTGAGGATCTGTTCAGACGCCGTCAGATCGATGACGCCGGTACCCGACGCCAGTTCGGCGACGATCGACCCTTCCAGCACGAGGCGGGTCTTGACGACGTCGGCCACGGCGAATCCCTGCGCCGCAACCTGCAGCCGCATGAGCGCCGACATGCCGCCGCCGGGGCGGGCGACAATAATCGCGCCGGCCGATGGCCCGGAGCCGACGGCGGTGCGGATGAGCCCCAAAACCTCCAGCACCCGCAGCGCTTCGCGCACGCTCGATCGACCGACGCCGAGGTCGGCGGCGAGGGTGCGCTCGGGCGGCAGGTGATCGCCCGGGCTGAGTCGCCCGTCGAGGAGGTCGCGTTCGACGGCGTCGAGCACAACCTGCCAGGCGCGCGCGGGGATGGCGGTCATGGGTCCCTTTCTTGTGTGGTCTGACCACAGGTTACACGATCTTTTGGCTGAAGCGAGATACAGTTTCAGCCAACCCGGGAGAGACCATGACCGCGACACCCCAGCTCATCGACCTGAAATTGCCGGACGGACCGGGGGGCAGCGCCGGGTTGAAAGCCGTTCTGGCCATCCCGGCCGGTGACGGTCCCTGGCCCGGCGTCGTGCTCATGCACGAAGCGTTCGGGCTCACCGACGTCATGCGCCGCCAGGCCGTGCGCCTGGCTGAGGCCGGCTATCTGGCGCTCATGCCCGACCTCTTCACCGAGGGCGGAACCCGAAAATGCCTCATAGCCACCTTTCGTGCCCTGTCGGCCGGCGCCGGCCGGGCCTTCGTCGACATCGAATCGGCCCGCACCTTCCTCGCCGAACGCACCGACTGCACCGGTAGCATCGGCGTGCTCGGCTTCTGCATGGGCGGCGGCTTCGCGCTCGCCACGGCCACGCGCGGCTTCGACGCCTCCTCGGTCAACTACGGCCGGCTGCCCAAGAACCTGGACGAGCACCTGCTCGGCGCCTGCCCGATCGTCGGCAGCTTCGGCGGTGCCGACCGCTCCCTCAGCGGGGCCGCGGCCACGCTCGGCGCCTCCCTCGACCGGCTGAAGATCGCGCACGATGTCAAGGAATATCCCGGTGCCGGGCATTCCTTTCTCAACGATGCCGAGACCGGGCCGCGAGTGTTGCGTCCGGTTCTCAAGCGCATTCTCGGTGCCGGCCCCGACCCGGTAGCCGCGGCCGATGCCTGGAGGCGCATCGAGGCATTTTTCGGCGAGCATCTCGGGGCGTCACAGTAGCGTTCGGTGCGATCAGAGGCTGGTAGCCTCCAACAAGAAAAAGGGGACACCATCGCTAAACGCTCAACCATAATTGCCATCGTCACCGTCGCATCCGTTGTCGCTATCGGCGGCGTGGCTGCCGCGCTCGCGCTTACTCCGCCGACCAACTCGGAGACGACCGTCACCGTGCGCGTCTGGGACGAACAGGTGGCGCAGTCATACGAGACATCGTTCGCGGCGTTCGAAAAGGCCAACCCGGGTATTGAGGTGGCGGTCAACGTCGTGCCGTGGGCTGACTACTTCACCAAGTTGCGGGTCGACGTTGCCGGTGAAACCGCCGACGACGTGTTCTGGGTGAATGCGGGCAATTTCGCCGACTATGCCGCCAACGGCAATCTCGTGAATATTACGGATGCGCTCGGTTCCGCCGCGCAGGCCGGCTGGCAACCCAGCGTCGTCGGCCAGTACACCGTCGATGGCGCGCTTTGGGGGGTTCCCCAGCTCGCCGATCCCGGAATCGGGCTGTATTTCAACGAAGAACTTCTCGCGGCCGCTGGCATCGACCCGGCCACCGTCGGCGATCTGCACTGGGATCCGTCCGCCGGCGAAGACACCCTGCTTCCGGTGCTGCAGAAACTCACCATCGACGTCAACGGCAATACCGCCGACAGCGCCGCCTTCGACCCATCGCAGATCGTGCAGTACGGCTACAACGCGGCCAACGATCTCAACGCGATCTACCTCAACTACCTCGGCTCGAACGGCGCAGCCCTGCAGGACGGTGACGAGTTCGTGTTCGACACGGCCGAGGGCGTCGCGGCATTTTCTTACGTGATCGACCTGATGAACAAGTACCACGTGGCCCCGTCGGCAGCCGACACCAACCTCAACGGCGACTTCGCACTCGACCAGTTTCTGCAGGGCAAGATGGCCCTGTTCCAGAGCGGCGTCTACAACCTCAGCAACGTGAACGAGGGAGTCGGCTTCGACTGGGGCGTAGCCGCGATTCCGTCCGGCCCGGTCGGCGCGATCAGCGTGACCAACGGCGTGGTCGCCGCCGGTAACGCCGACTCGAAGCATCCGGAGCAGACGCGGAAACTGCTGGAGTGGCTCGGCAGCAGCGCGGGCAGCGCGGCCATTGGCGCCGACGGGTCGGCTTCACCGGCTGTGATCGGTGCGCAGGCCAGCTATGTCGCGTCGTGGCAGAAGCAGGGCATCGACGTGAACGCCTTCATCGACGTGCTCGCCAACGGCACAGTGCAGGCGCCGCAGGGCGCGAAGTGGGCCGAGGCCTCCGACGCGTTCGAGTCAACCTTCGCCGAGATGTTCCTCGGACGCATCCCGGTCGATGAGGCGCTGCGCACCGCGCAGGATGCCGCGAACGCCGCCATCGCAGGTTGAGTGGTTTCGCGCTCGCGCGGCGGGCGGCCGGCTAACTCGTCAACACGACGTTCAGCGGGGGGTCGCCGCGCAGCATCCGCTCGATTTGTTCGCGCACCAGCCGGGCCATGCGCGGCAGCATGGCGCTCGAGGCACCGCCGACGTGCGGTGAGATGAGCACGTTCGGCAGCGCGAAGAGCGGATGCCCCGCCGGCAGCGGTTCCGGATCGGTCACGTCGAGTGCGAGCCTGATGCGGCCGCTCGCCGCGTGCGCGAGCAGGGCATCCGTGTCGGCCACCGGGCCCCTGGCGATGTTCACGAGCAGGCTTCCGTCACGCATGCGGGCGAGGAACGCATCGTCGACGAGGTGCGTCGTCTCGGCCGTGAGCGGAACGCCGACGACCACGATGTCGGCCCCGGGCAGCAGTTCTGGCAGGGATTCGAAGCCGTGGATCGCGCCGCGCTCATCGCTGCGAGCCGTGCGGGCGACACGGATGACCGTGGTCTCGAACGCGAGCAGCCGAGTCTCGATCGCCTGACCGACGCCACCGTAACCGAGCAACAGCACGGTGCGGTCAGCGAGGCTGGCGTGGTGCGCCGGTGCCCATACGCCGGCTTCAGCGGCACGCACGAAATCGTCAATTCCGCGCTGGGAAGCGAGGATCAGAGCGAGAGTGAGCTCAGCGGTGGAGGTCTCGTGCACGCTCGCCGCGTTGGCGAATACGTGCCCGGCGGGCAATACTTGGTCGACGCCGTCGTAGCCGATGGACTGGCTCTGCACGAGCCCGGTCTCAACGCCGGCGAGGTGGGCGAGGCGATCGGTCTTGCCCATGTATGGGGTGACAACGAGGTCGAAGCGAGGCCGGGGAGCCGGCCCGTCGAGCGCCCACTCGATCACTTCGACTCCGGCGGGTAGGTCGCCGACCGCGTCGCGCAGTACGGAGTCGGGCAGGCTGACCAGCAATTCACTCATCCCCCGAGCCTACTTTGCCTCGTCTCCACCCCGCGTCTCGCGCCGATCTCCGGACGGGGCCCGGGCCCCGTCCCCGGGCCCAGTTTATAAACTGGGCCCACGTTCCGGGCCCGGGCCCCGTCCGGTTAGCGCCCGCGGGTCGCTTTATCGAGCACCGGCTGGGGCGTCAGCGGGCGCGCCGGGCGCAGCGTGCTGAGCGCCACCCCGGCGAACACGATCACGCCGCCGACGAGCTGCGGTGCGGTCAGCTGGGCGCCGAGCACGACGGCGATGATCACCGTGAACACCGTGATCAGGTTCAGGAACAGGCCGGCCCGGCCTGGCGGAATGCTCTTCAGCGCCGCGTTCCACAACACGTACGAGCCGATCGAGGGGAAGATCGCGATGAAGATCACGGCCCAGCCAATGGCTGCATGCGCTGGCCAGCTCACCCCGCTGGCAAGCGCGACGGGCGCCAGCAGTACGGCCACGAACGTGCCCTGCACCGCCGTGGCCGTGATCGGCGGCACCGGCAGCCCGCGACCGACGATCGTGTACAGACTCCAGACCACGATCGCGCCGATCATGAGCACATCGCCCGCGTTGGGCGTGCGCGTCAAAATGGATGCGAGCGCACCATCCGTGACGATCAGCACCACTCCCACAAGCCCCAGCGCCAGGCCCACGATGCCCCGCCATCCGATTCGTTCGCGCAGCAACATCGCCGCGAGCACCACCATCACGGCCGGATTCGCGGCGTTGATGAGCGACGCGGACTGCGGCGTCGTGTACTGCAAGGCGGTGTAGAGCAAGAGGTTGTAGCCACCGACGCCGAGCGCGGCGAGCAGCAGCAACCTGGGCCAGTGACGCAGCACCAGAGCCCAGTTCGGCCGTTCGACCACCTGGGCGAGAATCAGCAGCGGAATGCAGGCGAGCAGCCAGCGCAGCCAGGTGAGCTCGACGGGGGAGAGGGTCTGCACGGCGATGCCGCCGACGATGTAGTTGCCCGCCCACATCAGGGTGGCGAGAACCAGCGCGATCGTCGACTTCATTCCGGCCCCGTCGAGAGGTCGACCACCCCGATGCGGGGAATGGCGATCGGGCCGCGGACGGCTGGCATGGAGTGAATTGGGGTGCCCCTGGCGTTCGGTGAACGGTATCCCTTGACCCTAGACCGCGCGCCGACCGCACATTCATTGCGGGTCGGCCTCAGGCCTTGGTCGTGTGAGCGGATACGAGTTCCTGCGCGAGGGCGGAGGCTTCGCTGATCATGCCGTCGTCGCGGCCCATCTTGGCGGCCGTAATGGCCGCGTCATAGAGCAGGACCAGCCGGGAGGCCAGGGAGGAGGCGGCATCCGCTCCGGAGATCTCGGCCAGATGAGCACGGAGCATCGTGCGATATCGGTCCGCGACCACACGCACGGCGGCGCAGTCCGGCAGCTCGATCACCGCATTGGTGAACGGACACCCGAAAAAGGTATGCGATTCGACCGCGCGCGCGATGTCCTCGAAAACGGTCGCTATCCGGTCGGAGCGCTGCGCGAGCGGGTCGTCCTGGCCGTGAACTTTTCGCACCCAGCCGTCCAGCTCCTGTTCCAGGTACGCGACCACGAGGGCTTCCTTGCTGGCGAAGTTGTTGTACAGGCTGGCCTTCGCGACGCCCGCCTGTCGAACGATGAGGTCGATTCCCGTTGGGTTGATCCCGCGTTCGTGGAACAGAACACGCGCAGAGGCGAGCAATCGCTCCTTGGCGCTCGGTGTCGGAGCGGTCGTTACGGATTCCATATTTGGACTTTACCAGACCGATCGGTATAGTTGCATATGGCCAGATCGGTCTACCTAGGAGGTACGTTTCCATGTCTGAACTTAAAATCGCCGTCGTCATCTACGAGCCCCTCAAATCCGACTCCGCCCGCGTGTATCGCGGCCTCAAAACCGCGCTGGAGTTTAAACAGGCCGGCGATGACGTCGTTGTGGTCTTTGACGGGTCGGGCGTTGAGTCGTTGGCTGCCATTTCTGACGCCGCGCACCAGATGAACCCCCTCACGGTGGCGTTGCAGGAAAATATCCTCGGTGCGTGTGGTTTCTGCGCCAAGTCCCACGGGGTCGCCGAGCCCATTGAGACCGGCGGATGGCCGCTGCTCACAGAAAACAAGGGGGAAGCCAGCATTCGTAACCTGGTTGTTGACGGTTACCAGATCCTCAACTTTTAGCCTCACCACCTCGCACAAATCAATGGAAAGAAGATCGCTCATGAACCTCAATACCCTAGATCTCACTCATCGACGTGGAATCATCACCGGCGCCGGTCAGGGCATCGGCCGGGCGCTCGCCCTCGAATTCGGTCGACGCGGCGGTCACCTGCTCCTGGTCGGCCGTCAACTCGCCACCCTCACCGAAACCGCGCAACTGGTCGCGGCCGAGGGCGGAACAACCGAGATCCTGGTCGAAGATCTGACCACCCCGGGCGCCGTTGACCGAATCCTTGATGCCGTAGCGTCCTGGAGTGTCGTTGATCTCCTCGTCAACAACGCCGGTAACGTGCGCGCGGGGCGGCTTGATCACACCAGCGACGCCGATGTGCACGCGATGATTGACCTCAATCTCACCGCGCCGATCCTCCTCACCAAAAGCCTGCTTCCCGCCCTTCGGCAGAGCGGGCAGGGCCGTGGCAGCATCCTCCTCAACATTTCCAGCGGGATCGCCCTCGTCGGGATGCCGTTCTACTCCGTTTACGCGGCAACAAAGTCCGGCATCGCGCAGTTCGGCGAGTCGCTCCGCCGGGAACTGATTGGAACGGGCGTGCACGTCGCTACCGTGTATCCTGGCGCCACCGATACGGCCATGATGACCTCACAGAACGCCGGCGCCGACCTCGGTTGGGAGCGACGTGCGCTCGCCGACGTCATTACCGACCTGATCGCGGCGTTGGCGGCGGGTGAGCACGACATCAACACGGCACCGGCGGGTCGTCGTTCGATGCAAGAACTCAACGTCACCGACCCCCTGGCCGTGGATGCCGCCATGGCACCGGGCCTTGCGGCCCTCGAACTCGCGGTGAGTGACCACCGCAGCATCTAGAAGATGCGCTCAGGCGTGAGGGTCGTACGGTTTCGGCGCGAACGCGAGAGCTACGAGCGCGCGAAGGCTTTCCAGGCTGCCGGTAACCAGGCCTTGCGCTCGGGCCTGCACCAGCACGTTCCCAATCGCTGTCGCCTCGACCGGCCCGGCCAACACGCGCAATCCGGTATGGTTCGCGGTGAGCTGGCAGAGCAATTCGTTTTGCGAGCCGCCGCCGACGATGTGAACGACACTCACTCGGGTGCCCGACAGCGAGGCAGCGAGCTGCAACGTCTGGGCGTAGGCCGCTGCGAGGCTCTCGATAATGCTGCGAACCAGCTCGACGTTCGTGCGGGGCGGTTGCAGATCATGTTCGGCGCAATACTCGCGAATTCGGCTTGGCATGTCGCCGGGTGGTAGAAATCGTGGGTCATCGACGTCGAAAATTGTGACGGGGTCGGTGACCGCCCCGGCCTGAACGATGAGTGCGGGCAGGTCGTACGACGAGCCGGCCTGTTCCCAAGTGCGGATCGATTCGCTCAGCAGCCAGAGGCCCATAACATTGCGCAGGTAGCGAAAACGCCCGTCGACGCCACCCTCGTTGGTGAAGTTGGCCGCCCGACTCGCGTCGCTCAAAACGGGCGAGGCGAGCTCAACGCCGGCCAGCGACCAGGTTCCCGACGAGATATACGCGGCGGTATCGCTCTGCATGGGAACCGCCACCACAGCGGATGCCGTGTCGTGCGACCCGACCGTCAATACAGTGAGAGGCCGGGTGGTCCCGATTTCGGCCAGAATTCTCGGCGTAACGTTGCCCACCCGGTTGCCAGCATCCACTAGCGGAGAAAACAGGGCGCGTGGCAGGCCAAGGCGGGCGATAAGGTCGTCGTCCCACTGCGAGTCGGCAACGTTCACGAGCCCTGTCGTTGACGCATTGCTGCGTTCGGCGACTTTCTCGCCGGTGAGCCAAAACGTAATCAAGTCGGGAATGAGCAGCATTCCATCGGCGCCGTCGAGGTTGCCGGCGAGGCGGTCGGCGGCCAGTTGGTACAGCGTATTGAACGGCAAAAATTGCAGGCCATTGCGGTCGTAAAGCTCGGCCGGGGAGATTTTTGCGTGCACCGCGTCGACGCCCGCCGCCGTGCGCTCATCGCGATAGTGCACCGGGTTGCCGAGCATTCGCTCGCCGCGCAGCAGGGCATAGTCGACGGCCCAGGAGTCGACGGCCACGCTGCGAAGCGCTGGGTCCTCGCGCACGGCGGCGCGCAGGCCGCCGAGGGCGCCCCGGTATAAATCCAGGATGTTCCAGTGCAGACCATCGATAATGCGCACTGGAGTATTGGCGAAGCGTGCCACCCCGCGGATGCTCAGCTCATTGGGACCAACGTGGCCGAGGATGACCCGGCCGCTGGACGCGCCGAAGTCGACCGCCGCGACTGTTCCGGACGTACTCATGCGCAGTCCGTTCGGCGCGCGGCGGCCGTCGTCATCGCAGGAACGCGGCGGCGACGCCGGCGTCGACGGGAATATGCAGCCCGGTGGTGTGGCTGAGATCGCTCGTGCACAGCACAAATACCGCATTCGCGACGTTCTCGGGCAGTACTTCACGCTTGAGCAGGGTGCGCTGGGCATAGTACTTGCCGAGGTCCTGCTCATCGACGCCGTAGACGGCGGCGCGTTTGGCACCCCAGCCGCCGGCGAAGATGCCGGAGCCGCGCACGACGCCGTCGGGGTTGATGCCATTCACCTTCACGCCGTACTCGCCGAGCTCGGCCGCGAGCAGTCGAACCTGGTGGGCCTGGTCGGCCTTCGTGGCCGAGTAGGCAATGTTGTTCGGGCCGGCGAAGACCGAGTTCTTTGAGGAGATGTAGATGATGTCGCCGCCGAGCTTCTGGTCGATGAGCACCCGCGCGGCGGCACGCGAGACCAGAAAGGAGCCCTTGGCCATCACATTGTGCTGCAGGTCCCAGTCGGCCACCGTGGTTTCCAGCAGCGACTTCGACAGCGACAGACCGGCGTTGTTCACGACCAGGTCGAGCCCGCCGAAGGCGAGCACTGCGGCATCGACGCTGGCCTGCACCTGCGCCTCGTCGGTGACGTTGGCCTGCACTCCGATCGCAACGTCCGTCCCGCCGATCTCGGCGGCCGCGGCCTGCGCCTTGGCCAGTTCGAGGTCGGCGATGACGACGCAGGCGCCCTCAGCGGCGAGCCGGGTGGCGATGGCTTTGCCGATGCCGGAGGCGGCACCGGTCACGAGTGCGACGCGGGTGGCGAGCGGTTTGGCGGCGGGCATCCGCTGCAATTTGGCTTCTTCGAGCGCCCAATACTCGATGCGAAACTTCTCGGCCTCGTTGATCGGCGCGTAGGTCGAAAGTCCCTCGGCGCCGCGCATCACGTTGATGGCGTTGATGTAGAACTCGCTCGCGACGCGGGCGGTCTGCTTGTTCGCGCCGTAGCTGAACATGCCAACGCCGGGAACCAGCACGACGAGGGGATCGGCGCCGCGAATCGCGGGTGATTCCGGGGTCGCATTGCGGTCGTAGTAGGCCTGGTAGTCGGCGCGGTATTCCTCGTGCAGAGTCACGAGGCGGGCGAGCGACTCTTCAACGGATGCCCCGCTCGGCAAATCCAGCAGCATCGGCTTCACCTTGGTGCGCAGAAAGTGGTCGGGGCAGCTGGTACCGAGCGCGGCCAGTCGCGGATGCTCGGCACGGGAGAGAAAATCGAGCACCTCTGGGGCATCGGTGAAATGACCGACCTTGGGTGCGTCGGTCGAGACGAGCCCTCTGATCGTGGGTGCGAGGGCGGCGGCGCGCGAGCGCCGCTCGGCAGCATCCGCCGGGGCATACCCCTCCAGCAGCGGCCCGAACGGCTCCGCTTTCGAGTGCGCCTCGATATAGGTACTCGCCGTGTCAATGATCCAGAGCGAGTTGGCCTCGGTGGTCTCGCTCGTGTCGCCCCAGGCCGTGATGCCGTGCCCGCCGAGAATGCAGCCGATGGACCGCGGGTTGGCTTCCTTGATGGCGGCGATGTCGAGACCGAGCTGAAAACCGGGGCGACGCCAATCCACCCAGGCCACCTTGTCACCGAAGATCGTCTGGGTGAGCGCTGCGCCGTCGGCCGCGGTCGCGATGGCAATGCCGGAGTCGGGGTGCAGGTGGTCGACGTGCGGCGCGTCGACGAGAGCGTGCATGGCCGTGTCGATAGACGGCGCGGCGCCGCCCTTGCCGTGCAGCGTGTAATCGAAGGCGGCGACCATCTCGTCTTCCCGGTCGACCCCCGGGTAGACGTTCTTCAGCGCCAGCAGCCGATCCAGGCGCAGCACCGCGAGTCCCTTTTCGGTGAGCGTGCCAAGGTCTCCGCCTGACCCCTTCACCCACAGCAGAACAACGGCCTCGCCGGTGACCGGATCGGTTTCGCTGCCCTTGGCTGAGGTATTGCCGCCGGCGTAATTCGTGTTCCTGGGGTCGGCGCCGAGCCGATTCGACCGGGCGATCAGTGCTGCTGCTTGAGTCATGAGGTTCCTTGCCGGGTGAGAGCGGATATCTGATGTTGGGTCGAGCGGGACGGCCAGGAATTGCCCACAACTCCTGCAATTTCCCGCCGTCCAGGAACGCACCCGCGTGATTCAGGGCAACTTCTTGCGACCCCGAATGAATTGCAGGAGTTATGCACGTGGAGGGGCTTACGCGCCCCAGCCGGCCTGGCTGCCGCCGACCCGCTCGGCAGCGATGCGCTCCTGGTAGCCAGAGGTGGCGTAGGCCGTCATCGGGTCGCCGGCGAGCCCGCGTGACGTGCGCCACGCGGCGAGGGCGGGGCGCACATCGGTATAGAAGGCATCCATCAGAATGCCGTTGGCGCCGAGCACATCGCCAGCATTCTGCGCGAGGGTCAGGGCGGCGCGGTCGACAAGCAGTGCGCGGGCGGTCATCTCCTGCACGTTAAGCACCGAGCGAATTTGCCCGGGGATCTTGTCCTCCACGTTGTGGCACTGGTCGAGCATGAACGCCACGGTTGAATCGGGCCCGTAACCGCCGCCGCGGATGACCTCGTAGAGGATGCGAAATAGCTGGAAAGGGTCAGCCGCGCCGACGATGAGGTCGTCGTCGGCGTAGAAACGCGAATTAAAGTCGAAGGAGCCGAGCTTGCCGAGGCGCAGCAGCTGAGCCACGATGAATTCAATGTTGGTGCCGGGAGCATGGTGGCCGGTATCGAGGCAGACGCCGGCCTTCTCACCGAGGGCAACCACCTGCGCGTAGCTGGTGCCCCAGTCGGGAACGTCGGTGTGGTAAAAAGCCGGCTCGAAGAATTTGTACTCGAGCACGAGCCGGTGGTCATCGCCCAGGCGGGCGTAGATGACCGCGAGCGACTCTGCGAGGCGGTCCTGACGTCCGCGAATATCACCCTGCCCGGGATAGTTGGTGCCGTCGGCGAGCCAGATCTTGAGGTCATTCGATCCGGTCTGATGCATGATCTCGATGCACTCAAAGTGATGGTCGATGGCCTTCTGCCGCGTTGCCGCGTTGGTGTGGGTCAGGCTGCCGAACTTGTAAGCGTCGTCCTGAAAGGTATTTGAGTTGACGGTGCCCAGCGTGAGGCCCTTGTCGGCCGCAAACCTACGCAGCGCCTGGTAATCGTCGACCTTGTCCCAGGGGATGTGCAGGGCCACTTTCGGAGCCAGGCCGGTGTACCGGTTGACCTGCGCAGCATCGGAGATCTTCTCCTGAATGGTGCGCGGAGTCCCCGGGGTTCCAAAGACCTTGAACCGGGTTCCGGAATTGCCGAACGCCCAAGAGGGCAGCTCGATGGCCTGCGCTTCGAGTTGGGTGAGCACGGCGGCACTGATCGTCACGAGGTACTTCTTTCTGTAGCGGTGGAAATGGCGTCGAGCTGGTCTTCGAGGTGAAAAACTTCGGTCAGTTGTAGAAACCCGGTGTCGGGGGCGCCGTCGAGAGCCACGAAGAATGCGTTCATCTCGGCCTGCCAGCGCGCGTTGACGGCAGTGGCGGCCATTCCGGCCTGGGCCGATGCGAGATCTGCCGTTTCGAAATAGCCGATCAGCAGTCCGTCGGGCCGAAGGAACAGGGAGTAGTTGTTCCAGTCGCTGGCTTTGAGCGCCCGGAGCATTTCAGGCCAGACCGCGGCATGGCGCCGACGATATTCGTCGATGCGCTCCGGCTTGACCTGCAGCTGAAAGCAGACGCGGTGTCTTTCGGTGCCGTGGAACAACCGCGAGTTGTGGCGGATACTCCGTGCCGCCCCGCTAGGCCAGCGCCACATGGCGATGTTCGATTCCAAGCAGGTTGGCAGCGGCCTTGATGTCGGCGGCGCGGTGCCCGAGACTCAGAGCCCAATGGTGGCCGATGCCGGTCTGGCTCCACTCATCCACCCAGACACCGGGATCGCCGCCGAAATCAACGCGGGACGTCGTGTTTCCAATTGCGAGCAGCGGACCGGGCACGACCGTGCCCTCCGAGGTTACGAACACGAAACTGCCATCCGGGTCCTGCCCGACACCGAAGGTGGTCACCGGCCCTGGTCGCACGTCGAACTCCACCGAAACACCCCAGCCGCGTTTTCCGTGATAGACACCAAGGCCGCGCAGCAAGGGTTCTCGTGCACTGACAGCGAGGTGGGCAGGGCCGTCATGGCCCATTTCAACGACACCGTCGAAGAAATTCAGCGCTTGGATTTCGGTGAAGGATCCGCCAGCACCGATTGCCTGGCTGGTCAGCATCGCGATCGAGGTGCGCAACTCGTATTCGCCGGCCATCGGAATACCGCGGGCGGTGAGCAGTGACGAGCCAAGAATCATGCCGGCGCCGAGGCGTTCATGCTGTTCGCCGGCGAGACCGCGATGATAGTAGGCCACGGAATCAAGATCGAAGTCTGCCACCAAGCGGTCTAGCCCGACCGAGACTTTCGCACCCCAAGCGAAGTCCTCCTGATTGACCGAATCGTCAATCTGAAACAGCTGGGACGCGAGGTGCATGCGGTCGCGCACTTCGGCATCCGTTACCGCGTCGACCCGCACGCGCAGGTCATCGAATTCGAGCACCTCCACGTGGGAACCGAACGTCGTTGAGACGCTGGTGAGGTCGGTCGAGACATCGAGCATGCCCGGGTAGACGTGGCCCATGAGTCCGTGACGAGCGGTTCGGAGCGTGGCTCGAGCGCCAGCTGCGTGCACCCACTGAATGATGCGTTTCCAAGCGCTTTCCTGCCGCAGGTAGCCGGATACTGACCGAAACGGGATGCCCGCGCGGCGGAAGACATTGGCGACTTCGGGAACGGGGCACTGGCCGCAGTAGGCGAGCCATTGACCGGTATCAAAATTGGCATGGTCCATTGCCTCAGTCGGCTGGAGGTCAATGACGAGCACGGGGGTTTTGGACTTCTGCGCGATCGGTAGCACCATCGATGAGGTGAGATAGGTGGCTAGAAACACCACGATTAGGTCGCAGTCTGCGACACGCAGTTTTTCGGCAGCCACCTGGGCATCTTGGGCGTCGGAAATAAAGCCGGCATCAACCACGTCAGCGTCCAGAGCGTTAAAGCGTTCGGTGACATACCGCGCTGAATTTTGCACAAGGGGCATCAGATCGGGAAACTGGGGCCAGTAGGCACCGAGTCCGCCGGAAACCAGTCCAATGCGGGTTGGACGGCGAGTCTTTGGTTTGAGAAGTCCGGTGGGCAGGCTGTGGGTGTTGTCGTCTATGTTCGTCATTGCATACTCCTGCACCGGCACGAATCCGGATTTCTGGGAGGTGGATAGATGGCGGGATTGCGGGGGACGGACGCCGTAGCACCCGTCCCACCGCACTGCGACCTAGAAGTCGTAGTCGTCGATATTGTCCGCGTTGAAGGTGGTCGGCGGGCCAACAATGACGAGGCCGTCCGCGCCGACCTCGCGCTCACCCATGTCGCCGGCATCGAACTTGTCGCCTTTGGCTCCGGTGATGGTGCCGTCGGCGAGTGCCTTGCCGGCGAACGCGGCAACGTAACCGAGTTGTGCAGGGTCCCACAAGGCGAAGGCCGTGACTGTGCCGTCCTTGACGAACGGGCGCATTTCGTTCGGCAGTCCCAGACCGGTCAGGGCAACCTTGCCCTTGTAATCCGAGGTCGAAAGATAGCGCGCCGTAGCCGCAATGCCAACCGTCGTGGGCGAGATGATTCCCTTGAGGTTCGGGTAGGCCTGAAGCAAACCCTGAGCTTCCTGGAACGACTTCGTGTCGTCATCATCGCCATACACCTTTGCAACCAGGGTGATGTCTGTGTAGTCGGGGTTGGAGGCGAGTTCCTCCTCGATGAACTTGATCCACTCGTTCTGGTTAGTCGCGTTGGCCGTGGCCGAAAGAATGGCAATTTCTCCCGATCCGCCAATCTGCTCGGCAATCAGTTTTACCTGAATTAGGGCGACGTCCTTGGCCACAACCTGGCTGATGAAAACGTCACGATACTTCGGGTTGGTGTCGGAGTCGAAAGCCACGATCTTTGCACCGGCGGCGCGGGCCTCCTCGAGGGCCGGACCGACCGCGTCGGGATCGTTCGCGGCGATGACGATGACGCTGGTCCCGGCTTGCGTCTCGGCGTTAATGAACGAAACCTGGCTAGAGGCGCTCGCTTCGAGCGGGCCGACAACCTCGATGCCAGTGAAACCAGCCGCCGTTGCACCGTCCTGCCCTCCGCCGAGAACGACGTCGGTGTAAGGGTTGTTAAGCTGCTTCGGGATGAAGGTGACGCTGAGGTCTCCCTCAGCCCCGGCGCCTGTGCCGACATCACTGCCAGAGGCACAACCGCTGGCCACGAGGGCAACGGATGCGGCAACAGCCGCGAAGGCGAATAGACGGCGAGTGCGCCTCCCCGTTGTGGGGCGAATGAACTCCATTGTCATTTCCTTTCCTGAACGCCGGATGCTGTGGCGCGGGTTGCTCCCAAGGCTGATGCCGGGGGAAGAATGCGGCGGTTTCGCCGGGTATGACGCCACTTCGAGATGCCCTCGAAAATGCTGGGGGCGACCACGGAGGCGATGAGCAGGGTGCCAGTCACAATTATGAGAACGACATCAGAAATGCGGTTTAGCCGCAGGGTGAAGTTGATGGTTCCGATCAGCAGAACTCCGGCTACAGCGCCAGGTATTGACCCTTTTCCGCCAAAAATTGAGACGCCACCGAGCAGCACGGCCGCGATAACAGTCAGCTCGAGGCCACTCGCGTTGTCACTTCGAGCACTGGAATATCTCAGTGTCCAGTAGATGCCGGCCAGGGCTGAGACAGAGCCGGATGCGACGTAGAGCCAAAATTTGGACCTCATGACGTGAATGCCAACGAACGTAGCGGCCTCCTTGCTATAGCCGAGGGCGAACAGGCCGCGGCCGAAGGGTGTGAAATGCAGGAGCACTCCAAAGAAAATGGCGACAACGATCACGCCGATCATCACCGTGGGAATGCCGGTCCCCCCGATCTTCGACGTGAAGAAGCTCGTCAGCTCAGGCGGAAAGTTTGCGACTGCGTTGTCGCCGATGACGACAAGGGCCAGACCGCGAAAAAGGGCCAAAGTACCGATGGTTACGGCGAGAGAAGGCAGGCCGAGCACCGCCACCAGCAGCCCATTGAATGCGCCGGCGAGAACGCCAGCCAGCAAGCTGATGAGCAGAACAGCTCCAATATCCAACCCCGCGGCCCAAAGAACGCCCATAAGAGCGCTTGTCAGTCCAGCGATGCTCGCAACGGAGAGGTCGATCTCACCGGTGATGATAACAAGGGTCATGGGCAGCGCGATGAGGAGGGCCGGAATCACGTCCAGAAGCAGAAAGCCGGTAGAAACTGGACTAGCGAAGCGTGGAATAAACAGCGCAGCGTAGATCACGAAAAACACGAGGGTGTAGATCATAACCGTGTCGCGGCTGAGTAATATGCGCGCTATTCCGGTTCGTCCACCGGTCGAAGGGACCTCGGAAGCTCGCACACCAGACTTGTTGGTTGCGGTCCCGAGCAGTTCGGTGGGGGGATTAGACATCGCGTGCCTCACTGAGTCGGAGCTTCTTCTGAGTTCTAATTCGAGCGACCCGATCGATGATGATCGCGGCCAGAATAAGGAGCCCGACAATAGCCTGTTGCCAGAATTTATCGACGCGAATGGCGGTGAGCGCGCTCGTGATCGTGGTCAACAAGAGCGCGCCGATTGCTGCACCGGCAACGGTTCCGCTGCCCCCGAAGATCGCAACGCCCCCGACGACGGCTGCGGCAACGATGTCGAATTCGAGCCCAGTGCCGGTCGTCGCCCCGACCGAATTGAATCTACTGGCGTACAACACGCCGGCCAGGCCAGCCAGAATCCCGTTGCTGAGAAAGGCGAGGAGCACTCGGCGGGTGACCGGAATGCCAAACAATTTGGCCGCTTCCGGGTCTGAACCGATGGCGTACAGGTCACGGCCAGGACGAGTTGAGGCCATAAAGATGGCGACGATGACGACGACGACAATCGCGATCAGTGTGATCAAGGGAAACCCGGCGATGGTATCGACAGATAAAGCTCCGAAATTGTCGGGTCGATCACCGGCGAAGTACTGCGTGCCGCCAGCCCAAGCGTTGTTGAGCCCCCGGTAGATGTAGAGCGTACCCAGGGTGATGACCAGAGACGGTACCTTTGCGATGGTTACGAGTAGCCCATTGACGGCACCGAGCAGCGCGCCGAGGGCCATACCAGTGAGAAAGACGAGAACTATTGGGATTCCTGGGACGGCCACGAAGAGGGTGCCCGTGCTGAAAGCAACGATTCCCAGAATTGAGCCGATGGACAGGTCGACGTTGCGGGTAATAATCACCATCGCTTGACCGACCGCAAGAATAATCACGATGGTGGCGTTCAACAGCAGGTCTTTTACCCCTTGTTGGCTGAGAAAGAGCGGGTTCGCGAGGTAGGTGAGGCCCACGAGAACGATCAATGCGATGGTGACCGGAATCTCGCGCCACCGCAGAACGGATGCGAAATCACGTGTGGCGCGGCGAGCGGTTTTCGGTGGCGTTTCCTGTGATGGGGCAGGCGATGTAAGTGTCATAGTCAATGCTCCAGTTGTGCGGTAGCCGCGTGCATAACCGATTCGGCTGTGGCATCTGCTCGGTCTAGTTGCGCGGTGATGCGGCCTTCGTGCATCACAAGCACTCTGTCTGCCATGCCGAGAACTTCGGGCAGCTCGCTCGAGATCATGAGAATGGCGATTCCACGACCGGCCAGGTCGGACAGGAGACGATGAACTTCGCTTTTCGTACCTACGTCGATACCCCGAGTAGGTTCGTCGACGATAAGAAGTATCGGCTCGGTAGCGAGCCACTTGGCTAGAACGACCTTCTGCTGGTTGCCGCCAGACAGAGTCGACACTTTGTATTCTTGTGAGGCAGTTTTAACTTGCAGCCGCGAGGTCCATTCCTCGGCTGCACGGCGTTCAGTCGTTCCATTGATCAGACCAAAGCGCGATAGGCGATTGCGCAGGGTCAGCGCTGCATTCCGGGCCACGGACAGGTCCATAACGAGTCCCTGCTTGCGACGGTCTTCGGGAACAAACCCGATCCCCGCATCGATTGCGGCCTGTGGGTTGTTTCTCTTTAGGCGGGTACCGTTCAACTCCACGAAACCTTGATCGTAGGTATCGATGCCGAAAACTGCCCGAGCCACCTCGGTGCGGCCAGCGCCAACCAGGCCTGCCAGGGCAACGATCTCGCCGGCCTTGACCTCGAAACTGATATCAGAAAAGACGCCGACCCGGGAGAGCTTTGAAACATTCAGAATGGTGTCGCCAACCTTGGCGGCGACTTTTGGAAATAGCTCTCCGATGTCTCGACCAACCATCTCGTGGACGATTTCCGGAACGGTAACGCTCTCGGTCGAATGGGTAGATATGTATTCGCCATCGCGCATAACCGTGATCCGGTCGCAGAGCGCGAATACCTCGTCGAAGCGATGCGATATGAAAAGGATGCCAGCACCACTGGCTCGCAGAGCGCGGGCGACCTGAAACAGGCGCTCAACTTCAATGCCCGACAGTGCTGCCGTTGGTTCGTCCATGATGAGTACGCTCGCATCGAGCGAGATGGCTTTGGCGATCTCGATGATCTGTTGATCGGCGATTGACAAGCCTTCGGCGATGCGGTCCGGGTCTATCCGCACGCCGAGACGGTCGAACAGTGCTCGGGCCTGAGCCCGCATGGCGGAGCGGTTGATCAGGCCGAGAGCATTCTTCGGCTGTCGTCCGATGAAGATGTTCTCGGCCACCGTGAGATCAGGAAAGAGCGTCGGCTCCTGGTAGATGACTGAAATGCCTTCGGCCTTGCTATCAGCAACCGTGCGAAAAGCCACAGGCTTGCCCTTCACGAGGAACTCGCCGGCATCGAGGTTGTAAAGCCCCGCAAGGATCTTGACCAAGGTGGACTTGCCGGCACCGTTTTCGCCGACCAGCGCATGGATCTCACCGGGAAGAATCTCGACCACGCCGTCCGCGAGGGCGACGACCGGGCCGAAGGCCTTGGCCGCACCTCGGATCGACAGAAGTGGTGTCTTCGACCGTTCGGCGGCCATCTCTGGGCTGTTGATCATAACGAGGTTGTGCCTCCACATTGAGGAATAGCTTAAAATGAATCGTTTCATTTTGACTGCTTAGTGAATACTACGGTTGCTGCCACCCAGTCGTCAACAATCATTTCCAGGATCGTTTCCGAATTGAAACGGAACGCGAAGTCGGCGCTCTGATTCGTTTAATCGTGGTCGGTACTGGCCAATAGGCTGGGGACTCGCGGCTCGTCCAGCAAAGGAGACATCGTGGCATCGATCAGCGTGAACGACGTCGCCGCCGCCGCCGGGGTATCGGTGGGGACGGTGTCGAATGTGTTGAACCGGCCGGACAAGGTGTCGCCGGGTACGGTCGCCCGGGTGCAGGCGGTGATTGCCGAGCTGGGTTTTGTGCGCAACGACGCTGCCCGCCAGCTGCGCGCCGGGCGCAGCCGGAGCCTCGGGCTCATCGTGCTCGACGTGGCCAACCCGTTCTTCACCGACCTGGCCCGTGGTGCCGAAGATCGCGCGGCAGAAGACGGTCTTGCGGTCCTTCTTGGCAATACCGACGACAACGTGGCTCGCGAGGCCGCCTACCTCGATCTGTTCGAAGAGCAGCGGGTGCACGGGGTGCTGATCTCCCCGCTCGGTGACATCGGCGAGCGACTCAACCGATTGCGGGCGCGCGGAACCCCGACCGTGTTGGTCGATCGCCAAACGGAGGACCGCAGTTTTTCGTCCGTGGCCGTCGACGACATTGCCGGTGGGCGCCTCGCCGCGCAACACCTGATCTCACTTGGAAGAACTCGCCTCGCCTTCGTCGGCGGGCCGAACAGCATCCGTCAGGTGGTCGATCGGCTAAGCGGCGCCCGCCTGGCCGTCGCGGAGCATTCGTCTGTCTCTCTCGAGGTCGTCGACACCGACGCGCTGTCGGTGCTGGCTGGACGCGCTGCGGGGCAACAGATGCTGGTGCGTGCGCCCGGCGACCGTCCCGACGCCATTTTCGCCGCTAACGACCTGCTCGCCATCGGCGTTCTGCAGGCGCTCAACATGCGCGGCGACCTGCACGTGCCTCGCGACATCGCCCTGATCGGCTACGACGACATCGCCTTTGCGGCCGCTGCCGTGGTGCCGTTGTCGTCGATCCGCCAGCCGAGCGTGCTGATCGGCTATACCGCCGTCGACCTGCTGCTGCGCGAGGCGCAGGGTGGCGACGAGTTTGAGCACGAGCAGATCGTGTTTCAGCCCGAACTCGTCATTCGCGAGTCCACCGCTTCCTAGCGGCGAGTCCGAGACCCGGGCCCGAAAAGTTCTAGCGTGGCGCGGTGGCCTCGACGATCGCGATCTCACGCGTGGCGGTCTCGCGATTGAGCGCGGCAGCCTCCGCGCGCCCGTCGCCGGCGTGCAGAACACGCACCCGTGGCGCAGAGAACGGATGCAGCTGCACTCGCAAGCGGCGATACCGCACCATCCAAAACAGCACGACGACCGCCGCCAACAGGCCGGAGATCGCGGCGAGGCCGAGGGCCCAACGGGGGCCGAAGGCATCCGCTACCCAGCCCACGAGCGGAGCGCCGAGGGGCGTGCCGCCCACAAAGATGGCCATGTACAGCGCCATCACGCGGCCACGCATCTCGGGCCTGGTCGTGGTCTGCACATAGGCGTTCGCCGTCGTCATGAGCGTGAGCGATGACAACCCGACGAGCGTGAGAGATATGGCGAAACTGGCATACGTCGGCATAATCGCCGACAGCGCGCAGGCCACGCCGAACAGGGCGGCGCCGAGCACCACGAGGCGCAACCGAGCGCGGCTGCGCCTAGCGGCGAGCAGCGCACCGACGACGGCGCCAATGGCCATGATCGAGCTGAGCAGGCCAAACTCTGCGGCTCCTCGGCCGAACTCGATCGTGGCCATGGTCGAGGTGAAAATGGCAAAGTTCAGGCCGAAGGTGCCGATCAGAAAGACCGCGATCATCACGACGACGATGTCGCTGCGCCCGCGCACGTAGCGAAAACCGGCCAGAAGCTGCCCGCGTTCCCGGCCTGCCTTAGGCTGGCGGCGCAGCTGGTGTGTGCGCAGCAGCGTCATCGCGAAGACCGTCGCGGCGAAGGTGACCGCGTTGATCATGAACACCCAGCCGGCACCCACGGCGACCGTGAGCAGGCCGGCCGCCGCCGGCCCAATCAGGCGGGCACCGTGGAACGAGGCCGAGTTGAGCGCGACCGCATTGGACAGCTGGTCTTCGGCGACGAGCTCAGAGACGAAGGTCTGGCGGGCCGGCGCGTCGATCGCCGCGACGACGCCCAAACCCAGCGCGAACAGGTAAACGTGCCACAGCTGGGCCACCTCGAGCACTGTCAGAATGCCCAGGCCGAGCGCCAGCAGCCCCATGAGGGTCTGGGTCAGAATGAGCAGCTTGCGCCGGTTGAACCGGTCAGCAATGAGCCCAGACCACGGCATCAGGACGAGCTGCGGGCCGAGCTGCAGCGCCATGGTGATGCCGACCGCCGTCGCGTCGTAATCGGTGAGCTGGGTTAGCACGATCCAGTCCTGCGCGGTGCGCTGCATCCAGGTGCCGATGTTCGACACCAGGGCCCCGGCGAACCAGATGCGGTAATTGACGACGCTCAGGGAGCGAAACATGGCACTCAACTGTCGGCAAGCTCCTTCATGATCAGGGTCGCGTCGGCGAGAGTCCGGTGTTGTTCGGGGCTCAGCTGGGCGACGCGTTGCACCAGCCAGGCATCCCGGCGCTTGCGGGTTTCGGTCATCATCGCGCGCGCGGCATCCGTCGTGCTGAGCACGATCTTGCGGCCGTCAAGCGCGGAGCCGGTGCGGGTGACGAGGCCGGCATCGACGAGGCACTTCACGGTGCGGGTCATTGACGGCGGGGTGACCCGCTCGAATTCGCTCAGCTCGGTGAGGGTGAGTGGACCGTGCACGTGCAGCACGCCGAGTGCTGAGAATTGGCCGCTGCCCAGTTCGTTCTCGGCCTTCTCCTGACGCAGGCGACGGGCCAGACGGCCATTGGCGAGTCGAAATTCGTGGCTAAGTTCGGCCGTACTGGTCGCTGCGGTGGGCTGGGTCTCTGCGGGGAGCTGAGCTTTGATGACTCCGAGCCCTGACGTGTTGGGAGGTGTTCGCGATTCCATAGATACTTAGCATAGCAAATTAGCTTTGCTAAGTACATTACTGCGGACCGCTCCGCCCAAACACGGCAGACTGGCCTCGTGCCCACATATACGGATGCCTCTGGCCTGGTTGTCACCTACTACGTCTGGCCGGTCGCCGCCCCGCGCGGGGTGATCCAGCTCGCGCACGGCGTCGGCGAACACGCCCAGCGTTATGCGGCACTCGCCGCCGACCTCAACCGGGCCGGCTACGCGGTATACGCCGACGACCACCTGGGTCACGGCCAGACCGGGCTGGCCCAGCATGGCGGCGATCACACCAGGCTCGGCCGGCTCGGCGCGGGCGGGCTGCGCGCGGCAGTGGCCGGCGTGCATCAGCTGAGCGGCATCATCCGCTTAGAAAACCCGAATCTGCCGCTCGTGCTGCTTGGGCACAGCTGGGGATCGTTTATGGTGCAGATGATCGTGAACGAGCATGCTGCCGAGTATGACGCCGTCGTACTCTCTGGCACCGCGTACCGCTGGCCCGGCTCCCTCGACGGCGGCGACCTGAACCGCAAACACAAGACGCTCGGCACGACCGGGGTCGAGTGGCTCAGCCGCGATCCGGCCGTAGCTAAAGCCTTCGTGGCCGACCCGTTGACGACGGCGACGCCGCTCGCGAAGCTGTTCGGCCTGCGCGAAGCCGCCCGCCTGTTCGGCCGGCCGGCCAGAAACCTTCCAACGGACCTGCCGATGCTCGTGCTGGTCGGGGGCGACGATACCGTCGGCGGTGAACGCAGCGCGCTCAAACTGGTGACCGCATATATTCGACGTTCCGGGCTGCGCGACGTGCGTTTGATCGTGTATCCGGGCGCGCGGCACGAAGTCTTCAACGAGACTAACCGCGACGAGGTGATTGGCGACCTCGTGGCCTGGTTAGACGAGCGCTTCACGCCCACGCCGTAGGCTGGTTGCATGCATGGTGAATATAAGGTTCCGGGCGGCAAACTGGTCATCGTTGATCTGGATGTCGTCGATGATGTCATCGCCAACTTTCGCCTGGCCGGCGACTTTTTTCTCGAACCCGACGATGCCCTCGAAGACATCAATGCCGCGGTGATCGGCCTGCCCGCCGGCAGTTCGGCGGCCGCAATTGCCGCTGCCGTGCGAGAAGCCTTGCCCACCGGCGCGATTTTGCTCGGCTTCTCGCCGGAGGCTGTGGCCGTGGCGATCCGCCGGTCGCTCGCGCAGGCGAGCACCTGGCGGGACTACGACTGGCAGATAATCCACTCGCAGAAGCCCGTCGCGCCCGTGTTGCAGATGGCCCTCGACGAGGTGCTCGCCACCGAGGTCGGCGAGGGACGCCGGCAGCCCACCCTGCGCATCTGGGAGTGGAACGAGCCGGCCGTTGTCATCGGCAGCTTTCAGTCGCTCAAGAACGAGGTCGATCCGGAGAATGCCGCGAAATACGGCTTCACCGTTGTGCGGCGCATCAGCGGTGGCGGCGCCATGTTCATGGAGGCCGGCTCGGTCATCACCTATTCCATTTATGCGCCGACCGACCTCGTGCAAGGTATGAGTTTCGCCGACTCCTACGCGTTCCTCGATGAGTGGGTCATCACCGCGCTCAAGTCCCTCGGCATCGATGCGCGCTATCAGCCGCTGAACGACATCACGAGCCCGAGCGGCAAGATCGGCGGTGCAGCGCAGAAGCGACTCGGCAGCGGAGCCGTGCTGCACCACGTCACCATGAGCTACGACATGGACGGCGAAAAAATGGTGCAGGTGCTGCGCATCGGCCGGGAGAAGCTCAGCGATAAGGGCATCACGAGCGCCGCTAAACGAGTTGACCCGCTACGCAGCCAGACCGGCCTGAGCCGCGCCGCCATCATCGACCGCATGAAGGAGACCTTCACCGGCCTCTACGGCGCCACCGCGAGTGACGTCACCGCCGAGGAATACGCGAAGGCCACCGAACTCGTCGCGAACAAGTTCAGTACAGAGGCCTGGTTAACCCGGGTTCCCTAACGCTGCGCGCCTCCAACAATCCGGCGAGCGGATACCGCGGGCTGGGCCAACGGCATCCGCTCACGCCAGCATCCGGTCGGGCTACCTGCCCCGAGTCAGCAGGTCCTGGTATTCGGCGTGCCGGTCGATCCAGCGTGCCACGTAGGAGCACTCGGGCACCACGGCGAGGTCGGTGCGCACCCGCACATCATCGAGCGCCTGCTCGACCAGGATGCTCGCCAAACCGTGGGCGCGCTGCGCCGGGTCGACCTCGGTGTGGGTGAAATGCACGGCCGTCGACGTCGTGATGTAATCGGCCAGGCCGACCGGTTGCTCGCCGAGCAGCACCGTGTAGCGGCTCTGCTCGGGGTCGTGGCGCACCTCGAGAGTTCCGACATCAGCCAGATCCTGCGAGTGGATGGTCGTCGATTCAGCAGTCATCCCGACAGACTAAGCCGATTGATGGCGCGCGGGCTGAAAGAATGGACAAATGCCAAAAGAGTGGACACCGACCAGCCCCAGCCGTGTCATCCACGCCGACAACCTCGGAGTGCTGCCGAGCCTGCCCGATGGTGCCTTCACCCTGATCTACCTCGACCCGCCGTTCAATACCGGCCGGTCGCAGAAACGACAGAGCACCACTTCGGTGCGCTCGGTCGCCGTCGACGGCTCGCACGCGGTCGGCACGATCACCGGTTTCAAGGGGCAGCGCTACGAACGCATCAAGGGTGACCTGCTCGGCTACGACGACCAGTTCGAAGACTACTGGGCCTTTCTCGAACCGCGCCTGATCGAAGCCTGGCGCCTGCTCGCCGACGACGGCACCCTCTACCTACACCTGGACTACCGCGAAGCGCATTACGCCAAGGTGCTGCTCGACGCCCTGTTTGGCCGGGAATGCTTTCTCAACGAACTCATCTGGGCTTACGACTACGGCGCCAAATCCAAGAACAAATGGCCGACCAAGCACGATACGATCCTGGTCTACGTCAAGAATCCCGCCCGATATTACTTCGACTCGACCACTGTTGACCGCGAGCCGTACATGGCTCCCGGCCTCGTCACGCCCGAAAAGGTGGCCAAGGGCAAACTGCCCACGGACGTTTGGTGGCACACCATCGTCTCGCCCACCGGCAAGGAGAAAACCGGCTACCCCACCCAGAAACCGATCGGAATCCTGCGCCGCATCATCCAGGCGTCGAGCCGCGAGGGCGACTGGGTACTCGATTTCTTCGCCGGCAGCGGAACGACAGGGGCGGTTGCCGCCGCGCTCGGCCGCCGTTTCGTGCTCATCGACCAGAACCCCGAGGCGCTCGCCGTGATGCGCGCCCGGTTCAAGCCGCTTGCCGACATCGATTTTCCTGATCCTGCCCTACCCCTGTGACCCAACTCGGCATGGTGGCACGTCTTCGAGAAGTCGGCACGTGTTCAAACCGGTGCCAACCTCTCAAACTCGGGCCGGGAGGCCGGGTGCGGCCAGTCAGGCCGCGTGCGCCGCCCGAATGTGGTCCGCGTACATGCGCCCGCTGTCCTTGACCGTGCGCTCGAGGGTGTCGTAGTCGACCCGCACGATGCCGAAGCGTTTCTCGTAGCCGTACGACCACTCAAAATTGTCGAGCAGCGACCAGACGAAGTACCCGCGCACGTCGGCGCCGGCCGCGATTGCCTCACCCACCTTGTCGATGTGCGAGGCGACGTAGTCGGTGCGCAGGACGTCGTGCACGTCGCCGTCGGCGCTCACCCTGTCGTCGTAGGCCGCGCCGTTCTCGGTGACATAGAGCGGCGGGAGCCCGTCGTACTCCTCGCCGAGCCGCACGAGCAGCAGGCGCAGCCCGTCGGGGTTGACCTCCCAGTCCATCGCGGTGCGTGGCAGCCCGCGGCTGGGAAAGGTTAGGTACTCCGAGCCGACCCACGGCGATCCAACCGAACGCGCAGCGCCGCCGGCGTGAGAGTCGCTCGCCGAGGCATCAGCATGCCCGCTCACGAGGTCGTCGTGATAGTGGTTGACGCCGAGAAAATCGAGCGGAGCTGCGATGATTGCCAGGTCGTCTGAGTGGATGACCTCGGCCAGGCCGAGCGGCTCGAGGTCGCGCAGGGTGTCCTCCGGGTAGGCGCCGCGCAGCAGCGGGTCGAGAAAGATGCGGTTGGCTAGCGAATCGAGCCGTCGAGCCGCTTCGATATCGACCGGGTCGGCGGCATCGCGCGGCACGGCATTGGTGAGGTTGAGTGTGATCCCGAGCTGCTGGGCTCCCGCCGAGCGCAGCGCGTTCACCGCGAGCCCGTGCGCGAGGTGCTGGTGATGCACGGCGGCGACCGCGGCCCGGCCGTCCTGCCGGCCCGGCGCGTGCACGCCAGATCCGTAGCCGAGCAGCGAGGAACAGAAAGGCTCGTTGAAGGTGGTCCAGTGGGTGACCCGATCGCCGAGCGCGGCGTAGACATCCGCTGCGTAGTCGACGAAACGGTACGCGGTGTCGCGATTGGCCCAGCCGCCCTTCTCTTCGAGCGCCTGCGGCAGGTCCCAGTGGTAGAGGGTGAGCCAGGGCAGAATTCCCGCGGCGAGAAGTTCGTCGACCAGCCGGGAGTAGAAATCGAGCCCCTCCGGGTTCACAGCGCGGTCGCCGGGGCGCACCCGCGCCCAACTGGTGGAAAAGCGGTAAGCGTCAAGGCCCAGCGAAGCCATGAGTCGCACATCGGCGGGCATGCGGTGGTAGTGGTCCACGGCCGTTTCGAGGTCGTCACCGCCCGCGATGGCGCCAGGAATCCGCGCGAAAGCGTCCCAGATCGAGTCTTCCTTGCCGCCGGCATGGCCGGCGCCCTCGATCTGCGCGGCGGCCGTCGCCGACCCCCAGAGAAATCCGTGCGGCCAGGTGAACGGTGTGGGTTCGGTCTGTGACATGACACGACGGTACCCGGTGACGCCCGCTTCGACCAGTATTCCTGCCGGATCGGATTCGCCAGTTCACCGCCGGCCTGTCAGGACTCTGATATTGGTCGCGGCTAAGCTCGAATCATGCTGCAGAACAACGAACCCACGGAGGCCGACCAGCGGCGCCTCCGGCGCCGGTTTCTCATCGGCGTACTCATCGTGGGAGCGCTCGTCGCTCTCGCTGCGGTCGCGCTCTACCTGAGCGCCGCCATGAGTGCCTGAGCAGTTCCTCCAAACGAAGTGAGTACATTGTGCAGTTAACCCGGTGGCAGCGACTCGGCCTGACCGCGGCCGTCGGAGCCGTGCTCGCCGTCGGCGCGACCGCGCTGGTCGTGCAGGCCATTGAGAGTTCCGGTGACCCGGCGAAGACCGCTCAGTCAACGGATGCCGCCACCCCGGCCGCAACGGATGACCCGGCGCGGGTCACTCCCGCCGACCCGGTCGCTGCTGTCGAGGTGGAGGCGGCGCCGGTGCAAAGCGCCGCCGTCACCGCCCAACTGGACTACGCGCTTGCACACTGGAAGCTGGAAAACTACAACGCCGCAGAGTGGGGCATCCTCGGAGAGAACGACTGCGTCAATTTCGCCAGTCAGGTCATGATCGCGCGCGGCTGGACCATGGACGGCGTCTGGTCGAGCCCGAAGAACGGCAACGCCTACGGTGCCTCGGCGGCCTGGCGCAGTTCCACCGCTTTCATGAAATACATCGCCTCGACGGGTAAGGCCACGGCCCTGACCGATCAGCAGCGCGACCAGGTAAAGGTCGGCGATATCGCGCAATTCGACTGGGACAACACCGGCGACCGCGACCACACCGGCATTGTCACCAGGGTAGAGCGGGTCGGCGACACCACTGAGATCTTCTTCGCCGGGCACACCCTGGATTCTGACTACCGGTCCGTGGATACGGCGATCACGGTGGATCACCCGGGCGCAACGGCTTACTACTGGAGTGTTCCGTAGATTTACGGTTGTTGTCTGGCCGTGGGCCGCGCTCGCATCGGGTCATCCACTCCTTAGCTCAAGCACCACGCCCCGCGGATAACCCCAGCGCTCCTCAGCGGTGCGCGGCTTAGGCGATTGCGGCGTCCACGATCGCCTTCGCCTCGGCCTGAACCTTGGCCAGGTGCTCGTCACCTAAGAACGACTCGGCGTAGATCTTGTAGACGTCTTCGGTGCCGCTCGGCCGGGCTGCGAACCAGGCGTTCTCGGTCGTCACCTTCACGCCGCCGATGGCAGCGCCGTTGCCCGGCGCCACGCTGAACTTGCCGGTGATCTTCTCGCCGGCGAGCTCGGTGGCCGTTATCATCGAGCCGTCGAGTTTGGCCAGCGCCGCCTTCTGCGCGGGCGTGGCCGCAGCATCCACTCGGGCATAAGAGGGCGCACCGAAATGCTCGGCGAGCTCGGCGTAACGCTGCGATGGCGTTTTGCCGGTGACGGCAAGAATCTCGGACGCGAGCAGGGCTAGCAGAATGCCGTCCTTGTCGGTGGTCCAGACCGTGCCGTCGAAGCGCACGAAGCTTGCGCCGGCGCTCTCCTCGCCGCCGAACGCGACCGAACCGTCGATCAGGCCGGGCACGAACCATTTGAAGCCCACCGGAACCTCCCACAGGTCGCGGCCGAGAAATCCGGTCACCCGGTCGATCATCGTCGACGAGACGAGGGTCTTACCGACCGCAGCGTCTGGCTTCCAGCCTTCGCGGTGGCTGTAGAGGTAGTCGATGGCGACGGCCAGAAAATGGTTCGGGTTCATCAAGCCGCCGTCGGGCGTGACGATTCCGTGCCGGTCGGCATCCGCATCGTTGCCGGTGAGGATGTCGTACTCGTCCTTGTGCGCGACAACGGATGCCATCACCGACGCACTCGACGGATCCATGCGGATCTTCTCGTCCCAGTCCAGGGTCATGAATCGCCAGGTCGGGTCGACCTTCGGGTTGACCACGACGAGGTCGATTTCGTAGCGGTCGCGGATGGCGCCCCAGTAGCCCACGCTCGCGCCGCCGAGCGGGTCGGCTCCGATGCGGATTCCGCTGGTGCGGATGGCCCGCATATCGATGATGTTCTCGAGGTCGTTGACGTAGTTGCCGCGAAAATCGTAGGTCTCCACGGCGCTCGGTTCGCTCATGATTACACCCACCATGCCGCCAGCGATGAGGTCATTTGCCCGGTTCGCTATCCACGACGTCGCGTCGCTGTCGGCCGGTCCGCCGTGCGGCGGGTTGTACTTGAAGCCGCCGTCCATCGGCGGATTGTGGCTCGGCGTGACGACGATGCCGTCGGCGAGGTCACCGTGCTCGGCCCGGTTGTAGGCCAGGATCGCGTGCGACAGGGAGGGGGTCGGCACGTAGTCGTCGAATTCGTCCACGAGTACGCGCACACCGTTGGCGACGAGTACTTCGAGGGCCGTCGTATAGGCCGGGCCGCTCAGCGCGTGCGGGTCGGTGCCGATGAAAAGCGGGCCGGTGATGCCCTGGCCGGCGCGGTATTCCACGATTGCCTGCGTCGTCGCACTGATGTGATCCTCGTTGAACGCGGTGTTCAGCGAGCTGCCGCGATGCCCGGAGGTTCCAAAGACGACCCGCTGGGCCGGCACCGTCACATCCGGTTTCAAATCGTAATAGGCCTTGACCAGCCCATCAACGTCGATCAGGTCAGATTCCAGGGCTCGGGTGCCCGCACGTTCGCTCATGAGCACAGTCTGGCACCCCCAGTAGGCTGGGAGCCATGCCCGACTCGCCGAATCCGCCCGAAAGCCAGACCTACAGCTATCTCGGCCCGGCCGGAACGTTTACCGAAATGGCGCTCGCGCAGGTGCCCGCGGCGCGCGGCCAAAACTGGCGCCCGGTCAACAACGTAGGCGAGGCTTTCGCCGACGTGATCTCCGGTCGCAGCCTCGCGGCGATGATCGCCATCGAGAACTCGGTCGACGGCGGTGTCACCGCCACGCAGGACGCCCTCGCGAGCGTGCCGAACCTGCGCATCATCGGCGAATACCTGGTTCCGGTCAACTTCGTACTCGTCGCCCGCCCCGGCACCACGCTGGCCGACGTGCGGGTCGTCAACGCGCATCCGGTCGCCTACGGCCAGTGTCGCAACTGGCTCGAAAAGACGCTGCCGAGCCACGGACACCTTCCGGCTTCGAGCAACGTCGCCGCAGCATCCGCCCTTCTCGACAACACGCAAGCGGATGCCGCGATCGCCCCGCCCGGCATCGACAATTATCATGACCTCGTGGTTCTCGCCTCGAATATCGGTGACAACCCGAACGCCGTCACCCGGTTCGTGCTCGTGGGTCGCACGGCTGAGCTCGCTCCTCCGACCGGCGCCGACAAGACCAGCCTCATCATCGAGCTGCCGAGTGATCGTTCCGGTGCCCTGCTCGACATGCTCGAGCAATTCGCCACCCGTGGCGTGAACCTCAGCCTCATTCAGTCCCGACCGATCGGTGATTCCCTCGGACGCTACCGCTTCGTCGTTGATACGGAGGGACACATCCTCGACGAGCGCGTGGCCGACGCGCTGCTCGGCCTGCGCCGGTTCAGCCCGAAGGTCATCTTTCTTGGGTCGTATCCGCGGGCCGACAAACGCCCAAGCGAGTTCACCTCCCGCTACGACGACGGCATCTTCATCGAGGCCCGCGATTGGTTGCGCGGCCTCATTGCGGGGGAACCTGCCGAATAGGCACGGTGGCGCCGAACCCGCCGAATAGGACTATCCGGCGGCAACGCGCACGATCAGCGCGCCCGGATCGGCGTGCAGCCGCACCTTGCGCACCAGGCCATACTCGTCACCGTCAAGCTCAAAGTCTTGAGCGTGTTCGAGCGCAATTCGAATATCGGGTCCGCGCAGGGTCGTCATCACCCGCTCATTGGTAGATTCCGTGGACTGAATCATGCGCCGGCCCACTGCCGAACGACGAAGTACCCCGTTCTCCCAGGTCACCCGACGCCAGATGGTCAGCCAGCCCAGCACGCCCTTGGGCTGCAATACGGCGATGTCGAGAATGCCATCGTCGAGGCGCGCATCGGGCAGAAACTGCAGGTTACCCGGCAACAGCCCACAGTTGGCGACGAGAATGGCGCTCACCTGCGCCGGCCGGTCTACGCGCCCCGCCACGCTGTAGCGGATGCGAAATGGTCGCGCTTTCGGCAGCGCCCGCGCTACTCCGTCCACATAGGCGAGCCAACCCACCTGCTTCTTCAGGTCGTCCCGGGTGTGGGCGATCATCTGCGCGTCCAGTCCGAGTCCGGCCAACACCAGAAAGACGTGTTCCTCGACCTTGCCGGCGTCGGTCGTGATGGTCGCCACGCCGAGGTCGATCGAGCGGTCGGTGCCGCTGAATGCGATCGCGGTGGCGGCGTCGATGCTGCCGAGCGGCAGCATCAGGTTGCGGGCGAGCAGGTTGCCGGTGCCCGAAGGCACGATGGCCATGCGCACGCCGGAGTCGCGCAAGGCCTCGGCCACGGCGCGAACGGTTCCGTCGCCGCCGGCCGAGAGCACCATCGAGGCCCCAGCCTCGAGCGCCCGTTTCGTAGCGGCCTGGCCGACATCGTCGAGGCTCGTTTCGAACCAGTGTGTTGCGGCCCAGCCGGCGGACTGCTCGGCCGCAGCCACGCTCGCTCGCAGCTTGGCCAGATCCACTTTCACCGGGTTGTAGACGACGGCGGCGTGCTGGTCGAGGCTTTCGGAGGCGGTCACGAGGCCTACGCTACTGGGTTGACTCCGCGTTTGCCCGTCAGCGTGCGCTTGTAGACTGGCCGGGTGATTGATCCGGTGCTGTTACGCGAAAACCCTGACCTCTTCAAGCGTTCGCAGGAGGCCCGTGGCGACTCCGTTGAAGCGGTGGATGCCGCCCTCGCCGCCGATGCGGAGCGGCGATCGACGATCACGACATTCGAAGACTTGCGCGCAGCGCAGAACCTGTTCGGCAAGCGCGTGGCGGCCGCCCCTGGCGCCGAAAAGAAAGCCCTCGTTGGTGAAGCGCAAAGCCTCGCCGCCGCGGTCAAGGCTGCCGGAGTCATCGCCGCCGACGCCGACGCCAGCTTCACCACGATCGTGAAGACCATCGCGAACCCCATCATCGACGGCGTCCCGGCCGGCGCCGAAGACAATTTCGCGACCCTGCGCACGCACGGTGAAGCCCCGGTGTTCGACTTCGAGCCGCGCGACCACCTCGAGCTCGGCGAACTACTCGGCGCCATCGACATGGCCCGCGGCGCCAAGGTCTCTGGTACCCGCTTCTACTTTTTGAAGGGCATCGGAGCCCGCCTCGAGATCGCCCTCATGAACATGGCGCTGGACCGGGCGCTCGACGCCGGCTTCGTACCGCTCATTACTCCTACGCTGGTGCGCCCCGAGATCATGGACGGAACGGGTTTTCTCGGCGAACACAACGACGAGGTGTACTACCTGCCGACCGACGACCTGTACCTCACCGGCACGAGCGAGGTCGCGCTCGCCGGGTACCACAAAGACGAGATCCTCGATCTGTCCGAAGAGCCGCTGCGCTACGCCGGCTGGAGCACCTGCTACCGCCGCGAGGCCGGCTCGGGCGGGAAAGACACCCGCGGCATCATTCGCGTGCACCAGTTCAACAAGCTCGAGATGTTCACCTACGTGCTGCCCGAGAACGCCGAGGCCGAGCACGACCGCCTCGTCGCGCTGCAGGAGGGCATGCTGCAGTCCCTCGGGCTCAGCTACCGCGTGATCGACGTCGCCGCCGGAGACCTCGGCTCAAGCGCCGCCCGCAAGTTCGACATCGAAGCCTGGGTGCCCACCCAGAACGCCTTCCGCGAGCTCACCAGCACGAGCAACTGCACCACCTACCAGGCGCGCCGGCTGAATATCCGCTACCGCACCGAATCGGGCAAGACGACGCCGGTCGCCACCCTGAACGGCACGCTGGCGACCACTCGCTGGCTCGTCGCCATGCTCGAAATGCACCAGCAAGCGGATGGTTCGGTGCGCGTCCCCGAGGCGCTGCGGCCCTACCTCGGTGGCCTCGAGGTGTTGACGCCGCTCCCGGCGAAGGGAATGAAGTGACCTCTGTCACCGCACTGTCGAAGGGCACGTTCACCGAGCCATGGCTCGTCGCCCTCGATATCGACGGCACGACCATGCACGAAGACGGGTCGATCAGCCAGGCCGTGATCGATGAGGTCGTTCGGCTCGCCGCCGCCGGCCACGAGGTGATGCTCGCCACCGGGCGTTCCGCTGCTGCTGCCCTGCCGGTGCTCGACCGACTCGGCATCACACCGCGCTACGTGGTCTGCTCCAACGGTGCCATCACCATGCACCGCGACGCCTCAGCTCCCATGGGCTACCGCCGCGAATGGGTCGAAACCTTCAACCCGAGCGACGTGCTCACCTCTATTCGGGCGCACCTCGGCTCAGCTCGGTTCGCGGTCGAAGACGAGCACGGCTTCTACCGTTACACCGAACCGATCCCCGATGCCACGATCGGCATGGACAGCGAACGGGTCGACTTCGACGAGCTGCTCAAGCACCAGGCCACGCGCGTGGTCGTCATCTCACCCGACCACGACATGGAGGATTTCCTCCACGTTGTCGAGCGCATGGGCCTGAACCGGGTGAGCTACGCGATCGGATGGACCGCCTGGCTCGACATAGCTCCAGACGGCGTCAACAAGTCAACCGCGATGGAACGCGTGCGCGTGTCGATCGGCGTTCCTCGCGAGCGAGTGATGGCCGTCGGTGATGGTCGTAACGACATCGACATGCTGCAATGGGCCGCCGAATTCGGTCGTGGAGTGGCCATGGGGGAGTCGCCCGACGACGTTCTCGCGGCCGGGTCAGAGATCACCGGCAACGTGGCCGTCGACGGCCTCGCCACGGTGTTGCGCACTCTCTAACCGGCATCCAGCCGTCTATCAGGCGCCTCTGTCAGCCTGAGCAGTCTGCCATCGGCTAGAATCGGGCCAGTTCGCCCAATTCTTCTGCACAGCACTTCGTGTGGAAAATAGGCAACCGGGAGGGCTGTCCGAGCGGCCGATGGAGCCAGTCTTGAAAACTGGTGGGCAGAAATGTCTCGTGGGTTCGAATCCCACGCCCTCCGCAGCACCAGTGCAACGTAAAAATCACCGGCGCACAATGATTGTCGCCTCGGGCCGATCAGGCCACCAACCGATGAGAGGACATGAGTGAGCGACCAACTTCGCCCTCGCAGTGCCGGTTCGAAGAACCTCAAAACCATTGCCCGGCACGGCCGACTGAAGAAGTCGAACGCTGCCGTCACCGTGGCGAAGTTCCTTGCGGGCAGCGTGGCCGTTGTTCTGGTCAGCGGGTTTTCCGTCGCTGCCATCGCCACCTACGACGTCGCCAAGAGCGTGCAGCCCAGTGTGCACCTAGCCGACAAGGCCAACGGCCCGGTTCCCTCGATCGGCGCCATCGATGGCGGCGTGAACATGCTCGTCGTCGGCAGCGACAGCAGAGTCGGCCAGGACGCCGCCTTCGGCCCGGAAGATGCCACCGGCGACCTCAACGACGTGACGATGCTGCTCCACATCTCGGAAGACCACAGCAACGCCTCGGTCATCAGCTTTCCCCGAGACATGTTCGTCTCCATCCCCTCCTGCCCCGACCCCGACGGTGGCTCGTTCAGCGCCATGAGCAACCAGAAGATCAACACCACGCTCACCTACGGCGGGCTCGCCTGCACCGTACTGACCGTTGAGAAGCTGACCGGCCTGTCCATTCCGTTCGCGGCCGAGGTGCAGTTCAGCGGCGTCATGTCCATGTCCTCAGCCGTCGGCGGTGTGCCGGTCTGCGTCGCAGAGCGCATTGAAGACGAATACACCGGAACGTTCCTCGACGCGGGCGAGCACGTGCTCTCCGGGTATGACGCACTGCAGTTTCTGCGCACTCGGCATGGAGTCGGCGACGGCAGCGACCTGACCCGCATTAACAACCAGCAGCTGTTCATGTCCTCGCTCGTGCGCACGATCAAGAGCGCTGACACCCTCTCGGACCCGACCAAGGTGTACGCCCTGGCCAAGGCCGTCACGGCCAACATGCGCCTGTCGGACAGCCTCAACAGCGTGACCACGCTCGCGTCGATCGCCATCGCGCTGAAGGACATCGACCTCGACCAGGTCGTCTTCGCCCAGGTGCCCACCGGTACCACGACCGGTGGGGTCAAGGCCGTTCAGCCGGCCTTCGACAACCTGTTCGAGGCCGTTGCTGCCGATCAGCCGCTCTCGCTGAGCGGAACAACCGGCAGCGGCACGGTGGCTGACCCCAATGCTCCCGTTGAGGCCGCTCCCGCGCCGGCCGCGACCACGGATCCCACCGCGACCGAAGCTCCGGCCGCGACCGAGGCACCGGTGGCCCCCGGAGTCGTTCTGTCGGATTCGGTGACCGGCCAGACCGCCGGTGACTACACCTGCACGGCCGGCCGAACGCTGAAAGACCAGTAGCCGGGCGCGGGCATCCGCTTTTGTAGCCGTGCTTTTCATGGTCAGAGCGGATGCCCGCAGTACGGCTAAGATGGACGAGTGTGTTTGCGCAAGCAAATGCCAAGGAGACGTCGCATAGTTCGGCTTAGTGCACCACCCTGCTAAGGTGGAGTACCCTTTACGGGGTACCGTGGGTTCAAATCCCACCGTCTCCGCAGTCAATCGAACCCCTGAATCCCTTATAAACACTGGGACTCAGGGGTTTTCCTTTGCCTGAAATAATGCCGGCGAGCTTCTGGAAGCGATCGACAGCCAGGACGAGACGATCAGCATGGGCCTTCCGTTCGAAGAGCGGGTTCGGCTGGTCGTTGATGATGCCTGTTTTGCCTTCACGCATTCCAAAGTGGCGGGTTTGATCCGGCGGGCGGGGCTGCGTTACCCGAACGCTGACCTGCGCAGCCTCAACCGGCAGCTGCTAACCCAGCTCGGCACCTGCTCATTCGTGAACCGGCAGCAGAAGGTCGTCTTCAAGGGCTCACCGGGTCGGGGACGTCGTATCTGAGCTGCGCGATCGCTAAACGGGCCTGCCAGCATCGCATCGCGCCCAGCCCCCGACGGTTGTCGTCGACATCTGCGGGCGGGTGCCGTTCCGCTGATTCGTGCGGTCCTCGGAGCCTTCGAAACGGACGGCACGGGTGAGTTCGTGGCGACTTCGAACCGGAGGGCTTTTGAGCTGACCGTGGCGGAGCGCTCGTCCTTCTTATTGAGAACCATTATGATTAAAGGATGATGCCATCGAATGAATCGACCGAATGACCCGCCCGCCACTAGCACCGCAGCCGGTAACCGTGACTGCTGCACATCGGAAGGGCATCCTGTGGTCGCACAGCCTGTGTGTGATGCTCGGCCTGTTGATCATGCTGACCGTTCTCGTTTCGAGCAGTGTCGGTCCAGTGGAGGTATCGGCGGCCGACTCGCTGCGCATCATTGTCGGGCACGTGTTACCCGGCATGCCGTGGATGGTCGATGGATCCATCACAGTGTTACAGGACCAGGCGGTATGGCAGTTCCGGTTGTCCCGGGTTCTGATGGCTCTGCTCGCCGGAGGAGGTCTAGCTCTCGCCGGCACACTAATGCAGGCGGTGGTCCGCAACCCGCTCGCCGAGCCCTACATCTTGGGCGTCTCGGCCGGCGCCGGTATGGGTGCCGTGCTGGTGATCGTGTTGGGGTCTGCCGTCGTCGGCGGCCTCACCCTGCAGGCTGCGGCTTTCGCCGGGGCGCTTGTCGCTACGACCGCCGTGTATCTGTTCGCACGTCAGCGGGGCGTTATCTCTCCGACCCGGCTCATTCTCTCTGGAGTTGCCCTCGGCTCGCTGTTCAGCGCGGTCACAAGCTATCTCACCATCACAACCGATGCTCAGAACGTGTTCAGCATTCTGTTCTTTCTGCTGGGGAGCGTCTCAGCGGTCACCATGAGCCAGCTTGCCGCCCCAGCCGTGGTGCTGACGATCGTGCTGCTGCTTGCGCTACTTCAGGGACGTTCGCTCAATGCCCTCCTAATGGGTGATGAGGCCGCTACGTCTCTCGGTGTTTCCGTGCAACGTCTGCGTGGAGGACTGCTAGTGGCCACTGCCCTACTGACCGGAACAATCGTCTCTGTCGCCGGTGGAATCGGCTTCGTGGGTCTCGTTATTCCTCACGTGTGCCGAATCTTGGTCGGCAGCGACCACCGGCGGATGCTTCCTGCCGCCGTACTTGCGGGTGGCTTGTTCCTGGCGCTGGCGGATCTTCTCGCGCGGACGGTGGCAGCGCCCACCGAGATTCCGCTCGGCATTCTGACGGCCATGGTCGGGGCACCGTTCTTCCTGTGGCTGATGCGCCGAAAGCGTGCCGGGCACGCCGGACTGAACCGATGACGGACGACAGGAAATGAGAGTCACGTTCGACCGGGTGAGCATCTCCCTCGGCGGCGCGCCAGTCATCCAGGATGCCAGTCTGACGATCGAGCCCGGCCACACGGTGGGCATTCTTGGTGCCAACGGCAGCGGGAAATCAACGCTTCTGCGAAGCCTCTACCGCGTCGTCAAGCCGACGAGTGGCACGGTCCTCCTCGACGGAGCTGATGTCTGGACTATGCCGCTGCGCAAGGTTGCCCGAAATGTGGCCGTGATGGCTCAGGAATCCGAATCGGAGTTTGACCTCGACGTGCTTGATGTTGTTCTGTTGGGCCGGGTTCCGCACCGCAAGGGATTCGGTGCCGATACTCAGAAGGATCTGCACTTGGCCGAACAGGCACTGACGGATGTCGGCTCGCTCGATTTCGCTTCCCGCGCTTTCTCCGGGTTGTCTGGCGGTGAGAAGCAACGGGTGCTCCTGGCCAGGGCTCTCGTGCAGCAGAGCAGGGTGCTCGTACTCGACGAACCCACCAACCACCTCGACATCGCCTTCCAACTTGAATTGATGCACATCATCTCGAACCTGGGCCTGACCACGATCGCGGCCCTGCACGACCTTAATCTCGCAATCGCACACTGTGATGAAGTCGCCGTCATGCAGTCTGGCCGTCTGGCAGCTTTCGGGCGCCCCGAAGACGTTCTCACACCCGAACTTATCGGCGATGTCTTCGGCGTGCATTCGCACCGTCTGCGCCATCCCGAATCCGGGCAACTCCTGATCGCTTACAGCTCACGGCAATCCCGACAAACCACCTCACTACAAGAGAAAGTTCAGCAATGACACCTCGTACCCTCACCCGAAATCTGATGGCCACCACGACCGCGACAGGAATGATCGTCATACTCAGTGCCTGTGGATCTGCCGTCGGCACCACCACCGAACCTGTTGCGTCCACCGAGCTAGTGACGGTCGAAAATTGCGGCCGTGTGCTCGAGTTCGCGGGAGTTCCTACTTCTGCAGTGGGACTGAGCCCGTCTCAGACAGAGCTAATGCTGCGTCTCGGCCTTGGAGACAGCGTCGTCGGGCAGGCGCAGGTTGGCACCGCAGAGCTGCCGGCCGATGTAGCCGCTGAAGCAGCCAACATTCCGGTGTTGAGCAGTGATGCACCGCCGACCCGAGAGATCCTGCTCAGCGCCGAACCGGACTTCGTCTATTCTCCTACCGGTTACGAGTTCACCGCTGAGCAGGGGTTTGCGAGCATAGCCCAGCTCGAACAGGCCGGAGCCAACGCATACATCGCAACCGGCGGATGCCTGGAGCGCCGCAATGCGGGAACAGTCGACGATATCTTCACCGACATCGAAAACCTTGGTGTTATCTTCGACGTTCCCGAGGCAGCGACCGCCCTGATCGACCGGGGACGTGCCGACCTCGATGCCGTCAGAATTGCCGTTGAGGCGCAGACCCGCTTGAGCGTGGCCCAACTATTCGTGGACGGCACGTCGCTTTCCGCGATCGGCGCGGGCGTCGAATACGACATGATCGCCCTCGCCGGGGGCGATAACGTGTATTCGCCAGACGATGCGGCTTTCTCCGACTTCTTCGCGGCGAGCATCTCACCCGAGTCCCTCGCCGCGGCGAACCCCGAGGCCGTCATCTTCGCCGTCAGCACGGAGCAGCAGGCTACTGAGACCGCAGAGTACCTGCGGACGACATTCCCGGATCTCGCCGCCGTGAAAAACGACCGGTTGATCGCGATCAGTGCCGCGGACACGTTCCCAGGTACCCTCGGCAATATTCGTGTCGTAGAGCAGATCGCGGCAGAGCTGTACCCGACCGCTTTCTAAAACAGAGATCGGGGTCCGTCGCCCGAGCTTAGCTCGGGCGACGGATGTCGATGATGCGCCCAGAAGCTGCAAGCGTCGATGCGCGATGCGCGATCGTGATCACGGTCACGTCTCGGGGCAGGCCCTGAACGAGGCGGGTGACAGCGTCCTCGGCCGTCGGATCGAGGCTCGCTGTCGTCTCGTCCAGAATGAGGATCCGCGGTCGTACGAGCAGCGCACGAGCCAGGCAGAGCCGGGCTTGTTGCCCTCCCGACAGAGCGGCGCCTCGTTCGCCGATGACGGTATCCCGACCATCCGGCCAGGCCTCGATGAAATCGTCAGCGCCCACCTGCTGGAGTGCCGAAACGATCTGATCCTCGGTCGCGTGGGGTGCGCCCAGACGGAGGTTGTCGATTACGGTGCCGTGGAAAAGTAGGGCGTCCTGGCCTACGACCGCTACGACCGTCCGAAAGTCCGCGTCAGAGAGCTCGCCCATCCCCACTCTGTGCCCCTTCGCTGTGACGAGATCGATCCGTCCCTGGTCGGGAGCCCACAGCCGAGATAGCAGGTGCGCCAGGGTGGTCTTTCCCGCACCGGATGCTCCTCGAAGTGCCACCCGGTCCCCGGGTGCGATCGTCAGGTTGTAGTCCTTGAAGACGGGACTGCCGCCGGCGTACCGGAAGGCGAGGCCGACGATGTCCAGGCCGAGTGCGCCGGCCGGTACTGGGCGCCGAGCGGCAGTATCTGACATCTCGCTCTTGCCGCCGATTCCTTCAAGTACCCGCCGGGCGCTTGCCCGGTGGGAATGTAGCTGGCTGAGTATCGATCCGGCATCGGCCACGGGCCCGAGCATGGCAAAGCAGCCCGCCATGAGCGGCGGCAGAACTGCGAGGCTCAGGTCTGGAGTGGCCATCGCGATGAGGAAGAGGGCTACCGCAGTGCTGACGATGGTGACGTCGCGCAGGCCGGCGGTCAGCACGCTCGTCGTATCGAGCTGTCTCTGCAGGCTGGCGCTGCGACGGGTGAACCGGTCGAGGTCGTCGACCACACGGCTCTGGAGCCCGAACCCGATGATTTCGCGACGTCCGGTGAGGCTTTCGACGACTCGAGCCGATAGCGCCGAACTGCACTCCTGGATGCTCTCGCCCAACCGGCGGGACCGGGCCACGAAAATACGGCTGCACGCCAGAAGCAACAGCACCGACACCAGGACGGTTGCTGCCATGACCGGGTGCACGATGACGAGGAGCCCGATGCCGCCGAGAGCGACAACTCCGGTCGCGGTGAGCTGCGCAATAGTATGCGCATAGAAGAACTCCAACTTCTCGATATCGCCCATGGCGGCCGCCGCCTGGTCCCCACTGTGTGCGCTGCCACCGAGTGTGCTGCGTGACGGGGTGCTGCGGGCAAAACCGTCGAACAGGCTCATACGCAGGGCCGCGAGCACGCGGTAGGCGAGGCTGTGCGACAGATCCATCTCCTGCCAGGTCAGTGCCGCCCGCATCAGGACCCCGATACCCAGCAGAACCCAGAAGCTTGGCGGCGGAGTTCGGTGCTCCACGACGGCGAGGCCCACCGCCCAGGCGGCACCCACCATCAGCGCCGCCAGCGTGAGCGAGCTCAGCAGGCTCACCGCGAAGGCCCACGCGAGCCCACGGGTCTCTCCGCGCAGGTACGGAACCAACCCAAGAATCGGATGCCGGATCATTCTCGCCCCACGAGTTCGTGTTCTACGAGTAAGCCGTCCTCGAGATGCAGGATCCGACCGGCAAAATCGAGGGTTTCGGTGCGGTGGGCGATCATGAAGACAACTTTCGTGAGGGCGACAGACTGTAGCGTGCGCATCAAATGATGTGCCAGGGAGTCATTGAGGGCGCTTGTAGGCTCATCCAGAAGAAGCACCGGACGGTCGGCGAGCAGTGCCCGCGCGACCGAGAGGCGCTGTTTTTGACCGCCGGAGAGCGAATCGCCGCCCTCGGCCAGGATGGCGTCGTACCCGCCCGGCAGCGCGAGGACCTCGTCGTGAATGCCAGCAGCGCACGCGGCGGCGTGCAGGTCGGCGTCCGTTGCGTCGGGCCGGGCAACCGTGAGGTTGTCGCGCACCGAACCGGAGAAGAGGTAGCTGTGCTGGGACACCACGCTCACGTGCGAGGAGCCGGGGGCGGCCCCGGCTGCCAGGACAGAGCCCGTTTCGGGCTGCAGATAGCCGAGAATCAGATCGAAGAGGGTGCTCTTCCCGGCACCTGACGGGCCGGTCAGCGCGGTGATCGTGCCGGGACGCAGGGTGCACGAGACACCGCGCAGCACCGGGATCCCACCGGCATAGCCGAACCCCACATCCGTCAGGGTGAGTGTCGCCGTGCTGGAATCACCGTCGGTCGCTGCTGGCGGGTTGGTTACTGTGCTGGCACGCAGAGCGTCGATGCCGGGGACGGCAGAGAGGCCGAGATAACCGGCGTGCCAGTGCCGTGACAGCTCACGGATGGGCCGGAACAGCTCGGACGCCAGAAGCAGGAGAAGGTATACCTCGACGGTCGGCTGCCCGGTTCCGGTGGCTGCCCACACCGCGGTCGCGGCGGCGTAAACGATCCCGGCCTGGATAGCAAAGTCGACCAGCGCCGTGTCGAACAGCGAGGTGCGCATGGTGGCAACCGTGGCCCGGTGCAGTTCGTCGGACCGCCCGTCCAGCCGTGCACGGGTTCGCCCGACCGCACCGATCAGCCGGAGCGTCTTCATGCCCTGAAGTGATTCGAGAAAATCGGCGGCGAGGCGTTCGTAGCTGTCCCACTGAGCGCCGCCGCGGCTACGCAGCAGCCGATGCCACAGCCGAGGGGCCAGCACAGCGAGAGCGAGACACCCCCCGAGCACGAGGGCAAGCGACGGGTTCAGTAGGAAAATAGCGATTAGTATCACCGGGCACAGGATGAACACCTGCAGCAGATGCCCCACGTATTTGCTCACATACACGTCCACGCCGTCGATACCGTCCGTGATCGTGAGGCGTGCAATGCCGGAACGTTCGGCAGTGTCGTGCAGCCGTGCGGGTGAGAGCGCGGCTTCGGTCAGCTCACGGCGCAACCGCAGCCGAACAGCGGTACCCAAGCCATTGGCGACACGCGTTTGGACAATGTTCACCGCTACGCGCAGGACCGCGACCGCCACAACACCGGCCAGCCATCCCAGGGCCGCTTCGCCGCGACCCGCCACGAGCGCGGCCAGGGTATGGGCTGTGAACCAGGCCTGCGCAAGATAGGTTCCCGTGCCAAGGATCAACAGGGCAGTCGTCCCGGTGAGGCGGACCGGATGCTGCCGAGTGATCGACCACAAGCTTCGATTGAGCATCATTCGGCCATGCCCCGTTCTTCCCAGAAAGCAACTCCATGCAGAACACGATCGCCTGCCAGTACACCGCCGGGCACCACGTCGGGGTTGTGGTGCCCGTCGGTCCACCCTGCGACCGGTCGGGTGCGTGCCCGCAGCGACCCTCCCGCAGCACGAAAGAGCAGATTCGCGGCCGTCAGGCTTGCCCACCAGAGACTGTTCACGAGGTCGGCGCTTGATGAGCGCCGGGATGCGGTGAACAAAACGAGCACGTCGCTGTGCCGTAGCCACTCTTGAGCGCTGGAACGATCAACCGCTTCAGTGAGTAATTCGTGGTCGCCTGCCGTGACGACACGCACACGGCAGCCGGCGGGACGCTCGTGTTCGGAGATGTCCGAAGTGATCCGGAGGAGCACGGCCAGCCATCCCGGCGTCGGCGGTCCTGCGGCAGAGGCGGCGACCATGTCGATGAAGGGAATGCTTCGTCGCCGCGCGAGCCCGGCCGCGCTGATCGCGGGCACTCTGAGGGCAGCGGACGTTGCGAAGTGCGCTGTGCCCGTGGACGCTGGCCTTGGCGCGGATGCCGCGGACACGGTGAGGGCTCGTGCGAGAGACGTGACGTCGGGCGGCACCCCGGGCTGTCGCGATTCATCGGGCGCGCGCACGCGCGACGTGACATTTTCGAGAGCCGGGAGCGGCCCGTTCCCGAGGTGCAGAGCCGTCACAGCCAATTCCGGCGCCCTGCCGCACCAGGTGCCCGGCCAATCCTGGTGTGTGGCGTCCGCAGGAGGAAGGCCGGCGAGTGCGGCCAGGGACTCCGGGCCGAGTCTGTGCAGCCGCGTGGCTGCCAGGCCCGTCCGGGCGGCGACGGCCGCCATGGCCGTGAGCGCGTAGGCGGCATCGGCGATGAGTCCCGGCCAGGCGCGGTGGTGGTATTTCGCCACGGTCCGTTGCGGGAGCACGGTCAAAATGATGACGGTGCCGTGGCTGAGCGTGCAGTCGCCGACGTTCAGGAGGCGGTTCGTGTCATGGTCGTAGAAGCCGCGGGCGCCTCCCTGTTCCCCGTCCCGCCCGAACAGAACGTGGGTCTGGACGGGGTAGCAGCCTCCTGCTGAGGGGGTCGGGCGTTGACGGATGCCGGTGGGCTGACCGGTTTCGGGTGACGGATGGAAGAACTCGCTCCACCACACCTCCTCGAGAAGCGCGCCGATTCCTGTGGTGGGCAGGGCAGAGCCGACCCAAGCGTTCACCGCCGGCCCGGGCGGAGTGGGGGGACCAGGCGTGAGCCGTGACCAGGCGTGGTCTGCGAAGTCGAGCAAGAGGGGCATCCGTTTCACATGTGGGGAGGGGGAATGAGAGTGAAGTCGTCGGGCGCGACGGGGTCGTGCTGCCGCCATCCGCGGGTTCGGGCAGCGCTGCGAAACCGGGCGGAGCCGAGGTAGGCGAAAGCGGCCGGCGCGTTCGGGACAAGCCCGGTGACAAACACTCGCTCCACGCGGAGGGCGGTGCGGGCGACATCCGACGTGGTGAGATCACGGCTGTAGACCCGATGGCCGCCGGCCGTCAGGCGTGCGGCGACCGTCTCCTGTTCGACCGAGGCGATCTCGTCAATATCGACGAGGCCGAGCGCCGGCGCGGTGAATCGCGAGGCGAGCCCGTGCACGCGCGGATCAAGCCACACCTGCACGTGCGCGCCGAGGTCACGGACCCTGCCGAAGTTCTCGCCCACGTCGTCAAGGTAGCGGCGGTCTTCACGATGCTCCAGGTACAGTCCGCGCGCCATCAGCCCGGCGTCCACGGCCTGGAACACCCAGCCCGTTGATTGCTGCAAACCGGAGGAGTAGATCCAGGTGTGTACGGCTTCCAGCACCGCCTTGCGGGCGGCTTCGGCAGGGTCGAGTTTGCAGGCGAATCCGGCCGCGTAGAGACCCGTGTCCGGATCGAAGATGAGGGCGGCCATCGCCGGCGCGAATTCGGAAGGCATCTCCACGATCCAGTACCGCAGATTGCACCCCGCCATCTGCTCGGCAAGGCCGTGCACGCTGGCAGGGTCGATACCCCGCGTGGGCCCGTCCAGATGCCACCAAAGTTCGAGGGCGTCGCGTTCGATGCATTCCAGGACCGCTCGGTCCCGGGCATCCTGGTGACCCTGCCCGGTGGCAATCCCGGCGTAGTTGAGGTGGTGCACGCGGTCGAGGTGCCGAAATCTGCGCTGCCGCCAGTTCAAGTACACCAGTGAGGCCGGGAGCCAGGCGTCTGTGGGGCACGCGTCGGTGGTGCGTTCCTGGCAGCGGGTCCAGAGCGTCTGCACCTGGTCAGTGAGCTTCCGGTAGGGAAATCCTGGGGAATCGAGCTGCCACGGCGTGAACTGGGGCAGGGCCTCCACGTCGATCACCGTCAGCCCCTGCGCCCGCAGTTCGTCGGCCGTGCCCTCGATCTGCTCGGTGCTGTGCAGCTGCTCAGGCAGGAAGTTACCGCAGTAGCGCTCCATCCCTTCCGCGACGGCCGCGATCCAGGCCTGCTGTTCGTCTCCGAAGGTGGTGCCGAGGGAGACCCGGTCGGCCGGCCAATCACCGAGCTGGCGCGCGTTCGACACCTCGGCCGTCATCGACGTGTACGCCGGAGGTGCGGCATCGGGCCGCAGGACCGGTCGCACCGAACGGATGATGCCCATTTGTGGGTCGACGAGGGATTCGAGGCCGAGCTCGGGCGAGGGTGTGGTGTTCATGGTTTCCTTGCAGAGATAGGGGTGGAAATGTGGGAGGCATCGTCAAAGCGCTGCATCCACGCGACGACCCGGTCACCGATGCTGCCCGCCGGGTCGGCCGGGTCGACCGCGAGCCGGTGACCCCACGGGCCTGTGATCAGGCTCGCCTGGCCCGGCCAGGAATCGTGCAGGTCGAGGGCCTCCCGCACGAAGAAGTCCCGGGTTCCGGTGACTACGAGCAGGGGTGTGGTGATCCGCGCGTATCTTTTCTGCACGTCGGTGGGCGTCGCAACCCAAAGTTCGCTCCAGAGCGCGGTTTCCTCGGGTGTGGGTTCAGGCAGCGGATGCGCCGCCTCGGGTCCGGCGTGGCGGGCGTGCGCGAGCAGAGCGGCCGCGCGGACCTTGTCGAGTGGTGGCCCGCTCCGACGAGCGAATCCATGCTCGAACCACCAGCCCAGGCGGTCGGCGAGTCGCGGGCATCCGTTCGGATCTCGCGCGGTCTCGTATCGCCCGAGGGCAGGAACGAGTGCCACCACGCCGCTCACTTGGGCGGCCAGATGAGGTTCGCTGGTGAGAGCCCGGGCTGTTTCCACCGCGCAGTGCGCCGTGTAGGACGCGCCGAGGAGCGTGATGCCACCCCGATGCCAGGGCGCAGCCAGCACTTCTCGAACCGTCGCGGCGCCGTCTGCTCCTTCATCGCTGTACGGGTGCCAGCGGCCGCCTGAGGTGTAACGGCCTCGAACATCCGCGATGACGCAGCTGTAGCCCCGGGCCTGCCACGAGAGTGCCTGTGCGGCATGGATCTCGCAGTTATAGGGCGTTCGGATGATCACGGTGCCCCGCGAGTTCACCGCCGTCGCGAGGATCCCTTCCAGTTCAACGCCATCGGTGACGGGCACGGTGAACCTGCCCCACGAACCAGTGCTCACTGAATCGGTGCCGGCTGCGGATAGGCCACAACGGGATGCTCACTCGATTGCAGAGATCGGGTATTGAACTGCCAGGCGTGCGTGCGATAGGAGCGCAGACGTTCAGCATCGAACGCCCAGGCCTGCACCATGTCGAGTACCCGCAGCCCGACCATTCGACTCGCGAGCGAACTCAAAGCCGGCGGAGAATTCGTAGGCCCCCGCAGCCAAGACGCAAGTTCCTTTGCGGTTCCGGACGCCGCGAGGCGCCGCTGGAGAACTTGGGCACTCGATGCGTCCGTGGCATCGAGCGAGATCGGGTCGACCCAGAGCTGGCAGCCCTCGCGATGCATTCGCAGCCAGGCCACGCCTCGACCGGCCAGAGCATCAAGGTGTTCCCACAGCTGCCAGGGCGGCAGGCTTTGGGCAAGCCAGAGCACAAGGGCCGGCTCGGCTGCTGTCAGAGCCTGGTTGATCTGGCGCGTACTGTCGCCGTCCACGCGGTCGTGGCCCGTGGTTGTGTCGACCGTGCAGACCTCGGCACCCAGCTCGGTGAGGTCTGACGCCAGATACCCGAGCGCCGGTTCGGTGCAGATAACCAGAATGCGTCTCTTGAGCGCGGGCCAGACAGGGGCCGCCTCACGTTCGTGTCGGTCAGTGATCTCGGCCTGCACACGCGTCCAGGAAACTGTCTCGGCCGCATCGAGCGCGATGTGATGGCCGCCGGCCAGCGCTTGCAGCGTGAGAAGGGGGATGGGAGAGCCCGTGAGGCGAAGGAAGACACCGCCGCTGGTGCGTACCGCAGTGCCGGCGGGGGTGTCGATAATGTCGAACGGGATCGGGGGGACCATCAAAGAGCTCGATTCGATTGCAGGCCATTAACGGGTGGTGCGCCCCGCAGAATTGGCCATTTGCGGGGCGCACCGAAACCCATGGGAGGGAAGTCAGCTCTTAGTCGAAGGGGTTCTCAACGAGCGCGTTCGAGTGCGTGGCGGAGAGGTGTGCCAACTGCTCGGTTCCAGCGATTTCTGCGACGACGGTGTTTTCGGATTCCATGACGGAGTCCTTCCTGTTGTTGTTCGTTGCGTTGCCTCCCTTGTGGGGGCTACTAGACTCTAACCCTAAATGATAATTGTTATCAACAAGGAGTGTATATCAACGAGCCACATGCATCACGGTTAGTCGTCGCCGACCAGAAAGCCGGCGTCCTGTACGCCGTCGATCCGAGCTCGGGTGTCGTCGTGCGCGAGGACACGGATACCGTTCTTGCCGAGCACGCGGGCTTCCTCACCCTTCCCGGTGGCCGCCTCGCCTATGTTGATGACGCGGCCGGCGAACTCGTGGTGCTCGATGTCTTCACGTCTGCGTCCAATTGGCGTGAGGGTGTGGTGTCGGTCGCCATTCCGGGCGAGCACCTGGCGGCGAGTAGCGATGGCCGGTTCGTCGCCGTGACGACCGGTCTCGGCCTCGCTTTCGAGCCCTGGAGCGATCTCATCACGGTCGTCGATCGGCAGGCGACCCGGCGGCGCAGCAGACGAGTCCGAACCCGTCGCGGCGAGCCCGGAGTGATCATCGCCCGAGATCTGCGCGATCCGCACACCTCGTCGGCTCTGGTCATCCGCCACCGTGAGCCCGGCGCGCTCGAAATTATCACCGTTGAGGCAATGCACGCCGCGGACGCCCACGGGCCGGTACTGCGAGGAGAGCTGACGGAGCTGCCCGACGACGGCCACGGCGACGCCTACGATCCGGCAACGGGCATGATTTTCACGGCCACTCACGTCGGCGTGCACCGGCACACCCTTGAGGACGGCGTGCTCGCCGCGCACGAGATCCTGTCGTGGAACGCCCCGGGGCGAGCGTATTTCCTGCGTTTCTGCCCCCGGGACCGAACCGTATTCGCCGTCGTGCGCGGCGGCGACCCAGACCCGAAGAACTGGCACACCTGGACCAATTTCCTCTGGCGGTACGCCCTCGATACTCACGAGATCAGCACCATTCCCATCGGTGTGGGTTTGGTTTTTCGCCTGGCCCTCACCCAGCATCACGCCGTTGTGACGCGCATCGCACCCAACGGTGATGAGGCGATCAGCTTTCGTCGGAATCCTGCGTCGACCCTCCAGGAAGAGGGCCGCAGCATGCTCCCCTCCATGCGGAATGCGCCCGCACCAGGACGAGAGCCCTGGGACCGCGTGGAACGCCGGGCCATCGCCGCATCGCCCGCGGGTTCCCTCTTCGCGGTGACACGCGGCGGCCACGGCGAGGTGCACATTCTGAATGCCGCCCAACCCTGCGCACCGGGCCGAACGATCCAGCTACCCTCGCCCCTGCACGACGGCGGCCACCTGGCATGGCTCGTCCGCGGCGATGGCGACACTTTCGGGCACGACCTTGTGGGCCGCTGAATGCGCGACACACAACACCGGCTCTTCCAGTCCGCTGCCGCGTCCTGGCCAGCGAGGGAGCGGATCAGCGACGCTCTCCGGCGAGCCGAGGACTACGAGTCACCGGGCCTCCCGGTCCTTCGCGGTGACACAGCGCTCTACCGAAGTCGCCTGCCTGGGGAATCGAATTTCTGCCTGCGCCGAGCAGTCATCGACCGCGTATCAGGCTGGTTCGTTTCACCACGTGTCCTATTGGATCCCGGGCAGTTTCACCCCGGTGGCACCGCGGTCCTCAACGCGTTCTGGGTGAGTCCCGACGGAGCCCGAGTCGTCACCGAAGTTGCTCTGGACGGGAAGGAGGTCGGTGAGCTCCTCGTGATCGACACGACAACGGCGAACCAGCAGCCCGTGCCACGGCTTCGGGTGCGATACAGCTCTGTGGCCTGGCTGCCCGATAGCTCGGGATTCTGGTGCACGGCTCGGCTGGATTCCGATGACGACGACCGATACTTCTGCCAGCCGTTCGTCGACGGTGTGATCGTGCACGACACACCGGCTGGCCCGGCGGCGGCGCAGAGCCAGAGCGTGGCATCCGTTTCGATGGGCCGCCATGTTCTCTCCCTGCGCACAGAGCGTGGGGCGAGCGTGCTCACGCTCAGCGGCAGTTCCCCGACGGAAATCACCCTCGGGCTCGACTCGCTCATGCATGTGGAACGGTTTAGTGCGAACACCGCCGACACGCTCCAAGAGGCCTGGGTCGTTGCCTCCGACCCGAGCACGCCGCCCCGGCTTTACCGTCACGACCTGGAGACGCGGCAGACACAGGTGTATTCCGGGCGCATTCGAGATGACGGTCCGGACCTCGTCCACCAGCGGGTGGTCGCGACCATGAGCGATGGAGTCGAGGTCGACCTGCTCGTGAGTGCCCGCCGCGTAGACCTCGACAGGCACGGTCTTCCCCTCGAGCCACGTGCCCTGATACTCACCTGCTACGGCGGTTTCGGTGTCTCCTGCATGCCCGCCTACGAAGCGAGCCTGCCCGCGTGGGCCGACCTTGGTGGTGTCTACGTGACCGCCCAGATCCGGGGCGGCGGCGAGAAGGGACCGGCGTGGCATGCGGCCGGCCGGGGGGGCAACAAACTCCGCGCGGTCGCTGACCTCGTCGAGTGTGCCGAATTCCTGCAGGCCACGGGATGGTGCACCGCGGCGTCGCTGTGCCTGATGGGGGCCTCCCACGGCGGACTGATTGTCCTTGCGGCGGCACTGCGGCGGCCGGACTTGTGCGCGGCCGTGGGTGCTACCGCGCCGCTCCTGGACATGACGCAGTTCCATCAGGAGGGCTTCGGAGCTCAATGGCTTGGGGAGTTCGGTGACCCCAATGACCCCGCCGACCGCTCACTCCTCGTGAACTATTCCCCGCAGCACCTACTCGACGCCCTCCCGCACTACTGCCCGCTTCCCGCTGTGCTCTGCGCCGTTTTCGAAACGGACGAGCGCGTGCCCCCGATGCGGGCCATCAAGTTCGTGGACACCCTGCAACAACGAAGCGGACGCGCCTGGTTGCGCAGCGAACCCAAGGCCGGCCACGGACCCAAACCCCTCGACCAGGTGCGGCGGTTCTCAGCCGACCTACTCAGCTTCGCCGCCGCCCACACGCACGAGACAACGCCGTAGGGACACATTCAGTCGACCTACCGCCAGCTCAAAGGGCCTTGGGTCTATTCAGTTGGAATGTAACGAGCAGGCTCATCACTCTGGAATCTTGGGCTGTTTTCACTGGTGCGATCCCTGTTGCGGTGCGGGCTGACGTCTAATCGAGAGGCCTCCAACAAAGACCTTCGAGGTTCTCCGGAAGAGGCTGCACCCCGCCACGCCGCAAAACCCTGCCGCCGGTCAGGCCGAAACCATCGTCGGGATGCTCGTCGAGTTTCCAAATCTGGATTTTTGCGTTTATGCAATCGGTAGTGGTTCCTGATGTCAGAAGCTGTCAGCGGGAGTCCTCGAGAACGTGGCTGATAGCGTCCTCGACGACGTGGGTGACATGGGAGTCGGCGGCGTCTACGGAGTCGATGGCCGCTCGATTGCATACCGGATTAGCCCTGGCGGGCTTTCAGACGCGGGTTCTTCTTATTGATCACGAACACCCGGCCGCGCCGGTGCACGATTTGGGCGCCGGGGAGCTTCTTGAGCGCCTTGAGCGAATTGCGTACCTTCATGACCACTTCTTCCGTATTGAGAATGAATATCAATTAGGATAGCAGGCATGACATCGCCTGTATTCCTCACCGTGAACCTCGTGAGCGGCCTCGCCGGCTCCGGCAAGTCCTCCATCGCCCGCGCGAGCGGCCGAACGAGCATCAGCCTGGACGGCGCCGATCGGGGAGCCGTGAGCGGCGCCATCGCAGGCACCGGCACTCGGAGCGAGATCATGCTGGAGATCCACCCGTCCGCCGTGCCGCTCGAGGTTGCCGTCTCGGTCATGGCCGCCGGCGGCGACCTGGTGCCACACTCCGGCACCATCCGTCTGGGAAATTTCGTCAGCGTGCTCGATGCGTCCAGCTTCTGGCGGGATATACGCAGCGAAAAACTTGCGCCAGAACCCCCGGTTCCCTGCGCGGCCCACGGTGAGCACGACCGCACGGTGGCCGACGCCCTCGTGCAACAGATCGAGTGGGCCAGCGTGGTGATGATCAACAAGACTGACCTCTCCACCGCCGCCGACTGCGCGGATCTGCGCGACTTCGTGAGACTACTCAACCCGTCCTGCCAAGTCGTCTTCGCCCGTCACGGGCACAGCTCGGTCAGTGCGTGGTTGCCACCCCGGGAGGACATGCTGACCTGGCTGCAGCAGAGCCCCGGCTGGATCCGGCAGCTGAACGGCGAGGGGCTGTTGGCTTCAGGCCGCACCGGTCTCGGCTGCGTCGTTTACCGGGATCCCCGTCCGTTTCACCCGGGCCGCCTCGCCAGCTTCCTCAGCGACACGTCCACCGAGTCCGGTGAGATTCTCCGCTCCCGCGGACTGTTCAGACTGGCGTCGCGCCCGCACGTCGTCGGGTCGTGGAACAGCGCCGGTCCCACGATCGCGTTCGAGCCCACCAGCATGGGCAGCCATGACCCCGAATCACCCTGGGGCCAGGAGATCGCTTTCTTTGGCCGAAACCTCGACGGCGTCAGACTCACGGCGAACCTCGACGCGTGCTTACTCGACGATCGCGAATTCATCGGCGGTCCCTTCGAGTGGCGGAGCCTGACCGACCCGTTCCCGGCCTGGGACCTCGAGCGGGATGAAGACTGAACCGGCACCGCCCAGCGTCCGCAACGCACTTCAAGAGAGGCAACTATGACCAGCCCCCGCACTCACACCTCGACCGTTCCCGGCGCGAGCGGCCCACTCGTCGCTCTCTGCGCAGGACACCGCTGCGAGGCTCTGCACCGGCTGGCCGATGACCAGACCGGCACCGACAGAGTGCGCACCACGATTGTGAGCGGCCGCGGCGCCGTGCTCGTGTCCGCACCCTGCCTGGGAGCCTGCGCTAACGGGGCAGTCGCCGCTGTTGCCCGCCGCGACGGAGTCACCGGCACGACCGGACCATCCGTCTGGCTGGGTGGCGTGGACCGGCCCGCAATCCTGGACGCGCTCCTCGGGTGGATTCGCTCCGGCGGACCGCTGCCAGGCGAAATGCCGGCCAACGACGTACCCCTCACGCTGCAGGACGCCGTCCTCGGCATCGGCAAACCCATCCTGACGCACCGTAGTAAGCGTTAGGCAGAGCCGGCTGCACCGCCAGTGGCACGACCGAACGAAGGAGAGGCATCCGCTGTGCGGCAAGTTCCGGTGATCGCCCTCACGGGCCACCTTGGCGCCGGCAAGACCACGGTGCTCAATCACTTACTGGGCGCCCCGGGCGCGCGCCTGGGCGTCGTCATCAACGACTTGGGCGTCCTCAACGTCGATGCCGGGTTGGCGATCGGCCACATCAATGAGATGGCGGGCATCAGAGGCAAACGGGCGCATGAGCATCCGTTCGCGACTAGCGCTGGGCTCAAGCGAAGGGGTTCTTGCACTTTGTGCGTCGATGCACTTAGTGTAGGCAGGTGACAACGTCCAGCATCGCCCCTGATCGCCGCTCCGAACTCAAGGCTCGGTACCGCCAGGCCATTCTGGATGCCGCCGCAGCACTCATCCGCGAACGAGGCAAGCCGCAGTTCAGCGTCGACGAACTCGCTGAGCGTGCCGACGTCTCTCGGCGCACGGTCTTCAACCATTTCTCATCGCTCGACGACGTGATCATGACCACCTGCACCCAAGTGCTCACCGCCACCGTTGATGAATTTCGTGCGGCGACGGCATCCACTCCTGCTGGTGACGGTAGTCGCAACGGACTGTTCGACGAGCTCAGTGCGGCGCTGCGCAATATCGACCTGCCGCCCGTGGTCGCCTACCTCGCCGGAGTGCTCACCGTCGAGGGCGAGGACGGTCGTTCACGGCACAGCATCAGCGACGTCTTCACCCGCACCACCGAACAGCTCTCGACCGAGATAGCCGAACGCACGCGCGCGATTGACGAATTCGAGGTTGCGATCCTGGTGAGCTCGGTGATGAACGGCATCGCCGTGGTGTCTGGTCATTGGCTGGCCCGCACCGGCGGGGCGCTCGATTCGTCCTCACGCAGAGTGTGGAACGAACTACTCGACCGCCTCATTGCCACCATCCGCACCGGCTACGCGCCGCCCAACTGAGCCGGCTCCTTTCGATCTGGCGCCTCGATTCCGACGACGCGATGCGAGACGCCACCTCGGTCACCCGACCACACCCGACACGCAGAAAGTACCTGAGAACTATGGCTTCCCTTCTCTACCGTCTCGGGCGGTTCTCCGCCCGCCGAGCGTGGCCGGTTATCGTCGCCTGGATGGTCATTCTTGGCCTCGCGGTCGGTGCCTTCGCTGTCTTCGGCGGAACACTCACCTCGTCCGTCAGTATCCCGGGCACCGCTACCCAGAAAGTCAGCGACGAGCTCGCGGCGAAGTTCCCCTCGGCCAGCGGTGGGCGTGGCACGGTTATCTTCACCACAACGGATGACTCCACCTTCACCGCCGCACAAAAGACGGCAATCGGTGACCTACTAGCCCGCACGGTCGACCTCGACAGTGTGAAATCGGCGACGAACCCCTTCGATACCCAGGCTCAGATCGATGATCAGTCCCGGCAGGTTGTGGACGGCCGCCAGACGATCGCCGACGCAACGGCCCAGCTCAATGACGGGCAGGCTCAGATCGACGTGGCCACGGCCCAGGCCACGGCCGGGCAGGCGCAGCTCGACGCCAGCCGCACGCAGGCCGAGGCCGCGGGGCAACTCGCCGCCGCTCAGCCGACCCTCGATGCGCAGCAAGCCCAGCTCGACGCGGGTCTGACGGCGATTGCCGCGCAGCAGGCCACTCTCGACGCGAGTCGCACCGAACTCGAAACCCAGAGCACCACGCTGGAACAGGGCGCCGACCTGCTCGACCTGGCCGCGGGCATCCGTCAGGTATCGTCCGACGGGACCACCGCTGTTGCGAGCGTGCAGTTCGACACGTCGCTCAACTTGGTGCCGGCCGAGTCGAAGGAAGTCGTTGTCGCAGAGATGAACGACGCCGGGATCGACGGCGTCACGGCTGAAGTCTCCAATGACATTGCCTCCAGCATTCCCGAGATCCTCGGCCCGGGTGAGATCGGCGGCGTGATCGTTGCGGCCATCGTGCTGTGGGTCATGCTGGGAACACTGATCGGCGCGGGGCTGCCGTTGTTGAACGCGCTGATCGGCGTGGGCGTCGGTGTGCTCGCTTCCCTTGCACTGTCCGGATCCGTCGAGATGCTCTCCGTCACCCCGGTCCTCGGAGTGATGCTCGGACTGGCTGTCGGCATCGACTATTCGCTGTTCATTCTCAACCGGCATCGCACCCAGCTGAGTCGTGGTCTGCCCCTGCAGGAGTCGATCGGACTGGCCAACGGCACGTCCGGAAATGCGGTCGTGTTCGCGGGTGCCACCGTGCTCATCGCCCTGCTCGCCCTCAACCTCACCGGCATCCCCTTTCTCGGGCTCATGGGCACGGTCGGTGCTGTCTGCGTCTTCGTCGCGATTCTCATTGCGATCACGCTGACGCCGGCAGTGCTGGGCCTGGTCGGCACAAAGATTCTCACGAAGAAGGCCCGCGCCAAGGTTGGCCACGCCAGCAATTCTGCCCGAGTGCCGGTCAGGCCGATGAACACCGCGCGGGCCGTCGTCACGGTGGTCGTGGGCATCGTCGTGCTGCTCATTGTGGCCATCCCCGCGCTCTCGATGCGCCTCGGACTCCCCGCGGGCTCGTCCGAACCGCTGGGTTCGAGCGCTTACAACGCGTACAAACTGGCGGACGACAAATTCGGGGCCGGCGTAAACGGCCCGCTGCTCGTCGTCGCGGATCTTGAGACAGCCATCACGCAGGACGACCTGCTCGCCGAGCAGGTGCGCATCGGCGCCGCACTCCGAGCGGAGAATGACGTCGTCGCCGTCGCGCCGATCGGTGCATCCGACGATGATCTGCTTCTCGCTTTCCAGGTCGTTCCCGCAGAGGGGCCGAACAGCGAATCGACCGAGCAGCTGGTGCGCGACCTCCGTAGCCTCAACCTCGACGGTGTCACCTCCCTCGGTGTCGCCGGGAATGCATCCGGAAACATCGACGTGAGTGAAAAACTCGCCGCCGCGCTCCCGCTATACCTTCTCGTTGTCGTTGGGCTCTCGTTGATCATTTTGATCTTCGTGTTCCGCTCGATACTGGTGCCGATCACCGCAACCCTGGGCTTCGTCTTGTCGCTTTTCGCATCCTTTGGAGCGATCACGGCGGTCTTCCAGTGGGGCTGGCTCGGGGCAGTGTTCGGCATTCACGATCCGGGGCCGATCCTGAGCTTCCTGCCCATTCTCGTCGTGGGTGTGCTGTTCGGACTGGCGATGGATTACCAGTTGTTCCTGGTGAGCGGAATGCGCGAGTCGTACGTGCACGGCGCTTCGGCGCGCCTCGCCGTGCAGCGCGGGGTGCACGCCGGGCGTACCGTGGTCATCGCTGCCGCGCTCATTATGGCGTCGGTCTTCTCCGGTTTCATCTTCTCGAACTCGGTGATGATCCAGTCGATCGGTTTCGGGCTCGCCGGTGGTGTACTGCTCGACGCGTTCGTGGTGCGGCTGCTGATCATCCCGGCCGTGATGCACTTGCTCGGGGACGCGGCCTGGTGGCTGCCGAAGTGGCTCGATCGCATCCTGCCCAACGTGGATGTGGAGGGTGCGTCGCTCGAGCGGTCGCACCCGGCGCACCTGCCGAGCAAGCCCGAGCGCGTCACGACGTCGATCGGTTAGAAGAGCGTGTCGGGCGGCGGCAGCGCTGTCGCCCGACACTCGAGCCTTCTAAAGTTCGACCTTGCTGTTGTCGCCTCCGTCGAAGGGCTGGCCGGTGACCTTTGCCTTGACGAGACTGATCACCGAGGCAATACGCCCGCCGGGGGAGTCCCAATATTCAGCGCTGTCCGCGGTGAATTTTATGAGCACAGTGTTGGGGTCGTCGGGTCCCTCGGGGAACCACGCTTCGACCCATTGGTTCCACAGTTGACCGATTTTCTGGGAATCTTCGACGACTTCTGCGGTTCCGGAGAGGGAGACCCAGGTGTCGTTGGACGCAAAAGAAACCCCCACGATCGGGTCTGACGTTAGCTCTGTGACGGTGTGCGAATTTCGAGCGGCGATGAACCACAGGTCGCCGTCGAACTCTGCCTCCTGCACGGTCATCGGGCGAGCCACCAGTTTGTCGCCCGGGCCGGTGGTGGTGAGCATGGCGAAACGAAATTCTTTGACCAGTTTCGCTACCTTCTGGACATCGTTGGGGTCACTCATGCCTGCTCCTTCTGGATGCGTTGTGGCGCTGTTGCGCCATTCGCCAACCACAGTACCCAGATCCTGGTTTTCCGCTCTCGCGGAGGGTGAGTATATTAAACGGAAATCTATACTCTAAAATAGGAGTGCACACCGATCCGAGGAGATACCATGACCGCCGAACCGATCCTTATTGCTGCCGGGCCGAGCGCACACGCCCACGAACCCGCTGGGGCGACATGTACCTGCGGTCACGATGACAGTGAATCGATCGTCTTGGACAGCCGCACCATCCCGCACGCGATTCGTCACGCCGCGATCTTCGGCGCGCTGGAGGCAATTCAGCCCGGAATATCGCTTGACCTGATGGCATCGCACAACCCTCTTCCGCTGCTGGCCCAGCTCGAACGAAACCACCCGAACACGTTCAGCATCAGCTACCTGGAGAGTGGTCCCGATGTGTGGGCCCTGCGCCTGACCCGTATCGCCTAGCTGTCCGTCATGAAACCCAGCCTTAAACGCCGGCTGTGGCATCAGGTCACCGGCATGCTCGTGCCCGCTTGGCTGACCCTGGGGATTGTCAGCGTCGTTCTCTATCGGGCATCGTCGTTCGGGCCCTGGCTCATGGTGCACCTGCTGCTGCTCGGCGCGCTCTCGACGGCCATCCTGGTCTGGAGTCAGCACTTCGCCGACAGCCTGCTGAAGAACACCGCCCCCGGCGGCCGATACTGGCTCGGTGTTCGACTGACCGTTCACACGGTCGGTGCGGCGCTGGTGATGATCGGAATGACCGGGGTCTGGTTGCACGTTGTACTCACCGGGGGAATCCTGGTCGGGCTCAACGCGGTCGTGCACGCCACGATTCTCGTGCGACAGCTGCGCGGCGCACTCCCGGCCCGGTTCGCGCCACTGGTGCGGTACTACATTGCGTCGGCCGGATGCCTCGTGGTCGGTGTCACCCTCGGAGTTTTGATGGCCCATCCCGGCAGTACGGCAGCGGGTGACTACTACGAGCGGCTCTACATCGCGCACATCGGGTTAAACCTGCTCGGCTGGGTCGGTCTGACCGTCATCGGAACCGTCGCCCTGCTGCTCCCGACCGTTCTGCACTCCCGAGTACTGTCGACCACCCAGGCGGCCTCCCGGGCTACCCTGCCGCTTCTTCTGGCCGGACTGGTGGTTCTGGGTGCCGGCTCCTACGCGGACTCCCGAATCATCACCGCGGCCGGTGTGCTGATCTACCTGGTCGGCTTCGCTCGGGTGGGGCGGGAGTTGGCCGGTCATCTTCGCAGCTCACCCGCGGTCAGCTATGCCGGGTGGAGTGTCAGTGCCGCACTGGCCTGGTTCGCGCTGTGCGCGGTCGGTTTCGCCGTCGTAGTCGTCACCGCTGTTAGCTGGGCGGATGCCGCGGCCGGGCTCAAAGCGCTCGTGCCGTACTTCGCGGTCGGCTTCGGCGGCCAGATCATGATCGGTGCGCTGAGTTTTCTTATCCCGGTCGTGCTTGGCGGGGGACCGCGAGCGTTCAAGGCCACCGCGCACGAGCTCGATCGTGCCGGGCTGTTTCGAGTGAGCGTCGTCAACGGCGCACTCATTCTCACCCTTTTGCCGGTGCTCGACCTCGTCACCGCCGGGCTCTGGGCGGTTATCTTGACGACCCTCGCTGCGTTCATCGTTCTGATGGTGCGGGCCCTGCGCCTGAATCGAAAGACCCGTACTCCGCCGGGAGCGGGGCTTCCGCCCCTGGTCCGCGATGTCGCGGCCGTTCCCCCGCCGAAACCGCATTCTCGCACCGGCCCGTTGATCGCGGCTGTGGCGGTCCTCGCCCTCACCCTCTCCGTCGGCGTCGCGCTCGAGCCCGCCGGCACGACCCTCACCTCCGGAGATACCGGCCATACGACAACCATCGACATCACGATGATCGACACCCGGTTCAGCCCCGACAACATCGATGTGCCGGTCGGCGACACTCTGGTGATCACCCTCACCAACGCCGACACCATGCTGCACGACCTCGTCTTCGACAACGGAGTGGATTCTGGCTCGGTCGAGCCCCACGCAACGACGATCGTCGACGTCGGGATCATCGATGCCGACCTGGGTGGTTGGTGCTCGCTGGGCGGCCACCGGCTGCTCGGAATGCTGCTGACCGTGAATGCGATCGGTGCGGAGTCGACCGCCGCTGCCGATTCGAACGCTGACGCGGTGCCGAGCGATGCGTCGGCATCCGCTGCTGCCGACATCGATCCCACGGCCGTGCCGGGCGACGACTTCGTCGCGCGTGACGCGCGACTTGCGCCCGCGGCATCCGCTACCGTGCACGCGAGCACGATGACCGTGAGCAATACCGAAACCGAGGTGGCGCCGGGCGTTACGCAGATGCTCTGGACCTACAACGGAACGGCGCCGGGACCGACGCTGCGTGGCACGGTCGGCGACGTCTTCGAGGTCACCTTCGTTAACGAGGGAACGATTGGCCATTCCCTCGACTTTCACGCCGGTTCTCTCGCCCCGGACAAACCGATGCAGACCATCGACCCCGGCGAGGAACTCACCTACCGGTTCACCGCGACCCGGTCGGGAATCTGGATGTATCACTGTTCCACGATGCCCATGTCGGTCCACATCGCCAACGGCATGTTCGGTGCGGTCATCATTGACCCACCAGGGCTGAGGGCCGTCGAGCGGGAATATGTGCTGATCCAGTCCGAGTTCTATCTTGGCCAGCAGGGCGAGGAAGGCGACCCGGTCAAAGTGCAGATGCAGCTGCCTGACCTGCTCACCTTCAACGGCTACGCCAACCAGTATCTTGCGGCGCCGCTGACCGCGACCGTCGGCGAGACGGTGCGCATCTGGGTTCTCGACGCCGGGCCCAATGCGAACAGTTCCTTTCATGTGGTCGGTGGCCAGTTCGACACGGTGTTCTCGGAGGGCGAGTACCTTCTGCAGGACGGCGGCAGTACCGGAACGGGCGGGGCGCAGACGCTCGCGCTGGCACCAGCCCAGGGCGGCTTCGTCGAGCTCACCTTTACGGAAGCCGGTAACTATCCGTTCGTGAGCCACGTGATGTCGGATGCGGAGAAGGGCGCGCGCGGGCTGTTCGTCGTCGCCGGCTGAAAGAGCGGATGCTGCGCCAGTCGCCGAACCGCCAAAGTAGATGCGCGGAGGGGAGGTCGCTCCACCGACCCTGGACGACTATTAGCGATAACGGTAGGGAGCAAATAATACGGCAGCATAAAATAGAAGTCACCTGCACGAGGAAGTGGTGGCGCAATCATTTGGAATCGGTCCCGGCGTCGTGCTGACGCTCACGCGCACGTCAGTGAACCCGACGTGAACGCTGAGCTGCCCGACCTTGAGCGCACGGTTGACGAAGGCCTGCTCATCGCGCTTTCGGCGGTGCGAATGGCGGTGAAGAACGACATAATCGTCGGAGCACTACGAGAACACTTTGACTACGATCCCGCGCGGTACGCCGACAACGCCCGCAGCGAGTTGCATCGGCTGGCTCGGCAGAATGAAGAGTACGCCCGACGGGTCAGCCGCATGGGCAAAGACCTCGCAGCGATGAAGTGGCGGCTGAGCTTTACCGACGACCAACGACACGACCTCAAGCAGTTCGCGCTCAGGCTCCGGGTGCACGAGCGGTTGACGCTCGCCCTCGACGCCGTTGCCGATGATGACGACCAGGTAGCGCGCATCGTGGCCAGTGCGCAGCGGTCAGCGAGCGAGGAAGTCAGCTCGGCGGTCTCGTCGAAGCTCATCGAACTGGCTGTCGACCAGCGCGAGCCGGACTACGCTGAACATCGCGACGAACGCCTCGAAGCGTTCGTTCTTATCAACCTCGCGATTCTGAAAGCCAAGCACGACGCGGCGATTAGCCCTGAGTTCAACGAGTACTGATTGCCGTGATCGCCCGTGGTCCCGTCGGTCCGCAGCCTGATCGGTACTCGGCCCGTGGCCAAACTGGCTACTTGCCGAGAAAATGTCACTCCACAGCAAGTAAACAGATCCGATCGTTACAGTGCCCATTATGGGGGGACAAAAGTTTAGCCGTTCGGTAGGCCTGCTGGTCGCCGCGACTGCCGTCGGCGCCGCGACACTGCTCTGGGTGGCCGTCGCCTCAGACGAGCCCGTAGCGGGCCAAGCCGTCGACGAAGGCTTGCTCCTCGGTGTTTGGACCTACCTCTATGCCCTGGACATACCAGCCCCCCGAGTTCTGCTGGCCGCCGTTGCCTTGGCGATATTTTTCGCTGTAGGGGTTGCCCTGATCGAACGCCGGGTGACCAACAAATCGCGAAGGTCGTCGAACTACCGCAGGGCCCCGCTCGCTCCCAAGATCGTGATGGCAGCCACGCGCGGTGTTTTCGCTGGTCCCGTCGCCATCACCGTGTTGATTCCCGCCCACAACGAGGAAGCGTCGCTGCCGGCCACTCTCAGCTCGCTCTTGTCGCAGTCCCACCGACCCGAACGGGTCATCGTCGTCGCCGACAACTGCACCGATGGCACTGTGGCCGTGGCGCTGAAACATGGAGTCGAAGTTTATGAATCGCTGGGCAACACCAAGAAGAAGGCGGGCGCCCTGAACCAGGTTCTGGCCCGCATTCTGCCCGATCAGGGCGACAACGACATCATCATGATCGTCGACGCCGACACGACACTGGATGCTGGTTTTCTCGAGACCGGCGTCGCCCGTTTCACCAGTGATCGTGCGCTGATGGCCGTTGGAGGTTTGTTCTACGGCGAACCGGGCCGCGGAATACTCGGTCAGATGCAGCGCAACGAGTACGTGCGCTACTCCGCTCAGATCAAGCGCCGCCGCGGGATGGTCTTCGTGCTGACGGGAACGGCATCCATGTTCCGGTCCCGTGCGCTGCGGGCGGTCGCGAGCAATCGCGGTTCGACGCTCCCCGGACAAATCGGTGATGTGTACGATACCCAAGCGCTCACCGAAGACAACGAGCTGACGATAGCGTTGAAGTCGCTCGGGGCGCTCATTATCTCGCCGTCGGAGTGCACGGTAGTCACCGAGGTCATGCCCACACTGCGCAGCCTGTGGGTGCAGCGCCTGCGCTGGCAGCGCGGGGCTTTGGAAAACATCGGCGCGTACGGCATTACGCCGTCCACCCTGCGGTACTGGGCCCAACAGCTCGGCATCGGCTACAGCGCGATCGCCCTCTCGGCCTTTCTCTTTCTCATTGTTCTAACGCTGCTGTCGGTGGACGCCTGGGTGTGGTTCCCCTTCTGGCTGGGCATCGGCACCATCTTCACGACTGAACGTGTCGTCTCCGTCTGGAAGGGAGGCTGGGCGGCCCGCGCGCTTGCCGTCACGGTGCTTCCGGAACTGCTCTTTGATATGTACCTCAACGCCGTCTACGTCAAGGGAATCATCGACATCACGCTGGGACGGCAGGGAAGCTGGGGCCACGTGAAGCAGCCGATCACGGAGCGACCGGTGGTGATCACATGATCAGCATGATGTTGATGCCCCTGGGGATTCTGCTGCCGGGGTCGGTACTGCAATCCGACTTCTTCGCCATCCTCGCGACCTTCGTCGCCATCAACACGGTGATGTACGCGGCACTTGCGATCGCGAAGATCCTGCCGCGGGTGTACCTCGGTGACCTCATGCCGGGCCAGCGACGTCGCCTCGAAACCCGAAGCATCTACCCCCAGACTGATCCGGATACCGTCGCGACGCCACGCGACGGCGAAGAATCCGAAGTCACCGCGTGAGGAAAGTCTGCACCGCGTGAGTCGTTAATCGATCGACCGCGGGTGAACTCAGGGCAACGAAGAGGCCGCCGTTGAGCACGACCGTAGCCCAGAACGCCTCGCGAAAGCTTTTCTTCTGGGTCTTATGGCGCAACACCTGCTGCGCCACGATGGCACCAGGCCAACCGCCGATGAAGCCCCAGACCAGCAGGGTGCGTTCCGGCACTCGCGAGCTGCCGTTCCTCGCCCGCCGCTTGTCCGTGGCGTACAGCACAAAACAGATCAGGCTGGCGATGAGGTAGAGTCCAGCCACCCAGAGCGGACGGGGCCAATATGCGGCGACGATCAGGTAGACCACGGCAAAGACGACGATGGCGAGGTAATTGCCCGGCCCCGCAGCGCGGCGGGAACGGGCGATGACCATCACCCCATGCTAGAGGTCACAGCCCCGACAGAAACCGTTGCCACACGTGGCGGCGCTCGCCGCCGGTGTCGCACTCGTCGAGTGCACCCGGTGTGGGAGCGGGCGGCGCGAACGAAGGCTAGAACAAAAATGTTTGGCGTAGCGCTGGGTTCCCCGATCTGTCGAACCGTGCTTCAGATTGCTACCGATATTCCGGGTTCGGCTCGAACCCGAAGCGCTCGCCGCGGTCCCAGTCCTGGCGCAGGTTGCCGAAGGCCGGAATGCCGCCGTTCTTCTTTAGGATCGAGGCGAGGTGCATGAGATTCCAGCTCATGAAGGTTGTGTTGCGGTTGGTGAAGTCGTTCTGCGGGCCGCCCGAACCCTCGTCGAGGTAACTCGGGCCAGGTCCGATTTCGCCGATCCAGCCGGAATCGGCGGCGGGTGGGATCGAATAGCCAACGTGCTGAAGGCTGTAAAGCAGGTTCGACGTGCAGTGTTTCACGCCGTCTTCGTTGCCGGTGATGATCGCCCCGCCGACCTTGCCGTAGAAGATGTATTGTCCCTTCTCGTTGTATTCACCCGAGTGAGCGTAGAGCCTTTCCACAATGCGTTTGGTCACCGAGCCGTTGTCGCCGAGCCAGATCGGACCGGCCAGCACGAGGATATCGGCGGCTTGCACCGTCGCAAATAGCGACGGCCAGGCATCCGCTGGCCAACCGTGTTCGGTCATATCGGGGTAGACCCCGGTGGCGATGTCATGGTCGATGGCACGAATGAGGTCGACCTGCACTCCCTGTTCCCTCATGATTCGGGCGCTGAGGTCAACGATTCCCTGGGTGTTGCTCACCTCCGGGCTGCGTTTGAGGGTGCAGTTAATGAAGACGGCGCGCAGGTCGGAGTAGTCAAAGGATTCTCGTTCGGTACGACTCGTCTCGTTCACCCGGTTAGTAAAGCACCCGACTGCAAGCGATAACAGGGGTTGATTTTGCCGGCGTTGGCGCGTTCGAACCGGGCCGCGGCGCGAGGAGCCTCCGTTAGCTGGTATAGTTTTCAAGTTGTCTCCGGGCGTTAAAGTTCGCGGGATTGACATGCGCTCGTAGCTCAACGGATAGAGCATCTGACTACGGATCAGAAGGTTGGGGGTTCGAATCCCTTCGGGCGCACAAGAAAACCCCCGCAATCATTGGGATTGCGGGGGTTTGTTGTTTGTCCCGAAAATTCAGTCGCCACTTTCATTCGCCACATTGGGTCCGACAAGGTCGCCAAGTATCTCTGAGTTGTCGACAATTTTGCGGCCCTTCTTGCCGATGTAGTACTTCGCGGTGACCTTCGAGCCGCCAACTACTGCGACCGCATGCCCGAGCTGCGCTGACGCGGCAGCAAGGCCTGATTCGTTCTCAATCCAGGTCGCGACGGACGCGCGGAGGGACTTCATCTCTGCCCAGACGAGTGGGGATTCGGTGCGGGCTGCGCGCCATGACCGGGCGATATTGTGTGAGTTCACGAAGTTTCCGGTCCCGGTAGAAAAGATGTATTCTGCGTGTCCATTGAGTTTCGCCTGCCGCTGGAGAGCGTCGAGGGCGAAACGAGGCAAGGTGATTGTGCGCATGCCCGCGGGGGTCTTGGTCCGAGGCTGGAATCTAAGGCCGAGTCCGTCCAGCTCGACGAGGGTTCCGCACACGGCGACCGTTCCCTGCTCGTAATCGACGTCGGAGTGCCGCAGCCCTAGGAGCTCGTTGATTCGTAGCGCAGTCCCGCCCAGAATTTCAACGACGTCCGTAAGTACAAAGGAACGGTCTCGTTGTGCGCCACCGAGGCCGGCGCGGGCCGTGCGCCAGTCAACTATCAACTGCCTCATCTTCTGAAAGTCCTCAATAGTGAGAACTTCAGGTTGTTCGTGCTCGGGTCGCTTCACTTTAGGTGTATCCATCACCAAGTTGTGTGGGAGCGCCTTGTCCAGCACAGCGTCCGCGAGCACTTGCTGAAGCATCCATCTTGCTCGGCGAGCCAAGGACGGCTGGGTTTGAGCGAGCGTCGTGAAGTAGCGCTTGAGTCGGCCCGCATCGAGGTTACCGACCTCGGTGTTGCCATACTTAAATAGGAGTGACTGCCTCGCAGTTTGACGATACGTATCCCGAGTCTGTGCCCGGCGTAGCGGGTCGCCATCGATTGACCGCAACCACAGCGCGATGGCATCCCTAACTAGAGTTTCAGGCTCAATCTTCTCGATGGCCGTGGTGAACTCGGGTCGAATTGTCACGCCATCGACATCCTTGGTGGGTCTGCGCTTGCGTACCGGCTCTGTCGCGGTGAGCAATTTGGCTTTCAGGGCAGCTATCGCGAAGTCGTCGTCAGCTCCTTGAGCTGTAAACGGATACAGTTTTCCACCGATCTCGAAACGAATACGAGCTTTCGCTTGCACATTTCCGTTCGGGAGCGGTCGAGTAGATATTTTGCCAAAGGGCGTGCCGCCGACGCCAAGCGTGCGGTTAGCCACGAGCGGCGGCCTTTGCCGAGGTCTTGGCAGCGATTTTGGCAACGATATTGGCTGCCTTGTTTCCGCCGCCGGTGAACCAAGAATCGACGGCTTGCTCTGTGAATCTCAGGTGGCGTCCGACGAAATATCCTTCAGGACCTCCGCCGACGGAACGCCACTTGTACAGAGTCGCGAGGGGGACGCGGAGCCGATTGGCGACCTCATCGGCGGTGAGGAGCGTCGCCCTGGGCGACGTGTGGGTAATTAAAATGGTCATGGTTCTGTGCTTCCGGTTCGATGTGCGGATCGAGGTGTTCCGCGGTCCACACACGTCATGCGCGGCATCTGCCAGGTTTCTGCGAGAACCCAACGAGCTTCGTCGTGACTCCGGTGGCCCACGGCGGCCTCGCATCGAGGGGAAGACTCGTCGGCTCGCGAGTACGGCCGCGCTCTATGCGAAGCAAAGCGTCACTCGGGCTAAGTAAGCTCGTACGGTCCGAGTTCTCGATCAAGCACCACGGAGCCCACCGAATCATGACAAAGGAACACAATCTCTCCGACAGATTGTCTACAGTCGAGGCCCAGCATGGCGTCGCGCATGCTCTCGCTTCTATCTATCTCGGGAACAGCTTCGAGTCCATCGAGCGGGATTCCGGCGGTTGGTGCGAAGTAAGGTCGTCATCAACGAACGGTGACCCGGAAACCACAGCGCGCATCGCCCTCGCCGGGCCATGCGCTGATCTGGCGAAAGAGCTCCGGGACGGTGAGGACGTTGACCCAGACCAGCGTGGCCGTGAGATCTACGGAGACGAGACATATGAGGACTACCAGGTCACCATGATGCTTCGTGCGGTCGACAACTGGATGTATGACGCTCTCGATGCCGAAGAAGACGAAGCCAATGACGTCGTCCGAACGGACGGTTGGGTCGAACGGGTCGCGCCTTGGACCTATGCCTTCGTCGCCGTCAATTACGACCTAGTCGTCGAGGGCTCCAGGATGCTCATGGAAGCCGATGACGTCCTTGCCTACGAACCATTCGTCGACCGGTTCAAAGACCGAATCGTGACAGTCACGCCAGCCGATTTGGTTGATCCCGCACGGTTGCTGAAATGGGCACCCCTCGACTCTGTGGACAAGGCCATCGCTGAGCACAACGAGTACTAGCCTGACCAGTGCGTAGCGTCGCGGAATCGATAGAACCCCTATCGGCTAAGAATGTGCTGGACGACCAGACTGGGTTCAGCTGCCAAGTCGCGATACTGGGAGAGCAGGCCACGGTTGCAAACCACTGATGAGCTTTGCGCGGTTGGAATGCCGTCATCTTCAAGGAGGAGTCGGACCATTGCCGCGTACATTGCTTCGGACGGGTTAAAGCCCGTTTCTGTGGTGCTCGCGAGGATGGGCCTGTCGAGGGCAGGCTTAGGGGCAAGCTCGTCTCCCCAGATGGTTTCAATTTCCGCGGCGTATGAGAGTAAGAGCCTCAGAAGGCGGTCATTTGTGCTCCACTCGTCAATAATTTCGGCTGCGGTGTAGTCAGAATCGTTGTTCGTCATGGTCGTTCCTTAGGGTGGCTGTACTCGAATGATGTAAATTTTTCGACGGCAGGTATCTGCCGCCCCGTAGTCCATGCGCGGCACCTGCAAGCTTTGCCAGAGTTATTACAAACTCGAACGAGTAATTTTGGCAACGCTGGTCCTGCAATGTCCTGCGCCCGCGTGGAGGTCCGTCACAAGAGTCATGCGTAGACAGAGACCGAGATTTCGAAAACAATCTTAAAGGTAGGGTTCGTGTACCTTGCTCTTGCCGTTGACGTGACCCGCATCTACCATCCCCAGCTTCTTTAGGCTGATCAGTAAGTGCGCCGGCGTACGCGCCTCGAGAATCAAAACATTGCCTTTTACGGCGGTCCGTTTTGTCCGTGCCCGCGCGTCCGAGGATTGCACGAGCACGAGGGGCGCCGCGCAACTCCACACACCAGCGCTTGGGCCTCGTCCGGCTTTGTTTGCGCGCAACCGATCTCGCTCCCATGTCGGCGCCGTATCTTCATTCCACTTGCCCTCCTCTATCGCGTGCTCGATCAGTCCCTCCTGACATGCGGTGGCGGCCGCGAGGAGGAAATTGTGTCGGAGCTTCGCGCGCGCCGCATGATCAGCTCCCTCGGAGCAGCCCAGTACGAGGCCCTCGATAAGCGTTTCGGTGGAGGTGGACACCCACAACTGCCCGTCGGTGAGCAGGCCGGTCACGTAATAGAGGGATGCGTCTTTCATATGGAGGTCATGCGCGGCAATAACTCCACCCCTGTTGCTCCTATCGCGAAGTACACCGCCGAGAAAGCGATCGTCGACGTGGCGGTGGCCGCGGCAAAATCTGCGACCAACCGTGAGTGGAGGTCAATCCAGGTGTCGGCACCCCACAGCGTCAGAGGCTATTCGATTGGGAATCCAAGTTCCTTGAGGGTAAGGGTGGGGGTGCTCTGCCGGCGTTCCTCGTGCACGGCGAGCAGCATGCGAATTGCCCAGTCTTGCGTCACCGTGAGCGCGCGGAGTTTTGCGAGCATTTCTGCCGTGGGTTCGTAGGTCTCAGGGTCATCCTGCATATCCTGGGCCAAGAAGGTCCCCACGTCCAAGGGCGCAGAAATGCACCCCTGATGCAAAGCGAGCAGTCCGAAGGCTTCGTCCTCGCTGAATTGTGGCCCAGCGGACAGTTCCGCGGTGACGATATTGTCGAAGGCGCCCAGTAATGATGTCGTCGGGTCAGAACCGAACTGCTTCATGTCCCGGGAGAACCAGCGTTCGAGGCTCCTCCTGCGACCTTCAGCGAATGGTGAATTCTGGCTTAAGGGAATCGTGGTCATGGTGGGCCTTTCGGTTCGGGGCTGTGCCCGTATTTTTGTGTAGCGAATAACATCAACAGGTTGGTGACGTTGATTACTCCATGCGCGGCACATTCTTGCTTTCCGCGAAAGTCGATCGGAACCGGAATAAATGGTGGTCGAGTGCCACCATCGCCTCGCACGTCCGGACTGCGACGGCTTTGTGCAGTGAAGTGCGGTAACCCGATACGATCGGTTTAGATCCGGTGAAACTGGCAATGAGGGGGTGCGATGTCGGAACGGTGGCTCTCGGTTGAAGACATTGCGGAACACCTCGGTGTGAGCAGAGACACTGTCTATGCCTGGATCGCCGCGAAGGACATGCCAGCTCATCGCGTCGGGCGTCTATGGAAGTTTCAATGCAGCGAAGTCGATGGCTGGGTGCGTTCCGGTGGGGCAACGGATGGCGCTGCGCCAATTGGTGGGATCAAGTGACGAAGTACCGACTCTGTTTCACTATCAGTGCGCTCTTCGTCAGGGAATCGGCGAGTGGCGCGGAACAACGCCACGGTCCGCAAATGTAGTGGGGGTGAGGTCGCGTGCACATCATTGATAACGTAAACGAGCTGCTGGGTGACGACCTCAAGTCGGAGATTGTGCCCGGCTCGAAGGTTCGCATAGCCGCGTCGACCTTTTCAATCTTCGCCTTCGAGGCTTTGAAGAAAGAATTGAACGGGATCGAAGAACTTCAGTTCATCTTCACGTCCCCTTCGTTTGTCACGGCGAAGGCGACGGATCGGGTGTCCAAGGAGCGGCGCGAGTTTTTCATCCCTCACGCCCGCAATGGTGAGTCGACTCTGTACGGGTCGGAATTTGAGATTCGCCTGCGCAACAAGATGACCCAGCGGGCGATCGCGAGGGAGTGCGCAGAGTGGGTGCGTCGCAAAGTGCGTTTTAAGTCGAATACGACTGGCGCCCCGATGCAACAGTTCGCAACCGTTGACGACAAGGCGACGTACCAGCCGATCCAGGGGTTCACTGCCGCTGATCTGGGTTATGAACGCGGTAATTCGGTCTCAAACTTCGTGACGAAGATTGATGAAGCCCCGATGACATCGCAATACGTGCAGCTTTTCGATCAGCTATGGCACGACTCTGATCAACTCGACGACGTGACCGAGGCGGTCCATGACCACATCGCGTCGGTGTATGCAGAGAACTCCCCGTCCCGGATTTACTTCCTGATTCTGTACAACCTGTTCGCAGAGTTTCTTGAAGACCTCAGCGAGGATGTCCTCCCAAACGATTTGACCGGCTACCAAGACAGCGCGATCTGGAAGAGCCTTTACAACTTCCAACGCGACGCCGCAACGGGAATCATCAACAAACTTGAAACCTACAACGGATGCATCCTCGCCGACAGCGTCGGACTCGGGAAGACTTTCACTGCGCTTGCGGTCATTAAGTACTACGAACTGCGCAACAAATCGGTCCTCGTCCTTGCCCCCAAGAAGCTCGCCGAGAACTGGACCAACTACAACGCCAACCTGACGACGAACATCTTCGCGTCCGACCGCCTCAACTACGACGTTCTCGCGCACACTGACCTGTCTCGGACAAGGGGAGAATCGTTAGGTATCCCGCTCGACCGGGTGAATTGGGGCAATTACGACCTTGTCGTGATCGACGAAAGTCACAACTTCCGGAACGCCGACTTCACGACTGAGAAGGAGACCCGCTACCAACGGTTGATGCGGCAGGTCATTCAGCAGGGTGTGAAGACCAAGGTGCTCATGCTTTCGGCCACCCCGGTCAACAACCAGTTCACTGACCTGCGCAATCAGCTGGCGCTGGCCTACGAGGGCGACTCTCAGCAGCTCTCGGCCAAGCTCGACATTTCCACAAGCATCGAAGAGGTCTTCCGTCAGGCGCAACGAGTGTTTAACGAGTGGGCCAAACTGCCCGTCGAAGACCGCACCGCTGAAACTATTTTGGCACGGTTAGATTTCGACTTCTTTGAACTGCTTGACGCAGTCACGATCGCCCGCTCCCGCAAGCACATCCAAGCGTTTTACGATACGACTGAGATCGGTGCGTTTCCCCACCGGCTGCCGCCGGAGTCAGTGCGTGCACCGCTGACTGACCTACCGGACGTGCCGACGTTTAATGAGATCTTCGAGCAGCTCTCGTCGCTCACATTAGCGATCTACGCCCCGCTGAGCTATGTGTTCCCGAGTCGGCGCGAGAAGTACGAGCGCTTATACGACCCGCAGGGCAATAGCGCCGTGGCCAACCTGGGGCACATCAATCGAGAACGTGGCCTCAAGCGTCTGATGACCACAAACCTACTCAAGCGCCTCGAAAGCTCGGTCGAAGCCTTTCGGCTCACCCTCGGTAGGTTGGCAACGGCGCATGACGGAACTCTCGACACAGTGGAGGGGCATGCGGCTTCGGTCGCGAACCTATCCGACGAGTTTGGCGATATTGAGGCCGACGACGATGACTTCGAAGTTCCAACAGGTGCGGTGGTGGGATCGAAGGTGCGCATCGAGCTGGCCGACATGGATGTGGAGTCATGGCAACGCGACCTGAATCATGACCAGGCAATTATCGCGGACCTGCTGGGCGAGATGAACGTGATCACACCGGAACACGACCTGAAACTTCTTGAACTCAAGCGACGCATCGTAGCCAAGGTGAGCTCTCCGATTAACTCAGGCAACCAAAAGGTTTTGGTGTTCTCCGCGTTCGCCGACACCGCCGACTACCTGTACCGCGAGATCGCTCCATTTCTCGCCAGCAGTGGCCTTGAAACAGGCATCGTCACCGGCAAGAACACCCCCCGCACGACCCTCGGCAAGGGCTTTAGCTTCCAGCAATTGCTGACGCTGTTTTCCCCGCGATCGAAGTCTCGTGACATCCTCATGCCCAAAGAGTCCCGAGACATCGACGTGCTCATCGGTACGGACTGCATCAGTGAGGGCCAGAACCTCCAGGACTGCGATTACCTGGTCAACTACGACATCCACTGGAACCCAGTGCGCATCATCCAGCGGTTCGGGCGTATCGACCGTATCGGCTCCACGAACGCTCAGATCCAGCTCGTAAACTTCTGGCCGGACATCTCGCTCGACGAGTACATCAACCTCAAGGAACGCGTTGAAAGCCGCATGGTGATCGCCGACCTCGCAGCAACCGCGGACGACAACATACTTACGCAGCAGTCCAGCGACACTGCCTTCCGGAGGGAGCAGCTCCGCAAGCTTCAGGACGAAGTCATCGAGTTAGAGGATGTGCGCACTGGAGTCTCCATCACCGACCTCGGCCTGAACGACTTCCGCATGGACCTACTCGGCTACGTCAAGGAGTACGGCGATCTAGCTGCGGCACCCAAGGGGTTACATGCTGTCGTGCCCGCTCGGCCAGAGGTGGGCTTGTACCCCGGGGCGCTCTTCGCGCTGCGAAACGTCAACGCCGACGAAACCATCAACCGTGGCAATCGCCTGCACCCGCACTATCTCATCTACCTCGACAACGAGGGCAATGTCATCGCCGACCACACAGAGGTCAAGCATCTGCTCGACCTGATCCGCATCGGATGCCGTGTGTACGATGATCCCGTCGCCAGCGTCTGTCGCATCTTCAATACCGCGACTCGTGGGGGCGCGGAGATGAGCCACTACTCCGACCTGCTCACCGCAGCGATCCGGTCAATGATCGACGTGACCGAGGAACTTGACCTCGATAGCCTGTTCACCGGAGTTCGAACTACTGCCCTGACGCAGGCCATCAGCGGACTCGATGATTTCGAATTGGTCGCCTTCCTAGCCGTTGTGGACCCGGCCAGTGGAGCCGTCGAATGATTGCGCCGCTCTATCGCTGGCCAGCGGCCGCAAAGTTTGGTCGTGTCGTCCCGAAGACCAAGTTCTACGAGAACGCAATGATCTCGTTTGCCGTGCGCGATAAGTTCGTCTCCGAAATTCAGCGAATTACCTGGGCATACAAACTCTCCGACGAAACGATCCATCTCCGCGGTGACGTACTAGTCCCCGAGATCCAGATCTTCGCGATCGACGCCAAAGACGATGATGTTAGTGATGCCGTCCTCGCCGCCATCGACAAGGCCATCCCGTTTCCGATCGTCTTCGAGATCAGCCGCGGTAGCGGCGATCAGATCAGAACGCGAATGACCGCCGCCTACAAGCAGATCGCCGGAATGCAGCGACTCGGCGTCTATTTCACGACGGACTGGCAGGGGGCGGAGGCGACACGAGCACCGCTGCCCCCTTCCCGCGATCTGTCCGGCCTTTACATCGGCCTGCTCACACCCATCCTGCCTATCGCATTGCGCCCGGGTGAGGACATGTCGGTGGCCGCTGGCAGGATAGAACAATGCCGCAAGCTTGAACGCGAAATAGCCGCCATGGACAAGAAACTCCGCGCTGAGCCCCAATTCAATCGCAAGGTAGAACTCCGACGACAGCTTCGCGATCGAACCGCTGCGCTCAGTGCGCTCACCGAACCTGCAACACCAAAGACCGAGGAATCCCCGTGGAGAAGTTGAAAATGCACTCGCCCGACCTGACCGAGCGGAACTTCGACAAGATCGCTGAACTCTTCCCCACGGTCATTACCGAAGGCGTCGACGACGAGGGCAATCTGGCGCGCGCTATCGACTTCGATCTCTTACGCCAAGAGCTGTCTAGTCACGTCATCGAAGGCCCGCAAGAGCGTTATCAGCTCGATTGGCCGGGAAAGCGGGAGGCTCTGTTTGCGGCGAACGCTCCAATTGCAAAGACCATGCGCCCTATGCGCGAGGATTCTGTCAACTTTGATTCGACGCGGAATCTCTTCATCGAGGGTGACAACCTCGATGCTCTCAAGCTGCTGCAGGAGTCGTACCTCGGCAAGGTCAAACTGATCTACATTGATCCGCCCTACAACACCGGAAAAGACTTCGTCTACGACGATGACTTCTCGGAGAGCACCGCGAAGTACCTTGCACGGTCCGGGCAAGCCGACGAAAGCGGCAATCGGCTGGTAGTGAATACCGAGTCGAACGGGCGATTCCACTCGGATTGGTTGAGCATGATCTATCCGCGCCTCAAGCTCGCGCGATCACTCATGACTGATGATGGCCTCATTTTTATTTCCCTAGATGATGGCGAGGTCGCAAACTTGCGACGGCTATGCGACGAAATCTTCGGCGAGCGACAGTTCGTCGCGCAGATTATCTGGAAGAAGCGAAACACCCCGCCAAACGATCGTGTAATGGGTGCACAGCATGACTACATGCTCGTCTATGCGCGCACCGACCTGTCAGGCCTTCGGCTGCGCCCTCGCTCAGATGATCAGATCGCGCGCTACAAGAACCCGGACAATCATCCCAAAGGACCATGGGTAGCTGGTGATCTCACGGCCAACGTGAAAGGCGGGCGCTACGTTGAATCTCTCAATTTTCCCATAGCCAATCCGCGGAACGGCATGATTCATCGGCCATCGAATGGTGGGAATTGGCGATTCAACGCCAAACGGATTGCGCACCTGATTGAAGAGGACTCGATCTACTTCGGGAAGGACGACCTCGGTGCGCCAAAGCTGAAGCGATTTCTCGCTGAGGTAAAGGACGGCGCTACGTGGACGACGCTTTGGGACTTTGCGCCCTTTAATTCGGCGGGCTCACGAGAGATGGCCGAACTTTTCGGGAACGGTACGATCTTCGAGTCACCAAAACCTGTCGGGCTCCTTCTCCATGTGCTCGAAGCGGCCACGAACCGTGATTCGGTCGTGCTCGACTTTTTCGCGGGATCGTCTTCAATGGCTGCTGCGGTGATGGAGGCAAACGCGCGCGATGGTGGAGTCCGGAAATTCATTATGGTCCAGCTGGCGGAGAAGGCCGCTCCCAGCACAGTAGCGGCTCAGTCGGGCTTCGCCAACATCGCCGAGTTGAGCCGTGAACGCATCCGCCGAGCTGGCCAGAAGCTGGTCGCCGCGGGCCCGGCCTCTGATATAGGGTTTCGCGCGCTCCGTGTGGATTCCTCGAACTTGACTGAAGTGAGGCGCACACCCGATACGCTTTTTCAGGACGATCTTTCTCTCTACAACGACAGTGTGAAACCTGACCGCACCTCCGAAGATTTACTTTTTCAAGTCCTGCTCGACTGGGGGTTGGATCTGACATTGCTTATCACCGTCGAGACGGTTGATGGATGCGATATTTTCGTGGTCGACGAAGGCGCGCTCATCGCGTGCTTTGCCGACAACATGAGCACGGTCGTTGTTCGCGAGATCGCGAGCCGAGCGCCGTTGCGTGCCGTATTCCGTGACTCGGGCTTCGCGACCGACGCGGACCGCATCAACGCCGAGCAGGTCTTCGCCGAGGTATCGCCTGCGACTGATGTCAAGGCAATCTAGCCTGATGAAACTTCAGTTCAAAATCCAGAAATACCAGACGGAGGCAGTTGGCTCAGTCGTCGACTGTTTCGCGGGGCAGCCACGCGACGACGGGGTAAGTTACCGGATTGACCCGGGGCGGCGCGTACTTCCGACTCTCACGGATGACTCGGGCTTTCGGAACGCTGCGGTCGAGGTGAGCTCCACGCAATTGTTGGAGAATGTCCACGCAGTCCAGCGCAGCCAGAATCTGCCGTTGTCGACGTCGCTCGTCCCGAGCAAAGCCGGGCCGATAAACCTCGACATCGAAATGGAAACAGGAACAGGCAAGACGTACGTCTATATCAAGACGATTATGGAGTTGAACCGGCGCTATGGCTGGTCGAAATTTATCATCGTGGTGCCAAGCGTCGCGATCCGCGAGGGCGTAAGGAAATCGTTTGAGATAACCGCTGAGCATTTTCAGGAGACCTACGGATCCAAGCCCCGGTCGTTCGTCTACAACTCGAGTCAACTGCACGAGCTGGAGAGGTTCAGTTCCGACGCTGGCGTGCAGGTGATGATCATCAACATCCAAGCGTTTAACGCAACAGGCAAGGACAACCGTCGGATTTACGATGAGCTGGACGATTTTCAGTCCCGGCGCCCCATCGACGTTATCAGCGCGAACCGGCCGATCGTCATCATTGACGAGCCGCAGAAGATCGGCGCGCCCAAGTCCTTGGAAGCATTGAGCCGGTTTGACGCTCTGATGGTGCTGCGATACTCAGCCACTCACAAGGTTGAGCACAACAAGGTTCACCGCCTCGACGCGCTGGATGCGTATAACCAAAAGCTAGTGAAAAAGATCTCGGTGCGTGGCATCTTCGTCAAGGGTCTGGCGGGCAGCACCGCGTACCTGTACCTCGAGGGAATCGAGATCGCCAAGGGCGCGAAGCCGCGTGCACGCGTTGAGCTGGAGGTGCAGACCAAGAACGGCATCAAGCGGCAGGTCAAACGACTTGACGTTGGTGCGAACCTGCACGATGTGTCTGGTGGCATCGAGGCATACAAGGGCCTGTATGTCAACGACATCGACGCCAATCGAGATCTGATCGAGCTGAGCAACGGCGATTTCGTGAGCGCGGGGCAGGCTACAGAGGACGTGACCGACGAGGCCAAGCGCCGGATCCAGATCCGAGAGGTCATCCGCGCCCACCTCGATAAGGAACGCGAGTTATTTGCCCAAGGAATCAAAGTGCTCTCGCTCTTCTTCATCGATGAGGTGGCCAAATACCGCGACTACGAGCGCGAGGACACTCTCGGCGATTACGCTCGCACCTTCGTCGAAGAATACAACGAGCTTGTCGGGGGCGAGCTGAGCCAGTTGTCGCTCGATGCGAACGCTGAGGCTTACCGTAGTCACCTTAAGTCCATCGCGGTCGAGGCCACCCATCAGGGCTACTTCTCGATCGACAAGAAGTCCAAGCGACTGGTCGATGGAGAGGTGAAGAAGGCCGGAGACGAGAAGGGCCAGTCGGTCGACACCGACGCCTATGATCTGATTCTGCGCGACAAGGAACGGCTGCTGTCGTTCGCTGAGCCGGTACGATTCATTTTCTCTCACTCGGCGCTACGTGAGGGGTGGGATAACCCGAATGTCTTTGTCATGGGCATGCTCAAGAAGAGCGATAACACCGTCTCCCGCCGCCAGGAGATTGGCCGAGGGCTCCGGCTGTCGGTGGATCAGCGCGGCGAGCGGATGGATAATCCTGCCACCGTGCACGACATCAACGAGCTGACCGTAGTTACTGACGAGTCCTACACCGATTTTGTAGCGGGTTTGCAGAAGGAGATCAGCGATTCTCTCGCCTCCAGACCTCGCAAAGCAAGCGTCAAGTACTTCCTCGGAAAGACGTATGTGACTGCGTCCGGCGAGAGTGTCATCGAGGAGGTGTTGGCGAACGTCCTATACAAGTACCTCGTGAAAAACGACTATCTCAATGATGACGACACCATTTCCGACGTATACAGGGCAGCGCGCGATGAGGGTACTCTGGCGGATCCGACCTCGGATGTGCTCAGGCCAGTGATTGATTTTATATGGCCACTTGTCGATTCGCTCTACCTGAACATCGACTTCGTGAGCAATGGGCGCAAGCCGAAGAAGATTCCCATAAACGAGGAAAACTTTGCGAGGAAGGAGTTCAAAGAACTCTGGAGTCGAATCAACCACAAGGCGATCTACCAAGTCGAGTTCGATGCCACCGAATTGATCAGTAAGTGCGTCACTGAACTGGACGTTCACCTCAACGTCACCGCGATGCAGTACGTCGTACAATCCGGCAAGCAACGCGCGACTATTGACGCCGATGATCTGTCCGATGGGAGTGGATTCACCGTCAATTCGACGAGAACCCATGGGGAAGCAGTCTCTTCGGCTTCTCAAATCAAGTACGACCTCCTCGGCGAGATCACGGAAAAGACGAAGCTCACCCGTCGCACGGCCGGAGTGATACTGAGCAAGATAAAGCCAACGACGTTCGCGAAGTACCGACAGAACCCGGAGCAATTCATCACCGAGGCCGCGCGTCTCATCAATGAGCAGAAGGCCACCGTCATCGTCGAGCACCTGACGTACGACACCCTCGCTGAGCGCCACGACACGGCGATCTTCACCGCGAACCAGACGAAGCAGGACTTCGCGAAGGCCGGAGAAAAGCTTAAAAAACACATCTACGACTACGTGATCACCGACTCCAAGATCGAGCGCGACTTTGTGACCGAGTTGGATACCAGCACAGAGGTCGTCGTTTATGCGAAGCTGCCGCGCGGGTTCTTCATCCCCACCCCGGTTGGCGACTACAACCCCGACTGGGCCATTGCGTTCCAGGAAGGCCAGGTCAAGCACGTGTACTTCATCGCCGAGACCAAGGGCTCCTTGTCGTCGATGCAACTCAAGGGAATCGAAGACGCAAAGATCGAATGCGCCCGCAAGTTCTTCGCCGCGATCAATCGCAAGCACGATGAGACCGTGACATACGAGGTCGTCACCGACTACAGCGAGCTCATGCAACTTGTTGGGGCGGTAGCATGATTGAAGGGTGGCGTTAGAGGCTTGGACGTATGAGCTCTTGTGCGTACCCGGTACGAGCTGCCGCAGGCATTTCGGAGAGCGGATTTAGTGCATTCTATTGCGCCTGCAATTTGTGGCTGCTGATCGCCATAGTGGACTTCCCTGGACCGGCGGTAAGCGCGTGATGAGTTCCGGGCGCCGAGTGTTGTAAAACCCTTCGATATTGCCGATGAAGTCGCTGCCGGAGATCAGCGGTAGGTTATGGTTAGACGTCGTCCGACGGGCTAGGCCTGGGTGTGCGGTTGGAAGTTCGACTCTTCCATGGGCCGCTGTAGTTGCTTGTCTTGTTTGCTGCTTCTCATTTCTCGCACCTATTGTTTCGAAAGTCAGAAACTCGACTCGAGGGAGAATTTACGGAACAGCTCAGAAGGGAGCATCCATGAAATTTGTTGTGGGCGCTATCGCACCTGCACTTACTAATGTCGGCTACAGCGTCTCAGGCACGGTGCTCTATGAGCTGGCCACCCAGACCTAGCCTTTCGGCGTGTCGGCTGGGCCGGCCGAGTACTTTGGCGGCCGCGGATGAAATCGCTGAATGGAAATTCTATGACTGAGCTTGTAATCGACAGGCTTCCGCGCGGGGAGATAGCTGTTCGACAGCTCGTCGATGCAGTCGTGGAACGTGGCGACACGGTCGAGCGTCACTATCTTGAAGTGAAAAGTGCTGTTGATCTAAGAACCAAGATCGGCCAGGCGAAGCTAGTCAAGTTCATCCTCGGGGCCGCCAACCGTCGGCCCGAGGTCGCTGCGCAGGCGTTTGAAGGCCACGCCATAATGATTCTCGGGGTCAGCGTCCATGGTGCGGATGGAAACCCTCCCATCGAGATGATGGAACTTTCCCGCAACCTCGAGCCGTACCTGTCGTCGGACGGGCCGAAGTGGGACGTTCAGCGGCTGCCCGTCGACGACGGGAATGAAGTGCTGCTCGTCATCGTCGACCCGCCTACTGACGGCCTTTCGATGTTCGTCTGTAAGAAAAACGGTGAGGGCCTCGTCGACGGGGGAATCTACTTCCGTGCCGACGGCGAAACCCGGCAGGCGAAATCGGAAGAGATCGCGATGTTGCTGGCCAGGGCCACAGCGTCAACGCCGGAGACCGAAGTTCGCGTGGAATCACTAGGATCAGCAACCTTCGTAACGTGCAATCGGAGCCTTAGCGTCGATCCATGGATCGAGGCTGTCACGGTCAAGAGGTGGAAGTCGTACGAACTTCATGTCCGGGCGGAGAGCCCGGCTTCGTTCACGAACTTCGCAGAGATCGCGGCCCTGACCATTCCACGCATGTCTGCGCTCATCGGTGAGAAACCGGAACCGCGTACGAGAGAAGCCTATGAGAGCCAGATCGACGCATGGGGCGATGAAGTACGTGCGAGCTGGCCATCCGCTTTCGACGAGACGGTCTCAGCACGACTCGGCGACGTGAGGTTTACGATCGTGAACGAGAGCGACACTTATCTGACGGATGTGGAGTTGAGAATCCACCTCGAGGGCGACGTCGACGCTCTCGACTGGGTCGACCCACAACGAAAGAACATCCGGTCCGAGCTACCTGTTCCGCCTCGGGAATGGGGACCGCTCCCATCCGCTTCTGCCGCGGAAATGCTTCGCTACCAGCATGTGCAGTACGCCGCCTCGAGTCCCTACGTTCCGTCGTTGCCTAGCGCTACGCAGTTCAGGAACTCGGGGTCCGTCGACATCGAGATGAGTGTTGGAGACCTACGGCCGAGGCAGGCGTGGACTTCTGACGAAGACCATATGGTCCTAGTGCTTCGAACCGCCGGTTTGGCTGAAGTCCAAGGCACGTGGGCGATGACTGCACGCGACCATCACCGCGTGTACCGCGGAACGCTCACGGTGTCTGTCGCATCGCCCGTCGACCTCACCGCCCAGGTTAGGCGTGAACTTGATCTTTAGGCCAGTCCGCCCCTGACGATCAGCAATTGTCGGCGAAACTCGCGGACCGGCGTCAGGCTTTCTACCGTGCGGCGTGACCTTGCCGATGTCGTGAAGAACAGCCAAAGTCGGTTCACCTCCCTTGAAGCGTACAACAGCACATTCGCCGCAATACCCGAAACGATTCGCGCCATCTGCGCTTCTAATTCCCCGGTGGACCGAATCACCGTCCGCAGTCGCAGCGGTGACCTTTTCGACGCCGTAGGAACGGGAGGGCGGGCTATTTTGGGGCGTCTTAGCCGCTGTCGGAATGGAATCGGTGGCCGTCGGACGTGGAAGCCCGGAACTGGATTGAGTCGGCCGACCAGAAGATTGACCGTTTGCAGCATCTCTTTGCTGATGACCCTGATGTAATGTCTCTTGCCAACCAGTTGACTCTCGATCGTCGATACGTTGCATAGGCTCGGGCCGGGCGGCGGAGCGGTAATCCCATCCAGCTCGTCTAGACCAAGTTGCGGAGGCGAAGGGGAGGTCTGGCCGGCCCCACGCCCGGGGCGCCAGGCGTGTAGGGCAATCCCGAACTGTTGATCGCATCAATTCTGGTGGGGTGGTCGCTGGCGCCGATGTGTCCGAGCGCAGTCTTCCACAGAGGTGCGGGCTCGTGATCCCGACGTAGCCAGTAGGGTACCGATCCAAGCAGCGATGCGTTCTCGGCGAGGGCCTGCGGCTGGAAACTGCCCCGCGAGGTGAACGGGACGTCGAAGGTGTCAAGCAACGAGACCGGCTCCCACAAGCCTTTGGCTGGACCAGTTGGCCGTTCGCAATCCAGTGTCCGGACTCCCGGCGCCGCCGCACCGCGTACCGGAAACCAATCTTGCCAATCGGCAAGGAACATCCGCTCGGCCACCCGATTGGCGCTGGTGCCGGGGGAGGATCTGACCGCTGCAGTTATGGCTTTGCGCACGGTGGCGAGGATGGAATTAGTCCCGTCTCGGTCTTGGACATCTTGACGGTTGACGTGGCGAGTAGCGCTTGATGGTAGCGCCAGTCCACGCACTTGGTGTGTTATCTCGTGACATCGTGGACACCAAATCTCATCACTTCGTGGACGCTGGGTCTCATTGCTTTGTGTGTCCTGTCTCAGAGCATCGTGGACACACGATCTCATGACATCGGGGACACCATGTCTCACAGCATCGGTGGTTGCGACCGGTGCCGCGCATGTAGATCGAGACCGCCCTGGGCACTCCGGTGCGGCAACAACAGCTTTGAGGAGCTTTCCGTGCCGATGTCCCCGACCTTAAGCAGAAACCCGTCCGATTACCGCCAGCCGCAACGCAACACAGTCCGCAGCTCCAAGCACGGCGACGCAAACCGCTACCGGTATGGATGCCGTTGCATTCCCTGCATGTCGGCCCGCACAATCGAATCGCGAATGGAACGGAGGGCATATAGCGACCAGCGGGTGGCGGAGTTCGCAGTGACCATCCTCGCTAGACTCTCCGCCGGCGCGACGATGGCCCAAGCCTGTGATGGCACGCTTGCAACCCCTGGGAGGCTCTATGGCCGTGCTCGATGGGATTCAGATTGGCGCTCATCTCTCGACGCCGCCCTCACTGCTGGTCGCCCTGCCTGGGTGACCCATGGAACGGCAGCCGCATACAAGCGCGGTTGCAGGTGTCCGGAATGCAGGACGGCTCACCACCCAGGGTCGCACAAGTAGTGGGCTCGGCCAAGACGCGAACCACGAGTTGATTGGGGTGTGCGGGAACGGCCCGGTCGGGGGCGCATGTAGCAGTCGGAGGAGCGACGGGACCATTTTTTGAAACCTGAGGAGTTCCGCGCATGTAGTTCACGGGGCAACAGCTCCACGCTTTCCGCCAGTGATAATGAGGCGGGGCACCGATTCTCAGAAGCCGCTCATGACCGGGGAGTGGGCGGCGGCGGTCGACCACCGGCATCAGCGCCGTGCAGCCGACCAGCTGGCGTAATTTAAGTAAACCGACGCACAGCTTGAGCGTGCCAGGGTGCTGCACTGCGACGTCCGATTCGCGGTGCGGTATCCCGGCGTGCGCTCACAGACCCGGGTCCACCACCTGGCTGGGCGAATCCAGCCGACCAGCAGTCGTCAGCATTCCCAATTTTCGCAGGCTCACCAGGACGTCGGCCTCCGACCGACCTGCGACCACTAAGACGTTTCCTCCGATCAATGCCCGTCGAGCTGCTGACCCGCGTGCTGCGTTCAACGGGGCAACGATGATCAGTGGGACGACTCCGGACCATGGTGCACCGAGATCACCGCGCCATGACTTGTTCGCATGGAGGCGATCCACCTCGTAAGGCGAGGCCGTCTCTTCCTTCCAAACCTGATCCTCGGTCGCCTGCTGCATGAGCCCTTCCTGGGCGACGGTGGCGCAGGAGACGATGTAGTTGTGCCGGGCTTCGGCCTTAGCCGCCGGGTGTGCGGTGGCCGGATAGTTTGGTATGAGACTGGTGATCAGCGTCTCGACGCTCTGAGAGCACCAGATCTCGTTATTCGTCAGCATCCCGCAAACGACGAAGAGCGGTTCAGTTTTCAGCGGTTCAGCTTCCATGTCTTCCATGCCCAGATCATGCGCGGCAAGGTCCATGTTCCAGTAGTGGGCTGCCGCACCGGTCCGAGCCATCGCCCCAAACATTTCGGTCACCGAACTGCATTCGTGAGACGCCGCCGAGCAGCCAGCAGCTGTGGGCCACGGCCCAGGTTCTTTGTTGAAGGTTTCTGGGGCGTTTTAGTTGGTGGGGTGCTCGACGACATCACGTATCTGCAAATTACGGATCTCTGCCGCGCATGCATGTCTCGAAGCCGCTCGCCCGGGTGGCTCTGCTTCCTCTACCTCAGCTAAACGAACGGCGAGTCCCACGACAGGGGGAGCTCGCCGTTCGGCTCTTGAGGAGAGTGCCGCCATCTGACAGAAGAAACGAGAGCATGATGAGTAAATCCAAGAGAAACAAGAAGCGCGCGGGCCAGTGGCTGGTTATTTTCGTCACGCCGTCCGATGAGCGCTCTCACGGTCGACGGATAATGAACACGGGTTACACGCCTCATCCGACGAGGGCGGAGGCTCACGCATTCGTGCAGTCTGTTCTCGATTCTTACGAGGAACTTCGCCCGCTGAGCGATTTGTGGAGGCGCGGTGCAGATGGTGACACGGTGAGTTTTGACACGACGGCGCTTGCTATTCGACCCGTTCTCCCTCAGGGACAATTCGCCACCGCCCAGAGTTGGCAGGCCGAAATACAGGCTGCAGCTGCTCGAGACGGCCGTGACGTAGTTCTCGCTCACCACAGATGAACTTGAGCCGAGGCGGTCATCGCAGTAAGTGGTGAGCGCCTCGGGGGGCACGGAAGATACGAACCGGTATTTTGCCAGGAGCCGACAGCCCAGCCCAGTGCAGCTCGGCCCCCTCCGTTTCACCGCTCATCCGCCACCAGCTCGTCATACCGCCGATCAAATACCTCAAGTAGCGCGTTGATTTCGTCAGCCGTCCCCAGGGACGTGACCCGTGACGCCCGCCAAATTTTAACGATCTCGTCAACGGCTGCCTCGTTCGTGATCAGCCCGTCGTACGAGCTTCTTTCATAGAAGGCCGCCAATTTGTTGGCGGCATCCCGCAGCAGGTGAACGGCGGTGTCAGTGTCACGATAAACCCTGTCATCTGAATCACCCATACCCTTTCCATGCGCGGCACCGGCGCCGCGCATGACCTCCCCATGACCAACTCAACCCCTCCCAGTTTCCCGGGCCGTTACACGACCAGCCGTGCGGTGACCATAACCGACGCTGTTGACGAGGCTGTGGCCGCCGGCGAACGGTGGACAGATGGTGAACCCCGCTACGGCCTCACGAAGGCGACGGTGACACGCGAGCAGGTCGAGGAACTACTGTCTGGCGGCGTCATAGCGCTTGACTCGGCCGAGGAATACGTGGTCACCCTTACGCTGCGTGAGGAGTGATGAGCAGGTCAGAGAACCCGGTCGTTGTATACGACCTTATGCGCGAAGCTGCGACCCGACTCATGGGCGCATATCAAAGCCAGCTCACTTGTGCGGAGCTGCGCTGGCAGTATGGCGGCTGGCAGGATCAGTGCGAGCGTCTGGAGCAGAAAGGCCGACAGGAGTAAGGCCTTGGGGGTCAGAGTGCGGCCCCAGGAGAAGAGCGGCACCTGCTGGCGTGCGGCCGCCAAGAATCGCCGACCGGCGACCGTCACGAAAGCTTTTTTGAAGAGCGGGCTTTTCGGGTGGCATGCCGGCCGTGGCCTACAGCGTGGCATGCGAGCCGCGTCCTGCCAGCTTCACGCGGCCCTCCCAGTACGGCTTACACCTCGGCGAGGCTGACCAAACTTCCGTGCCGCTTCGGGTCTTTGTGCCGAAGGCGCATCTCAGCATGCTGAGATGACTGGACTTCCTCTGCACTCGGCTCCCGCCCAAGCTCACCGTGCAACCGAGCGATGACCTGGGGTATGCGGGTGAGGCGGCGCTCAATTGCCACAACCTCAGACAGCGGTGTGACGGCGGCCGAGTTGAACCACTTGCTGACCATCTCGTCCAAGACCGCTCCAAGGTATTTATCCCAGTCGGGGTTGTGCGGCGCAACGCACCCTGCGGCGACGTCGCCGAGCAGCCGGCAGACGTACGACGCAGCTTCCGTAGCGAGGTGGGCTTGGAGGGTCATGCAGAACATCGAGATCGTTTGGCGGACGTTGGCCGAGGCCTCGCTCACCGGTGTCCAGCGCCGATGGTCAGGCATTTAAAAACTTGCAGAAACGAACCGCGGTACTGACGGGGCGGGAAGGTGATCCGGAACCCGAGTTGAAACCCGATCCGGCCCGGTGGCGGGGAGTGGCGTCGGAGGCCAATGTGAGAACGCCGAGTGCGGCTGGCAATACATCCCGAAGGTGCTGCCAGCCGTCCTGTGGGGCTATTCCCTCTGGCTCATGAGACCTGCTATTAGCGAGGTGGACTCGCTATCTCGACACGGCATAACGGCTACAACCGAGTCCTCTTGTGTGAAGGTGGCTCCGTTTGAATCGGAGTCGAATGGGGCGTCGCAGCCTAAGTAGCCGCCTTCCAGACCCAACGCGAGAAGCGCGTTGTTGGCTTCAACGAGCGTTTCATTGAACGCGTCTTCTGTGGTGCGAGATCCGAAGGGGAGGTCGTAACCGTGGAAGTTCTCGTCGCTGCCGTCGCCGTCGAATCGGGCGAGCCGAGTGATACCTGTAAAGTAAAGGCGGTTGAGATCCCACTCCCCTTTCGGGTTGCGAACCCAGCCGTCGTCTCCTTGCGGCGCGATGAAAGCCTCGCCTCCGGAGCCGTCGGTGTTAAAACGCACGTAGGTGCGCGCCGCGCCGTCTAGGACACCGTCGACGAGGTATTCCGCTTGCGCCTGGTTGAGTTTAAGCTTGACGCGTGTGGTCGCGGCCTTTGCCAAGCGACGAATCTGGGTCGCTGCCTCCTTTTTCGTACCGATGGCCTGTTGGGGCGTCTTGGCGACCGGCTCTGGGATGCCTAGGGTTGTTTCGCCTGTGGTGCCTACCGCCGGAAACACCGGCCTGGGGCCCGCACTCGGCGAACCGGGAAGGGCGCTCTCGGCCGGCACGAGGTTCTTATGCCTGGTAGCGGTGCTCGTGCTGCCGCCGTTCGCTGACCTCGCCGGAACCCGGGTCGGAGTGAGCTCTGGTGATTTGTTGCTTGTCATGGTGCTTTCCTTCGTCATGTTATTAAGTACTGCTATTTGGATAGAACCACCCGCTTTCGCAGGCTTCGGGTGTGTCATGCGCGGCACCTTTCGGCCTGCGACCGAAACCATGACCTCCGGCACGAGGTGCGAGCCGGAGGTCGGTTCGGGGGGTAGGAGGCGGGCGTCTTAAGAGCGGCCAGCGTGGCTTTGGCGGCTGCCGCGATTTCATGAATCGCGTCACTCGCCAGGAGCCGCAGGTCGGCAGTCGTCGCGAGAATGCTCGATGCTCGGACGTCGAATTTAGCCTTCGCCCGATGGGGCGACATATTCAGCGATCAGATCGAGGCCGCCACGATGATCGATCGCATCGTCCACTACGCCGGCGTTCTCACCCTCAAAGGCGCTAGCTGCCGGGTCCACAACACCGGCATCGAATCGCTACCTTCAATCCGAGCCGAAAACGCGGCACAACGAAAGCAAGACAAGTGGCTCAATTTTCACTGGCGATACTGGCTCACTTTTCAATCGTCGCTGACATCAGGGGCGCGGGCCGCGCCACCGATGTCGTTTGCATTGGATTGAGGACCGCTTTAGCCGATTTTCTGCCAGGTTTAGGGGGCCACCTGAATGGCCAATTATGGGGCCATTCAACTCCGCGAGAACAAGTTGCGCAGACGCAGGGGAGGCTTTGACGGCCCCACGCCCCTGACGCCTGAATCGTGGGACAAACCCGAACTTTCGATCGCGTCAATTTTTGTGGGGGGACCGCCATGATCGGGGTTTCTGCGCGCAGTATTCCAGAGGGGTGCGGGCTCATGATCCCGACGTAGCCAGTGGGGCACCGATCTGAGCAGCGAGGCGTTCTGGGCGAGAGCTAGTGGCTGGAAACTGCCCCGAGGGTAGAAGGGGACGTCGAAAATGTCGAGCAATGAAGCAGGTTCCCACAAGCCGGTGGCTGGACCTGTTGGCCGTTCACAATCGAGTGTGCGGAAGCCTGGGCCTGCCGCACCGCGTGTCGGAAACCAGTCTTGCCAATCGGCGAGGAACATCCGCTCGGCGACCCGATTTGCGCTGGTGCCGGGGGAGGACCTGACCGCTGCAGTTATGGCCTTGCGCACAGTGGCGAGGATGGAATTAGTTCCACCTCGGTCTTGGACGTCTTGTCGATTGACGGAGAGAAAGAGCACCACGAGGCCACTGTCGCCCATGGGCCTGTCAGCGAGGAGCCGCGCCCACCTCGCTACCTTCGCATCGAACGCGGTCCCTGACGCTGATGCCGTGAGCTCGACTGCGATCCTCACCCCGTCGGTTCTAACCAGTGTCAGGTCGGCGCTCATTTGGGAGGACGTTCGGGGCAGCCCGAGGCCGGAGTGGGCGAGAAGGTCCACCGTGGAGATCTTTTCTCCGAGCACGCTCGCTATCTCGCCGTACTCGGCTACTCGTAATCCGAACTCGGCTCCCAGCACGTTGTGGCGTTCGTACTGGCGGCCGGAGCCCCAGGGCAGGCCGCCCGTGACGGAAAGCCATTCCGGTCGGGTCAGGAGTGGCTGTACAGATTTCTCGAAGACGCGGCTGCGCGATGGCCGATACAAGGCTCCCCGTGATTCTCCGAAACTGGTCCGGGTTCCGTGCGCAAACCCGCCGACGTCAATCAGACCATTTTGAAATAGACCGGTCAAAGCGCTGTCTCGGCCGCTGGCGAATCGATGGATACCGGTGAATGCCGCGAGCTGCTCCGATGTAGCATTTCTCCAAGAGTCGACGACGCTGAGCGCGGCCAGCTTCATCGGCCGGAACGTATCCGATTGCACCCACGAAAAGTCGTTAGGTCGAGCATTCGCGCGGAGATAGTGCTGAAGTCTCGGCCGTCCAGCCTCCTCCTGCAGGCGCGAAACTGATGCTTCAGCCCACACCGCATTGCTGCCGGCGGACCAAAAACCATCCCAGTACGGGTCGTGCCGTTTCGCCGCGGTGAGGTCCGGGTCAGGGCATGCTGACTGCATGTTGCCGAAGGGGATGGGATCTTCACTAATGGGAGGCCTCGTTCTCGGTCCGACACGGCTTTCATGTCGAAGGAGTACGTGTGCGGCGCCGTTTTTACGTGCTCAAATTCTTGCGCGAAAGCGAAATTCCGGCAGCGTATTTCCCCGGGTAGGTCGCCGGGTGGCGCGATCGCCTTCTTTGGCTTGGATGCTGGGATTGATTGAGATGTCGCGACGGAGGACTGCGGTCCCTCGCAACCGTCGGACGGTTCGGTTAGATGCGCTTGGGACAGCGCGAACCTGCAGATTGGGTCGTGCCGAAACCTGTGATCGCCGTCAGCGGGCCGCCTGCGCTGGTTTGGCAGATAAACGCAGTGCGTGAGGCCGTCTAGAAACGCAGGTCCTTTCTCGGCTGAGCCGGCAGCCATCATTGATGTTTGCCGCTTTCCTCCCAAAACCAGGACCAGCACCTGCACCAGCGCGGACGCCTGTCGATCCCTGGTCGCGGGCCGATGAAGAGTGTCCAGAGAGCGCAATGCGCAATTTGCAGAAAAAGTTGTTGTGCCGCCGTTCGGTGAGTATCTCGCGTGACCCCCACCCGCATTCCAGACGACCGGAAAGGCCGGCGGCGGGAAATCTGTTGGACGACGACACCAGGTGAGGTCGAATCCGACATAAGGACTCACAAAAACCCTCAGGCATCCCCTTCTAACGGACATCCACTTCAATGCCCATCTGTCAGATCTTGTCCGTCTGTCAGACATCACGGCGATCGCCGGCGGTCGCTCTCGCGCCCGGTAAGCATGAAGCCTCTGACAACAACCGACTTTGCGCGGTCGTAGGGTGCAAACCGCGAGCAGCTTCAACTAGCGTCCGGTGCAGAATCCAGCAACTTGTCGGGCGGTGGCCGTGATCACCCGGGTGGTTCACTCTCTGTCGGACCCGCATGGGAGAATCGGGCATGACTGAGCGTGCCGTGCCTTCCCGCCATGAGTGGCTCCCGTCGGCGCTCCCGGTGCTGTTCGGTCAAGAGCCCGTGTTAGCAAATCCGTGGCCGGCACTCCGGGACGCCTTGGCAATCTTCGCCGTTCAGGCCGGAGCCATGCGCGATCAGGCGCTGAACGATGCGGCTTCGCTCGATGGGATCGACTCCGGACTGCTCAGTTTCGAACTTGGACCATGGGAAGCCTGGCAGGAAACAACCGACGACTTCAACGCACCGATGCGCGTTGTGCTGATGGGGCGGACGATGGCCGGCAAGTCGTCGCTCCTGGCGGCGTTGTCTGGCTCACACTTCGACAGGATCGGAGATGGTCGTCAACGATTCTCACGTGACGTTTTCGCGGCGATTCCGACGGCGTCCGGCAGTATCGAGGTCGTCGACACTCCCGGTGTCGGCGCACGCGATGGAGCAGAAGACTTCGCGCTGGCGTTTAGCGCCGCACGTGATGCAGATCTGATCTTGTGGGTCGCGAGCAATGACTCAATCCAGGAGGACACAGCACGTGCCCTCCGTGAACTTGGGCTCATCGGCAAGCCAATCATTGTCGCCCTCAATTGTCGTCAGTCTCTCGCCGGTGTCGGCAGGCTTAACCTCCTGAAATTTCCCGAGCGCGTTTTCGGGGACCGCGAGGGACTAGTCGATGAGATCACGCGTCATATGGCGGCGGCCGCCGTCAAACCGCTTAACGTGATCTATCTCCACGCGCTGGCTGCAACCGAAGCGTTGGCACACGGGAGTCAGGTCGACGCTGAACTCTATGAGGCGAGCCGCATCGATTACCTCACTGATGCCCTGAACCGCGAGCACGCCGCTCACAGCGAGAGCCGCCGTGCGCTCAGGGTCGTCGACGGACAGCGCCAGCAGGCTGACAGTCTCGTATTGTCCTTGGCGCTCGGATCGACGGCTCTGCGCGCGCATGCAAATCAAAACAGAAAACTCAACGAGGACGTGCATTCCAGACTCACCCGCGTCGTTCGTGCTGCGGGCGAAGGTATGGTCTCGGACATCGCCATAGCAGTCGGGCAATGCCGAGATTGGCACCTGAACTTGACTGACTTTGGAAAGTCGCTCCAGCAAGATTGGGAGAAGAGACTCGACGCGTTGCATGCGGAGGTGAACCAGACACTGGATAACAAGTTGATGCAGTTGAGGGCTGACGCGGACTCGACAATCACCGCGGCAGAAGCCGAATGGGCCAGCGTCTCGCCAGACCAGTTTGTCCTGCGAGATCTCACCGGCTTCGACTCCGTACTCGGGAACCGGATGGCGCGGGCGGGCTTCGCGGCCATCGGCGTTGCTGGCTCCTTGGTCGGTTTAAAACTAGGTGTCGTGATCGGTTCGGCTATCGGGCTCACGACCGGTCCCGGGGCGGTCGTCACAGCCATCGTTGGCGGCATTGTAGGAGCCGCCGTCGGCCTGATGGTGAAGCCTCTCAAACAACTCACTGATAGCTGGATCTTGGGCAAAGATGGTGTGCTGCGAAAAAGGCGTGACGAGGTGGCAAAGCAGGTCGGACCGCGTCTCGACGAGCTCAAGGCCGATTACGAACGCGCCGTCAGCGAGCAACTCGACGTTCTCCAGGGCAGCCTTGCCAGCGAGCGCGGCCACGGTGAAGTTCGTTCGGCAACACTCGATTCATTGGCCGACCGCTGGACTCACCACAGCAAGGGCTTACATGCGCTGATCCGCGAGTTGGACAAGGAGACGACGTCGGCCTTACTTCGAATCGCGGGCCGTGAACGGCTCGCACGATCCTTGAAGCGGGCAACACGTGTACCCGGCGTCTGCATTCTCGCCGAATTCGAGAACAGCGCGTTCTGGGAGTCCTGGCTGTACCCGCCAGACATCGGGGAGAGATTGGCTGGCGGAAGGGTCCCGAGCCCCGGCGGCGAGGCAGCGGGTGCTCTTTCATACGCACTCGGACTCGTCGATGCGCCAGCGCACCTATCGAAGGCAGACTCATCCTCTGCCACCATCTGCGTAAATGATGACCTTCTCGCGGGCATCGCGGAGACATGGTCTGACGCGTTGACCTCCCACATCCGCAGAAATATCCGCATCGAGAGCACCAGGAGGAGTTCCTAATCATGAGCGTCAACCTTTTCAAAGAAACGTCCGCCGTCACGAGGGAACTGGGAGACCAGCTTCGTGACGTCTTCGGCGAGCTCGATGCTGCAATCGCGCAACCCTTACTCGACCGTCTCACGGTAGAAGACCACCCCATTCCACTGCTGGTGGTAACCGGCCAGTACAGCAGTGGCAAGTCGACTCTCATCAGAGCGCTCACGAACGGCGGTGCCGACGTAGTCATTGGATCCGGTGTCACCACCGATGCCGTGAAGGAGTTTGACTGGGACGGCGACGTTCGTCTCGTCGACACGCCGGGCGTGCATGCCGGGCGCCCGCATCACGATGAGCGCGCAGAAGAGGCGCTTCAGGCAGCTGATCTCGTTCTGTTTGCTGTAACGGTCGAGCTTTTCGACGACGTGCTGTCAGCCCATCTCCAGGACGTGATGGGACGACTCGGCAAGTCTCAGCAGACACTCATCGTCGTCACCAAGGCGGGAACGATGGACGCCGCCGAGGGCGTGAGAGAGGAAGCGATCGAGGAAGCTCTCGGCTCATTTGACCAGATCCCATGGATCGAGTGTGACGGCCAGTATTACCTCGACGGTATGGCGCTTGCGGACTCTGATCCCACAGCCTCGGAAGCCTTCATTGAAGCGTCCGGTTTGGAGCATGTCGCTACCCTCATCAACCGTTTCGCGAGCCAACAGGGAGAGTTCGGCCGACTGAGCCAGCCGCTTCAGTTCATCGTCGCGCTCGCCCTCGAAGCGTCTGCCAACCTTACAGATGACCCGGATGAACAGGCCACACTCACCGTTCTTGCCCGACAGCGTCTAGCGCTTTCCAAAAAGCGGATTCTTCTGGACAATCTGCTCGAAGCGCGCGCGGCCCAGTTCCGAGCGGATGCGGTGCGCGCCGCCACGCAGCTCGCGGACAGCATTGAACGCGACAACCAGAGCGGGACCGACGAGGCATCGGATGCGCACCTAACAGCACTCAACGACCACCTCCGCGCTGCCTTGGATCGATTTGAGGATGCCGTCGGTCAGGTGCTCGAGATCCAATTCGACGACCTCGCTTCCGAAGTCCTGGAGATCGAAGCTTCTCCCTACGGTCGCATTTCGATCCAGCTCGGTGACCCGGAAACCAGCGGCTTCGAAGCGCGACACGTGAACGTCCGGCCAGGTGGTTCTCCGCTTCCACCTCCGCCCAGCTGGGCAGGCGACGTTTCCAAATACCTCAAGCAGTTTCAACAGATCTGGGGTGCGGGCAGCGGTACGAAGGCAGCCGCCGGCAGTGCAGGGCACAAAGTGGTGCTGAAAGTCGGTAAGGCGTTTGGTAAGAAGTTCAAGCCTTGGGAAGCGGTGCGGGCCGCTAACAAGATCGGGAAAGTTGCCAAGGTCGGCGGGGTCGTTATCTCCATCGGATTGGAAGCGTATGGAGTAATTGCCGAGGAGTGGTCGGCTGTCAAGGAGGAGAGGGCGCGGGCAGAGCGTCGCCGCAGTATCACTCAGGAGGTACTGGCCCAGGCCGACGGTATTTCGGTTGATGCACTACGCACGGTCCGTTCCAATTTGGAGGACACTTTCAGGCCGGCGTTAGAACGCATCGACGCGTTGGCGGACGAGATCCACGGGGCGCGTGCGATGCAATCTGCCCTGCGTAATCGGCTCGCTTCCATTAAGCAGCGAGCGGAGTCCGCGTTGGCCGTGCTGTCGGTCTCGAACGGCACCCTGTGAACGTATCCGCTGGATTGGCAGCGGGGCTTATCAACTTGCCGCATGGTGCGGGACATCCGATTCGACTTGCCGTCGAGTGTGGGCCCACCCGCCGAACACGATTGCCCGGCCACGACAGGTCAAGCCTGTGATGTCCACCGCTCCGCGTTCTCTGGGCATTGATTCGGTGTTGGACGAGCGGCTCAGGATGCGGCACACGGTGCCGACGGCGGGGCCGCTGACGGTATGGGTCACGCAACTCATCGCCGTGCGCGTGAGCGCGGGACTGAGCGCGGAGATTCCCACCTTCGACCCGGCTGACGCGGGTATCGACGCGACGGTGTTGCTGCTGATGGAGGCTCCCGGTCCGATGACCAACGCGCTAAATGCCCGTCCGGGGTCTGGATTCATCTCGTCAGATAACAATGATGCAACCGCAGAGAACCTGTGGCACGCGCGTCACGCCGCTGGCCTCGTTGACGGCGCGTTGCTCTGGAACGTCGTGCCCTGGTACCTCGGCCCCGCCAAGGTAAAGCCCCGGCTGGCTGACCTTCAGGCTGGCGCGGTGCCCCTCCGCGAGCTCATCGCCATGCTCCCAGAGCTGCACACCGTCGTCACTCTCGGCAACTTCGCGCGTCGGGGGTGGCAGCGGTTCGGCCGCCCAAGTCTTGGAGTCGGGCTGCGCACGATCGAGACGTGGCATCCCTCGAACCAAGCAATGATCCAGCCAGGGAAACGCCAGCACCTTGTGGAAGCGCTCACCCGGTCCACGCGCGACTGGCGACGCGAGGAAGCGGGCGACAGGCCCGTCGTCATCGACCATGACCGTGCGGGGAACGCCGTCGCGCAGTGGTACGCCAATGAGGAAGGTGACCGCGTTGACTTGCACCCTCGGTGGTGGTGACAGTCTCGTCTCCGGATCAGCCTTCATCGCTTCGTCGACGTGCGTCGTTGAACGCCGACACGAACTCAGCACGCTTGTTCCCTAGTGGGAAGGGGATGCCCGTGTCCTGCGGTACCGACAATCCGGCGGCGCGGAGTGGGCCGTCGAGCATGAGGTACAGGTCAGATTTCACCACGACGACCTCATCCGGGTTGAGGGCGTGTGCTCGTGTGACACAGCCGGCGACGCTCTCTCGCAGGACACGAGTTCGTGCGGTCTGTGATCCGGCGTTGACGGGGTAGGGGGCGAGGTCAATGAGATAGAAGCCGTCGGATCGAAGGCGCTCCAGCCAGGGCCGCTTACCGGTCTGCTTGAGGTCCTCCTTCGTCGTCCCGTACATCGCTTGGACGACGCTGCGGAAGAGGTTGTCGGCGCGACCAAGGTGATCGGCGTAGAAGAAGTGACGTTGCGTCGGGTCTCCACGGTCGTCGGGGGCGGACTCCGCGATCAATAAAAGATGAGCATGTTCCGGCTTCCATTGTTCCCGCAACTGCGAATACCAGGTTTCCTCATCGACCATGAACTCCACCGTATCGGTTTGAAGTCACCCGACCCGCGTTTGTGCATTTCCGACGGTGGTCCTGGCGCCGGGCGTGGCCGGCCATCCGGACCACGGTCGTTCTCTCGGCGCTACGGCATCCATCCACGCCATGAATCGTCGGCCGTAAGTTCGTTCGTCTAGGAGCCATTGGACGGTGCGTTGGTTTCGACGATCGTCGTCGGGCAGTCCAAGCACGGCAGACACGTGGGCGAGGATATGCTCGGTTTGCTTGATTGTGAAATCCGGGCTTGTTAGAAGGAGGCGCCGAAGGGGAAGGCGCATAAGTGGTCTACCTTCTGGCGTGGCGGCGTGCTCGACGAGATCATGAATGGTGACAACACCGATGGCCACGGCTGTCAACCATTCGCCTCTCATCTCTTGAGCGGATGCCCGAGCAAGGTGTAGGTCGATGATGGCGTTGTCGGGTCGCGACGAAGCACGCCCGGATGACGAGACGGTTGGCGTCGGTTCGTGATCCGGGGGAACTGGAGAGGTCATAGTTGGAACTTTCTGATTGTGATTAGGCAGTAGTGCCGTGCTGCCGTGAAATGCCGGAATCGCCTGCACCGACGACTTGTTGGTGCCGATCAAACGCACAAACCATCGGCACCGTCATGTACGCGAACGCCCACGACTACGTGTGCGGCTGAATGGTGGTGAGCGGAGTGCGGGCGCGGCTGGAAGGCAACAATTTGAATCGCCGCACACGTAATGATCAAATGCGAACTTCACCAGGGGGCCAAGAATGAACCGGCGAAACCGACCGTGGCGCCTGCCGCACGGCAAGAGAGCAATCGAACTCGCCCGGGCACACGGTCTCATTCGCCGGGCACATGCGCTGGTTTTCACGTCAAGGAGTACCGGGATTGCAACAAAGGAGGACCGGCGCGCGGCAGATGAGCAGCAGCGTCTCCTCAACGCGGCGTTCGCCATCAGGGAGGGGTTTGACGACATCGGTGACGACGCTCGCTCAACCGACTGGAAGGTTCGCTTTGTCGTTGCATACATTCGGTGGTCGACAACGGCCGAATTGAGGCTGCTCGCCAACGACAAAGACGACAGGATCTCCTCAGGAGCGCGTCGGACACTCAGGAGACGCCGAAATTGAGTGACGATCGTCCAGCGACCCCAAAATTAGAACGATAATCGCATTCATTGTCGCGCCACAGCGCGCATCCGGCTCATAGCGGCTCTACGCGCCCGACTGACGCGTTAGGAACGGACCTACGAGGCTGCGACCGTCTTGCGCCGCTGAGCGCTCTGATGGGCTGCCGTGGCGTCGGATTGGGTTGCAGGCCGGACGCGGATCCAAGCCAGCAGCTGGCGACGTATGCCGCGTTGGCACCATCCACCCCAGGTTACCGGATTACCCAGCGATTACCCACATTGGGTAATGTATAAATACCTGATCAAGCGGCATATCGAGCGAACCAAAGGGCGCATTACCGAGGTTACCAAACAATAGCGGCAATATACAGGGAGAAACAGATGGGACACCGGAGGCAGCAAAGATGTCCCTTCTCTCCTCTTCTATATATATATTTATGTTAAATTCTGGTAATAAGGTAATTAAAGAGGAGAAGAGCCTCGGATGGCAGTCATTCAGGGGAATTTGAAGTTACCAAGCTCTGGTAACTTCGGGTAATTTGGGTAATCGACGCCGAGGACTAATCGGCGACGTAACGGAACCGTGTGCACCCTTACGGCGACCGCCGCTCCTTGCGAGTCGGTCGCTCGCTCGCTCGCTCCGAGTTGCGATCCTGAGGTTGCGGGGTTGGCCACCCAGTTGGTTGTCGATCGGCGATACGGTGAAAGAGCCTGGCGTGGTGTGCCTGGATTGCAATGCATCTCCGCGGGCAAATTGTCAGTTCTCACTGTAATCGAGACTGGTTGACCTAATCGAGACCACGTTTTTGCTGGGTTTCGGTTTGTCGGGTGCACCAGGTTTTCTCATGCAAGTCGAGACTGCGATCGGCGCCGGCGGTAGCACACCCGCATGTTTACGCGGCTGCACGCCATTTCCAGCCCCGATCAGCGGACCAGTCTCGATTTGAATGAGAAAAGTCTTGATTACGTTGAGAAACGACACAAATGGATTGCCCGTTCGGATAATGTTTCGCCGCTTTCCAGCCGATTTTAGTGTTCGCGCATAGAGACCCTATGAACACTCAAACACGGCCCACAGTTTCCCGTTCGGCTTGGGCAGCCGACTCATATCTGCCCAACGTGCGGGAATCCGGAGCGCAAGTACTCGCGACTTCCGGAATCGCACCCCTGGTAGCCGCAGCGCGCGGCTACGTGACCCTCGAAGCTCCCGACGTTCCCGAGTTCGCCAAGCAAAACAGCATCGGAGTGTCGATATCCCGGCCATACCGCCAACTCAACGGTGCTGCTGTACGCGGCGACACGACGGTTATTCCCTGGTATTCAGCCGACCTGGTGGGCATCGCTCACGGTGAAGGACGCACGCCGTATTACTCGTCGATTCAAATTCGGCCAAGTGCCCCCGTCACTACTTCGGCTGGAAAACTTCTGTCCTTCGAGTTCGTGCAGGGCTATGAATCCCTCCTAGATGCCAATCCCGGTACCCCCAAGGAATGGCTTTTGCGTTCTCCTCGCATTCTGGTCACCGAGGGCATCCTGAACGGCGATGCAGCCCTCACAGCGTTGCTGCGCGCCAACGGCATCGATGACGTCGCCCTAGAAGTGCCGGCGCAGACTACCCGCGCGGATGCGATTCGGTCGCTCCACTCGTTGATGATGCAGATTCCAGCATCAGAACGAGTGACAATTCTGTCACTCGACCACGTGCGCCATGGGAAGGGCAGTCACGCCTGGGAGGCGTGGAGCTTGGCCGGCCGCGAAGTTCTCCTTGCGGTTGAAGGCGACGTCGACAACAGGCGCAGCGTTTGGCAATATACGAATGGCCTCTGGACTTTCGCTGAGGGTGCCGGTGCGACCGTGAAGCTCGTCGGTTTCCAGCCCGACTTGGACCACGTACTCGACGCTCCACTGCAGATACAGTCGGTGCCGATGCACGGTGCGAATCAAGGCCCGATGGTGAAACATGGTTTGGCTGGCTACTTGGCGAGTGGTGAAACGTGGCACAACCTGCTCGACCGCGGTCGAGCTGAGATGCCCGTCCCGCCGCCGCGGAACCGCAGCGAAGCCAAAGTCGGGACCTGGCGGGTCACGGATGATGGCAACGCAGTCGAGGTACTCGCGACAGTACTCTACGCGGACTCTTCTAGAGCTAACGAGTGGCAGACAGCTGTCAATATCGGCGGCCGAATTGTCGCGGTTGAAACTCACCGGGGGCCCACACTGCAGGAGGTGCGGACCGCTCATTTCGGGGCAGGCATGGACGAGACCGATGAGGGGGCCCGGTCAACCTGCCGCATCGAGCTCCAATGGCTGAATCAGGACGGGGAAACTGAGCGTGCAGTCGTGACGGGCCCCGCCGCCCTGCTGATGTATCCGGCCCAGGAATGGGACAAACGAAATGCCAGCATTCCCAATGCCGTACTGATGCACCCGGAGTGGCCGCCGGCCGGAAAATGGCTTTCGGCCATCAAGGACAACACCGACGTGCCCGTCCAGCACGTCGTATCGTGGACCACCATGGGATATGTTCCCGCTGAGGACTCAAACATCTGTAGTTTCATTTCCGGGCGAACCGTGCTGGCGTTCAATGACGCGGACCGCGGGAAAACGATAGCCGGGGTCACGGAGAATGTGCTTCCTGGAGCATCGAGTTTCAGCCTTCCACCCACGCACGGAGTCGTTGACTCTGATGAGTGGCGGGACCAGGTCAGAAACGACCTTCGGTCACTGCGGGAACACTACGTCGACCTTGCGCCGTGGACGGACGTGAATGTCGCGGCTGTGGTGATGGCTGCGGGGTTGCGCCCGGCAGTGCCCATTGACTGCACCACGGTCATCTACCTTCAAGGACCTCCAGGAAATGGGAAGAGTTGGACCGTTTCGCAAATCCTCTCATTCCACCAGAAAATAGGGACTTGGACCGCGAAGAAACTCCCGGGCTCCATGAAAGATACCGCCACGGGGGTTGAGCAAGCGATTGCACAATCGAACGTCTGGGTGATGGACGACTTGGCGCCTTCACCCGACAAACGCCTATACGCCCTTGAACTGGCGAAGATTGGCGACATCATTCGGTCGGTCTTCAACAAGTCGTCCAAGCGGCGCTCGGGGGTGGACTTGAAGGCCCGCGAGGTCTTCGCACCGCACGCACTGCTCCTCGTGACCGCCGAAAACCCGCACACGATTAATTCTGTGCGCGACCGGACCGTTATCGTCAACCTGGGCCAAAGCTCGCTGCGAAGCGACGACGCTCGGCAACGAATGGACCGATTCCGAGATGAAAACCGCGCCCCGGGCCGGTTGATGGCGGCAGGAGTGCAGGCCTTTCAACATCTGGCATCGGTATCGACCTGGACGGAAATGATTGACTCCATCGACCGCAGTCCCAGTGCCGGGCTGGACGACAACCGTGCTGGGGACGAGGTCACGCAGTCCTATCGCGCCTCCTACTTCAGACTCGCCACCACGATTATGGCCACCGTGAAAATTGAGGGAAAGTCTGACGCCCGGCACGTCGAGATGGCGGTAGACCTGATGCTCGGATTCGTGCCGCTGACAATCCTGGCCGGGCTGGTCGGTGATGCAGGCATGCTGCGCCTGCTGGACCCCGAGAATCTCGATTCCCTACCGGCTCGCGTGGCGCGCATGGTGTCGACCTCGCTCCAGAGCCAGAGTGAACAGAGTCCCGGGCTGGCCGTGCTCGAGGCATTGAAAGATACGCTGGCCGGTGGCTACGCGCACATCGAGAACTTCACTGACGCATCGAAGCCTCCCTTCCCCATAGGGAACACAATTGAAAATCGAGCACTTGGTTGGCGCACTGACGGCGACGGGAAGGCACATCCCCTGGGCTCAGCCATCGGTTTTCTGCATCACCCACGAGGCGGCGACCTGAATGCAGTACTTCTCAATGCACGGAACTCGTTTGATGTAGCCCAGAAGTACCACCCCACGGTTATCCCGGCTGGTTCCTCGGCAGTGACGACGTTCAAAAGTTTGTGGAATGAGAAATTGATTCACCCTCGGTACCTTGAAGCCGGACAAAAGGAGGGGCGCCACGACGTCCTCATCAAGCGGAACGGACGCAACATTCGCAAGGTCCCAGTCCACCTCGACCAGCTCCTTGGGACTCTGGTCGCCGACGAAGCGTTGGACTACGACGGGAGTGCTCCCACCGTAGGCCACGAGGCGTAATCGCGGCGGTGCGCGGTCTCACGTTCGTCACTCCAGTGACGAGCGTGACCCCTGTACACCTCACCGCCGGACCGCCCCAGCCGCCGTTACGGGTGGACGGTGGGCAGCACGGTCACAGCCGGCCTCGTGACGATCCACATCGACGAGCACGCCACCGACGGCCTAGATCCGTGGCCGGAAATCGGCGCGAGGTACGAGGTGCGCCCAACGACCCATTCCGGCTGCGAACCGGGCCCGCTGACGGGAGCTGACCGAAATCGCCAGCACGTTACTCATAGCGGCACCACGTATCGCCCTGCGGCCCCAAACCATCCGCGCCACCACTCAGCAGCACCATCCAGTTTTTACCCAACCCAGGAGAATCACCATGACACCCACAGCCCCGACAGACAACCGGCACGTTGAACGTGCCGGTCCATCCGACCGTCCAGGCAAAACCGAGCCAGGCGATCCTTGGGCTGATGGACTGATCAGACGCAAAGGTCTGGCTCTAAAGATCCCTCTCCACACCGTGTTCGATAACGGCGGCACCATTGAATGGGCGGCGGAGCGGACGGGCGTGAGCGTCGCCGAGGCGGAGGCCGAGTACGACGCGTGGCAGGCCTTGGTGTTTGCCACCCGGCCGGTCTCCCGGTACTACCACCCCGGCGATGACGACGACGATTTCTAGACCGACCAACGAAAGCAGAACCACATGACCGCCGCAGTAACCTTCGCTCACCGGCCAGCTTCGGGGGATCGTGCGAGCAACGGGTGCAAAAATGTACAGCGTGCTAGATATCATTCCTGACGGACCGTTGCTTTCTCCTGTGCAAGCCAAGCAGTTAGACGACGAGTTCTTCCTAGCTCGACCACTGCCCTATTTCTCGGCAAGAATCGCGAGTCTCCTAAAGGCACAGAAGAATCCGAGTGCACCCGATCCTGACGATTTTCAGGAGTTTTATGGTGCCCTTGGGCTGCCCTCCACGTCCCAGATCCTGGATTATGAAGTTGGCGACCGCCAACTGCAGGTATCCGTCGATGCACTTGCATTGCGTCATCATGCGGCGGAGGCCCTCATCCGGTTTCTGCACGCCGTCACTGTCGCCAAACAGGGACCTGGGGATGCCCCGTCGACGTGGGTGGCCATAGCAGATGGTCCACCAACTCTGTTTGACGTTGCTAAGCAGCTCCGGGAGGTAACGAATTCCGATGAGCATGCCTTTTGGCACGCGTTCATCAAAACCGGAGTGAACAATACCGCCGAGGTCCGCGAAGCATTTGCGACGGCCTGCGGATGGGTAGATCGTGCCATCCAATTGCTTACGGACGATGAGTTGACGATCAACGCGGCTCACAACAAGGTGAAGCACGGGCTCGCCATCAGTGCCAGAAACGATGTCCGTATTGACATTCTTCGCGGTAACCCGCCTGAAAAGGACGGCACGATTCCGTTGAGTTCATTCCAAAATGGGAATTCGATTCCACTCTTCGACCGTCCAATGCTTAGCTACCTTGCGCGCCCCCACGGGAAGCCTCGGCAGGGTCTAGAAATTACATCGTTGCAGGTGGACCTACCCATCGTTCTTGCCGAAACACGAATGATCGCGGTCATATATGCGGCATGCTTTCACGTCGCCGCCCTAGCCCATTTCGGCGTCGCTGACGCCATTGCGCCCTATCCCGTTCTGCATAAGGGCCCGACTCCGGAACAGTTGCTAGGCCATTCACTTCAGGGCTACCGCGCCACGGTAACAACACCTCCGGATGGGAAAACCCCTCCTCGCCCAAGCGGTCTCTTTTTCCCGGGCGTTTTTCAGTCGATGGTGATCGACTTCGAGAACATAACGCAGGCAGTCGTCGTGGATGGGTAACCGGAAGGAACACCGGCGACCGGGTGGTAAGAGCCGTCGACCGAGCCTGTGATCGCGAGCGTTTGCTCCGATCGGAGTCTCTACGCGTATCGCAACCTGAGTGTCTCGAACCTGTGGCTTGTGGGGCCTCGGGGGGAGATCCGCTTCTCTTTGAGGGCAACCGTTCCGCCGGGTCCCGACTCGGTCGGCTCAAATAGGTTGACGCCGTTCCGCGACCCTGGTGCCGGCCTCGAGCCCGAGTCACCAACCAATCAGACAGACGAAGAAGCGGCACGCCCAACATGCCGCCCGTCCTCCACAAGCCCAACACCCGCCGCTCAGGCCTCGTGCCCAGCTGCGATCATCGCGACGAGCGAGTGATCGTGCAATTCGGAATTAATCAGCCCACCACTAAAGGCATCGTGAAGATCCCCGATTGGCCCACGGACCGGAATCCAGGAATCCGAGTACTGCGAGGCCGGAGAAGGCGTTTGTCGGACGACCGGGAGATTGACGGCAGCCTCGATGAAGTCGGCTTTCGTGAACACAGCGGCTGCTAGGTCGCCGGCCAGCTCCGCTACCGTCCGCGAGTACCGCGCCATTATTTCGTCGATCGCCTCCTCATAGCCGATGTCGCCGCTCAAGAGACGCCGGACGCGGTCTCCGGCCTCATCGGTAAGGGGATGACCGATGGCGCGAAAAGCGGCTCGGATCTCGCCGACGCGAGCTTCAAGCTCGGCACGCGAAATATGGCGGTCTGCATTGTCCATTGATCTCTCCGCTCTATTCACTGCTCTCATGCGCGGCAGCCAACCACCCGTCCCGACCTCCGGCCTGCCACACGGACCGGGCGGGTGCCGCGCATGATGGGTGCATGACTAATGATCTGACGTTGCCGGGTGAGAAAGTGGTGGCTGTAATTGGCGACATTCACGGCGACACCCGATGGACTGGCGAGGTCCTGCCGCACGCAGCTCGGAAGATCCCAGGCCTGCGGTCGGTCCTGCAAGCGGGCGATTTCGGCTTCTGGCCGCCGATCCGAGGCAAAGGGTTTCTGGGCACGGTCGACTTCTGGTGCAAGAGTGCAGGCATCGAACGACTCCTCGTAACGCCCGGAAACCACGAGCATTGGACGAACTTGAATTCTGAGTTCGGGAAGAACCCGGGAGGCATCGCGCAGGTTTCCGAGACGGTCTTTATGATGCCGCGAGGCTACCGGTTCACGCTTGCTGGACGGTCGTTCCTGAGCTTCGGCGGAGCGGCCTCGCTGGACTTCGCGGATCGGGTCCCGGGTCAAACGTGGTTTTACGAGGAGGTGGCCACCGACGCTGAAGTCGACCAGGCGATCGCCGGGGGCCCCGTCGACGTACTTTTGACTCACGAGACGATCAACGGTGGCACCCCGCTCGTCGAACGGATAATCGGCGCCAACCCGATGGGCTGGAACTCAACGGAGCTCGCCTACAGCGCCGTCAGTCGTCGACGAATTACGCGGCTCTACGAGGCTGTAAAACCGGAGATCCTCATACACGGCCACATCCACGTCAAAGACGAAACGGTCACCACCACTGGAACGCGGGTTTATTCATTGGCCTGCGACGGCGAGCAGGGTAACGCGGCCAGTTTCGACCTCGAGACCGGGGTGTGGGAATGGCTCGGCGACCCTCGCCGCCGCTAAACCTAGACCCCGAGAAAGGGGTGGCGATCGATGGTCTTGACGATGCCGCCCTTGAACGGGATCAGCTGGTCATCACGGTCGACGTCGACGAAGGTGACGGAAGCGGCCTCTCCGGGCACCAGGCGAACAGCATCAACGATTGCGTAGGGGACGTCTTCGCCAGGGGAGGCGATGGATTTTCCCGTCACCCAGTTGCGGACGACCAGGATCACCTCCGTGGTCGTGACGATACGAAAAAGTTCGACGGTGGGCTGGGCTGTGGTTGTCATGGACCTTGCATGCGCGGCACAGGGTTGGTCGGAGGTGGCGGCGCGCCGAATATCGTTTGGCGCACACGGTGCTACCGAATAGCGGGACGCGTCGTTCAACCATCCGGGCGCATCAGGGCTTCGAAGCGCTGGGCGCACCGTCGGCTACCGAAGAGCTGGGCGCACCGCCGGTCGTTGCGAACATCCACAACGGATTTCTGTGCGCCCGAGCGCCCGGCGTCCCGCCGACCGCCACCTACCGATCGAGCGGCTGTCGACGCATTTGTACGGGCGAGATCCAGTCGATTCGATACGCGGTGGCTTCCATCGAGAAACCGGGAACGCCTTCGTCCGGGTCGAGACCGGCCCATGTGAGGGACCCCCGTGCCCCGACGGCAAAGGCGAAGCTAGAAGTTTCGTGGGCGCGCCCATCGCCTCGGTATTCCATTCCCTCTGTTTCGAGCGCTGGTGCGCGCGCCGCTCGCGCCCCATCGCCGTTCAGCCAAACGACTACGTGCTCTTTTAAACTGAAAACCCGATACTGGCCAAACGGGGAGCCATTCAGGAGCACTTCGACCGTCTGTGCGACAGCCTCTATGGATAGCACCAGCCCCCACGGAACGGTGACTGGGCCTCTGCGCCCCTCGGCTGTCATCGTCCAGTGGTCGCCCACCGAGATCAGCATTTGGTCCAAGTACTCTCCCGACCATTCCGGCGCTGGCCGAAGCCAAGGCTCGGGGAACGCCCGGCCGAGGCCGCCGGGGCCCACCAGGACCCGGACCAGCGGGCGACCGGCGCACTGCACCAAGTATTCACCGACCGGGGTCTCGGCCGTGATGTGCGATTCGTAGGTCATGACGCGGCCCGCTGCTGAGGGCCAAGGATTCTGACCGCATTCTCGAGGACATTTTCACCTATAAAGGAGCCGCGCTCGAAGGCTACGATGGCCGATGACCCGATTTCAAAGAAGGCGCCTGTGCACGGTTCCCAGGCCGCGCCGGCGCGAACGGACGCAGAAGCCGAGCCGTCCACGTGGAGTGCATAGAAAATCAGCTCGTCCCGGCTCGTGGCAATTGCATAGGCATAGAGGACAGCGGGCCGGGGTTTCATGTTGAAGTCATGCGCGGCAGCCCAGGTGGCACCGCGCATGATGGTCGTATGAGAATCCCGGCGATATATGACAGGTCGCATCCTGTCCCGCCAGGCGTTCGTCCGAGCTACTGGGAGCTTCGCAGTATCTGGGTGGCCGATTCTCTCGAAGGCCTGGTCGGGCCGAGTACCGGCACGCTGATCCTGCCGCCTCACGTTGACTGGTCGAGTCGGCGGCCGGTGCGGCTGGATGATCCGGCGTCGGTGATGGAATGGTACGCCGCGATCATGCGGGAAGCGCTCAATGATGCGGAAGATCTCGCGCTCATGAACTGTGACTTGTTCTTGAGGGTATGGCCGGATTTGATATTGCCCGGCAGAGTTCGCGCCGCGTGGCAAAATTCGTTTCCAGAGCTGCGTTGATCTGACGGGAGAGTGGTCGGTTCTGCCTTTGGCACGCCGGAAAATATGCGGCGCCCTCCGCGCATGTTGCGACCATGACTACGACGACTGGATCGCTTGCCCTCCTCAACCTCACCTTTGACCCTGAGCTCGGGGCGCTCCTCGACGTGATGCCTGAGGAGCGAAGTTGGTGGTGGACGGCTGCGCACACACCGATCGAGCACACGGCGTGGTCGGCCGTTTTTCTCCACGACCTCGTGTCCGTCGTCAACGCCCGAACCGGACTCCCGTGGGCGGTCTGTGGCGATACGGGCTCGGGGCGCTGGTTTCAGGTCTATGGCGAACCGGACGCCTGCACCGTGGAGCTTTCGATTCCTGGAGATACGAACGCGATGGCGGTTCTCGGGATTCCTGGTGGGAGTTCAGAGATGGTTGCAGTGTTCGGCGGGGAGCACGCCGTCGTGGCTGAGCGCCGGCAGGTGTTGACGCTGGCGGCCGCCCATGCGGCTTTAGATTCTTGGGTGCTCGGGTTGGGCCGTGTTCCTGAAGGCTTCGACGTTCGACGCGTCCATTATTGAGAGGCTCGAACGGCCGTTGCTAAAACGGTGGATTCCGAGACCGCGGCGACTGATCTCGGATCTGCCGCGCATTCTGCTCAGAAGCCGTGAACGAAACCCCTTCGTCTAAAAACTCGCGGCCAACGTGTCTGAATGTCGGCGGCCGTGACAATCGGGCACGATCGCTAAACTTTGGCGTCAGACACTGAACTGAACAGGACGCGAGTGCGAGGAGCGCTCCGGGCAGTTAAACGCCCAGGCTACGCAGTAGCGCAGCAACATCGGCCTGGACGCACATCCCTAATGGAGTCTCGGAATCTTTGCCGTGCTCAGTTAGGACGATGGCCGCCGGTGGGTTGCCGGCGCTCCCTCCGAAGATTCGTGCGGCTTCTACTGCCCGCAGGTCTCTCGGCTTGAGAACGAGCCTGTCGCCGTCTTCGGCAAACCTCGTGAAATCGCGAACGCGCGCGTTGTCCAACACAACACCCATGCCCGGCGCGTACTGTTCTGCGACCCATCGTGCAACAGAGTTGGTCGTGATGAGCCGCAGCTTACCGCTCACATCCCGGACGGGTGCTTGTGAGAAGTTTGTCGGCTCTCCAGCAAGCGCCAAGAATATGCTCACGTCGTCATCCTCGGAGAGCACTTGTGGGTCTCGGAGCTTGAGCACATCTTTCACCAACGGCGGGCGCTCAATGATTATGGCCTGCGCCTCCATCCACTGCACCACGTCATTACGGGGACTGGCTATTGGAACGAGCCCATCTTCGTAGGGGTTGTGTACAATCGCATTGCGAAGGCGAGAGTACTGGCGGAGTCGTTGCTTTTGCCCTTCCGCGAGCTCCTTAGAATCACGAACGAGGTTGCTGAACCCTTCTTCATTCTTAGCGAACGGCTTCGTGGAACGGTCCCGGAGAACTTGCTCTATCGCATGAAATGCATCGAGGAACCGTCGTGCGTTCGTGTCGCTCATGATGCTCCCTTGGTTCGCCGGAGGCTAAGCCGCTCTACCTGCTGGTCATAGTCGTCAACACAGTGCGGTTCAGCTTTTCTATTTTATGAGGGGGTGAGTTCGGGGAGAACCACCGCCTCGTCGATGATGCCGATGGGGTCGTTCATGGTGGCCAGTTCGAGCATTGGGCCTCGGAGGAGTAGCGGCGTTCGCCAGCCGGCTTCCCCAATCGTCGTCCTGCTCGATCAGGACCGACCCTGGTGGGCCTAGCAGGGCCGCGGCGTTCGATGTGTCGGTACAGCGTGTACCCCCAACGGAACGTCAGGGCTCAGTCGGAACGTCTGTCAGACAAGGCGTGTTTCGATATTTCTTGACACCGGCTGATGCGGCTCTCAGAAAAACCCTGACGCGATGACTTTCTCAAGCCGTCATGTTGTGATCTAAGAGTATCGGGGAAATCCCGTTTGTCCCGAAGACGAGCTTCGCGTGTCAAGGAGCCTATAATCGCCAGCATGATTCAGGGACCAGCCATGGCCATTGGTGAGTGCGTCGACATCGATAACGACGGCGTTACCGTAACCCTCACGCGAGAAGACGAGACGGAATGGTCCCTGACGCGTGACCGCGGCGGGCAGATTCAGCACTCATGCGCCATTTATTCGAGCACTGTGAGCGCACGGGTTGTGTGGCGGGTCGCGCCCATTCCCGCCCGCGACAGCGTGCAACGCTTCGATGAGTGGGACCAAGCACTCCGACATGCACTGTCACTCAGCTGAGCTCAGTGACTGGGCCAGGTGGGAATGTCTGTGAAGGGCCAGACTTATGTCAACGTGGTTTGTGAAGCCGGGTGACTACGTTCGTGTTACCGAGGACGTTGGAGATCACCAAGATCCTAATGCTCACGGAGAGCAACGGGTATACACCTTCTACGTCGCATCGACAGGCTTCTTCGACGATGTTGCACAACAAGGCCCAATGGACATCAGCTCCGATGAGGGGCTGCATTTCAGTGAAACATCACCAGAGATAAAGCTTGAAGTTCTCAAGTCTTCGCCCGTTCCGTGGGAGCAAGGGTTTCAAATCCGTGCCCTCTTGAATCAGGAATACTTTGGTTCAACTTTCGATGCTCCAGGGGAAGCTGCCTTACTGGCGGGGGAAGTAACACTGGTGCCGGGATCGCATGCGGGTCGGTGGGTCGTGGTCGAATACCGTGATTTCCTGCAGACTCTCCGTGGTGACGTTCTCGACAATGACGAGGATGCTCCCTACTACTGGCGGGATCCGGAGATTTCGCTGAACATCGTGCTGCGGGGTCGGATCTCGGCCGCGCCCACCGAATTCGTCTACGGCCTGATCGAACAGAGTTGGTCAAAATTTGCCGAACCACCGCTTGGGTTCAAGGGCGACGTTGTTGCTTACGCTGCGCGTACGGATCTCTATAAGCTCCTGACCCACGTCGATTGGGCATGCTTGCTTGGCCTTGATGATTCCAGTGACGTTGATCTGTGAAGACCCTGCAGCCCTACGTGTTAGGGGCTGGTGCGCCGATGTGTTGCGACGCCTTCAACCTCAGCGACCTGACGGTGCGAAGCTGCTCTCCAAGAAGTAGTCGCGCGTCCGTGAATTTCCAGACCACCTCAGGTTGACTCGCAAATAACGATGGAAAGGTCCATCCAACCAGCAACCTGCGAGACATAGTTGAGAGAATCACCGGTCCGCGACTCTTCGTGACGCCAGGCAGTGCCGGCGTCGCGACGACGAGATGGGCGGCAACGCTTGTCTTGCGAGACAGCGGCCTGAGATCGATTGCAAAATTGGCCTACCCGTTCAGCGCGTGCCCAGCCGTCCTCGACTGCGTAGTGCATATCGCGCCTCGTGCATGCGGGGTGAGTTCCGACCATACGATGAACGCATGTCCGAGAACGTATTACCTCCTCTGCCCGGGTCTGGTCATGGGGCAGGTGGGAACCTGTATATCAGGAGCTTGGCACCCCAGTTCGACGGTGATCAGCACCAGCTGTACGCGGACCTGTTGCTGAGAGCGCTGAACACTGACGGAACGAAGAACATCGCTCTCACCGGTGCGTATGGAACGGGTAAGAGCAGCATCCTGTCCAGTCTCAGGGACACACACCGGCGTCGCGTGGTCGAATTGTCGCTCTCGACCATTGCACCGGATGTTCCGGACACCGTTTATTCGGGTGGGGCGTTGTCTCGCACGAACCAGATCCAGAAGGAACTCGTCAAGCAGCTCCTTTACCGTCTTCCGGCCAGCAAGGTGCCGCAATCGAGATTCCGTCGAGCCAGCGTGCCGGATAAGCGCCGTGACTGGGTGATCGCCGGCATCGGAGGCGCCGCAGCGTTCGTTCTCCTGTTCGGACTCGGCCTGATCCAATCACTTGTCGAAGCGCTCCTTCCCATTCCTTGGCGGCAATGGGTCGCGTACGGGCTACTCCTGGCTTCCATGGTGGGCGCAACCTGGACCGTGCTCGTCATCGTGCGAGGTCGGCCTGTACTGAGCGCGTCCGTGCAAACTGGACCGGCGACGATCACATTGTCGAAGCAATCCGAAACCTACTTCGACGAGTACCTCGACGAAATTGTCTACTTTTTCCAAGCAAGTCGCCGCGACATCGTCCTGATCGAGGACATTGACCGATTCGAGGACGTGCAGGTCTTCGACACCCTGCGCGCACTCAACAGCCTCCTGAATGAATCGACACAGATCGGGCGGCGAATCGTCTTCGTCTACGCGATCCGGGACAGCGTGTTCGAAGAGATCGGATCCCAAGCCGAAGTCAAGCCGCCCACAGACCCTATGCCAGTGACCGACCGCGCTAAATCGACTCTGAAAAGGGCGAGCCGCACCAAGTTTTTCGACGTCATCATCCCAGTGGTGCCATTCGTCAGCGCGGATAACGCTCGAGACATCATGTCCAGTGCAATGGCGAGCGACGACTTCGAGATCAATCCAACGCTCATCCGACTCGCCGCCCGGCATGTGGCCGATATGCGCATGATCCACAACATTCGAAATGAATTCGAGGTGTACCGAAATCGGCTCATCGTCACGGAGAACCGGATCCCGGGGATCGACGACGACCTGGTGTTTGCGATTGTTCTCTATAAGAACACTCACCTTGCGGACTTTGAGAAAATCCGGCACCGGGAGAGCTCACTCGATCTGCTGTACTCCGTATGGAGAGCCCTCGTTCAGGAGAACATAGCGGCGGACACAACACGACTTATACAGCTGCGCCAGTTGCGGAGGCAGGAGTCCACGGCACAGGCGCGAGCTCGACGACTGGGCCGACAACTTGAGGAATTCGCCGGGCTTCTGCGCGCGGCAGCGCAAGCCTCCAACCCTCAGGCAACAGTGGAGCTCCAAACGCCAGCGACAGGCGCAAACATGGAGGAACCGAACGTCTGGGCGCAAATTGTTGCGGAAGGTTCGCAGACCATCAGACTGCATAACCCGGGAAGTCGATACCAAACGGCCATCGACTTGTCTTTCTCCACAGACCAGCTCAGCCAGGTTCTTCGGACGACCATCAACGATGACGATTGGGAGACTGTTGACCTGGCGAAGGTCGACGCGAATATTCGTCAGGCCCAGGACGATCTCGAGTTTCTTCGGCACCACACCTGGCAGACGCTCGCTAAGGACGCACAGCTCGCTGTCGACCCTGTTCCTTTCGCGCTAAACGACTCGACAGGTGCCCCCGTTACCAAGAGCATCTCCTTCGACAGCGTCATCGATGCGACGTTGGAATCCGACCTTGCACGGGAGATGGTCCGACATGGCTTCCTCACATCCCACTTCGCGCTCTATACGGCCAGCTACTACGGCAATCACCTCGGCCCGGACGCGATGGAGTACATCCGGCGGTGCATAGAGCCGGGCGAGCCCGACATGACGTACGAGATCGGCGAAGACGAGGTTGCACAGATCCTGAGAGAGCAGGGTGCTGCCACGAGCGACGTCGCTGATCTTTTCAACGACGCCAGCATCTTCAACGTCAGCATCCTTGACTACCTTCTCTCACACCGGCCCGAGGCAGCTTCGGCTGTTGCCTATCGACTGTCGCGCCTCGACGAACAAGAGCAGGAATTCCTGGATACTTACACCTCACACGGCGCCCACCCAAACGCGCTACTCGCAGCGATGGCACCCCACTGGAAAGGGGTTCTCCTCTACATTGCGTCCCCGCGACTCGGCACCGACTCGCGGACTGACTCGATCAACGCCGTTCTCGGCGCACTGCCACACTCACACTACGAAACCGACGACGAGGTCACATCGATCATCGAAGCGACGTACCAGCACATGGACGCGGTCACACAACCGACGTCCGACAAAGCAGCACACACCGTCCTCGGGGTCGTGAAAGCCGCCGGCGCCACACTCACCGATCTCGCACCACTCAACGCGACCGCACGCAAGACCGCCGTGGAACTGCACCTGTTCCCACTCACAGAACATAACTTGCGGATACTCATCCCTTCGGGGCCGATCGCCCTTGACACGCTCCGCAAGGACACGGCTCTCTACCAGTACGCGATCGAGCAGCTGAGCACCTTCCTCACCCTCGCAACGACACCGCCGAACTCGGTTCTGATGGTCTCCGACCCGAAGGCGTTCACAGTCATCCTCACCGATATCGTCGACAGCGCGAGCTCGACACTCGTTGACGAGGTTGTCAGAAAAACTGACGCCCGATTCCAGGTCCCCCGCCTCGACGACGTTCCCTCCGAAGTCTGGCCGTCCCTTGCAACCCAACTCAGGACAGACCCCACGTTCGAGAACGTCTCCACCTATCTTGCGGAGTACGGGCTCGACGCCTCGCTAGCCGCTTTCCTCAACAAGGCCAAGAAGATCACCACGTGGGAAACGTACCCCGCACCTGAGCGACTCGATGTAGCCCTGGCCGTTCTGAACGCGCGTTCAGAGCTTCCTTCTGTCACCGTACGAATCCGCATCGCAAGAAGCATCGCTCCTGAAACGATCCCCACAGAACGGATCCAACCTGAATCCGGCGATCTGATAGCGAAGCTGATACGCGCCCGCCTGGTGCCCGACGACGCATCCACGTTCGACGAACGCCTCATGATCGACTGGAAAACCCTTGCCGCAACCATCGAAGCATCAAGAAACTTCGCAACCTTCGCTTCCCCCAGCATCCTCACCCCGGGTCACATTCCCGCGCTGCTTCGACGGCCTTCGATCCAACTCGACGTCCGCCGAGCTGTCGTATCAGATCTTCGCTCCTATCTCGCCGAAGCTACCCGCAAACAAGCCTTCGACATCGCCAACGCGCTGATCGAAACCGGCTGGCAACTCTCCTACGAACTACTCGAAGCGCTCCGAACGTCTGGAGCGAACACTGGTCAAGTCGTCGCACTCATCCACAACCGCGGCGAGGACCTGTCCACGGACCACATGAAAACCCTCCTTCAGGCTCTCGGTAGTGAGTACTCACGGATAGCCTCCGGTGGGCGCGGCCAGCCCACCTTCACCGTCACCGACGCCCACACATACATTCTGAACCGGCTCCTCGGAGACACCATCAAAGGAATCGAAACCAAGTCCTTTAAGCTCAAGGGACTTCGGCTGGTGGCCAGTCTTCAAACTTGACCTTAGGCCGCCTACCGGCTGAACCTGAGCTGTGGTGGGAGGCCGAAGACACGCTGGCGCGGATGCCGTGCTGGTCAAAGGCGTTTGCCCTCGATTTGATCGGTTGTGTCGATGTGGGCGCCGACTTCCCCTTCGCCGTCATCGGCGAAGCTTGCGGGCGGTTGGCGGATGCGAGTTTTCGGGACGCGGGGGAGCTCATACCTCGTGGAGCTCGGCGGTGCCGATACGAATGTGTTGGCCCGCGGCAGCTCAAACAGCCCGCTGCAGAACTGCTGGCTTTGGAGGACGGACGTTCACAGCCGGGGGCGCTCTGACTGAGGGGACAGGGCGCGCAGTTGCAGTTCGTGCACCCATGACTTCTTTGCTGCGGCGACGAGTTTCTGGTCTGCCTTTGACAACCGGATGACCTTGCCCATCAAGTCGAAGGCGCCACCGATCATGGTGGGCAGGTCTTGGATGTCCACGGTAGAGGCTCGGTGGAGGATCTCGGCGGCGACCGCTGGCTCGACTCCTTCCAGCTTCATTAGGGCGAGAATCTCGCGAGCATCCTTTTGGCCCTTCTCGGAGAAGTGCCGGTCGAGGAGCGCCGCCATCTTGGTTGCGATGTGGGCCTCGAGGCGCAGGAGTGTCCATCTCTCGAACGAGAGCTCGTCGGGATATTCGGCGAGCACCTCTACTTTCAACCGCAGCTTGCCGCCGAGTTGAGATTCGTAGGGCAGGTAGATGTCGAGGTGAACGTTGTCGATCGTTGCCCGGAGCTTTCGTCCTTGGTGGTTGTTGCTGGGCGAGAGGTCGGTCATCAGCTGTTCGAGTTTGTGGCGGCTCTCCTGGGAGGTGATGAGGTCGATGTCGAGACTGATTTCGCCTCCGACTCGAACAAACGTTGCCCACCCTCCGATGAGAATGGACGGCTCGAGGTCGTGACCCAGCCGGTCGACGAGCGCGCGGATAACTCCGTGCTCGTCTTCGTAGAGGTTAGGCACTGGTGCGCTGCTCCCAATCGGCGTCGGCGAATAGTTGTGCTTTCAGCGCCCGGGTGAACTCGGCCGCCTGCCATCCCGGGCTCGCCCACAGGTCGGCGTAGGTTTGCGCGAGGCTGGCGTATCCGGAGCGCCAGGTTCGTGCCGCGACTGGATCTTCGGTGAGGATGATGACTTCATCGCCCACAGGAAAGTCAGCCTCCGAAAGTGCTCGGGTGGTGTATACGATCCGGCGGCCGAGATCGGCGACAGTGTTGCGGCCACCGAGGTAGTGGACGGCAGCTGTGCTGCCGCTCAGTGCGTAGTCGACCTCGACGTCGTCAAGTAGGTTTTGGGTAGCCAGCAGGGTTGTCGACACCATTGTGTCGGCACGCAGGTTGCGGTGGGCGGCGAAGGCTTCGAGAAGCTTTTCCGGCGAGACGACTGTGTAGCCGCGACGCGAATTGGCGCGAACAGCTCCGATGTCGAGAAGTCGTCTTAGCGCCTGATGAGTGGTGGACGGCGCTACGGCAGCTGCGTCGGCGATAGCGCCGATGCTGGCCCAGTCTCGTTGATCGTCCAGCGCGGCGTCGGCCAACGTGCGCCAGACTATCTCCACGTTTTTCATCGCACCATCATTGCATATTTCATAAAAATGCGGAAGACGGCATCCGCATTTATATGAAAGGGTGCTTTGGGTCTTGGATTTCCGATGTTGGCGGGCGCACTGCTCGAATCCCTCGGTTACTATCGTACGCGTGAGGGCAGCTGGCGATGTCGAAGACGGTTCGCCACTTTGGCCCGCAATTCGCCACATTGCGTTCGCCACTATGGGGCTCCCGGACCAGTGCCGTAATCGGCAACGGGAGTCCACAAAAGCCTGATGAGACTCCGAAACCTGAACACTGCTGATCGGTGTTGAATAGTGGCGAAAACCACGACCCTAGATCAGAAGGTTGGGGGTTCGAATCCCTTCGGGCGCACATCTTCAGCCCCGTTCGACATTGCATCGGGCGGGGCTTTTTTGGCTTCAACCCACCGGCCTGCCTGGCGCCGACGTGAAAGGCCATCGGCGCTCAAGAAGGCGCGCTCGATAGAATTGAGGCTATGCCTCATCTGCGTTTTCTCTTCGCCGATCAGCTCGGCCCTCACTTCGACGACGGTGGGCCGATCGTGCTGGTTGAGGCGGCGGGCGTACTGGGGCGACGCACCTACCACCGCGCCAAAGCCCACCTCATTCTCAGCGCACTGCGCCATCGCGCGCGGGAGCTGGGTAATCGCGTCGAGTTTCTGCAGGCCGAACATTACCGTGACGTGCTCCGAGGCCGTGACCTCGAGGTGATCAATCCCACCTCGTGGGGTGCGCGGGCACTGGTAGCCGAGCTCGGGGCATCCGTTCTGCCCAGCCGAGGGTTCGTAACGAGCGAGCACGATTTCGCCAGCTGGGCCGGCGGCCGGCCCGCGTCCCGCCTCGTGATGGAACAGTTCTACCGGCACGTGCGTACGAGCACGGGAATACTCATGCGAGGCCCGGAGCCCGAGGGTGGACGCTTCAACTTCGATCATGACAACCGGCAGCCGCCTCCGAAGAATGCGGTCGGTCTCGGCCTGCCCGATCCGTGGGCTCCCATCGAAGATGACATTGACGAGGAGGTGCGACGAGACCTCGACCGTCTCGTTGCCGAGGGGCGGGTGCACCTGATCGGAGAGGACGGCCCGCGCCGGTTCGCCGCTACCCGCGCGGAAGCGCTCGCGGCGCTCGACGATTTCATCGAGACACGGCTGCCAGACTTCGGGCCCTTCGAGGACGCATCGCTGATCGGGGACAGCACGATGGCCCACTCGCGGCTGAGCGTTCCGCTCAACCTGGGCTTGCTGCATCCGCAGGAAGTCGTCGACGCGGTCGTCGCGGCCTTTCACTTGGGCCAGGCGTCGCTGCCCAGCGCCGAAGCCGTGGTGCGCCAAGTCATGGGGTGGCGGGACTGGGTCTGGCACCTGTACTGGCACCTCGGAGAGAACTACGTCGCGCAGAGCAATTTTCTAGCTGCCCACGAGCCGCTTCCGCGGGCTTTTCGGGAGTTGAACGGTGACGCCGTCGAAGCGCGGTGCCTGAGCCACGTGCTCGATGAGGTATCCCGTACCGGATGGGTGCATCACATTCAGCGGCTCATGATTCTGGGCAACTGGTCGTTGCAGCGCGGGTACGAACCTTCGGCGCTGTCGGATTGGTTCATCAATGCCTTTGTCGACGGAACGCCGTGGGTCATGCCAGCCAATGTCGTTGGCATGTCCCAGCACGCCGACGGTGGAATCGTCGCGACGAAGCCGTACGCCTCCGGCGGCGCGTATATCTCGAAAATGACCGATTTCTGCGGGAGCTGCCGGTTCAATCCCAAGATCCGGCTGGGACCGGAGGCCTGCCCGTTCACTGCCGGGTACTGGGCGTTCCTGGATCGCGTCGAGCCGCGCATCCGCGGCAATCATCGAATGGCTCAGCCTCTCGCCGGCCTGCGGCGTCTCGTGGACCGCGACGCGGTCGTCGCGCAGGAGCGCGAGCGCACCGACTGGTAGCGAAGCGGTCCGTTACGATGCGAAGGCGGTGCTCGGCAGGTCGCGCTCGCCGGAGATGATCGCGTCCACAATGCGACGGGCGACATCCGCTGGGCTGTAGCCGGCCGGCAGTCGCGGCGCGAAACCCTGGATGGGCCGAGTGGCGAGTCCGGTTTCGGTGTGGCCCGGTCGGGCATCAACGAAGCGGATGCCGTCCCGCCGCAGTTCACGCCCGGCCGCTTTCGCAAACGCCGCGAGTGCGGCTTTGGACGCCGAGTAGGCCGCCATGTTCGCGGTCGGGCTCTCGCTGACGACACCGCTGAGCGTCAGAAAGAAAGGATCACGATGATTGCCAGAGGACTCGATCAGGGCGGGATGGGCGGCGCGGAGCAAACGAATCGGCGCCGAGGCGTTCACCGCCATCAGAATGTCGATCGTGTCGTCCGAGACCTCCGCCATCGGCCCGAACGCCACTACTCCGGCCGCGTTGACAACGCCATCGAGGCGCCCGTGCGCGTTCAGCGCGGCTGCGACGAGTTGGGCGGCCGTCTCCGGCTCAAGCAGGTCGCCAGTGACCCTCGCCGCTGGAATGCCCAGATCGGTTATGCGCTCGGGCGTGCGTCCGTGCAGGGTGAGCAGGGCTCCCTCCGCGTTGAGAATCTGTGATATTTCTCGGCCCAGCCCCCCGGTGGCGCCGACGACGAGGATAGAGGAGCCGGTGAGGGAAGTCATGCCTTCAGCGTAGGCGGGATGCTGTGTGGTTGCGCAAGATTAGGCTTTCCACCCCCAAGCTGGGATAGCATCGGCAGACGTGAGTAGAACTCACTAGTCTGTATTCGTTTTGATTCCCAAATCCGATACGTGCTTGCGTCTGAGTTTCTCACCTGGCAATGTTCGGGCGCCCGGTGAGGAAGGCATTCCTGCGAGGGACTGCCTCGGTGGGACGAGGGGTAGGGCCCTCGTTCCATCGCCCGTATCCCCGGGTTACGCGAGGGGCGTTGAATCATCTCCCGGGCAGTCAGCGCGCAGCTTGTCGCAAAGCACGGTCAGCTGTTCCAGCTCAATTTCGCTGAGGGTTTCGCCGATGCGCGTGGCAATCGAACCCATGTGGTCGACGGCCACCCGCCGAAACAGGGCGAGCCCCGCATCTGTGAGCTCGACGATGGCGCCGCGCCCGTCGGTCGGGTCGGTGTGCTTGTGCAGGTATCCGCGAGAGACGAGCCGGTCGACAAGCCGACTCACGCTCGGTTGGGTCAACAGCACGTGCTGGTTGAGTTCACGCAAGCGGATGCGCCGGTCCGGCTGCCGAGACAGGTTGAACATCACGTCGTACTCGTTGAGTGAGATTTCCTTGGAGGGAAAATTCGCCGCCAGACTGCGCATGATGGCCACCTGGGCCCGAAACAGGGATTCCCATGCGCCCACCGCGACCGTTCGATCTACCACCTGCGGCTCCTTGCCTCATGCACCACGTCGTTCTCCAAGAATAGAGACTCGGGGAGGCCGGCGGCCACCGGGCGAGCAGTGGGGCTGCATTCGCTCGAGCGGGCAACAGCAGAAACTTGGCATGAAACTCGCAGGTGATTTTCGTGACGAAAGGTGGCGCCCGTTACCTATTCGTTATATGTTTTAGGTGCGTCAACCGTTTGCTGTGGCGGACGACGTGAAATGTGATTGCAGGACACTCTTGGTGCAAGGGAAGAGGGTCAGTCGTAGCCTCTGCGACTGGCCCTCAATCACATTTAACAGCCCGTGTTTACCGGCCCGTGTTTACCGGCCCACGGTTACCGGACACACTGGCCCCGGCATGCGCGGCATCACACCTGGTCGGCATCATGCCTGCGCGTCACCACACCGTCGCGGGCGGTCTAGAACAGGTCGGGACTCGGCGTACTCGACTGGCGGATGGCGACGTCGGCGTGACGGTCGAAACGGTAGCCGACTCCGCGCACCGTGCGCACGATATCTTCGTAGCGGCCGAGCTTGGAGCGCAGGCGACGAACGTGCACGTCGATGGTTCGTTCGTTTGGGGTGTCTTCATCGTCGGCGGAGTTCCACAGTGAGGCAATGATCTCCGCGCGATCGATCGTGCGCCCCTCGCGCAGTACCAGGTATTGCAGCAGCTCGAACTCCTTGTAGGTCAGAGCGGCCGTCTCGTTGTCGAGAATGACGCGTTTACGGGAGATGTCCACGACGACGCCGCTTTGGGCACGGTCCAGTTCCTCCGGCTCGGCGCGGTGCGCAGCCAGAGCGGCCGGGTCCTGCAGGGCGAGCCGCACGACGTCGACGTCACGGCCTCCGGCACCTTCGGGCGCCAGGGCGACGGCGGCGTACGTTTCCGCTGAGGGGGCGATGTTGGCGGCGAGGGCCTTGAGCGCCTCAACGATGCGATTCAGGCTTGTGCCGGCTGCGGCCGCCTTGGCTTCGTCGATGCCGACGTAGAGCACGAAGCCGCGAGCCTCGGTGCCGGTCGGTACGGCGCGAATGCGGGGGGTGGCAACCGGCGGGGCCAGGGTTCGCGCCGGGCTGTTGAACGGGGTGGGGCGAGTGGTGTGGATATGTGCGAGAGACATGGGGGTCCTTGACTGTTCGATCGTAGGGAGCCCGACGGATGCGCGATAGCGCGATTTTCGTCCGTGGAAGCTCCGGATGGCCCGCAGGGCCGGAGGTCGAGTGCTTCAAACAAGCACGCGGGGCGTCGGCCTGACCCTTTAGAGGTGAGTCAGGCAGGGACGCGGAGGAGAGTCTCGGTTAGCGGCACATTCGGCAACAGCTGATGGCGGGGGTGCCGGCCATCATCATGGCGGCAGTCCCGGGGGCCTCGAGGGAGGTCAGGGGGCGTGCGCTAGTTGTCATAACTGTGAGTAAACCGGAATGTGACGCCGTGTGTCAATTCGATGTCGCGGTATGTCTTCGGATGACGCGCATCACGTTCGCGCGGCCACGTGCATTTAGACGATTCCACGCACAACCACGCCTTTGTGAAATTTTCCGTGCGGAAATCTACATTTGTCAAAGATTATTGATCCGAACCCGGTCTAACGTGTTTCCGGTCGCAGAACCTGCGCGCGTTTGGCCGGGTGCGTTGGGTCAGATCGTCAGACCAGCCCGTACAGACGGTCTCCGGCGTCGCCGAGACCGGGCACGATATAGCCCTGCTCGTTGAGCTTCTCGTCCACCGAGCCAAGCACGATGGTTACTTCCCGGCCGGCCAGGGCTTTTTCGACGGCGGCGAGGCCTTCCGGCGCGGCAAGGATGCAGATGGCCGTCACGTCGACCGCGCCACGGTCGAACAGAAAGTTAATGGCGGCAATGAGTGAACCGCCGGTGGCGAGCATCGGGTCGAGCACGAAGCACTGCCGATCGGACAGATCATCGGGCAGGCGCTCAGCGTAGGTCGTGGGCTGCAGCGTCTCTTCGTTGCGCGCCATGCCGAGAAATCCGACCTCGGCGGTCGGCAGCAGCTTCACCATGCCCTCGAGCATGCCGAGACCGGCGCGCAGTATCGGTACGACGAGCGGCTTCGGGTCGCTGATGCGCACACCCTGGGCGGCCGATACAGGCGTCTGCACGGTGACCGCCTCGACGCGCACGCCGCGCGTGCCCTCGTAGGCGAGCAGCGTCATGAGCTCCTCGACGAGCGATCTGAACAGCGGCGACGGCGTGTCCTTATCGCGAAGCACGGTCAGCTTGTGCGTGATGAGCGGGTGGTCGGCAACATGGACTCGCATAGGCTCAATTCTACTAGAGCACTCCCACGGTTTGAGGTGACACAGATGCGCGCACGAGATCAGCACACTGAGTGGATGCTGCTCGCCCTGGCCGAGGCGCGCGCGGCCTTGAAATCCGACGACGTCCCCGTCGGAGCCGTCATCGTCGACGCTGCAGGCGTTGTGATCGGCCGGGGCCGGAACGAACGCGAACTGCACCAAGACCCCACCCTGCACGCCGAGGTCGTCGCCATTCGGCAGGCCGCCGCGCACACCGGCGACTGGCACCTGACCGGCGCCACCTTGATCGTCACGCTTGAACCCTGCGTCATGTGCGCTGGCGCCATTCTCGCCGCGCGGCTGCCCACCGTCGTGTTCGGCGCCTGGGACGAGAAAGCCGGAGCGGCCGGATCCGTTTACGACGTGCTGCGAGACCGCCGACTCAACCACCGCGTCGAGGTATTCGCCGGGGTCAACGACACCGAGTGCGGCGAGATCCTGCGAGCGTTCTTCGACGATCCCGCCCGCCGCTGACTTCTACTCCAGTCCTTTGATCACGAAGGCGTCGGTCGGCGGGTTGGCTCGCGTCGCGTCGAAGAAGATATCGGGCTCGAGATAGATCGTGCGGGCGAGCGGTACCGCGGCGCGAATGCGGGATTCGACGGCATCGATGTCGGCGGCGACGTCGGCAAAGCGGTGCTCGCCGTCGAAAGCGAGCTTGGCACCGACCAGAATCTCATCCGGGCCGAGGTACAGCGTCTTGAGGTGAATGATGCGTTTGGTCTCCGGGCCGTCGAGAATGGCCGCTTCGATCGCGTCGAGGTCCTTCTTGCTGGCCCCCTCACCCACCAGCAGGCTCTTGGTCTCGATGCCGAGAATGATCGCGACCAAAACGAGCAGGGCGCCAATGAAGAGCGTTCCGATGGCGTCCCAGATCGGTTCATCGGTGATGACGGTCAGGCCGACGCCCACGAAAGCGAAGGCGAGGCCGGTGAGGGCCGCGACATCTTCGAGCAGCACGACCGGCAACTCAGGCGCCTTGGCGTGGCGGATGAACTGCACCCAGGTTTGCGTGCCGCGGGTGTGGTTCGACTCCCGAATGGCGGTACGGAGCGAGAATCCTTCGAGAACCATCGCGATGGCGAGCACCAGAATCGGCAACCAGGCGTTCTCCAACGGATGCGGGTGCTGCAACTTGTCGAAGCCCTCGTAGAGCGAGAACACTCCGCCGATCGAGAACAGGATGATCGACACCACGAAGGCGTAGACGTAACGTTCCCGTCCATAGCCGAACGGATGCTCCAGATCGGCCCGCTTCTTGGCCTTGCGACCGCCCAGCAGCAGGAGCAGCTGGTTGCCGGCATCCGCTACTGAGTGCACCCCTTCGGCGAGCATGGACGAGGAGCCGGAAAAGGCCCAGGCTACGAACTTGGTGACGGCGATGCCCAAATTTGCCGCGAATGCCGCGACGATTGCCTTGTTCCCACCCGATGCGCTCATGAAATCATCTTAGAACTGCCCGCAGACTCACCGAGGCAAGCCTCCGGCGCATCGTTTCGGGCACCCGGAACACAAAAAAGTAGACTGGTCTAATGACTTCTTCCCAGACTGTGACTCTGCCCACGATCGCCTTCCTCGGCGCCGGCTCCATGGCCCGTGCCATTCTGGCCGGTCTACAAAAGCCCGGCGTGACCGTGAACGGCGGCATTCGTGTCACCAATCGCACTGCGGCGAAGGCCGCTGAGCTGGCCGACGCCGCGGGTGTCACCGCCTTCGCGACCGAGGTCGACGCCGACGCCAACCTCAAGGCCGTCGACGGCGCCCAGATCGTCATCATCGCGGTTAAGCCCTACATGGTGGCTGATCTGCTCGCCGAGATTGGTGCCTCCCTCGCGCCCGGCACCCTCGTATTGAGCGTCGCGGCCGGAGTCACGATCGACACCTTCGAGTCCCTGCTGCCCGACTCTGTGCACGTCATTCGCACCATGCCCAACACCCCCGCCATCGTGGGCATGGCCGTCACCGGCATCAGCGCTGGCACCCGGTCGAGTGAGGCCGACCTTGCGCTCGCGAGCGCCCTGTTCGCCACCGTCGGCGACGTACTGGTCGTTCCCGAGAGCAAGCTCGACGCGCTCAGCACCATCTCCGGCTCCGGCCCGGCCTACGTGTTCTACCTCATCGAACAGCTCACCGAAACGGCGATCAGTAAGGGCTTCACCCCCGAAGAGGCTGCTGTCATGGTCAACGGCACCTTCCTCGGCGCGAGCGCGCTCCTCGCCGTGTCCGACAAATCACCGAACGAACTGCGCCGTCAGGTCACCAGCCCGGCCGGTACGACTGAGCGTGCCGTGTGGGAACTGGAAAAGGGCGGCCTGAAAGAGCTGTTCGATACCGCAACGGATGCCGCACTCGCGCGCGCTCGCGAACTCGCCGCCTCCTAAAGCTGGCCGCCAGCCCTGGACGCTCTACAGCCCTGCGCGCTCTACAGCCCTTCGGCGATGGCTGCCGTCGCCTGCAACCACGCGGCGCGGGTGCGCGGCGCCAGGGCATCGACGTTGAGCGGGCCGCCACCGACCAGCGACGCGTCGTAGGGAACGTCAACGACCGTGCGGGTGAGCTGGCGAAAGTGGTCGTGCAGACGCTTGGACAGCTGCTCGTCGGCGGTTTTCGACGGCGACGCGAGCACGGTCACCGCCTGGGCGACCTTATCGGCGTGGCCCTTCTGCCTCAGGCCGTCGATCAGCGATGCCGCACCATAGCCGGTGTCTTCGCGGATTGTCGACACGATCACCAGCTGGTCGGCGGTATCGACGGCCGCTTCCCAGTTGCTGGCCCGCATGTTGTTGCCGGTGTCGATGACGAGCACCCGGTAGAAGCGACTCAGTGTTGTGTGGAGTTTGCGAAAAGCATCGTCGTCGATGCTCGCGGCACCCGCCGGATCGAGGTCGGAGGCGAGCGCGTCGAACTGCGCATCGCCCTGCGAGCGCACATAGTTGTCGAGATCGCCCACCCGGGAGCGGGCATCGCCGAACCGGTCGAGGTCGCGCAGCAGATCAACGGCCGTATTGGTATGCCGAGCGGCCTGGGCGCGCACTCCGAGCGTGCCCATGGTCTCGTTGTTGTCCCAGGCGAGGGTGTAGCCACCGCGGTAGATGCCGAACGTGGCCGCGATGAGCAGGGTCGCCGTCGTTTTGTGCGCTCCCCCCTTGGGGTTGAGGACCACGATCGTGCGCGGGCCGTTCAGGCTGCGCTGCACGGCGGAGACGGCGTTGCGGTGCTTTTGTTCGCTGGAACTCGGCGTGGGCGAGATCAGACCGCCACTGAAACGGCGCAGAGCGCCCTGCCAGCCGCGCTCGGCCGGTCCGGCGGGTGCTGGGGGGCGCGAGCTGAGAAAGTCGGCAAGGTTCGGCGCAACGGGGGACGCCGCGGTCGGCGCCGCAGCCGCTGTCGGCACGGCTGCCGCTGTCGGCGCTAACAAGGATTCGAACAGGGCGCTCGCCGGGGTGTGCAAGGGTGGCTGCAAGAGGGCGGCGAACGGAGTCGGTTCCTGCCTGTCGGGCACGACAGGAAGGGGCGCGGTGCTCGCTGGCTGGGGGCGGCTGGCGATGACTGGCCCGGCCGACTCGACCCGCCCGTTGGGATGCACGGTCAGTGGCCAATCGCCCTGCTCGTCGCTGACCTGCAATAGAACGGATTGTCCGCGACTGCGAGCGGTTTCGACCACGAGACCGATGATCTCTTCGCGAACGCCGGCTTCGTCGGTGCCGGTGACGCGGCGTCTCGCGCCGTCAATGGTCACCTCGCCCGTCGTGTCGGTGTGAACTGCGGCGACGATGTCGGCCGTCGTGTTGGTGAGAGCGGGCACGTCGGGTGACATGGGAGAGCCTTTCCGTTCACGCACACCTCGTCAGCGCGCAGGCACGGGTGAGCTGCGGTGAGAAATGTCCGTAGTAGGAGAATAGCCGGTCGAATTCCCCAAATAGGGGGGAACCCTACGAACCGAGAGCTGCGAACCGTTCGATATCCGCCTCGGCGCCCGACACGATGATGAGGTCGTGGTTGGAGACGACGGTCTCCGCTGTCGCGTAGGTGAAGGGCTTTCCGGGGCTCTTGACGCCGACGACGGTCACGTTGTACTTGCGACGCACCGCGGAGTCGACGAGGTTGAGCCCGCGAATCGGCTTCGGCGGGTACATTTTTACGAGGGCAAAATCGTCGTCGAACTCGATGAAGTCCAGCATGCGTCCCGACACGAGGTGAGCCACTCGTTCGCCGGCCTCAGCCTCAGGGTAGATGACGTGGTTGGCACCAATGCGCTCGAGAATCTTGCCGTGCGACTTGGAGATAGCCTTGGCCCAGATTTGCTGAATTTTTAGGTCAACAAGGTTGGCGACGATCAATACGCTGGCCTCTACCGACGATCCGACGGCACAGACGGCAACCGAGAAATCCTGGGCACCGATCTGCTGCAGGGCCTCAATCGAGCGGCCATCCGCTTGCACGGCGTGGGTTACGCGCTCCGACCACTTCGAGACCAGGGCCTCGCTCGTGTCCACGACGAGTACTTCTCGGTTCAGTCGGTCGAGCTGGCCTGCAGTCGCTGCGCCGAATCGTCCGAGCCCGATAATGAGCACGGGGGCGTCGTGTTTGATGCGATCAACCAACGATGGGTCTCTCTTCCGGACGTTTAAAAAGTTGTCTGCTGTGGCTGGCGGCCAGTGCTGCCGCGAGAGTCACTGTACCAACCCGGCCCATGAACATCGTCGCTGCCATTACGTAGACGCCTTCAGGCGGCAAATCGGCGGTGAGCCCCGTCGACAGGCCACAGGTGGCAAACGCACTGATCACGTCGAACAGCACAACGTCGAACGGCTCTTTCGAGATATGCAGAATGAGGATGCTGGCTACGGCCACGGTGGTCGCACCCCACAGCACAACGCTCACCGCCAGACGCAGAATATCGCTGGGAATTCTCTTGCCGAAGGCTTCCATCTCCTGCTTGCCCCGGGCTTCGGCAAAAGCGGCCAGAAAGAGGATGGCCAGGGTGGTGACCTTGATGCCTCCCGCAGTCGACGCCGACCCGCCGCCAATAAACATGAGCATGTCGCTGAGCAACAGGCTGGACCCGTGCAAGTCACTGATATCGATCGTCGCGAAACCGCCCGAACGCGTCATCACGGACATAAATAACGACTGAAAGATCGTGTTGCCGGCGTTCAGCGACCCGAAGGTCTTGGGATTATCGAACTCGAGAATGATGTAGAAGACCATGCCGAGGATCATCAGGGCAACGGTCGTAACGAGGGTGAGCTTGACATGCACCGACCAGCGGCGCGGCTTACGCCAGCCGCGAGCGAAGGCGTAGATCACCGGAAAGCCGAGGCTGCCCAGAAACACACCGATCATGAGTGCGCCGAGAAACCAGTAGTCGTCGGCGAACGGGTCGAGGCCGCCGGGGTTGGGATTGAAACCGGTGTTGGTGAAGGCCATCGCTGCGTAGTAGAAACTGTGCCAGAGCGCTTCCATCAGGGACACCCCGGCCTGCAGCATCCGGGGGAATAGCAGGGCTGCCACGCCGACTTCGATGACGAGTGCGCTGATCGCGACGGTGAGCAGCAGGCTTCCCACCTCGCCGAGCCGCACGGTTTGACCCTCGTTGACCGGTCCGGCGTGAATGCGCGACGGGTTGGAATCGCTCGCCGCCATCAGCTTGGCGCGGAGCCCGAGCCGGCGCGCGATGACGAGCCCCATCAGCGAGGCGAGCGTCAGCACACCGATGCCACCAATATTGACGCCGACGAACACCAGGATATTGCCAAACGGCGACCAGTGGGTGGCCATGTCGACCGTGGTCAGGCCGGTGACGCAGATGACAGAGACGGCAGTGAACACGGCATCGTGCAGCGGCGTGATCGTGCGATCCGCCGAGGCGATCGGCAGGGAGAACAACACGGTGAATACCATGATGAGTGCAGAGAACACCAGGATCGCGAACCGCGATGGGGACTTGTGGGCGAGCGAATCCACGCCATCCCGAACCCGCACCAAAATGGATACCGGGCGCGGAAAGAATGGCTCGGTTCCACTTCGAGACAACACCTGGAACCCCCGATTGACCTGCGACCACTGCCAGTTTGACATGGTACTACCCGGCGGTGGTCATTAACCAGAAGAAATGACTACCCTGATGTTATGGCAGACATCTTCACCGTGGTGGCGGACTCGGCGCGACGGGACATCTTGCGCATCCTTTTAGAGCGATACATACCCTCCGGTGAAATTCGCGGCGAACTCAGCGTGTCCGATATCGTCGGCCATCTCGGGCTGAGCCAGCCCACCGTCTCGAAGCACCTTAAGGTGCTTCGCGAAGCCGGTCTGGTCACCGTGCGCGAAGATGGCCAGCACCGCTTCTACCGCCTGGAGTATGCGCCGCTCGAAGAGATTGAGGACTGGTTGATTCCCTTCCTCAGCGTCGACTTCGACCAGGCCGTCAAGGGCGCCGAGCTGGACACCGACGCCGGTCTCAAAGACGAGCAGCGTGCGTTCGCCGCGGCCATCGGCAAGGCGTTCGCCGAAGCCTCACAAATGTCGCATGTCGTCAAGGGAGCTACCGCGAAAAAGTGGCGAAGAAACGGCTAGATCAAGCCCGATCCGCCGGCTGAGTAGTTGGAGCCGATTTTGTCCGGTAGAATGGTGTTTTCGTGTCAGTCGCGGGCCCCGCGACTAAACCAATACTTGTGAGGTCCGTGTGGGTTCTGTAATTAAGAAGCGACGCAAGCGTATGGCGAAGAAGAAGCACCGCAAGCTGCTTCGTAAGACTCGCCACCAGCGTCGTAATAAGAAGTAGATCGACTGCGTAGTTATTCAGCTGCTCGTTGAGCAAAGCGCTAGCCCTTCGGGACTGGCGCTTTTTGCTTTTTGGCGGGCGGGCACTCGCGCCGAACGCCGTAGGCTGGAACAATGGCCACCGCACACCTGACCCTGATCGGCAAGCCCGGTTGTCACCTCTGCGACGACGCGCGTGATCTGGTCAGCAGCGTCGTCGCCAAGCTCGCTGACGCCGCCGCCGCCCCCACGATCACCTTCGAGGAACGCTCGATTCTCGATGACGCCGAACTGCACGAGCTGTACCTCGAGGACATTCCGGTGCTCCTCATCAACGGCAAAGTGCACAACTACTGGCGCATCGATCCGGTGCGCCTGCGCACCGCCCTACTGGAGGTCTCATGACCATTCGCCACATCGTCTGCTGGAAGCTCACCGCCCTCACGCCCCGCAAGAAGGCTGAAGACGCCGCGGGCATTGTGGCCGGTCTCGAGGCCCTCGTGGGCGTCGTTCCCGAGATTCGAGCATTGACCGTGGGACCGGATGTCGCTGGTGATGAAAACTGGGACGTTGCGCTGATCGCCGACTTCGACGACCTTGAGGCGCTCGAGCGCTACCAAAAGCACCCAGAGCACAAAAAGGCCGGCGCCTTCATCCGCACCGTCGTCGCAGACCGTCTCGCGGTCGACCTCGAGGTCTAGCTCGCTCGCCCCGCTATTTGGCGGGTCGCCGGCATCCGCTGGCGACGCTTATGCCGGAATGTCTGGGTCACGCCAGACGCCGCCGCCCGCGTGTCGCAACATTTACCGGTTCTGCGTACCCCGCGAGGGGCCGAATGCTACGGCTCGAGGCGCGTCGGGCCGCGGAACAGGTAGGTGACCTCGCGAATCGAGGCCTGGTGCAGCATAAGCATCAATACCCGCGCCAGGCCCATGCCGAAACCGCCGTGCGAGGGAACGCCGTAACGGAAGAAGTCGAGGTAGCCCTCGATCTCCTTCGGGTCGAGACCCTTCTCAATCGCCTGCGCCTCGAGCACCTCGATGCGGTGTTCGCGCTGGGCGCCGGTGGAGATCTCGGTGCCGTTGAAGATGAGGTCGTAGCTTTTGGTGATCGACGCGTCGCCCTCGTGGCGCATGTGATAGAACGGACGGATGCTCGAGGCGTAGTCGGTGAGGAAGACGAATTCGTGCCCGTACTTCTCGGCCACGTAGGCGGCGATCTGGCGCTCGCCCTCCGGGTCCATGTCGTCGTCGTCGCGGGGAACCTCGTAGCCGCGGCTCTTGACGATCTCCTTGGCCTCGGCGAGCGGGATGCGCGGGAACGGCGTGCTCGGAACGGTCACCTCGACGTCAAACAGGGCCTTGACCTCGTCGCCGTGCTTGGCCTTGACGGCCGAGAATCCGGCGACCATAAGGTCCTCGTGTAGCTGCATGACGTCGTCGTGGCTGTCGATCCAGCTGATCTCGGAGTCAACACTGGTGAACTCGGTGGCGTGGCGGCTCGTGAACGAGGGGTCAGCGCGGAACGCCGGCCCGACCTCGAAGATCTTGCCGAAGCCGGCCGACTGGGCCATCTGCTTGAAGAACTGCGGGCTCTGCGCCAGGTACGCCTTGGTATCGAAGTAGCCGACCTCGAACAACTCAGCGCGAGACTCGCTCGCACTCGCCATGAGCTTGGGGGTGTGCAGCTCGATGAAGTCGTGCTCGATCCAGTAGGTGCGCAGCGCGTGCTCGAACGTGGTCTGGATGCGAAAGATGAGGTTCTGCTTGGGGTTGCGCAGGTCGAGAAAGCGCCAGTCCATGCGCTTATCGAGGCTCGAATCCGCCGCGATCGGCGTCTCCGGAATGGCAGCGGATACCACGGTGAGGGTGGCCAGCTTAATCTCGATGCCGCCGAGCTTCACGCGTTCGTCGTGCTTGAGCTGCCCGGTGACGGTCACGAAGGTGCCCTGGGCGAGACCGGAGATGCTCGTGGCCGGCTCGTCGGCGACGACGACGCCGTCGGCATCCGTGGTGCGGGGATTGACCAGCTGCACCGCGCCGGATTCGTCACGAAGCACGACGAATTGCACCTTTTTCTGGTCGCGCACCGTGTCGACCCAACCCGACACCGAAACGGTGCCGTCATCGAGAGCGGACAGGTTCTTGATCAATACGCGCGAAGTCACTGTACGAGTTTAGCCGAGCCGTCGCGGGCACCTCTCACGGCGGTTTCTAGGCTGGCCCCTCCGTAGACTGGTCGGGTGGTAGCTAGTCAAGTGCATCTCGTGCGTCACGGTGAGGTCTTCAACCCCGAACGCGTGCTCTACGGACGGCTGCCGAACTACCGGCTCTCCGACCGAGGCGTGCTCATGGCGGCCACCGCCGCGGAGGAACTTGTCGAACGCGGCCGCGCCGTCGCGCGCGTCATCGCCTCGCCGCTGCAGCGCGCGCAGGAATCGGCCGCGCCGATCGCCGCCGCCTTCGCGCTCCCGATCGACACCGACGAACGCATCATTGAACCAACGAACGCGTTCGAGGGCAAGCGGATGCGCGGCCCTGACGGCGCGCTGCGCGACGCACGCAACTGGCCGGCCCTGATCAACCCGCTCCGGCCGAGCTGGGGTGAACCGTTCCGCTCCGTCTCCACGCGCATGCTCGCGGCCATCGACGACGCCTGGAACTCGGTCGACGAGGGTGACGTTGTGCTGGTCAGTCACCAGTTGCCGATCTGGATGGTGCACCGAGCGCTGGCCCACGAACGCCTGGCACACGATCCACGCAAACGCCGCTGCGACCTGTCGAGTATCACTACCGTCTCCTGGCACGGCGACCACTTCGCCGAAACCGCCTATGCCAGTCCGGCACTGGCTCTTCTCGACCCGAGCAATGATGTGGGTGCCGTATGAACCGCCGTCTCACTCCACTGATTGCCTTGGCTGCCGCTGTTTTTCTGCTCGCCGGTTGTTCCTCCGACCCGCTCGCCGATCAGTACCGGGAAGGGTCAAGCAAGGGTTTCATCGCCGGCGACGGCAGCGTCACCGAGATCGCCCTCGGCGACCGTGGCGAGCCCATCGAGTTCTCCGGCGTGACGGAGACGGGCGATACGGTCACCAGCGCCGACAAGCTCGGTGAGGTTCTCGTCGTCAACTTCTGGTACGCGAGCTGCGCGCCGTGCCGCGCCGAGGCATCCGATCTGCAGAGCATCAACGCGCAGTTCGAAAACGAGGGCGCCAGTTTTCTTGGCGTGAACGTGCGTGACCAGGCCCCGAACGCTATCGCCTTCAACGAGACCTACGGCGTGACCTACCCCTCGATTCTCGACGTGGATGCCGGTGCCATGCAGCTCGCTTTCAGTGGCAGCATTCCGCCGAACGCGGTGCCCACCACCCTCGTGCTCGACGCCGAAGGCCGGGTCGCGGCGCGCATTCTCGGCCAGCTCACTTCGCCGTCCATTCTGGAAACCCTGATTCGGGACACGATCGCGGAGAGTGGCACGACCGAGTGAGCAATCCCTTCGGTGAGATCGTCTTCAGCGGCCAGCTGCTCTTCGCAATCCCCATCGCTTTGCTGGCTGGTCTGGTATCTTTCGCCTCCCCGTGCATCTTGCCGCTCGTGCCCGGCTACCTCGCCTACATCGGCGGCTTCACCGACGGACGCACCGGCGCTTCCAAGCGCGACCGGCGCGGCCGCACCCGGCTCCTCGCCGGGGTCGGCCTGTTTGTGCTCGGCTTCACCGTGGTGTTCGTGCTCACCGGCGTGGTGTTCGGTGCTGCCGGATTCTGGCTTAACTCCTACCGCGACCTGATCACGCGGCTCGCCGGCATCGTGGTCATTCTGCTTGGTCTGGTCTTCATCGGCCAGTTCGGCGCGATGCAGCGCACGATCAAGACCAACTGGCGCCCCAGGATGGGCCTGGCCGGCGCTCCCGTGCTCGGCGCGGTGTTCGCGGTGGGCTGGACGCCCTGCACCGGCCCCACTCTCACCGCCATCAACTCCCTCAGCCTCGGTACCGGCTCGCCCTGGCAGGGCGGACTGCTCGCGTTGTTTTACTCCCTCGGCCTCGGAATCCCGTTCCTGCTGATCGCCCTCGGCCTCAACTGGGCCACCGGATCCGTTGCATTCCTCAAACGGCATATACGTGCCATCAACCTGTTCGGCGGCGTTTTACTCGTCGTCATTGGAGCACTCATGGTGAGCGGCATCTGGAACACCTGGCTCCTCGACCTGCAAGGGGTGATTGGCAGCTTTGTCCCGGCCATCTGACCACATCGATTCCCGCCCGCAAACGTCGCAGGCCGGCATCGTGCAGCCCAAACTCGGTGTCACGGGCTGGCTGCGCTGGTTCTGGCGTCAGCTCACGAGCATGCGCACCGCCCTGTTCCTGCTGCTGATGCTCGCCATCGCCGCCATTCCCGGATCGCTCGTGCCGCAACGCACGTCAGACCCCAACGGTGTCACCCAATACTTCGTCGACCATCCCGACCTGGCACCCGTGCTCGACAGGGTGCAGGCCTTCGACGTCTACAGCTCGGCCTGGTTCTCGGCGATCTACCTGCTGCTGTTCATCTCCCTCATCGGCTGTGTCATTCCGCGCACCAAACACCACTTTCAGGCCCTGCGCGCCAAACCGCCGACCACCCCGGCGCGCCTCGCCCGCCTATCCGGTTTCACCACCAGGGACGCACCAGCCCAAACGGATGCCGCCACCGCCATCACGCACGCCCGTACCGTGCTCAAATCCAGCGGCTACCGCGTCGCCCGCTTTGACTCAGCGGGGGAATCATCCGTTTCGGCGGAGCGCGGCTACCTGCGGGAAACGGGCAACCTGCTCTTTCACGCTGCTCTCGTGGGTGTTCTGATCACCGTCGGCTTCGGCGGCGGTTACGGCTTCGGCGGCCAGCGCGTGCTCGTTGAGGGGCAGACCTTCGTGAACACCCTGCTCGCCTACGACTCCTTCAATCCGGGACGATTCTTCGACGACACCACCCTCGACCCGTACACGCTGAGCCTGGACGATTTTGCGGTCTCCTACGAACAGCAGAACCTGCAGGCCTACGGGCAGCCGATCGACTTCACGGCCGACGTGACCGTCACCCCCAAGGGTGATGCCGCCGAGCCCGGCGTCGTCAAGGTGAACGGCCCGCTGCGCACGAACGGCACGAACATCTACCTGCTCGGCAACGGCTATGCGCCGACCATCACCGTCACGGCCCCCGACGGTACCGTCGTGTTCTCCGACTCGGTGCCGTTCCTGCCGCAGGACGCGAACCTCACGTCACTGGGCATCGTGAAAGTACCCGACGGCCTGTCCGAACAGCTCGGCATGATCGGCTTCTTCTACCCGACCCAGGACAAAATGGCCTCCGGCGCCAATTTCTCGAGCTATCCCGATCTGGAATACCCCCTGCTCACCCTCAACGTCTACACGGGTGATCTCGGGCTCGATGACGGCGTGCCGACCTCCGTGTACGCCCTCACCACCGACACCCTGAAGCAGCAGACCGGCGGCGCGACCGGCGTCGACTCGATCGAGCTCAAGCCGGGCTCCTCGGCCGAGCTGCCGAACGGCCTCGGCACCGTCAGCTTTGTCGACAACGACCCGGCCGCCTCAGCCGCCGGAGATTTCTCCCAGTCGGTTCCGCGCTTTGCGAGCTTCGACATCCACCACGACCCCACACAGGTCTGGCTGATTTCCTTCTCCGCGCTCGTTCTGTTCGGCCTGTTCACCGGGCTGCTCGTGCCGCGTCGCCGGGTCTGGGTGAAAGCCACCACTCGCGGGGACGGCAGCGTTCACCTTGAATACGCCGGCCTGGCCCGCGGTGACGATCCGGCTCTCGAAGCGGCGGTCACGGCGATGGCCGACCGTCACCTCAAACTGTTGAACACCCACCAACCCGTCGTCGCCACCCCCGAACCGACTTAGGCTTACATCGTGAATCTGACTGACCCCGCACTGCTCAACACGTACTCGCTCTACGCGCTGTACTCGGCGATGGCCGTCTACGCCCTCGCGTTCATCGCTTTCGCCGTGGACCTCGCCCGTCGCTCGAGCGCCGTCGATGCCATCGAGGCGGCCGACCTGGTCGAAGCGGATGCCGCCCCTGCGGCCGGTGCTGCACCGGCCGGCGCCGCATCCGCTGGCAGCACCCGTACCCTCGAGCGACCAGCCCTGAAGCAGCCAGTGCTGAGCCGCATCAGCGCCCGCATGGACAACGACGCTGCCCTGCCCTACGGGCGGTCGTCGAGCCTGCGCGTGGGAGTCGCCCTGACCGTGCTCGCGTGGGCTGTGCACCTTGCGGCCACGATCATGCGCGGCTTCGCGGCCGACCGGGTGCCGTGGGCGAACATGTATGAGTTCGCCATGACGGGCACCCTGCTCATCATGACGGTGTTCCTGATCGTTCTGATTCGCTCCGACCTGCGCTTTCTCGGCACCTTCGTCACCGGCCTCGTGCTCGTGCTGCTCGGAATCGCCGCCCTGCAGTTCTACGTGGAAGTGGCCCCGCTGCCGCCGGCACTGCAGTCCGCATGGCTGGTCATCCACGTCTTCGTGGCGTCACTGGCCACCGGAATGTTCGCGCTCGGCTTCGCGCTGTCGACCGTGCAGCTGCTGCAGTTCCGGCGGGAGAATCACGTAATCGAGGGCACGGCCGCGCCGCGCGGAGCCGTCGCATCCGCTTTGCGCTTGCACTTTTTGGCCACGCTGCCCTCCTCAGCGACACTGGAGAACCTGGCCTACCGCATCACCATCATCGGGTTCATCCTGTGGACTTTCACCCTCATGGCAGGCTCGATCTGGGCCGAACAAGCCTGGGGTCGTTACTGGGGCTGGGACACCAAAGAGGTATGGACCTTCATCATCTGGGTTATCTACGCCGGCTACATTCACGCCCGCGCGACCCGCGGCTGGCGCGGATCACGCTCGGCCTGGCTCGCGATCATCGGATTCTCCGCCGTTATGTTCAACTTCGGCATCGTCAACGTCTTCTTCAAGGGCCTGCACGCCTACTCCGGCCTCTAACCCCCACCCCTTAGCCACGATCCACCGATGCGATGCGATGCGATGCGATGCGATGCGAGACGATGAGCGACGAGGCCGCCGGCGCTTGAATATCGTCCGCCGGTGTCGCGGATGCCGCGCCCAGCTCAGTCAAGAAGGCCGAACGCACCACGAAAAACTAGCGCGCAATCCCGGGCTGTGCGCGGCGCAGTAGCGCCTCACTGACCGGTAAATCTTTCGTGGAGGCAGACGCTGTGTCCTTATTCATGCGCGGCATTCGTGCGCGGCACCTGAGCGAGGCTTAGGGGAGTTGGTTACTCGGCGTTGAGCAGGGCGTGGGTGCGAGTCAGGCGGGCCAGCCACCAGTCTCGGCGCTCGGGGCTGGCCGCATGCTCGGTTAGCAGCGCTGCATCGGGAACGACCCGGCGCACCGGGATAGCCCCATTGACCGGCAGCAGCGGCTCACTCGTCACGTCGTCGGCGAGCAGCGAGGCTGTGCCGAGGCCGCAGTCGAAATACAGGCCGGGAACGGACGCCGCGAGGTGGGCGCCCATCGACAGCCCGACCGACGTGTCGAGGGCGCTGGAGACCACGACCGGCAGCCCGGTCTGGCCGATGATGGACAACGCGGCGCGGATTCCGCCGAGCGGCTGGGCCTTGATCACGAGAATGTCGGCGGCACCGGCTCTGGCTACGGCGAGCGGGTCGCCGCTCTTGCGCACGCTCTCGTCGGCGGCGATCGGCACACTCAGGTAGGCGGTGCGGTGGCGGATCTCGGCGAGTTCGGGCACGCTCATGCAGGGCTGCTCGACGTACTCGAGATCGAAGGCGCTCAACGCGTGAATGGCATGTTCGGCTTCGTCGACGTTCCACAGGCCGTTCGCATCGATACGAATGCGCCCCTCAGCGCCCAGCACGCGGCGCACCTCGGCCACGCGGGCCACATCGTCGGCGAGGGTCTGGTCGGGGCTGGCCACCTTTACCTTGGCGGTGCGACAGCCGGGAAAACGGGCGAGCACCTCCGCGACCTTCGCGGCCGGGACAGCGGGCACGGTGGCGTTGACCGGAATGCTCGTTCGCAGGGCGTGCGGCGTGCTCTGCCAGCCGAAGTCGATGGCGGCCCGCATCCAGCTCGCCGCCTCGGCATCGTCGTACTCGACAAATGGCGAGAACTCGGTCCAACCCTCCGGTCCCTCCAGCAGCAGCGCTTCCCGGCGGTCCAAACCGCGAAACCGATCGAACAGGTTCAGGGAGACGACGTGCGCGGAACCGAGTAACTCATCCAGTGAGGGCATCATAGTTCCAGTGTGTCAGTCTCCGGCTGGGTAGACGGCCTGAGCCAGCGCCAGCGCGGGGGCTATTCCTGTTCGTACAGCTCGTCCCCGTCGTGATCGTGGTCGACGCCGTTCGGTTTGACGTTGACGAGAGCTACGGCAACTCCTGGCGCGATGAGCAGATAGGCGTCTTCAAACCGGCCCTCACCGCTGTTCACCCGCATCCAGTAGGGAAGTCCCGCGGTGAGGGCCCCGTCGATCTCGACCTGGACCGATTCAATGGAACGGCCGCCGAGTGAATAGGGTTTGCCGCCGTAGACGATGTCGATGCGGTTCATGGTTCGTCCTTCACGGAGTTGGAGTGTGCAGCCGGCGAGCGAGGTTCCGGAACGATTTGCAATCCGCCGGAGGAATTGGCTGTGGCCATGAGGGCTTCGATCCAGTCGCGGTTCAGCGTGGGCGAACGACTACCGAAATACTTGTAGGCGATGGGAATACCGGGGTTCAACCAAATTGTGCTGCGCCCGTCCCCGGCCTGCGGGTCGTCTCGCCAGCTGAAATAGAACGATTCACCGCGGCGTAGTTTGGCGCCGATGACAACCTGGATATGGGCCAGTACCCGGTCGTCGAAGTCGGCGGTGAGTGTCGAGTCGTAGGTCAGTTTTCCCATTTCTCGCTCCTACTCGCGTGCAATCGGTGCTGTCGTCGTTCAGTCCCTGAGGTAGTGTTCCAGCCGCGGTACGTGCAGCAGCGCCAGCGCGCGCTTCTCAATCTGCCGCACCCGCTCCCGGGTGACGCCCTCAATGTGCGCGATCTGGTCGAGGGTGCGAGGCTCATTGCCATCGAGGCCGAACCGTGCCCGCAAAATAGACCGTTCCCGGGGCGGCAGGGTGTCGAGGAAAAAGCGGATGTCCGCAGCCCGCAGGGTCAGCGTCGCATGTTCATCTGGCTGGGGAAGGTCATCGTCGATGATGAGTTCGGCCATGTCGCCGGCGCCGTCACCGACCGGTGTGTGCAGGGAAATCGGTTCGTTGTCGTATTGCAGCAATCGCAGTACGTCTCGCACCGGCAATTGGGCGGCTTCACCGATTTCACGTGCCGTAGGATCGCGGTCGAGCACGCTCGTGAGGTCGCGCCGGATGCGCTTGATCTTATTGAGCTTTTCGGCGGTGTGCACCGGGATGCGGATCATGCGCGACTTGTCGGCCATGCCGCGGTGAATGGCCTGCCGAATCCACCAGGTGGCATAGGTGGAGAATTTGTAGCCGGTCATGAAGTCGTATTTCTCGACGGCGCGAACCAGCCCCATATTGCCGTCCTGCACGAGGTCCATGATTGGCACTCCGCGGCCGGAGTAGTGCTTGGCGATGCTTACGACCAGGCGAAGGTTGGCCTCGATGAACTGGTTCTTGGCGCGGCGCCCATCGTGCACCAGCCAGGCCAACTCGCGTTCGTCGGCCGAATCACGCGGGGCGGAGGCTTCGACGAGCAGAAGCCGCGCTTCAGCGAACAGTCCCACCTCGATGCGGCGGGCCAGGTCCACCTCCTGCTCGGCGTTGAGCAGGCTGCCCTTGCCGATGCGGCGCAGGTAATCGCCAAAGGCATCCGTTGATGCTGCGTTGTAATTGCCAGGAGCGGCGGCGCGGCGGGGTGGTGTGGCGGTGGTGCGGGATTCCTGAACGGTGGTCGTCATGGTTGGGCGCCCCCGCTTTTATGCTTTGTGCCGTATGTGATATTCATGGCGACCTCCCCATACTTTCAGAGTCATTAGTACACCCCCGAACGGGGTGGCTTGCAAGGGGTTGACTTCTTGCTCGGTCCACAGTACCTGAGGTTTTTTCGTCTTCTCAACCCTCGATATTACGAGTTTGAGACAGGCGAATAGCGCGTCGGCTGCGCGTAGGCTGACAGCATGAGCGAACAGGTATCCGAAATCTTCGACGCAAGCCAATGGTCGGCCGTTGCGGGCTTCGAGAATCTCACCGATCTCACCTACCACCACGATCTCAGCGGTCGGATCGCCCGTATAGCGTTCGACCGGCCAGAGGTGCGCAACGCCTTTCGGCCCCGCACCGTCGACGAGTTGTTCGCGGCCCTGGAAGATGCCCGTACCAACTCGAAGATCGGCGTCGTGCTGCTTACCGGCAACGGCCCGAGCGCCAAGGACGGCGGCTGGGCTTTCTGTTCCGGCGGCGACCAGCGCATTCGCGGTCGCGACGGCTACAAATATGCCGAGGGTGACACGGCGGCCGGCATCGACCGGGGGCGCGCCGGACGGCTGCATATTCTGGAAGTGCAGCGGCTCATCCGTTTCATGCCCAAGGTAGTCATCGCCGTCATTCCCGGCTGGGCCGCCGGCGGGGGACACTCGCTGCACGTGGTCTGCGATCTGAGCATCGCGAGCGCCGAACACGGCAAATTCAAGCAAACGGATGCCGACGTCGGCTCCTTCGACGCCGGTTACGGCAGCGCCTACTTCGCCCGCCAGGTCGGCCAGAAGGCCGCCCGCGAGGTGTTCTTTCTGGCGCGGGAGTATTCCGCCCAGCGCGCCCTCGAGATGGGCGCGATCAACGCGGTCGTGCCGCACCTTGAGCTGGAGACGGTCGCACTGGACTGGGCCCGCGAGATTCTGACCAAATCACCCACCGCCATTCGAATGCTCAAATTTGCCTTCAATGCCGTCGATGACGGCCTGGTCGGCCAGCAGGTGTTCGCCGGCGAGGCAACCCGGCTGGCCTACGGCACCGACGAGGCCGTCGAGGGCCGGGACGCCTTTCTGGAGAAGAGAGAACCCGACTGGTCGCCGTACCCCTGGCAGTACTGACGTGGGCGGGCGCTCGTGAGGCCGCTTCGGGTACTCACGCCGGAGCATGCCCTCGACTTTCTGGCGGTGTTGCGGGATGCGCTCGCCGGCAGCGGGCCGGCCGTGCTGCCGGTGCCGGTCGGGGTTGGCGCGGTAAAGCCCGCCGCCAGAACGCACCTCGGGGAGGTGCCGAAACGGGTCGCCGTGGTGATCGAGACCTCGGGCTCGACCGGTGTGCCCAAACGGGTCATGCTAGCCACCAATGCATTGCTGGCCGGTGCCGCAGCCTCGGCCGTGGCCCTTGGTGGGGCCGGGCAATGGCTGCTCGCACTGCCCGTGCACTACATCGCCGGGGTGCAGGTGCTCGTGCGCTCCATCGCCGCCGAGACCACCCCGCTCGTGCTGCCGCCTGGTCACTTCGACCCGCAGAATTTTCGACGGCTGGCCGAGGCCATGACCGAACCTCTGCGCTACACCGCGCTGGTTCCGGTGCAACTGGCCCGTCTGCTCGACGCAGCGGATGATCCGGCCCTGTTGGCCGTGCTGCGGCGTTTCACCGCGATCCTGGTCGGCGGGCAAATGATCCAACCGGGCCTCATCGCGCGGGCGGCCGAACTCGACGTGCGCGTCGTGCGCACCTACGGGTCGTCGGAGACCGCCGGCGGATGCGTCTACAACGGTGTTCCGATCGGAGACACCCGCGCGCGCGTCGTTGGCGGGCAACTTGAACTGTCGGGTACCGTGCTCGCTGAGGGATACCTCAACGACGAGGCGCGCAGCACTGACCGCTTTCTGTTAGAGCACGGTGTGCGCTGGTATCGCACCGGAGACCTCGGAGAGATCGACCCGCAGACTGGCCGTGTCACGGTGCTCGGCCGGGCCGACAACGTGATTATCTCGGGCGGTGTGAAGGTGTCGCTCGATGCCGTCGAACGCATCGTGCGCGCGCATCCGGGCTTCGAGCAGGCTGTCGTAGTCGGCGCCGACGACGAGAATTGGGGGCAGGTTCCCGTCGTGGTGGTGGCCGGGGGAGCGGCCGACGCGGGGCTGGCGGCATCCGTTGAGGTGGTGCTGGGACGAGCGGCACGGCCGACACGCGTCGTGCGGGTGAGGGAGATTGTGCTGCTGGCTTCGGGCAAGCCCGATCGCCGCGCGCTGGCTGTTGCTGCGGCCAGTCTTGCGCAAGCCAGTCCGGCACCTGACAGTACTATGGGGGCGTGGCACAAGGAGCTCGGCCGGTCAGGCCCAAACAACAACGATTGAACCCCGCGGCGAAGCTGGCTGGTGCTGATGTCGGCACCAGGACCAGCGGCAAATCAGGCCATCCCGCCTTCAAGAACGGCCCGCCGCGCAAGGGACCAGCCGCGAGAAAGCCAGCCACGGCCGCCGACTGGATCTCGGGCGCACGATTGCGCACCCTGCCCCTCGCCATCGCTCCGGTTCTGGTCGGCACCGGTGCTGCCATCGTCGCGAGCGGCCCCGGCATCTATCACCCGGTTCGCGCGCTCCTCGCGCTCGCCGTTGCACTGTTGCTGCAAATCGGCGTCAACTACGCCAACGACTACTCCGACGGGATTCGCGGCACCGACGCCTTTCGCGTCGGACCGGCCAGACTCACCGGCGGTGGCGTAGCCAACCCGCGTACCGTGCTGCGAGTTGCCCTCGTCTTCTTCGGCCTTGCTGCCGTGGCCGGCCTGATGCTCGTCGTGCTGACGCAGTACTGGTGGCTCCTGCTCGTCGGCGTGGTCGCCCTCGCCGCAGCGTGGTTCTACACCGGCGGCAAGAAGCCCTACGGCTATCTGGGACTGGGCGAACTGTTCGTCTTCGTGTTCTTCGGCCTGGTGGCTGCCGCTGGCACGACCTATGTGCAGGTCGGTGAGTTCACGACCGAGAGCGTGCTCGGTGGTGTGGCCATTGGGCTGATCGCGTGCGCGGTGCTCATGGTTAACAACCTGCGCGACATCGCTCCCGACAAGGCTGCCGGCAAGCGCACCCTCGCGGTGCGCATCGGCAGCACGGCCTCCCGGGTCGTGTTCTGCGTCTTTCTGTTGCTGCCGTTCGTGATCGCCGGGTTCTTCAGCGTGTTCTATCCGCTGGGAATCTTCACGTTCTTCGTGCTGCTACTGGCGCTGCCGGCCTGCCTCATTACGATCACCGCGACGTCGGCGAAGGAGCTCATCCTCGCGTTGAAGCTGACGAGCCTCGCGGCGCTGGCCTACGGCCTGCTACTGGGACTTGCTTTCGCGTTCTGAGTCGGCCTGTTCCTTGGCATTCAGCGCCAGGTCCTCGACTTCGGAATCCGGGTTCGCCGGCTCCTTGTCGGGGTGTCGCGCCCGGTAGAGGTCACTGGCAACGCTCTGGCGGGACTTACCCAGCAGAAGATACGACAGACACAGCCCCAGTAGGGCGGCAATCACAGCCGCAGCCCAGGGCCAGAACCCCAGGGACAGCAGAATCGCCAGCGGAACGGCAAACATCAAGACGCGTAAAACGGAGTAGTACAGCCAGGGGGCCACGAATTTCATAGATCCAGCTTAGAATGCCGCGGCTGGGCATCCGCACATGTCTCTCACGGCCAACCGGCTTACAATCGAGTTATGCCCAAGCTCTTGATCGGACTAGGACTTGCCCTGGTCATTCTCACGGTTTACACCCTCGTGGACTGTGCCGTGTTCGACCGCAAACGCATTCGCGGATTGCCGCGTTGGGTGTGGATTTTCGTCATCGTACTGGTGCCGCTGATCGGTCCGCTGCTCTGGCTGCTCGTCGGCCATGGACGCGCCACTCCCACCACCCGATCTTTTCGGTCGGTCGCTCCCGACGACGACCTCGATTTTCTGCGTGGTCTTAATGGCGGCGGCAGTGCTGCCACCGGTACGGGAGAGAACCGCCCGTTCAACGAGAAAGACCAGCAGGAACGCATCCGTCGCATGGAGCAAGACCTCGCCGATCTCGACAAAAACGACCCGACACCGGGCAAGGGCGGCGTCGCTGGCACCGCAGACACGGCTGGCGTCGACCCCAACAAGAAGAAGAGCGAACCGGGCGAGGGCGAGCAGCCTGGCCGTCGGGATGCCTGAGCGAGTCAGCGTAAACCCGAACCGCACCAGCCCGGCGACCGATTTCAGCTTCGCCCTCCTAACCGCATTCGTTCGACTTGGCGTGCGTGACCTGGTGCTCTGCCCAGGAGCACGGTCGCAGGCGCTCGCCCTCGCGGCGGCCGAGCTGGAACGGGCCGGCAGCATCCGCTTGCACGTGCGTACCGACGAACGCAGCGCCGGTTTTCTCAGCGTCGGCCTCGCGCTTGAAACCGGGTTGCCCGCCCTCATCGTCGTGACGTCGGGAACTGCCGTCGCCAACCTGCACCCGGCAGTGCTCGAGGCGCACCACGCCGGAGTGCCGATGATTCTGCTCACGGCGGACCGCCCGGCCGAGCTGCGCGGCATCCGCTCGAATCAGACCACCGTGCAGTCCGGCCTGTTCGGAGTCGCCACCCGGCTGTGCCTCGACGTTCCGGCGCCGGTCGGCGAGCCAGATGAGGCTGGCATTGCCGAGGCACTCGCCCGGCAGGCAATGGATGCTGCTACCGGCGTTCTAACCGCGGCTCCCGGCCCCGCACAACTCAATCTGGCGTTTCGCGAGCCGCTTTCGGCTGCGCTGCCAAGCGGGATTTCCCTGGCGGCGTCGGTTCCCCGTGAGCCCCCTGCTGAATCCGGTGACGAGCCGGCCATGCTGCTCGGACCGGGACCGCACACGGTCGTCGTGGCCGGCGATGGCGCCGGACCAGCGGCCGAAGAGCTCGCGCATGCCGGCGGTTGGCCGTTGCTGGCCGAGGTCTCGAGCGGTGCCAGGTTCGGACCGAACCTCATCGTGTTCTACCGGGAGCTGCTCGCTGCCGTCGATCTCGGCGGTCAGGTTGAACGCGTAATCGTGTTCGGTCACCCCACCCTGAGTCGGGAGATTCCGGCCCTCCTCGCCCGCGACGGCGTCGAGACCATCGTCGTCGCCCCGACCGGACTGGAGTGGTATAACCCGGGGCACGCTGCACGCGCCCTCACCCGCTCGATCGGAGTGGATGCCGCGTGCGCGGCGGGCGCACGCACGCCGGCCGGTCGCCAGTGGCTGGGCCGCTGGGTCACGACCAGCCGGGCGCTGGCCGAGGCAGCGGCCGATGAAGGGCGGGTGCCGATCGATAAGCGTGGCATCACCCGCGCCGAACTCGCCGTGCTGCGCGCGCCGCTGACCCGGGAGATGCTCGTCGACGCGGTCTGGCGGGCGTCCTGGCCGCACGACCGGCTCGTGCTCGGCGCCTCCAGACTCATTCGCGAGGCCGACAAACGCGTGCCTGGCAAAAAGATCACCGTGCTGGCCAACCGTGGCCTGGCCGGCATCGACGGCACCATCGCGACGGCCCTCGGTGTGGCACTCGCGAGCCAGGCCGAACCAGAGGCGAGCTCGGTCGGGGTGACCCGGGTGCTGCTGGGCGATCTCACCTTTCTGCACGACGTCGGGTCGCTGCTGCTCGCCCCGGGAGAGCCCCTGCCCCGGGTTCAGGTCATCGTCGGCGTCGACGGCGGTGGCAGCATCTTCGACGGCCTCGAGGTTGCCTCGACCGCCCCGCCGGCGGCGATGGAGCGTGTGCTCTACACCCCGCGCAGCGTCGACCTCAAAGCGCTCGCCGCAGCCTACGGCTGGGACTATGAGCTGGCCGCGACCCGCAATGAACTCGAGCGCGCACTCACGGGCGCTCCCACCCGCCCCGCAATTCTTGAGGTTCCGCTCGTTCGGTAGTTTTGTCCCGGCCATCGAGTAATCCACAGGTTCGCCGGGGAAGGGTTTGGGAGTGGGCGGCTTGGTACCGTTGAGTCAGACCGATGCCGGGAGGCCCAGATGACCATCGACTCGCCCGAGGGCCCGCAGCCCGCCGGCCTGCCCGAACAGTTCCCAGTGCCGGGCACACCCCGACGTCGCCGCGGAATCGTTCTCGCGGCACTCATCGTGGGCATCAGCGCCTTCGTCACCGGCTGGATTCCAGTGGTGGGACTGCTTCTGGGGCTCACCGGAATCGTGCTCGGCGTCGTGGCACTGCGCAAACCGGAAGGCAAATCATTCGGCTTCGCGGGCCTGATCGGGTCGGCCCTGGCCGTTCTTACCAATGTGCTTGTGATCACTGTGATCGTCATCTCACTGGTCAATTCGGGGATCGGCACGGCACTCCTGACCGACGCCCAGCCCATCATCACCCCGTGCTATTCCTTCAATGGGCCGGGTGAGTACCTCAACAACCAATCCGAAGAGAAGACGCAGGGCTGCACCACCTCACTGGAGCTGTGGGGTGAACGCGACGCTGACGGTGTCATCCACAAGACGGGGGTCGGTAGCATCCTGGGCAGCGTGCTGGTGGAACCGGTGGCGGTCGCCAGCACCGACGAATGGGCTCCGAGCGGAAGCCTCGACGAGATGGTCGAGTTTCTGAACCAGAGCTACTTTCCGGAGGCCGGCGAGGTGACGAGCCTGAAGGAGACCGTCACCCTTGACGGCGTCGACGCCAACCTCACCCGCCTGATCAGCACCGCCGAGAACACCCGGACCAAGGCGTTCCTCACCGTCTTCGCACCGGACACCTACCAGTCTGCAGACGAACCGGTGAAGTTCTTCATAATTTCCTTCGTCATTCCCGAGGACAACGGCGAGGAGATCATTGCCGCCGCCGTCGATTCCTGGCGCTGGAAATAACCGCGAGGCACCCGTTCACGCTCCCTCGGGGGCTGCACGGGCGGCGCTGAACGCGGCGGAAGCGGCGAGACCGCCCCTGTCACGAGGAGCCAGGACTACCGTGACGCGGCTCGTCTTGGCCAGCTGCGCGACGATAGCGAGGCCGAGGCCGAGGCCGTGGCTGCTCCCGCGCTATCGGATGTGGCTGGCCCGAAATGCTGGCTGACACCGTCGCTCGGGTTAGCCGAAGGCCTCGACGATCGGGCGAAACTTCATCTTCGTCTCGGCTAGCTCGCGCTCCGGGTCGGAGTCGAGAACGATGCCACAGCCGGCGTAGGCCGTGATGCCACCGGTCGGAGCCACCTGGGCGCAGCGCAGGGCGATGGCCCACTCGCCGTCGCCGTCTGCTCCGACCCAGCCGACCGGTCCGGCGTAGCGGCCACGGTCGAAGGGTTCGAGCTCGCGAATCAGGCTCAACGCCGCATCGGTGGGGGTTCCGGCGACAGCGGCCGTCGGGTGCAGCGCCGCGATGAGGTCAAGGGAGGTCGACCCGTCGCTCAGGGTGCCCTCCAAATCGGTCGCCAGATGCCAGAGGTTTGGAAGTTTCACGGTGAAGGGAATCTCGCTCGTCGCCAGCACCGAGGTGTGCGGTCGCAACGACTTGAGCACGCTCTGCACGGCGAACTCGTGCTCGTCGCCGTCCTTGGAGGAGGTCGCGAGGGTGAGGGCTGCCTCGCGGTCGTCCTCGGCATCCGCTCCCCGCGAGATCGTGCCGGCGAGAACGCGGGCGTTGACCGAACCGTGGTCGGCACGAATGAGGGTCTCGGGGCTTGACCCGATGAGTCCGTCGACGGCGTAGGTCCAGCAGTCCGGATAGCCGAGCGCGAGTTTGCCGATGGCGCGGCGCAGGTCGGATTCGGCTGGCACCCGCCCGACCAGGTCGCGGGCCAGCACGACCTTGTTGACCTGCTGGGCTCGAATGCGCTCGATGCCTGAACTGACCGCTGTGCGAAAGTCATCGGGAGGCAGCGCGCCTGGCAGCAGCGCGATGCGATACTCGTCGCCGAGCGGATGCAGCACCAGCGGGTTCTGCGCCGCCCCGTGCTCCGGGGCGTTCTGCCCGGTCGCCCAGATGCGTGTCACCCAACACTGGCCGTCTTCACGGCCCACGATGACCTCAGGCACGATCAGCACGCTGGTCTGCGCGGAAGACTCGTCGAAAGCGAACGCGCCGAAAGCGAGCAGCCCGGTGCCGGTGCGCGTGAGCGGGTCGGTCACGGTGGCCAGCGCGACGACCTGTTTCCACGCGGCCGCGGCATCCATCATGCGTGTGGGGCCGGAGAATTCAAGCCGCAACGCGCAGCCGATACCGGCCAGGCCCTGGTTACGACGCATCCAGAGCAGGGGCGCGCGGCCGTCGAGCAGCAGGATCAGTTGGCGGATATCGGCTATCGGGGAGGTTTCGACCGTCAAGGCCTGCACATTCACCTTTACAGCCTACGCCCGCGCCACTGCGCCCATGCGAAGCTGGGCCCCGGCAACCGTGCAGCTTCGGCGGGCGTGCGCAACCTAGAATGATGGGGTGAATAGAGCAGATCTGAACAAACGGCCCGCGCAGGTGGCTGCCATGTTCGACGAGGTCGCCGCCCATTACGACCGCACGAATGCGCTGCTGTCGGTCGGCAACGCGTCGCTCTGGCGCCTCGCAACGACCAAGGCGGTCAACCCGCAGGCGGGCGAACGCATCCTCGACATCGCCGCCGGCACCGGAACCTCCAGCGCCGCCCTCGCGCACAGTGGCGCCCACGTCGTCGCCGCCGACTTCTCGGCCGGAATGATCGAGGTCGGCCAGGCCCGGCACGCGCACAACGCGAACATCGAGTTCGTGCAGGCCGACGCCACCGCGCTTCCGTTCAAAGACAACGAATTCGACGCCGTCACCATTTCGTTCGGGCTGCGCAACGTGGTCGAACCAAAGAAAGCCCTCGCCGAGTTCTACCGGGTGACCAAGCCTGGCGGCCGCGTCGTCATCTGCGAGTTCTCGACACCGCCACTGACGCTTGTGCGCCAGAGCTACTTCGCCTACCTCAACCACGTCATGCCCAGGGTTGTTCGGCTGGCCTCCTCGAACGCCGAAGCGTACGACTACCTCGGCGAATCCATTGCGGCCTGGCCGACCCAGCCGGTACTGAGCGGATGGCTGCGCTCGGCCGGATACTCCCAGGTCGCCTACCGCAATCTCACGCTCGGCATCGTGGCCCTGCACCGCGGCACCAAGCCCTGACCGAATCGATAGGCTGACTTACGTGAAATCCAGAGCCCCCGTGACGCGACGCAGCGCGTCGGTGACCAGCCAGGCGGGCCTCGGCGAACGTATTTTCTCGACTTCCGCCGACCGCGGCCTTGCAGCGAACATCGATGCCGGCATCGAAAAGGTGGAAGCGGCGCTCATCGATGAGCTCGTCTACGCCAACGAAATCGCCACCGTCACCAGCCGTTACCTGCTCAACGCCGGCGGCAAACGAGTGCGTCCCATGCTCGCGCTGCTCACCGCGCACCTCGGCGACGGTGTGGTGCCCGATGTGATCACGGCGGCTTCGGCCATCGAGCTGACCCACCTCGCCTCGCTCTATCACGATGATGTCATGGACGACGCCGACAAACGCCGAGGGGTGCCCAGCGCGCAAACAGTGTGGGGCAACTCCATCGCCATCCTCACCGGCGACCTGTTGTTCGCCCGCGCCAGCCAGCTGATGGCCCGGCTCGGCGAACGTGCCATCAAACTTCAGGCGACGACATTCGAGCGCCTCGTGCTCGGCCAATTCCAGGAGACGGTCGGCCCGCGGGTCGGCGAGGACCCGGTCGAACATTACATTCAGGTGCTCGCCGGCAAGACCGGTTCGCTTATCGCCGCGGCCGCCCAGGGTGGCGTGGTGTTCTCGAACGCCCCGGCCGAGTACGAGCAGCCCGTCGTGGACTTCGGCGAGAAGATCGGCGTGGCTTTTCAGCTCATCGACGATGTGCTCGACCTGTCTCCGCAACCGCAGGAGACAGGCAAGGTGCCGGGAACGGACCTCCGGGCCGGAGTCGTCACACTTCCGCTGCTTCGGCTGCGGGAGCGCGCCGTGGGCGACGGGGCATCCTCTGATCTGCTGGTGCGGCTGGAACGGGACGTCATGACGATCGGTGCTGAGCAGGGCGAGGCCGCCGATGCGGCGATCACCGCGCTGCGCGAGCACGCCGTCACCGCCGAAACTCTGGCCGAGGCACACGGCTGGGCCCGCGACGCGGTCGCTGCCCTCGCTCCGCTGCCGAACGGTTCGGTCAAGAAAGCCCTCACCCGATTCGCCGAGTCCATCGTCGAGCGTTCCAGCTAGACTTCGCCCGCTCGCGCAGTAAGGAAAAACTCAGTGACTAAATTGAGACTGGCCATCGTCGGCGCAGGTCCGGCCGGCATCTACGCCGCTGATATTCTGCTCAAGGCCGAGCGCAACTTCGAGGTGTCGATTGACCTCTTCGACCACTTGCCGGCGCCATACGGGCTGGTGCGCTACGGTGTCGCCCCCGATCACCCCCGCATCAAGGGCATCATCACCGCACTGCGCGGCGTGCTGGACAGTGGCGACATTCGCGTGTTCGGCAACGTGCGGTTCGGCGTGGATGTCACCCTCGACGACCTCAAGAAGCACTACAACGCGGTCATCTTCGCGACCGGCGCCGTGCAGGACGCAGACCTGAACATTCCGGGCGCGTCGCTCGACGGTTCCTATGGCGCCGCCGACTTCGTCAGCTGGTTCGACGGGCACCCAGACGTGCCGCGCACCTGGCCGCTGACGGCCCGCGAGATCGCCGTGATCGGCAACGGCAACGTGGCCCTCGACGTGTCTCGCATGCTCATCAAACACGCTGACGACCTGCTTGCGACCGAGATTCCCGCGAACGTCTATGGCGGGCTGAAGGCGTCACCGGTGACCGACGTGCATGTTTTCGGGCGCCGCGGGCCAACATCCGTCAAGTTCACCCCGCTGGAACTGCGTGAGGTCGGCGAGCTGAACGATGTGGACATGATCGTCTACGACGAGGATTTCGAGTACGACGAGGCCGCCACGGCCGCCGTCGCCAGCAACAAGCAGGTCTTCGTGATCGATAAGACACTGAACCAGTGGCGCGCCCGCGAGACCGGCACGGCCAGCCGCCGCCTGCACCTGCACTTCTTCGCCAAGCCCGTCGAAATCGTCGACGACGGCACCGGCCGGGTCGCTGCTTTTCGTTGGGAACGCACCAGAACGGATGCCGCCGGCGGCGTCGTCGGTACCGGTGAGATGCGCGAGATCCCGGTCCAGGCGGTGTATCGGGCGGTCGGCTACTTCGGGTCGGAACTGCCGGACGTGCCGTTCGACAAGAAACGCGGTGTTATCCCGAACCGCGAGGGTCAGGTGCTGCGCCGCGACCCGTCGGCTGGCACCGGCGGACTGTTCAATCAGCAGATGTACGGTGTGTACGCGACCGGGTGGATCAAACGCGGCCCGGTCGGCCTGATCGGCCACACCAAGAGCGACGCGATGGAGACGATCAAGCACCTGATCAACGATCTCGGCAACTGGTGGCGCCCCGAATCACCGTCGGAGGAGAGCATCCTGGCGTTGCTCGATGCGCGCGGCGTGAAATACACCGGTCTCGACGGGTGGCACAACCTCGACCAGCACGAGCTCGCGCTCGGCGAGGCGGCTGGCCGCACCCGCATTAAGGTCGTTGACCGCGACGAGATGGTCGCCGTCTCCCGCGCTGAATAGCCGCTTCCGGGCGCGCGGCCGGGCTTGGCGTGTCGGTCACCGGCGTGTGGATGCCGCTGGCGTGCGCCGTGGCGCTAGCGGAAGTTCGTGAACTGCAGGGCTACGTCGAGGTCCTTGCCCTTCAGTAGCGCCATCACGGCCTGCAGGTCGTCGCGGCTCTTCGAGCTGACCCGCAGCTCGTCGCCCTGGATCTGGCTCTTGACGCCCTTGGGGCCCTCATCGCGAATGATCTTGCTGATCTTCTTCGCGTTCTCCTGGTCGATACCAGCCTTCATGGACGTCTCGATGCGGTATTCCTTGCCGGAAGCGAACGGCTCCCCGGCGTCCAGGCTGCGCAGCGAGATGCCGCGCTTGATCAGCTTGGCCTCGAACACCTCCAGGATTGCCTTGACGCGCTCCTCGGTGTTCGCCTTCATGAGCACCTTCTCGCCGCTCATCGCGATTGAGGCTCCCACGTTCTTGAAGTCGTAGCGCTGCGCGACTTCTTTATGCGCCTGGTTGAGGGCGTTATCGACCTCCATCGGGTCGACCTTGCTGACGATGTCGAATGTTGAATCTGCCATTCCCCCATGGTATCCGACCGGTAGGAACGCAGTACCTGCCCGCCCGCGGGGTGGCGGACGCGCCTTAAGGTGAGAGCTGGCATCCGCTGATTTCTCGGTGAGGCGTTTCGTCTTGTATTGTTAACCCCGCGTCTCCGGTCAAGTGATTACACCTGGTCGGGAGCGCCTGGCGAGTTACCCAAGCGGCCAAAGGGATCTGACTGTAAATCAGACGGCGTAGCCTTCGTGAGTTCGAACCTCGCACTCGCCACCAGCAGTAGAGCAGTCCAGAACAGGCAGGCCCTCGGGCCTGCCTGTTCTGGTTAAGGCCCTACCTGTAACGTGAGGGCATGACGCATCCTGCCCCGACCGAGCTGCTCGACCTCGCGCGCACCATCGCCCTCACCGGCGGCGCGCTCGCCCACCGCCGCCGCGCCGAGGGGGTCGAGATCGCCGCCTCCAAGTCCTCGCCCGAAGACATCGTCACCGCGGCCGACCGCGAAGTCGAGCTGCTCATTCGCGGCCTGTTGGCCGATGCCCGGCCGAACGACGGCTTCTACGGTGAGGAATCCGACGCGACCGGCGGCACGAGCGGGCTCACCTGGGTGGTCGACCCCATTGACGGCACCGTCAATTATCTCTATGGCATCCCGTTCTACGCCGTCAGCATCGCCGTGGTGCAGGGTGATCCCGATCCGGCGACCTGGAATGCCCTTGCCGGCGCGGTCGTCAATCCGGCTCTCGGCGAGGTCTTCACCGCGTCAGACGGCTCGGGCGCCTGGCTGGGTGACAAGCGCCTGCACGTCAACCACGACGTTCCGCTCTCGCTCGCCCTGGCCGGCACAGGCTTCAGCTACGAGGCGCCTCGGCGCGTGTGGCAGGCGAATGTCGTGGGCGGTCTCATCGGCCAGGTGCGGGACATCCGTCGGATCGGTTCGGCCGCTCTCGACCTCTGCTCGGTGGCCTGTGGGCGACTCGACCTCTATTTTGAACGCGGCCTTAATCCGTGGGACCACGCCGCCGGCGCCCTGATCGCCCGCGAGGCTGGCGCCCGCGTGGGGGCTCTCCAAGCGGATGCCGAGGGTCGTGACCTGCTCATCGCCGCCGACCCTGGTCTATACGAGCAGTTTGAACCGGTGCTGGCCGGGCTGTTCGAACGCTTCCCGGTCGCCCCGAAAGCATAGTGACGTCAAGCCCATTTACCCCCATTTCGGTGTGAACGGTCACTTTCCTCTGGTATTCTCAGGGTTGCGCGTTATCCTTAATCAATTCGTTATATTGGCTTGCCATAATTTGGCGTTATCCAGTACGAGTTCCCGTTCCCGTCCGCTACGCCGAAAGCTGCACTTTGTCACGTCACACTCCATCCATGGATACCCCCGTGTCCGGCGAGAGTGACGGCACCGTATTTACCCCAGCTGAACCGGCAGCGCTCACCCGACGCGAACTGCGCGAGCGCGAGCGCGCGGCCTTATCCCGATTGGCTCCGGTTGACGAAAACGGTGTCGACGTAGTTCGACTCAGCCCCGCCGCGGACCTGATCGTCGCTGCTGATTTGTCTCGACCCGACCTCGAGTCGGCCGTAGTCACCGAGACCGACCGCGTTGTCGCCGCCGTGCCGATCGCCGACGCCGAGCCCACCGACTACGAGAAGCTCCTGACTCCCGGCATGGCCCAGGCGATCCCGACGGTGATTCCCGCCGTCGGCGACCGGCCTCGCCGCCGCCAGCGCATCGAACACAAGCCCGGCGAGACCTTTGCCCCCGCGCGCAAATTCGTTCCGGCCGAGTCGCTGCCCCGCCGCACGCCCCGCGCACGCCCGCTCGGCAGCACCATGCGCAGGCGCGCCACCAAAGGCGCCTCGATCCTCGCCATGTCGTTTGTAGCCCTGATGGCCGTGGCTACGTCGCTTCCGGCGGAGGCGCTGCTGTCCTCGCAGGACGTGCAGGCATCCGCTTTGGAAGCCCAACGTGGTCTGCCGGCCGACGAGGCACAGAGCATGGATCTGGCCGGCGGCGACACCGTTACCGTGGTGCGCGACGGCTACGAGTCGAGCACCATCGCCGAAGTGGCCGCGGCCAGCGGTATTCGTATGGAAGACACCTTCACCAACAACCCGAACGGTACTATTCAGTGGCCGTTCGCCGTTGGTGTGCACCTCAATAGCCAATTTGGAATACGCCATTGCGCCGGCTGTTCCGTGAACCACGGCGGCCAGGACTTCAACCCCGGTGTCGGCGCCCCGATTCAAGCCATCGCCGACGGCGTGGTCAGTCTCGCCGAAGACGGCGAAGGCAGCCTCGGCGTACACATGATGATTGACCACATGATCGACGGCGAGCTCGTCACGAGTGTGTACGCGCACATGGTCCACGGGTCGATGCTCTTCAAGGAGGGCGACGTAGTGAAGGTCGGCCAGGTCATCGGCAAGACCGGAAGCACCGGAATGTCGACCGGCCCGCACCTGCACTTTGAAATTCGTGAAGGTGGCATTAATGGCACCAAGGTCGACCCGCTCGTCTGGCTCTACGCCAATACGAACTAGGCGCGATCGCTGGGCCAACGTCACGCATAACGGCCACGGAAACGAGTGAGTTATGCGGGATGGGTGTTGGAGACCCGCTCGAGCGAACCTGGCACGGCTATTCCGGCTCGGTGCGACCGCGCACGAACGAGTCGAGCAAGCCCTTCGGCAGCGGAAACGGCGGTAGACCGTCGAAACTGAACAGGTCGGCATCATTGGCATCGACACTCTCGAGCGCCACGACCTGGTCGTGCAGCAGCTCCATCTTCACGTCGAGTCGACTGGCAGCATCCGCTGCCTGCCGCAGGTCCTCGACGAGAGTGTCGGGCACGGCACCGTTGTACTTGTAGAAAATCTTGTGCTCGAGGCTCGCCCAGAAGTCCATGGCGATGGTGCGAATCTGAATTTCCACTGTGACCGGCTGCACGCGGTCGGACATGAACACCGGAATCGCGACGATGAGGTGCAGACTCTGGTAGCCATTCGCCTTCGGCTGCTCAATGTAGTCCTTCTCGTGCAGCACCGTGACGTCTCGCTGACCGGCGAGCAGGTCGCGAATGCGATAGGTGTCGCTGATGAAGCTGCAGGTGATGCGAATGCCCGCGATGTCCTGAATATTGTTGCGGATGCCGTCGAGTTCTAGCGGATACCCCTTGCGGATGGCCTTCTTCAGAATTCCTTCCGGCGACTTGAGACGCGAGCTGACATGCTCGATCGGACTGTAGTCGTGGATCGAGCTGAACTCCTCTTTCAGAATGTTGATCTTGGTGAGCATCTCGTCGCTCGCGAATTTGTACGACATCATGAAACGGGTCAGCTCGAGCTTCAGCTCGCGCATCGCTGCGATGCTCGCCAGCGCGGTGCTGCCGGTCTCGCTCGGTCCGCCTGCGGCGTCGGTCATACCTGGACTGCGCGCAACCAAGCCGTCGCGTCTCCGGGCAGGGTGCGGCCGACGAGGTCTTCACTGGCCAACAGAACGTCACCGGCCGGTAGCTGAACGGATGCCGTACCCGTGTTGGCCACGACGGTCACGTCGCCGTTGCGGTACGCCGCGACCTCTGGGCCGAAGCCAGTGATCCACTCGACCGTACCGGAGGCAAGGGCGTGCTCCCGGCGCAGCCGCAGTGCGAGTTTATACAGCTCGAGCGTTGAGCCAGCCACGCCGTCCTGCTGGTCTCGGGCCAGCCCGGCCCACTCGGCCGGCTGCGGCAGCCAGCTCTTCGCCCCGGTACTGAAGCCGAACGATTCGCCGGCGGCTTCCCACGGAATCGGCACGCGGCATCCGTCTCGCCCGTACCGGTCGCCGTTGGTGCGAAACCAGGTGGGGTCTTCGCGGGCATGGTCGGGCAGGTCGACGGCTTCGGGCAGGCCGAGTTCCTCTCCCTGATACAGGTAGCCCGACCCGGGCAGCGACAGCATCAAAGCGGATGCTGCCCGCGCGCGTCGGAGACCCAGCGCAGTGTTGGGCAGCCCCACCGTTTTCGGACCGATGCCGTGCCCCTGCAGATTGTCGCCGGTGAGGGCGAGCCGGGAGGCATGGCGCACCACGTCGTGGTTGGACAATACCCAGGTGCTCGGCGCGCCCACGTTGCCAAAGGCTTCGAGCGACTCATCGATGACGCTCTTGAGCTTCGCGGCGTTCCACGGGGTCTCGAGATAGGCGAAATTGAAGGCCTGGTGCATCTCATCGGGACGCACCCATTTGGCCATCTCGCTAAGCGGGTCGACCCAGGCTTCGGCGGCGAGAACGCGGTCGCCGGGGTAGGCCGCGAGCACCTGGTGCCAGTCGCGGTAGATCTCGTGCACGCCATCCTGCGCCCAGTAGGGGGCAGTCAGCGGCGTTTCGGCGGTGATGCCCGGTTCTAGAGCGGATGCCGGAGCCCCGCCCATGCTGCCGCCCTCCGCGGGAGGCGTGTAATCGGGGAGGCCGGGAGCCTTGATCATGCCGTGTGCAACATCCACTCGAAAGCCGTCGACGCCGCGGTCGAGCCAGAAGCGCAGTACCGCGCGGAACTGTTCGCGTACCCACTCGCTGTCCCAGTCGAAGTCGGGCTGGCTGCTGTCGAACAGGTGCAGGTACCACTGGCCGGGGGTGCCGTCGGGGTCGGTCGTGCGGGTCCAGGCGAGACCGCCGAAAACGGACTCCCAGTTGTTCGGGGGCAGCTCGCCGTTCTCGCCTTTGCCGTCGCGGAAGGTATAGCGGGCGCGTTCTTCACTGCCAGGGCCGGCGGCGAGGGCCGCCTGGAACCAGCCATGGTCGCTTGAGGAATGATTGGGCACGATGTCGACGATGACCCGGATTTTGAGGTCGTGGGCGGTGCGTTGTAGCACCTCGAAATCGTCGAGGGTGCCGAACAAGGGGTCGACGTTGCAGTAGTCCGAAACGTCGTAGCCGGCGTCGCGCTGCGGTGACGTATAGAAAGGAGAAAGCCAGATGGCGTCGACGCCCAGGTCTTTGAGCTGGGGCAGTCGCGCACTGATGCCGGCGAGGTCACCCATGCCGTCACCATTCGCGTCGGCGAACGATCTCGGATAGATCTGATAGATAACGGCCGTGCGCCACCATTCGGTGCCGGAAGTCAGTTCGGTGCCAGTCATCCTAAAATGCTACGGCATCGTTGCTGGGTGCCTGTAGCGCGGGAAAGTGGTCTGGACCTCGCTGTCGGGGTGATAAAGTTTCTAGGTTGCCAAAAACGCGGCATTGCCACTGTTTTTTGGTGCTCTGCCCCCTTAGCTCATTGGTAGAGCACTTCCTTGGTAAGGAAGAGGTAGTGGGTCCGATTCCCACAGGGGGCTCAGGCTTGGAAGCGAACAGCCGACAAGTCGCGGCGGGGTAGCTCAGTTGGTTAGAGCACACGGCTCATAATCGTGGTGTCGCGGGTTCAATTCCCGCTCCCGCTACACGGAATCATAAAATGCCCCGGACTTCTGCGGAAGTCCGGGGCATTTTTTCGCCGAAATGCGGTTTTGCCACCACAAACCCCGCACATAGATGAGGCCGTGAGCGTGTCGGCGTGACGCTGTAGTGTCATGAGCGTGAGTACGCAAGAGACAGGAGCGGTCGGTCCGCGATCGGGCGGGGAGATTGCCGCGTTCGTTATACTCGGCTTACTTTTGGGGTTCGCGACAGTGTATGCGAGCTTCATTGGCAGATTTCTCAGCTTCGGCTGGCTCGCCGACTCGAATCACCCGACGGACGGGCAGGTCGCCGCAACCATGAATCTTGCCGTCGGTGGCCCATGGGTGATCGCAGCTGTCGTTCTACTGTGGGGACTCCTGCGTCTCGTGAACGGAAAGGTGTCGTGGCCTCTTCCCCTAATTGGTGGTGTCCTACTCATCGTCAACTTCTACGTCTGCGCGGGCGTCGTCGCTGCGACCTGAGCGGAGAGGGCGCCTGCGCGTTCATGGCTGTGCGCACACAGCTGGCGATTTCCCAATCGCGGATAACGTAGGCGTGGGCGCCGGTGTTGATCACGACGAGATCGACGATTTGGTCGGGGAACGACCTCTTCGGTCTGGGCAGATGGCGGAGCTCACGCTATACGCTACTTACGAAAATCGCCCGACACGTGGGTGAAGCGGATGCCCGCGGCCCGCGCTGGCAGCGCGCGCCGCGGCGCTTCCCGGCGCCGATGAACTCGCTGCCGCGCTCGGGTGGAACGACAAGGTGCAGCAGGGTTAGTTCCGTCCGCACAGGGTCAGACCCGCCCGACGCGATTTTGGCTCATAGATCTCTGCACCAAAGACCGCGCTAAAACACCAGTCAGTACGCGGCACCGCCACCAGGGCCTTCATCGGCAAGCCGGTCGAGAACGGGTCGCTACCTCTGCATGCGGTCAGAAGGCGTCGTGCTGGAGCGGGCGTTCACCGGTCAGCGCGGACACCGGTGCTGCACAGGTGTCGCCTTTCCACGCTTCAACGCCTTCCCGAATGGCGAAACCGGCGATCACGAGGGCGGCGACCGCGTCTGCCCAGGCCCAGCTGAACAGGGTGTCCAGCAGCAGGCCGATCAGAACGGCCGCTGAGAGGTAGGCGCACAGGAGGGTCTGCTTCGAATCGGCGACAGCGGAGGCAGAACCAAGCTCACGACCGGTGCGGCGTTCGAGCCAGCTCAGCACGGGCATCACCATCAGGCTGACGGCCGCGAGCACGATTCCGACCGGGCTGTGTTCGGGCGTTCGAACTCCCAGTATTAATAGGCCAGCGTCGACGGTGACGGAGGCGGCGAGGGCAAAGAAGGAGAAGGCAATCACGCGCAATGCCATTTTCTCGCGCTGCTCCGGGTCTGGCGCGGCGAACTGCCAGGCGACCGCCACGCTGACTTCACCGCCGCCACCGGGGTTCCCGTCTTCTCCTGCGAGGCGTACTCGCCCTGGCAACGCGGCACCAACGAGAACACCAACGGACTGCTCCGCCAATACCTCCCCAGAAGCACGGATCTCAACCTGACCAACACCACGCGCCTCGAGGAGATCGTGACCGAGCTCAACAACCGACCACGCAGAGCCTTGAAGTGGCAGACTCCTCATGAGGTCTTCAACGCCGCCGTTCTTGCATTGACCGCTTGAAACTGTCGGCACTATTGGCCCTATTTTGGCCCGGCGTTAACATCCGTGCATGTTCGGGTATCCCGGTCGCCGTCCGGCTTGCGGGCGGCGGTCCCGAACGATTCGTGCCTGGACTGTTGGCAGGGGCGTGGTCGTAAGCTGGGGTGATGGGGACCCAACGACGGATTGATTTACGAGGGATCCTGCAACTCGCCGGGGCCGCCGTTCTCTTCGCGGTCGTTGCCGTTTACGTCGTCGCGCTCACCAAGAGTCTGGGTCCACTGGCGATTGTTCTCGTCGGGTTCACAGCCGCGGCTGCTGGCGTCTTCGTTCAATATTGGGAGTGGAAACGCCTCGGTGGGCGGGCGTCTGTCGTGATGACGGACGCGTGGATTCGCGGAGGCGAAATCCCTTCGAGTGTCCCCCGAGAGGTGTGGGTGCCGCTTCTCGTGAAAAGGGAGACGCGGGCGGTGAGAAATTGGTGGAGCCTCGTTGCTGGTGCGCTCCAGATTCTGCTCGCTATCGTTTCCATCATGTCCCTCAGATCGACCGCTGATCACGCTTTCTGGCTCTGCGTAGTCGTGTTCTGGACTGGAATCATCGTGTGGACGGTCTATTACAACCTGCGGTGGCTACCCGAGATCCGCCGACTTCTTCGACAAATATCAAACGCGGAAGTGACCCCGGCCGCCGCGAGCGAAATCGTCCCGGGCGCCGCATAACCATAATTGCTTCAAAGCTCCGCAGGGGGTTCCCACCCGGGCAGGCGGTACTGATCAGAAGCTGGCGTCGATCGTGCTGTCGTCAGGTGACGAAACGCCGCCCTGTGGCGGACCCCGTTGAGAATGTGTTTATGCTGCAAACCGAGGGCCAGTTATAGAGCGTGCCAGACTCGTGATCGTGCAAACAATTATCTGGGGATGGCTTACTTCTGCGATCGGGCTGGCAATACTTGTCCTCCTCTTTTTCTACGGAATTGAATACGGAACATGGGTAGATGAAGCGGGGCAGCTGCCATCTTCGCCTCCGACCTTCGTTATTCCCTTCGTCATCGCGGGACTTGGTCTGATCCTTTTCATAGGCGGACTCGTCCTCGGCGCTTCCGCGTCAACCCAACGGACAGAGGAGCGCATATAGCGCCCGCAATCGAATCCCACTCGGGCAGGCGGTACTGGTCGAAAGTTGGCTCAGATTGGGATTTCGTCAGCCAGTGAAACGCCGCCCCAGGACGGACCGGTCTACGGGCGCTTCAGGCCGATCTGTCATGCTCGACTAATGAGCTGGCCAACGATTGAAGCGGTTACGTCTGTGCGCTTACGCCTGGAGCCGCTCTCGGTGGAGCATGCGCTGGGAATGGTCGAAGTCTTGGCGGATGCTTCGGTGTATGAGTACACCGGCGGCGAAGCGCCCTCGCTTGAGCAGTTGCAAAGTCGTTACGCGGCACAGTCAATCGGACATTCCAAAGACGGGTCGCAAGGGTGGTTCAACTGGATCGTGAAATCAAGAGATGGCGACGCCTCGATCGGGTTTGTTCAGGCGACAGTCGCGCAGAACGGGCCGGGATTTGTTGCCGACATCGCCTGGGTTATTTCACCACTCCATCAAGGCCAGCGGATGGCGTCCGAAGCCACCAAGGCGATGACCGATTGGTTGCGATCCAAAGGCGTGAGCAGCTTCGTGGCGTATGTGCATCCTGAGCATCACGCCTCTATGGGCGTCGCGCAAAATCAAGGTCTTCATCCGACACTGCTGATGGAGAACGGTGAGATCCGCTGGGAATTTTAGCAACCGCCAAGCGACAGCACACGGATTCCGCAACAGACGAAGTCCCGCTGACCGTTGGTCTTGAGGGCGGCCCTGCCTGTCGAAATAAGGCCTCGACCGCGCTCTCGTGAGCACCTGAAAAGCCGTCCGCTGATCGTCCCGCTTGCGGGCAGCGACGGCGGTGCTAAGTGGCGCCAGGGTCAGTCGGCGGGCGCGGCAAGTTTGGTCAGCAGATGAGCGAGCATGTTCCGTTCGTTCGTCGATAGTTGCGCGAGAATTGTTTCCTCGGTCGCGAGGTGGTCGGGCAACACCTTGTCTAGGAGTTCCCGTCCTGAATTGGTGATTCGTACAAACTTTCCGCGTCCGTCGTCAGGATGGGGCTCTCGGGTGATGAGTCCGAGTTTGTCTAGCCGGTTTAGTCGCTGAGCAACAGCGCTGGTAGTGATCATGCTGTCTGCCGCGAGTTCGGCGGGGGTGATCCGATAGGGCGCCCCTTGGCGTGCCAGTGTCGCCAGCACATCGAAAGTGGACGCGTCGATGCCATGGTTTGCGAATGTGGCGGCCAATCGAGCGTCAACAGCGGCGGATGCACGGCTGAGGCGGCCGATCACGGCCATCGGGGCCGAGTCCAGGTCGGGTCGTTCGAGACGCCACTGCGCGACTATACGGTCAACGTGATCCACGGGTACAGCATATCGCTAAGAACTTAGATACTATGTCTAAGTGCTTAGCAAACTATGGCCTGTTCTCCTCACTACGGCTATCGCTCCCGTGCTCTGGGGGACGACCTACTACACGACCACCACTTTTCTGATCGAAGGTCACCCGCTGCTTACCGCCAGCCTGCGCGCTCTACCTGCCGGGCTGATCCTTCTCTGCATCGCGCGGCGTCGGCCGCGAGGGGCATGGTGGTGGAAGTCGGCCGTTCTCGGCCTGCTCAACATCGGGGTGTTCTTCGCATTGCTATTCGTGGCCGCCGAACGTCTACCGGGCGGAGTCGCCGCGGTCGTTGGTGGCATCCAACCCTTGCTCGTGGCCGTGCTTGCCTCCCGCCTGGTCTCGGAACGACTGAGCAGCACAGTGATCGCGGCTGGAGCGGGAGGCGTCGTCGGCGTCGCTCTCATCGTCCTTCGCGCCCAAGCGGGGCTCGATCTGATCGGTGTCGCCGCGGCCTTGCTCGGAGCAGTCTCGATGGCGATCGGGGTTGTGCTGACTAAGAGGTGGTCGGACGGCCAACCACCCATCGTCACCACCTCATGGCAACTGGTCACCGGTGGTGTCTTCCTTGTCGCACTGACCGCCATCATTGAACCGCTGCCAGTAAACGCACCCACCCTCGGCAATATCGCCGGATACGCATATCTCACACTCGCCGGGACCGCTCTGGCCTACCTCGTGTGGTTCCGTGGGATCATACTGCTCCCCACACGAGTGCCGGCATTCCTTGGGCTACTCAGCCCCATCGTCGCCCTGACCATCGGCGGCATCGCCGCCGGCGAGACCCTGACCTGGATCCAGGCCGCGGGCGTCGCACTCGTCTTCATGTCAGTTGCAACAGTCATCAGCACTACGGCAACGAACCGCGCGCAACTGATCTCGGAAGTAATCCGCGTTCAGGAAGATGAATCGTCCCGGTAAGGGTTGCGGGCAGCTTCCGCCACCGAAAATCTATCTAAGGCGGGCGCCCACGGTGTGTTTATAGAGAATCTCGGCGATGCCTGCCAGTTCCGGATTTTGGGAGCGCTCAAGCCTGCGGGCGATCGCTGATCTGTTCGAGCCGTGAATCATTGGTCGCAACACCCGGGCCGCGGGGGAGGCGGGCCGCGGGGACACCGCGCCCACTTCGGAGCTTACGCCGGCGCGAGAGCGGGCGATCGGATTCGGGCCAGAGCCGCTCTGACCAATGTGCAATAATCTGCGTATGGACGCAGATAAAGAGGTATGTGGTCGTTACCCGGATAGTCAGTACGTGGAACTCGCGGTCGAGGTGTTCAGTATGTTGGCCGATGCCACCCGGGTTCGCATCATCCTCGCCCTCCGCGATCAGGAGTTGTCGGTGAATCGCTTGGCTGTCATTGTCGATAAGACGCCGGCAGCCGTGTCGCAGCACCTTGCCAAGATGCGCCTGGCGCGAGTCGTTTCTACCCGGCATGACGGCACGCGCGTGTTCTACCGCCTCGAGAACGAGCATGCGCGTCAGCTGGTCAATGACGCGATTTTTCAGGCGGAGCATTCCCTCGGCGGTCATCCTCGTCACCACCACGACCCTGCTGGAGTCGCTGACCGGACCACCCTGCCGGTTGCTTCCGGCGAGGCCTCCGTATGAGCGGCACGTTGACCACAACAAGTATTCGGCCCGGTGGCCGGGAGCTTACGAAGCCGCCCTCCATATTCATTACCGGCAGCCGCCTACCCGAGGTGCGCTGGGCAGCCCTCGCCCTTGCCCTATTCCTTCTCGCGTGGCCGCTGCAGCTCGTCGGTGCTCCGGCAGGGTTGTGGTGGGGCATCTATCTCGCGTGCTACGCCGCTGGCGGGTGGGAACCGGCGCGGGCGGGAATCACTGCCCTGCGAGAGAAGACTCTTGATGTGGATCTGCTGATGATCGTTGCGGCGATTGCTGCGGCATCCATCGGCCAGGTTTTCGACGGTGCGTTGCTGATCGTCATCTTCGCCACTTCTGGCGCTCTGGAAGCGCTCGTGACTCAACGCACCGCCGATTCTGTCAGCTCCCTCCTGACTCTGGCACCGGAGAAGGCTGGTCGGGTGACGCGGAATGCCGACAGCGAAGTGGTGGTCGAAGTCGACACTGCCGAGCTTCGTGTCGATGACCTCATTCTTGTTCGACCCGGTGAGCGGATCGGTGGCGATGGAATCGTTGTCGATGGCGTCAGCGAGGTCGACCAGGCAGCGGTGACGGGCGAATCGGTCCCGGTGCGACGCGGTGTGGGCGACGAAGTACTTTCTGGCACGGTCAACGGCACGGGCGCTTTGACCGTGCGTATCAGCCGACCCGCGAGTGCGTCGGTCATCGCCCGAGTGGTGGCTCTCGTCGAGCAGGCATCGGCAACGAAATCAACTCGGCAGTTGTTCATCGAGAAGGTGGAGCAGCGCTATTCACTCGGCGTTGTGGCCGCGACAGTGCTGGTCTTCCTCGTGCCGCTGGCGTTCGGTGAGGAATTTCAGGCAGCTCTTCTGCGGGCGATCACATTCATGATCGTGGCTTCCCCGTGCGCGGTCGTGCTCTCGACGATGCCGCCGCTGCTGGCGTCCATCGCGAACGCGGGTCGGCATGGCGTACTCATAAAATCCGCCACGGTCATGGAACGTCTCGGACGCACTCAGCTCATCGCCTTCGACAAAACGGGAACCCTCACGGAAGGCGCCCCGGTCGTGACGGAGATCGTGGTCCTTGACACTCGATTCAGCGAGCAGGGCCTTGTGCGTCTGGCTGCGGGTGTTGAGCAGCACAGCGAACATCCGCTCGGCCGCGCCATCGTCCGGGCAGCGGAAACGGCCGTCGTTCCCGCCGCTGATTTTCGGGCCATCCCCGGTCACGGTGTCGAAGGAATCATCGACGGCCAACGGGTGCGCGTCACGCAGAATGCCGATGACGGTGCCCGGGTCGGAACGGTCGTTGACATCACCGTAGATGAGGTGCGGGTGGGCATGCTCGTGCTCGAGGACGCCCTGCGCCCGGATGCCGCTTTGACCATTAACCGCCTGACGACCATCACCAGTCAACCGGTGCACTTGCTAACCGGTGACAACGAACAGACCGCGTGGAACGTCGCTCGTCGCACGGGAATCAGCGCAACGCATGCCCGGATGCTTCCCGCAGCCAAGGCTGAGGCCATTCAACGTCTTCAATCGGATGGCACTGCGGTCATGGTCATCGGAGATGGCATAAATGATGCCCCTGCCCTGGCCACTGCTGATATCGGTTTTGCCATGGGCAGGCACGGGTCTGATCTTGCTCTCGACACCGCGGACGGGGTCATCATCCGTGATGAACTTCTCGTCATCCCGAAGGTCATCGAGCTATCTCGCCGCGCTCACCGCTTCGTCGTCGCCAATCTGGTGATTGCTGGAACATTCATCACCGTGCTGGTGGTGTGGGATCTCGTCGCGACGTTGCCCTTGCCTCTTGCCGTCGCCGGACACGAGGGCTCGACGGTGATCGTCGCCCTGAATGGCCTGCGTTTGCTGCGCCAGTCAGCATGGCGATGACGATGCTTGCTGATACCCGTAACCGACGGAAAGCACCATCGTGTTCTCGGTCCTAACCCATCCCGCTTATCGCAGGCTGTTCACAGCGCAAGTGGTCGCCCTTCTCGGTACCGGCCTGCTCACGGTAGCGCTGGGATTGTTGGCATTCGACCTCGCTGGCCCCGACGCGGGCGCCGTGCTGGGCACTGCTCTGACCATCAAGATGGTCGCGTACGTGGGCGTTGCCCCCATCGTCGCGGCGCTCATCGAGCGGTTGCCTATAAAAGTCATTCTGGTGACGGCCGACGTCATCCGGGCCCTCGTTGCGCTATCGCTGCCGTTTCTCACGGATATCTGGCAGATCTATCTCCTGGTTTTCATTCTGCAATCGGCGTCGGCTACGTTCACCCCGACATTCCAGGCCGTGATCCCGGCGATTCTGCCCGGTGAGAAGGACTACACGAAAGCTCTCTCCCTGTCGCGTCTGGCCTATGACCTCGAGGCGTTGGTCAGCCCGATCGTCGCTGCGATCCTGCTCACGGTGCTCAGCTACAACAACCTGTTCCTCGGTACCGCGCTCGGCTTCATGCTCTCCGCAACGTTCGTCATCAGAACGGCGCTTCCCGCCCGCACACAGCCAACCACGGTGGAGAAGTTGTGGAGGCGTACGACTATCGGCGGGCGCATCTTCTTTCAAACGCCGAGCCTACGGTTTTTGATGCTGATGAACCTCACCGTCGGCGCGTCGACCGCTCTGGTGCTGGTGAACACTGTCGTCTACTCCCGTGATGTCTTCGGGCTCTCCAACTCCAGCCTCGCTACCGCTCTGGCCTGCTATGGAGCAGGGTCGTTGCTCGTCGCGGTGAACATTCCCCGGCTGATCGATCGATTCGGAGACCGGTACCTCATGCTTACCGGCGGTGCACTCTCAACCCTCGGACTGCTCGGATCGGTCGCGATGACCATTGCGGCACCCACCTGGGCCAATGCGTGGTGGGTGCTTCTCGCGCTCTGGGCGCTCATCGGCGCCGGCAATTCGATGATCAGCACGCCTTCATCGCGGCTGCTCGTTCGAGCATCAACCGACTCCACCCGCGGCTACATCTACACCGCCCAGTTCTCCCTTTCCCACGCCTGCTTTCTCATTACCTACCCCCTCGCCGGGTGGCTGGGAGCGGTCAGCCTCACCGCCGCCGCCGCGACCCTGGCCGTGATAGCCGCGGGCAGCACGATCGCAGCCACACGCACCTGGAATACCTCAGTGGCCAAGAGAGTGCGCACGCCCACGACGACGGCTCCCAGCTGACCCACGAGGACTTCACGGAAGCGATCGCATGCAAGGCCGGGCGGTACGCCTAACGCAGATCTCGAAGCCGATCAGTAATGCTGTTCGCGTCACCGGCTCGCCGCTCATAGGTGACGGCGATGATTAGAAGCACGACGCCGACGACGGCGAGGGTGATCCACCACGGCATCGACTCGATTCCCCGGCCGATCTGTACCAGGAATACGAGAACATTCTCCAGCGGCAGCACGACGATGCCGATCAGGAACGGAGCCGCGAGCTTGAGACTCGAGCCGATCACAATGGCGAGGAGGGCAATCATGATCACGAGAATCGCCCGCCAGGTCTGTGGGTCAGTGAAGGTAGCCATGACCGATGCCAGCAGCAGGGTCACGATACCGGGAGCGAGCAGAGCCCACGAGCCGCTCCATCCTGCCGGCCAGCTGTTGACCGTCTCGCCGTGGCCGCGGCCAATGCCGGGAAGCTCGCACGCAGCAGAAGCTCGCGCACCAGTCAGAATTAAGGCACCGGCCGTAAGCAGAAAAATGCCCAGGGGTATTGAGAACCATTCGACCCGCAGGTCGCGCGGACTCCACGCCACGATCGCGGTGATCAAGGCGAGCGCGAAGATGAACCACACGGGCGGCAGGCTGGTGGGGTGGGTGCGCATCCGCCAGGCTATAACGACCATGGTGACGAGATACGCCAGCATGAGCGACCACATTGCCCAGATTGTGAACCAATCGCGCTCGATCGCTGTGCAGGTGGCGATCGCCACGTACACCGTGGGCGGTGCATAGAGCCAGCGGGAACGTGACAGTTGCGAGTCAACGGGCACGATCAAGCGGATGGCGCGCGCGCCAAGCGCCGCAGGCATCGCGCCGGCCAAGCCGATTCCAAAGCAGAGCAGAACGAGCGGCACCCCTCCGGTCATGATCGTGTCGGCGCCGAGACCGAATCTCACCCCTTGGATCGCACCGGCCGCCCCGGCGACGATCGCGACACCAAGGGTTGGTATTTGCAACACTCGTCGTAATTCGACGGACGCGGGAGCGCCCCGCCCGAGAAATACGCCAAGGCCGAGTAGGAGCCAGGACGCGGCGACGACGCCGTAACCACGCCACGGGGCCAGCGTCGCAGCATCCGTGCCGGAGACGGCCAGGACCACGAGAATCGGTGCAACGGCCACGACTAAGCCCGTGGTGTAGAGCCACACGGCGCGGGAACCGCGTGTCGTGAGGATCAGGCCAATGACCGCGGCGGCCAGGCTCGGCGGGAGCAGGTAGGGCTCGAGCGTGCTGATGCCGGCCAGGGCCCACAGGCACCACAGCGCGCCGGTAAATGAAGCGGCGGCGACCCACCATCCGTAGGAACGCTTCCCCCAAAATGACGCTGCTGCGGCCCCGAGCCCAAGGATGACCAGAACGATGAAGGTGGTCGGCAGACCCGAGGCGACGCGCACGAGCGACAGCCCGATCGCGATCATTGCGGTCAGCAGCGCCGAGACGTCGATGGCGACTCGAGCCGCCCGGGCATCCCGAGTTGCAACGCCCCGCTTGCTCAGGATTGAGCCGATCAGACCGCTGCTGGGGAGCACGATGGCGACAATAGCGGCGATCACCGGCAGGGTCACTGGAGACGCGCTGCGAAGAAGCACCTGCGCGCCCAGGCAGATCACCACAACGGCGAGTGACGGAACGAGAATACTGGCAGCGATCGCCCGAATCATGATGCCAAGTCCGGCACGCCGCGTGCTGAGAAGGGTAAGAGCCAGCAGAAAGATGAGGGCGGTCGAGAGCGCGGTCCAGCCGCTGCGCTCGACGCCGACCTGCACGACTCCGATCAGGAACGGCACCGACGTCACGACCAGAATCGCGTACCACGCTCGCGGCTCAACTCTTCGAAGGTAGGTTGCGGCGATCGCGCCGATCGAGCCGAGCGACGTGGTGAGACTCAGCAGTGGGCTGGTAGCGACGCCGAGCTGGTCGAGCGCGCTCGCGAAGACGAACAGCGCGTAGGCATAACCTACGCCGACGTGCAGAAAACGCACCTTGGGCGGCATGGTTTTCGCGATGATGGCGATGACAGTGACGATCACGATGCCCGCCCAGACGGTGACCGCACCATCGACCAAGGAGTAAACAGTGGCCAGGAGCACCGCAAAATGGCTGCCAAGCACGAGCGGCAGTCGCATCTTCAGTGAGGCATTTCGCAGGCGTGGAACCGTGACCAGCGCTAGGGTCGCCATCACCGCCAGGCTCAGGGCGATCGTGATGCGCGACCACAGCGGCAAGACCGGCAGGCAGGCCAGGGTGAGCCCGGCAAGGGCGCCGAGCCAGATCGCAATCGAGCCGGTCCACGCTGCCAGCTTGAGGGGAGCCTTCTCGGATGGGGAGGCATCCGTTTTCGCTGCGCTGTGGAGCCGGGCTAGCACCGAGAATGCTCCGAGCCCCGCAGCCATGGCGCCAAGGCCGAGCGCAACGGCGAGCACGCCACCCTGCGGCAGGATGCCGCTCGCACCGCGGTCTGAGCCGCTGAGAGAACTCAGCACCGTGACAGCCCCGATCAGAACGGCGAAGAGAACGGGTGAGAATACGCTCACACCGGCCAGCGTTAGCGCGCCGCCGAGGAGCGCTTGCCGCCCGAGGGCGCGCGCTCTCGGAGCCAGCACCCGCAGCACGAGGAGCGCGGCGGCGCCCGCTGCGGGCGTGACGCTCTGATACCACACGGCCGCACCGTGGGCTTCGAGATCGAGTGCAAAGGGAAGGCCGACCGCGGCGGACATCGCGGCAGCGCCGGTCACAGCGCTCCAGAAGTTCTTGGCGTACTGCCGTGTGGAGAGCGCGGCAAGCGCCGTTATAGCCAGCAGCACCGCGGTGATCATCACCCAGTGCTCGGTCGTGGTTCTGGAGTCGATGAACCACATCTGGGTAGCCACGATGGCAGTCGCAGCCATCTGGATTATCGCGGCCGTTAGGCGTTCAAATCGGAGGTGTCCATCAAATCGCTGAGCCAGCCCCGCTATCGAACCCATCAGGGCAAGCGCAACGAAACCCACTCCGAGGTGCCCCCAGGTTGCCGACAGTGCGGTTCCGCCCGCATATCCCAGCATTGCGGGAACGAGGGTGAGCCCGACGAGCGAGATCCAGAGCCAGCTGCGGATGCGTGCGCGCGTCGACACGATGACCATGACGGCCCCGCTCGCGAGCGTTGCGGCGGCGGCGAACACCCACGGGCTTAGGCCGGTCGGCACCAGTTCTGAGAACGCATAGACGTCGAGGGCAACGAAGACCATTCCGAGGCCGCCCACGGCCTCCGCCGAGAACTGTAGTTTGCGGCGGGCGAGCAGCCAGGCGCCGCCGAGGAAGAGGACCGTGATCAGGCCGACGATCACGCTGCGTAGAGCGTGATCGTTAAAGTCGGGGTTGAAGAACGTGAAGACGACGGCGGAGACCGCGAACAATCCAGCGCCCGCGATTGCCATCACGGACTGCACCGTCGCGCTCGACCGCGGTGCGACAGTGATCTCTGCCTTGCGGGTCGCCTGAGGTCGCGGCGGCATCCGCTGGTAACTCGGTGCCGGCAGCGCGCCGCCGGCTGAGGCCGTGCGCACCGAGGAGGGATGCGACACGCGCACGAGCGCCTCCTGCCGTGCTACGAGCGCGGCGGCGGCCGCCTCCGAGGCGGCCCAGAGCTCGGCCGCCAGCGCACCGACCAGCTCGGCACCGCAGTTGCGGCATGGTCCATTGGGCAGCGCGGCCATCTCGCAGACGGGGCACAGCCTCCGCTCGAGGAGGTGGTGAATCGCGACATCGCTCCAGGACTGCGCAACCCGCGGCACGCTCATACCCCGGTCGCCGTGGTGCGTGTCTCGGTGGCAGCCCCATCTTCGGGTACCCACATCAAGATGTCGCCGGGCTGGCATTCGAGCACACGACAGATCGAGTTCAGGGTCGAGAATCGCACCGCTTTTGCCCGACCGTTCTTGAGCACGGACACATTCGCCGGCGTGATGTCGATCGCAGCGGCGAAGTCGGAAACCGACATCTTTTTCTTCGCGAGTTCGACATCAAGGTTGATCACGATGGGCATCAGACGACTTCCGCGAGGTCTTGTTCGAGCTGGGAGGCTTTTCGCAGGAGGCCACGCATCACGATGATCAGCAACGCGTGTCCAGCACCGATAACGATTCCCAGCAAACACAGGATGACCACCGAAGGCGATGCGCCACCCGCGACTGCCAGGGTGATGAATGATCCCACGATGAGAAGGGTCGCCAGAGCGACGATTCCGAGAATGATATCGACGTAGGTGAAGGCATCGTCGCTGAAAATGATGGAGGCCCGCACCATGGAAAGCAACCGCCACACGCAAACGAGCGCGACCTGCACGCAGAGCAGAAACCCCACAGCGACGAGTATTCCCGGCACGTGCAGATAGCCGAGATGGGGGGATCGTTCGACCATTTGTTGTGCGACTGCGGGAACAACGAACACCTGGCACACCACTAATAGTGCGATGAGTACGAAGATGAGCGTTTTCAGGGAGGCGATCGTCGTGCGATTCATGCTTTTCCTATCGTTTATCGACATCAGTATATCGATAAACAATACTTACACGTCAAGTTTTGCGCTGACGAACTGAGCGCCGAAAACGACACCGTCTCGGCGATTGACGTCGCTACGGCGATTGCGACGGCACTGATCCCCACGGAGCGGTAGTCCTGCCATGCAGGGCGCGATCTTCGCCGCCTTGAGGCTCGGCCGCGAACGATGCAGGCCCAAATAGCACGCGTCCTGTTTTGACACCAACATGTGTTGACATGACACCATACTGGTGTCACTATGACGATATGGAACTCGGCCAGTACGTCAACGACCTGCAGCACCAGTTAGCGGATGCCGCCGAAAACGGCACCGCAGACACTCGCGTCGTCGCCGAGCGCCTCGCCGCCGCACTCGACACGGCGACACGCCTCGTGCTGCTCGACGTGTTGTCGGCCGCGGCCGCCGAGATCACCCGAGACCTCGCCCCCGGATCGGTCGACCTGCGGCTGCGCGGTCGCGAGATCGAGTTCGTGGTGACCCAGTCGAGTTCGGAGGCTGACAGTGACGAGCGAGGCCCGGCATCCGTCGAACTTGACGACACGAGCACCTCGCGCACGACCCTGCGCCTGCCGGACGCCCTCAAAGCGCGGGTCGACGACGCGGCGGCAGCGGACGGCCTGTCGGTGAACAGCTGGCTGGTGCGTGCGATCGCGGCAGCCCTGCAACCCAAGCAACGACGATCTGCGCAGCGCACCCTGCGCAGCGGTGACAACTTCACAGGCTGGGCGCGCTAAGGCGCCAGGCCGCCGCATCATCCCACCTTCGCACCCGCGCAGGTCGCACAACCACGCCCGGAAAGGCAGCGTTAGCATGCCCACATTCACCACTCCAACGCCTATCGACCTCGCCATCAACCTGCAGGTCGGTGCCATCGAAATCGTCGCCGGTGACCGCACCGATACGGTCGTGACCGTGTCGCCCGCCAACCCGACGAAAGCGGTCGACCTGCGCGGCGCGGAGGAGACCCGGGTCGACTTCGCCGGTGCGCGCCTGACCATTGTGGGGCCTAAACCGCGCATCAGCTGGTTCGGCCCCACAGAATCGGTCGACGTGAAGATCGAGCTGCCAGCCGGGTCGCGATTCACCGCTGAGCTCGCCGTCGGTGACCTGCGCACGGTCGGCGTTCTCGGCGCTACCCGGATCAAATGTTCGATGGGGCCGGTGGATATCGACAGCACCGGCGACCTGTGGCTGCGCGCCTCGCACGGCAACGCAACCGTCGGCACCATCCGGGGCACGGCCGAGATCACGGCCGATCACGGCCAGATCCGCGTCGGCTCGGTCGCCGGAGATGCGATTCTCAAAGCATCGCACGGCAGCATCTTGGTCGGTGAGTGCGGCGGCGATCTCGACGCCAAGCTCTCCTATGGCGACCTCGAGATCACGAAAGCGCTCGCATCCGTCTCGGCCAGGACCGCTTACGGCAGCATCCAGCTGCGCGACGTATCGACCGGTTCCGTTCAGGTAGAGAGTGGCTTCGGCCAGGTCACCATCGGCGTGAAGCTCGGCGTTCCCGCCTGGCTCGACCTGTCGTCGAAAGAGGGCCATGTGCGCAACGAGCTCACCGGCGACACCGCGCCCGACGCATCCGAACAGGCGATCGCCGTGCGTGCGCGCACCCAGTACGGCAACATCACCATCCAGCGAGCTCGCGCGGTGGATCTATAAGGATCGTGCCAGCGATCCGTCGACCGAACAATACCAACAGAAAGGAACGACACCATGACCACCCCAGCGATCGACGTGCACGGATTGCGCAAGTGCTACGGCAAACAGGTCGTGCTCGACGACGTCGACCTCAGCGTGCAGGCGGGCACCGTGACCGCGCTGCTCGGCCCGAACGGAGCCGGCAAAACCACGACCGTGCACGTTCTTTCGACCCTGCTGCGGCCCGATGCCGGCACGGCGTTCGTGAACGGATGCGACATCGTGCGCGACCAGGCCGGCGTGCGCACCCAGATCGGTCTCACCGGGCAATTCTCCGCCGTCGACAGCTTGCTTACCGGCGAGGAGAACCTTATGCTGATGGCCCGCCTGCGCCACCTACGGCCGAAGCGCTCGAAGGCTCGGGTGGCCGAACTGCTCGATCAGTTCGACCTCGTCGACGCCGCCCGCAAGCCGCTCGCCACCTACTCCGGCGGCATGCAGCGCCGCCTCGACCTCGCGATGACCCTGGTGCAGGCACCGAGCGTGATTTTTCTCGATGAACCCACCGCCGGTCTCGACCCGCGCAGTCGGCGCACGATGTGGGACATCGTGCGGGGCCTCGTGATGGAGGGCACGACGGTGCTGCTGACCACCCAGTACCTCAACGAGGCGGACCACCTCGCCGACCGTATCGCGGTGCTCGACGGGGGCCGCATAGTCGCTGAGGGTACGCCGAACGAACTCAAGCGCCTCGTGCCCGGCGGCCATATCCGGCTGCGGTTTGGGGATGCTATCGCGCTGGATGCCGCCGCCCGCCTGCTCGACGAGTCAACCCGCGATGATGTCGATCTCGCCCTCATCGTACCGAGCGACGGCGGAGTCGGGGCGCTGCGCTCGGTGTTGGACCGCCTCGAAACAGCCAAAGTTGAGGTCGCCGACCTCAGCATTCACACTCCAGACCTCGATGACGTCTTCTTCGCCCTCACCGGCACGAAGACTCAGGCCGGCCCGGTCGACGCGAAAGGAATGAAATCATGAACACCATGCTGCGCAGCCCGGCCGCGGGCATCCGTCGGCCGTCGCACGTCGTCGCCGACTCGCTGACCATGCTGCACCGCAACCTGCTGCACATGGTGCGCTACCCGGGACTGTCGGTGTTCACCATCGTGGGACCCGTGGTGATTCTGCTGCTGTTCGTGTTCGTGTTCGGCGGCACTCTCGGGGCCGGACTGCCCGGCGTCAACCCGGCCGGTGGGCGGGAAGCCTATTTGGCATACGTGCTGCCTGGCATCCTGTTGATCACGATCGCGGGTACCGCTGGCGGCACCGCGACCACGGTCTCGATGGATATGACCACGGGCGTTACCGCACGCTTTCGCACCATGGCCATTTCGCGGGCAGCGGTGCTCGCCGGACATGTGCTCGGCAACGCCATTCAGGCCTTGATCGCCGTCACGCTCGTTCTCGGCGTTGGGCTGCTGATCGGGTTTCGCCCCACGGCTTCACCGGTCGAGTGGATGGCCGCCGCCGGCCTGCTCGCGCTCGTCGCCTACGCGATCAGCTGGCTCGGGGTTGCCATGGGCATGCAGGCCAAATCGGTCGAGACGGCGAGCAACCTGCCGCTGATCCTGACGCTGCTGCCGCTGCTCGGTAGCGGCTTCGTGCCGACGGAGTCGATGCCCGCCGGGTTGGCCTGGTTCGCGCTGTACCAGCCCTTCACACCGTTCATCGAGACGATCCGCGGGCTGTTGCTCGGCACCCCGCTCGGCGCCAACCCGGTGTTGGCCCTCGGCTGGTGCGTCGTGATCGCGCTCGCCGGGTATGCCTGGTCGCGGGCGATCTACGAGCGCAAGTCGGTGCGCTGAGTCCAGGTCGCACCCGGAAGCTGCGGGCGGTCCGCCCTCTGCCGCGTATAGGCTTACTCATTGACACGGGGTGCTCCGCAGAGTGTGTGAGCTGAGATCAATACCCGTTGAACCTGTCTAGTTAGCACTAGCGAAGGAATGTCACGGATGATCGATCGACTTGGCCCTCTCACGCTGCGGCAGACGCCCCGAATTCTCAGCATTGCCGGTACCGATCCGACCGGCGGCGCCGGCATCCAGGCCGATCTGAAGAGCATCGCGGCCAACGGCGGCTACGGTATGGCGGTCGTCACTGCCCTGGTGGCGCAGAATACGCGCGGGGTGCGCGCGGTGCACACCCCGCCGGTCGCTTTTCTGCGGCAGCAATTGACTGCCGTGAGCGACGACGTCACCATCGACGCCGTCAAGATCGGCATGCTCGCAAATTTCGAGGTGATCACCGAGGTGCGTTCCTGGCTCGGGGAATGCCAACCTCCCCTGGCCGTGCTCGACCCGGTGATGGTGGCCACGAGTGGTGACCGACTACTCGACCCCGCAGCCGAGCGGGCGCTGCGTGACCTGGTCCCGCTCGTCGATCTGGTCACACCCAACGTTCCCGAGCTGGCCGTTTTACTCGGTGAGCCGCCGGCCGCGGGGTGGGCAGAGGCTCTCGAGCAGGGCGCGAGATTGTCAGAGCTCACCGGTGTCACCGTGCTGGTCAAGGGCGGCCACTTCACGGAAACCATCTGTCCGGATGCCCTGGTCAACACTCACGGGGTCCTGGCCCACAGCGTTGTCGAGTTCGCATCCCCGCGCATTCGCACCACAAACTCTCACGGCACCGGATGCTCGCTCTCGTCGGCGATGGCGACGGTGCAGGCTCGGAGGGGGGACTGGGCGCTGTCCCTCGCCGAGGTCAAAGGGTGGCTCCAGGACTGCCTGGCCCACGCTGACGAGCTCGAGGTTGGCCAGGGAAACGGTCCGATCCACCACTTTCATCGGCTGTTCTCGCGGGCAGGTGCCGTCTCTAATCTCGGTGAAAAGAGCCCCTGAGCGACAGCAGGCCCCGTTATTCGCCTACCCGAGAGGCGGCAGGCTGGCCAGAAGCCGCTCCGCGGCATCCGTCGGGTCGTCGGCGTCGGTGATCGCCCTCACGACGACCACTCGAGTGGCGCCGGCCTCGACCACCTGGTCGATGGTGCCCAGATCGATACCGCCGATGGCGAACCACGGACGAAGGCTGGCAGCGGATGCGCGCTGTGCGGCCGCGTAGCGCAGCAACTCCGTTCCGACCGCCGCACGACCGGGTTTGGTGGGCGTGGCCCAGACCGGACCGACGCAGAAGTAGTCGAGGTTTTCGGCGGTGAGGGCGGCATCCACTTGTTCGGTGGTGTGCGTGGACAGACCTATTCGGGCGGCCGGGCCGAGCAGCGTGCGGGCCGAGGCCAGCGGCAGGTCGGTCTGGCCGACATGGAACACCGGTGCGCCAGCGAGAGCGGCGATATCCGCCCGGTCGTTGACGGCCCAGAGCCGGGCCTGTTGCTCGGCGACCGTGCGCAGAATCTCAAGATAATCGAGCTCCTCGGCGGCATCGATGGTCTTGTCGCGCAGCTGAATGATATCGACCCCGCCGGCGAAGGCGGCGCGCACGAAGTCAGCGAAATCGCCGCGATCCTTGCGGGCATCGGTGCAGAGATACAGCCGGGCGGTGATCTTGTCCATTCGACCAAGACTAGGCGGCTGCGCTGCACTCGAGGACATAATCTTGCGTGGCTCTCGGGCGCAGGCGGCGGGCGAAGTGCGTGAGCGCGTATAGGCTGGGTTACTGACACGGGGTGCTCCACATTGTGTGCGAGCTGAGATCAATACCCGCTGAACCTGTCTAGTTAGCACTAGCGAAGGAATGTCCGGATGATCGATCGCACCCGCCACCCGTCCCCCGCCACCCGTCCCCACCCCGCCGTGCGCGCCATGAGTGAACGGCGGGCACGCCGCGCGGTCGACGTTGCCGTGATTGGGGGCGGAATCATTGGGCTCGGCATCGCCTGGGCGGTGGCACAGTCCGGCCGCACGGTGGTCGTTATCGACCCGGATCCGGCCGGAGGCGCCACCTACGCGGCCGCCGGAATGCTCGCGGCGGTGAGCGAACTGCACTATCAGGAAGAGGAGCTGCTCGAGCTCATGCTCGCCTCGTCGGCACTGTATCCGGCCTTCATCGAATCGCTTCAAACCGCATCGGACCCCACCGGGTACCAGAGAACCAGAACCATCAATGTCGGTGCCGAAGCGGCGGATCGGCAAGCTCTGGCCGACCTGCGCGGCGTGCAACTGGCGAACGGTCTGGGCGTGGAGCCCCTAACCGTTCGAGAAGCACGCGAGCTTGAGCCGCTGCTGAGTCCGCGCATTTCCGGTGCTTTCCTGGTGGAACAAGACCATCAGGTGGACCCCCGCCAGCTCAGCGCGCGCATCCAGCTCGCCCTGGCGGCCCTCGCCAAAGACGGTCAGCTGGCCGTGATTCGAGTGCGCGCCCGAGGGCTCCTGCACGACGTTTCAACGGATGCCGCCTCGCGCGTCACCGGCGTGGCCCTGGTTGATGGCTCAACGCTCAGAGCTACCGAAGTGGTCGTGGCCAACGGGCTCGGGGCGGCCGGGCTGCGCGGACTGCCGGAGCAACTGAACCTGCCGATTCGGCCGGTCTACGGCGATGTCATTCGGCTGCGCGTGCCCGAGCATCTTCGACCGTTGCTCACCTGCACGGTGCGCGGGCTGGTGCACGGCCTGCCGGTGTATCTGGTTCCGCGCACCGATGGCACGCTCGTGATTGGAGCCACCCAGCGTGAAGACGGTTCGAGCGCCGTGTCGGTCGGTGGCGTTCATCAGCTCTTGAGGGATGCCCAGGTGCTCGTGCCGGCGATCAGCGAACTCGAACTGATCGAGCTGACCGCACGGGCGAGACCGGGGACGCCAGACAACGCGCCGCTCCTCGGTCGCGTCGGGTGCTCGCAAGCTGACGGCGACATTCCGGGCCTCATCATCGCCACCGGATTCTTTCGGCACGGAGTGCTGCTCACCCCGGTCGCCGCTCAATACTGCCTTCAGCTCATCGAGGGAAACGACGACGATCGGTGGCGGAGCTTTCGGCCGGATCGTTTCTCGGCGAGCCGCGCTCTGGCATCCGCTTCACCGCACGGAGGCCACTCGTGAACCTGACCATCACCGTCAACGGCCAGAAACGAATCGTGCGGGCCGGCGGTACCGTGACCGATTTGGTGGCCGAGATCACCGATCGGCCGATCGACAAGGACGGCCGGGCTGCCGACGGCGATCGGCTTGGAGTGGCCGTCGCGCGGAACGCCGCGGTCGTGCCCCGCAGCCTGTGGTGGTCGACCGGGCTGACGGCCGGCGACGAGATTGACATTGTTTCTGCAGTCCAGGGAGGTTGACCATGCAAAACACGAACACGGACACCCTCGTGATCGACGGCGTAGAGTTCACGTCGCGCCTGATCATGGGAACGGGAGGCGCGCCGAGCGTGCACGGCCTCGGGGCCGCGCTGCGTGCCTCCGGAACCGAACTCACAACCGTCGCGATGCGGCGTCACAATGTGGCGACCACGGGGTCACTGTTCGAGCTGCTGCTGCAGCATTCCATCCGCGTGCTGCCGAACACCGCCGGCTGTTTCACCGCGCGCGAAGCCGTGCTGACCGCCGAGCTGGCCAGAGAGGCCCTCGAGACCCACTGGGTCAAGCTCGAGGTCATTGCCGATGAACAGACCCTGCTGCCCGACGCGGTCGAACTGGTTGCGGCCACCGAACAGCTCGTCGCTCGGGGTTTCAAGGTCTTCGCGTACACGAACGACGACCCCGTGCTCGCCTTGCGGCTCGAACACCTCGGCGCCGTTGCCGTTATGCCGCTCGGGGCTCCGATCGGCACCGGGCTCGGAATTCTCAACCGGCACAATATCGAGCTGATCGTGGCGCGCGCTGGCATTCCCGTGGTACTGGACGCCGGCATCGGCACCGCCTCCGACGCGGCTCTCGCCATGGAACTGGGCTGTGACGCCGTGCTGCTCGCCACCGCGGTCACCCGGGCGCAGAACCCGGCACTCATGGCCGACGCCTTTAAACACGCCGTGATCGCGGGCCGGCGAGCATCGCTGGCCGGCCGTATCCCGCGGCGCGACCTCGCCCTGGCCTCATCAAGCATGGCCGGGCGGCCCGACCTGTGAAGCGGATGCCGGCGCTCGCGCCGCTCGTCGACCCGGGCGACGCGCTCACCGCGGCCGAACGGGAGCGGTACTCGCGCCACATCCTCATTCCCGAAATCGGCCTGCTCAGCCAGCGACGGCTGAAGAATGCCCGCGTGCTCGTGGTCGGCGCCGGAGGTCTCGGTTCGCCGGTTCTGCTCTACCTCGCGGCCGCGGGGGTCGGCGCCATCGGAATCGTCGACCACGACACGGTCGACCTAAGCAACCTGCAACGCCAGATCATCCATGGCGTCTCCAACCTGGGCCGGTCGAAACTGCAGTCAGCTGCAGCGGCTGTCGCCGAGCTCAACCCGCTCGTCACCGTGCACCAGCACGATGTCTGGCTGTCAGCGGCGAACGCGCTCGAGCTGTTTGCCCAGTACGACCTGATCGTCGACGGCGCCGACACCTTTGCCACCCGCTATCTGGTCAGCGATGCCGCCGCGCTCCTCGGTAAACCCTGCGTCTGGGGCTCCATCTTGCGCTTCGAGGGGCAGGTCAGCGTGTTCTGGAACCGGCACGGACCCACCTACCGGGACCTGTATCCACAAGCCCCGCCGGCCGGGTCCGTGCCTGGGTGCGGCGAGGGTGGCGTGTTTGGAATGCTGTGCGGAACGATCGGTTCGACGATGGTAGCCGAAGTCGTGAAACTCATCACCGGGGTGGGACGCACCCTGCTCGGCCGGGTCGTGCTGTTCAACGCGCTCGACGCGTCCTGGCGCGAGATCACGATTGTGCCAGACCCCGCCGCCGAACCGGTCACCGAACTCATCGACTACGACCTGTTTTGCGGCACACTCCCAGCGTCGCCCAACGATGCCATCTCCGTGCAGCAGCTCGCCGTCATGCTCCATGCCCGGGCTCGCGGCGAGCTCGACTTCGACCTGATCGACGTTCGCGAACCAGAAGAGTACGCGATCGTGCACATTGCCGGGGCGCTGCTGGTGCCGCAGGGCGGCATCCTCTCGGGCACGGTGACCGTGTCGCGGGATCGCGATACCGTCATGCTCTGCAAGGCCGGGCCGCGTTCTGCCGCAGTGCTCGCCGAGCTGAAGCGCCGGGGGTACGACCGGGCGCGCCAGGTCGAGGGCGGCATCGTGGCCTGGGTGCGGGAGATCGAGCCCACTCTCGCTATCTACTAGATCGGTGGCTGCGTGACGCGGCCGAATACTGCACGCGCGGCTGGCCTGCCGACAGCGCAGGCAACAGACGACGGCGCGTGCCGACGCGCTCGAGCTCCGGCTGCAGGACCGTGCCTTGGGCGCTGCCGGTCAATTACCCACGAGCGCGTAGTGGTGGGCCCAGGGGCGCACCGATTCGATGGCGGCACCGACCCGAAAGACCGTGTCGTCATCAAACGGATGCCCGACAATCTGCACGCCGGTCGGGATGCCGCAATTGGCCAGGCCGCTCGGCACCGCGAGCACCGGGCACCGGTTGGCAATGTTGAACGGCACCGTCATGTGTGCTTGCCAGTAGTGTTCCAGGTGTTCGCCTCCGGTCGTGATGCCGTTCAGGTAGTGATCGTCGGCAGAGAGCGCCGCGACCGCCGAGGTCGGGCAGATCAGGGCGTCGAACCCGGTCATCACGGCGGCGAGCTCGCCCTGCATGCGGGTTTCGGCGGAGAGCCCGTCGAGATAACGGTTGCCGGCGGCCGCAGCACGGGCATCCGCCATGAACTGCACGGTGTAGGCGGCGAGTTGACTCTCGGTTCCGCGGGTCTCATCCTCCATTGCCGGGCCGAGGACGTGCCCGAAGTGGGTGAACGACACCCGGTGGATCTCGGCCGTGGTCCACGGCAACTCGACCTCTTCGACGATTGCTCCGGCGCTCTGCAGCGCGGCAGCGACCGCGCGGGTGTTCGCCTCCACCTCGGAATCGACCAGATAGTCGCCGAGACGAATGCACAGGGCGACGCGGAGGCCCCGGGCCGAAGCCCACGCCCCCGACAGCGGTGCGGTATCGGCGAGCGAGGCATGATCGCCGGGGTGACGGCCGGCCATCACGTTGGCGAGCAGGGCGGCATCCGCCACCGTGCGAGCCATCGGCCCGTCGCCACGAAAGTGGTCGGCGGAGAGCGGCGCGACACCCGGAATGCGGCCGTACGGCGCCTTGAACCCGACCGTTCCGGTAAAGGCTGCCGGCAGTCGGGTCGATCCGGCAATGTCCGAGCCGGTGGCGAGCGGCGCAAAGCCCGCCGCGAGGGCAGCGCCGGACCCGCCGGAGGAGCCGCCGGGGGAGAGCTCGAGGTTGAACGGATTGCGGGTGACCCCCCAAAGCGGCGAGTGAGTCACCGTGGCGCAGCAGAATTCGGGCGTCGTGGTGCGGGCATGCACTATGCCGCCAGCCGAACGGATGCGGCTGATCACCGGATGATCCGCGCTCGCCACCACCGCGCGCTGGGCCATGAGCCCGTTGCTAAGCACGTGCCCGGCGAGGGAATGCTTCTCCTTCGCCGCGACCGGCAGGCCGAGCAGCGGGGCGAGCACGTCTCCGGTGCGGTACTGCTGCTCGGCGACGCGGGCCGACTCTCGCGCCTCATCGACCAACTGCTCGGTGAGCGCGTTGACCCGCGGGTTGACTGCGTCGATGCGCTGAAGGACCGACTCGAGCAGCTCGACCGGCGACAGGTCACGCGACCGAAACAGGTCGAGCGCTTCGCTCGCGGCGAGGTAATGCAGGCTGGTGCTGGTGCTGCGCACACCGGTTGCCGGTGGTTTTGTGCGGCTGGTCGTGCCCGACACCGCTACGCCCGGACCGTCGACGCCGGTGCGGGAACTGCGGCCGGATCGACCAGGGCCCCATTGACCAAGTCGGTGGTCACCTCGGTGAGCAGCGCAAGCCCGGCGACCATGTCGGCATCCGTGCTGAATTCCCGTTCGCAGTGCGAGACGCCGTCGACGCTCGGGATGAACAGCATGATCGAGGGCACGATGGTGTTCATAGCGACCGAGTCGTGGCCGGCCATGGTCTGGAGGCGGCGGGTAGAGAGGCCGGTCCGCGCTGCAGCTGCCTCGGCCAATTGCAGGCCAGTCTCCGGAAAATACCTGATTGGGCGAATATCGAAGTCGGTGACGTTGATCGCGATCTCGTGCAGGGCGGCGAGAGCGGCGATTTTCTGCAACAGGGTCGCGCGGGCGGCCTGCACGATCTGTGGGTCGCCGCTGCGCAGGTCGGCGACCAGTCGCACCCGGCGGGCGACGACGATGGGGGAATTGGGTTCGAGGGTCAGCTGCCCGACCGACGACACGATGGCCTCATCGGCGAAGTCGGTAGTGACCTCGCGCACCATGAGGATGATCTTGGCGGCCGCGACGAGGGCGTCGTGCCGATCGGCCATGGCGGTCGCTCCGGTGTGGGACTGCTCGCCGAGCACTTCTATGTCGAGTTTCTGGGTGTACCAGCTGCGGTCGACGACCCCGATCGCGATCTGTTCGCGCTCCAATATGCGACCCTGCTCGATGTGGATCTCGGCATAGCTCACCGTGATCGGGCGCGGGTCGGTGCCGAGGTAGCCGATCTCGGCGAGGGCAGTGCGGGCGGTCACCCCGGCCAGGTCGGTGACGGCGAGCATCTTCTCCTGGTCAAACAGTCCAACAAACACGCTGCTGCCCATCACGCTCGGGGCGAACCGACCGCCCTCTTCGTTGAACCAGTTCACGACGGCGAGGTTGAACGGCGGTAAGGCTGCGCTATTTTTGACCACCTCGTCGACGTTGCGGGCCGCGTGCAGTGCCGCGAGTACGCCGTAGGCACCGTCGAAGCGTCCGCCGAGCGGCTGGCTGTCGAGGTGCGAACCGACGAGAACGTAGGGCGCGCCGGGGGTCCATTCGATCAGTCCGAACATGTTGCCGATGCCGTCTACGTGCAGGGTGTAGCCGGCGTCGGTGATCCACTTCGAGAACCAGGCGCGGCTTTGCGCGTCTTCGGCGGTGGCGGCCTGGCGGTCGACGCCCTGGCGGGGAGTGGCGCCGATGGTGGCAACGTGGTGAAAGTCGGTGAGAAAGTCGGCGGATGACATGTGTGCTCCTTTTATAGGGCGAGTAATGCGCGAACGGATGCTGCGGGTGTCACCCCAGGCGCCCCCGCGTCTCCGGCACCTTGGTGAGGGTCACGAGCAGGAGCACGATCACGGCGGCTGCGGCCATGTAGAAGCCGGGGGCGAACGCGATCCCTGAGCTGGCGACGAGGGCGGTGCCGACCAGCGGTGCGGTACCGCCGAAGATGGCGTAGCCGAGGTTGTAGCTCACGGCGGCGCTCGTGAAGCGGGTTCTGGTCGTGAAGATCTCGACAAAGAATGTGTAGCAGCCGCCGCCGTAGATGCACAGCGCAATCACGAACAGCATCTGGCCGACCAGGGCGAGGGGCAGGCTGCCGCTCGTGACGAGCATGAAACTCGGGACGGCGACAACGGCGATCGCGGCCGACCCGGCAATGAGCATGGGCTTGCGCCCGACCTTGTCGCCGATGCGCCCGCCGATCGGCAGCAGCACGGCATACAAGGCGAGGGCTGCGGCATTGGCCAGCAAGGACTGCTCGCGGCTGAGGTTGCCGGTGGTTTGCACGTAGGCCACGAAGTAGGCCGAGAGAAAGTAGAAGCCCATCGCGGTGAGGCCCATGACGAAGATGACCTGCACCATGCGCAGTTTGTTCTCGCGGAAGGATTCCTTGACCGGGCTGAACTCCGCAGGTTTGCTGGCCTGGGCGTCGGTGAACGATTTGCTCTCGCTGGTCTTGCTGCGAATCCACACCCCGAACAGGGCCAGGGGCAGGGCGAGCAAGAACGGCAGGCGCCAGCCCCAGGCGGTGAAGGACTCGTCGGACATGCTCTGGCTCAGGATGAGGATCATCGTGCCGGCGAACACCGACGGCAGCGCGGTGGCCGCGATGGTGATGTTCAGCCAGAGCCCGCGGCGGTCGACCGGTGCGTGCTCGAACACGAACGAGGGCGCGCCGACCGATTCGCCGCCGGCCGAGAAGCCCTGCACGAGACGGAGGAGCAGCAACAACAGGGGAGCCCAGACACCGATCTGGTCGAAGGTCGGCAGCAACCCCATGCACGCGGTCGCGCTGCCGATGGCGAGCAGGGTGATGGCCAGCACCTTGCGCCGCCCGATCTTGTCACCGAGTGCGCCGAAGAACAGGCCGCCGAGCGGACGAATGACGAACGCGACGCCAAAGGTCGCGAAAGTGGCCAGCAGGGCCAGGATCGGATCTGAGCTTGGAAAGAACAGCTGGGAAAAGATCACGGCCGTGAGGCCGTAGAGGGTGAAATCGTAGAACTCGATGAACTGGCCGATGCTGCCGCCGAGCAGCACGCGCTTCTGCAGGCCGGTGATTTTCTTCGAGGGAGCGGTCTCGGCTGGCGGACTGTTCGGAACGGTGGCTTCGGTCTTGGTCATGAGATCCACGCTACGATCGCGATGATTCCGGCGCTCGCCGCTTCGTTTCTGGCCCGTGAACTCTGCGGGAGTCGTATGTCGGTCATATTGCGGCGCATCCGTTGGTGTGTAACCGGGGCGACACATAAACTGTCTGGTCGAACACTGATCCTCCTTGATCACTGCGGCCCCGATCCCGGTTGAAGACGAGCGACGCCGGGAGTACGTGACCGATTGTGGTCAAGCTTGCGCGTTGCGAAAGATCCTTGTCCAATTGATTCTCATGGCCGACCGCATCGATTTTGGTGATGGGTCACGGCCGGGTCGCGCCGTACAACCGGCGGCAGATCTCTTCGAAGGCCAGGGCGCGCCGGGTGGGCAGGGCATCATCGAGCCGCACGAGCATCACCTCGCTCGGCGGGAATTCGTCGGTCAGCCGAAGCGGCACCACCCGGCCACCGGAGTAGGGCACATCGTTGTAGACCCGCTGGTTGAGCAGCGCATAACCGTGGCCCTGGGCAACGAAGGAGCGCACCGTTTCGTAGCCGGCGAACCGGTGACGCACATTGGGCTCCACCCCGGCCAGGGCGAACAGGCTCTCGTAATACTCCCGGCTGTGCGGCAGGTCGAGCAGAATGAGCGGCTCGCCGACCAGGTCTTTCAGGGCGATCTCCTGGCCCGGCGTGTTCGCGGCCCGATGGCCCTCTGGCACGATGACGTGCGGCGGCACCCGCTCGAGCACCTGGCTCGAGAACCCGCTGCCGAGGCCGTGTCCGTACATGAGCGCGAGGTCGCACCGTCCCTCGCGCAGCGCCGTCTGCAACGAGGCGAGGTCGGCTTCGAGAAAGGTCACGTCGACGCCGGGATGGGTGGCCTCGAACGCCTTGAGAATGGCTGGCAGCCGAAATGACGCCAACGGAGAGAACACACCGACGGTCAGCTCGCCGCTGAGAATCTCGGCGGAACCATAGGCCGACTCGAACAGGGAGTCAGCGTGGTCGAGAAAGCCCTTCAGGTCGAGGGCGAACCTGCGGCCGGTCGGGGTGAGCTTGAGCCCCGTCGAAGGGTTGCGCAAAAACAGTTGGGCACCGAGGGTGCGCTCCAGCTCCGCCATCGCCGTGGACACGGCGGACTGGCTCACCAACAGCCGGGCAGCGGCCTGGGTCATGCTCTCGAGCTCGGCCACGACGGCGAAATACCGCAACTGGGTGAGGGTGAAGTGTCGCATCGAGCTCCAGATCGGTGGCAGGCGGGAAGGCAAGCACTCCGCCCCGAGCGAACGGATTGCTCAATGGTAACGCCGGGCATCCATTCGAAAGGCGAATGAGCAGCCGCCGCGACACGTAAGCGGATGCCGCGCGCGGCATCCGCTTACGACCCTCGGTTGGGGGGTAGTATCGCTGCAATCGGGATCTTCCCGCGCATGAAATGAAAGGTCGGATTATGAACCCGTTACTCATCATTGTGGCCGTTGTTGCGGTGGTGCTGCTCATTACCGGAGGCCTGGTGCAGTCGCTACAATTTCTGCTCTGGGTCGGTATCGTGCTCGCGATCATCGCGGTGATCATGTTCCTGATGCGGTCGATGTCAGGACGCAAGAGCGCCTAGTGCTGCATGGTTCCAGAGCAGCCGGCACGAGGAGAATGGACTCCTCGTGCCGGCTGTTTTTTGTATCGGACCTCGTCGGGTCGGGCCCCGGCTCAGACCAGTCAGCGTTGAACTTTCGCTCTCAATGAGCGGTCCGCGTGCCCGGTTGGCGAGGTCGCAGATCGACCGGCCTGATAACGATGTCACTGATATTTTTAGACCACAATGGCTATAGAGTCAGGCACTTAATCAAGTTGGAGATTCATCGTGACAACGATGTCGGTAGGCACCCCCTGCGGTGCGCCGCGCGCTCGACCGACCATGCGTCAGGTCGCCGCGTTGGCCGGCCTCGGCATCAAGACGGTTTCTCGAGTCATCAACGGTGAGCCCAACGTGTCGCCGGCCATGATCGCAAAGGTCAAGCAGGCGGCGGACAGCCTCGACTATCAGCCCGACCGCAGGATTGTCTATTTGGGTACCAGAACCTCGTCGCCATCGGTGCGATCAAGGCGCTGCGTGCCCGCTCATTGCAGAACCGCGTGGCCCTGGTCGGGTTCGATGATATTTCCCTCACCGACCTGCTCACCCCCGGTATCACCGTCATCGCTCAAAACCTGCAGCGAATCGCCTCGACGGTGACCGCACCCCGACACATTCCTATGTCGTGCCGACCGAGCTCATCGCTCGCGGCTCCGGAGAGATTGGACCCCATGCCTGAACAGAATGCTCCAGCCCGCGTCGTTGTCGTCGGCGATGCCCTGATCGACGAACTGCGTGATTCGGAGGCGAGCCGGGAATTCGCCGGAGGTGCCGCCCTCAACGTCGCGGTCGGCTTGGCGGTGCTCGGCCTGCCGACGGCCCTGATAGCGATGGTCGGCGACGATGCCCACGGCGCCGTGATTCGCGCGTTCCTCGAGAAATACGGCGTGCAGCTCATCGCAACCGCTGGCCCGCTCGGGTCGTCGCGGGCTGTGTCCGACCGCGCCGACGGCGAGCCCCGCTACTTTTTCAACGACGCCGCGAAGGCGCGCCGCATCGAGTTCGGTGTTGCCGAGCGCGCGGCGCTCGCGGCCGCCGAGCTGGTCGTCGTGAGCTGCTTTCCGTTCGACGACACCGCGCAGACCGAAGCCTTCGCCTCCTGCGTGAGTGATCCGGAACGTCGCCTCGTGATCGACCCCAACCCGCGCGCCGGAATGCTGCACGACGGCCCCCGGTTCGTGCGCAACTTCGAAGCGCTCGCTGCGCGCAGTCTGCTGGTCAAGGTCGGCGAGGAAGACGCCGACCTGCTCTACGACAGCACCCTTGATGAGCTGCGGGAGCGGCTCGTCGATGCGGGGGCCCAAAACGTTCTGGCGACCGCCGGACGCCTCGGCGCTTCGGTCGCGTTCGCCATTAGTGGGCTGGTCAGCGTGCCGATCGCCACTCTCGACGGCCCGATCATCGACACGATGGGTGCCGGTGACGCGACGCTTGCGGCATCCGTGTGCACGATCGTGAACGACGGGGTGCCGCAGGATTCCGCCGCCTGGCAGGCACTGTTGGTCGACGCCATGCTCACCGCCGCCGCCACCTGCCGGCACGAGGGCGCGCTTCTTCGCCGGCCGTAGCTAGCGGATGCCCGCGGCGCGTTATGCCTCGGGCTCGGCTATCGTTTCGGTCAGGTTCAGGCGCGAACGGATGGCGTCGCGAGCCTGCTGCGCTGCGCGGCGCACCTCCTTGTCGGAGTCACGCAAGCGCACCTCGATCGTGGCGATATTGGCTTCGGTGCCCTGATCGGCGAGGGCGTGCAGCGCGGCGCTGCGAACGCGCGGATTCACGTCAGTGGTGAGCCGCACGAGCTTGGGTACGACCTGCAGGCCGCGCAGCAGCACGACCTTCGCGCACATTTCGCGTACGCGCCAGGCTTGGTTGTTCAGGCCGACGACGATGTACGGCGCGGCCTGCTCGCCCCAGACGTGCAGCAGCGCGCGGGCGCCCCACAGCTCGGGCCAGTACAGCGCGGGAGCACCCTCAAGAATGCCGAGCGCGTGGCGTCCGCCGGCGTAGAGCAGAAAGTCTTTACCGGCGTTCTTGGCGCGCAGCAGAGCCACAGCATTGTCGATGACAACGTTCTCGCCGTAGTGAGTCACGGCGGCGCGAATGCGTTCCTCCGTCGGCAGGTCGATCGGAAGGTCGGGGTGCGGAATCAATTTGTTTTGCATAGCTCTCTAACGCTACCTCCCCGCAGGCATCGGAGCCATCGAAACCGTGCCCTGACGGCGATCTGGTGCGGGTAATAGGGCGCAACGACCGCCCTCGACGATGTCAGCCCCACGGTAGCCCGCGGCACGGTCTCGGTCGACGACGAGGAACTCACGCGGCTCTCGCCTGACCAGCTGCGCCTGGCCCGCCGACAGATTGGCCTGGTCTATCAACACTTCAACCTGCTCGCTGGGCTAACCGCCCAGGGCACCATGGAGTTGGGGCCGGAAATCGCCGGTGTCGGAGTGCCGAACGCCGGCGACGATCGCTCGAGATTCTCGAGCTGTTCGGACTCGCCGACGAGGCTCGCGCCTACCCGGCCGAACTCTCCGGTGGGCATCCGCTGGTTAAAGCGTGAGGTTCAGCTCGAAGCCGGAGGCGTGCTCGTAGATGCCGTAGTTGCCGATGTCGGTGAAACCCAGGCTGCGGTAAAGCGCGAGCGCCTCGGGCTGGGCATAGCCGGTTTCCAGGCGCATCCGCTCATAGCCGAGGCTGCGGGCGAGAGATTCGAGTTCACGCAGGATCGTGCGGGCGTGGCCCTGGCGGCGGTAATCGGGGTTGGTCCACATGCGTTTGACCTCGGCGGTCGTGGCGTTGAACTGGCGCAGGCCGCCGCCGGCTACCGTCGTGTCGCCGTCGACGAGAACGAGAAAACCGCCGCCGGGGGGATCGAACTCGGTGCCGTCGACATCGTGCACGGAATCGCCGTCGCCGTAGCGGGTCTCATATTCGCGGTGCAGGTCGAGCAGGAGAGGGGCCACCTCGGGGTCACCGAGGCGCACGGATACACATTTCACGGTACTAAGTGTGCGCCCTGTCGGGCCGGATTCTGACCGCTGTGCGGGAGCTCGCTTAGTAGACTCGACGGGTGTCAGTGAACCCAGAGTTGCAGGGGCGGGTCTTTCCGCCGGTCGCACCGTATCTTGTCGGCCGTGAAAAGGTGCGCGAATTCTCCCGCGCCGTGTTCGCGACCAACCCGATCAACCACGATCCCGAAGCGGCCCGCGCGGCCGGCCACAGCGACGTCGTCGCCCCGCCCACCTTCGCCGTGGTCGTGCAGGAGGCAACTCTGGCCCAGCTCCTGGCCGAGCCCGATGGCGGCATCGACTTCACCCGCGTCGTACACGGCGACCAGCGTTTTAGCTATACCCGCCCGATCGTGGCCGGCGATGAACTCACGGCGACGCTCGCGGTGACGAGCATCAAGACCCTCGGTGGCCACTCGATGCTGACCGCGGAGTCAACGATCGTTGACGCCACCGGCGCCCATGTCGTGACCGCCATCTCCACCCTCGTCGTCAGGGGAGACGAATGACCCCCGTTCTGGCCGATCTCCTTATTGGCAGCGTTGTTGCCGAGGCGAGTTTTTCCCTCACGCGCGATTCCCTGGTGCGCTACGCCGGGGCATCCGGTGACTTCAACCCCATTCACTACCGCGACGATGTGGCGCAGTCAGTGGGGCTGTCTGGCGTGCTCGCCCACGGCATGCTCACCATGGGCCTGGCCGTGCAGCCCGTTGTCGACTGGGTCGGCGACCCGGCGCGGGTGGTCGATTACCAGGTGCGGTTCACCCGCCCGGTCTTCGTCGATGCTACGGATGGCGCCATCGTGTCTGTGGTCGCCAAGGTTGGCGCTGTCGACCTTGGAGCCGGCATCGCCCGCATAGACCTGTCCGTGACCTTCAACGGCGCGACCGTTCTCGGCAAGGCGCAGGCGCGCGTTAACCTGGCGTGAACCATGCTTGAACCCGTTGACCTCAGCACTCTCACTTCCTTTCGCGTCGGTGGGCCGCCCGCCGCCCGGGTGGCGCCGGTCACCGAGCAGGATCTCATCAACGAGACCCTCGTGGTTTGGGGCCTCGAGGAGAATTGGCTGCTGCTCGGCGGTGGCTCCAACACCGTCGTCGCCGACGAGGGTTTCGACGGCATCGTGATCCAGGTGGTGACCCGGGGTATCGAGGTGCTCGCGGTTGGCCGCGAAACCTCCAGTGACGCGGATGCCGCGCCCACCGCCGGCATCGAATCGGGATCAGGGGTGCGCCTGCGAGTGCAGGCCGGCGAACCGTGGGACGACCTTGTCGCCTACGCGGTGGAACACGGTTGGGCCGGCATCGAGGCGCTGTCGGGCATTCCCGGATCGTGCGGCGCTGCACCCGTACAGAACATCGGTGCCTACGGCCAGGAACTCTCCGACAGCCTCGTCGCGGTCGATTTTCTCTCCTACGAGACCGGCGAAGTTGAACGGCTGGAGCGCGCCGACCTCGACCTCGGTTACCGCACCTCGGCACTCAAGCGGGGTCTGCGCGGGGTCGTGCTCGCAATCGAGCTGGAGTTGCACGACACCGCGGCGGAGGCTTCCGTTTTGGGAAGTCCCCTCGGCCAGCCCTTGAAGTATGCCCAACTCGCCGGCGCGCTCGGCGTGCAGCTCGGCGACCGGGTGCCGCTGCCGATCGTGCGCGAGACCGTACTCGGCCTGCGGGCTGGCAAGGGGATGGTGCTCGACCCGAACGATTGTGACACGTTCAGCGCCGGCTCGTTCTTCACCAACCCGATCGTCACCGAGACCTTTGCGCGCTCACTGCCAGCCGATGCGCCGCGTTGGCCGCTCGAGGCCGAGCCGGCGGACCGAGTTATTCCCCTGGAGGAATATATGGGCGTCGGGCCCATTCCCGGCGAGGAACCGGTGCGCCTGGTCAAGCTCAGCGCGGCCTGGCTGATTGAGCACGCGGGTGTCCGTCGCGGATTTCGGCTGCCGGGGTCGAAGGCGGCCGTGTCGAGCAAGCACACCCTCGCCCTGACCAACACGGGCGGGGCGACGGCTGCCGAGGTGGCCGAACTGGCTCGGTACGTGCTCGGCCGGGTGCAGGCCGAATACGGGGTGAACCTGCAGCCAGAGCCGGTGCTGGTGGGACTGACGCTGTAGACCGAGAGTCGCGCGGTGGAACGGGCGGGGCGCCAGCCCACGGAGATGTGAAGGCGCCTCGCCCGGCCAATCAGTCGGCGCGCCGCGCGGCCGCAGCGATGCCGGCCACGACGAGGCCGAGCCCGACCGCGATCACCCCGCCGAGCAGCCAAAGCGTGGGATCCGGCGGTACCGGCAGCAGCGTGAACACCACCATGTAGGTGGCGAGGGCGAGCAGCAGGATGCCCCAGAGGATCGTGCCGAAGCGCGGGCGCAGCCGGGGCGCAGCTGGTAGCGCGGGGCCGACGGTCGGCGCGTCGGTGTTCGGGGCGAAGAAGTTCGGGGTCTCGATGGTCTCCCGCGGTGGGAGGGTCGACTCCGGGTACGGCACGGTCGGGTGAGTCGACAAATTCGCGGTCACGTCACTCGTTTGACGGCTCGCGGAGAAATCTTCCGTGGGTGCGTCGGCGCCGGTGTTGTTCTGTGGTGTGGTCATGAGGGTTCCTAATCGTTAGAAGAATCGAGCGTGACGACGCCGGCGAGGGTAAAGATGCGCACGAGCGGGCCGTCGCTGCGGCTGTTCGCGTTGAAGGTGCGCTGGTCGAAGGTGAACACGCCGGTCTGCTCGCCGTTTTCGGCGGCCACAGTGCGCCCCGAATACTCGACGCCGCCGACCAGCGCGCTCGATTCGACGCGCACCGGAGCATCCGCCGGCAGCTGGATGTCGGTGGCGCCGACGAGGAGCCAGACGTCGATGACGCTGTCTTCGTTCAGCCCGGGGTTATCGAAATCGCTCAGGTCGAGCGTCGTGTTTCCTACGATCATGGCGTAGCTGGAGGTCGGGTCAGCTGCGGCGGAATTCGCGCTCGGTGACCAGACGGTATTGCCGACCAGCGAAAATTGGGTGCCCTGGGGGAACACGCCGAGCACGATGAGAGTGGCCGCGGCCAGAAAGGCGAACCCGCCCATGGCGCCGTCGGTGCGTCCGCGGATTCCGGCGATGACGATGCCGAGCGCGAGCACTCCGAGGGCGAACGCTACGCCGAGAATGACCGCGTCCTGCGACCAGACGCCGTTCGAATTCACCCCGGCGGCCACGGCGCCGGTGGCCAGGGCCAGGCCGAGCACGATCGCGCTGAAGCCCGCCCCGGGGCGACGAGCCCGCACCAGGGCGCGCCTGGCTGCCTGGCGAGCGAGGCGCTGCTCCTGCCAGATGTTGTTCTGGTTCGGTTGCTGCTCTGGTTTCGCGGCATACGGCGTTGCGCTGTAGGGGGCGCTCGTCGTTGACGGCGATTGCGTAGCGGATGCCGCGCTCGCCTCGGGAACGAGGGCTGCGGTCTCGTAGTCCGATGCCGGGCTCGGTGTCGGATTCGAGGGCGTCGAACCGTAACCGGGTATGGGGTACGAGCCCGAGCGACCCGACGGGGATCCGGTTGAGCGGGTTGAGCCGTCCGGGCCACCCGGCTGCGTGCCGGTGCCGCGGCGACGTCGAACGAGATACACGACCAGCCAGACGATGCCGGCCAGCAGGGCTAGGCTCCAGCCGATTCCAAACAGGGTGCTGAGCGAGCTGGGCAGGCCGAAACCGGGACCGCGCCACCAGCCGTCTTGAAAGATCGGCACGATTGTAAAGAGCAGCAGAGCGCCGATCGCGATCATGGCTGGTTGAAATCGACCACGCAGGACATCCTCGGCGTAGATGCGCCCGGCGCCGCGGGGCAGGAGCGCCCAGCCCACGGCGTAGGCGAACACCACGGGGGCGCCGAGAATGGTGAGAACAACGGCGATGCCGCGCACGATCAGCGGGTCGAGCCCGGTGCGAGCGGCGATGCCACCGCAGACCCCAGCGAACCAGCGGTCGCCATCGCGGTTGAGTCCGGACGAGCGGATCCAATCGAAGAATCGGGTGATCTGATCGGGCTGCGGCTTGGTTCCCGAGTCTGTCGGGACGGGCTGCGCGGGGCCGGGCTGCTGGCTGTCGGCCTGCGGTGGAAGTGGTGTGTCGTTCATGATTCGAGTTTGGCAGCAGACCCCACGGGCGGCCATGGGGGATGACCCTGACCGAACCCTGAATTCTCGCCGCACGCCACCCGGAGTAATGCCGGCGTGCTTTGATTAGCGAGTGAGAACCGAACGGATGACCCGCCCCCGGCTGCGCCTGCTCGGCGGAGTCTGCGCCGGGTTCGCCGACCACACGGGCCTCTCCGTCACAACCGTTCGGGTGGCCACCGTGCTGCTGTCCCTGTGCGGCGGCGCCGGGGTTCTGCTCTACGCCTGGTTATGGGTCACAACGCCGAATTGCGTTTCGCCGACGATAGCCGAGCCGCTCCCCAAAACCAGCCTGGCCCGGCCCGGTCGGAGTCCCGATCTCTTGCCCGGCCCTCCCTTAGTCGCTGCGCCCGCGTTGGCAGTGGACGTCTCTCTCAACCGTTCAGCGCCAGTCACCGAGATCCTGCTCGGACTCGCGCTCTTGTCGGCCGGCATCGCCTTGGTCGCCAGTCGTCTCGGGGCCAACATTCCGCTTGCCGTGGTCGTGCCCGGAATCGTCGTGCTCGCCGGCATCGCGCTGGCTTGGCGACAGTTCGCTGATGTGCGCAGCGGAGCGGCCCAGCAATCCTCGGCGCTGCTGGTGCGCACCCTCGGAGCGCTCGTCCTGGTCGCGGTGGGCATCCTCTTGTTTTTCGTGACCGGTGACAGCCCGAATGTGTGGACGGTCATTGTGGCCGCTGCATCCGTTCTGCTCGGCGTTATTGTCGTCATTGCGCCGTGGGTGCTGCGGCTGTGGAGCGACCTAGCCGACGAACGCGCCGCCCGTGCCCGAGAGGCGGAACGTGCCGACATCGCCGCGCACCTGCACGATTCGGTATTGCAGACCCTCGCGCTCATTCAGCAGAAGGCCGGGCCGCACAGCGATGTCGCTCGGCTCGCCCGGGCGCAGGAACGCGAGCTGCGGGAGTGGCTGTTCACCGGAACCCGAGGTGGCAGCACCGAACCGGCGAGCGACCTGGCCGCAGCGCTTCGCCGCATCGCCGGCGAGATCGAAGAAGACTTTGCGGTGCACTTCGAGGTTGTGACGGTCGGCGCGGAGGTGGGCGTGCGCTCCTCGGCCAGCCCGGAGTCGAACCCGAGCGGTGGAGATGCCCCGGAATCGCTTGTCGCTGCCGCCCGAGAGGCCATGCTCAACGCCGCGCGGCATGCCGGCGGTGCGGTCTCGGTCTACCTCGAAACCGGCGCACGCGGCATCGAACTGAGCGTGACCGATCGAGGCCCGGGCTTTCGGCTCGACCAGATTCCCGCAGACCGCCTCGGTGTGCGCGAATCCGTCCTCGGGCGCATGCATCGGGCCGGCGGTTCGGCAGCCGTGCGGCCCGGTCCGGGCGGGGCCGGCACCGAAATTCTGCTGACCCTGCCAGCCACGATGCGCACCGAGCCGGGCACGGCCGCGCCCCCCGCCACCCCGGTGCCCACGACCCGCGCAGCGACCGATGAGAATCAGACCGATGCGCAGCAGACCGAAACGAGCATGCGATGACCACTCCCGAACCGATTGGCCAGGGCGACAGTGCCCGTGCTGCCATCGCGCCGTCCGCGGCATCCGCTGGTCTGCGCGTGCTGATCGTCGACGACCACTCCATCTTTCGCTCCGGGCTGCGCGCCGAACTCGAGGCCGACATCATCGTGCTCGGTGAGGCCGCCACGGTCGACGCTGCCGTCCTTTCGGTGATCGACCTGCAACCGCGCGTCGTGTTGCTCGACGTGCACCTGCCCGGCGGGCACGGCGGGGGCGGTGCGGAGGTCATTCGCGAGGCGGGGCCGCGAGCACCGCACACGCTGTTCTTGGCGCTCAGCGTCTCCGACGCCGCCGACGACGTGGTGAGCGTCATTCGGGCGGGCGCCCGCGGCTATATCACCAAGAGTGCCTCCGGGGCTGAGGTGTCCGACGCCGCCCGCCGAGTCGCCGACGGCGACGCCGTGTTCTCGCCGCGCCTGGCCGGGTTCGTCCTCGACGCTTTCGGCGCCGTCGCCGGCGAGACGGCCGAGACGACCGAAGAGCTCGACAGACTGTCCGCTCGCGAAACCGAGGTGATGCGGCTCATTGCTCGCGGCTACAGCTACAAGGAGGTCGCGAGCACCCTGTTCATCGCCGCCAAGACCGTCGAAACCCACGTGTCGGCCGTGCTGCGCAAGCTGCAGCTGTCGTCGCGGCACGAGCTGACCGCCTGGGCGCTCGAACGTAAACTGCTCTAGACCTCGCCCCTGATCAAGGCGCTTGAGGGATCGCACCTTTCGGTGCCGTTTGAAAACGAAAGGCATCCCTGCGCTGGGTTCCTGGTCTGGGCCGAAGCCTGCGTCAATGCTGGCTCAGGCATCGCGGCGAATCCATCGAAACGTCACCCGGCTGAGCACCAATCCGACCACGAGCCACACCCCGAGGGCGCCGGCGACCCAGGCCAGGTCCCACGATCCGTTCTGCTCGGCGGCCGCGAAGCCCTCGGGCAGAAAGACCGACCTCATGCCCTGCGCCATCCACTTGAGCGGAAAGACGCTCGCCAAGTTCTGCATCCATTCAGGCAGCGCCGTGAACTGCAGGTAGACACCGGAGATGAACTGCAGAACGAGCACCACCGGAATCACGACGGCCGTTGCGCTCTTGCCCGATCGCGGAACGGATGCGAGCGCGATTCCGAGGAACGCGCTGGTGATCACGCCGAACACGAACACCCAGGCGAACGTCGCCCACTTCTCGGGCTCACTCGGCAGGGTGATGTCAAGCACGAACCGGGCCACGAGCAGCAGCAGGCCAGCCTGCAGAATTGCGGTCACGAACACCTGCCCGATCTTGCCGAGAAAGTAGCTCAACGGCGACAGCGGGGTGCCGCCGAGACGTTTGAGGGTGCCGTCACTCTTCTCTCCGGCGATGTCGACGGCGAGGTTCTGCACGCCAGAAAGCAGCATGCCGGCGGCGAGCATGCCGGGCAGATAGTAAGCGCCAACGCTCACTCCTCCGGTGCCGTCGGGATTCGCACCGATATTGCCTGAAGTGCTGAACGCTGCGGTGAAGATGCCGAGCATGATGAACGGAAAGAAAAATGTGAAGAACAGCGTGTCTGGCGAGCGAAAGTACAGCCGGGTTTCATAGCCGATGCGCGACAGCCCGAGCAGGAGTGTGCCCGGCGCCTTCTTGTGCGCGCGGGTACGCGTCTGGGTGGCGCTCATGCTCGTACGTCCTTATCACTCCCGACCGGGGAGGCAGGCGCCCCGCCGTCGCCATGGCGGCGACGACTCGGTCTGACCGTGTTGCCGGCACCGGATGCCGCCGCCTCGGCCTCGTGGCCGCGCACGAGCGACAGGTAGACGTCTTCCAGGCTCGGCCGGATCACCTCGAGGTCCTCCGGTTCCCCACCGTCGCCTCTCGCGAGGAGGTCGGCGACGACCCGTGCGGGTTGGCTCGTGCGCTTTTCGCGCAGCAGCCCACCGCTGTCACGCCAGCGCACGAGCGGGACGCGGGCATCCGCTCCACCGATTTCGTCGATCGAACCGATGTCGATGAGGCGGCCGCCGGCGATGATTCCAGCACGGTCGCCGAGTTGCGCGGCCTCGTCGAGATAGTGGGTGGTCAGCAGAATGGTCGTGCCCTCCGCTTTGAGTCCGCGAATGAGGTCCCAGAACTGGTGCCGGGCCTCGGGGTCGAAGCCGGTGGTCGGCTCGTCCAGGAACAGCAACTCGGGACGGCCGATGATGCCGAGCGCGACATCCACTCGGCGGCGCTGCCCGCCGGAAAGCTTGCTGATGCGGGTCGTCGCCTTTTCCCTCAGGCCGGCCGCGTCGATGACCTCGTCGACGTCTCGGGGGTTGGGATAGAACCCGGCGAAGTGCCGCAGCTGCTCGGTGACGGTGACATTGCCGCTCTCGCCGCTGGTCTGCAGCACGATGCCGAGCCGAGCCTTCCAGTCCAGGCCACCGTGGTGCGGATCGACTCCGAGTACGTTCACCTCGCCGCCGGTGCGGTCTCGGTAGCCCTCGAGAATCTCGATCGTCGTGCTCTTGCCTGCGCCGTTCGGGCCGAGCAGGGCGAAGGTCTCGCCGGCCGCGATGGAAAAGCTCACGCCGCGCACCGCTTCGACGCTGCCATACGATTTCTGCAGGTCACGCACCTGCACGACGGGGTCTAAGACTGTCATGTCACCGGAATCCTACCGCGGTGCCGCGCGCACCAGCGGTTGGCCGACTGAAATGGGTATCCGCCCGCAACGGCGCCGACGTGCCCCTTTTTTGCCGAGAGTCCCCGATTGGCCGGGGACTTTCGGTAAAAAAAGGGACTCTCGGCGGGACGAGCTAGGCGAACAGGCGCTGCAGCCGCTGCACGCCCTCGAGCAGGGCCTCGTCGCCGAGTGCATACGACAAGCGCAGGAACCCGCTCGGACCGAACGCCTCGCCGGGAACTGCGGCGACTTCGGCCCGATCGAGGATGAAGTCCGCCAGCTCGAGCGAGGTTGTCGGTGTGACTGTGTCCCAGGAGCGACCGAGCAGGCCGGTCACGTCGGGATACACGTAGAAGGCCCCCTGCGGAGTGGGTGTCACGACACCCGGGATCTTGTTCAGCTCGCCGACGATGATCTTTCGTCGTCGGTCGAAGGCCCCCCGCATGGCCTCGGCAGCATCCTGCGGGCCATTCAGCGCGGCGATTCCGGCACGCTGGGAGATGTTCGACACGTTCGACGAGAGGTGTGACTGCAGGTTGGCCGCCGCTTTGATGGCGTCGGCGGGGCCGACCATCCAGCCGAGGCGCCAGCCGGTCATGGCGTAGGTCTTCGCTACGCCGTTGACCAGGATGGTGCGATCGGCGAGAGCCGGAACGGCCTCGACGATCGAGACGGCCTTGACGCCGTCGTAGGTGAGGTTCTGGTAGATCTCGTCGGAGATGACCCACAGCCCGTTGTCTTCGGCCCACTGGCCGATGGCCCGGGTCTGCTCCGGCGAGTAGACGGCGCCGGTGGGGTTGGACGGTGAGACGAACAGAAGCACCTTGCTGCGGGGTGTGCGTGCGGCCTCAAGCTGCTCGACGGTCACGAGATAGCCCTGGTCGCTGCCGGCGAAGACATCCACCTGTACGCCGCCGGCGAGGCGAATGGCCTCGGGGTAGGTGGTCCAGTACGGGGTCGGCACAATCACCTCGTCGCCGGGATCGAGCAGAGTTGCGAAGGCCTGATAGACGGCCTGCTTGCCGCCGTTGGTGACGACGACCTGGCTCGGCGACACCGCGAGCCCGCTGTCGCGCAGCGTCTTGGCGACGATGGCCTCGCGCAGTTCTGGCAGACCGGCCGCAGGGGTATAGCGATAGTTTTTCGGATCGCGCACCGCGGCCAGCGCAGCCTCCACGATGTGTTCGGGCGTCTGAAAATCGGGTTCCCCAGCCGCGAAGCTGATCACCGGCCGCCCGGAAGCCTGAAGCGCCTTGGCCTTGCCGTCGACCTTGAGGGTCGCCGACTCAGCAATAGAGCCGATCCGAGTAGAGATTCGCTTGAGTTCGTGAGCCACAGGTCGAGCTTAGCTACCCGATGCGCGCACGCGGTAGTGGCCGAAATAGAAGTCGACGGAGATGTCGCGTCAGCCTGTCGACGATGCTGTGCCAAACCCACCAACGATCCTGTGTCAAACTAAAAAGTGAGGCAACGCGGGCTGGGCATCCGGTACCAGGTCGTCTCAGCTTTACAGTGGCCGGTCCGTGACCTAGACTGGTTCAAGGTAGTTGAATTCTGCCATGCTTTTTTGCGCCTTTTTCCAAGTGTTGCCACCTGGGCGAGAGCGTGAATGGCGTGACGGGTTTGCTTCCATAGGGTGGTGGCTCAATTGGTAGAGCAGCGGTCTCCAAAACCGCAGGTTGCAGGTTCGAGTCCTGTCCGCCCTGCACATCGGTAGATGTCTGCCGACCATGAGAGGTGTAACAGGTGGCCCGAAAAGTTGTCGACGAACCTAGTGAGGAAGTCGTCGCGAACGCACGAATTGCCCGCGAGTCCAATCGCGGTCCTTTCGCTCGGTTGAACCTGTTCATCAAGCAGGTTTTCGCGGAACTGCGCAAGGTCGTCACACCGACTCGCAAGGAGCTGCTGAGTTACACCGGTGTCGTGCTCGTGTTTGTGATCATCATGATGGGCATCGTGTCGGCTTTCGACTGGGTCTTCGGCCTCGCAGTTCTCTATGTGTTCGGAACGCCGGGCTAGAGCGCACCACCGGCATCCGCTTGGCGGAACGCCTGCATCACCGGCATGAATACGTGCCCAGACAACTTGCACAGGTAGAAAAATTAGGGATTGAGATTTTAGTGACTGAGACCAAGCACGACGATGTCGACTGGGCCACTGCCGCCGAGCAGTCCTCCGAGGAAGACGAGGCGCAGGAAGGCAGTACCCTGGCCGCCGACGAAGATTCCGTAGAGGCCGCCGAGCAGGTGGCTCTGCATGTTATCGACGAAAACGGCGACGTTGAGGTCAACCTCGACGCCGCGCTCGACGCTCTCGCTGAGTCCTCCGATCCCGAAGCTGACGCCATCGTCGACGACGCCCTCGACATCGATTCGGCAGAAGAAGCCGACGCGTCCGTCGAAGCCGTCGAAGACGAAGACGAGCTCGTCACCGCCGAGGCCGCCGGTGAAGCGGATGCTGACACGTCCGACGAAGAGATCGACCCCTACGAAGCGTTCCGCAAGGAGCTGCGCTTTCTGCCGGGCAAGTGGTACGTCATTCACTCGTACGCCGGTTTCGAGCGTCGCGTGAAGTCGAACATTGAGAACCGCAAGCAGTCCATGGCGATGGAAGACTTCATCTACCAGTGCGAAGTTCCCATGGAAGATGTTGTCGAGATCAAGAACGGCCAGCGCAAGATGGTCACTCGCGTACGCATTCCGGGCTACGTGCTCGTGCGCATGGACCTCGACGAAGACAGCTGGTCGGTTGTTCGCCACACCCCCGGTGTCACCGGGTTCGTCGGCAACGCTCACAACCCCACTCCGCTGCGCTTCGAAGAGGCCTTTGGCATGCTCAAGGGCCTCGTCGAGATTGTCGAGGCACCGACCAAGGCCGGCGGAGCTCCCGGAAAGTCGGCGCAGCGCGTTATCGCGGCCGAGGTCGACTATGAAATCGGCGAGACCATCACGATCAAGGAGGGCTCGTTCGCGGGTCTGCCCGGTTCGATCAGCGAGATCAAGCCGGAGAGCGGCAAGCTCATCGTGCTCGTCTCCCTGTTCGAGCGCGAAACCCCGGTCGAGCTCAGCTTCGACCAGGTCACCAAGCTTTAACCAGACGCACCGCCCACAGCACGACGGATGCCCGCAGGGTCATCCACTCTGGTTTCCCTAACCACCGGGGCCCATCCGGGCCACCGGGAGAGCGGCCTCAGGCTGCTCGCACATCAATACGAAGGACAAAACAATGGCACCGAAGAAGAAGGTTACAGGTCTGATCAAACTTCAGATCAAGGCCGGCGCAGCCAACCCCGCACCGCCCATCGGGCCGGCACTGGGCCAGCACGGCGTTAACATCATGGAGTTCTGCAAGGCTTACAACGCGGCGACCGAAGCCCAGCGTGGCAACGTCATCCCCGTTGAAATCACCGTCTATGACGACCGCACATTCACGTTCATCCTGAAGACCCCGCCCGCAGCGGAGCTCATCAAGAAGGCGGCCGGCGTTGCCAAGGGCAGCGGAACCCCGCACACGGTGAAGGTCGCCAAGCTCAGCCAGGCTCAGGTTCGCGAAATCGCCGAAATGAAGATGGTTGACCTCAACGCCAACGACATCGACGCCGCCGCAAAGATCATCGCCGGAACCGCCCGTTCCATGGGCGTTACGGTCGAGGCCTAACCACCCCTCGCATCGGCGCCATCAAGCGCCGAAGCACTCTTAGCAATTAGTGGAAGAGCCCTGCCAGGTTCGCACCACACTCTGAAGTACATACAGGAGATTCACATGGCAACCAAGTCAAAGGCGTACCGCGCCTCCGCCGCGAAAATCGGCGAAGATAACGTCTTCACCCCGGCCGAGGCCGTAGCCCTGGCCAAGGAGACCGGCTCCGCGAAGTTCAACTCCACGGTTGAGGTCGCCCTCCGCCTCGGAGTCGACCCCCGCAAGGCCGACCAGATGGTTCGTGGAACCGTCATCCTCCCGCACGGAACCGGTCGCACCGCCCGCGTTATCGTCTTCGCAACCGGTCCTGCCGCCGAAGCCGCTATCGCAGCCGGTGCCGACGAAGTTGGTGGCGACGAGCTCATCGAGAAGGTGGCCGCTGGTTACACCTCGTTCGACTCTGCCGTCTCGACGCCCGAGCTCATGGGCAAGGTTGGTCGTCTCGGAAAGGTGCTCGGCCCGCGTGGCCTCATGCCCAACCCGAAGACCGGAACCGTGACGCCCGACGTGGCCAAGGCTGTGTCCGACATCAAGGGCGGAAAGATTGAGTTCCGCGTCGACAAGCACGCCAACGTGCACTTTGTCGTTGGTAAGGCGTCTTTCTCCGTGGACCAGCTGAACGAGAACATCTCCGCAGCCCTCGAGGAGATCAACCGTCTCAAGCCGAGCTCCTCCAAGGGTCGGTACATCACGAAGGGTGTCGTCTCGACTACCTTCGGTCCTGGCATCCAGCTCGATGTGAACAGCATTTAAGCATCTGCTGAGCGTTTGCACGAACAGCACAGCAAGCAGGGCCCGTCTTTGGACGGGCCCTGCTTTTTTAATGTCCCAGTCTAGTGATTGGGGTGAGCCCGAAGCAGCACCGCTAGTTCGGTGGCTTCAACCTCCGGTGCTGGCGATTTGCAGTCCGGTCGGGCGATGAACGGGTAGTGCGCCCCGCTGCCCCCGAAGACGACGGGACCCGACAGGCTCATTGGTCGACAAACATGACGCTAGCCGATGCGGATCATCTTTTTGTTGACGAACTCGTCAGAGCCGAACCGACCGAGCTCGCGACCCGAGCCGGACCGTTTGACGCCGCCAAAGGGCAGCTCTGCGCCGTCGGCACCGACGAGGTTGATGAAGACCATGCCCGCCTCAATGCTGTCGGCCACACGCAGGGCCTGTGCCTCGTCGGTAGTGAATACATAGGAACCAAGACCGAAGGGGGTGTCGTTGGCCAGGGCAACTGCGGCAGCCTCGTCGGCGACGCTGAATACCTGGGCGACGGGGCCAAAGAACTCCTCGTGAAAGGCGTCGGAGCCGGGTTTGACGTCGGCAAGCACCGTTCCGGCGTAGAAGTTGCCTTCAGATGTGCCTCCGGTGACGAGGGTTGCGCCCTGAGCCACAGCGCGCGCAACCTGATCGGTGAGCGTTTCGGTGGCCTTCGCAGACGAGAGCGGGCCGAGGTCGGTTCCCTCCTGGGTAGGGTCGCCCAGCTCAACGGCAGCTATCGCCGCCGTGAACTTGTCGAGGAACGGCTGGTACAGCTCGTCGATGACGATGAACCGCTTGGCGGCGTTGCAGGCCTGACCATTGTTGTCGATTCGGGCGGCGACGGCGGCGGCGACGGTTGCGTCGAGGTCGTCGGTGGAAAGCAGGATGAACGGGTCTGAGCCGCCGAGCTCCAGCACGACTTTCTTCAAGTTGCGACCGGCGATCTCGGCAATTGCAGCTCCCGCGCGCTCCGAACCGGTCAGTGAGACTCCCTGAACGCGCTTATCGGCGATGATCGTGGAGATTTGTTCGTGCGAAGCGTAGAGGTTTGTGTAGGCGCCCACTGGCAAGCCAGCGTCGAGCATGATCTGAGCGATCGCGGCGGCCGATTCGGGGCACTGCTCGGCGTGCTTGAGCAGGATGGTGTTGCCAACAATCAGGTTCGGCCCAGCGAAACGGGCAACCTGGTAGTAGGGGAAGTTCCACGGCATGATGCCGAGCAGTACGCCGAGCGAGCTGCGGCGGATGAGCGCCGAACCCTCGCCCGCGAGCAGGGAAATGGCTTCGTCCTTCAACAGGTCAGTCGCATTGTCGGCGTAGTAGGCGTAGATGTCGGCGCTAAAATCGACCTCGCCGAGGGCCTGCTCAAGAGGTTTACCCATTTCGCGCACGATGATCTCGGCAAGCTCTTGGCGACGCTCGGTGTGCAGTTCGGCCACGCGGCGCACGCGCGCTGCACGTTCTTCGACGGTGACACTGCGCGACCAGGTGCGATGGGCTTCATCGGCGGCGACAATCGCGGTGGTGAGTTCGGCATCCCGGATCGTGTCGTAGGTCTTGATTGTCTCCCCGGTGGCCGGGTTGATGACTGCGTAACTGCTCATAGGCTTTCTCCTTCACTGGTCTGGCACACCGAAAACGGGCGCCAATGCAAACTCTGGTTTTTCAAAGATATAGCAACGGATGATTAAACACGAGGGGCCAGCGCCGGCGCGACAAGAACACGAAACGGTAGGTCAGAGCAAGCCACAGTGGTTCCGGAATGCGGGGCGAGCTGACCGACTTGAACGGTCGGCTCCGTGGAGATCACCACCCGGTCAACAATGTTGACCAGGGCGAGTGGTCGGTCGGCTCCCAGGAACAGGGGAAGCAGCGCGGTCTCGAGGCGTCGTACCGAGATATCCGCCCCTACGACTCCGACCATTTGCTCATCGACCCGCACCGGAATCGTGACGGTAAAGAGGTAATCGCAGGTGCACAAGTGATCGACGTAGGGTCCGGTGACGTGGCGCTGCTGGGTCGACTCGGGGATTGAATACCACTCCAGTTTGCGCACGTCGCGGAGATACTCGGTGTAGATCCGGGCGCCGAGATCGAGGCGCGTAGGAACCGTGGTGATGCCGAGCAGCGGGTTCGACTCGAGAGGGCCAATCCACCAGGAGAAATGAACATCGCGACCGCGCACGAATTCCGGTGCCGCGATGAAACCGGCGCCGAGCAGGGTGGGGTTGTGTCGGGTGAGCGAGGGTACGACGAGAGTCTGAACGAGAGCGTCGAGGTCGGCCGAGCGCGTCTTCGGCCCGATCAGCGCGATCTCGTCTCGCCACGACTCGAGATCGTGAAACACCGAGTCGAAGAGGGTGCTGACTGCTCCAGCACACTGTTCAGCCGTTGTCGAGTGCTTCGCCATCAAGATTCCCCCCTCGCTCGACCCGGATCTTCGCCGAGAGCAGCCACTGGCCCAGTGCCTCCACCTGGTCGCCGACCAAACCGCGGGCGAGAGCGTCGTCGCCGGCGCTGAGCGCGGGGACGACAGCGCGAAAGCCGCCGGCGACCCGTTCGCGCAGTGCCGCATCGGCCAAGCCAAGAAAGAGAAGAGAGCCGAACTCCGCCTGCACCCGAATCTGCTCCCGCACCAGACGGGCCGATTGGGTCAGCACGGCCAACTCCAGAAAAAAGCCACCGGCGTTCGACCGGGCGGAGGCGGTCGTCGTGAAATTAGCCTGGTGCAGCCACTCGGCGAGGCGTTCAGCATCGACCGGGGAGGTGTACCGGGCGGCGCGGGTGGCGCAGCCCTCCACGATCACACTGAAATAGACCGCGATGTCCGACAGTTCAACCTGGGCAAGTTTGTGCAGCCGGTTCTCAAGCAGGGCCTGGTGGGGGGTATTGACGGCGCTCACGAAACTGCCGCCTTCGCGGCCGCGTCGGGTCTCGATCAGACCGGTGTCTCGTAAAATCACGAGACCCTCACGAACGGTGATCAAGGCGACACCGAAGTGACGGGCGAGCTGCGGCTCGCTGGGCAAACGTTCGCGCGGGGACAGCACGCCCAAAATGATGGCGTCGGTCAGCCGCTGGGCCACTTGTTCGGCGCGCCCGGTGTCGTTGAGCTGGGCGAAGATTGCTTCGCGGGCGCCCGGGCGCTTGTGTACGTCCATGCGCCTAATCTACAAGGCTCGGCTACCCGGCCAATCCTCCTCGGCCGCGTACAGCAGCTCGCGGGTGTACGGATGCTTGGGGAAGTCAAAGAGGTCGGCGACGGAGGCGTATTCCACAATTCCACCGGTGCGCACCACGGCAACCCGATGGCAGATGCGCGCTGCCACTCGCATCGAGCGGGTCACGATGATCATGGTCAGCGTGCGTTTGTGCTGCAACTGTTCCAGCAGCTCAAAAATCTCGGAACTGTCCGATGCGGTCAGAGTGTCTGACGGGTCGTCGGCCACAACAAGGTTCGGATTGCCGGCGAGGGCACCGGCAATCTGCACGCGCAACGCCATCGTCGGCGGTAGATCGCGGGAAAACGAGGTGAACGCATGCTCGGGACGTTCGACTCCGGCCTGGTGCAACAGCTCAATCGAACGTTCGTAGGCGGCCGGTTTAGAGAGTCCGAGCGTCGAACGCAGTGGTGCCGCCAGCTGAGTTCCGACCGTCGCAGCCGGGTCAAGGCCGGCGCGCGGATCGCGCGAGACATACGCAATTCTTGGGTCGCGCCGCGGGTAGCGTGATCGGGCGGGCAGTCCGACCAGTTCCTCGCCGTTGAACAGGATTGACCCGGAACGGATGGTGGCCGGCCTGGGCAGCACACCGGCGATGGACTGGGCGACCTGCAGGGCTCCGGAGGAGTCGTCTCCGACCAGCCCGACGACCTCTCCGCTGGTGATGGAGAGCGAGACGCCGTTGACCAGCCGGGGTGCATTCGCGTGGGCTGTCGCCCCAATCTCGAGGCCCCGTACATCGAGCAGTGCCGCGGAGCGAAACCAATTTGAGGGCATTGGTGCGGTCGTCTCGGCCGGAATCGGCGAGGCAATTCGCTCGGGAGGCTCGATCATGGCGGCTGCCGCCGAGGGGATGCCGGCGCGCACGACGCGATTGAGGCGACGGAACACACCGCGAGCGTCACACATGGTCGGCTCGCATTTCATTTGGTCGAGACGAGCGGCGATGCGTGGATAAGCCCGACCGACAATCTCTGGTGCGTGGTAGCGCAAAAATGCACCAGTTTGGAGCACTGTAACGTCACATTAATTCTACCGAAGAGTATTGCCAACAACGTACCGGTTTGTTTCTTTTGAAAAAAGTGATGTCTGGGTACTGCCAGGCGGCCTCACCGGGTGGTACCTCCCGAGCGGATCAGTGCGGCGAGTGGGCCTCCAGGAACTCGTACACCTCGGTCTGGTCGACGCCGGGAAAAGTGCCGGTGGGCAGGGCGGCGAGCAGGCTCGTCGGGGTTCGCGCAGCCGGCCAGGACTGCCCGGCCCAGCGGCCGGCGAGGTTGTCGGGCGCGCGGCGGCAGCAGGAATCGTCGGGGCAGAGTGACACTGCACGGTTCGGGGTCTCCCGGCCCCTGAACCACTTCACGTGCGCGAACGGCACGCCCACACTCACGGAGTACTCGCCCTCCTTGGCCTTCTCGATGCGGGACGTGCACCAGAAGCTACCGGACGGCATGTCCGTGTACTGGTACCAAGCGCTGAAACGGTCTTCGACGTCGAACACGGTGCGGGCGGTCCAGCTGCGACAGACCGTAGTGCCCTCCACGGCACCGAGAGCGTCGCTGGGAAAACGCACGTTGTCGTTTTCGTAGGCCTTAATGATCGTGCCGGACTCGTGTACCTTCATGAAGTGCACCGGAATGTCCAGCCGGGCCGTGGCGAGGTTGGTGAAGCGGTGCGCGGCCGTCTCATAGGAGACCGCGAAGGCATCCCGCAGATCTTCCATTGAGATGCGCCGCAGGGTTTTGGCCTCGGCTAGCATGCGCACCGCGTCCCGCTCTGGAACGAGAATCGCGGCGGTGAGATAGTTGGTCTCGACCCGCTGGCGCAGAAATTCGGCATAATTTTTCGGCTCTTCGTGGGCGCAGAGGTGGCTCGCGAAGGCCTGCACGATCGGCGAGCGCGAGTCCCGCGATGCGGACCTCTCGGTCGGCAGGTAGATGCGCCCGTTGAGTTTGTCGGTGACCGACCGGGTAGAGTGCGGCAGATCGTTGACGTAGTGCAGTGAAAAACCCAGGTGGGTGGCCATATCGGCGACGAGCTGCTGGGACACCGGACCGCCGGAGTGACCGACCGCGGTGAGCAGCTCAAGAGCCTGCGCCTCCAGCTCGGGAAAGTAGTTGTCTTTCTGGCGCATGATCTGGCGCAGGGCTGAGTTGGCGCGACGGGCCTCTTCCGGGGTCGCTGCGCGTTCCCGGTTAAGCCGGTCGATTTCATTGTGCAGGCTCAGGATGGTCTGCAGGGTTTCATCACTCTGACCCTTGCTCACCCGAATGCGGGGCAGCCCAAGAGCCTGGAACACCGGCCCGCGCTGGGCGCGCTCAACGGAGATTTCCAGAGCGGCGCGCTCGGAGGGCGCATCCGTTCGCATCAGTTCCTCGACGGTGGTGCCGAGGGCCAGGGCGATCGTGCGCAACATCGAGAGGCGCGGTTCGCGTTTGCCGTTTTCCATCATTGACACCTGCGAGGGCGCTCGATCGATCGCGGCGGCGAGGGCATCCAGCGTCATCCGCCGACTCGTACGCAGTTCTCGGATGCGACGGCCCAGGGTGAGGGCGTCGAGCTCGGGTTCATCGAGGCTGAGGGAGGACAGCGCGGAGAGGGCTTCTGTGGGGACCATAGGCCCAGTGTCACACAATCGAAAAGTTTCTACAATCAGAAGAAAATGATTTCTTCTGTTGGCGATTGGTGGTTTCGTTGGGTATGGACGGGGCAGAGTAGAAGCACAGGCAAGCAACGACTTTTGAATCACGACCGCAATACCCTCGCGGTCGTGACTCGACCGAAACAGAACAGCACATCCCCCTCCGCCTGAGATCGGGCGAACCGCGCAGCTGCGGCTCGTCCCCTGTCGGTATCACCTACTTTCGCAAGGAGCCAGACCATGAACACCCCGAACCCGACCCTCGATCAGGCGGTCAACTCCGAAACCGTGAAGACGAACACCGACAGCTTCGCCACCATTCGCCCGCACCTTGAGGTCACCGGCCCGCTGGGCGATCGGTATGACGAGATCCTCACCCCCGACGCCCTCGAGTTTCTCGCCGAACTGCACGAGCGTTTCGCCGGCACCCGGCACGACCTGCTCGCTGCCCGCCTGCAGACGCGAGTGGATGCCGCGAACGGTCGCGACCCGAGGTTTCTGAGCGAAACCGCCAGCATCCGCCAAGACCCGACGTGGAGCGTAGCCGGAGCTGGCCCCGGCCTCGAGGACCGTCGCGTAGAGATCACCGGCCCGACCGACCGCAAGATGGCCATCAACGCGCTCAACTCGAGCGCCAAGGTGTGGCTGGCCGACCAGGAAGACGCGACCAGCCCAACCTGGACCAACGTGATCGAGGGCCAGCTGACCCTGTTCGACCAGGTGCGTGGACAGCTCAGCTTCACGAGCCCCGAAGGCAAGAAGTACGAGATCACGAACGAGTCGACGCCGACCATCGTGATGCGTCCGCGTGGGTGGCACCTCGTGGAAAAGCACATCACCTTCGTTGACCGCGCGAACCGCCGCATGAAGGCCTCGGGCAGCCTCATCGACTTCGGCCTGTACTTCTTTCATAATGCCAAGAAGCTCATCGAGAACGGGACCGGCCCGTACTTCTACCTGGCCAAGCTGGAAAGCCACAAGGAAGCGCGTCTCTGGAACGACATCTTCACCTACTCCGAAGAGCGTCTCGGCATCGAGTACGGCACGGTTCGCGCAACGGTGCTGATCGAGACGATCCAGGCCGGCTTCGAGATGGAAGAAATTCTCTACGAACTGCGCGACCACTGCGCCGGCCTGAACGCCGGACGCTGGGACTACATCTTCAGCATCATCAAGACGTTCCGTGCCCGTGGCAGTCGCTTCGTCTTTCCGGACCGCAAGCAGATCACCATGACAGTGCCGTTCATGCGGGCCTACACCGAACTGCTCGTTGCAACCTGTCACAAGCGCGGTGCCTTCGCCATCGGCGGCATGAGTGCCTTCATTCCGAACCGTCGCGACCCCGCCGTGACCGAGCAGGCTCTCGCGCAGGTTGCGGCCGACAAAAAGCGTGAGGCCACCGACGGCTTCGACGGTTCCTGGGTTGCCCACCCCGACCTCATTCCGACCGCGCAGGCCGAGTTCGACACGGTACTCGGCGACCGGCCGAACCAGGTCGAGCGCACCCGCCCCGAGGTGACAGTGACGGCCGCCCAACTGCTCGACATCGCTTCGGTCGGCGGCCAGATCACCGAGGCCGGCGTGCGCGGCAACGTGCTCATCTCGTTGCGGTACATCGAGTCCTGGCTGCGCGGCGTTGGCGCTGCGGCCATCGACAACCTGATGGAAGATGCCGCGACCGCGGAGATCTCCCGCTCGCAGCTGTGGCAGTGGATCCACGAGAACTCGGTCACTGCCGAGGGCCGCCGAATCGACTCCGACTGGGTCGAAGAGGTACTCGACGAGATTGTGGACGGCCTTGAGCGCACGCCCACCGACCGCTTCGATGACGCCCTCACCGTGCTGCGCACGTCGGCTCTCGAGCCCGAGTTCCCGACCTTCCTTACGGTCGGAGCGTACGCCCGCTTTTTCTAACTGTCCGGCGTTCGCGAAAGCGGGCAAACAGTCGCGCTCACTCCGGCATCATCACAGGGGTGAGCGCGACTGTTTGCCCGTTTTTTTGTTGCCCGACCAACCAGCGTTCCATCCCCCAATTTGGGGGGACTATGCCGCCCAATGGGGGGCATACATGAGTTTGTGTCATCTCTAATGTTTTGAATATAGATGATGAAAGATATTCATCATCTCACTTCTAAACTGACTAATTGAGATGAGACTGACGTGAAACTTATGTTAAACCGAAAGAAAGCCATCATTGGGGCCGGGGGCATCGCAGTGGCGCTGACCATGGCATTCGCGGCATTGGGGCCGACCGGCGCGTACTTCAGCGATACCGCCCAGGGTGCAGTGAGCGGAACCATCGGCTCGATCAAGATCGCCGGCGCTGACGGAACCGGTACGGATTCTCTCAACCTGGGCTTCACCAACCTGCTGCCCGGAACGACCCAGACTGTCTCGTCGCGCTACGTCAATACGGGTCTGAACGCTCAGGATGTTTGGGTTGTGTTCAACGACAAGGACGCCCTGCACGCTTTGAATGACCTCGGAACCTACGGCGAGTTCCACGTGGCTGCCAACGGTACGGCCCTCTTTGACTCCGCGAATCTCAGCGATGATCAGGATGACACCGCGCACTTGAGCTGCGGCACCCTTGCGCCGACCGGATGCTGGCCCGTTCCGAAGATGATCAAGCTGGCATCGAACCTGGCGCCGACCGCTGTCGGCTCGGTCTCGTTCAGCTTCGGCTATGCGGCCAAGATGTCCGGCCAGTCGGAGCTGGGCGGCGGAGTCTGGAACTCCTACCCGGTGAAGACGGTTCAGGTACCGAACCCGACGATAAAGGGAAACGGCTTGCCGTACCAGATCGTGGCCACGCAGGTCGGCCAGGCGCCGGGCCAGTAAGGCTTGAGCACGTGGCTCGGGCGTCGCTGTCGGGTAGCGACGTCCGGGCCATCCTCCTTTTCCGTTCCGAGCTGAGAGGCGCACCGTGAAGAGATTTAGAGGCACCGTGGTTTTGTTGCTCGTTCTGGCCGCCGTGCTCACTCCGGTGGCCCTGGTTGCGACGGGCGCCCTGCCGTATCGGGCGTACGTCGTGCGCACCGGGTCGATGTCGCCCACCATCCTGCCGGCGAGCGTCGTCATCGTCGCGGCCGACCGGTATGAGGTTGGGCAGGTCATCACTTTTCGGCGAGATGGCGATCGCACCACCCATCGACTCGTGGCCGTCAACGACGATGCCACCCTTACTACGCAGGGCGACGCGAATGACACGGTCGACCCGTTCACGGTGCCCCAAGCCGATGTCATCGGCGGCGTGACCGCCTTCGTGCCATACCTGGGCTATCTCGTGATCTACCTGCAGAACCCGCTCGCCCTCGGTTCGCTCATCATGTGCGTCCTGAGCATCTGGTACCTTGGGGCCTCCGAGCAGAAGCCCGTACGCAATCCGAACGCGGAATCCCCGGGTATCGCAGCCGTCCAGGTTGCCTAGCTCGCTGTTTGGGCTTTGACAGCGTCGTAGGCGGCCAGGGCTGCCCGACGCGTTTCGCCGAGGTCGACGAGGGGTGCCGGGTAGGCCTCCGTGCCGTATTCGGGCACGTTCGCGCGGATGTACTCCTGATGTGGATCGAACTTTGCGGCCTGCAGGTCGGGATTGAAGATGCGGAAGTAGGGGGCAGCATCCGCCCCTGAGCCGGCGACCCACTGCCAGCCGAACGGGTTGCTCGCGGCATCGGCGTCGACCAGGGTGTCCCAAAACCACTGTTCGCCCTCGCGCCAGTCGACCAACATATTCTTGATCAGGAATGATGCAGTAACCATGCGTACCCGATTGTGCATACTTCCGGTGCGCCAGAGTTCGCGCATGCCGGCGTCGACAAGGGGGAAGCCGGTGCGACCCTGCTGCCAGGCGGCCAGGGCTGCCCGGTCGAGTGGCGGCCAGGGGAAAGCGTCGAAGGCGGGGCGCAGGTTCTTGGTGGCGAGCTCGGGGGCGTTGAAGAGCACGTGGTAGGCAAATTCCCGCCAACCGATTTCGGTGAGAAACCGGGTCGCGCTGGCGAGGGCCGTTCCGGTGAGGCCGCGCTGAGCTTGCTGCGTCGCCGACCAGACCTGGTAGGGACTGATCTCGCCCCAGCGCAGGTGCGGCGAAAGGCGTGAGGTCGCGTTCTGAGCCGGCTGATCGCGTTCGCTGCCATAGCGAGGCAATGACTCGGTCAAAAATGTCTCAAGCAACGCGTGAGCGGATGCCTCACCCGGCAACCACGCGGCGCGCAGTCCGCCCGCCCAGTCCGGACTCGAGGGCTCGAGGCCCCAGGAATCCAGATCATCGGAGGCCAACGCACCCGCCCAGCCCGGGACGGTTGCCGGCGCAGGATGGGGGGCGCGTGGCGGCGGACCGGCGGTGCAGGCCCGCCAGAACGGGGTGAACACGGAGTAAGAGCCGCCCTGTCCAGTCTGAATCGTCCACGGTTCGAATAGGAGCGAACCGGCGAAGCTGCGCGCATCGACCCCGCCATCACGCAGGTCACTCTTGATCGCGGCGTCGACCGTGCGCTCGGCCAGACCGTAGCGGCGGTTCCAGAGTACGGCGCAGGCATCCGTTTTCTGCGCGATCGACGCGATGATCGGGCCAGCCGCACCGCGGCGCAGGGTCAGCCGTGCGCCGAGACCATCCAGGGACTCGGCGAGGGAGCGGAGGCTCTGGTGTAGCCACCAGCGAGCCGCGCCGCCGAGCGGGCGCACGTCAGGGGACACCTCGTCGAGCACGTAGACAGCCACGATCGGCTGCCCGAGCGTGAGGGCAGCCTGCAGGGCCGGGTGGTCGGCAATCCGCAGGTCGTCGCGAAACCATACGATGACCGGCCCGGTGTGCTCGGTTGAACTGTCGGCGGCACTGTCGGTGGAACTCAGAGTCATGCTGTCTCCTTGTGGAACTCCAGTCTGGACCACACCACGGTCCACACCAATTCGGAGGTAGAACGGTCTGTCTCGGATGTCGCCGGAATTTTTGAACGAGTGAGGGTAAGTGCGTATTTAGTCGAAAAACTCATATTTTGTACGGTTAAGTACAGATTTTTTTGTATTTGTCCACCAAGTCGGTGGTCAATGGGACATTTCCCCAAACCCCATTCTGGGGATTTTTGTGGGACAGACAAATCTGTCTGTCCCACCTAGTCTGTGAATTACTCACCCATGAGTCGAACACGTCGAAAGGTTTCTCCTATGAACAAGCTTCTCGTAAGCGCCATCGCCGGCGCCGCCGGACTGACCCTGCTCCTCGGTGGTGCGGGAACGTTCGCGCTGTGGAACTCCAGCGCCACGCTTTCCGGCGGAACGATTACCGCTGGCACCCTGCTGGTGAGTGACACGGCCCCCAGCAATGGCGTCTGGAAGAGCGGCCCCACCGTGATCTCCCTGGGCAGCTACCGCATCGTGCCCGGTGACACCCTCACCTACACGAAGACGGTGGACATCACCGCAACGGGCGACAACCTGATCGCGACCCTCGCCGTCGATCCGGCCACTGTCGTGCCGACGAACTCGGCCACCCCTGCCGATGTGCGCCTCGCGGCGTACATCACCCGGAACGCCGTTCTGGCGATCACCGGAGCGGGCATCACCGGAACCAGCCCGACCTTCACGATCACCCCCACAGCGACCGGGGTCGCAGCCCGCACCGCCACGGTGACCGTAACCCTGGCGTTTCCCAAGAACACCGTAGCCGGATTCGAGAATGACGCCAAGCTCGGCTCGGTCAACCTCAACGCCCTCGCCGTGACCCTGCTGCAGGCCTCCTAACAGCTGAGGCTCCGACGCCGTTACCGGAGTGCCCGTCACCCGACGACGGGCACTCCGGATCGTGTGCACCCCACCCCGTTCCCTTGAAAACCAGAAAGCCCGGTGAAGGCATGCAGACAGCTCGTGGGTCGTCGGTCCAGGCGCTGACTCTGACTGGACGCACTCGTGCCCGAGCGCTCCCGCGGCTGCGGGTGCGCTCCCTGGTGCTCGCCGCGGCATCCGCACTTCTCGCGGTCATACTGGCAACGACCGCTGCCGGGGGCACCTATGCGCTGTTGAACGCGAGCACGTCGACCCGCCCGGCGACGATGACCTCGGGAACGGCAACGATGACGGTGTCGCCTCTGGCGCTGCCCGCCGTCGCCCTGTACCCCGGACTGGTGATCGCTGCCCCGGTCACCGTCACGAATACCGGTGACGTGCCCCTGACGGTCACCGTCTCCTCACTGATCGCTCCGACGGTCACCTCGAACTTTTCCGGCTCACTCGTCATCGGGCTCGCTGCCGTGGCGAACGCCGCCTCGTGCACGAGTGGCGTCAGCCCCACCTGGACCGGAACCTTCGCCGTCGCCCCGCCGGGGCCAGTCGGAGCGCCCATCGCCAAGGCACAGTCACAAACACTCTGTGTGTCGGTGGCGCTGTCGGTGAACGCACCGGATTCAAGTCAGACGTCGTCGGCGGCAAACTTTTCCGTCGTTCTCATCGGGGGGCAGGCCTGAGTCATGACGCGCCCACAACGATTTCGCTCGCGCCGACAGCGCACCGCTGCGCTGCTCGGAACGGTGCTCTTTCTCGTACTCGCCGCCTCGGGGGCGGCCCACGCCGCTTGGACGACCGCGGCGGTGCAGGCGACCGGCTCGGTGGCCTCCAATAGCGTGACAATTGGGCAGTCCGGCTTCGACCAGCTGAAATTCGACTACACGTCGACCGCCCTGGTGGCGACGAAACCGATCACCCTCACCAACGGGGCCGTGCCCTCCTCCTACACTCTTACACTCGTCGCCGCGACGTCGACGCCCGCAGCCCTGGCCGGAGCGATCACCGTGACGACCTGGCCGGTTGCCGCCGCCGTCAACTGCACGCCGGGCGCGGCGCTGCCCGGAAACCAGACGGTTCACACCTGGTCGAGCGGAACAACGCTAACCGGACCCCTCCCTGCGAGTGCGTCCATTGTGTATTGCGTGCGCACGTCGATGTCATCACCGATTCCGGGGGCCTATATTGGCGGCCAGGTAGCGGCTCGGCTTAATCTGAGCGCCGTGGCCGGCACGAATTGGAAGACCGCGATCGCCTCGGTCACCGTCGTTCAGGCCGTGGCGGACTCGACGCCGCCGACCGCGCCGACCAACCTGAATGACACCTCGACAACGGATGCCTCCGCCACCCTCAGCTGGACGGCCGCAACCGACAACGTCGGCGTGGCCTCGTATCGTGTCTATCGCGACCGGGCACTGATACGTTCGGGCATCACCGGTACAACCTTTACCGATACCGGCCTCAACGTTGGCACGACCTACACGTACACCGTCGACGCGCTCGACGCCGCCGGCAACGCATCGGTCAAATCCTCAGACGCCACGGCGGCAACCAGCTCAGTGCCGTCATCGACCGGCTGGTACCGAGTGAAGAGCGGGCTGCTCTGCGTTACCGGACCCTCCACTGCGAACGCAGCGGTGACCATTCAAGTGTGCAACGACGCCCTGACCACCCAGCTCTGGCAATATGACCTGATCAACCAGAGCGAGTACCTCATCAACTCGCAAGCGGCGGCCGGCCTGGTTTGGCAGCGCACGAGTTCCAGAGCCTTGGTTGTGGCGACACGCAACACGAATGACTCCAGCCAGCAATGGGGCGGCATGATCTCAGGCAACGGTTTGTATCAGTTCACGACGCAGGTGAACAGAAACAAGACGGAATGCATCGCGGTACCGAGCTACACCGCCGGAACGGCGCTGCAGACGCAGAACTGTGCCGCGGTCAGCGCCCAGCAATTCACCCTGACGGCGGTCAACTGATGGCCCCCATGGCTACGCCGCCCAGGCCGCACGGCCTGCCGCACGCCCTGGGCGTGTACCTCAGCGGGGCACTCCTCCTGCTCGTGCTGGCGCTGTTTGCTCTGCTGGTGATCGTGCCCAAGGTCATGGGAGCAACCCCGTTGACCGTGCTGACGAGCTCGATGGAGCCGCGGCTTCCCCCTGGAACACTGATCGTGGTCGGCCCGGTCAACACCGATGACCTGGTGATCGGTGACGTCGCCACCTACCAAATGCATTCCGGCCAGCCGGAAGTCATCACCCACCGCATCATCGCGATCAGTTCCTCGACTGACGGCAGCCGGAGTTTTCAGTTTCAGGGCGACAATAACAGCCTTCCCGACGCCGAACTGGTGCAGTCAGCCCAGATTCAGGGGCGGCTCTGGTATTCCGTTCCCTGGATCGGCCTTGTCAACAATATCGTCAACGGAACCAGCCGAGCGCTGATCGTTCCGGCCGTCGCTGTGGTGCTACTGAGCTATTCCATAGTGATGCTGTTTGGGGGCATCCGTGCCGCCCGTAAGCGCCCATCTGACGTTTCCGATTCCCTCCTCCCGAAACATCACCGCTCGCCGAGAAGGGGCAGCGGTGCCGCCTACGAGACGCGCAGTACAATCTTGCCGCGGGTATGACCCTCTTCGATCAGCCGGTGGGCAGCCGCGCCGTCGGCGAGGTCGAACACTGCGTCCACGTGCACCCGCACGGTGCCCGCGTCGAGCAGTTTCGAGATCTCGTCGAGGGCGCGGGCGTCGGGTGACACCTTGAAACCGGTCGCGCGGCGGCCAGCGGTGGCGGCATCCGCTGCCATGCTCGGCCAGCTGCCGGTTGGCGCGTTCACCAGTAGCCCACCGGGTCGAAGGGCGGTGAGGGATCGAGTACCGGTGTTGTCGTGCACGTTGCCGATGAGATCGATGACCGAGTCGAGCTCGTGCACGACGTCTTCGAAGCGGGTGGTCGTGTAGTCGATGACCTCGTTGGCTCCGAGCTCGCGCAGAAAGTCGAGGTTGCGGGTAGATCCGGTTGCGGTCACGTGGGCGCCCAGAGCGCGGGCGAACTGCACCGCGAAGTGGCCGACGCCGCCTGCTGCGGCGTGCACGAGCATCCGTTGCCCGGGCGCAGCCCCGGCCAGCGTGACCATGCCCCAGGCCGTGAGGGCGGCAAGCGGAACGGCGGCGGCTTCGGCATGGCTGAGCCGGGCCGGCTTGCGGGTGACGCTCATGCTCGATACCGAGACGTATTCGGCGAAGCTGCCGCCGGTGCGCGGCACCCGGCCCATGCCGTAGACCGCGTCACCAGGCTGCAGCGGTGAGGACTCGAACGCCGCCCGCACGACCACGCCGCTGAAATCGTTGCCGAGAACGGCCGGGTAGCTTTCGATCGCGGCGGCGACCCCCTTACCGGAGCGGGTCTTAGCGTCAATCGGGTTGAGGCCGGCGGCGAGGACCTGCACGAGCACCTCGTCGGAAATCTGCCGGGGCAGCGGCCGCTCGGCCAGGTGCAACACCTCGGGGGCGCCGGTTTCGTCGATGACGAGGGCGCGCATTGTTGTTGGCAGTTCGAAGTCAGGAGACATGCCCCCATTCTGCTGCATCCCCGCCCCTGCACTGCGGCCCCGTCCGAAGAATGGAGGGCGTTAGCGGCGAGCCTGCTGGTCGAGGTTGTCGATGAGAGCGTTGGCCAGGCCGACCAGAATCGCGATCTGGTCTTCGTCGCGCTCGATCCAGCGAAACTGCGGCACGGCCGCGACCGGCACGAAGTCGAGGTGCTCCTCCCAGACCAGCAGCGTGCGGTCGGCGCCGAGCACATATTGTTGCCACCAGACCTGGCGAAGGTAGCTGCGCGGGATGCTGCGCCACGGCTTGCTCGTGGTCTTGATTTCGGCGAGGTGCAGATCGCCATTGGCCGCGACGCCGACGCCGTCGGGGGTAGCCAGGTGACGCGGGTGTCCAAGCGATCGAAAGAGGTTGGTACTCGGCTCGATCCCGTAGTTTTCCAACACCCACGAGGCGATGACCGGTTCCCGGGCCCGACCGTGGTCGGTGTAGCTGTTGCCGGAGAAACTCGTGCCGTGCATTTTGTCGCGCGCGGCATTGACTATCGATTTCGGGGTGGACAGCTTCGCGACATCCGTTGCCGTTATGCCCTGATTGCGCGCCCGCATCCACGCCACCCGGTCGGTGGAGTCGGCGACGATGCGCAGCGTGTGCGGTGCCGGTGCCGGCAGCGAAACGGATGCCGAGGGCTGGTCCAGATCGAAGAGGGACAGCGTGGAATTCGGCACTCCTCTATTGTGTGCCCGCTGGCACGATCGCCGCGCCACCGCCACGGGGTGCCGCGCGATTGATGCTGGCCCAGCCGACACGACGCGATGAGGCCGCGCCACGATGACGTGTCGGCACGTCGGCCTGCCTCTCGCTTCAGCCTTCCAAGACTCCCGCCAGTGCCAGAAGCGCATGCACCGGCGAGGCTGCACGTCGATAGGTGCAGAGTGCCCCGGCCCGATCGAGAAAGTACAAAGCACCCCGGGAGACGTGGATCTCCCCATGCGCCGAAGCGACATCGGCGAGTTCGACGAAGCCGTCGTGGCCCAGCACACCGAGCTTGTTGGTGCCAAAGGCCTTGGCGTAGAGCACCCCGTCACAGGCCACCAGGGCAGTGAATCGCGCGGTCGCGACGACGCGGAAGGTTGACTCGTGCCAGACGTAGACGTGACGGTGCGTGCGGATATACAGTCCCTGATCGAGGGCAGCGAACCCGAAAGGACCCTCGGCGGGTACGCTCTCCAACCGGGTGAACCCAGATCCGTCGTAGGTGGAGATGGCGTACATTTCGGAGTCATGATGAACGACATAGAGCGTTTCGCGGAACACCGTCAGGGCCAGGATGTCCTCGGGGGAGCCTGACACCGCCACGAGGCGCCGTTCGTTGATGTACCACAGGCCGGACTTCAACCGAAAGTACGCCCGCCCGCCAAAACTGGTCAGGAGCAGCTGGGACGCCTCTGTGGTGGCGATGAACGTGAACCGATCCGTTCGATACCGGTAGATCGAGGTGAGCCCCGGATGCCGGTCAGACTCCGCGGTGAGGTACAGGTCGCTGCCCACGGCGACGAGGCTCGTAATGCCCACCGGCGCGCCCGGCAGGGTGATGAGGGCGGTGCCGTCGAAGCAGAACACGGCAGCTCCTCCGTAGACGAGAAAATAGGTCTTGTCACCGACATCGGTCAGGTTGTAGGCACCCGCAGGCGCGCAGTCAACGAGGGCGAGTATTGCCGGGCTGGGGGCCGGTGCGCGCCGGTAGCGCAGTGCTGGCATGGTCATGGCTGGTTTGTCCCCCGTGTGGTGCCTCGCGGCTGATGGCTGGATCCTGATCCGATCCTGCCGCTCCAACCTCAGGTTTGACGGCAGAATCTGGGAAGAATCCCAAGGATTGTTCGAAGAGGCAACCAAACGTCTGCCGCTCCATATCCAATGACGGCGAGGGCCGGCCGTCGATCTCGCAGCCGCAGTGGATCCCTGCGCCCCGGCAAGGTTTTGGCAAGCCCGCTCACAGATGCGGCACGGTCGACACATAGTCAGCTCATAGGAAAGTAGCGATACTTATTAGCATGAGCTCACGTGAGACCACGCACACCGGCCACGGCCCGCGACTGACCAAGGCCGACGGCAGTGCCATCCGGGTTTTGGTCGTTGACGACGAACCCACCCTCACCGATCTGCTCTCGATGGCCCTGCGCTACGAAGGCTGGGAGGTGCGCACCGCCGGCGAGGGCCGCCAGGCTCTCACCATCGCCCGCGAGTTCCGGCCCGACGCCATCGTGCTCGACATCATGCTGCCCGACATCGACGGCCTCCAGGTGCTGCAGCGGGTGCGCGCCGACGGTTACGAAACACCGGTGCTCTTTCTCACCGCCAAGGACTCGCTCGACGACCGTATCGCCGGGCTCACGGCGGGCGGCGACGATTATGTCACCAAACCGTTCAGCCTCGAAGAGGTCGTCGCCCGGCTGCGCGGCCTCATTCGCCGCTCCACCCTCGCCGTGGCCGACTCGACCGACCCGCGCATCACCGTCGGCGATCTCACCCTCGACGAGGACAGCTACGAGGTCTTCCGCGATGGCGACGCTATCGAACTGACCGCTACCGAGTTCGAACTGCTGCGCTTTCTCATGCGAAACCCACGCCGGGTGCTCAGCAAGGCGCAGATCCTCGACCGGGTCTGGAGCTACGACTTTGGCGGCAAGTCGAGCGTGGTCGAGATCTACATTTCCTACCTGCGCAAGAAGATCGATGCCGGTCGCGAGCCGATGATCCACACGGTGCGCGGTGCTGGTTACATGCTGAAAACTGCCTAATGCCGGGGCGTACAACCGAGCGGATGCCGCGCAGCGGTCGATCGCGCGCGCCCTGGACCCTGCAGCGGCGCCTCGTGCTTACCGTCGTCGGCCTTCTCGCCCTCGTCAGTATTACGATCGGCGTTGTCAGCGTGGTGATTTTGCACGCCTCCCTGATGGATCGGCTCGACGTGCAACTCGCATCCTCAGCCGATCGCTCCAGCGCCGTGTTGGGTAGCGACAATGATGGGGACCGGTTGGGGGATACCCCCGGGAATCCCTACTTCGGCACGCCCACGGCCAACAGCATCCTCAACGGCCCGGCGCAACCGCCGGGCCTGCTCGCCCTCGTCTATGATCGCGCGACCATCACGACCGGGTACACCGATGACCAAAGCGGCACTATTGAAGAGCTCACCGCCGAGCAGGTAAAGCTGCTCGTCTACAACGTTACCCAGGCGCAAACGGTCACCGTGAACCTCGGTGGAGAACTGGGCGAATACCGGGTGCAGGCCGAAACCTCCCGCAACGGCACCCTCTATCTTGTTGGGTTGCCGCTATCTGGTGTCGAAGCCACCTCGGCCCAGCTAGCCCTGATCATTGCGTTTGTCTCACTCGCCGGACTTATCGTGGTGGCCATTATCGCGGCCTGGGTCGTGCGGCTGGCCCTACGACCGCTGCAGCGCGTGACCGAGACCGCTACCCGAGTCTCGCAGCTACCGCTGGACCGCGGCGAGGTCTCCCTCGACGACCGGGTGCCCGGCGGCGACACCGATTCGCGTACCGAGGTGGGCCGGGTCGGTGCCGCCCTCAACCGAATGCTCGACCACGTTGACTTAGCGCTAGAGGCTCGTCAGGCCAGCGAACGAAAAGTGCGCCAGTTTGTCGCCGACGCCAGTCACGAATTGCGTACACCCCTTGCCTCCATCCGCGGCTATTCCGAGCTCACCCGTCGCAGCGGTCAGAAGCTACCGCCCGACGCGATCCACGCACTCGGCCGCATAGAATCCGAGTCGGTGCGCATGACCGGACTGGTCGAAGACCTGCTGCTCCTGGCCCGTCTCGACGAGGGCCGCGAACTCGAACGGGAACCGGTCGATCTCACCATGCTGCTCGTCGACGCGGTGAGTGACGCTCACGCGGCCGGACGCGATCACGTCTGGACCCTCGAGCTACCGGATGAACCGCTCGAGGCGATCGGTGACGAGCCGCGCCTGCGTCAGGTCGTCACAAACCTGCTCGCCAACGCGCGAGTGCACACGGACACCGGCAGCGAAGTTGTCGTTGCGCTGGAGGCGGTCGGTGACCGGGCCGTCATCACGGTGACCGACAACGGTCCGGGCATTCCCGAGTCCCTTACCGACACCCTGTTCGAACGATTCGCCCGCGGTGACACCTCACGCTTTCGCGGAACGGGCAGCACCGGCCTCGGCCTGGCGATCGTGGCCGCGGTCGTTGCGGCGCACCAAGGCCAGGTCACCGTGGACAGCAAGCCGGGCCGTACCCAGTTTCGGGTCGAACTGCCGCTCGCCTGAGCCGCCGCATCCGCTCACGCAAACCGAGAGGCCCCAAACTTACCGAGAGTCCCCGTTCAAACGAGGACTCTCGGTAGTTTTCGGGCATGTCGGCGGCGCGGTGGCGCGGTGGCGCAGCGGGGCTACCGCGACACCCTGAGACTGCATTGGTCATGGCCGGCGCTGTTGCTCTCAGCGGCCTCGTCATTGCCCCCGCGCAGGCTGCGCCCTTGGGCGGGGTTCCTGCCTCAGTGTCAACTCAGCGCGCCACCTCTGAGGTTTCGACCACAGAGGTGAAAACGACGGCCACGATCTCGGGCACGATCACCGGCGAGGGACTGAACGGCGCGTCGACACCGATGGCGAACGTGACCGTCCAATTGGAAAATAGAGGGCTCCCCAACAACATCCAGATGTCCGTCGACACCAACAGAGACGGACACTATTCGGCAGAGGTAGTTCCGGGTAATTGGTCCGTCCGAGTCAATCGGTCCTACACGCGGCCAGACAACATTGCAGGCTATCTGGAACGTTCCTATTCACCAATCAGCACGGGAACGCCTCAAGATGGCAGTTTCACGGTCGCGGCCGGTGAAGCTCGGCTTGACATTGATATTGAGTTGCAGCGAGGTGTTGTTATCAAGGGAATAGTTACAGAGAAAGCAGCGGACGGAGCGGTCACAGCAATCCCCGGAATCCGAGTGTCGCCGATGACAATCGATGGATCGTTCAGCAGACAGGACAACCTTACAGATTCCGACGGCAGCTATTCCCTGACTCTCGATAAGGGGAGTTACAAAATTGGGTTTGGCACGAACTCGAGTATTGGATCTTTCATACCGGAATATTACGAGGACGCTCCCGATCTCGCTTCAGCAAAAACCGTCACTCCCGTCGTGGGAACGCCGTTCGTTGTTAGCGCGGAGCTCGCCTCGCGAGCAGCAGTAGCATCCGCCACTATCGGCGCGGATTCCACCGATCTGTTGAACTTCACCGACGAAGATAAGTCGTTCACGGTGACAGCCAACGGAGTGGGGACTGTCGTTGATGTCCCCGCCGGCAGGGCTGTTTATCATGTGTTCGGAGAGCTCAAGCCCGGCGAATCCGCCTCGGTCACCTTGGATGGCGTTGTTCTGGCGACCTACACCGTTCCAGGGTCGCCGACGCCGACTCCGACTCCGACGCCGACGCCGACTCCGACGCCGACGCCGACGCCGACTCCTACGCCTACGCATACCAACACCGTCCCGACTTCTTCTCCAACGAAGGCGTCCGCGACGAGCAGTATCTCGCCGAACGGCGCGATTGTGATCGCCGGTACAGGGTTCAACCCGTTCGAAGAGGTTGAAATCTGGCTGCACTCAGACCCAGTACTTCTGGGGGTTCTCACCGCGGATAAGAATGGTGTTCTCAGCGGAAGCCTCGCATTGCCGGCAGGCATTCCGGCTGGAAACCACCATATTGTTGTCGGTGCAGGACTCACTGGATTTGGATCGACGGCTGTCAGTGTGGCAGCGGATGGAACGGTCTCGCTGATCCCAACCACGACGGCGCTGGCCGAGACGGGGGTACCGGTTAGCCCGACTCTGCTCGGCGGCCTCGCTGCGCTGTTCGCCGTTGCTGGAGCTGTACTCCTGGCCGTTCGAAACCGGCGCGCGGTTCGTACGCGCTCCGTGATGGTGTTCTAACGGGCCGTTCAACTTCAGGCGCGCGACCCCGAACAGGAGATGTTCGGGGTCGCGTTGTTGCGCCCAAAGCAGTGTTCGTCAAGCCGTCAAAGGCGGGCACCATTGCTCTGTGGTTTGCAGTATCAACCGTGGTGTTCTTCGTACCGGATGCTATGAGTCGCTGGATCCTGCCTAAGGACGCCCTGCTCGCCCTCGCGGTAGTCATCGGTTCCTTATCCGTCGCCCGTGGACGCCTGCCTCGGTGGTTCGTGATTCTCGTCGCCGCTGCGGGAGGGCTCCTTTTCATCGCGGTACTCGCCTCTGCGAACCCGGCCGCACAGCTCTGGGGCAGCTGGCCGCGCTACGAGGGTCTCGTTGCCCTGCCGGTGTACCTCGGTGCGGTATGGCTGGGAGCACGTCTGCTGGGACCACGCGCCGACCCGGGCGGGCTCCGCACCCTGCACCGCGCCGTTATCGTGGCCGCGGCGCTCATGGGATTCGTGTCGTTGCTGGAAGCGGTTGGGCTCGGTCCCATCCCCTCTGACCTCGCGCGACCCGGCGCCTTTGCCGGCAACGCCACCGACCAGGGCATCGTCGGGGCGCTGTGTGTGGCGATGCTGATGCTGCCGATGATTCGTGCTTGGGCGGGCGGAGCAGCGCGCGCGTCTCTGTCAACCCGGCTGCCGCTGGCCGGTGGAGTCGCGGGCGGCCTCACGGCGGTCATCGTATCGGCATCACGTGCCGCTGTCCTGGCAATCGTCGTGGTAGCCATTGTTGTGGGCGTGAGCGAAATCATCCGCTTGGCGCAGAGCGGCACTCGGCGCGGGGTGCTTCGTTTTCTGGGCGTCGCGACCGGTGCAATCGTGCTCGTCGGTGGTGCAGCATTGGCCGTTCCGCTCACTCGAAGCCGACTTCTCGGGGCCAGCCCATTGTCGGCGAGCAGCCTCGAAGACCGATTCTTCATGTGGTCAGAAAGCCTGAAATTACTAGCCCTTCACCCGCTGACCGGGGTGGGTCCTGGCGGTTTCGTCGACGCCATCGTTGGCCAGCACGACCAGAATTGGTATGCTCGGGTTGGCAGCGACACCACCCTCGACTCGCCGCACAACTGGCTGCTGCAGGCAGCCCTCGACGGTGGGGTTCTGTATCTCGCTGTGATCGTCGCGATCTGCGGTGGTATCGTCGTCGCGGCCGTACGGCGTTGGCGCTCGCTTTGCGCAGCGGGCAATCTTTCTGGGGCTGATTTTGTGGCCGGTGCGCTCGCGGCCGTGACCGCTTACGCGGTCGCGTTGCTCACCCACTTCACGGCGCCCGCCACGGCCATTTTCGCCGCCCTCCTCTGCGGCGCGCTCATTTCAGCGGATGCCACGACCGGGGTTCGTTCATGGCTGCCGGTTGTGGCGAACCGTGTCTCCTGGCGCCGCGCACGCTCGGTTCTGCTGGCACTCTGGCTGTCCTGGCTGGTGCTCGTCACTTCGGCAGAGCTGCCACTGCAATCGGGTATCGTCGCCACTCGGACCGGGAACGTCGCCGCCGCGCGCGCGTCGTTCGAGCTGGCACAGTCTTTGCGTCCGTGGGACGCTAGCGTCACGAGCATCGCTGCTCAGTCCTTCACCGCAGCAGCGGCTGCCGGTGTTCCGGGTGCCTTGCCCGAGGCGGTGAACTGGGGAGAGTTGGCGCTGGTAAGCCTGCCCTCCAACATTTCGGCGGCGAAAGCGCTCGCCGCCGCCCGGCAAATCGGCGGTGATTTGCACGGAGCTGAGGCAACGCTTCGGTCCCTGGCGAAACTGGCACCCTTCGACGCGTCCGTCGCCAGGCAACTTGGTGATGTGCTCGCGATGCAGGGTGATTCGCTCGGTGCTGAGCGTGAGTATGCCCGCGTGGCCGGCCTACCCGACGCATCCGCTCCCTAGGCTTGCGCCGACGCGGTGCCAGCCCTAGTCGGGCTGGTTCAGCCGTTCCAGCAGGGTGGCGAACTCGTCCAGCTCGCCAGGCGTCCACCGGCTGAGCCGCCGGTGCACAAGGGCCGTTCTGTTGCGGCGAATCTCGGCAAGTTTTTCTTCGGCGAGGGTCGTCAAAGCCAGAAAGCGGGCGCGTCCGTCGAGCGGATCGACCCGGGTCTCCACGAGCCCGAGCGCACAGAGCAGCTTCGCTTGACGGCTGATCATGCTGCGATCCACCGCGAGCACATCGGCGACAACCCCGGCATGCGTTTCGCCGCGTCGTGCCAGCACGCGCAGCAGGGCCAGCCCGAACGGTTCCAGGGTCGGGTGAATGACGGCAGCGGTCGAACGCGTGCTGGCCCGAATATTCGCGGCCAGCATCGCCATCTGCGCCTCGACCCTGGCTAGCTCCGGGCTATCACCATCGACCGCGAGCGGCTGCACGATTCCTCCCACGACGTGGCCTCCGGACTCACTCACGCCGCGGTCTCCGGCGCCGACACCAGGTTCGTATCGCGAGCACGATCAATACCGGTCTCCGTGCCGAGCGCATGATTCGGCAGCAGTGACACCGTGAGCAGGGTCACCAGCGCCAACGGTGCACTGATCAGAAAAATCGTGCCGACGCCGGAACCATAGGCTGTTTCCACGATGATGCGCAGCACGTCTGGCAATAAGTTGACCTGCGGGATGACGCCGTCACCGAGCAGTCGGGCGGCATCCGCTTGATTGGACCGGCTTAGGCCGGCGACGCTGCTCGTGATCTGTGCGGCAACGACGCTGCCGAGAACGGAGCCCATCACCGAGACACCGACCGCGCCGCCGAGGCTTCGAAAGAACGTCACTGAGCTCGTGGCGACGCCGAGGTGCCGCACCTCGATGGTGTTCTGAACAACCAGGACGAGGTTTTGCATGACCATGCCAACGCCGGCACCAAGGATGAACATATAGACGCCCACGAAGACGAGGCTCGTCTGAACATCGAGGGTGCCGAGCAGGGCGGTGCCGACGAGCATGAGCACGGAGCCGGAGACCATGATCGACTTCCAGGTGCCGCGCCGACTGATCACCGTGCCGAAGAGGGTCGACGAGATGAGCAGGCCGCCCATCATTGGAATGGTGAGCAGGCCTGACTGGGTGGGCGTGGCGCCGCGAGCGAGTTGCATGTACTGGCTCAGAAAGACCGAGGTGCCAAACAGCGAGACGCCGACCGCGAGGCTCGCAATGGTCGAGAGGCTGAAGGTGCGGTTGCGAAACAGGCTGAGCGGAATAATCGGCTCCGGGGCGCGAAACTCAACGATAACCGCCGCAACGAGAATAATGACGGCTCCAATCACCATGGCGAACGACGCGAGCGACAACCACTCGAACTGCGAACCGGCCAGGGTTACCCAGATCAGCAGAAGCGAGACTCCGCTCGTAATGAGCGCCGCGCCGAGGTAGTCGATGCGCACGACCCGCTTCACCCGGGGTGGCAGGTGCAGGGTGCGCTGCAGCAGCACAATCGCGACGATTGCTACCGGGAGGGCGATGAAAAAATTCCAGCGCCAGCCGAAGGCATCCGTCACAACGCCGCCGAGCAGCGGGCCGCCGATGGTGCCGAGCGCCATGACCGCGCCGAACAGGCCGGCATAGCGGCCGCGCTCCCGGGGGCTGATGATATCGGCCATGATGATCTGACTGAGGGCCACCAGGCCGCCGGCGCCGAGGCCCTGCAACACGCGGAAGGCGATGAGTGTGCCAGCATCCTGCGAGAAACCGGCGAGAGCGCTGCCGATCACGAACACGGCGAGGGCCAGCTGGATGAGTAGCTTGCGGTTGAACAGGTCTGCGAACTTGCCCCAGATCGGTGTGCTCACCGTCGTAGCCAGCAGGGTTGCCGTGACCACCCAGGTGTAGGCGGACTGCGAGCCCTTGAGGTCGCTGAGAATGAGCGGCAGCGACGTGCTCACGACGGTGTTCGCAAGAATCGACACGAACATGCCCAGCAGCAGGCCCGACAGGGCTTCGAGCACCTGCCGATGGGTCATTGACCCCGCGTTGATGGGCTCCCGAGCGGTACGGCTGGCGCGACTCATGCGTCTCCTAAAGTGATTGACAGCTATCAACAATAGATAAGTAGTTGACGAATGTCAACCATCTGTTCAGCGGATGCCGCCGTCCCCGACTTGCACGCGCCCAACCAGTGCCGTACAGTAAGCCTCAGCCACAGACCGCCGGTTGCTGCTCTATGTCGAAAGACAGAAGTGCAGACGAAGGTTCATTCACGTGAACGGCCCGCGCAGGTGTTCGAAGTTTAGTTACAGTCTTTTGGATTGTTCCCCCAAGCTCCGGCGCCCTGCGCTGGAGCTTTTTTCATGTCTGCGCCCCGGGCTAGCCGGCACATGATTATTAATGAGGAGCACCATGGCGAACAAGGAAGCAACGGTCGCCGAGCTTACGGAGAAATTCGAAAGCTCGACCGCCGTTCTGCTCACCGAGTACCGCGGTCTCACTGTTGCGCAGCTCAAGAGCCTGCGTAAGTCCATCAGTGAGGACGCCACGTACGCCGTGGTAAAGAACACGCTCACCAAGATTGCGGCCAACAAGGCCGGCATCACCTCGTTTGACGAGGAACTTGTCGGTCCGTCCGCTATCGCCTTCGTACACGGAGACCCTGTCGCCGTTGCGAAGACCCTGCGTGCCTTTACCAAGGCAAACCCTCTCCTGGTGGTAAAGGGCGGTTACTTTGACGGTAACCCGCTCACCGCAGCGGAGGTTGGCAAGCTTGCCGACCTCGAGTCCCGCGAGGTGCTGCTGGCCAAGCTGGCCGGCGCCTTCAAGGCATCGCTGTTCGGAGCCGCTTATCTCTTCCAGGCACCGCTGTCGAAGGCTGTTCGCACCATCGACGCGCTGCGTGAGAAGCAGGAGTCCGCGAACTAGGCATTTGCTTGGTTTACGGTTCACGAATTTTTAGAAACTATTAGGAGTACATCATGGCAAAGCTTTCCACTGAAGACCTGCTTGAGCAGTTCAAGGGCCTGACCCTCATCGAGCTCTCCGAGTTCGTCAAGGCGTTCGAGGAGACCTTCGAGGTCACCGCAGCCGCTCCCGTCGCCGCTGCCGGAGCCGCTGGCCCCGCCGCTGCTGCCGAAGAGGTTGAAGAGCAGACCGCGTTCGACGTCATCCTCGACGCCGTCGGCGACAAGAAGATCCAGGTCATCAAGGTTGTGCGCGAGCTCACCAGCCTGGGCCTCGGCGAGGCCAAGGCCGTTGTCGATGGCGCCCCGAAGGCCGTCCTCGAGGGCGTTGCCAAGGACGCAGCAGAGAAGGCCAAGGCTTCCCTCGAAGAGGCTGGCGCAACCGTTACCCTCAAGTAATCTGCGCCCCACAAGGGCTCTGATTGAGGTATGACTGGCGCTTGTCTTCGGGCAAGTTCAGAGGGCGTCATCTCCGCGAGGAGGTGACGCCCTTCTTATTTGAGTGATGCCGCGGTGGCCTGTTTTAAGCGAGCGGCCGCGTCATCGGTCGCCGTCGTAAACAGGTAGGCGACCAGGGTCAGGAATCGAGAAAGGATTCCAGGGCAGCCAGAGTGGGTGCGCGGCCAAGTTCGATGTGGGAATAGGCCTGCGCAGCAGCCAGCTCGGCGTTTCCGCTGACCAAAGCCTCATACAATTGCTGGTGCTCGAGGGTCTGCTCGGCCTCGCGCGAGGCGTGCGTAAGACCGAAGACCCACTCCATACGACCGAGCATAGGCTGCAGAAAATCAACCAATAGAGTATTGCCACTCAGGCGCACGATTTCGTCGTGAAAGCCGAGATTCGAGTTGAGACCGCGAGCTCCATCGCCCACCTCAAACGACCGCGTCGAGTCGAGCAGAAACTCATGCATCCGACTGGAATCGCCGATTCCGGCCTGTAAACGGTCGGCCGCCATGCGGGTGGCGAATGGTTCAATGCACAGGCGCGCATCGAAAAGCTGATTGATATCGTCGGTCGAGACCTTTCGAACAACAGCGCCGCGTCGGGGCTCGCTCAGCGCGAAGCCCTCCGCCTCGAGGCGTTGAATCGCCTGGCGCACGGGTACGCGCGACACGGAGTAGAGCTCCGAAAGCTCCCGTTCCTTCAGGCGAGTTCCCGGGCTACGGGCCCCGGAGATGATCGCACGAAGAAGATCACGATAGACCGGCTCGGCCAGAGACTCGCGGTCGGTCTCGGCGCTGGTCATTGCTCTAGATTACGGGGAAGACCGGGGGAACAGGTCATCTATCGTGCCGCCTAGGTAATCGCGCTCAGCGTAGGCGGCGCGCATCTTCTTGAACAATGCCGGCCCACGGCGCCGCATAGCCGCTAAATCTACGTCGCGGATTACGCCGTCGCGCAGCACGACGATCCCGGCCGCCATCGTGAACGCTGCATCGCGAGCGGTGCCACTTAATATGTTTTGGTATTCAGAACTCGCTTTCTGTGGCGAGCGGCAATCAGGCGCTAAAGGTCGAAGCGTCGATGAATTTAATCAAATTCCCTGCAATTTCGCGACATTTTCGATGAATTTCTCTGAAATATCCCGGAGAGATCCTCGCGGACCTTTTACACTTTTCTACCTTTGGTATACAATTACTCATAACAAAGCGGGCACCAGCGAGCAAAACCGTAAGGGATGCACAGCAGCGTGACAGACCACCACTCTGCGGGCTCGCCCGTGTCCACGCGACGAGGCCAACCGGCCCGTTGCTTATCGCTATCGCCTGACTGCGCATCACGAAGAGCCCGGTTGCCCTGATCTCGCGCAGCACAGTCGGCCCGTGGCTTGCCATCACCCGGCCACGGCAGCAACCCTGCTCGCGGGCCATGCCGTCTGATCTGAAAGGACACACAATGCCCAACAGGAATGTTCGTCTCATTCGAAACGTTCGCCCGTGGGGTGCTGACGCGGTCGATCTGCTCATCGAGCACGGACGGATCACCGAGGTTTCGCCGTACCGAGCGGCCCCAGAAAGTTCTGCGGTGAGTGTCGGCGACGGGCTGCTCGACGGTCGTGGACGGCTCGTAGTTCCCTCATTTAGTGATGTGCACGTGCACCTCGATTCGACTCGGATCGGACTGCCGTTTCGAAGGCACACCGGCGGTCCTGGCGTCTGGGCGATGATGATGAATGACCGTAACAATTGGCGTACCGCCGAGATCGGCATCGACGAACGAGTCGCCGGAACGCTTGAGCAGATGATTGCCAAGGGAACGACCAGGGTGCGCTCCTACGCCCAGGTTGACGTGGACTGCAAGCTCGAGAAGTTCGATGCGGTGATGGCGGCGAAGCAGAAATTTGCCGGGCACGCCGATGTGCAGGTCATGACCTTTCCTCAGGCCGGAATCCTTCGGGAGAAGGGCACAGTGGAGTTGCTTGAGGAGTCACTCAAGCAGGGTGCTGATGTCATGGGTGGCATCGATCCCAGCCAGCTTGACCGTGATCCGGTTAAGCACCTCGACATCGTTTTCGGTCTCGCCGAGAAGTACCAGGTCGAGGTCGATATCCATCTGCATGAGCCCGGTGAACTTGGTGTTTTCAGCACGGAGCTAGTGCTTGAGCGCCCGCGAGCGCTGGGCATGCAGGGCAAGGTCACGCTCTCTCACGCATACGAACTCGGCTCGGTATCTGAGGCGGTGAGCAGCCGCCTGATTGATGCATTCGCCGAACTTGACGTGGCGATGGCCACTGTCGCACCCTCGGTGAATCGGCAGCTCTCACTGCTCGCCCTGACCGAGGCCGGCGTTCGAGTCGGGCTCGGGCAGGATGGCCAGCGCGACTATTGGAGCCCCTACGGCAACTGCGACATGCTCGACCGCACCTGGCAGCTGGCATTCACAAACAACTTTCGTCGAGACGAGCACATTGAGCACTGCCTCGCCGTGGCTACCATTGGCGGTGCGAGCATCATGGATCACGACAGTGCCCGTCTCGCAGGGGTTACTGATCGGCCGGGCGTTGCCGTCGGTGATCGTGCCGACCTGCTGTTGGTCGATGGCGACAGCGTGGTCAGCGCCGTCATGGATCGCGGAATTGACCGGACCGTGCTGCACAACGGACGCATTGTGGCAGACGGGCTCCGTGTTCTCACCCGCTGATCCGTCACACCAGAAGCGAACGGCTCGACTTCTCGGTCTGGTCTCAGCGCTACTCATTGGCCTGAACCTTCGACCCGCGGTCACAAGCGTCGCCGCAACGCTCATTGAGGCGCAGCGGATGCTCGACCTGAGCGGGGTCGAGATGACCGTTCTCGCGACCCTTCCCGTCATCGCCTTTGGCTTGACCGCGCCGCTCGGCCCTTGGCTCACTCGCCGCTTCAGTGTGTCGCGGGTGCTGCTCTGGTCAATGTGTGCGCTCGCTGCCGCGCTGGTCATTCGGGTACTCTGGCTGCCGCTCCTGCTACCCGGCACGTTTCTCGCTGGTGCGGCCATCATGGCCGCTGGTACATTGCTGCCTCAGTATCTCAAGTCGCTGAATGCCTCCGGGTTATGGGTGGGGCTGTGCAGCATGACATTTGGTTTGGGCGCCGCCCTGGGTGCAGCGTTCGTCTCGCCCATCTACGCGGCTTCCGGTTACCGTATTGATGTGGCCTGGGGCGTGTGGGCGCTGCCAGCCGCGGTTGCCGCAGCGTCCCTGCTTCTGGGTGTTCTCCGCGCGCGCACCGCAGGCGGTGGGCGAGGCGAGTCGCGCGCGAAAATCGTCTTCACCTCGAATTCCGTGGGCACGATCGCCCTACTCACCCTGGTGTTCGGGGTGCAGGCACTACTTTATTTCGCGGTGACGGCATGGATGCCGTTGCTTTTGACAGATCGGGGGCTTGACACCGCACAGACCGGCTGGTTGCTCGCCTGGTTCAGCATCGCTGGGTTTATTCCGACACTGCTTACTCCCGTTATTGCCCGGCAACGGTCGATTCTGCTGTGGTTCGGCCCGGGGCTGGGAGTCGCGATCGCGGCCGGGATGCTGTGGCTTCTCCTGGCTCCGGCCGATCAGGTCGTCTGGGCAGTCGGTGGTTTGGGTGCCGTGCAGAGCGCGGCATTCGGGCTCTCTATCAGCCTGATCGTGACCATGTCTTCGAACCCAAGCACGGTCGGTGTCGTGTCCGCGTTCGGCCAGGGCGCTGGCTATGCACTCGCGGGTGCTGGCTCCTTGGGAATCGGGCTCCTGCACACTCTGACGGGCAGCTGGGTACCCAGTTTTCTCGTCATGGCTGCCCTTGGCTTGGTGCTGAGCCTGGTCACTGCGGTTGCCATTCGCAGGCACGGGGTTGATTTGGTTGGCAACCCTGCGGTAGCAGTCACAACCCGGTAAGGGCTAGGTGCGCCTAGACCGGTCGCGGGGCGCTCGTGCTTGAGCGGATGACGAGGTTGGTCGGCAGCAGCGTCGGGTTGCCAGGCGGGGCGGCCCCGGGCCCCAGTGCGCTTAGAAGAGAAGCAACGGCGAGTCGGCCCTGTTCTCTGGGGTGCTGCTCGAGCGTAGTGAGACGAAACATGTCGGCATACGGATGACCGTCAATGCCGATGACGCTGAGTTCAGCCGGAACCTGGATGCCGAGTTCTCGAGCGGCGACGATCAGACCGATAGCAATCTCGTCGCTCGCCGCGAAAATCGCGGTCGGGCGCCTGCGCGGATCACCGAGGAGCGCGAGGCCACGTTCGTAGCCGCCGGGGATGGTGAATTCGCAGGAGTAAAAGCATCCGTCTATATGACGGCCCGCGGCGAGCATTGCCGTCTGGAACCCGCGCAGACGATTGCTGTGCACGTGAAAGTCCATCTCGTCGAGCTGGCTGCCTCCCACGTGCAGAATCTCGACGTGGCCGAGGCTGAGCAGGTGTTCGGTGGCGAGTCGGGCTGCAGCAATGTCATCGATGGCGATGGTCGGTACCCCCCGGATCGTGCCGCCGATGCCCACGAGCGGGCGACCCAGCCGATGGAGCTGGTCAACTTCGGGGTCGCTGAGCGCGACACCGATCGAAATGATGCCGTCAAATCGTTTGCGGGCGAGAAAGAATTCAAAAATACTGTCGCGTTCGGGGGAATCCGCGGGGAGGTTGTACAGCGTCATGTCGTAGCCCTGCTCGAGCAGGGCAACCTCGATGCTTTCGAGGATTTCAGCGAAGAACCATCGGCTGATGAACGGGATGACGACCCCAATGCTTTTGGTTCGTCCGGTGACCAGGCTGGCCGCATTGGGGGAGGCGACGTAGCCGATCTGCCGAGCAGCATCGATGACCTTCTGGCGGGTTTCAACTGATACATATCCGCGACCGCTGAGAGCCCTGCTGGCGGTGGCCTTGGCGACGCCGGCCAGGCGCGCGACATCGGCGATCGCGCTCATGGGGCCTCCGTTCCTGAGGGCTGCTGGCAACAGGTTAGCCCTATTGCGGCCGAACTGGAACCGGTTCCATGACGGCCCTTGATTTACCCAAGTCTGCTTCAGTAGACTCATGGGCCACACAGTGGGAAAAATTCAATCTTTGTCATTTTGTTACATTTTCGGCCTTGCCAACCCTCAACCGGCCACGTAATTTATGGTCTGGAACCGGTTCCCGATCTGCGACGACGCGCGCCCGGCGCACGGCGGATCGTCCGCGTTCACCATTTTTCGGCGACTACTCAATTCGGCACCACCAACACCACTCAACGAGGAGAAACAAGATGCGGCCTTCCCTGCACCGTCGAATTACAGCACCGATTGCCATGGCGGCGATTGCTGGTCTGGCTCTGGCCGGTTGTTCCGGCGGCCCCGGGTCAACAGCCAATGACGCCGGAGCCGAGGGCGACGGTGTCGTCACCGTCTACAGCACCATCGCCGATTTTGAGGCCGAGCAGCTTGAGAAGTCCTGGGCCGACTGGGAGAAAGACAACAACATCGACATTCAGTACGAGTCGTCGAAAGAGTTCGAGTCCCAGATTTCCATTCGCGCCCAGGGTGGCAACCCGCCCGACATCGGAATCTTCCCCCAGCCGGGCCTACTGGCTGACCTGGCCAGCCGTGGCTTCATCAAGAAAGCCCCCGCCGCCGTCGAAGCCAACGTCGACGAATACTGGTCGGCTGACTGGAAGGCGTACGGCACCGTGGACGACGTCTTCTACGGCGCTCCATTCAAGGCCAATCTCAAGGGCTTCATCTGGTTCTCGCCAGCCAAGTTCGCCGAGTGGGGTGTCGAGGTTCCCGAGACCTGGGACGACCTGCTCGCCCTGACCAAGACCATCCAGGAAAAGACCGGGACGGCACCGTGGTGTGCCGGATTCGGTTCCGGTGACGCCACCGGCTGGCCGGGCACGGACTGGGTCGAAGACCTCGTGCTGCGTCAGGCCGGCCCCGACGTCTACGACCAGTGGGTCGCCAACGAGGTTCCCTTCACCGACCCCGCCATCGCCGAAGCCTTCGACTCGGTCGGCGAGATCCTGCTCAATCCGGCCTACGTGAATGCTGGCTTTGGCGACGTGAAGTCGATCAACAGCACCCCGTTCGGTGACGTGGCTGCCCCTATTGTCGACGGCACCTGCGCACTGACCCACCAGGCATCCTTCTTCGACGGATTCCTCGGTGACGCCGGCGGGAAGGTCGGCCCGGATTCGGACATCTGGGCGTTCATGACCCCGTCGATCGAAGCCGGTGGCCAGGCGGTGACCGGTGGTGGCGAGATCGTCGGTGCCTTCGCCGATGACGCCGACACCCAGGCCGTTCAGGAATACCTCTCCACCCCGGAGTGGGCGAACAGCCTCGTCTCGATCGGCGGCGGTATCAGCGCCAATAACGGGGTCGACCCTGACCTCGTCGACAGCCCGATCCTTGCCGAATCGATCAGGATCCTCCAAGACCCCGACACCACGTTCCGCTTCGACGCCTCCGACCTGATGCCGGGTGCGGTGGGAGCCGGAACGTTCTTCAAGGGCATTGTCAGCTGGGTCAACGGCACCCCCACCTCCGAGGTGCTCACGAGCATCGAAGCGGGCTGGCCGTCGAGCTAATCCAGTAACCAGCACCACAGCCTGACCGGTGTGCCGCCCGCCTCGAAACACGGGCGGCACACCTCGCTTGGCAGGTGTACGTTACCGATGTGTTTTCACCGGTTCGTGCGCGATCTCGAGGGTCCACTGTCGTACTCGAAAGGTTTCAGATGTCCGCATTCTTCTCCTGGTTGGCGCAACTCCCCGCGCTGGCGCAAGTTCCAATCATCATCCTGGCCTTCGCCGTTGTCGTCGCCGCCATCCTGTTCTTTGTTGAGATCGCCCCCCGCTCCGGGCGAATCTATACGGTCATTCGTCTCGCGGTCTGCGTGCTGGCACCGTTGCTCATCCTCGTCGCTGGCAACTCGTACACCTGGGCCATCATCGCCGCTGGCGTTCTGGGTTTGGGCTTCTTCTATATTGACTACCGCTCGCGCAAGGGTGCCGGCTACCTGTTCCAGCTGGTCGGATTTCTCGCTCCCGCCATGCTGCTGCTGGCCATCGGCCTCGTCATTCCGACCATTCAGACCACGGTGCAGGCCTTCATGAACGCCCGCGGAGACCGATTCGTCGGCCTGGAAAACTTCGCCTGGATCTTCACCCAGCCCGAGAACGTGCGCATCGTGCTCAACACGGTCGTCTGGGTACTCATCGTTCCCACCATTTCGACCATCGCCGGTCTCGCCTACGCGGTCTTCATCGATAAGAGTCGTGGTGAGAAATACTTCAAGATTCTGGTCTTCATGCCGATGGCTATTTCGCTGGTGGGAGCATCCATCATCTGGCGCTTCGTCTACACCGCCCGCCCGGCTGACCAGGAGCAGATCGGTCTGCTCAACCAGTTAGTTGTTCTGTTTGGCGGCCAGCCGGTCGATTTTCTCTCCGTCTCACCGTTCAACACCCTGTTCCTGATTGTCATCCTCATCTGGGTGCAGACCGGATTCGCCATGGTCGTGCTGTCGGCCGCGATTAAGGGCGTTCCGACCGAGCAGATGGAAGCCGCCGAACTCGACGGTACCAATGCCTGGGAGCAGTTCCTGAACGTGACCGTTCCGGGCATCCGCAGCGCACTCGTCGTCGTTCTGACGACAATCTCTATCGTCTCGCTCAAGGTCTTCGACATTGTGCGCACCACGACGGCCGGGTCGAACGAGACCAGCGTCGTCGCCAACGAGATGTACACGCAGTTCAAGAACTTCGAGCAGGGCCGCTCCGCAGCCTTCGCCCTGGTGCTGTTCCTGCTGGTGCTCCCGATCGTCGTTTACAACGCCCGCCAGATCAAGAAGCAGAGGGAAATCCGATGAGCGCGGTCATGCCCCTAGAACTTCCGCTCGACTCCCAGACCAAACGGCAGATCCGTCGCGGCGAACGCCGCCTGGAATCCTCCATTGCTCGCAAAACCAAGAAGCGGCTGACCAGCCGCGGGGCCACCATCGGGGCCCTCATTATCGCGGTGTTATGGTCCATCCCCACCCTCGGTCTGCTGGTCTCCTCGTTCCGCCCGGCGCAGCAGGTGCGCACCACCGGGTGGTGGACCATCTTCACCAACACCGGGGTTACATTCGACAACTACACCACCGCCCTGGCCGCCGGAAACAGCCAGCTGAACCTGGCCGGGTCATTCATCAACTCGGTCGCGATCACCCTGCCGGCTACGCTCATCCCGTTGATGGTAGCGAGCCTCGCCGCTTACGCCTTCGCCTGGATCGACTTTCGTGGCAAGAACGCCCTATTCATCGGCGTGTTCGCTCTGCAGATCGTGCCAATTCAGATGGCGCTGGTACCGCTGCTTCAGTTCTTCTCCGGCGGAACTATCTTCGGCTTTCCCGTCGTCGAAGCGCTCAACCCGGGCAGCGGCTACTCTCAGGTCTGGATCGCTCACAGCATGTTCGCCCTGCCGCTGGCCATCTACCTGCTGCACAACTTCATCTCAGAGATTCCGGGTGAGGTTATTGAAGCTGCTCGGGTCGACGGTGCCGGTCATGGGCAGATATTTTTCCGCATCGTGCTGCCGCTGACGATGCCGGCCATCGCCTCGATCGCTATCTTCCAGTTCCTGTGGGTGTGGAACGACCTGCTGGTGGCGCTGATCTTCGCCGATGGCGCGGTCGCCCCGATGACCAAGCTGCTCGCCGAACTCTCCGGTGCCCGCGGACAGGACTGGCATCTGCTCACCGCTGGAGCGTTCCTGTCCATTCTGGTGCCGTTGATCGTATTCTTCTCACTGCAACGCTTCTTCGTGCGGGGGCTGCTCGCGGGATCTACGAAGGGATAAGGCTGTTTCAAAGACTCGAGCTGGATTCTCGAGAAAGCGGATGCCCGCGGCCCGGCCGGCCGCGGGCATCCGTTCTGGCGGGTGCGTGGTGACGTTTAGAGTGAATGCATGAGTGGAATGCACGGTGCCCCTGGCCCTGGCCCTGGCCCTGGCCCTGGTTCGCGTCAGCAAGCGGGTGTGGAGCGCCCGCGCAAGAGGGTCAGTGGAGCGGATGCCGCAGCGCAGCGCGCCGAGAACGCGCTCGCCCCGCGCATCCCGCACCTGCTGGCTCGTATCGGCGCACTCTTCGCTTCGCACCGCAGCACGCTCAGCATCACCGTCGTGCTCGTTCTGGTCAGCGCCGCCCTCTCGGTGGTGCCGCCGCTGCTCACTCAGCGCGCCTTCGACGACGGCCTCTTTCCGCCAGCGGGTACCCCGAACCTTTCGGTGCTCGGGGTGCTGGTGGCGATGATGCTCGGCGTCTTCCTGGTGAATGCCCTGCTCGGCGTCTGGCAGACCTGGCTCACCGCCACCGTCGGCAACAAGGTGATGGGAGCCCTACGGGTGCGACTGTTCACCCACCTGCAGGCGATGGAGCTGAGCTTTTTCACCAAAACGAAGACCGGTGTGATCCAGTCGCGACTGCAGAACGATGTCGGCGGCGTCGCGACGGTGCTGACCAACACCATCTCAAGCATCCTCGGCAACACGGTCACGGTCATTGCCGCCTTCGTTGCGATGCTGCTGCTGAATTGGCAGCTGACCATCGTGGCTGTGGTGCTGATGCCGATCCTGGTGTTCGCGCAGCGCCGGGTGGGCCAGGTGCGGGCACGCATCGCCGGCAAAACCCAGGAATCGCTGTCGGACATGACGGCGATCACCCAGGAGACCCTGAGCGTTTCTGGCATTCTGCTATCGAAGAGTTTCACCAGGCAGCAGAACGAGATCGATCGGTATGCCGAAGAGAACCGCAACCAGGTGCGGCTGCAGGTCAGCCAGCAGATGAGCGGCCAGTGGTTCTTTGCCACGGTGAGCGTGTTCCTGTCGGCCATTCCCGCGATCGTGTATCTCGTGGCCGGGGCGCTCATGTTCAACGGCACCACGGATGTCACGCCCGGCACGATCGTCGCCTTCACGACCGTGCAGGCGCGCCTGATCTTTCCACTGCTCGGGCTCATGCGTGTCGCGCTCGATCTGCAGACCTCGTCAGCGTTGTTCGCGCGCATCTTCGAGTACCTCGACCTCAAGCCGGCGATCAGTGACAAGCCTGATGCCGCCCGGGTGCCGTCGGCCGGCTCCGAACGAGGTCGGGTCGAATTCGACCACGTGCGTTTCAACTACCCGGATGCCGGCGGTGACGCGCGTCCGACCCTCGACGACGTGTCATTAACAATCGAGCCGGGCCAGTTCGCGGCCTTCGTCGGCCCGTCGGGCGCCGGCAAGACCACCGTGTCATATCTGATTCCGCGTTTCTATGAGGCCTCGGCCGGTCGGGTGCTGTTTTCCGGCGTCGACGTGCGCGACCTGCAGCAGGAGTCGCTCGTGTCGCACATTGGCATCGTCAGCCAGGAGACCTACCTATTCCACGCGACGATCGCCGAGAACCTGCGCTACGCCAAGCCCGAAGCAACGGATGACGAACTGGTCACGGCCGCGCGCGCCGCCAACATTCACGACACGATCGACTCGTTCCCCGACAAGTACGACACGATGGTGGGGGAGCGCGGCTACCGGCTCTCCGGCGGCGAGAAGCAACGCATCGCCATCGCCAGGGTGCTGCTCAAGGACCCGCCGGTGCTCATTCTGGACGAGGCCACGAGCGCGCTCGACTCCATCTCGGAGAGCGTCGTGCAGGCCGCGCTCGACACGGCCAGCCACGGTCGTACCACCATCGCCATCGCCCACCGCCTGTCGACGATCGTCGGCGCCGACGTGATCTTCGTCGTCGAAGCCGGCCGCATCGTCGAGCGAGGTACCCACGCCGAGCTGCTCGCCCACGGCGCCGTCTACGCGAGCCTGTACGCCCGCCAAATCACCGCGAGCCCCGTCGCTGCCGAAGCCGCCGAGCGACTCCCCGCGCCCTAACGCCCCGCGCGACTTTTCCGCGGCCCCCGTGCCCGGGCGTATTTCTGGACGGGGCCCGGGCCCCGTCCCCGGGCCCGGTCTATAAACTGGGCCCGGGGACGTAAGGTGGGCCCGAGATCGACGGTGGCGGGTTACGAGCGGTCGGCGAGCATGCCGGTCATCAGGTCGATCTCGGACTTCTGGCTCAGCACCACTGAGGTGGCAAAGGCCTGCACGGTAGCATTCGTGCTGCGGTCCAGTACGGCCTCCGCCATCTCGATCGCGCCCTGGTGGTGGGCGATCATAATGACGAGAAACTGCCGTTCAGCTTCGATACCGGATGCCGCGGTGAGCGCCGCGATCTGCGCCGCGGTCGCGAGACCGGGCATCGGATCCCCGGCGACGTGGGCTGCGCCGGAGTCGGCCGTGTGCGACGAATCGTGCCCCTCGCCAGCAAGAGTGGGTCGGGTCATCCAGGTCATGGATGGTTCCGGCGCAAACTGGGGCAGACCCCAGACGGCGAGCCACCCCGACATCTGCCCGCTCTGCTTGGCCTGCGTGGTCGCAATGTCGTAGGCGAGCAGCCGAACGGGCCCATCCTGAGTGAGATCGCGCACGATCAGGGCGAGTTCGACACCCTGGTTGTGGTGCTCCTGCATGTCCCGGGTAAAGCCAGCCTCAGCACTCGTCGTGTCGGGGGTGGCGTCGACGATGGTACTGAGCCGGCCCGCAGAAAAGGCCACGGCGCCCATGACGAGCGCCGTGACCACCACCGAGACGACGATGGCGCGCAGAACCGTGCGGCGCGCTTGCGGCCGGCGGGCATCCGCTGTGGGTTGCGCGTTGTCAGAAGTCACGGTGCGCGTGCGTTCTAGGAAACCTTGCCCGGCGCGTCGATCGCGCCCGAGCAAGACGCGCCGTCTTCGGGCACGTTGACGCTCTTCCAAAACTCGGTGAGGAATTCGGCGATGCGCGGGTCGTCGGCGCTGTCAACCTGCAACTGTGCGTTCCAGCCGCTCAGCACGATCGGTGCGGGAATGTCCTCAAAAGGCGAGAGCACGATGTAACTCGACGGCAGTTCGGCTTTGAGCCGGTCGAGTTCGGCGTCGGAGATGGACGGGTCATAAGTGACCCAGATGGCCCCGTGCTCGAGCGAGTGAACGGCATTCTCGTTGGGAACGGCCTGCTCGTAGACGCCGCAGTTGAGCCAAGCCGCGTTGTGTTCGCCACCGGCGGGCGGCGTCTGCTCGTAGGTGACGGCGGTCTCGACGTGGCCAGTGGTGTTACTGAAGGTTTCGACCCCGTCGATCGTCGATGCATCGCCCGCGCCGCCGCCAGCATAGTTGACCGCCTTCGGGGTGAGCACGAATGCCGTCGCGATGAGGGCAATGATGACGACCACGGCCGCTGCGCCGCCGATGATTGCGATCAGCCGGTTTCGCTTGCCGCGCTTTTGCTGGCGGTGATATTCCTCCAGCTTTTTCGCGCGCTTCGCGGCGCGTTCTTCCTTGATGGACACTTTCGCGGTGTTCGCTGGAGTGCGTGCGGGGGAGCCGGGCTGGGGGGTCACGAGGGCCTCTCTGTTGGATCTGCTTCTATTCGAACGTATCAGTGGCCCTTGTAGCTTCCCCCGATGTCGCTCTCACAGTTATTTCTCAGGCTGGTCGCCGGCTCTGCCTGCCCGATAGAGTGGAATTGTGCCCGTTTATTCATCGTGTTGCTGCTGTCGTTAGCCGACCCTCCACGTTCGTAACCGGCCGCAAACGAGCCAGCGTGTAACCTGCCCGGTGTGCAATCCGAGGCCGTTCCCGCCTGATAGCGCGCGGCTCGACAGAAGGAAATTCCATGAAGATCGCAAACACCATCCTCGACCTCATCGGGGAGACCCCGCTGGTCAAACTGCACAAGGTCACAGCTGGAGTGAGCGCCACGGTGCTCGTGAAGCTCGAATACCTCAACCCGGGCGGCTCGGCGAAGGACCGCATCGCGGTGCGAATCATCGATGCTGCCGAGCGCGACGGTCTCTTGAAACCGGGAGGCACAATCGTGGAGCCCACCTCGGGCAACACCGGCGTCGGCCTGGCCCTGGTGGCCCAACAGCGCGGTTACAAGTGCGTGTTTGTGCTGCCAGACAAGGTGGGCGAAGACAAGCGCAATGTGCTCACGGCCTATGGCGCCGAGATCGTCGTGACGCCGACCTCGGTGGCCCCGGAGGACCCCGAGTCGTATTACAGCGTCTCGGACCGGCTGGCGCGCGATATTCCCGGCGCCTTCAAGCCCAATCAGTATTTTAATCCGAACGGACCGCTCAGCCACTACGAGACGACCGGTCCCGAGATCTGGCGCGATACCGACGGCACAGTGACGCACTTCGTGGCGGGTGTCGGCACCGGCGGCACCATCACCGGAACCGGCCGCTATCTGCGTGAGGTATCGAACGACGCTGTACGCATCATCGGCGCCGACCCCGAAGGCTCGGTCTACTCCGGAGGAACCGGCCGCCCCTACCTTGTCGAGGGCGTGGGCGAGGACTTCTGGCCGGGTGCTTACGACCCCACCGTCGTGCACGAGGTCATCGCCGTCTCCGACGCCGACTCCTTCGCCATGACCCGCCGCCTCGCCCTCGAAGAGGGAATCCTCGTGGGTGGCTCGAGCGGAATGGCGGTCGTCGCTGCCCTGCGCGCGGCCGAGAAGCTCGGCCCTGACGACACGATCGTGGTGCTGCTGCCCGACGGCGGTCGCGGCTATCTGGGCAAAATCTTCAACGACGGGTGGATGCGCAGCTACGGTTTCAGCAACGCACCGGCCGGTCACACGGTCGCCAACCTGCTGGAATCGAAGACGGGCAGCCTGCCGGCACTGGTCTATGTGCACCCGAGCGACACCGTGCACGATGCCATCGAAACCATGACCAGCCAGGGCGTGTCACAGCTGCTGGTACTGAACGCCAAGCCGCCCGTCGTTATGGGCGAGGTGCTCGGAGCCGTGGATGAGCGTGCCCTGATGGGATTGGTTTTCTCCGGAGACGCCAAGCTCACCGACCGGGTCGGCTCCATCGTCGGCGACGCGCTGACGCTGATCGGCGTCAACGAACCCGTGGCCGCCGCGCGCGCCGCCTTCGCCGAACACGACGCCCTGCTCGTGACCGACGGCGGCAAGCCGCTCGGTGTTATCACCCGGCACGACCTGCTCAGCTACCTGAGCGTCTAGTCATCATTTTCAACGAGGGAGTACCCATGGCCAACAGCCCGAAGTTCGACACGATCGCCATCCACGCCGGCCAGGAATTCGACCCGACCACCGGCGCCGTCATCCCGCCGATCTACCAGACCTCCACCTACGTGCAGGACGGCATCGGCAACCTGCGTGGCGGCTACGAGTACAGCCGTGGTGGTAACCCCACCCGCACCGTGCTCGAGACCCTGCTCGCCGCGCTCGAGGGCGGCAAGCACGGCCTTTCATTCGCGAGCGGACTCGCCGCGGAAGACACCATCCTTCGCGCCATCCTCAAACCCGGCGACCACGTTGTGCTCGGCAACGACGTTTACGGCGGAACCCACCGCCTCATCAACAAGGTGCATGCCGCCTGGGGCGTGCAGAACACCACGGTCGAGATGAGCGACCTCGCGGCGGTCGAGGCGGCGATTCGCCCGGAAACGAAGATTCTCTGGGTCGAGACTCCGAGCAACCCACTCATGAAGATCAGCGACATTGCGGCGCTCGCCGAGATCGCGCACCGGCACGGCGTGGTCGCGATCGTCGACAACACCTTTGCGTCACCGGCGCTGCAGCATCCGCTTGAATTCGGCGCTGACGTCGTCGTGCACTCGACCACGAAGTACCTCGGCGGCCACTCCGACGTGCTCGGCGGCGCTCTCATCATCAACGACGACGAGCTGCACGAGAAGGCCCAGTTTCTGCAGTTTGCGGCTGGCCCGGTTTCGGCGCCACTCGACGCCTGGCTCACCGTGCGCGGTATCAAGACGCTCTCGGTGCGCATGGACCGCCACTGCCGCAATGCCCAGGCGATCGCCGAGTATCTCGACGGTCATCCCGCCATCTCGCAGGTCTACTACCCGGGCCTGCCCGGCCACCCCGGCCATGAGTTGGCGAAAAAGCAGATGTTGGGCTTCGGCGGCATGATTTCCGTCGCGTTCGCTGGCGGCGCGGCCGCTGCGCGCTTGTTCGCCGAGTCGATGCACCTGTTCCAGCTGGCCGAGTCGCTCGGCGGGGTCGAGTCGCTCGTGAACTACCCCTCCGAGATGACGCACGCCTCCGTGCGCGGCACCGAGCTGGAGGTTCCCGATAACATCGTGCGCCTGTCGGTCGGTATCGAAGACGCCTCTGACCTCATCGCCGACCTCGAGAGCGCCCTGCCCCGCGCCTAACCCGGCATGCCTTTTGGGACGGGGCCCGGGCCCGGAACGTGGGCCCAGTTTATAAACTGGGCCCGGGGACGGGGCCTGGGCCCCGTCCAGAGAGAACACGGGTCAGGGGGCCCGGGAGAAGGCGGAGGCCCGTCGCACCTGATCGGGGGTGGGACGGATGCCCGTGTACAGAAAGAACTGCTCCTCGGCCTGCAGGGCCACAACCTCAGCCCCAGTGATGACCGGCTTGCCGCGCGCCCGCGCCGCCACAATGAGCGGTGTCTCGGCGGGCGAGGCCACCACGTCAAAGACCATGCTCGCCGCCTCGATCGCCGCGGGAGAAAACGATGTGGGTTCGGCCGCGGCGCCGCCGGCCATGCCGATCGGAGTGACATTGACGATCAGGTCGGCGGTGAGGCCTTCTACCTCGGGCGCCCAGTCGTAGCCGTAGAGCGTGGCCAGGGCCCGGCCGGTGACCTCGTTGCGTGCCACGATCGTACCGCGGGCGAAACCGGCATCGTGCAGGGCTGCGGCGACGGCCTTTGCCATGCCTCCGCTGCCGCGCAGGATCACCGAGTACCCGCTCGACACCTCGTGCTCGGCCAACAGCCGTTGCACGGCGGAATAGTCGGTGTTGTAGGCGGTCAGATGGCCGTTGTCGTTCACGATCGTATTGACCGAGTCGATAGCAGACGCCGACGCATCCATGTCATCGATGAGCGCGATGACGTTTTCCTTGTAGGGCATAGACACCGCACACCCGCGGATGCCCAACCCGCGCACGCCCGCAATCGCATCGGCCAGGTTAGTCGGAGCGAACGCCTTGTAGATGAAGTTCAGGCCCAACTCCTCATAGAGATAGTTGTGAAACCGGGTGCCCAGATTGCTCGGCCGGGCCGACAACGAAATGCACAGGGTCATGTCTTTGTTCAGAATGGGCATGCGTACAGTGTGGCCTCTTCCGTCGGTTTTCGTCTCGTACCTTCGGTGCCGTACGCCGGGCCAGACGGTGCCCCAAAAACTGGGTCCGCGGGAAAACCGGCCGGGGAGCATAATGGACCTGCGCTCACAATTGTGACCGTGCACATGCGAGCAAGGTTGTCAATGTCGGCAGATCTTCCCAAAGATCGCGCACCCAGCATCCGTGATGTTGCGCGCCTCGCCGGGGTATCCCACCAGACGGTATCGCGCGTGCTCAACGACCACCCCAGCATTCGAGAAACTACGAAGGCCCGCATTCTCCAGGCGATGGAGGAGCTGCAATACCGACCGAACCAGGCGGCCAGGGCGCTGTCGAAGGGGCGGTCCCGCACCATCGGCGTGCTGACCGCGTCGAGCGCCCAATACGGTCCGGCCCGAAGCGTCGCTGCCATCGAGGACGCCGCCAGGCGGCAGGGATACTTCGTCGACACCGCCAATCTGGGCGTGGCCGACCCGGCGGCGATCGAGGATGCCCTGGAGCACCTTCTCGACCAGGCGGTTGAGGGCCTCGTGATCATTGCGCCGCAGGAACGAGTCTTTGATGTGCTCGAGCGTCTGGATATCGCTGTGCCATACGTCAGCCTGCAATCCACCGGAAAACACGACCTGCGGGCGCTCGCGGCCGACCAGATTCTGGGTGCCAGGATGGCGACCCGACACCTCATCGATTTAGGTCACCGGGAGATCGTTCACCTGGCCGGTCCGCAGGACTGGAACGAGGCGGAAGCGCGCATGCGCGGATTCCTGCTCGAGATCGACGACGCCGACCTGATGACCAACCCGCCGATTCTCGGAGACTGGAGCGCCGACTTCGGGTATTTCGCGGGTCAGGAGCTGCTCCGTTCTCGGGACTTCTCGGCGGTGTTCGCGGCCAATGACGAAATGGCATTGGGGCTGCTGCACGCCTTGCACGACGCCAGGCTCAGCGTTCCGGGCGACGTGAGCATCGTTGGATTCGACGACGTGCCGGTGGCCAGCCACAGCTGGCCACCACTCACCACGGTGCATCAGGACTTTGACGGGATCGGCCGTCTGGCCTTCGCGACGCTCCTGCGTGAGATGGGAACGGGTGTGGAAGTGCCAACGGCCCCCATTGCTCCGCGGTTGGTTGTGCGTGGATCGACCGGACCGGTGCCGGTCTCTCGGCTGCCGTTACTTAAGCGTTATTAACGGCCCTTGACATGACTGGGCGCAGAGGCCAGCATAGACTTCGATGTGAACGGTCACAATGGCCGCTGACGGAGGAGCAAACCAATGGCGGTTGAGCACGTGATTTTGGAGATGCGTTCCATCACCAAGGAGTTTCCGGGAGTGAAAGCGCTCTCCAATGTGTCGCTCACCGTCAGGGCCGGAGAAATCCACGCGATCTGCGGCGAGAACGGTGCCGGCAAGTCCACCCTCATGAAAGTGCTCTCCGGGGTATACCCGTACGGTTCATATTCGGGTGACATCATTTTTCAGGGCGCTGAGATGCGGTTCAAGGACATTCGGTCGAGCGAAGCCGCCGGAATTGCCATCATCCATCAGGAACTGGCCCTCATTCCTGAACTCTCGATCACCGAGAACATCTTTTTGGGCAATGAGCCCACCAAGTGGGGCGCCATCGACTGGGTCGGTGCCAAACGCACCGCCTACGAGCTCCTCGCCCGGGTCGGTCTTCGCGACGACCCCGACACCCTGATCAAGAACATCGGCGTTGGCAAGCAGCAGCTGGTTGAAATCGCCAAAGCCCTCAACAAGTCAGTGAAGGTGCTCATTCTCGACGAGCCGACCGCCGCGCTCAACGAGGCCGACTCCCAGCACCTGCTCGACCTCATTCGGGGGCTCAAGGGCAAGGGAATCAGCTCGATCATGATCTCGCACAAGCTCAACGAGATCGAACAGATCGCCGACTCCATCACCATTATCCGCGACGGTCGGGCCATCGAGACCCTCGACATCGCCGCCGACGGCGTCAATGAAGACCGCATCATTCGCGGCATGGTCGGGCGCAGCCTGGAGAGCCGGTTTCCCGACCGAACACCGAAAATCGGTGAGGTGTTCTTCGAGGTGCGGGACTGGACCGTGCAACACCCGCAGGTGTCAGAGCGGATGGTCGTGAAAGGATCCAACCTGACCGTTCGCACCGGCGAGATCGTCGGCATCGCCGGGCTGATGGGTGCCGGGCGCACCGAGCTCGCCATGAGCATCTTCGGCCGCTCGTACGGCAACTTCATCTCCGGCCAAATCTTCAAGGACGGCAAGGAGATCGAGCTGCGCAACGTTGGCGAGGCCATCGAGCACGGTCTCGCGTACGTGAGTGAAGACCGCAAGGCGCTCGGGCTCAATCTGCTCGACGACATCAAGCGCTCCATCGTCTCGGCCAAGCTCTCGAAAATCTCCGCCGGCCCCGTCGTGAACGACGCCAAGGAATACTCCATCGCCGAGGAGTACCGCAAAAACCTGCGCATCAAGACGCCCAACGTCGACATGGGCGTGAGCAAACTTTCCGGTGGTAACCAGCAAAAGGTGGTGCTGGCCAAGTGGATGTTCACTGACCCCGACATCCTGATCCTGGATGAACCCACCCGAGGCATCGATGTCGGGGCGAAATACGAGATCTACGGCATCATCCAGGCCCTCGCCGCCCAGGGTAAGGGCGTGATCCTGATCTCGTCCGAGCTGCCGGAGCTGCTCGGTCTGGCCGACCGCATCTACACAATCTTCGAGGGCGCAATCACCGACTGCATTGACGGTGCCGATGCCGACCCGGAATCCCTGATGAAAAGCATGACCTCTGCCAAGAAGAAGGTGCGCAGCATATGAGCAGCAACACGGCCCCGATCGACACGAAAAAAGACGAAGGTCGCAAGTCGATCTTCGGCCGCGGCAAGGGTAATCTGCGTCAATTTGGAATCCTATTCAGCCTGATCGCCATAATCCTGCTGTTCCAGTTTCTGACCGACGGCCTCACCCTCTCGTCGGGCAACCTGATCAACCTGGTCAGCCAGTACTCCTACATTCTCATTCTTGCCATCGGCATGGTCATGGTGATCATCGCCGGCCATATCGACCTGTCGGTCGGTTCGGTCGCGGCGTTCTCCGGCATCGTCGTGGCCATCTCCATGTCGGACTGGAACTTTCCCTGGCCCCTCGCCATACTTTTTGGCCTCTTCGTCGGCGCGCTGATCGGCGCCTGGCAGGGATTCTGGGTGGCCTACATCGGTGTTCCCGCCTTCATCGTGACGCTGGCCGGCATGCTCATCTTTCGTGGCGGCAACCAGTTGATCGGCAACGCCGACACCGTGCCGGTTCCGGACGGCTTCACCCTGATCGGTGCCGGCTATCTCCCCGAAGTGGGACCGATCACCGGATTCAACAACCTCACGCTCGTACTGGGCTTTCTGATCGCCGTCGCGATTGCCGTTCGTGAGTGGCGGGCGCGCAAGGTACAGAAAACAATGCACTCCGAGATGTCCCCACTCTGGGGCAGCGTACTCAAGGTCGGACTGCTCGACGCGGTCGTCATCTACGCAACCTTCCTCTTTGCCGGTGGCCGGGTTGGCACGAGTTTTCCGGTGTCGGGCATCATCCTCGGTGTGCTGGTCCTGTTCTACAGCTTCGTCACCCGCAACACCATCGTCGGTCGCCATGTCTACGCGGTTGGCGGCAACAAGCTCGCTGCGGAACTCTCCGGTGTCAACTCCCGCCGGGTCAACTTTCTCGTCATGATGAACATGTCGATCCTGGCCTCCCTGGCCGGTATGATCTTCGTGGCTCGCGCCGGGGCATCCGGCCCTCAAGACGGCCTGAGCTGGGAACTCGACGCCATCGCGGCCGTCTTCATCGGAGGCGCGGCGGTGTCAGGCGGCATTGGAACAGTGATTGGTTCCATCGTCGGTGGTCTGGTCATGGCCGTTCTGAACAACGGACTGCAGCTGCTCGGCGTGGGCTCCGACCTGGTGCAGATCATCAAGGGCATGGTACTTCTAGCTGCCGTCGGCGTGGACGTCTGGAACAAGAGCCAGGGTCGACCGTCGATCATCGGTTTGCTCACCCGCAACCGCAGGGTGTCGGATCCGCCGCAACCTCCCCCCGCGGTGCTCCCGGATGCCGGCACGCCCTCCTCGGCGCGGCCCGCGGACAACCCCACGAATTGAACGCCAGCGTTCCTTGAACGCCACCGGTGCGACGATTTTCCCGCTCTATCCTCTACAACCCAAAACAGAAAGTGATTGACATGCGAAAAATTCTCACGGTCACAGCGGTAGCCGCGGTAGCGCTCATGGCGCTCTCCGGCTGCTCAAGCCGAGCGCCAGAGACGGCCGGCGGCAGCGATGCGGCAGCCGGATTCGCGGCGGACTCCGTCATCGGCGTCGCCCTTCCCTCGAAGACGAGCGAGAACTGGGTGCTGGCCGGCGGACTCTTCGAGGACGGCCTCAAGGAGGCCGGATTCGAGGGTGACGTGCAGTACGCCGGAGCGTCGACGACGGTCAAGGACCAGCAGGACCAGATCTCCGCCATGGTCACCAACGGCGCCAAGGTCATCATCGTCGGAGCCCAGGACGGCGGCCAGCTCGGCACGCAGGTCAAGGACGCCCACGACGCCGGTGCCATCGTCATCGCCTATGACCGCCTCATCCTGAACACCGACGACGTCGACTACTACGTAGCCTTCGACAACTTCAAGGTCGGCGAGCTCCAGGGGCAAGCGCTGCTCGATGGTCTCGCAGCCCAGAAGCCCGAGGGACCGTACAACATCGAACTGTTCTCGGGCAACTCCGCCGACGCCAATGCGCCCGTGTTCTTCAACGGTGCGATGAGCGTGCTGCAGCCGAAGATCGACGACGGAACCCTCGTCGTCGCCTCCGGTCAGACCGACATCAAGCAGACCGCGACGGCCGACTGGAAGGCCGAAAACGCCCAGAGCCGCATGGACTCGCTGCTCACCAGCACCTACGGTGACAAGGAAATCGACGGGGTGCTCTCGCCCAACGACACCCTGGCCCGCGCCATCATCACCTCGGTGAAAGCGGCTGGCAAGCCCATTCCGGTTGTCACCGGTCAGGACTCCGAAGTGGAGTCGGTCAAGTCGATCATGGCGGGAGAGCAGTACTCCACCATCAACAAGGACACCCGTCTTCTCGTTGCGCAGGCCATTGACATGATCAAGGCGCTGCAGACCGGCGGCACTCCTGAGACCAACGACGACACCTACGACAACGGCAACAAGATCGTGCCGGCGTACCTGATCCCCCCGGTCATCGTCACCAAGGAGAATGCGGCCGAGGCGTACGCCAGCGACCCGAAGCTATCGCCGCTGACCAAGTAGCGCGCAGCATCCACTGCTAGCCAGCACCGCCCGACGGGCCGGTCTCCACCTTCTGTGGCGGCCGGTCCGTTTCTGCGCGCCCGGCCAGCTTTGCGGTTAACGGCGGATGCCCGCTGGCCGCCGGGCTCGACACGCCGCCAGCGATTCCACAGGCAAAATAATGTCGAGAACCGTGCCTGTGGATAACTGGCCGAAGTTCCGCGGAATCCGGGCGGTTTCTCATCGTGGAGCTGTGGGCAACATGTGGAATCTCGGTGGATAACTACACAAATGTAATTACTGCATGTAGTGGCTATTGAGCCGGGAGATCACAAGATGTAGTATTGAAACTCTAGTCAGGCGCTACGGCCAGACAGCACACTTGCTCATTTTGCACCATGGTATGCACCGCGATCACTAACGAACTTTTGCGGGCTATCACAGAGTTTCATCGAACATACTTGCGAAGTATGTCGAACGGATTTAGACTGAACTGCCAAGAAGAAAGGCCATAACCATGGCAATCACCGTTTACACGAAGCCCTCCTGCGTGCAGTGCACGGCCACCTACCGCGCCCTCGACAACAAGGGCATCGAGTACGAGGTGCTCGACCTCTCGGTCGACGAAAACGCCCTGCAAGCCGTCAAGGCCCTTGGGTACCTGCAGGCCCCCGTCGTGATCACCGACGAAGAACATTGGTCAGGCTTTCGCCCCGACAAGATCAACGCACTCGCCGCTCGCCTCGCGTAGTCACCATCAACGCGCAACACCCCGAACCACCTGTCGCCCGACCAGAAACGCCACACTAGATGACTGACATCGTGTACTTCTCGAGCACCTCGGGCAACACGCGTCGGTTCGTCGAGAAGCTCGGTCGGTCGGCAGCGCGCATTCCTCTGCACGCGCGCGAGGAGCCGCTCGTCGCCGAGGAGCCGTTCGTGCTGTGCGTGCCCACCTATGGCGGCGGCAGTATGGGCGGGGCGGTACCCAAGCAGGTCATCAAATTTTTGAACAACGAAACCAATCGGTCGTTGATTCGCGGCGTCATCGGCGCCGGCAACATGAATTTCGGTACGGCCTACTGTCTGGCCGGCGACATCATCGCCGCTAAGTGCAAGGTGCCTCACCTCTATCGCTTTGAAGTATTTGGAACACCGGATGATGTGCGCATCGTTCACGACGGATTGGAAGAATTTTGGAAACAACAGCCGTGAAGGTCACGCCCATCGATGCACCGTTGGGCATGGACTACCACTCGCTCAACGCGATGCTCAACCTGTACGGCCCGAACGGAGAGATTCAGTTCGACAAAGACCGCCAGGCCGCCCGCGAGTTCTTTCTGCAACACGTGAACCAAAACACGGTGTTCTTTCACTCGCTGCGTGAGCGCCTCGACTACCTGGTTGAGAAGGAATACTACGAGCAGGCCGTACTCGACCAGTACTCGTTCGAGTTCATCACAAGCCTGAACGACCTGGCTTACTCCAAGAAGTTTCGCTTTCAGAGCTTTCTCGGCGCGTTCAAGTACTACACCTCCTACACGCTGAAGACCTTCGACGGCAAGCGGTACCTCGAGCGGTTCGAAGACCGCGTCGTGATGACCGCGCTGGGCCTGGCTGCCGGAGACGAAAAACTCGCCGTCGCCCTGGTCGAAGAGATCATCGCTGGTCGCTTTCAGCCGGCGACCCCTACCTTTTTGAACTCCGGCAAGGCGCAGCGCGGCGAGCTCGTCTCGTGCTTTTTGCTGCGCATTGAAGACAACATGGAGTCGATCTCCCGCGGCATCAACTCTTCGCTGCAGCTTTCCAAGCGCGGCGGGGGCGTGGCCCTGCTGCTCAGCAACATTCGTGAGGCCGGCGCCCCGATCAAGAAGATAGAGAACCAGTCCAGCGGCATCATCCCGGTCATGAAGCTGCTTGAAGACTCTTTTAGCTATGCCAACCAGCTCGGTGCCCGCCAGGGCGCCGGCGCCGTGTACCTGCACGCGCACCACCCCGACATCATGCGTTTTCTCGACACCAAGCGGGAGAACGCCGACGAGAAGATTCGCATCAAGACCCTCTCGCTCGGTGTCGTCATTCCCGACATCACCTTCGAGCTGGCTAAAAATGACGAGTGGATGTACCTCTTCTCGCCCTACGACGTTGAGCGCGTTTACGGCATGCCCTTCGCTGATATCTCCGTGACCGAGAAGTATCACGAGATGGTCGACAACCCTCGCATTAAGAAGTCGAAGATGAAGGCGCGCGAGTTCTTCCAGACCCTCGCTGAGATTCAGTTTGAGTCGGGCTACCCGTACATCATGTTTGAAGACACGGTGAACAAGGCCAACCCCATCCAGGGCCGCATCAACATGTCGAACCTGTGCTCCGAGATTTTGCAGGTGAACACCCCGACGACGTACCACGAAGACCTGTCGTACAACGAGATCGGCAAGGACATCTCCTGCAACCTCGGGTCGATGAACATTGCCCTGGCGATGGACTCCGGCGACCTCGGCCGCACCGTCGACGCCGCCATTCGCGGCTTGAACGCGGTGTCAGAGCAGAGCCACATCAGCTCGGTGCGCTCGATCGAAGACGGCAACGACCGCTCGCACGCCATCGGCCTCGGCCAGATGAACCTGCACGGCTACCTCGCCCGCGAGCGCGTCTACTACGGCAGCGCCGAAAGCATCGACTTCACCAACATCTACTTCTACACGGTGCTGTTCCACGCCCTGCGCGCCTCGAACGCCATCGCGATCGAACGCGGGCGCACCTTTGAAGGCTTCGAAGACTCCGCCTACGCCTCTGGTGCATTCTTCGACAAGTACACCGACCAGGTCTGGGAGCCGACCACGACCCGCGGCGCCGAGCTCTTTGCGCAGGCCGGGGTGTCGATTCCAACGCAGGCAGACTGGGCCGAGCTGAAGGCATCCGTTGTGCAGCACGGTATCTACAACCAGAACCTGCAGGCCGTGCCGCCGACCGGCTCTATCTCGTACATCAACAACTCGACCGCGTCGATTCACCCGATCGCGGCGAAGATTGAGATTCGCAAGGAAGGCAAGCTGGGCCGCGTGTACTACCCCGCGCCGTTCATGACGAACGACAACCTGGAGTTCTATCAGGACGCCTACGAGATCGGTGCCGAGAAGGTTATCGACGTCTACGCCGCGGCCACCCAGCACGTTGACCAGGGGCTCTCGCTCACGTTGTTCTTCAAGGACACGGCAACGACCCGCGACATCAACCGGGCCCAGATCTACGCCTGGAAAAAGGGCATTAAGACCATCTATTACATCCGTCTGCGCCAGATGGCCCTGGAGGGGACGGAAATCGAGGGTTGCGTCTCGTGCGCGCTTTAAGTTCGCTGAACATTCTTTACACGACTTGAACGAAGGACTACCTCCAATGATTGACAAGCTCAAGCTGGTGTCGCACGTGGACGCGATCAACTGGAACAGGATCGAAGACGAGAAAGACGTCGAGGTCTGGAACCGGCTGACCAACAACTTCTGGCTGCCGGAGAAGATTCCGCTCAGCAACGACATCCAGTCGTGGAACCAGCTGACCCCGGTGGAGCAGCAGCTCACCCTGCGCGTGTTCACCGGGCTCACCCTGCTCGACACGATTCAGGGCACCGTGGGCGCCGTCTCGCTCATTCCCGACGCCATCACTCCGCACGAAGAGGCCGTGTACACGAACATTGCCTTCATGGAATCGGTGCACGCCAAGAGCTACTCGTCGATCTTCTCCACCCTCAGCAACACCAAGGACATCGACGAGGCGTTTCGCTGGTCGACCGAGAACGAAAACCTGCAGCGCAAAGCCTCGATCGTCATGGAGTATTACCAGGGCGATGACCCGCTCAAGCGCAAGGTCGCCTCGGTGCTGCTGGAGTCGTTCCTGTTCTACTCCGGCTTTTACCTGCCGATGTATTTCTCCAGCCGGGCGCGCCTGACCAACACGGCCGACCTCATCCGTTTGATCATTCGGGATGAAGCGGTGCACGGTTACTACATCGGTTACAAGTTTCAAAAGGGTATGGAAAAAGAGACCCAGGAGCGCCGCGACGAGATCAAGGACTATGCGTTCAGCCTGGTCTTCGAGTTGTACGAGAACGAGGTGCAGTACACGCAGGACCTGTACGACGAGGTCGGTCTGACCGAAGACGTGAAGATGTTTTTGCACTACAACGCCAACAAGGCGTTGATGAACCTGGGGTTTGAAGCCATCTTCCCCAAGGACGTCTGCGACGTGAACCCGGCGATTCTCTCGGCGCTCTCACCGAACGGCGACGAGAACCACGACTTCTTCAGCGGGTCTGGCTCGTCGTACGTGATCGGTAAAGCCGTCGTAACCGAAGACGACGACTGGGACTTCTAAAGCTCGCAGTAAAGCCGAAGGCCCCCGAAAATTCGGGGGCCTTTGCCGGTTCAGGGTCACACCGATCGGCGAAAACGCTGCACTTCACGTACCTCAGGAGATGCGCCCCGGTATGCGCTGTCTATACCCTGAAGTAGCCGTAACGATTATCGGGCCCGCGCGGCAAGCTCGAATAGATGACAGCACACCAGGAAGAGGTCAATGCCATGCCGGAGCCCACCGAAGCCGAGTCGATCCGTGAGCGGATCAACGCAAACGCGCAGGCAGCCCCACCGCCTGCGCCGCAGCCCTCCCCGCCGCCCACGCTACAAGGTAACGCTTCGGCCGCGCTCTCGATTCGTGGGCTCGGCAAGCGCTTCGGCGAAACCGTGGCCGTGAACGGCATCAACCTCGACGTGCCCGTTGGCTCCTTCTACGGTCTCGTCGGACCCAACGGTGCCGGCAAGACCACGACGCTGTCGATGGCGACCGGCCTGCTGCGCCCGGACGTTGGGAAGATCTGGATTCAGGGTGTCGACGTGTGGCAGAACCCGCTCGAGGCCAAGCGACTCGTGGGCATCCTGGCCGACGGCGTGCGGCTTTTCGACCGGCTGTCCGGCGAACAACTCGTCACCTACTCGGGCCTGCTTTCGGGCATGACCCGCGACACCGTGGCTGAACGCGTGGCGGACCTGTTACGCCTGCTCGACCTTCAAGACGCCGCCGGCAACCTCGTGGTGGACTATTCCGCCGGCATGACCAAGAAGATCGCGCTAGCCTGTGCTCTCGTGCACGCCCCGAGACTGCTCGTGCTCGACGAACCCTTTGAATCGGTCGACCCGGTGTCGGCTGCGAACATCCGCGACATTTTGCAGGGCTATGTGCGCTCGGGTGGCACCGTAATCGTGTCTAGCCACGCCATGGACCTAGTGCAGCGGATGTGTGACCATGTGGCCGTGATCGCCGCCGGCCGTGTTGTGGCCGCGGGCACCATCGATGAAGTGCGCGCTGGGTCTACCCTCGAAGAGCGCTTCGTGCAACTTGTCGGTGGCCGCCACCACGCAGAGGGGCCGGCGTGGTTAAACATCTCGTAACGCTACGCCTGCTTCTGCTCCGCAATGGCCTGCGCCGCAGTCCGTGGCAGGTGGTGGCCCTGATCTTTGGTGCCGTCTATGGTCTCGGTCTGCTCCTAATCGTCACCTTCGGCCTGGTGGTTCTTGGCAACGCCCCGGTGGAACTGGCGCGCACCATAGTCATTCTGGCCGGGTCGGCGACGATTCTCGGCTGGCTCGTGCTGCCTATCGTGGTGGCCGGCATCGACCAGACCCTCGACACCGCCCGGCTCGTAAACTTTCCCATCCCGCTCGGCCAGATGCAGATCGGGCTCATGTTTGCCGGGGTGCTCGGCATCCCCGGTATCGTTACAGTTCTCGCCGCCCTCGCCACAGCAACAACCTGGTGGCGGCATCCGCTCATCGCCGTGGTCGCGCTTGTGTGCGGGGTGCTCGCCGCACTCACGTGTGTCGTGGGATCGCGCATGGTGGCGTCCCTCAGCAGCACGCTCACCTCGGGGCGCCGGTTTCGCGAAGTGGGCGGAACGCTCATCCTTATTCCGATGTTCCTCGCCGGACCGATCATTGTCGGTGTCTCCAGCGGGATCAGCAACGCCCAGGATGCCTTGCCCGGGGTGGCCGAGGCACTATCGTGGACACCCCTCGGAGCCCTCTGGGCGGTGCCGTCGGAACTCGCGCTCGGCCACTACGGCATCGCCGGGCTCAAATTTCTGATTGGCCTGGCGACACTGGTGGTGATGGCGCTTGTGTGGCGACGAGCCCTGGCCACTGTGCTCGTCGCGCCGCCGCGTTCCACCGCGCGCGCGAGCACCCACGGCAAACTCGGTCTGTTCGCGGTCGTTCCCGAAACGCCAACCGGGGCGGTCATGGCGCGCTCGCTCACCTACTGGATTCGGGATCCGCGCTATTCCAAGCAACTGATTCTCGTTCCGCTGATGCCCGCGCTTCTGTGGTTCTACAGTTCGACGAACGACTCGCCCGCGTTCTTCAACGCGATGGCGCCGATCGCGGCGCTGTTTCTCGCCCTCGCCATCTTCACCGATCTGTCCTACGACGGCACCGCCTTCGCCAGCCATATGTCACTCGGGGTCACCGGAATTGCTGACCGCACCGGTCGGGCCCTGGCGGTTTTGGTTTTCGCTGGACCAATTGTGCTCATCTTCTCGGTCGTATCGGTAATGCTCTCCTCCACGTGGAGCCTGTTGCCGGGAATCCTCGGCCTGTCGATCGGTATTTTGCTCAGCGGCCTGGGGCTTTCGAGTGTGTCCTCGGCGACGGTAGTGGTTCCGGTTCCGGCTCCGGGCGACAGCCCGTTCAAGTCGCCGCCAGGGGCTGGCTTCACGACCGTCGTATCGTCGATGGCTACCTGGGGGATTCTTTCCCTACTGGTCGCGCCCGAGCTCACGCTGCTGATCGTGGCTGCGGTGACCGGTCAGGCGCTCTTCAGTTGGCTCGCGCTGGTCGTGGGTCTAATACTCGGGTTGGTGTTCTTCCAGATGGGTATCCGCTGGGGTGGCGCGCGGCTCGACCGCCGCGCCCCCGAACTGCTCGAGTCACTCGCGCTACAGAGATAACTCCCACCGCAGGTGCTGCCCGCGTCGCTCCAAATTGCGACACAGTACGATGGAGGCTCGTCGACTAGTCCGCGAATGGGGGTCAGGACGGCCCGCTGACGTCGATTTGCCTCCAGCGACGTACGTGAGGAGCTGCAACCATGGAACCAACGCCGCCCAACCTGGCGAACGCCTACGTTGCCCGGTACGCGCCGGGCCTCGCCGCCAAGTATCGGCGAGCCAACACCGTCGCCGGCCTGGTTTTCACGCTCTTTCTTCTGGGCGGCCTGGTCGCCAGCGCCCTCACGGCCCGTTCGTGGTTCGCGTACGTCTTCGCCATTCTCATCTTTGGCATCGGAGCAGCGACCAGCTTGTTCACCGCGCGCCAGGCCGAGAACAAGTGGAATGCCGACAATCGCCTCGCGCTGTCCGTCTCCGAGGTTGGTCTTGGCCTGCCGCGACTGGGAACCATCGCCTGGGCCGAGGTCAGCTACGTGAGAATCTACGACCATTCGCTGACTCCTCGGGGGATGTCGCCGTACACCTCAACCGTGACGCATCTGTTCGGCACGGACTCGACGATGTTCGTCGACGTCTTCGTCACAGACTCCGACGGGGTGCTGGCCCGGGTCGGCAACCCGCCGAAGGTGTTGCGCGCCCTCGACGCCGACAAGAAGGTGACCGGGTTCAAGGGCGTCTGGGGTCAGGGCCTGGTCGACCCCGTTTTTCAAGACGCGGTTCAGGCTCTCGTGACCGCCGCCGAACGTCACGGGGTTGCCGTGACGTATGACGTGACGAATACCTCGGCCTGGTACATGCCCAGAAACAACCAAACGAAGGCGAACGGATGACCGCCGTGCTGCGTGACCGTTGCACCCGCCTGGCCGAACCCGTCGTCGCTCTTATGCAGCGTGTGATTGAGAGTCAGGGCAATGCCACGGTGATGCCGATGGTCATTTCGCTGATCGGCCCGGTGCGCACGGTCGCCGCGGAGGGCGCTGACGGCATCGACAACGCGGATTACGTGAAGTGGGCGGCGGGCGCCCCGCGCACGCTCGACGCGATGGAGCAGGCGGCCCGATCGGGCGACACCGCGGGGGTGTGGCGCGCATTCACCGACCAGGAGGCCGGCCTGAACCGCCTCGGCATCGCCTGCGCCGGCATCGCCGGCTGGTAGCGCTCGTCTAGCAGGCCTGCACGATCGGTGCCGGCGTCGAAATCGTAACGACCGTTCCCCACGCCGAAAAGCGCACGTCAGCAACTCTGAGCGCGTCGCCCACGGTGAGACGGCTGGGCGGCGGATGCCCGTCGGCCGCGATCACGAGACTGCCAGCCGACCCCTCGCCCGAGTCGATCACGACACTGATGCGCGCCGGTTCTCCGGTGACCGGGCCCGTGGACGGGTCGGCGCCGCCGGCGAGCGACTCGAGGAGCAGCGCCGGGTCGAAGAGGGTGCGCCACTCGTCGAGGATTTCGTCGCCGATGAGCAGTGGCGCGCGGGGAATCCAGGCTTCCCGGCTCCTCACAAGCTGCGACACATCGAGCACGTCGCCGCTGTGGCCACCCACAGCGAAGAGCGCATAGAGCACGTCCGGGCCGTCCTAGGTGACGTGCACGTTTCTGGACGTCGTCGTTACCGCAACGGATGCCGCGGTCGCGTCGCTGTTCTGCGCGCCGATCACGAGCCAGACGACCAGCCCGATGATGGACGATCAGCCGTTGGCATCCGCTGAGTCGGTGGAGGTTGCTGGTATTTCGACGATGGTGTCGGGGTTGGCGACCGAGGTGCGGGCGTTGGTGTCGGAGGCGCGGTCGTTGTCGGAGGACTGCACGGAGTATGCCGGGGACGTGGAGAGTGCCCACGCTGAGGTGTGGAAGATGTTGGCGCAGTTGGCGGTGGAGATCGCGGCGACGGTGGGGATCAGCCTGGCGTTGGCGGCGTTGGCGGCGTTCACGGCGGGTATTTCGGCCGGTGTGGGTGCGGCGGCCTTGGCGGTTCGGGTGGCGGGTTGATGGTTTCGGTGTGCAAATTGCGGCGAATGCGGCGGGTGGTGGCATTGAGGGTGGGGTGTCGTCCCTGATCACGGAGGGTTCGTTTAATGCGCAGGCGATTGTCATTGGTGCTGTGGCCGCGGGTACTCCGGCGGGGTCCGAAACGACGACGTCGCCGGGCGCGCTGAATGCTCCGGCCGTTCCGGGCGCGGCTGCAGGGCCCGTCGTTCGCCCGGATGTTGACGCTCCCCGCGCAAATGATGATGTCGTGCCGGCATCGGGCGCGTCTGGTAGTTCTGACCGTCTTCCTCCAGATGTCGATGCCGATGCCGATGCACCGCGCGACAGGCACGACGACTCGGTGCCGCCGGTTGCGGGTGCTGCCGGCAGCTCTGACCGTCTCCCGACGGACGCCGACACTGACGCGCCAAGCGACGCAGGCCGGGAGCGGGTGCTGGCCTCAGTTTCGGTGGGCCCATCTGCTACGGCAGGCTCGGCCGTGCCGGCTGTTGATGCGCCACCGGCTGTCAGCCACCCAGCGCTTGACGGCAATGTCACCGGTTACCAGCCCGGCGGCAGAAATTTTGATGACGCCGCTCCGACCGGGGCGAATGGCCAAGCGGATGCGACGCCTGTCGGCAGCAGTGCCGACCAGGCTCAGGCATCCCCGGTTGCCAATAACGCCATGCCTTCAGCAGCGGATGCAGCGCCACCGCAGGGTCTGTCGCGGTCCTCGGCGGACGCATCCGGCGTGGGCGAGGGCGCACGGCCCGCGGGCCTGGCGACGGTCTCGGGCGATGGAGCGCCCTCAGCGGGCACGCCGACCACCAGCGTCGTTGACCTCGATGAGCGATTCGACAAACTCTCTGATGACATCAATGCCGACTTCGACAAGCTCGAGGCCGATGCGGCCGCGAGCTCTGACCGGCTCGATACCGGCGATGGCGAAATCCCCGCTGCATCCATTCAAGATCGAATCGACACGTTGACAGACCCGCTTCATTCTTGCGCATCTCGAGGTGAGGGCTGGGAACGCTTAGCAGATGATCCCGTTACGCCGAAAGATCTGCACTATGGTGAGACCCTGTCGGGATCTGGCACGTCAACTTACCCCGTGGAGACGCCGATGAACGAGAAAACTTTCGACCTTATTGCTGACTCCGCCGCGCCGTACGGGCGTGAGGTGGACGGAACTCCGCTTAGTCAAGGGACGTTCGATTCTCGCTACGTGTTTCTAAACGGGCACGATAATTACCCGCCGAATTCTGGCGCCACCCGCGGTACCCGCGTCGCCTACGACGACTACGGTGCGCTTCAGCGCGACTATGGGACAACACTTGACCGGATCGGCTATCCGGGAGGTACCTATCTCGGTTTGAGAGTCGACGGAGTTTCAGCACCCTTCGAAGCGCGATCTCTGCCAATCTCGTCACTGGATAAGCCATTCGCTGCCTACGACGTCATGGGTGTCTTGCCGCCGGGGTGGACAGTCAAGGTGAGTGAAATAGCGCCAGGCGTTGGTCGTGCCGGTGGAGGTATTCAGATCAGATACATTGATGACGCTGGCGAAGCCGTTCCGGTCTACGACCTACTTGGGGTGCTGATCAAGTGAACGTCAATGTCTTTTCGTCAGCTTTCCGACGCTGGGTAGACCGGGCGGCAAACACCATCACGTTTGACTCCGGCGAATCCGCCGTCGTGATCGCCGACGGTGGAGGAGAAATTCGGTTCTATGTTCGTGGGGGAGGATCGGACTCCTTCGCCCTCACACGAGCAGAGCGCAGTGAGGCCGAACGGTTCGTCATGAGTTCAGATGATGTGACGGACATCGAGAGGGCCCTCGCTGTTGAACTGGCTGGGAATGTCCGTCAGAGGGAGGGACTGGCGCGGCTGCAGGTTCCCGGTCGCGTCGGGGAGTATGCCGCTGGTATTTCTGCGCGTGAAGAGGATGGGCTCGTGAGATTGCTGGTCGGGCAGCGCGGTCCCATCCGGTTCGTAAAGCGTGATCCCTATCGGTTGCAGCCGGATGTGCAGTTCTCATATTTCGCCAATGCCAGCGTGACTGAGATCATCGAGTCGGCAGGCAGCATTTCCGGCGGTCCGCTCTTTTCGACTCAATGAGTTCGAGATCGTGACGATTTCTTGGCAGGATTAGTGGAAGAACTCGAATCAGGCGCTTCCCTCCGTGTGGTTTCGCAGCAGCAATATGGTGGACGGGAAGAGCTGTGGCTTGGCCAGCCAATGGTTGGCGTATTCAGCTCCCGTGCGAGCAATTATCACCCTGCTGTACGTGCTTCCTATTCTTGCTCAATGTCATTCCTCAAACTGCGCGGAGTGTTTCTGGAACCTGACGCTCGACCGCTGGGTGTGGCCTAAAGCTGGAGGTCGGGCCTGAGGCGGATGCCGGTCGGCCGGTTCGGGGCCCGCGGATGCGCTTCCGAGGCAACTTATCAAGAAGCTATTACGTATTTTGGAGAGGATGTTCTAGATGACCAGCGAATCTCGGCCGACGACGGTGCTCGAACGCGCCATAGTAAAGGCGCGCCAGGGGTCGCTGACTGTGCAGGCATTGCTCTGGACGTTGGCAGCCTCAGAGGTTCTGTTGCTCTCGCGAGCACCATTCACGGACGTGGGGGAATTCGAGCCGCTCGTGGTGGAACGCGACGGTAGTCGTTTCCTGGCAGTCTTTACCCATTCTGATTTGATGCGGGCTTTTGAACGACCAGAACGTTCGTGGTTGTCATGACCGGGCTGGAGTTCTTCAGACGGATCCCTGCGGACGCTGGGATCACCGTCAACCCCGGAACAACCTTCGGATTTGAGCTACCGGCTCTTGGCGCAGTGGATTTTGCGAGCGAGTTGACGAGCTCCTAGCCTGCGGACAAATCGGCTCCGGTTGTTAGCGTCATCGCGATACGCCCTTCGCGTCGCGCGCGGACCTGCTGCCGGACATCGTCTATCACGTCGACGGTCGTGGAGATTTCTTTACGGATGCGCAGGGGTCGGTCGCATACGTGGAGACGCGGTATGGCGGTACGGGTACTTTGAATGCGGATTTGATGACGCCGCAGCCGAACACGACGTATGTGGTGCATCCGGACGTGGCTAGCGCTGCTGACGGTGCCAGTTATGCGCATGTGTTTAAGACGGATGATCTGGGGCGCACGGTGTTGGCGCATACGGAGCGTTTGGCGTTGGGTGATGCGCGCTTAACCGGGGCGGCGGCGAGAGCTTCTTCAATCTGGAGAACACGTGGCGCACGATGCTGACCGCCGACCCGAATACCGGGATCATGGTCGATGTACGACCGCACTATTCAGACGGAGGCAAGGTGACCGACAGATTTAAGGTTTAATACAGCATTAACGGTGCCGATCCCATCGAAAGGGTCTTCAAGAATGTCTGAGTCTTACGGGCTGCTGGCCGAGCAAGAAGCTTTCACTGCCGTAGCGCGAGCTTTGTCTGCGATGCTCGAGGACGGCGACGAGCACGTCGAGTTTCGCGCGAGCATGACGATCCCCGTGTCGGCACTCAAGGTGCGAGTCTTTAACCCGTCCGGTCGCCGCGAGATGCCCGAGGGGCGATACAACACGCCCACCACGCCGGACGAAGTTGGCGACGCTCTTGAGGTATTGCGGGCGGCGTCTTATCGTCCGGGGGCGGGGACGTGGTTCAGTATTTTTGTGGTCGTGCAGGCATCGGGTGGCGCTACGGCGGAGTACAACTATGACCAGGAGGCAGACTGGGACGATGCTCCGATAGATCCGATCTGTTACCTGCAGGATCAGGAGATTTTTCCGACCGATGAAGACAAGCAGCCGGAGTGGTTGAACGTGCGGTTGGCTGAGGGGCGTGCCCGGCTCGCTGCCCGAGACAAATCGTAGGAAGATTTAGGGTCAACGTGGTGTGCGCGGGGCCACCAAAAATGGGGGGTTGTTAGACTAGTCCCTCCCAACCCCCGTTGCCGTTGCCGGGGGAGGACGCGTCGCTCCAATCTTTGAGGTTCACCATTTCTCTGTCTACCACCGTTTCTACCGCGGCTGACGAAGCCCCCTCCAGAGTCAACAAGACCGTATTCATTGGCTCTGCGACGGGCATTATCGCCATTGCCCTCTGGGCCATTTTGGCCCCCGACAACGCCAGCGCTGTCATCGGAGCTGTCGTTGGCTGGGTCTCTACCAACCTCGGTTGGTACTACTTTCTGATCGTCACCATTGTGCTGGCCTTCGTCATCTTCATCGCCCTGTCGCGGGTGGGTAAGACGAGACTGGGTCCCGACCACTCACGCCCGCAATACAGTCTGTTTACCTGGACCGCTATGCTTTTTGCGGCTGGAATCGGCATCGACCTGATGTTCTTCTCGGTGTCTGAGCCGGTCACCCAATATCTGGCGCCCCCGACGGGCGATGGCAGCACCCTAGAGGCGGCACGCCAGGCCATGGTGTGGACACTGTTCCACTACGGCATCACCGGCTGGGCGCTCTACGCGCTCATGGGCCTGGCGCTTGGCTACTTTGCGTACCGCCAGAACCTGCCACTGAGCATCCGCTCTGCGTTGTACCCCATATTTGGCAAGCGCATTCACGGCCCGATCGGTCACGCGGTGGACATCGCGGCCATTCTCGGCACCATCTTCGGCATCGCCACCAGCCTCGGCATCGGCGTCGCTCAGCTCAACTACGGCCTGACCTTCATGTTCGATGCGCCGCAAACAATGTTCGTGCAGGGATCGCTCATTGCGTTGTCGGTGGTGATGGCCACTATTTCGGCCGTGACCGGCGTTGAGCGGGGCATCCGCCGGTTGTCAGAATTGAACGTGCTGCTCTCCGTCGGGCTCATGCTGTTCGTGCTCGTCGTGGGTAACACCTCATTTTTGCTCGACGCCATCGTACAAAACGTCGGCGATACGCTCAGCCGGTTTCCCGGCATGACCCTCAACACCTTCGCCTACGATCGACCGGATGCCTGGCTGAACGGCTGGACCCTCTTCTTCTGGGCGTGGTGGATTGCCTGGGCGCCGTTCGTGGGGCTGTTCCTGGCTCGCATCTCGCGCGGTCGCACGATTCGTCAGTTCGTTTCGGGCGTTCTCGTGGTGCCGTTCGCGTTCATCCTGCTGTGGATCGCCGTCTTCGGAAACAGCGCCCTGGCCATCGTGATCGGTGGTGACGCCGGCTTCGGTGAAATTGCGATGAACTCCCCGGAGCAGGCTTTCTACTCTCTACTCGACCAGTTTCCCCTGGCGCCGCTGACCGCCGCCATCGCCACCTTTACTGGCCTCCTGTTCTACGTCACGTCCGCCGACTCCGGGGCGCTTGTGATGGCCAACTTCACCTCGCACCTGAAGAACTCCGAATCCGACGGCCCGAAGTGGCTGCGCGTGTTCTGGGCGGTCACAACCGGCCTCCTGACCTTCGCCATGCTGCTGGTGGGAGGCATCCCGGTGCTGCAGAATGCCACGATCATTATGGGGCTGCCCTTCTCGGCGGTGTTGTTGTTAGTTATGTTGGGCCTGTATAAGGCCCTTCGTGTGGAGCAGTCTGTCACCGACAGCTACCGGGTCAGCCTGCCCGGATTGCTTTCCGGTCGTAGTGGCGACCCTGCCCGCACGCGCAACTGGCGTCAGCGCCTCAGTCGAGCAATGAGCTACCCTGGCCAGCGCCAGGCCGAGCATTTTGTGTCGACCGTGGCACTACCGGCGTTGCGGGAAGTGCATGAAGAGCTTCGGGCCCAGGGCGCCGAGGTGACCCTAACCGAGGGCGTCGTCGACGGGCTGCAGATTCCCCACCTTGACCTGCTGGTGTCGATGGGCGACGAGCGCGAATTCAAGTACCAGATTTACCCCGTTCAGTTGGATATTCCCACCTACGCCGTGCGCACCGAGTCGGAGCGTGGCAAGTACTACCGCATGGAGGTGTTCTCCCTCGAGGGCAGCCACGGGTACGACCTCTCGGGCTATAGCAAGGAGCAAGTCATTACCGACGTGCTCGACCACTATGAGACACACCTCGACTTTCTGCACCTCAACCGCACTGAGCCCGGCAACACCGCCCTGCCCGATGACCAGATGTCTAAAGACAACTGGGAAGCCGATTACGACTCCGAAGACGTGAAGAAATGAGCAATATGACCTCGACCCTATTCATTAACGGCACTTGGATGCCCGCCGCCGACGGCGGTACCCGCCTCATTAGCTGCCCGGCCGACGGTGAGCCGGTTGGCACCGTCTCTGAAGCCACCACAGCAGATGTTGAGGCCGCGATCCAGTCGGCCCGCACCTCGTTTGATAGCGGCGTCTGGTCTTTAGTTCCCGCTCCCGAGCGCGGCGATTTTCTGCTGCGCGTGGCCGCGGAATTGCGGGTGCGTAAGGCGCAGTTTGCTCGCGCCGAGACCCTGGACACCGGCAAGCGCCTGGTCGAGAGTGAAATCGACATGGACGATATCGCCAATTGCTTCGCCTACTTCGGCAAGCTCGCCGGTCAGGATGCCGGGCGGATCGTTGATGCGGGCGACGAGAGTGTGGTCAGCCGCATCGTGGTCGAACCGGTTGGTGTGTGCGGCCTCATCGCTCCCTGGAACTACCCGCTTCTGCAGGCCGCCTGGAAGATCGCCCCGGCGCTGGCCGCAGGCAACAGCTTTATTCTCAAGCCCAGCGAGCTCACCCCGCATACCTCGATTCTGATGATGGTGCTGCTGAATGACCTTGGACTGCCCGCCGGCGTTGCCAACCTCGTGCTCGGCGCCGGGGCCGTGGCCGGTGCGCCGCTGTCCAGCCACCCGGATATCGACCTGGTCAGCTTTACCGGGGGCCTGGAAACCGGCAAAAAGATTGCTGCTGCGGCTGCCGGAACGGTGAAGAAGGTTGCCCTAGAACTCGGTGGGAAGAATCCCAACGTTGTTTTTGCCGATGCCGACTTTCACGCCGCCGTCGACAATGCGCTTAACGGGGCGTTCGTGCACTCGGGGCAGGTCTGCTCGGCGGGTGCGCGGCTCGTGGTGGAGGCATCCGTTGCGGAAAGGTTTGTAGATGAACTCGTGCGCCGCGCCAACCAGATACAGCTCGGCGGTCCGTTCGACCCCAACGCCGAAACCGGGCCACTGATCTCTGCCGCGCACCGCGACAAGGTGAGCGCCTACGTGAAGAAGGGCCTTGAGGAGGGTGCCCGCCTGCGCTGCGGCGGCACCTGGGGCACCGGCGAGTTGGAAAAGGGCTTCTACTACACCCCGACCATTCTTGACCAGGTCAAGCGCGGCATGAGCGTCGTCATCGACGAGGCGTTCGGCCCGGTAGTGACGGTGGAAACATTTGAGACCGAAGATGAAGCCGTCGCTATTGCCAACGACACCGTCTACGGCCTCGCCGGCGCTGTGTGGACCCAGGATGCCGGTCGAGCGCAGCGGATGGCGAAGCGCCTACGCCACGGCACCGTCTGGATCAACGACTTTCATCCATACCTGCCGCAAGCGGAATGGGGCGGTTACGGCCAGTCCGGCGTGGGTCGGGAGCTCGGCCCGAGCGGCCTCGCTGAGTACCAGGAGACCAAGCATATTTACCAGAACACCGCCCCCGCCGTCACCGGCTGGTTCGCGGCGCGTTAGAGAGCGACCCAGATGACTGAACTAACCAAGACTGACTTTGACTACATCGTGATCGGCGGCGGCTCGGCCGGTGCCGCCGTCGCCGCCCGCCTCAGCGAGGACCCTGCCGTGCAGGTAGCACTCGTGGAGGCCGGCCCCGACGACCGCGGCATTGACGCTATTTTGCAGCTCGACCGTTGGATGGAACTGCTCGAGTCCGGTTATGACTGGGACTACCCGATCGAACCGCAGGAGAACGGCAACTCGTTCATGCGCCATGCCCGAGCCAAGGTGATGGGCGGATGCTCCAGCCACAACTCCTGCATCGCGTTCTGGGCCCCGGCCGAAGACCTCGACGACTGGGCCGAAAAGCACGGCGCCACCGGCTGGGAATCCGCCAATACCTTTCCGCTGTTTCAGAAGCTTGAGAGCAATTCCGACCCGGCGCCCCACCACGGGCACGACGGACCGGTGCACCTCATGGACGTGCCGCCGAACGATCCCAGCGGCGTCGCCCTGCTGGATGCTTGTGAGCAGACCGGCATTCCGCGGGTCACGTTCAACTCCGGCGGGACGGTGGTCAACGGCGCGAACTTCTTCCAGATCAACCGGCAGGCTGATGGTACCCGGGCATCCTCTTCGGTGTCGTACATCCACCCCATTTTGGAGCGGAAAAACTTTACCCTGCTGACGGACCTGCGCGCGCGGCAACTTACCTTCGACGCTGCCAAGCGGTGCACGGGCGTGCTCGTTGTCGATGCGGTCGGCCGCACGCGGGCTCTCACCGCGACAGGTGAAGTGATTCTCTCGGCCGGCGCTATTGATTCTCCGAAGCTGCTCATGCTCTCCGGGGTCGGCCCCGCCGCGCAATTGCAGGAGCACGGCATTGCGGTGCTCGCCGATTCGCCCGGAGTGGGCGAGAACTTTCAAGACCACCCCGAAGGTGTGATTCAGTGGGAGGCCAAGCAGCCGATGCCGACCGAGTCGACCCAGTGGTGGGAGCTCGGCATTTTCACCACCACCGAAGAGGGCCTCGACCGCCCCGACCTGATGTTTCACTACGGTTCGGTGCCCTTTGACATGCACACGGCCCGCCAGGGGTATCCGACCACGGAGAACGGCTTCTGCCTCACGCCGAACGTGACCCACGCGCGCTCGCGCGGAACCGTGAAGCTGCGCAGCCGCGACTATCGCGATAAGCCGCTCGTCGACCCGCGTTATTTCACTGACCCGCACGACATGCGGGTGATGATCGCCGGTATTCGCAAGGCCCGCGAAATTGTGGCCCAGCCGGCCATGGCCGCCTGGGCGGGCGAGGAGCTGTACCCGGGCACGGCCGTACAAACGGATGCCGAGATCACCGCGTACATTCAGAAGACGCACAACACGGTGTATCACCCGGCCGGTACCGTGCGGATGGGCGCCGTGGACGACATCGGCTCGCCGCTTGACCCCGAGCTTCGCGTCAAGGGGGTCACCGGACTGCGCGTTGCCGACGCTTCCGTGATGCCCGAGCTGGTGACCGTGAACCCCAACATCACGACCATGATGATCGGCGAGCGGTGCGCCCTGCTGGTGCAGGCAGCCCGAGCCGCACGCTGATGGTGGCTGGCCAGCCTGGGTCGCGCCGGGCTGGCTAGGTGCCGCCGCGAAGCGCTGTGATCGGCTCGATGTTCGAGGCGCGCACCGCGGGGTAGGCACCGGCGGCGAGACCGACGACGGTTCCGAGCAGGGCAGCTCCGATGGCGACGAAGGGGTCGAGAATGGGCGTCCAGCCCTGCAGCAGCGACACGACGACGACCGCGAACACCCCGAGAGCTGAGCCGATCAGACCGCCGAGCAGGCCGATCACCGCCGACTCCACGATGAACTGTCGAGCGATGTCGCGTTTGGTCGCGCCGAGCGCCCGGCGCAGGCCGATCTCACCGACCCGTTCCATCACCGAGAGCAGCGTCACGTTGGCGATGCCGAGCCCGCCGGCGAGCAGCGCGAGAATGCCGAGGGTGAGAAAAACGATGTTGATGTCGGCCTGGATGTTGTCTTGCAGCGACGACGCCGCAGCGGGAGCTTGCACCTTAAAATTCTCGGGCGCGCCTGGATCGAGGGCTATCGGTGCCTGGCGGGCGACAAGCGTGCCGGCGCCGACATTGATTTGCACGTGCAGTTCGGCGGGAGCAGCCAGAGCGAATTCGGTGCGCGCGGTGTTCAGCGGCACGATGACCGCGTCGAGCAGGTTGGCACGACGCTCGACGCCGTCGATGATACCGATAACCGTGTAGGGAACCTCGCCGATAAAGATGGATGGCTGTGAGTCGACGCGGTTGATGCCGAGCGTTTCGGCGGCCCGCGCGCCGAGCACTGCCACCCGGTCTCCGCGCTCGTCATGGCCGGCGTCGAAGTACCGTCCGGTGACGACGTCGCCGCGCACGGCGGCGAGCAGACCCGGTGAGGTGGCGATCACTGCGGGGCTTAGGGTCTGCGCGGCCGAGGGGTCATTGACCGGAACAGAGGTGATGAGCGCTCCGGCAACGTCGACATCGGCCACGAGACCGGCGCGTTTCACCCCGGCGAGCCGATCGACCCGCTCCGGGGAATCCCACGGCAACCGACCGGTAGCCTGCTCATTGCCGCTCGAATTACGCGTCGAGGCCGGTTCGATCATAATCTGGGTCGCCGAGACGGCGTCGAACTGGTTGGAAATCTGCCCGGCGGCGGTCTGCGCGAACCCGATCGTGACCACGAGCGAGGCAATACCGAGCACGGTGCCGAGGGTCGTCATGACGAGTCGACTGGGGCGGGCCCCCACGCCGTAGCTTGCCTCTATGAGTAGATCCTGCACCGAGAATCGGTTGGCGCGGGCAATGACTGGAACGATGCTGGGCGCAGTCAGTTCAGCGGATGTCGCCGGCTCGGTGCCCGAGACAGCGGCGACCGGCTCGGGGGCGGCGGCGGCGCGGGAACGGCGGCGCAGCATCCGCTTGCCGAAGAATGTCATGACAGTTCGCTCAGGCGGCCGTCGGTGATGCGCACGCGGCGTTCGGCGCGATCGCTCACCGCCTGGTCGTGGGTGATGACGATGAGGGTGAGGCCGTCGGCGTGCAGCTCTTCGAACAGGTCCATGACCTCGCCGCCGGTGGTCTCGTCGAGGTTTCCGGTGGGTTCGTCGGCGAGCAGTAGTTCGGGCGAGGCGACGACGGCGCGGGCGACCGCGACGCGTTGGCGCTCTCCACCGGAGAGGGTGCCTGGCAGAAAATTGAGCCGATGGTTGAGGCCTACCCGGTCAAGCGCGGCGCGGGCGCGATCCTCCCGTTCGGCACGGGGAACACCGCTGTACAGGGTGGCGAGCAGCACGTTATCGAGCACGTTGCGGTGGGGTAGCAGGTGAAATGACTGAAAAACAAACCCGATGGTGCCGCCACGCACGATGGCGCGCTGCTTCTCATCGAGAAGACTCGTTGACGTTCCGTCGAGGTGGTATTCACCGACGCTCGGCCGGTCGAGGAGGCCGAGCAGGTTGAGCATCGTCGACTTTCCGGAGCCACTCGGGCCAACGATCGACAGGTAGTCGCCGCGTTCAACCCGCAGGTTCACCGATTTGAGAGCCTGTACCTCGGGCGGGCCGGGAAACGACCGCGTCACGTTGACCAGTTCGACGACCGGGGCTGTCACCACCGGCCCATCACCGGCCCACCACGACGAGGTCGCCGACGCTCAGCGAGCCGTCGACCGCGGTGATCTCGACGAAGCCTTCGGCCGCGAGCCCGGTGGTGACCTCGACCAGTACGGTCTCGGCACCCTCGCCGGGATCAAACTCGACCCGGGATTCACCGCCGGCCCCGGCGGTGAGCGCGGCGAGCGGAACGGCGAGCACCTCGCCGTCGGTCGAGCTGACCGGGATGCGCACACGCACGTTGCTGCCCTGCACGGCCTGGATCTGTTCGTCGGTGAGCGCGTCGGGAGCGAACAGAACGGTGAAGCGGCCGCTGGCTGGTTCACCGCTGGCCGGTTCGGCGGGCAGGATCGAGCTGATCGTGGCCGGCTGGTCGCCGTCGGGCATGGCGAGGATGGCGGGGGCGCCGACCTCGAGCAGCGCGGCATCGCTCGCCGTGGCCGAGCCGGAGATGACGAGCGTCGCTCCGGAGACCCGCATGACCGGTCCGGAGATGCTCGATCCGCGCTTCACGCTGATCTCGTCGACCCGGCGGGGCAGGCCGGGCAGGTAGAGCACCTCGCCGGCAGGCAGGTAGGCGAGCGCGCCGTCGCGGGCGTCACTCAGGGTCTCCCCGGCACGGGTCAGCTCGGCTTTGGCGGCGGTGACGGCCGCCTTTTCGGCGCTCGCGTCGCGCGGGGCCAACGCCTGGGCCTGGCGCGCGACGGCCAGGGTGACGGCGTCCTCGGCATCCGCTATCTCGTTGGGAGTTCCTTCGGTGCGGGCCAGGGCGAGCGCCCGTTCGGCGCTGCGCACGTTGTTGCCCTGCTCGACCACGTCGACGTGGGAGGCGGCGCCCTGCACGGTGGTGAGGGCGCCGGCGGCGCTGTCGACGGATGCCTGCGCGCTCGTGACTCCGGCTTCGGCGCTGCTCACCGCGGTGGCGACATCGCTGCCGCCGGTGGGCGCCGGGTAGCCGACCTTGGCGTAGAGCGCCGTGACGGCGCTCGCTGTGCGGGCGTCGAATACGTCGGAGTCAAGCGCGCCGGGGTCGATTCCGGCCGCGCTCAGGCTCTGCTTGAACTGCAGCACATCGGGGCCGGAGACCCCGACCCGCAGGGTGCGGTAGACCGGCAGGTCGCCGGGCAGCACGATCACCGGGCGGCCGGTGACCTCGAGCGCGATCGAGGCCGTGTCGAAGATCGCGGCGACGTCTGGGACCTGCCCGGTGACGATGGGCGCGCCGGCGAGTTCGCCTGTTTCGATGGACACCTCGACCGAGTCGGCGTAGGCGGCGTCGCCGCGCATGGTGACGTCGTTGGCCAGGGTGCGGTTTTCGATCGGAACGGTGATGAGACCGGCGGCGGGAGCGTCGGCATCCGCTGCCGCCTGCCCGGGTGAGACGATCAGCTGGCCGAGGCCGAGGCCGGCCACGAGCGCGACGATGGCCACGGTAGCCATCACCCAGATCACCCGGTTGCCGGCGAACAGGCGGCGCCAGCCCTGGCTGCGCGAGGGGGTGGCGGGGTCGGCATCGATGTTGTCCGAAACGGTGGTGTCGCCAGAGGTGGCATCGATCGCCTCGGTCGTGTGGGGCTCGCTCTGTCGTCGGCCGAACCGGCGCGACACCTACTTGCCTTGCTCGGAGTCTGCGATGAGCGCGTCGAGCTCGGACTTGTGATCGGTGATGAACTGCTCTTCGAGTTCGAACTGCACCTTCATCGACGATTCGGTGTAGTCGACCTTTTCTGCGCAGGTGAAATCAGCCATGGCCAGGGCGAGTTCCTTCTCGTGCAGGTCAGCGAGGCTCTGCTCGTTCGGGCCGGTCGCCGCCTGGCTTTCGTAGAGAGTGTTCTGCTCGTTCATGATCAATTCCCGGGCGTCGGCCTTTTTCAGGAAGGTTGAATATCCCGCGCCAGCCATGCAGGCGGCCCAGTCGGCGTCGAGCTTCACGACGGTCGGGGACGACTGGGCGTCTTCGTACAGTGCGCCCATGGCTTCGTACAGCGCCGCGTGCTCATCTTCTGACGGCTGGTCCCCGTTGACCTCGTGGCTGGCAAATCCCTGGCAGCCGGATGTCTCCCAGTTGTATTCGTAAGAACCGTCATCGCCGAGTTCCTCCTCGGTAGGCTGAACGCCGGAGAGAACCTCGTAGTACGCGCCTTGTTCGCTCTCGGAGAGGGACGAGACGTAATCCTGGTTCGGGTCGACGAATTCTTCGCTCTGCGCCTGCTGCTCGGCGATCTGCTCGGGAGACTGGCTCATGCCGTAGCCGTTCTCGGCCACCCATTTTTCGGTGCCGTATTCCTCGCCACCATCGCTCATGCCGCTGTACTGCGAGTTATCGACGGGTACGTAGTCAAAGCCTTCATCAGCCATGCAGGTGGCCACGATTTCTTCCTGCTCGTTCTGCATCGCCATCGCCGAGTCTTCGTCGTAGTCCTGGTAGGTCGCTGCCATGTATTTCGCTAGCGGGCTTTCAGCCGGGTCGAGTTTCGTGTCAGCCTTCTCGGCGCTGCACCCCGCGAGCGACAACGACAGAAAAGCGACGGTGGCGACGGCAGTGAGTAATGAGCGATGGCGCATGAAGTTCCCCTTTGAGCATTTTCTGGGCTGCGCCGCTGACCGATCGCCGCCCCCGATCTCCCCATAAGCTAGCGCACTACGCAGACGAACGGGGGTGAACGCCAAGTTGCAGCGCTACAAAAAATCATACCGCCTGGTCTGTTTCGGGTGCAAAAGGGAGTCCGGCCCGGTTGTCTCGGGAGATGGCCGGGTAAGCGTGCTCCGCGCATAACTCCTGCAATTTCTCAGACCCGACGATCAGAGCGCCGTAACGACGGAAGAGTTGACGGCCATCGAGACGGATTGCAGGAGTTATGACCTGCGCCTGGGTGTGCGGCACCGCCAGACCGCACGGCGTACAGTTCAGGCTTGCGTGCGCAGGTAGGCGAGCTGCGCGCGAACGGATGCTTCGGCGGCGAACCGCACCGCGGCATCCGTTTGCGCGTAGACGAGATCGGTGACCTGCGACACTGTCGCTGCGGAACCGAGCTCACCGAGCGCTGCCCGCACCTGGTCGAGGCGCTCGTGGCGGTGCTTGAGGTAAGCGGTGCAGATGGCTGCGAGGTCGGGCAAAACCGGGCCGTGCGCCGGCAATACGGTGGCCGGCCCGAGCGACCGCAACGACTCGAGCGAGGCGAGGTAGTCGGCCAGGCTGCCGTCGATGATCGTGGTTCCGCGGCCGAGAATGGTGTCGCCGGTGATCACCGATCCGGCGTCGCCGTCGCCCGGCAGGTGCAGGCAGACCGAGTCGTCGGTGTGTCCGGGGGTGGCGATCACCCGGATGCTGGTGCCGGCGACCGAAAGCAGCTCACCGTCGTTGAGGGGGTCACCATTCACGCAATGCTCGGCATCGAACGCCCGTACCGGGGCGCCGGTGAGCTCGGCGAAGCGCACGCTCCCGGCCGTGTGGTCGGCGTGCCGGTGGGTGATCAGCACGAGCTCGACCCGGCCGGCCGCTGCGAGAGCGGCGAGGTGGCCCTCGTGCAGCGGCCCGGGGTCGACGACGACCAGGGCCGGTGCGTCGGGGGCGCCGATGAGATAGCTGTTGGTGCCGTCGAGCGTCATCGGCCCGGCGTTCGGCGCGAGCAGGCTGCGGGTGAGGGCACTCGTGCGCGTGATGTCGGCGGGCATGATTGGCAGTTTACCGCCGCGATCGGCGGCACCCCCGGTTGGAGGCGCCGCCGATTGGCGCTTCTTAGGGGTGAACGATGATCTTGACCGCGGTCTCGTTGTGGTTGATCAGCGTGTCGAAACCCTGGGTGATCAGGTCATCGAGCGCGATACGTCCCGTGATGAACGGAGCCAGCTTGACCCGGCCCTCCTGCACGAGCTTGATCGTGGCCGGGTGATCGCGCACGTAGGCGATCGTTCCGCGCAGGTCGATCTCCTTGAGCACGAGCTTCTGCATGTCGATGGTGGCCGGCTTGCCCCAGATCGACACGTTGACGATGACGCCGGCGGGCCGCACCGCGTCGAACAGCTGGTTGAGCACAACGTTCACGCTCGTGCATTCGAAGCACACGTCGGCGCCGTTGCCGCCGGTGAGCTCGTGCACCCGGGCGACGACGTCTTCCTTGCTGGGGTCGAGCACGTAATCGGCAACGCCGGTGTCGCGCGCCTTAGCCTTGCGTGCTTCGCTGAGCTCGGACATGATCACGGTCAGGCCCTCGGCCTTGCACACTGCGGCAACGAGCAGGCCGATGGGGCCGGCTCCGCCGATGAGTGCCACATCGCCCGCTTTGGCGCCACTGCGCACGAAGGCGTGGTGGGCAACGGAGAGCGGTTCAATCAGCGCGGCCTCATCGAGGGGAATGTCGCCAATGGCGTGCACCCAGCGGCGGTCGACGACGACCTTCTCGCTGAGTCCGCCGCCTCCACCGGCCAGGCCGATGAAGCCCATCTTGGTGCAGAGGTGGTAGTTGCCGGCCAGGCACGGCGCACACTCGTTACAGACGAAATAGGGTTCGACGACGACGTTGTCGCCGACAGCGAGGTCGGTCACGCCCTCGCCGAGTGCGCTGACGGTGCCCGAGAATTCGTGGCCGAGCGTGACCGGTTCCTCCTCGTGCGAAAGCGGATGCGGGTGGCCCTCGGCCGGAATGAAGATGGGCCCCTCGAGGTATTCGTGCAAATCTGTTCCGCAGATGCCACACCAGGCCACGTCGATGGCGACGGCTCCCGGTCGAAGCTGGGGTTCGGGAATGTCCTCGATGCGAATGTCTGCCGGGCCGTGAAAACGAGCTGCCTTCATGATGCGTCACTCCTCCTTGCACCGGAACAGCGACGGTACCCTCGTGGCACCTGCGGTACGCTCCGGGGTACTTTCAGCCTACGCCGGGATGCGGTCGTTGTGGGTTCAGAGCCCGGCGCTAGGGTGGGAAAACCCGCACGACCGACACCTTAAGGACCAGCGATGACGCTAGACACCGAGACCGCGCACGTTTCGATCGGAGTCGCGGCGACCGTGGTCTTGCTGCGGGACAGCCCAGAGGGCCCAGAAGTGCTGTTGCTCGAGCGGCCGCGGCACCGCGGGTCCTTCGCCGGCGCATGGGTCTTTCCCGGCGGCGGCGTCGATGCCGAGGACCGGTTGTCAACGGATGCCGCAGCGCCAGCCGGCCGCGCCACCGGGGAAGCCACCGGGGAAGCCTCCGCAGCGCAGGCCGAGGCCATCGAAGAGCTCGCCGCCCGCCGGGCTGCGGTGCGCGAGGTGCTCGAGGAGACTGCACTGGAGGTCGCACCCGAGGCCCTCGTGGCCACGGCGCTGTGGGTTCCGCCGCTGAACGTGCCGAAACGGCTGCGCACCTGGTTCTACCTCACGACGGCGCCGCCGGGCACCATCGTGCTCGCCGAAGACGAGGTCATCGACTTCGTCTGGCTGCGTCCGGAGGAGGCGCTGGAGCGGCACGCATCCGCTGTGATGACCCTGGTAGCACCAACCTGGGTAACGCTGCACGGACTGCAGGGGCACGCATCGGTGGCCGACATCGTGGCCGAAGCCGGGCAGCGCGGGCTCGCACACTACGAAACCCGGCTCGGTGCGAGCGCGCGCGGGCCGGCGCTGTTCTGGGCGGGGGATGTGGCGTACGCCGATGACGCGCTCGCCGAGCAGGCCGGGGGGCGGAACCGCCTCGAGATCGGCGGGCTGCCGTGGGCGTACAGCGTGGGCTAGTGGCTCAATACCAGTTGTGAGTCTCGGAGTGCGCCCAGGCCCCGCAGGGGGTGCCGTAACGGGAGGTGATGTAGCCAAGACCCCAGCTGATCTGGGTTGCCGGATTGGTCTGCCAGTCGTCGCCGGCCGACGCCATCTTGCTGCCGGGCAACGACTGCGGAATTCCGTACGCGCCGCTGCTCGTGTTGTAGGCGTTCACTCGCCAGCCTGACTCGCGCTGCCACAGCGAGACCAGGCAGGTCAGCTCCGAGTCGCCCCAGCCCCGGGCCGCCACCTGGTCTGCCGCGATGCGCTTCGCGCCGGCGCGGTCGATCACGGCGCCGCTCAGGGGAACGATCGGGGGAACGGTGGGAACGGACGGGGCGCCGGGTGCGACCGGCTGGGCTGGGGCATCCGCTGCGGCAGCGTTTACCGCAGCCTGCCGTTGCTGCTCGTCGTAATTCTGCTGCGCGGTGACGCCGGTGCGGTACTGCCGCTCCACCTCCGCTGACGAATTCTTGAGTGAGGCCAGCTGGGCGTACAGCACCTCGCCGGCGGAGCGTTGAAGTTCAACCTCGGTATCCGCCGCATGCTGCGCTGTTTCGGTGGCGGCCAGTGCGGCCTCGGCTTCGTCGCGCAGGCGGTCGCGCTCGCGCGTCTTCAGCTCGGCCTGGGCGGCAAGGGTCTCGGCCGTATTGCGCTCGGCCTCGGCGAGCTCCGTGAGGCGCCCCGTCTGCTCCGTGAGCCGGGTCATGGCGCCGAGCTGGAACAAGAGTTTGTCGGCCTGCCCGCTGTCGAAGAGGGCGCCCACCGCGAGGCTGCTGCCGCCGGAACGGTAGAGCTGGGCACCGAGCACCCCGAGTTGCTCGCCGCTGATATCAGCCCGAGCGGATGCCGCTTCCGATTGCGCAGTCAGCACAGTTTGCTGGGTGGTCGCCACCGTCAGATCGGTTTGGGCCTGGGCGGCGTGGGCCGTCTCGGTCACGGCCTGATCGCCGAGAGCGCCCGCACGCGACTGCAGGCCGTTGAGGGCGGACTCGATCCGTTGCACCTCGGCAGCCGTAGCGGCCTCGCTCGACCGGGCAGCTTCGACCTCAGGCCAGGTGGGATAGTAGTCGGCGGCTGACGCGGAGGACACCAGGACGATGCTCGAGGCTAGAACCAGGGTGATCGTGGCCAGGCCGGTTGCCTGCGTCAGCCGCCTAATGCGCACACGACCGAAGACCTGAGTCACGCTGTCGGCAGGAGCGCCGGAACACGGCAGCCCTGGCCGTTTGCGAAGTTGAGGCAGTCGTCGAAGATGACCGAGAACGGTTCGAGGGTCGAAGCCCCGAACCAATTCGTGTAGAACAACCAGAAATTGAGGTTACCGTAGGTGGAGCAGGCATCGCCCTCGTCGCCGGCGTTCTCGATGGCAACCGGGTTGGGCTGGTACGGCGTGTAGTTGTACAGATTGGCGGTGGCCTGGTTCCTAATAGCCACGGCGGAGGCCCCGCACTCAGCGTTGGGGTTGAAACCCACGTCGACAGTCCCGATCTGGAACGCCCGGTCGGGCTCCTGGGTGTACTGCCGAAACTGCCAGGCAGCGTTGTAAACCTGGTTGAAGAAACCGAAGTATTGGTCGTCGCAGTCCGCGGTGTCGGGGCAGCCGTAGCCGGTGGCGCGCAGATAACCGGATGCCGTGGGCCGGGTCAGCAGCGACTGTTCCTTTTGCAGCAGCACCAGCAAGACCTCGGGGCTGATGGTGCAGGCCGTCGCGATCTTCGCGATGATGCGGGCGGCCGTTTCGTTCTCGGCACCGACGTAGGGCAGGCAGTGGCCGGCGCCCTGGGCCGGTTGGCTGGTTGTCGTCTCACGGTACTCCCAGAGGCAGGGCACTCCGTCGCTCGGGCGGCAGGAGCGCTGCTCGAGAAAATCCTGAATTTGCACCACGGTGAGGGCATCGGGGTTGAAGAAGTTGTAGTCGCTGATGATGAGTCCCGGGTTGAACGTCGCGGGATCGTCCGGTGCCTCGTCGGTCGCGGCCAGGATAGTGGCGGTCGGCAGCCCCGCCGCGGCGGCCGATGTGGCCGGCAGCGCAATAAGCGTCGCCGCGAGCCCGACGAGGGCCATCCCGGTCGCCAGCACGCGCAGTCTACGACGGGTCTGCGCGAAGAGTCTCATACCCAAACCCTAACCGCGGTCGGGCTGCGGGCCGGCCGCGGTCATCCGTTCGCAGCACTCGCTAGCGAAGCGGGCACTCGTTGTTAGGGGTGCTGCGAACCCGCGCCGGAGCAGCGGCTGGGCCGGTCAGGCGGGCGGGGCCGGGATGATCACCATGGGCGACTGGATGTTCAGCACGATCGAATGGCTGACCGAACCGAGCAGCACTTTCGAGACGCCCTTGAGCCCGTGGTCACCGACGACGAGCAGCGCGGCCCCGCGGGCGGCGTCGAGCAGCGCCGATTGTGGGGCGCCACGCACGAGTGAGGCGCGAATACCGAGCGCCGGATAGCGCCGGGAGACGGCGAGCAGCGACTCGTCGAGGATACGACGATGCGAGGTTTCCAGCGTCTGCAGAAACCGGGCATCGGGCTCGGTCGTATCGCGCCAGACCAGCGGTTCCTGCCAGGCGTGAATCGCGTGCAGCTCCTGGCCGCTTATATCGGCCTCGGCCGCGGCGAACTCCACGGCGGCATTCGAGGCCGTCGATCCGTCGACGCCGACCACGATGCCCGAGTGGTGCTTGTTGTCACTCTCCGGGATGATCGCGATCGGTCCGTTGGCCGAACCGGCCAGGCGCGCCCCCATCGACCATTCGTAGCGCAGGGTCGACCCGCGACGCCGGTGCGTTCCGACCACGACGAGAGTGTCGGTTCCGCTCAGGGCCCGCAGTTCGGTGATCGGGTCGCCGGAGCGCAGGTCGGCGTGCACGGTGCGGGTCGGATACTTTGCGCTCACCCGGTCCGCGTCATCTTTGAGTACCTCGCGGGCCCGTTCCGTGGCGGATTCCAGGGTGAAATAATCGGCTGACGACACCGTGCGGTCGAGGATGCGCACCAGGGTGAGGTCGCCGCCGTTCGAACGGGCGAGCGACCAGTCCAGGGCTGCCCTGGCGGGCTCCGAACCGTCCCAGGCGACCACCGTCTGGCTCCGTGTGAGTGTGTGCGTCATCAGCCCAATCCCTTCTCCGGCGGCGGGCCACGAGCGGAAATGCCGTGTGAGCGTCACCAACGATTGGTCTTCACGTTAGCCATCATGGCCACCCCCGAGTAGGGCCTTAAGTCACCTCCCGCCGTGAGGCAGCCGGTAAATCGAGGGGTGCCTCAGGCTGTGGTGATCGATCCAGTGTCGCTGAACGGATGCCGCGGTCCGGCCGCCGCCCGCTCCCGCAGCGACCCGCCCCACGCTTCAGCGCGGCGAAGCTCGCCGGGCACCAGGGCGATGCTCTTGTTCACCAGAAAACTCTCCGACTCGGCCACGAGATCTGCTCCGGCTGTGAGCAGGTGCTTGCCGATGCTCTTGGCGGCGTGCCCGGTCAGCAGGATCGGCCCCTCCTGCCGGGTATCGAACGCTGCCGCGCGGCAGGTCAGCCCCCTCAGGGGCGCGAGCCATTCGCGCACGCCGTTGCCCGCGGCATCCGCTTCGATGTGCAGGGTGTGCTGCGGGGTCACGGCCGCGTCGATCGCGCCCTGGCGGGTGCTCGGCCGGCTCATGCCGTGCACGTGGGTGGGGCCGCCGACCACGAGCAGGTCGACCTGGGACAGGTCGATGCCCGCAGCCTGGCTGGTGGGCACGAGGATGACCTCGGCCGGGGCCAGGCCGCGCCCGATCGCCTCCGCTACGAGACGGGTATTGCCGTACATCGATTCAAAGACGATCAGGGCGCGCATGAAACCTCCAGGAGTGTGCAGCGGACTAACGGGAAATGACAACCTTGAGCGCCTTGGTTTCGGCCGCGCGGCCGAAGGTGTCGTAGGCCTCAAGAAACTGGTCGAAGCTGAAATGGTGCGTGGCGAGCTTCTCGGCCGCCAACTTCTTGCTGGCGACGAGCTTCAACAGCATCTTCGTGGTGTTGGCGTTGACCAGGCCCATGCTTATGTTGATGTTCTGAATCCACAGGTTCTCCAGGTGCAGGTCGACCGGCTTGCCGTGCACGCCCACGTTGGCGACGTTGCCGCCCGGTCGCACGATCTCTGTAGCCATCGTGAAAGTCTGGGGAATGCCGACAGCCTCAATCGCCACGTCGACGCCCGCGCCATCGGTGAGGGCGAGCACCTGCTCTTTCCAATCCTTGGCACCGGAGACGACCGTGTCGGTGGCACCGAAGTCGCGGGCGCGCTCCAGCCGGTTCTCGTCGAGGTCGATCGCGATAATGGCGGCGGCACCATAGAGCCCGGCAGTGGCGATGGCGGCGAGGCCAACCGGGCCGGCGCCGATGACGGCGACAACATCGCCGGGCTTGACCCGGCCGTACTGCACGCCGATCTCAAAACCGGTCGGCAGAATGTCGCTGAGCATCACGCCCTGGTCGTCGCTGACGCCCTCTGGCAGTTTGTGCAGGGAGTTGTCGGCGTAGGGCACGCGCACGAACTCGGCCTGGGTGCCGTCGATGAGGTGCCCGAAGACCCAGCCGATGCCGGAGGCACCCTCGTCGCCGAGGCAGTGCGAGTACAGGCCGGCGCTGCAATTGCTGCAGTGACCGCAGCTCTTGATGCAGGAGATGATGACCCGGTCGCCGACCTTCAGGTTGCTCACCGCTGAGCCGACCTCGGTGATGGTACCGACGCCTTCATGGCCGAGGATACGCCCGACAGTGACGGCGGGAACGTCGCCCTTAAGAATGTGCAGGTCGGTGCCGCAAATCGTCGTCGTGTCCACGCGCACGATCGCGTCGGTCGGGCTCTGCAGTGTCGGGTCAGGAACATCGGTCCAGCTCTTCAGACCGGGGCCGCCATAGACGAGTGCCTTCACGAGTTTCTCCTTTTGTGGCAAATGGGGCGGGCAAACGACCCGTCAGAGCTACGGTACGACCGGGGACCGGATGCGGCTAGGGCCGAAGGTCCCGTAGCGCCGGCGCGGGGAATGGGCGGCTAATCGGGACTTCCGGCCCTATTCGCGAGGCCTGCGGACTGACAGGATGGATAAGAGGTGATGGGGCACCAGTTCTGGGCCCGCCCTTTCGAGTGCAGAACGAGGTAGAGCAATGAACCGGATGATTGTGGTTGGCATCGACGATTCGGCTGCCGGCGAAACCGCCCTCGCGTGGGCCATGGCCCGGGCCGAGAACGTCAAGAGCCCGGTGACGCTCATGCACACCGTGTATGAAACCTGGTTGGCCGACGGCTACGGCTATTACGACTCCATCCTCGACGCCGAGAAGAAGCTGCTCGCCGACGCTGGCGCCCGCGCCGCGGCCCTCGCCCCCACGGTCGTCACCCACACCGAGCTACGCACCGGCAGTGCACCGCGCGTGCTCAGCGAGCTGTCGAAGGATGCCGACCTCGTTGTCGTCGGCACCGCCCACAAGGGCCGGGTCGAGGGTGAACTCTTCGGCAGTGTCAGCCTGCAGATCGCCGCGCTGGCGACCTCCCCGGTGGCCGTCATTCCCGCGCTGCCCGAAACCGAGCGCTCCGGCGTCTATGTGGGCGTTGACGGCTCGGCCGACTCGGTGACCGCCGTGGCGTTCGCCGCGGCCGAAGCCGACCGCACCGGCCAGGAGCTGTTTGCCCTCTACGCGGTGCACCTGCCGAATCGTCGGGTGCTGCGCAGCATTCCGGCCGAGGCCGTGACCGAGCGCATGGAAGAGGAACGCGTCGTTCTCGCCGAGTCGGTGGCGGGACTCACCGCACGTTACCCCGACCTGGTGGTGCATCAGGTGCTCGAGACCGACGAGTCGCCGGCCCGGGCGCTCGTGGCCGCAGCCCGGCACGCGCAGCTGCTCGTGGTGGGCAGCCGCGGTCGCGGATCGCTGCAGCGCCTGCTGATGGGATCGGTCAGCCACGAGGTGCTGCTGCACATCACCTGCCCGACAATTGTCACCAGAACCGCCCACAAGTAGGGGCACCACCCGCCAAAGCGTGCGAAGGTTAGAGCCTAAGTCGTACTTGATGGGTGGGGACGAGAACAATGACGGATCAGACTGCCGCCGAGCTTGCCCTCACCCAGGAACGAATGCGCGGCCTGCTCGATGCCGTCGTGTCGGTGGCCGAAGACCTCAGCCTCGAAGCGGTACTCGAACGCGTCGTCACCGCAGCCTGCCAGCTTGTGCGGGCCCGGTTCGGCGCGCTCGGCGTGATCGGCGCCGGTCAGGCGCTCAGCCACTTCGTCACCGTGGGCTTCGACGACGAGACCGTGCGCAAGATCGGCCCGCTGCCGGTCGGTCACGGTGTGCTCGGGCTGCTCATTCGAGAACCGCACCCCATTCGCCTGCATGACCTGCACGATCACCCCGACTCCTTCGGCTTTCCAGCGCATCACCCGCCGATGAGGTCGTTTCTCGGCGTTCCGGTTCGGGTGCGCGACACGGTATTCGGCAACCTCTATCTCACCGAGAAGGAGGGTGGCGGCGACTTCACCGACGAAGATCAGGAACTTGCCGTTGCGCTCGCCGCGGCCGCCGGCGTCACGATCGAAAACGCCCGCCTCTACGACGAGGCCCGCGGTCGTTCACGCTGGCTCGAAGCGGTCGCCGAAATGGGCCGCGACCTGCTGCGACCGGTTGACGGCGACGAAGACAACGGCCTCGACCTCGTTGCCGAGCGGGTGCTCGCGGCGTCGGGCGCCGACCTGGCCGTGATCGGATTCCCCACCGGCGACAGCCTGTTCTGTGCGGCGGCGGCCGGCGCGCCAGCGTCTGAGGCGTCTGCGTCCGCCCTGGTTGGCACGACCGTGCTGCTCCAGGCCGATGTTTTGCGCGATGTGCGCGCGACCGGCCGGTCCGCGATGCTCGCGGGGCCGCCACTGCACCCAGCGGATGCCTCGCCCGGCCCCGCCGCGCACTGGTCGCTCCTGGGTTCCACCCTCGTGGCCGCGCTCGGGCCGGCCGGGGACGGCCAGGGCGTGATTCTGCTGTCGCGGGCGCCGGCATCCGCTGGGTACAGCCTCACCGATGTGGAGATGAGCGCGGTCTTCGGCGCCCAGGTGTCGCTGGCGCTCGAACTGGCCTCTGTGCATCGCATGCGCGAGGAGCAGGCCGTGCTCGGTGACCGCGACCGCATTGCCCGCGACCTGCACGACCTGGTCATTCAGCGGCTGTTCGCCGCCGGGCTGAGCATGCAGAGCCTGCGGCGGTTCACCAATGATCCAATCGCGCTCGACCGGATCAACGCCGTGACCAACGAACTCGACGACACCATTCGGGAACTGCGCGACACGATCTATTCGCTGCGCGGAATGGCGCAGGACACCGGCACGCTCAGCAGTCGCATCCTGGCCGTCATTAAAGAGGGCGCGGCGAGCCTCACCTTTGCGCCGCGCATCCGCTTGTCTGGACCGATCGATGCGCCGGTCACCGACGAGCTAAGCAGCAGCCTGCTGGCCGTGATCTCTGAGGGACTCAGCAATGCTGCGCGGCATTCCAGGGCGAGTTCGATCGACATCACGGTCGACGCCGATGCCGACCGCATCAAGCTCGTCATCGCCGACAACGGTTGCGGCTTCAGCAAGCCCACCCGGCGCAGCGGCCTCGACAACCTCAAGGAGCGCGCGGCGCTGCTCGGCGGCAAGTTCTCTGTGCGCAGCGTCGTGGGCGAGGGGACCCGGCTGCGCTGGTCGGTGCCGGTGCCGGAGGTTACCGTTGGTGTTCGTCTCCACGTTTCGCAACGTACACGGCGGCCTGGGTTCGGCGCTGAAAGTCCAGCTTCGCCAGCATCGACGACACGTAGTTCTTGACCGTCTTCTCGGCGAGAAACATGGTCTGACCGATTTCACGGTTGGTCAGGCCCTCGCCGATCAGGTCGAGCACCTTGCGCTCCTGCGCGGTGAGCGACGCGAGGCGGGCGTCTTGCGGGTCGGCCAGCCCGGCGATGATGCCGGCCTTGATTGTCGGGTCGAACAGCGAATCGCCGGCCGCCGCGCGCCGAATCTTGCCGAGCAGGTCGGTACTGCGAATCTCTTTCAGCACGTAACCGGCGGCCCCGGCGAGTACCGCTCCGCGCAGGGCCTGCTCGTCGTCGTAGCTCGTGAGAATGAGGCAGTGCACGGAGGGATCGGCCGACCGAACGTCGCGGCAGACCTCGATGCCGGTGCCGTCGGGCAGGCGGGCGTCGAGAATGGCCACATCGGGGCGTAACTGCAGAATCAGCGGTGTTGCCTCGGCCGCCAGGCCGCTGTCGGCAACTACGTCGAAACCCTCACCCTCGAGCAGCTCGCGCAGGCCGCGGCGCACCAATTCGTGGTCGTCGAGGATGAAGACGCGAATGCGGTCGGGCGTGCGCGCTGGGGTGATCATGGGGGTCCTTCCCGGCCGGGTGCGGTGCAGGCGGCCGGTGCTCGGTTGTCAGTCCTTCCAGTTTGGCGCGCGTGCTTACCCGGCGACTAGGGCCAAAGGTCCTTAAGAGCGCACCAGCCGGGCGATGGCAGCGGATGCTTCCTGCAGCTTGGCCTCGGCTGCCGCGCCGCCAGCCACGGCCGCGTGCAGCACGCAGTGGTTCAGATGGTCGTCGAGCAGGCCGAGGGCGACCGACTCGAGCGCGCTCGTCATTGCCGAAATCTGGGTGAGAATATCGATGCAGTACTTGTCGTCGGTGACCATGCCCTGCAGGCCGCGAGCCTGGCCCTCGATGCGACGCAGGCGTTTGAGGTATGCGTCCTTGTTCGAGATGTAGCCGTGCGGGCCGTCGTGGGTCTCTGACTCGGTCATGACATTACTGTACCCCCTTGGGGTATAGTGGGGCAACGGTACCCCCAAGGGGTATGCTGGAATGAAGGCCCCGTTGCGGGGTGTGGCCCCTTAGCGGGGAGAAGACAGTGAGGCATAACCATGAGCACCACGACCGCCTACGGCGTTGACGGAATGACCTGCAATCACTGCGTTGCGAGTGTGACCGAGGAGATCGGGGGTCTCGCGGGCACCGAATCCGTCAGCGTCGACCTGATCTCGGGCGGCACCTCCCGGGTTACCGTCACGAGTGCGTCGGCGCTCGACCCCGCTCTGGTTTCTGCTGCCGTGGAGGAGGCTGGCTACCAGTTGGTGGCCGTTTGATGTCCGCCGGTCAACAGGTTGACCTGCTCGTCGGGGGCATGACCTGCACCTCCTGCGCCGCGCGCATCGAGAAGAAGCTCAACCGGATGCCAGGCGTCGCCGCCACGGTCAACTACGCCACCGAGAAGGCGAGTGTTTTCGTTCCGGTCGGCACGAGCGTCGACGACGCCATCAAGACCATCGAAGCCACCGGTTATACGGCCGTGCTGCCGACTCCCGTGGTCGTGGACGATGCCGGCTCGCTTGAGGTCTCTGCCCTGCGCCAGCGCCTGCTGATCTCGGCCGCGCTGACCCTGCCGGTCGCCGTTTTATCGATGATTCCCGTGCTGCAGTTCACCAACTGGCAGTGGCTGGCCCTGACCCTTGCGGCGCCGGTCGCCGTCTGGGGCGCCTGGCCATTCCACCGGGCCGCCTGGCTGAACGCCCGGCACGGTGCCGCGACCATGGACACCCTGGTCAGTGTCGGTGTACTCGCCGCCCTCGGCTGGTCGCTCTACGCGCTGTTCTTCGGCCTTGCCGGGATGGCCGGCATGACCATGAGCTTCAGCTTCTCGGCCACCCCGGGAAGTGGCGCCGACGAGATCTATCTGGAGGTGGCATCCGCTGTCACCGTGTTCATTCTGGCCGGACGCTATGCGGAGGCGCGGGCCAAGCGCAATTCCGGCGCGGCCCTGCAGGCGCTGCTCGAGCTCGGTGCGAAGGAGACCACCCTGCTCAAGGACGGCGTGGAATCGCGCATCAGTACCGCGCTGCTCGTGGTCGGTGACCAGTTCGTCGTGCGGCCGGGGGAGAAGGTCGCGACCGACGGGGTGATCGTCGACGGTTCAAGCGCAATCGATGCGAGCCTGCTCACCGGCGAGTCGGTGCCGATCGAGGTCGGGCCAGGCGACAGCGTTGTGGGGGCCACGCTGAACTCCGGCGGGCGGCTCGTGGTGCGCGCTGTGCGGGTTGGCGCTGACACCGAGCTCGCCCAGATTGGCCGGCTGGTGGAGCAGGCGCAAACCGGCAAGGCCGAGGTGCAACGGCTGGCCGACCGGGTTTCGGGTATCTTCGTGCCGATCGTAATTCTTCTCGCCCTCGCTACGCTGGCCGGCTGGCTGCTGGTCGGTGCCGGGGCTTCCGTCGCGTTCACGGCGGCCGTGGCAACGCTGATCATCGCCTGCCCATGCGCGCTCGGGCTGGCCACGCCGACCGCGCTGCTCGTGGGCACTGGGCGCGGCGCGCAGCTGGGCATCCTGATCAAGGGGCCGCAGGTTCTGGAATCCACGCGGCGCGTCGACACGATCGTTCTCGACAAGACCGGAACGATCACCACCGGGCGCATGACGCTCTCCACCGTCGCTCCGCACGAGTGTGGTTCTGCCGATGAGCTGCTGCGGCTGGCGGGGGCGGCGGAAAGCGGGTCGGAGCATCCGATCGCGCGGGCCATCACGGCTGGTGCGGTTTCCCGGCTGGGCGGGGTGGCTTCCTCTTCGGAGTTTGCGTCGGAGCAGGGGCTCGGCGTGCAGGCCATGGTTGAGGGCCGGCAGGTTCTGGTCGGGCGGCCCTCATGGCTGATCGATCGGTGGCAGATTGCGATACCCATCGAGATGCAGGCGGTGATGGCGACCGCCGAGGGGCTCGGCAAGACGGCCGTCATGGTGGCCTGGGAGGGTCAGGTACGGGGCGTGCTCACCGTCGCCGACACCGTGAAACCCACAAGCGCTGCCGCCATCGCCCGGTTTCGAGCTCTCGGGCTGACGCCGCTGTTGGTGACCGGTGACAATACTGCCGCAGCGCAGACTGTTGCGGACGTGTGTGGCATCACCGATGTGACCGCCGGGGTACTGCCGGCCGACAAGGCGCGGTTGATTGCTTCCCTGCAGGCGCAGGGGCACGTGGTTGCGATGGTCGGTGACGGGGTCAACGATGCGGTCGCCCTCGCAACCGCTGACCTCGGTATCGCCATGGGGTCGGGCACCGATGTGGCCATCGAGGCGAGTGATCTCACGCTCATGCGCAGCGACCTGCTCGCCGCAGCGGACGCCATCCGCTTGGCTCGCCGCACCCTCGCGACGATCAAGGCCAACCTGTTCTGGGCCTTCGCCTACAACGTCGCGGCGATTCCGCTCGCTATGGCCGGGCTGCTGAACCCGCTCATCGCCGGGGCCGCGATGGCCCTGTCGTCGATTTTCGTGGTGACGAACAGCCTGCGCCTGCGCGGCTTCCGGGCCCTGCCGGCCTGAGCATTCCGGCCTGAGCCTTCCGGACGGGGCCCGGGCCCCGTCCGTGGGCCCAGTTTATAGACTGGGCCCCGGTTCCTAAGGTGGGCCCGGGCGAGCGGATACCCCGCCGTGCCGGCTTGTGCGCGGATACCCCTTGGGGTATCCTTGGGCTGGAGGTAAACGTGAAAATCATCATCGTAGGCGGAGTTGCGGGCGGAATGTCGGCGGCAACGAGGTTGCGCCGGCTCGACGAGACGGCCGAGATCATCGTGTTCGAGCGCGGCCATTACGTGTCGTTCGCGAACTGTGGCCTGCCCTATTTTGTCGGTGGAGTCATAAGCGATCGGGGCGATCTGCTGTTGCAGACCCCCCAGTCTCTCGGAGCCCGTTTCGCGCTCGACGTGCGCGTCGACACGGAGGTCGTGCAGATCGACCGCGTCGCTCAGACCGTCACGGTGCGCGACCTGCTCACCGATGTCGAGAGCGTCGAATACTACGACCGCCTTGTGCTCGCTGCCGGAGCCTCCGCCAGGGCCGGCGCTGTGAGCGACGCCACCATTCCCACGCATACGCTGCGCACGGTCGACGACGTCGACCACATCACGGCGGTGCTCGCGGGGGCGGGCGCGGTATCCGCTGTGGTGATCGGCGGCGGCTTCATCGGCCTCGAAGCCGTCGAAAACCTCGTGCACCGCGGCGTGCACGTGACCCTCGTGCAGCGCGGGCCGCAGATCTTCACCCCGCTCGACCCCGAGATGGCCGCGCCCGTGCTTGACCGCGTGCGCGAACGTGGCGTCGACGTGCGGCTGAACACGATCGTGACCGGGCATTCTGGTGACAGTGTCACCCTCAGCGACGGCACAACCGTGTCGGCCGACCTCGTGATCGACGCGAGCGGCGTGCGCCCCGACGTGACCCTCGCGGAGCAGGCCGGCCTGCGCATCGGCGAGAGCGGCGGCGTCTGGGTCGACGGCACCCAGGCCACGAGCGATCCGCTCATTTTCGCCGTCGGCGACGGTGTCGAAAAAACGGATGCCGTCACCGGCTCCGGCACGCTCGTCACCATGGCCGGTCTCGCGAACCGCCACGGACGCTCCGTCGCTGACAGCATCGCCGGCACCGCCGAGCATGCCGCCCCGGCCCTCGGCACCGGAATCCTGGGGATCTTCGGTCTCACCGTGGCACTGGTCGGCTGGAACGAAACACGCCTCCTCGCCTCCGCGCGCGCGCACCGCATCGCGCACACCCACCCCGCCAACCACGCCGGTTACTTTCCCGGCGCGGAGGGCATGTCGATGAAACTACTCATCGACGCCGATACCGACGCCATTCTCGGGGCGCAGATCGTCGGCGGCGCGGGGGTGGACAAGCGCATTGACGTCATCGCGGTGGCGATGGCGGCGGGGCTGGGCGCATCCGCTTTGACGCGTCTCGAACTGGCCTATGCGCCGCAGTACGCCTCGGCGAAAGACCCGATCAACCAGCTCGGCTATGTGGCCGACAACCTCGCGCGGGGCACAAGCGTCAACCTGCAATGGCACGAATTGGAGGCTGCGCGCGCGGCGGGCTCCGTGCTTATCGACGTGCGTTCAGCCGGAGAATTTGCGGCGGGCAGCATTCCGGGCGCGCTCAACGTGTCACTCGACGACCTGCGGGCACGGCTCAATGACCTGCCCCGCGTGCCGCTGATCGTGCACTGCCAGGTGGGCCAGCGCGGCCACACCGCCGCGCGCATACTGGCCCAGAACGGCTTCGATGTGAAAAACCTCGACGGCGGTTACCGCACCTGGCTCGCCGGAACGTCTAGCCTTGTTGTTTCCCCCATTGCTGAAAGGGTCCTCGCATGAAAGAGATCACCGTCACCGAGCTGTCCGCGCTCACCGAGCCCGTCGTCATTGACGTGCGCGAACCGTGGGAGTACGAAGCCGCCCACGTGCCCGGCGTAACGCACATTCCCATGGGGGAGGTCGTTGCGAGAATCGGCGAGATTCCAGCGGATGTGCCGGTGCACGTCATCTGCGCGATCGGCGGTCGCAGCGCGCAGGTTGCCGAGTATCTCGCAGCTCACGGCCATGACGCCGTGAATATTGCCGGCGGCACCACCGCCTGGCAGCAAGCCGGACTTCCGACCGAGCAGGGGGCCTGAGATGGACGAGGTTCGGGCTGCTGAGCAGAAGAAGATCCTGAACCGGTTGCGCCGGGCGCAGGGGCAGTTGACCGCCGTGATCGCGGCGGTCGAGGGCGGTGGCAATTGCCGTGACGTCGTCACCCAGCTTGCCGCGGTGTCGAGCGCGCTCGACAAGGCCGGCTTCGTGATTGTGTCGACCGCGATGCGCGACTGCATCGCAAATCCCGACAGCGAGAACTCGCTCACGGTGCCCGAGCTCGAGAAGCTGTTCCTGACGCTCGCGTAGCGGAGAATCCGCTCGCCTGATAAGCGAGGGTTAGGTGACGGGCAGAATTTCGGCGAGCAGTGCCTCGATGCGCGCCTTGATCTCGTTGCGAATCGGTCGCACGCTCTCGATGCCCTGGCCGGCCGGGTCGTTTAACTGCCAGTCCTCGTAGCGTTTGCCCGGGAAGATCGGGCAGGCGTCGCCGCAGCCCATGGTGATCACGACGTCCGACTGCCTGACCGCCTCGGTCGTGAGGATCTTCGGCACGTTGCCGGCGATGTCGATTCCCTCTTCGGCCATCGCCGCGATCGCGACCGGGTTGATCTGGTCCTTGGGTTCGGAGCCGGCCGAGAGTACCTCGACGCGACCCTGAGACAGGGCGGTCAGAAAGCCGGCGGCCATCTGCGAGCGGCCGGCATTGTGCACGCAGACGAACAGTACGGAGGGTTTCATGGAACTCTTCCTTGTGACGTGTGGCTTAGACGAGAGCGGATGCCGGCGTCAGCGCGTCGGCTGCCGGCATCCGTTTGGGGAACAGTCGTGGCTTGAGCCAGAGCGCGACGTAGACGAGGGCGACGAGGGCGGGAACCTCTATAAGCGGGCCGACGATTCCGGCCAGGGCCTGGCCGCTGAGCGCTCCGAAGGTGCCGATCGCGACGGCGATGGCGAGCTCGAAGTTGTTGCCGGCGGCGGTAAAAGCGAGCGTCGTGGTGCGCTCGTAGGTTAGGCGCAGCAGCCGCCCGGTGAGAAAACCGACCAGGAACATGACCGCGAAGTAGACCAGCATCGGCAGCGCGATGCGCGCGACATCGCCGGGGTGGTCGATGACCTGCTGGCCCTGCAGGGCGAACAGCATCACGATCGTGAACAGCAGACCCCAGAGCGCGAACGGGCCGACTCTGGGCAGAAAACGCACCTCGTACCAGACTCGGCCGCGGCGCGCCTCGCCGATGCGACGGGATAGATAACCGGCCAGCAGCGGGATGCCGAGGAACACCAGCACGCTCGCGGTAATCGCCCAGATCGAGAACTCAGCGCTCGTGGTTGGCAGGCCGAGCCAGCCAGGGAGTACCTGCAGGTAGAACCAGCCGAGCGCACCGAATGCTACGACTTGGAACACCGAGTTCACGGCCACGAGAAAGGCCGCGGCTTCGCGGTCGCCGCAGGCGAGGTCGTTCCAGATCAGCACCATGGCGATGCAGCGGGCGAGGCCCACGATGATGAGACCCGTGCGGTATTCCGGCAGGTCGGGCAGAAAAATCCAGGCCAGGGTGAACATAAGCGCCGGGCCTACCAGCCAGTTCAGCAGCAGGGAGGAGACCAGCAGCCGCTTGTCTGAGGCGACGGCGCGGGCATCCGTATAGCGAACCTTGGCGAGCACCGGGTACATCATGATGAGCAGCCCGATCGCGATCGGTACGCTGATCGAGCCGATCGTGAACGCGTGCAGCAGGTTGCCGACGGCCGGCACGAACACGGCCAGGAGCAGGCCGAGGCCCATGGCGGCGAGGATCCAGACCGGCAGCAGGCGGTCCATCGAGCCGAGACGGGTGGGGGCAGGCGCCGAAATGCTCACGAAACTCCAAAGTATTGACGACAGCGACTCGCGGTAACGTTGATCGGTGTCGATGCCTACGCTAGAACATTGCATCGACCGATGTCAATCTAAGGAGAGTGTGTTCACGTGACGGTGACCCCGGTGCTGCCTCTGACCGCCATTGCAGCGGATGCCTGCTCCTCCCCGCTGGCCCGCGCGGCCATCGCCGCCCACAGCGCCGATAGCCTCGCCCGCTCGCTCAAAGCCCTCGCCGATCCGGCCCGGCTGCGCATCATCTCGATCGTCTCCGCCCACGCCGACCAGGAAGCCTGCGTCTGCGACCTGACCGACCAGCTCACCCTGAGTCAGCCGACCATCTCGCACCACCTCAAGGTGCTCGTCGACGCCGGGTTTCTGACCCGCGCCAAACGTGGCACCTGGTCGTATTACAGCCTCGTACCCGGCTCTCTCAGCGCCGTTGCCGAGGTGCTTACGAGCGTCTGACCCGATCGACGCGCGTGCGGCGGCCCTAGCCGTGCGCCAGGAAAGCGGCCAAGCTGGAACCGCAGCCGTGAGGCGGAAAGGAAATCCTCGTGAACACCTACGTGATCGTCGGAGTGACGCCGGGCCAGCCCGACGTGGTCGTGCTGGAAGCCGCCGCCTTCGCGGACCGGTTTCACGCCGAACTCGTTTGCGCCACGGTCGAGCCGGGCCGCTATGTCGTCGACGAATTCGCCGACGGCAGCATCATGTCGCTGCCGGTCGATCCCGACCTGCTGGATCTGGGTGATGAGGGCTTCCCGGTCGCCCTGCGATCCCACTTGACGACCCTGCTCGGCGGCGGCACGCTGATCTGGTCGACCCGCGCCGTGGCCGGTGACCCGGCCAGGGCTCTCGCTCACCTCGCCGACACGCTCGACGCCGCGATGATCGTGGTCGGTACCCGCGAGCGGGGCATGCGTGCCACCGTGCAGGAGTTTCTCGGCGGATCCGTGGCGGTGCACCTCGCGCACCGGCAGCACCGGCCGGTCGTTGTCATTCCGCTGGCCCCGGTTGCCTTCCGTGATCAACTACCGTGGGAGTCCACCGACTAGGGCGGTGTATTCTGGCCACGGCGATGGATCCCGCCGGAGCATCCGCTCGAACTGCCCGCGCTGATGGTTCCTACTGATTGCACCGGGTAGGTGAACCATCGACACGATCACACCGCGGCCTGCGCACCTGACCTGGCCCTACCTCGGCCTGGTCTTTCTCGGCGGAACCGCCGGTACTGCCCTGCGTGAGGCCCTCGGTGTGCTGCTGCCGTTCGATGTCGCCGCGGGTGCCCGCCTGCCGCTGACCACCGTCGGCATCAACCTGCTCGGCGCCCTGCTGCTCGGGCTGCTGCTTGAGGCCCTTGTGCGCCGCGGGCGGGACGCCGGTGGTCGCCGCTACCTGCGCCTGCTGCTCGGCACCGGCCTGCTCGGTGGCTTCACGACCTATAGTGCGCTCGCCACCGACAGCGCCCTGCTGTTGCAAGGCGGGGACATTCCGCTTGCCGTGGCCTATGCCCTCGGTTCGGTTCTGCTCGGCGGCCTCGCCACCTGGCTGGGCATCGTGCTGGGCGCGGCGCTGCACCGGCAGGCATCCGCTCGGGGGGAGAACGGATGACCCCGCTCCTGTTCCTGGGTGTCGCTGCCGCTGGCGGCGTGGGTGCGGCCGCCCGCTTCGTTCTGGACGGCCTCGTGCGCAGCCGCCTCGGCGGGGCGTTCCCCTACGGCACCACGATCATCAACGTGAGCGGGTCGCTGCTGCTCGGACTCGTCACGGGTTTGGCCATGAACCACCTGCTCGCTCCGGAGTGGAGCCTCGTGCTCGGCGTCGGCCTGCTCGGCGGGTACACGACGTTCAGTACGGCCAGTTTCGAAACCGTGCGGCTGGCGCAGGCGCACCGCTACTTCGCCGCGCTGGCCAACGGTGTGGGCATGCTTGTCGCATCCGTTGCTGCTGCTGCGCTCGGCCTGTGGGCGGGTCTCGTGCTCGGCTAGTCGTGGGGGTTGCTCGCGCCGGGCCCAGGTTATGAACCCGGGCCCAGTCTATAAACTGGGCCCGGGGACGGGGCCCGGGCCCCGTCCAAAAGCGCCGCAGGTCCCACGCCGCGCGATTGTGGGTGGGCGAGGGCTACTCGCCGGCTGCGGTGGTCATCTGCGTGGTGACGAACGCTTCGAAGGCGGCGGCGTCGGTGAAGGAGCCGGTGTAACTCACACCATTGACCAAAATTGTTGGGGTTCCTTTGACCTGCTCGATGTCGGAGTTGGGTATGGGCCCGTCGAGAGCGCGCTGCGTCGACGCGTCGACCCAGCCAGAATAGGTCTGGTCGGTGATGCAGCTCGCGACCTCGGCCCCGGTCGCCCCGGCCCCGTCGACCAAACTGGTCAGTTCGGCATCGGTCAGTCCACTCGAATTCTCGGCGGGCTGCTGGGCGAACATCGCCGTGTTGAAGTCGAGAAACTTATTCGGTTCGTAGTTGGCGACGCAGGCCGCGGCATTGGCGGCTCTGGTGGCGTATTCGGTGCCCGACGACAGCCGGTCGAGTATCGAAATCGGGTGCACCTCGACCGTGGCGTTGCCGGCGGTGACCCAACTCGTGATCTGCTCGCCGTTGGTGTTCTCGAAATTGCCGCAGATGGGGCAGAGATAGTCGACATACATGACGATGTTGGCCGTATCGGCCAGTGCGCTCTGATCGGTGGCCGTCGGGTCGGCGTCGGCTTCGAGGGCGGGCGTCGTGGCGGCGGACACCGTGGTGCCGTCGCTGCCGAGCAGAATGCCGTCGCTGGCCATGTTCGCCGGTCCGGGGGCCGTCGGTGCGTTGACGTTGTTGACGATGACGAGGGTGACGATGGCGACGACGGCGAGCAGCCCGATACCGATTCCGCCGCGCAGAAAGAGGCGACGACGGGAGTCCCGCTTGACCTGTTCGGCCCGCATGAGGCGAGCAGTTTCGCGGGCTTCCTCACGGCGGTCTTTCTTGGGCGGTCGGGCCGGGCCGGAAGTGCTCATGCGAAAGTTCACCGTTCGTTCGTCGCTGCGCTGCCGAGGCAGCCTTTTCTTATGACGTTAGCGGTCCTGCCTAATGGTCCGGTCCAGACTGGCTGGGAGCCGGCTGGGAGAAGACTTCGCCAGGGTACCCGCTGCGAGACGTGGGTAATTCAGAAAAATCCCGGCGGGCAGCATCCGTTTTGCGTGTCGGGCAGCGGATGCCGGCACGCCCCGGCTCGGATCTCCTGAATTAACCACGGGGCACGCGGGGGAGCTGGACGTGGTCCCGCCAGCTGTGCTCGGGCGCGTAACCGAGCAGCCGGCGGGCCTTATCGATGCAGAGCAGGGTCTCGTGTTGGGCTACCGGCCGGGTGAATCCGACCCGGGGAAACACCTCAGCGGCGAGATCGGAGCTGGACCGGCTCGATACCGTGTCGGCTGCGGCGATGATGAAGGCCTCAAAGCCCGGTCCGGCCGTCGCGAGCGCTCGGGACACAGCCTGGGCGCCGTCGCGCCCGTCGATGTAGCCCCACAGGTTCCATTTGCGGGTTTGCGCCTTCTCGTCGTAGTCGGAGAAAGCGGCGTAATCCTCGGGGTCCATCACGTTCGAGAAGCGCAGCGCGGTGATGCTCAGCGACGGGTCCCAACGCACGAGCTGAATGGCCATCTGTTCTTCGAGGTGTTTGGCCAGGGAATACGTGCTTTCGGGCCTGGCGGCATACTCTTCATCGACCGGCAGGTAGGGCGGGTCGATGTCGAACGGCAGGCCGAGCACCGTTTCGCTCGACGCGTAGACGATGCGGGTGATTCCCACCCGACTCGCGGCCTGAAAAACGTTGTAGCTCGTGAGCATGTTGTTGTGGAACGTTGCCGCATCAGGGCGCAGGCCAGGGGCCGGTACTGCCGCCAGGTGCACGAGCGCGTCGAAGCCGGTCGCGGTGTCGTCGACACCGTGAAAGGCATCGAGAACCTCGCCATAGTTGGTGAGGTCGATGCTGAGATAACCGGGGCCGCGCGTGCCGGCCCGATCCAGGTTGAGCACCTCATGGCCTTCGTTGGCCAGTCGCGCAACGACGCTGCGGCCGAGTTTTCCGCTTCCTCCGGTGACGATGATTCTCATGGGGACTCCAGAACGATCGAGTGAATTAGGGCAGGAACCCGGGAAACCTATCACGGCGACCTGCCGGATCTGGTCGCGGACTTCGCGAAGTTGGGAATACTGGCGGTCTACCCCGCCTTGCGTTCAGAACGGTCGGGTGTGCAGTTGCCGCCTCGCCTTCCCAACCAGCCAAGGACATCCGCTTTCGTGATTACTGCCAGCATTCCCGTGGTTAGCGCCGCACAACTCGCCTCGACCGCCGAGCACCCCGGGGATAAACTGACTCGCCGCCAGCGCATCGTCTACATTCTCATTCTCGGGGCGCTCACCGCGCTCGGCCCATTCACCATCGACCTGTACCTGCCGGCGTTTCCGACGCTGGAGCAAGAATTTGGTGTGCTGCCGTCGGTCATTCAGCTCACCCTGACCGGAACCATGATCGGCTTCGGCTTCGGGCAGCTGGTCGTGGGGCCGTGGAGCGACAAGGTCGGCCGTCGGCTGCCACTCATGCTCGCGACCGGGCTGCACATTCTCGCCTGCGTCGGTGCCGCGCTGTCGAACGAGATCGTCATGCTCGCCATCTTCCGCGTGCTGCAGGGGTTCGGGGCAGCGGCCGGTGCTGTCGTTGCGATGGCGATGGTGCGCGATCTGTTCGGTGGCAAGCCGCTCGTGCGCATGCTCTCCCGCCTCGCCCTGGTCAGCGGACTCGCTCCGGTGCTTGCTCCGGTGATCGGGTCGCAGCTGCTGCTGGTCATGAACTGGCGCGGCATCTTCTGGATGCTCGCCGCCTACGGCGTCATCGTGATTCTGGCGGTCGCCTTCTGGATCGTGGAAACCCTGCCCGAAAGTGAACGTCACGCGAAGGGGCACAACACCCTGGGCCAGCGCTACAAGGCGGTTCTGAGCGACCGCACCTTCGTTGGCGTCGCGATTATCGGGGCGATGACTTTCACCGGTCTGTTCTCTTACCTGTCGGCGTCACCGTTTCTGTTCCAGAAAGTTTACGAGTTCAGCCCGCAGGAGTACGGTCTGCTGTTCGCCGTCAACTCCCTCGGCGTCGTCACCGGGGTTCAGCTCAGCTCGCGCCTGATGCACCGCTTCAACATCGGGCCGCAGTGGATCCTCTCGGTCTCAACGGTCGTGCTGGTCGCCACCGCCGGTGCGATCGTGCTGCTCGACCTGGCCGGCATAGGACTGTGGGGCACCCTCGTGCCGCTCTGGTTCTTCATCGCAGCCTGCGGCTTCACCCTGCCGAGCGTGCAGGTCATTGCGCTCAACACCCACGGACACGAGGCCGGAACCGCGGCGTCACTGCTCGGCGCGGCCAACTTCGGTGTGGCCGGTCTGATCTCGCCGATTGTGGGAGTGCTCGGGGTGGGAACGGCGCTACCGATGGCATCCGTTATGGGCGTCACCGCGGTGATCTCGATTCTCTCGCTCTGGCTCATCGTACGCCCGAGCCGCGTGCCGGCACTCGACCGCTGAGTCGGCGCGCCCACTTGAGATTTTCGCCGACTGGGCCCATGTTGTAGCCCCGGGCCCAGTCTATAAACTGGGCCCGGGGACGGGGCCCGGGCCCCGTCCAAAATGCAGAGTGCGGATGGTGGGGGCGGCACGTTGCGGGGTCGATGGCGGGGTGCTCCTCTACTATGGCGGGATGAGTAAACCGGAACGCGCCGCAGACCCCGCTTCCCGCCGTATCTCCCGTCGCTGGCCCGTCATTAGCGGGCTCTCCGCTGTGGCACTCGCCGCCCTGCTGGGCCTCGTCGTGGTCGTGCGCGCCAACGGCCTCGCCCTCGAGGTCGACACCGAGTGGATGGACGAGATCATCGAGCACCGCTCGCCGATCTGGGAGGTTCCCTCGCTGTTCATGAACGCCCTCGGCGGCGGCCTGTTCGGTGTGCTCGTCGTACCGCTGGCCATCGCCCTGATCGTCGTGCTGATCAAACGGCCCTGGGCGGCGGGGTACTACATCGTGGCAACCGTGCTGAGCGCGGGCGGTGTGCAGGTGCTCAAACAGGTCTTCGGGCGCGCGCGCCCCGAGGACATGCTGGTCACTTCAGATTTCGGGTCGTTTCCCTCCGGTCACGTCGCGAACGCGGCGACCATGGCGGCCTGCCTCTTCATAATCTTTCCGCGGCTGTGGGTGGGGATCGCCGGTGCCGCGTACACGATCGTGATGCTTCTGAGCCGCACCTATCTGGGCGCGCACTGGCTCACCGACACCATCGGTGGGTTGCTGCTCGGTGCCGGCATCGCCATCGTGCTGTGGGCACCGATCGCCGCCAAACTCGACGGCGAACGTGAACTCGCCGACCGTCGACGCCTGGAACGTCAGCGCCACAAAGCCGCCAGATCATGATGAAAGCCCGGCGCAACGGAGACGTATCGTTCTGGTGGGACTAGCTCGGCCGGCCAGCTCCGCGCGCCGCCCTGCCCGGGTCGACCAGCAACGGAATCGTCATGGTCGGTGCATACCTGTACGCAACGCACGAGTAACGACCCAGCCACCGGGTGCGCTCCGGGGAGCCGAAACCACCGCGCTGTATCGGGCCTGTTCCCCCGCCGATCGGGCCGAACTCGGCAGCCGCCGCACGACGTCAACGCTCGCGCGAGTGGTCGATATCGCGTCGGGCCGGGGTCACTAGACGCCCTGGCGGGCTGTGCGTCGCGCGCACCGGCGCACCAGCTGCGGCCGGAGGCGGCCGAGATCGGCGACGGTGAGCGGGTCGGGCGGGCGCACGACCGCGACCCCGAGCGTGTCGATCAGTTCTTCCATGCCCGATCGAGGCCAGATCTGGCCCCGGAGGCGCAGCACAACCTCGCCGTCGGCGTCGAGCAGGTACAGGTGCGGGAGCGTGTCGAGCGTTCCGCTTTGGTACAGGTTGACGAGTACGACGCTGGTGATCGCGCTCGCGTCGATCGTGGTCACCCGACCCATCAGGTTGCGGCTCTCCAACTGCGCGGCGCTGACGGTGACGCGCATCCTGCGCACGCCGAACACGGCCACGACGGCGAGAATGGTCAGCCCGAACTGAACGGCGGCCACAAACATCCAGGTGTCGAGCGGCACGGTGAGCCAGTACAGCACAATCAACAGGGGTACCAGCAACGCCAGCGCGGCAATGATCGCCCGGGACGCCAGCTGTTCCCGGGGTCGCAGAACGTGCCTATCTGCCGGTTCAAGCCCTTTGCGCACCATGTATTTCGTATGCCCCCCTAGATTGAGTATCCCGCACTTCGGGTGGTATTTCTGTACCGCGCCGCGGGGGTAGACGAATCCTTCTAGAGCGAGTAAACGCTCAGAACTCGAGAGAACCCGGCGGCCGGCTCAGCGTAGAGTTGGCTTCGTGCATTCACGGGCCGTCCGCGTAGGCGGCAACACAGCGAAGCGGTACCGCCTCCATCCGGCGCAGGTCGTCGTCGCCGGCTTTGCCGTCACCGTTCTGGTCGGCACCGCGCTTCTCATGCTGCCGAACGCCCGGGTGGGACCCGGCGGGGCCTCGTTCCTTGAGGCGCTGTTCACAGCGACCAGCGCCGTCTGCGTCACCGGGCTGACCGTCGTCGATACGGCGGTGTACTGGACACCGTTTGGGCAGGTCGTGATTGTGTTGCTCATCCAGATCGGCGGTTTCGGAATCATGTCGTTCGCGTCGGTCGTCGGCCTCGCGATCTCCCGCAAGCTCTCGCTGCGCTCCCGCATGACGGCCGCGGCTGAAACGAAAAGCGTGGGATTCGCCGACGTCAAGGGACTGGTCTTCGGCGTCGTGCGCATCTCCCTCGCCATCGAGATCACGGTGGCACTCGTTCTTTCCCTGCGTTTCATGCTCGGCTACGGCGAGCCGGTGGGTCGGGCACTTTGGCTGGGGGTGTTCCACGCCGTGTCGAGCTTCAACAACGCCGGCTTCGCGCTGTTCAGCGACAGTCTCATGGGCTACGCGACGGATGCTTGGATCTGCCTGCCCATTAGCGCCGCGATCATTCTTGGTGGGCTGGGCTTTCCCGTGATCGTGCAGCTCCGACGGCACCTGCGCGAGCAGGCGAGGCATCCGCTGCGCTGGTCGCTGCGCACCTGGACCATGAACAGTCGCATCGTCGTGGCGGGCACGATTACGTTGCTCATTCTCGGAACGATATGTATCACCGCCATTGAATGGTCCAACGTAAATACCCTCGGTGCGCTGGACTGGCCGGGCAAGTTGCTCACCGGGTTCTTTCAGTCGGTGCAGACCAGAACCGCCGGGTTTAACAGCGTCGATATCGGCCAGATGGACTCCGCCAGCCTGCTCGGTATGGACGTGCTCATGATGATTGGTGGCGGCCCGGCCGGCACGGCGGGCGGAATTAAGATCACGACTTTCGCCGTGCTCTTCTTCATTTTGTGGACCGAGCTACGGGGCCAAGTCGCCGTCAACGTCTTCGGAAAGCGGCTGTCGCGCGCGGTGCACCGCGAAGCGCTTACCATCGCCTTGCTCGCGGTTGGCGTCATTATCGCAGCGACAGCCGCGCTCATGCTCATGACCGACCTTTCCATGGACGTGCTGATGTTCGAAGCGATATCGGCCTTTGCGACTGTCGGGTTGTCTACGGGAATCACCGCAGGACTTCCGTGGGAGGGGCAGCTGGTCCTTATTGTGCTCATGTTCATTGGCCGGCTCGGCCCGATCACCATTGGCTCGGCCATCGCCCTGCGCGAGCGCCACACCACCTTCGAACTCCCTAAGGAAAGGCCGATCATTGGCTAAATACTCATTCTTCGGCCATCGCGACACTGCCCGCATTGCGGAGGCCGAGTCGGTCGTCGTCATTGGGCTTGGACGTTTCGGCAGCGCTCTGGCGCTTGAGCTCATGCGCAGTGGCACCGAGGTGCTCGGCATCGATGGCGACGAAGAAGTCGTGCAGGCCCATAATGGCCTACTGACTCACGTGGTGCGGGCAGACTCTACCAAGGAGGCCACCCTTCGAGAGCTGTCGGTACCCGACTTCTCCAGCGTGGTCGTGGCCATCGGCGGTGATATTCAGGCGAACATCCTCACCGCCAGTCTGCTGCTCAAGCTCGGCATCCCGAACATCTGGGCCAAAGCCGTCAGCGACCCACACGGTGAAATCCTCACCCAGCTGGGGGTGCACCACGTTATCTCGCCGGAAAAGGATATGGGCAAGCGGGTAGCCCATCTCGTGCGCGGCGCCATGCAGGACTACATCGAAATCGGTGAAAACTTTGCGCTGGTCAAGGCCGCGCCGCCGAAGTCGCTGATCGGGATTCCACTCGGCCAGGCCAAGGTGCGCGCCCGCTACGGCATCACCGTGACGGCGTTTTACCGTCCCGGCACCGGCTGGAGTTACACGTCGCTTGACACCGTGATCGAAGACGGCGACATCATTCTCATCGCCGGGGAGTCCGCGCGGGTCGAAGAGTACAGCCTGATGCGGTGAGCGATCCCTTCGCTTTTCTAGCGGATGCCCCGCTCGGCACCCGTGTCGTCGTGCGCACCCGCATCCCGGGTGGCTACACCGACGCGCTCGGGTTTCTGCGGGAGCGGAGCGCGGCATCCGTTTCGGTGGAGACCAAACGCGGCCTGGTCACGCTCGCGATGGAGGATGTGGTGGCCGCAAAGAACGTACCGCCCGCGCCGGCGCCGCGCCCACGACGGGCTTAGGCTTTCGGGGCCTGGTTGGTGCTGACGTCGTCGAGAGCGGCTGCTGCTTCGGGGCTCGGCCGCGCTGTCCAGTCGCTACCGAGGTCGACGACGCAGAGGTGCGGGCCGACGAAGGGGCGCAGCGCGATTGCTGTGTCGTCCTGCCCGAGCGTGCGGGCCACCCGTTGGATGAGCCCGAGGTGCACGGAGCAGACCACGGTCGGGTTCTCGCGAGCCGCCTCGCGAAACGGGCAGGTCGTGAGTGCGATCGTCTGCTGGGCCTCGTCGAGTTCGGGGGCGAATTCGAGCCGGGCGAGCAGGTCGACCAGCGGCGCGGCGCCAGTACCGGCCCCGGCGGCGAGGCCGCCGGCGAATGCCTCCGACCACTTCTCGCCGGCCCGGATGGCCCGGGCCCTGCCGCCGTCGTCGTCCTCGGTGAGCACGCTCGCGAGCGCGTGGCTGAGCTGGGTTTGCGGGTCATCGTGGGCGGCGGGCATGGCGGTGAAGCGGATGCGCGGTCGCCCGCGCTGGCCGGAACGGTCGGGTTCGCGTTCAATCAGCCGGGCCGCCAGCAGCGAGTCGAGGTGAAACCGGGCGGTGGTGATGTGCAGGTTCATCTGGGCGGCGACATCCGCTGCGCCCTGCGGTACGCCGGATTCGACCAGGAAGTCGAGCACGCTGCGCCGAATCGGCGACGCGAGCGCGGCATGCCAGGCGGGTGTGCGTTCTTCGGATTCCACGATTCAACAGTAGCCCTGATTTATAAGCAGTAGTGTGCTCTTAATGCCGCGGCACGCGCGCAGGCTACAGAACGATGCGCAGCGGCTCCTCGAGCAGGGTGACGAGGTCGCGCAGGAACGCAGCAGCGACGGCACCGTCGAGCACCCGGTGATCGACCGTGAGGGTGATCTTGACCGTGGGAACGGCTACCAGAACGCCGTCCCGCACGGCGGGCACGTCGCTCGCCGCGCCGATCGCCAAAATGCCGGCCTCCGGCGGGTTCAACACGGCGGTGAACGAGTCGATGCCGAACATGCCGAGGTTGCTGATGGTGAAGGTTCCGCCGGTCATCTGGCCGAGGGACAGGCTGCCCGTGCGGGCCAGACCGGCCAGGGCGCGCGTCTCGACGGCGATGGCGCCGAGAGATTTCTGGTCGGCGTCGGCGACGACGGGCACGAGCAGTCCGTCGTCGGTCGCGACGGCCACGCCAACGTTGACGTGGTGGTGGCGCCGGATGACGCCGTCGCCCCAGGACGCGTTGACTTCGGGGTGCGCGCGCAGCGCGACCGCGCTGGCCCGCACGAACAGGTCGTTCAGGCTTACCTTGGTGCCGAGCGCGGCGAGCGACTCATTGACGTCGGCGCGGAAGGCGACGAGGCGTTCCACGTTGACGACGCTGGTGAGGAAGAAGTGCGGCACGGCCTGGCTCTCGGTGAGTCGGCGGGCCGTGACGGCGCGGATGCGGCTGACCGGCACATCGACGGAATCGGTCGGCCCGGTCGTGCTCGGCAGCGGTGAAGCGGATGCCGGTGCCAGCGCGGGTGCGCTGCCGGCCTCGCGGCCCACGGACTCCTGCTCGGCGATTGCCGCGTCCACGTCGGTGCGGGTGATGCGACCCTGCGGGCCGGTGCCGGCGATGCTGTGTAGGTCGATGCCGTGCTCCCGGCCGATCTTGCGGGCCAGGGGGGAGGTGCGCAGTTCGCCCGTTCGGGTTGGCGCGGCAGTCGGGGCAGGCGCGGCAACCCGGGCAACCGGGGCAGGCGCGGCAACCGGAGCAGCCGGAGCCGGGGCAGCCGGAGCGGCGGCATCCTCGGGGGGAGTCGCAGGGGGAGTCGCGGCAAGCGGAGCCGCGGGCGCTGCGTCACCCGTGACGATGTTGCTGCCGTCTCCGATGCGGGCCACCGGCGCGCCGATCGGCACGAGGGCACCGGCTTTGACCAGCAGCTGTTCGAGGATGCCGTCGTCGAAGGCCTCAAGATCCATCGTGGCCTTGTCGGTCTCAATCTCGGCGAGCACATCACCCTTGTGAATCTCGTCGCCGACCTGCTTGGTCCAACGGCTGAGTTCGCCCTCCTCCATGGTGTCGGAGAGGCGGGGCATGATGACATCGGGCATTAGTGGGCTCCAACTGGGAGGGGTGAAACGTTCAGGACCTCACGCACGACCTTGGCAAGCGCGGCTGCATTGGGCAGCGCGGCAAGCTCGAGGGCCTTCGCGTAGGGCAGCGGCACCTCGGCGGCGCCGACGCGGCGCACCGGGGCATCCAGAAAGTCGAAGACGCTCTCGCCGATCGTGGCCGAGATCTCGGCACCGATTCCATAGCTGAGCCAGTCGTCTTCAAAGATGACGGCGTGGCCGGTTTTTCGAACGGAGGCGCAGATGGTGTCGCGGTCAAGCGGCCGGAGGCTGCGCAGGTCGACAACCTCTATGGAGAGGCCCTCGGCCTGAAGCTGCTGGGCGACGTCGAGGGCGGTGGTGGTGCCGCGGGAATAACTGACGATCGTCAGGTCGGTACCGGTCTTGACGACGGCGGCCTTGCCGATCTCGGCGACCTGCTCGCCGTCTGGTACTTCACCCTTGGCGCTGTAGAGCGAGAGATTTTCCAGAAAGATCACCGGGTCGTCGTCGCGAATGGCCGCAGCCAGCAGTGCTTTCGCGTCGGCCGGGGTCGAGGGTGCGAGCACCTTGAGCCCCGGAATGTGCGCGTACCAGACCTCGAGGTTCTGCGAGTGGGTTGCGGCGAGCTGCTGGCCGCCGCCGCCGGGCATGCGAATAACCATCGGTACCGACACCTGGCCGCCGAACATGGACCGCATCTTCGCCGCATGGTTCACGATCTGGTCGATCGCAATGAGGCTGAAGTTGATCGTCATGATCTCAACGACCGGGCGCATGTCGATCATGGCGGCGCCGATGGCAGCGCCGACGAAGCCCTCTTCGGCGATCGGGGCGTCGAGCACGCGTTCGGGGCCGAACTCATCGAGCAGGCCGGCGGTGATCTTGTAGGAGCCCTCGAAGACGCCGATCTCCTCACCGATCAGGATGACCTTGTCGTCGCGGCTGAGTTCGGCCCGCAACGTCTCGTTGAGTGCCTGCCGGTAGGTGATCATGCGCGTGGCCTGGGGGTCGGGTGCTTCGGTGTTACTCACAGTGCGTCCATTACGGGTTCTCCTGGCAGAGCGGATGGCGCGTTGGCCACCGATGTCGCGTATACGTACTTGAAAAGGTCGTCGGGGTGCGGCTCTGGACTCTCGTCGGCGAAGGTGACGGCGGCCGTGGTGCGCGCTTCGGCGTCGGCATCGATGGCGGCGGCATCCGTTTCGCTGAGTACGCCGGCGGCTATCAACTGGGCCCGAAAGGCCGGGACCGGGTCGGAATCCTGGGCAATGGTGGTGTCTTCGGCCGAGCGGTAACGTGCCGGGTCGACGACCGAGTGGCCGCGCAGGCGATAACACATAACCTCGAGCAGCACCGGCTGGCGGGACTCACGGGCCTGTTGAAGTGCCTCGCGGGCGGCGTCTCGCACGGCGAGCACGTCGTCGCCGTCGACGCGCACACCGGGAATCCGGTAGGAAGCGCCGCGCTTGTAGAGGTCGGGTTCGGCCGCGGCCTTCTCCACCGTTGTGCCCATGCCGAGGCCATTGTTGACGATGACGTAGACAATCGGCAGGTGCCACAGGCCGGCCAGGTTGAGCGACTCGTGGAATGCACCAATGTTGGTGGTGCCATCGCCGAGCAGGCACATGACGGCCGCGGCATCGGGGCCGGGCTTCTGCTGGTAGGTCAGGCCAAGCGCGACACCCGTGGCCGGCGGAATCTGGCCGCCGACGATGCCGTACCCGCCGAATAGGCGTGATTCGCTGTCGAACAGGTGCATCGAGCCGCCGCGCCCGCCGGAGATTCCGGTGGACTTGCCGAACAATTCGGCCATGACCCGCTCGGGCGACAGGCCGCGCAGCAGGGCGTAGCCGTGGTCGCGGTAACCGGTGAACAGGTAGTCACGGGTTTCGATGGCGGCCATCAGGCCCACCACGGTGGCCTCTTCCCCAAGATTCAGGTGGCAGTAGCCACCGATCTTGGCCCGGGCATACATCTCGCTGGAGCGCAGCTCGAAGGCCCGCACCAGCGACATCCGTTCGTAATACTCACGCAGGGTGTCGGCGGGTTCACCGCCCGGCGCCTCAACTTGCTTGGGCCGTGTGCGGGCTTTGGCTGCCATTCTTTCCCACTTTCCTGCTGACTTCGTCTAACAACCCTATTCCTTTGATCGCACAGGTTTCCTCTCAAATGCGAATCTGAACAGATGTGTAAAAAATTGGCCAGATCGGTTTCTGCGTCTGTCAGAAGAGATAATGAAACATGGCCGCCCAACCCCCCAGCTACAAAACGCTCGCCAGCCTGAGCCGAATGAACCTGCTCTACCAGCTGCAGAGCCGCGGAACGATGACGGTGAACGACCTGGCCGAGGCCGCCGGGCTGCACCACAATACCGCGCGCGAACACCTCGACCGCCTGATCAACGATGGCTTCGTTACCTGTGCGCCCGAACCCCGCGACAGCAAAGGGCGCCCCAAGATGCTCTACAGCGCGGCCAGCGGGGCGGGCACCGAACTCGGCTCCATTCGCAGCCGCAAAATTGCCGCCGCGCAGGCGCGTGCCGAACAACTGCGACGGATGCTGCCGCTTCTTCCCGCGGGCCAGCCCACCCTGGCCGGGTGCACCGGCCCTGCGGCGCAGCGTCAGCTTGACGCCCTCGACGACCACCTCGACCAGGCCGGTTTCGATGCGAGCGTTGCGTCCAATGGCGAACAACTGCACCTGCACGACTGCCCGTATTCTGAGATGGTCAAAGACCACCCTGAGGTGTGCGGTGTGCACTATCGGCTCATTCAGGGAGTGCTGGAACAGGCCGACGGCCCGCTGCGCGCGGTCGGTCTCAACCTCATCGACGCCCCACACCGCTGCGTGATCGACGTGATCGCCACGGCGGTACCGACCGCCACCGTGTCGACAGATCACACGAGCATCCCCACAAAACATTATTAACGGTCTTTTGCGGTTGTAGCCGTGTCGCGCAGGGGCAAAGCTCATTCTGAGGGTGAGTGCCGCTTCGGCATCCCCGGCACTAAGGGGCAGCCGTGAAAACGCGAACAAGCACAACGACCGGTTCTGCCGGTTCCAGCAAGCCCGGCACCGACGGCCCGGTGGCTGACTCCCTGCTCAAGCTCGGCCGTTTTCTGCGCCGCGGGGAAACCAGCGAAGACCTGCGCACCGTGTTCAAAAACGGCGGCCGCGGCGCCGACACGTTCTACCGCGACCGCTGGACCCACGACAAAGAGGTGCGCAGCACCCACGGCGTGAACTGCACCGGCAGCTGCTCCTGGAAGGTGTACGTCAAGGACGGCATCATCACCTGGGAAACCCAGCAGACCGACTACCCCAGTGTCGGCCCGGACAGCCCGGAATATGAGCCGCGCGGCTGCCCCCGTGGCGCCGCCTTCAGCTGGTACACCTACTCGCCCACCCGGGTGCGTTACCCCTACGTGCGCGGCGTGCTGCTGAACCTCTACCGCGAAGCGAAGGCCCGCCTGGGCGACCCGGTCGACGCGTGGGCTGAGATCACCGGCAACCCTGAAACTGCCCGCCAGTACAAAAGCGCCCGCGGCCAGGGTGGCCTGGTGCGCGCCAGCTGGGACGAAGCCGCCGAGATCGTCGCCGCCGCCCACGTGCACACCATCAAGAAGTTCGGTCCAGACCGGGTCGTTGGCTTCAGCCCGATTCCGGCCATGTCGATCGTGTCGCAGGGTGTCGGCAACCGATTCATCTCGCTGCTCGGCGGTACCATGCTCTCGTTCTACGACTGGTACGCCGACCTGCCGGTCGCCAGCCCGCAGGTGTTCGGCGACCAAACCGACGTGCCCGAATCGGCCGACTGGTGGAACTCCAGCTACCTCATCATGTGGGGCAGCAACGTTCCCGTCACCCGCACCCCCGACGCCCATTTCATGGTCGAGGCCCGCTATCGCGGCCAGAAGGTCATCACCGTCTCACCCGACTACGCTGACAACTCCAAGTTCGCCGACGAGTGGCTCGCCGTGCACCCCGGCACCGACGGCGCCCTCGCGCTCGCGATGGGCCACGTCATTCTGAAAGAATTTCTGGTTGACCGCCGCACCCCGCGCTTCGTCGAATACCTGAAGAAGTTCAGCGACTCGGCCTACCTGATTGCGCTCACCCCGCGGCAAGACGCCTGGGTTCCCGGCAAATTTCTGACGGCCGACGCGCTGCCCGGCACCGACGCATCCGTTTCGAGTGCGGCGTTTAAGACGGTCATGCTCGACGAGAACGCCGAACCGTTCGTGCCGAACGGGTCGATTGGCCACCGGTTCAGCGAGGCCGACAAGGGCAAGTGGAACCTCGACCTGGAGGGCCGCGACCCGCTGCTCTCCATAGCGGATGCCCCCGACTACGACGGTGCCACCGTTGCGATCGACCTGCCCCGCTTCGACGTGACCCCGGATGCGAGCCACGATAGCGCCGGAGAGCAGCATGCCGGAGCGGCCGGCATCGTGCGCCGCGGCGTGCCGGTGCGCCTCGTCGCCGGTGTGCTCGTGACCACCGTGTTCGACTTGCTGCTCGCCCAGTACGGCGTCGGCCGTCCGGGTCTACCAGGCGTTTGGCCCACCGGCTACGATGACGCCTCAACCCCGGGCACCCCGGCCTGGCAGGAGGAAATCACCTCGGTGCCGTGGCAGGCCGCCGCGCGCATCGGCCGGGAGTTCGCGCAGAACGCGGAGGACTCCGAGGGGCGCTCCATGATTCTGATGGGCGCCGGAACCAACCACTGGTTCCACTCCGACACCATCTACCGCGCCTTTCTCGCCCTGACCACCATGACCGGCTGCCAGGGCGTCAACGGCGGCGGCTGGGCCCACTATGTGGGCCAGGAAAAGGTACGCCCGCTCACCGGTTACGGCCAGTACGCCTTCGGCCTGGACTGGGTGCGTCCGCCGCGCCAGATGATTGGCACCGGTTTCTTCTACCTCGCCACCGACCAGTGGCGCTACGACGGACTGAGCGCCGATACCCTCGCGAGCCCACTCGGCGTCGGCACCTTTGCCGGCCGCACCACCGCCGACTGCCTGGTCGAATCGGCTAAGCGTGGCTGGATGCCGAGCTACCCGACCTTCAACCGCAACTCCCTCGACCTCGTCGACGATGCCGCCACCGCGGGCCAGGAGCCCGCCGAATATGTCGTCGATTCCCTAAAGGACGGCTCGCTCGAGTTCTCCTGTGAGGACCCCGACGCGCCAGAGAACTTTCCGCGGGTGCTCGTGGTGTGGCGGGCAAACGTGCTCGGTTCCTCGGGCAAGGGCAACGAATATTTTCTCAAGCACCTGCTCGGGGCGCCGTCCGCCGTGCGCGCCGTCGAATCGATGCCGGCTCGCCGCCCGACGACCATGAAATGGCACGAGAGCGCCCCGGAAGGCAAGCTCGACCTGCTCGTCACGAGCGACTTCCGCATGACGAGCACCACGATTTACAGCGATGTCGTGTTGCCGCCGGCCACCTGGTATGAGAAAAACGATCTGTCGACGACGGATATGCATCCGTTCATTCACTCCTTCAATCCGGCGATCGCCCCGCCGTGGCAGGCCAAGACCGACTTCGATATCTTTCACGTGCTCGCCGCGAAGATCTCGGAGATGTCGGTGAAGCACCTCGGGGTGCGCAAAGACCTCGTCGCCGCGCCGCTTTCACACGACACCCCCGACGCCATGGCGACCCCACACGGCACCGTGCGCAATGACCAGCCGCTCATTCCCGGGGTGACGATGCCCAAGCTGGTGGTGGTGGAACGCGACTACCCGGCCTTCGCCGCACAACTCGGTGCGCTCGGGCCGCTCACCGAAAAGCTCGGCATGGTCACCAAGGGGGTGAAATTCAACCCCGACGTTGAGGTTGACTACCTCGGCAAGAAGAACGGCCTGGTGCAAAGCGGCCCGGCTGCCGGTCGGCCCCGGCTGTCAACGGCCATTCACGCCTGCGAGATGGTGCTCGCCCTGTCGGGTACCACCAACGGACGCCTCGGCACCCAGGGTTTTCGGCAGCTCGAGGAACGCACCGGCGTCAAGCTCGCCCAGCTGGCCAGCGACAATGAGGGCCGCCGCTTCTCCTACCCGGATGTGCAGGGCGCGCCGGTTCCGGTGCTCACCTCCCCGGAATGGTCGGGCTCAGAGCATGGCGGTCGGCGTTACAGCGCCTTCACCATCAACGTTGAGCATCTGAAGCCCTGGCACACCCTCACCGGTCGCCAGCACTTCTACCTCGACCACGACTGGATGATCGAGCTCGGCGAGCAACTGCCCATCTTTCGGCCGCCGCTTGACATGCACCGCCTGTTCGACGACTCGATCGTCGGCGCGACGACCTCCACCGGAGCGCCCGGCTCTGAGGGTCACGCCGAGGTAGCGGTGCGCTACCTCACCCCGCACTCGAAATGGTCGATCCACTCCGAGTACCAGGACAACCTGCTCATGCTCTCGCTCTCCCGCGGCGGGCCGACCATCTGGATGAGCCCGCAGGACGCCGACAAGATCGGGGTGCGCGACAACGAGTGGATCGAGTCGTACAACCGCAACGGCGTCGTCGTGGCGCGGGCCATCGTGTCGCACCGCATGCCGGAGGGCACGGTGTACATGTATCACGCTAAGGACCGCACCATCAACGTGCCGGTCGCTGAAACCAGCGGCATGCGTGGCGGCACCAACAACTCGCTCACCCGCATCCTCTTGAAACCGTCTCACCTGATCGGCGGCTACGCCCAGCTGTCCTTCGCCTTCAACTACCTCGGCCCGACCGGGAACCAACGCGACGAGGTCACCGTGATTCGTCGTCGCAGCCAGAAAGTGGACTACTAATGCGTGTCATGGCCCAGATGTCGATGATCATGAATCTCGACAAGTGCATCGGATGTCACACCTGCTCGGTTACCTGCAAGCAGGTGTGGACCAACCGCACCGGCGTGGAATACGCCTGGTTCAACAACGTGGAGACCCGGCCCGGTATCGGCTACCCGCGCGAATATGAGAACCAGGAGAAGTGGAAGGGCGGTTGGGTGCGCAATAAGCGCGGCCGGCTGCAGCTGAAGGCCGGCGGGCGCCTGAAAAAGCTCTCGCAGATCTTCAACAATCCCAACCTGCCGCAGATCGACGACTACTACGAGCCGTGGACCTACGACTACGACATGCTCACCACGGCACCGGCCGGTACGCAAAGCCCGGTCGCTCGCCCGAAGTCGCTGCTGACCGGCGAGAACATGGACATCAAGTGGTCGGGCAACTGGGATGACAATCTCGGCGGCTCGCAGGAGACCGCAGCGCAGGACCCGATTCTCGCGACCATGAGCGAGCACGTGAAGATGGAGTTCGAAGAGACCTTCATGTTTTACCTGCCGCGCATCTGCGAGCACTGCCTGAACCCCGCCTGCGTTGCCGCCTGCCCCTCCGGAGCCATGTACAAGCGCGAAGAAGACGGCATCGTGCTCGTTGACGAAGACGGATGCCGCGGCTGGCGCATGTGCGTCTCCGCCTGCCCCTATAAGAAGGTGTACTTCAACCACAAAACGGGCAAAGCCGAGAAGTGCACGCTCTGCTACCCGTTGATCGAGCAGGGCAAGCCCACCATCTGCTCCGAAACCTGCGTGGGGCGCCTGCGTTACCTTGGCCTCATGCTGTACGACGCCGATGCCGTACTCGCCGCAGCCTCGATTGAAAACGATCAGGACCTGCTTGACGCCCAGCGTGCCTGCTTTCTCGACCCGTTCGACCCCGAGGTCATCGCCGCAGCCAAGGCCGAGGGTATGGCCGATGACTGGATCGAAGCCGCCCAGAACAGCCCCATCTACAAGCTCATCTCCGAGTACGAGATTGCGCTGCCGCTGCACCCGGAATACCGCACCATGCCCATGGTCTGGTACATCCCCCCGCTCTCACCCGTCGTCGACGTTGTCAGCAACTCGGGCAGCGACGGGGAAGACGCCCGCACCCTGTTCGCCGCTATCGACAAGCTGCGCATTCCGGTGGAATACCTCGCCGGGCTGTTCTCGGCCGGCGACGTGGTTCCGGTGGAGTTGTCGCTGCGCAAGCTCGCCGCGATGCGCGCCTACATGCGCGACATCAACCTCGGCAACGAGCCAGACGAGCGCATTCCAAACGCGGTCGGCATGACCGGGGAAAGCATCCAGGCCATGTACCGGCTGCTGGCCATTGCCAAGTATGAAGATCGCTACGTTATTCCCAAGGCCCACGTGGAGACCGCGCGCGAGCTCGAAGAACTCGGTTGCTCGCTCGACACCGATGGCGGCCCCGGCATGGGCGGCCCGGGCGCAGCGGGCCACTCCGGCCCCTTCGGCAACACCGTTGGAATGCCGCTCGGCGCCACGGTCGACAACTACAACGAGATGACCGGCCGTTCCAGCGCAACGGCACCGACCACTCCGGGCCGGGTCAATCTGCTCAATTGGAACGGTGGCGGCGTTCCGAAGGGCATGTTCCCACCGGTAGCGGATGCCGGGAGCCCCGCGTGAAAACCGGCACGGTTTTGCCCGCCCTTGCCGCCCGCATGAACTTTGGTTTTCGAGCACCGAAGGTGGCTCCGCGGGCCATCGCGGCTGTTCCGCTCACGCCCGAGCAGGGAGTGATCGCGCACATGGCGGCGTCCATTCTGCTCGACTACCCGACGCCACAGCGACGGGCGCAATTCGCGCTGGTGGAGGAATCCGTTCACGATCTGCCCGGTGATTTACACCGGAGCTTCGAGGCCTTCTTTGCCGCGGTGAACCCACGCAGCCAGCAGCAACTGGAAACGCATTTCACCGCCACCTTTGACCTGAAACGCAAGTGCTGCCCGTACCTCACCTACTATGCGGCGGGCGATACCCGTCGTCGCGGTATGGCGCTCGTGCGATTCGTCGAGGCCTACCGGGCGGCCGGCTGGCAGGTTGACGCCGACGAACTGCCCGATTACCTGCCGATGGTGCTGGAGTTTTCGGCGCTGTCGGACTCCCCGATCGCGCAGGAACTGCTCGCCGCGCACCGCGATGGCATCGAGGTGCTGCGCTCGGCGCTCGAGAAGTTTGAGAGCCCCTACGCCCACCTCGTGGAGGCGGTGTGCCTCTCGCTGCCGGTGATCGACGACGAGACGCGCGAACGCTACCTCAACCTGGTCAATGAGGGGCCGCCGACCGAGACGGTCGGCATGACGTACCTCGGCAACCTGAAGCCGTTTTCCGCGAGTTCGAATGAGGTGCGAGCATGACCGCCTGGGATTACCTGCTCTGGGTCGCCTTCCCCTACGCCGCCTCCGGCGTGTTCGTGGTCGGTCACCTGCTGCGCTACCGCTACGACCAGTTCGGTTGGACGTCGCGGTCAAGCCAGACCTACGAGAACCGGCTGCTGCGCTGGGGTTCGCCGATGTTCCACTACGGCATTCTCATGGTGATCGGCGGGCATATCGTTGGCCTGTTCATTCCCAAGCCATGGCTGGAATTCTTCGGGGTGACCGAGCACCTGTACCACCTCGGTGCCACCTGGCTGGGCAGTTTCGCGGCCGTGCTGACCGTGGCCGGGCTCGCCATTTTGATCTACCGGCGGCGGCTGACCAAGCGGGTGCTGCTCGTTACGACCGTGATGGACAAGGTCATGTACGTGTTCCTGGCCGGCACCATCGCCTTCGGCACGACCGCGACGGTGCTGTACCAAATCTTTGGCGGCGGCTATGACTACCGCGGGTCGATCTCGCCATGGATTCGCTCGCTCTACAGCCTGCAGCCCGATCCTTCACTCATGAGTGATGTGCCGTTCTTCTTTCAACTCCACGTGCTCACCGCCACGACGCTCTTCTTGCTCTGGCCGTTCACCCGCCTGGTGCACGTGTTTTCGGCGCCGCTTGGCTACCTCGTGCGCCCCTACGTGGTCTACCGCTCACGGGACAACCCTCGCGGCGCCGGGTCGCGGGCCCCGCGTCGCGGTTGGGAAAAGAGCGAGCGGCCGCTCGAACGGTCGAGAAAGTAGTTCACATGGTGCGCATCAAGCGGGCATATGAGGCCGCATCCGGTGATGACGGATGCCGGGTGCTGGTTGATCGGCTCTGGCCACGCGGCGTCTCCAAGGAGCGCGCCGACCTCGACGAATGGCTGAAGGATGTGGCACCGTCGCCCGCGTTGCGCACCTGGTGGAACCACGACCCCGAGCGCCTGGAGGAATTCGCGCTGCGTTATCGCGCCGAACTCGATGCCAATACCGAGGCGGTTGCGGCGTTGCGGGCGCTCGTCGCCCGCGGCGTCACGACTTTGGTCTACGGCGCCAAGGACCCGCAGGTGAACCACGCCCGGGTACTGGCGGAGTATCTCGAGCAAAACGGCTAGACCTGCTCGAGGGGGACCGACTCGTCGGCCAGGCGCGCGGAATCGACCCGGTCGCCGCGGCGAATCAGAGCCTGCACGGCGTCGTTGACGTCCCAAACGTTCAGGTTCATGCCCGCGACCACCCGGCCGTCGTTCAGCCAGAACACCACGAATTCCCGGCTCGTGCGGTCACCGCGGTAGACCAGCTCGGCGCCGCTGGTGAGCGGTCCAAAACCGGAATACTCCATGCCGAGATCGAACTGGTCGGTGTAGAAATACGGGATGGCGTCGAACGAGACGTCCTGGCCGAGCATCGCGCGTGCCGCGACCGGCCCGCCGTTCAGGGCGTTCGCCCAGTGCTCGCTACGCAGGCGCAGTTTCACGAGCGGATGCTGCGCATTGGCCACATCGCCCGCCGCGAAAACGTGCGGGTCGCTCGTTGCGAGGTGTGCGTCGACCAAAATTCCGTTGTCGACGTCGAGCCCGGCTTTCTCGGCGAGTTCCACGTTCGGAACCGCGCCGATCCCCACCAGCACGAGGTCGGCGGGCACAATTTCGCCGCCGGCGAGCATTACCCCGGTCACCTGGCCGCTGAGACCGACGAGGCTCTCGACCGTCACGGACCGGCGCACGGTCACCCCGTGCTCCTCGTGCACCGTTGCGAACAGGGCGCCGAGTTCGGGGCCGAGCGCCGCAGCGAGCGGCACGGCGCCGCGTTCGAGAACGGTGACGTCGTTACCGAGGGTTCTGGCCGTCGCTGCTACTTCCAGGCCGATCCAGCCCGAACCCACGACGACGAGCCTTTTGCCGCCGTCGGCCAGCAGGGACTGCAGCACCTCGGAGTCGTCGATGGTGCGCAGGTAGTGCACCCCGGCCAGGGTGGCCCCCGGCACGGTCAGTCGACGAGGCCGAGAGCCGGTGGTCAACAGCAGCCGGTCGTAGCGGCGTGATCCGCCATTATCCGTGCCGATCCGACGGTCCTCAAGGTCGAGGCTGACCGCTCGCGTGCCGGGGTGAAACTGCACGTCGCAGTCGGTGTACCAGGTCTTGCTTTCAACGAAAACCGAAGCCCGGTCGGCGCTGCCGGCGAGATAGTCCTTCGAGAGCGGCGGGCGAATATAGGGAAGATGCTCTTCGGCGCCGATGAGGTGAATCTCTCCCCGGAAGCCCTCATCGCGCAGGGTGCGGGCCGCGCTCGCGCCCGCGAGCGATGCCCCCACAATCACGAAAGTCTGTTGGTCGGCCATGGCGTGGTCCTCCCTCGAAAGCGTGCTCTGACTGTACGAGGGTTTGCCCGTTTGGGCGAGGGGCGGTTTTCGGGGCCTGGGCCGGCATCCGCTTGGCGCGGCTGCAGGTTCCCGCTGGACGGATGCCCCGCCCGGGTCGAGCGGGCGGGCTCAGCTCGGCGAGACCACCGTATCGCAGCGCCAGCAGGGAGCAGGCAGCTCGCCGGAGACGTAGGCGCCGCACTCCGGGCAGACCTGTTCGAGCCAGCAGACCGGGTCGCCGCCGATGGATTCCTGTGGGGTCATAGTTTCAGTATGGCCCCCGGGCAGAAAAAACCCGAGGACCCCCGCTGGAGGAGAGGGGGCCTCGGGTGGGAGGAGGGCGTCAGCTCGGGTTGGGCGCGCCGGGCCTGGCGTAGTAGAACCAGGCCAGGCCGGTGCAGATCACGCAGAATACCGAGCAGCCGATGAAGAACGTCGTCGGGCTCATGGCGGTGAGGGCCATGCCCACGATGAACGGTCCGAAGGCGGCGATCGCGGCGGTCCAGCCGATCGCGCCGCCGGCCTGCCGCTTGGGAAAGATCATCGGCATCTGTTTGAACGTTCCGGCGTTGGCCAGGCCGGAGAAGAAGAAGATGATGATCATGCCGGTGAGAAAGCCGGAGAACTCATTTACGCTCGTCGGGGTGAGGAAGAACACCGTGACCAGGGTGCCGACGGCCATACCCGCGCCGCCGATGAACGTGAAGATGGCGCCGCCGAACCGGTCGCAGAACGGGCCGGAGGCCGCGCGCACCAGGGCGCCGACGACGGGGCCGATGAAGGCGAAGGCAAGCGGGTTGGGCGCGTCGGGAAAGTCGCCGTAGACGTTGAGGATGATCAGACCCATCTGCGCGGCCAGGCCGCTGAACGCGCCGAAGCTCATCAGGTAGATGGCGGTCATGATCCAGGTGTGCTTGACCTTGAAAATATCCATCTGCTGGCGAAAATTCGCTTTGATCGGTACTTTGCGCAGAAAGATCAGTGCCAGGGCGACCGCGAGCAGCACCCAGGGGATGAGCACGAGGCCGCCGTTGTGCAGCCAGACCAGTTCACCGTTCGAGTCGCTCTCCGGGGTGAGTACCGCGGTGCCGAGCAGGCCGAAGCCGACGACCCAGGGGGTGAGCAGCTGGATCAGTCCGATGCCGAAGTTGCCGAGGCCGGCCTGCAGGCCGAGCGCGGTTCCGGCGAGGCGCTTGGGAAAGAAATAGCTGGTCGAGGCCATGAAACCAGAGAAGCTGCCGCCGCCGATGCCCGCGGCGAACGAGAGGGAGAGGAGCACCCAGTAGGGGGTGGAGACGTCCCGGGCGACCAGGGTCCAGCCGATCATCGGCAGCAGTAGCAGAGCGCTGGAGAGGGCTACGAGAATGCGGGTGCCGAGAATCGGAGGTAAGAACATGAACACAAGACGCAGCAGGCCGCCGGCGAGGCCGGGCAGCGCGACGAGCCAGTACAGCTGGCCGATGCTGAGGTCGAAGCCGATGTCATTGAGTCGCGGCGCGATCGCGCTGACCAGGTACCACGCGGCGAAACCGAGGGTCATGCTGAAAGTCGTGATCCACAACGTGCGCCAGGCGAGGTGCGAATCCCAGGTTTCGTCGTGTTCCGGATCCCAGTTGGAGAGGTCCGGCTTCAGCGTGGACGTGACACGTGGGGGGGAGACGGTTGGCATGGGCTTCCTCGGTTGTTCGGTCGGGCGTGTGGCCCGTTGTGATAGCCAGCTTGTTCGCTTATGCATCGAGGTGCATCGCGCAAACACCGTGACAAATGATTCCAACGAAAGCGGATACCGGTGGCCGGCCCTCTGCGCTCTTCGGTCGCGCGCATTCGATGTTCGAGCTCGCCGCGATCAACGTCGACTGGTTGATCGTGTCCAGGGTCGCCGGCATCCGCTGCAATCGGAGCGCTTTCGCTGCGTCGGGGTACTGTGGAACGGTGAAAACTCAGCTCAAGCTAGGGGCCGAACTCGGGGCCGTCGTGATCACCGTGTCTGATCGCTGTTCGCGCGGCGAACGCGAGGATCGGTCGGGCCCCGCCGCCGTCGATGCGCTCCTGGAGGTCGGCATCCCGGCTGGTCCGCCGCGCGTGGTGCCCGACGGAATCGAGAGTGTGGCCGGGGCCATCTCGGCGGCGCTCGGCGACGGTGCCCGCCTCGTCGTGACGACCGGCGGCACCGGTGTGTCTTCGCGGGACCTCACCCCGGAGGGAACGGTGACCGTGCTGCACACCCTGCTGCCCGGCATTGCCGAGCGGATGCGCGCCGTCAGCGTCGCGACCATTCCAACCGCCATGCTCTCCCGCGGCATCGCCGGCATTGCCGATTCGGTGGGCAATAACGGTGCCCTGGTGGTGAACCTGCCGGGCTCGGTTGGCGCCGTGAACGACGGTGTGGGTATTCTCGCACTGCTCGTGCGGCACGTCATCGACCAGCTCGACGGCGGCGACCACTGATGGCTGCCGGCTTCGCGCTGGTCACCGAGTCAACGCTCGATGTCGGCGAACACGTTTCGGCCGTGTCCAATGCGACGCACGGCGCCGTTGTGACGTTCATCGGGCAGGTGCGCGACCACGATCCCGATGCCACGGGCCGCGTCACGGGCCTCGACTACAGTGCGCATCCCGACGCGGGGCGCATTATCGGTGAGATCGCCGACCGGGTGCGGGGGCAGCATCCGCTCGTGGTGTTGGCGGTCAGCCACCGCATCGGGCATCTCGACGTGGGCGACCTTGCGCTCGTCGCCGCGGTCGCGAGCGGGCATCGCGGCGACGCTTTTGCGGCCTGCGAGAGCCTGGTCGAGGCCGTCAAGGCCGAGGTTCCGATCTGGAAGAAGCAATACGAGGTTGACGGAACGCATGCCTGGGTCGGTCTGTAACTTTTTACCGGGGTTAGCCGCCGGCGAAGGGCGGGAGTACATCCACCGTATCGGTGGGAGTGAGCGTGACCGCGTCATCGCTCGCGCGGGCGCCGTTCACGAGTAGGGAACACAGTTTGAGCACGCGCACGAACTCGCTGCCGTAGCGCTCGCCGAGCTCGGTGCGCAGTTCACCGATCGTGCCAGCGTCAAGGGTGGCTGTCTCGGCGTGCGCGGCTTCGGCAGCGCCGGCGAAGAATCGCAGGGTCGCCATCAGAGCTTCTCGGGCGCCCAGTCGCGGGCAAGTTCGCTCGCGACGGCGCAGGCGGCTTCGATATCGGCGCCGGTTCCGCCGTTCTTCGCGGCGGCCAGGCCGATCAGAAAGGTGCTGAGCGGCGCGGCCGGGCGGGCTACGTTGTGGGCGACGTCACGGGCCACATCGAGCAGGTCGCCCACCGGCACGTCTGCCGGGTCGAGCTGGAGCCGATCGGCGAGGGCCGTGAGCCAGTCGTCGAGCGCTTCGGGAGGTAACGGTGCAGAGCTCATTCGGGGTCACTCCTCGGGTCGGGTTGATGAGCACCGGTCAGGCGTGCGATGCTGCTCTCAACATCCTGCCACGTGTCCACGTCAGTACCGGCGTCGGATTGGTCCAGCAGTCCGTCCAGGTTCAGCCCCGCGAGCAGCTCGCGCATGCTGGCACCGTTGACCTTGTTGCCGAGACGAGCCACGGCCGCGCGCAGGGCGGACGCCCGGTAGATCGCGGCGAGCCATTGCGCGTGGCCGGTGTCGTCGACGAGGTGTACCCCATCCGCATCGAGAGTGGATGCCGCCTGCACGAGCAGGCGGGCAGCATCCGCTCCCCAAGGAAGGTCGCAGGCGAGCACGAGCACCCAGCCGTCGGTTGTCTTTTCGTGCGGTTCGTTGCCTGCGTGGGTATCGAGTGCAGCGAGGCCCGCGGCCAGGCCGGCCACGGGGCCGCCGAACGGCGGGTCTTCGAGGGCCCAGATGAGTGGTGGGAACGCGCGAACCTGGCTCTGGGCCGGCACCGGCACCGACACCGGCGCGGACACCGGCGCGGACACCGGCACCGACACCGACACCGACACCGGCGCGGACACCGGCACCGACACCGGCGCGGTCGCGGCGGGCTGGGCGGCGGGGGGACCGACTACGACCGCGTTCCGGGCGAATCCACGGGCATCGAGCACTCGGGACAGCAAAGTGCGCCCGGCTACCTCGACCGCCGGTTTGAGGGCACCACCGAGCCGACTGCCGCGGCCGCCCGCGAGCACGATGAGGTCGACCGGCAGCATCCGCTTAGCTGTTCTCGCGTAGCCAGTCGCCGCTTTTGCCGCCACTCTTGGCGAGCAGGCGCACGTTCTCGATCGTGACGGACTTGTCGAGGCCCTTGACCATGTCGACGACGGCGAGGGCGGCGACCGAGACGGCCGTGAACGCCTCCATTTCGACGCCGGTGCGGTCGGCGGTGCGCACGGTGGCGGTGATGCTGACGCGGTCGTCCTCCACAACGAGGTCGACGACAGCGCCGTGCACCCCGATCACGTGGGCGAGGGGGAGCAGGTCGGCGGTCTTCTTGGCGCCCTGGATGCCGGCAATGCGGGCCACGGCAAGCACGTCGCCCTTGGGCGCGGTGCCGTCGCGGAGGGCCGCGATCACTCTCGGGCCGCAGCGCACGAAGCCGGCGGCGGTGGCGCTGCGCACGGTGGGAACCTTGTTGGTCACGTCGACCATGCGGGCCTGTCCGGCCGGGTCGAGGTGGGTGAACAGCTGGGCGGGCACGGCCGCGCCGGTCGTGTCGGTGGTGTGCGTCATGATGTCAGCATGACAGTGATGCGGTCGCCGCCGCGAATGTGACTCGTGTCTTCGGGCACGATGGCGAGCCCGTTGGCCTGGGCCAGGCCGGCGACGAGGTGCGAACCCGACCCCCCGCGGGAGGCCGGGCGCACTTTCCAGAGCGTTCGGTCGCCGGTGCCTTCGGTGTCGGTCGTCACGATGACGGGCATGTACTGGGCGCGTCCTGGCGGAGACTTCCAGCCGTCGGCGACGGTTGCCGTGATCGTTTCGCGGTGCAGGTTGGGCTGGCCAAGCAGAGCCTGCACCGCGGGGCGCACGAAGACTTCGAACGAGACGTAGGCGCTGACCGGATTGCCGGGCAGGGCGAAGATGAGTGGTCCTGGCACGTCTCCGGTGGCGGGCCACCGTCCGAATCCCTGCGGCTTGCCTGGTTGCATCTTGACGGGTCCGAAACCGACGGTACCGAGCGGTTTCAGCACGGCTTTGACCACGTCGTAGGCTCCGACGCTCACGCCGCCAGAGAGCACGATCACATCGACCGTGCCGGCCAGCTCGGCCAACAGGGTGCGCAGCACATCATCGTCGTCGGGCACGGCGCCGATGCGCACGGGAATGCCACCGGCCTCGGCAACGGCTGCCGCCAGCAGAAAGGAGTTCGAGTCGGGAATCTGGCCGCGACGGGTCGGGCTGCCCGGTGTTACGAGTTCGCTTCCGGTTGAGATGACGGCCACGCGCGGAGCGGGGTGCACGAGAACCGTGCTGGTTCCGGCGCTCGCCGCTGCGGCGACGCGGGCAGGCCAGAGCACGCTGCCGGCGGCGAGCACCCGGTCGCCGGCGCGGGCGTCCTCGCCGGCTCGGCGCACATGCGCGGCGGCATCGGGGGCTTGGGTAATCGTGACCAGCTCGGTGCCCTGGTCGGTGTCCTCGATTGGCACGACGGCATCCGCTCCATCAGGAATCGGCGCGCCGGTCATGATGCGCGCCACCTGCCCGGGCACCAGAGTTGGGTTCTCGGCGGTGCCGGCGGCGAGGTCGGCGACAACGGGCAGCGTGATCGGGTTGCTAACGGATGCACCGAGCAGGTCCGCGCGGATGACGGCGTAACCGTCCATTGCGGAGTTGTCGAAGGGAGGCGTGTCGGTCACGGTGAGCACGTCTTCGGCCAGCACGAGTCCGCGGGCTGCGTCGAGCTCGACGTGCACGGGCGGTAGGGGAGCGACGCTGCCCAGCACGAACGCGAGTTGCTCGGCGACGGTGCGGGCGGATGCGGCGGGGGCGCAGGCATCCGCCCGCTCGGTGTGCGTATGCCCGGGGGTGTGTTCGGTGTCGGTCACCGGTCAGACCAGGCTGTCGGACTGTTCGGCGCTGCCGGCGTCATCGCGCGCCGACGCGTGCCGCCCGGTCGCGGCGGTTTCGGGCGAAGCCCAGCGGCTGCCGAATCCGGGGGCCCGCCCGGCCGTGACGAGGTCATCCCAGGCGAGGATCCCGCCGGTGAGTACCGAAACGTCGGTGAAGCCGGCCTCGCGCAGCGCGTTCGCGGCCCGGGCAGCGCGGCCACCGGCGTGGCAGTGCACGATCAGAGGGGTGTCTTCCGGCAGCGCGGCGCGGCCGGTCGAAGAGAGCACGCCATCGGTCAACAGCTCGCCGAGGGGTAACAGCCGGGCGGTTGGAATCGAGCTCTCGGCGAATTCGCTGGGCTCACGCACGTCCACGACAAGAAAACTGTCGGTGCCGGCGTTCTGGGCGGCGAGGCGGTCGACGAGTTCAACGCTCGAGACTTCGGGGGTGCCGGCCCGGCAAGCCTGCGCCGCTTCGGCGGCGAGCTCGGCAGCGGTCGGCTCGGCGGCAATACCCGTTCCGAGCAACGGAAGCTCGCTGAATCGGCCCGACAGCGCATCGATCACGAGCACCCGCCCGATCAGCGGCGAGCCGATTCCGGTGATGAGCTTGATGGTTTCGGTCGCCATGAGCGATCCGACCTGGCCGCAGAGCGCGCCAAGCACACCGGCGTCGGCGCAGTTGGGCACCTCGCCCTCGGCCGGCGGGGTCGGAAATAGATCGCGCAGGTGCACTCCGGTGATGCCGGAACCCGCGGGAGGCGTGGCCCAGAACACCGACAGCTGGGCGTCGAAGCGCAAAACGGATGCCCACACCAGCGGCAGCCCGAGACGCGCGCAGGTGTCATTGACGAGAAAACGGGTGGGAAAGTTGTCGGTGCCGTCGATGACCACGTCGTAACCACCGAGGATCTCGGCCGCGTTACTCGCGACCAGGCGTTCGGCGTGCCGCACGACGCGCGTTTCCGGAGCGATCTCGGCGATGCGCTCGGCGGCGCTGTCTACCTTCGGGCGGCCGACATCCGCTTGGCCGTGCACGATCTGGCGTTGCAGGTTACTCGGTTCCACGTCGTCGCCGTCGACGATTCCGATGGTGCCGACCCCGGCCGCGGCGAGGTAGAGCAGAGCAGGGGAACCGAGACCGCCGGCGCCGAGCACGAGCACCCGGGCGTTGGCGAGGCGGCGTTGGCCGAGCTCGTTGAGCTGGGGGAGGCGACGTTGGCGGGCGGTGCGCACGGATTCAGATGCACTGAGTCGATCGACGGGCTCAACAAGGGGAGAAATGGCCATGCCTTAACGCTAGGCGCTAGGCGGGCCGTCGGCCACCCATCCGCTCGACGGCGCATAACTCCTGCAATTTCTAGCTGCCGGCAGAGCGATGCCCCTGTTTCAGGCATAGTCGCTGACCGGCGCAAGCAATTTGCAGGAGTTATGCGAGTGGGTCGGCTGTCTCGGTGCCTAATTCAGGAAATCACCCGGCGGTCGGCCCCGCGAAGAGGGGCGATCGGTCATCCGGACGCCGATTTTCTGTATGAGCCACGGGTGGTCGTGAAGACTGAAACCGAGTCAGGCAGGCATAACCGCAGATGCGGTGCTATTGTCCCGTTTATGACGCAATATCGTATTAGCGAGGCCGCCGAGCTGCTCGGCGTCAGCGACGACACGGTGCGACGCTGGGTCGACGGTGGCCGTCTCGCGGCCGATGCCGACGCATCCGGTCGCCTGGTGGTTGACGGCGCCGCGCTCGCCGCTTTCGCGGTGGAGCAGGCGAGTACCCCGGCCGACCCGTCGAGCGTAGGCCGCAGCGCCCGCAATCGCTTTGTCGGCATTGTCACCGCCATCACCATGGACACGGTCATGGCTCAGGTCGAATTGCAGTGCGGCCCGCACCGCGTCGTCTCGCTTATGTCGAGCGAGGCCGTGCGCGAACTCGGCCTCGAGATCGGCTCGCTCAGCGTTGCCGTCATCAAGGCCACCAACGTGATCGTCGAAACTCCCGGGCGGATGCCATGAATCGCTCTGCGAAGACCCACCCGCCTCGGCCCACCCTGTTGCCCAAACGGTTGCGCAATCGATTCGCACTGACCGCGACCGCGGCCGCGGGCCTCGTGCTACTTGCCGCGTGCACTACCCCGAACGCCACAATCGCTCGAACGGATGCAGGGAGCCCTGATGCCAAGGGCCCGCAAACCCTCACCATCTATGCCGCAGCCTCGCTGTCGGGCGTCTTTGACAAGTTGGCCGCCCAGTTGGAAGCCGACAACTCGTCAATCACCGTCGAGACCAATTACGACGGCTCGTCGACCCTGGTGACCCAGATCACCGAGGGCGCCCCGGCCGACGTTTTCGCCAGCGCCGACACCAATAATATGGATGCCCTCACCACCGCCGGCCTCGTCGGCCCGGCCACGCTCTTCGCCTCGAACACTCTGCGCATCGCCGTCGCTCCCGGCAATCCGCTCGGCATCACAACTCTGGAAGACCTCGCCCGCCCCGACGTGCTCAGCGTGCTGTGCGCGCCCCAGGTGCCGTGTGGGGCGGCATCCGCTACGTTGCTGAGCAACGCGGACATCACGCTGTCGCCGGCCAGCGAAGAACAGAATGTCACGGCCGTCGTGACCAAGGTGGCCGAAGGCATAGCGGATGCCGGCCTCGTCTACTCCACCGACATTGCCGCGAACCCCGACCGCCTTGAGGGCATCACTCCCGAAGGGGCAGCGGATGTCGTGGGTCACTACCCGATCGCCGTCGTCGCGGGCAGCGCCCATGCCGAGGTCGCCCAGGCCTTCATCGACCTCGTGCTCTCAGAAAAGGGCCAGGCAATCCTCGCCGAGGCCGGGTTTCTCGCCCCGTGAGCGCTCATTCCTCATTGACCTGTGAGTATTGGTCGGCGACATGTGATTTTGGGATCATAAACAGGCTGAATTCGGATCGAAACTCACATGTCGGTGGCCGCACCCGCGCCCGCGCCATATGATTCCGCGGCTGCTCTATATTCCTGCGAGCATCGGGCTCGCCCTGCTCGTCGTGCCACTCGCTGGACTCCTGCTGCGCGTGGACTGGGCCAGCCTGCCCACCCTCTTGCTCTCGAAGGAGGCGCTGGAGCCGCTCGGATTGTCGCTCGCGACGGCATCCGTTTCTACCCTGCTCTGCCTGCTTCTCGGCGTTCCCCTCGCCGTTGTGATTGCCCGGTCCACTCCGCGAATGGCCGGCGTGCTGCGCGCCCTCGTGACCATTCCGCTCGTTCTGCCGCCGCTCGTGGGCGGCATCGCACTGCTCTCGCTGCTCGGCCGCACCGGTGTGCTCGGCGAATACCTCCACCTGGTGGGCTTGAGAGTGCCCTTCACCACGGCCGCCGTCGTTATCGCGCAGACCTTCGTGGCGATGCCGTTTCTCGTGATCGCGGTCGAGGGCGCGCTGCGCACCGCCGGAACCCGCTTCGAACGCGTCGCTGCCACCCTCGGCGCGCACCGCGCAACCGTCTTTGCCCGCATCACACTGCCACTCGTGCTGCCGGGCCTCCTCGCCGGAACCGTTTTGAGCTTCGCCCGGGCGCTCGGCGAATTTGGAGCGACCGCCCTGTTCGCCGGCAACCAGGCTGGCGTAACCCGCACCATGCCCCTCGCCATCTACACCGCCTTCAACGGCTCAGGCGTCACAACCGACCAGGCCGTCGCCCTGTCGCTGCTACTCATTGCGGTGGCCGTGATCATCCTTGTGCTGGTCGGAACCCGCCGAGCGAGCGTGCTCTCGTGACCTTCGTGAAAACGGATGCCGCTGGCCGCGCCAAGCGCGCCGCCCCACCGAGCATGGTCCACACGCCTACCCCGAGCAGACCGGCGGACGCGGTCCGCGCCCTCGGCCCGAACTCAACCCGGAGCCCGCTGTTATGACCCCCGCCCTCTGGAAATCCGCCGCCAACGCCCTCCTCGCCGCCAACCTGCAGCTCACCCGCGGCTCGTTCACGCTCGACCTGCAGCTCGCGCTGGCGCCCGGCGAGGTGCTCGCGCTCCTCGGACCGAACGGCTCAGGCAAGTCCACCGTGCTCGAGCTGCTCGCCGGCCTCGCCACGCCCTCCAGCGGAACCGTCACCCTCGACGGCGCCGTCCTCACCGCGCCCGGCCGATTCGTGGCGCCCGAACGACGCGCCATCGGCCTGCTCGGGCAGGAGCCCCTGTTGTTTCCGCACCTCAGCGCCCGCAACAATATCGCCTTCGCCCTGCGCGTAGGCGAAGCGCGCTTGAACGCCGCCGAGGCCCGAAAACAGGCCGACCGCTGGCTCAACCGCGTCGGTCTGGCAGGCTTCGGCGAGAGCAAACCCGGCGCTCTCTCCGGCGGGCAGCAACAGCGCGTCGCCCTCGCCCGAGCCCTCGCGGCCGGCCCGCGCCTGCTGTTGCTCGACGAACCGATGGCCGCCCTCGACGCCGAAACCGCGCCCCTCATGCGCCAGCTCATCCGCGAGCAGCTCGCCGAATCCGGCACGAGCGCCATCATCGTCACCCACGACATCGTCGACGCCGTCGTGCTCGCCGATCGTGTCGCCGTGCTGCACGACGGCGCCCTCATCGACGAGGGCACGACCGTCAGCGTGCTCGCCGCCCCGCGCAACCCGTTCGTCGCGGCGCTCGCCGGCGTCAACCTCGTCGTCGGCACCCTCCAGAACGGTGCGGTCGTCGCCCCCGACGGCCGCACCTTCGCGGTGCGTCCTGCGGATGCCGCCGCCCTCGGCTCCACGGCACCCGCCGCGAGCCCCGGCGCACAGACTTCCGCAGCACAAGTTTCCGCCGCGGAAGCCTCCGGCGGAGAAGCCTCCGCTGCGCCTGCCGCGAGCCCCCGACTCCCCGTCGCGCCCATATCCGGAAACCTGTCCGCCGCGGCGGTCTTTCCCCCGGCATCCGTTGTCGTGCAGACCGAACAGCCGCGCCACGCCAGCCCTCGCAACGTCTGGTCGGCCCGGGTGACCGGCATCGAACCGGGCAGCGGCGGGGTACGCCTGCGCACGAGCGGCGACCCCGAGATCATCGCGGAGCTCACCCCCGCCGCCGTCGCCGACCTCGGCCTGCAGCTGGGCTCGACCGTCTGGCTATCGGTCAAGGCCACCGAGGTCAGCGCCTACCGCCGCTGACGCCGTCCTACTGGCAGTCTCGTTCACAACTGCGGAGATTTGCGGAACTTTAGGCCCCCACACGGTGAAACGGGGCCCCAGCGCGAAGGTCTCCGCAGTGCTGAACGTTCACTAGCCCCGCGGCCCGGCGCCGCCACTTGCGGAGCTTGCCAGGGACGGGGCCCGGGCCCCGTCCGCAAGCCGGGGTACGGTAAAGGAACAACGAAGGAGACCCATGACTCCGTCCGAACTGCTCATCGAAGAATTCTCCCGCATCCAGGGCACCGTGCATCGCGCTCTGAAAGACGCCAGTGTCGCCACCCTCACTTTTCGAGCGGATGCCGACGCCAACACCATCGCCTGGCTCACCTGGCACCTGTCCCGCGTTCAGGACGACCACCTCGCCGACCTGGCCGGCACCGCCCAGGTGTACGCCGACCAGGGCTGGGCCGACCGTTTCGCCCTGCCGTTCGGGCCGACGGCCACCGGCTATGGCCACACCTCCGCCGATGTCGCCACCGTGCAGGCCGACGCCGAGCTGCTCGGCGGCTACTACGACGCCGTGCACGCGGCGACCGTGGCGTACCTGGGTACCCTCGTCGAGGCCGATCTCGACCGGGTCGTCGACGAGTCCTGGACCCCTGCTGTCACGGTCGGCGTTCGTCTGGCGAGCGTACTCTCCGACGACCTGCAGCACGCCGGCCAGGCCGCGTTCGTGCGCGGCCTGGCCGACCGCGCCGGGGTCTGACCACAGGACTACTCGCGTACAGGACTGCGGGGATTAGCGCCACCGCGCTGTGACTTCGCCAAATTCGCCCCGGCACCGGCGCGACCTTGCGCAGTTCGGCAGGCCACCCGGCGAGCCAGCCGCCTACAGGCCGCCCGGTACTGTCTGGAGCCGACGAATGATCTGGTCGCGCACCGTCACCGTGCGCCAGTCCAGCCTGTGGGCGGCGATGGGGCCGCCGCCCGCGAGGGCCGTGTCGTGGCCGAGCACCACGAGAATCTCTCGCCCAAAGTCAGACCGCAGGGCGTCGAGCAGCCGGGCAGTACTTGGGCGCCGACCGTTGGAGATGGCCACAACGGTCGTGCGCGCCAGCCCCGCTTCGCTGTACCTCGCCCGCACCGACTGCAGCACACGATGCGCGGCTGCGATTCCGATGGGAGTGTTCGCCGTCACCACGATGCCGAGACTGCTCGGTGATTCGAGCAGGTCGAGTCCTTCACCCTCTGCGTGTGCGCCCAGGTCATGCAGCAGGACCGCGGGGTCGATCGCGGCGGCGGAGTCGCCTCGGGCCAGCCGAGCGCCGAGGTTGCCCGAGGTGTGGTCGGCGAGGGTGGCGACGCCGCCCGAGGTAGAGACGCGATCGAACAACAGGGCCGCAAGCGTGGTGGTACCCACACCGCCGGCGGTTCCCGCCAGCACGATGCGCACGGTCATGAGACCACCACCGGCACACGCGCCTGGGCGATCTGCACGATGCGCGGCCGGTCACCGCGACGCACCAGACGCCCGCGCCCTGGCGGTAGCTGCTCGGCATACACACCGGGTGAGATCTGTCCTTCGGAGCGTTCGCCGCTCAGGATCAGGCTCGTGGCCCCGGTGTCACGCAGCGACTGCAGCACGACGTCGTAGAGTGCCCGTGTTGCGCCGGCGACGGGACGCGTCACAATGACGTTCAGCCGCAGCTCGCGGGCGCTCGGCAAAAACGGCAGCAGCGGGTTGAGCGGTTCGGTGCCGCCGGAGGCGAGAATGTCGAGGTCGTCGGCGATGACCACGATGCGCGGCCCCACCGTGCGGTCAGCGGATGCCTGTCGCGCTGTCAGTTCCCCAGCGATCGCCGTGGCCAGGGTGCGCGCTTCGCCGCTCGACGCGGCGAGCCCACCCAGGTAATCGTCGGGGCAGGCCGCCGAGATCTCCCCGCGCACGTCCATGATCGCGATAACGAGCTCGTCGGGTGTGTACCGATCGGTCAAGCCCTGGATCAGTCCCTGCAGCAGGGTGGACTTGCCCGAAGCGTGGTCACCGAATACCAGCAGGTGCTGGTCGGTTGCGGCGAGGTCGAGGTAGGCGGGTTCCATGGTGTCCTGGCGCAACCCGAACGGCACCGCGTCGGGCGAGTCGATCGCGTCGGGCAGTTCGTCGGCCGAGAAATTCTCCGGCAGCAGTCGGATGGGTGCGGCTGCCGGGCCCTCCCAGCTGCGGGCCGACCGGGCGGCGAGCGCTGCGAGTTCGTCACCGATGAGCTCGTCGGCGGTGTCTTCGAGTACCGGCAGTGCGATCTGCGCGAACAGGCCGGAGTCGGTGAGCGCGCGTCCCGGCTGGTCGACCCGCAGCGTGGCCGACAGTTTGCGGCCCATCTGCGAATCCATGGCGTCGTTCAGGCGCAGTTCGATGCGGGTGCCGATGAGGGGTTGCTGTGCCATGCGCAGCTCGTTCCAGCGGGTCATCGACATGACCACGTGCATGCCGAAGCTCGACCCGCGTGCCAGCAGGTCGTAGAGCGCCGGTTCCAACTCCTCGAAGTCGGCGCGCAGGGCCCCAAGTCCGTCGACGAGGAGCACGATGTCGGCGGCCACGAGCTCCGGAATGCGTCCGGCCGCGTGCTGGCTGCGCAGGGTCGCGAGCGAGTCGATGCCGCGCTCGGCGAAAAAGCGTTCGCGCACGTTCAGCATGCCGGCGAGTTCCTCGAGCAGACGCCGCAACCGGTCCGGATTCGACCGGGTCGCGACCCCACCCACGTGCGGAAACCCGTCGATCCGGGTGAGTCCCGAGCCGGTGAAGTCCATCGCGTACACGCTGACCTGCCGCGGCGTGTGGGTCAGCGACAGTGACACGGCCATGGTGCGCAGAAAGGTGCTGCGCCCGGTCTGCGGCGCCCCGAAGATGGCCAGGTGGCCGCCACTGCGGGTGAGGTCGACCAGCCACGGGTCCTGTCGTTGCTTCTCGGGCTCATCGAGCAGGCCCATCGCCACCTGCAGGTTCGACGCTGGCGCGTCCGCGATGATGCGGGAGAGCGCCATCCGCTCGGGCAGTGGCGACAGCCAGATCGGCGGCACCGCCTGGTCGGCGTGCCGCAGTTCGTCGACGGCGGCGTCAACGAGAATGCGCCCGGTCGTCGGTCGGGCCAGGGCTTCCTCGGCGGTCTCGGAGTCGTCACGCTGGCCGAGCCCGTTGTACAGCGGCAGCCGGCGGGCTTCCAGCCGGTCGCCGCCGAGGTCGCTCGGCGTCAGCTCAGCCAGGGCGAGGGCACCGGAGACGTACCCGGAGCGAAAGCGTCGGTAGACGGAGGTGTCCACCTTGAGATAGGCGAAGCCGGGAATGGCTGGCAGGTGAAAGGCATCGGGCGTGTCGAGCACGATCGAGCTTTCCGACGCCGAGAAGGTGCGCAGCCCCACGCGATACGAGAGGTACGTTTCGAGGCCGCGCAGCTTGCCCGCTTCGATGCGCTGGCTGGAGAGCAACAGGTGCACCCCGATCGAGCGCCCGATGCGGCCAATGGTCAGCAGCAGGTCGACGAAGTCGGGCTCGGCGGCGAGAAGCTCGCCGAACTCATCGATCACGATGAGCAGGTGCGGCAGCGCCGGCAGGTCGGGCCGGGTCGCCTGCAGCTCGCGGTAGTGCGTGATCGAGGGCGAGTTGTCGGCGTCTTTGAGTAGCTGTTGGCGCCGCACCACCTCCCCGGCGATGCTCACGCGGGCCCGCTGGGTGAGTTGCGGGTCGTCGGCGAGGTTGTCGATGATGCCGGCCACGTGCGGCAGACCGGCGAACGGGGCGAAGGCCGCGCCACCCTTGTAGTCCACGAGCACCATACTCACGTCCTTGGGTCCGTGCGAGAGGGCGAGCGCGAGAATCAGGGTGCGCAGCAGTTCGCTCTTGCCCGAACCGGTCGCCCCGATGCACAGGCCGTGCGGTCCCATACCGAGCTGGGCGGATTCCTTCAGGTCGAGCAGCACCGGCTCGCCGAAATCATCGAGCCCGATCGGCACGCGCAGAAAGTCGCGCGGTGAGCGCTGTTCCCAAGCGGATGCCGTATCGAAATTGGCGATGTCGTCGATCTCCAGAAGCTCGGCGATATCCACGGCCCGCGCTGATTCCACCTCGTCCTGACGGGTGAGGTTCAGCCGCAGCGGTGTGAGCATGCGGGCGACGGTCTCGAACAGTGCGCCGGAGATGCGGTCGAGCACGGCCCGCTGCACCGCGACCTGCCCGTCGGCGTCGTCGCGGGCATCCGTTATTTCGGCTTGGCCGTCGGCCACGCCCACGCGAATGGTCACGTCCGACGGCTCGTGCAGCCGATCGCTGAGCAGGTGCACCATGGTGATGTGCAGGTCGGAGGGCGAGAGATCGGCATCGGGTACTGGCAGAGCGGATGCCACATGGCCGTAGTCGTCGACAAAGACGATGAGCCGGGAATTCTCGGCGACGGCAGCGTTACTACCGCTGCGCTTGGACGTCGCGGCGAGCTGCGCGCGATCGCCGAGGTCCTGGCCGAGCACCCTGCGCAGGGCCGTGATGTCGGGCGCGACGCGGCGAGCCGGAACCGGCCCGTCGAAGGTGGATTCGTCGACGAAGTGCGGGAGCAGGTCCACGCCGGCCCAGTCGGCGGCCGCACTGGGTGGGTAGGCGATGGCGAGGTGCACATCGTCGGGGGCGTGCAGGGCCGCCAGCTGGAGCATGAGCGCGCGCGCGACCTGCACGGTGTCCGAGCGGTCGCCGATGATGGCGACGGTGCCGGCCCCGTCGAGCCGCAGCTCGATCGGCATACCGCGCAGGGTGGAATAGTGCAGGGCGACCTGGCCGGCTTCTCCCGCAAGAATGGGGTCGAAGGGCTGCACCGGGTTCTGTTCAGCCGGAATGATCAGGTCGAACCAGGTCTGATCGCCCAGACCGAGCCGGGGACGCAGAAAATCGGCGTGCTGGCGGCGGCGCTCCCACAGGCGGCCGGGATCGCGTACGAGCTCGATCAGGGCGGCCGGTTCGGGGCTCAGCAGTGATGCCAGCGCGCGTACTTCCTTGCCGCGGCCGCGCATGCGGGAGCGGAGCCGTTCGAGGTAGTCGAGGTAGCGTTCCCGCTGCACGCGGCGGGTGCGGGCGGCATTGCCGCGCTGGGTGAGGGCCATGGCCAGGCCGCCGACGATCGCGACGATGAGAATGAGAGCGCCGATCACCATGAACAGGGCGTTGCCGCGCAGCGTCACCATCATGACCACGCTGGTCGCTGCGCCGAGCACGGGGATGAGCGCCTGGATGGGCAGCCCACCCTGGGCTCCGTCCTGCATGGCCGGCGGCGGGGAGATGATCTCGGGTTCCGGGCGTCGCAACGGCCGGGTGACCCGGGTAGGACGGTGGATGAGTTTCAGGGTCATCGCCGGGCCTCGATTCGGGCGGGGCCCGGCAACAGGGTCAGCTGCGCCTCGGCCAGGATGGCGCCCGCCAGGACGGCGTGGGCGATGCGGGCTGCCGTGCTCAGGTCTTCGCTCGCCACGGGGGTGGCGCCGCCGGCCGCCGCGTCGTACGGCACGTGCACGATCGGCACGCCGAGGTGCGGCAGTATGCCCAGGCGGGGTGTCAGCCGTGCGCCGCCACCGACATCGACGATCACGAACACGATGCGGGGGGCATCGGCCCGGCCGAGCAAGGCCGGAACGATCGCGGCCGCCTCTTCGACGGCGTGGCGTTCCGACCGGGTGACGACGCAGATGACGTGGCTGGCCACGGCCACCTGGGACAGGTCGATCTGCCAGCCGCGCACTCCCCAGTCGGTGATGACGAGGTCGAAGAAGCGCGAGCGGGGGTTGATCAGGTCGAACCAGGTACGGCTCGCGGCCGGAGTGGTCGGCTGCGACGGGTCGCGCAGTTCCAGCCCGATCAGCCCCGACGGTGCCACGCCCAGCCCCGCGGTGGCGTGCCGGGTCTCACTCGGCGTCGCCGGCGCGGCCGGGCCCACGACGGCGTCACCGCTGCCGACTCCGGCGTGCCAGAGCATATTGTGCGTACCGGCCGAGGCGTTCACGCCGAGTACCAGACCGGTGCGGCGGTGCGCGAAGATGCTGGCGATGCTCGCCGCCACAACGGATGCCCCGACGCCGCCGGCCACCTGCACCACCCCGATGCGCCGGTTGAGGGTGAGCGGCAGGCGAATGCGCGCATCCGCTTGGGTGAGGTCGTGCAGGCGTGCGCTCGCGCTGCCGAGCACGGCCAGGGGAAGCGATCGCAACGCCGACGCGATGCGCGACATTTAGAACGTTCCCAGCAGGTCGGGGTAGATGCCGAAAATTCCCAGCAGTACGGGCAGCAGCGAGACGACAGCGAGCATCTCGATGCCGTTGCCTACCCGTCGCAGTCGGGCCCTGGCGTGCGGCGGCGGGGTCAGCGCCACGGTCACCAGGGTGATCGCGGCCAGCGCCACGAGCGCGGCGATGATGCCCCAGCCGTCGGCGTGCGCGAAAGCCGCCAGCACGAGGGTGAGCAGCGCCGCCGCCCACAGGGTGATCGCTTGGGCGGCGAGCGGGAAGGCGCGCGTGCGCAGGGCCGTGACCGCGGCGAGGGCAGCGCCGAGTGCGATCGCCCACCCGTTGGTCGAGGCGGCGAGCGCGGTGGCGGTGACGAAGAGCGGCACGGCCACAGCCACCGTCGACCAGGTCAGCGAACGGTAGGCGTCGTTGACGGTCGTCAGCACCGCCGCGCGGTGGGTGAGCCGGCCCGCGATCACGAGGTCGTCGAGTCCGGTCAGCCCCGAACTGTTCATGGCGTACCAGGGCAGCAGGCCGCACATCAGGGCAGCCGTGATTCCGACGATCCCGGCCGTTTCCAGCCCGCCGACGCCGATGACCGGCAGAGCGAGTGCGAGAACGACCAGAATAAGGGCGAGGCCGCTCGCCCGCAGGGCCGGGCGGAGGCCCAGACCGATTCCGAGGGCCAGACCGATCGTGAGCCAGACGAGGCCGAAGGCGACGATGGCGGCGGGCGCGGCGGCATCCGTTGAAAGCAGAGCGGATGCCAGCGCGAGCGCCGTCGCCGGAACCAGGCCGAACGCTGCTGCGCTGAAGCCGATGGCCGGCCAGCGTCGACCGAGCAGGCCGAGCGCAGTGGCGACGGCGAGGCAGCCCAGAAAGGCGATGCCGAGCCCGAGCGCGACCGGGGTAGCCGACGTTCCCAGGGGGATCGCGAGCCAGCCGGCGGTACCGGTGAACAGGCCGATCAGGGCGGCACCGACGCCCTGTCGGTGTGCAGCCTGCCAGAGGCCGCGCCGATCGTCGCGGGCTTCAGCGACGACGTCGGTCACGTCGGCGACTTCGGGCGGCGCCGGAGCTTCGTCCACCCGCAGCAGGCGCAGCAGCTCACCGGCGGCGACCGCCTGGTCGACCAGCGTTAACGCGGTGTCAAGCTGCTGACCGGTCGCGCGTACGAGGGTGAGCGGGCGGGCCACCGATCCGGTGTGCTCGTCGAGCAAATCCATCAGCTGGGGAATGAGCGCAGCGATCGTCTCGTCGTTGGGCACCACGATCTCGGCCTTGCGCGTGCGGCCCACAATGGTGAGCCGGGTGAATCCACTCACGGGGTGTCCGTTTCTATTGCTGTCGTCGGTGTCGGCACCGGAGCGACGGGGGTCTGGGTCTGGCTGGCAGCAGCGGCGCGCTGTGCCAGCAGGTCCACCACGAACGAGACGCCGATGCAGCCCGCACACAGCACGGCGGCCAGCACCATGCTCCCGATCACGCGGCGCACATTGTCATTGGCCGTGCGCCGCTCCGACAACTCGCCGAACAGAAAGGCGGCACGCAGTCGGTCGCGGTGCGTTTTGACTGTTTCCAGCAGCACCACATCGTGGTCAGAAGACACCGGACGACCTTCTTTCCATTGTCTCGGCGGTGCTGGTTTCAGGTGCGCGCACCCCGAAGGCACGATCGCCGAGCTCCACCGTGCAACCGCTGGCTGCGGCGGTGGGCGTTCCGGCGACGAGGCGCATCCGCTCGCCCTCCGGCGTCACCAGCGTCGTTCCGTTCGCCGAGCCGAGGTCGGTCACCCAGAGCAGGGAGCCCGACCAGGTGAGCAGGGCATGCGTCTTCGACAGGGTGCGCGAGAGGTCGGCCCAGGCGTACAGCGGATGCTGCGCGCCGTCCGCTCGATTGGCCGGTCGTCGACCCATCAGCAGCGACGTCGCGACCTGCAGGGTCTGGTCGTTGTCGAGCACGATGCTCACCATCGCCGCTTCCGGCGGTTTCGGCGCGTAGCCGTCGTCGGCCGGCTGCACCGCGCGCCCTGGTACCGCGGGTGCTGCTGGTGCTGGGCCTGCTGGGGGTGCTGCTTCGGGTGCTGCGAGTGTCGCCGGTGTCGCCGGTGTCGCCGGTACGTCGAGCGGATGATGCGCCACGGGTTCACGCGCTCCCGTCGCTCCCACCGCGGTCGGCCCGGCCGCGTCGATGTGGACGGCCGCGATACCGCTGGTGTCAACGATCGGCGCGGTCGAGTGCGAGGGGCGCACGTTGTGCCCGAGCTGGTCGGCGCCGAGCGGGGGCAGGGCCGGAGCATGCGGGTCGCGTCCGCGACGCAGGTTGGCGGTGACGGTCGCGCCCGCCGCCTGGGGCGTCACGTCCAGCACCGAGGCCGCCGCCCGAACAGTCGTCGGCGGCAGGCCGGTGAGGGAATCGACCGTGCGCAGCCCGAGCAGCAACCGACCGACGCTGCGCCCGCACGTCGTGAAGAGCGCGACCTGAAGCACCAGGAACACCACGAGCAGCGCTGCGAGCTGAAATGCCACGCCACCGCGCCCGGTGAGCGCCCCTCCCACAGCGAGGGCGATCAGCACAACGGCGGGTACGGCATCGATAGAAAGGGACCAGAGCCGCAGGTTGACGCTGGCCGGCACGACGCCGCCGAGCATGCCCTGGCTTGATCCAGGTGCCAGGGCCGCGATGCGCACGACGCCGCAGCGGTCGCAGTAGTGGCCGAGGGGGGGCAAACGGGCGCCGCATCGGCCGCAACTGATCGCGCCGAGAAGTGCGCTGCCCACGTGTGCACCCCAGTTTCCGATAGATCACTCACAGTGGGGTTCCACGGCCCGCCAACGACGTCGCCCAATTCCCCAAAATCCCCGAGGTCAATATGAGCAGCCTAGCCTGAAGGCTCACCCACCTTGGGGGTAGGGCCGGCCCTTCGTGTATGAGGGGTGGCAGTTCGTCGAAGATTGTGCAACTTTACCCAAAAACCCCCGCTGCACAGCTTGGGGGCCTATCCTGAGGGCTCACCGACTTTTGGGGGTATTCGATGTCTGGCATGAAGTTTGCGATGGGGTCTGACGTTCTGTCGCACCTGGTCAAGAAGACCAGCACGTCTTCTGATGATCTGGGTTCGCTCGTGAAGCAGCTGTTCGAAGCGGCCGCGCCGCTCGAGGGTCGGTTCAACGGTGCTGGCCGTGCCGCGTTCGACCGCTTCAAGAATGAGACGGATTCCATTTCGGCTGAGTTGAACGGCGCACTGTCGTCGATCCTCACCGGTATCGCCGGCCAGGACGTGGCCTTCGGCCAGGCCGACCAGGAGTTCGCTGACCAGACGACATCGGCACAATCCGGGGCGGGTTTCGACTCGGCACGGTTCGGTTCACGGGGATAGGGGAACACGCTCATGGCTTCAGGCGGTAACGCGGCGGATCGTCGCGACTATGACATTGCAGCATCACAGAATGCGCAGGACAACTTCAACGCCATTGCTGGCCGGCTGGAGGCGCTCATCGATCAGCGTGATGCCGATGTGAAGGCCCTGATGGCCGATTACCAGGCCGACGGCGTGTCGGAAGAGTACGCATCGAAGGAAATCCGCTGGAACACGGTGGCCGGTCAGGTGAAGCAGATCATCACCTCGCTGCGTACCTCGCTCGCGTCGAACGATGAGACCGCGCAGGCCGCCCTGGCTCGTGGCCGTTCCGCCGTTCAAAACATCGGATAGACGTATGCCTTCGGGCGTTGGGAAGGGCTCGGGGGAATGAGCGGCTGGAGTATCAACGCGCCTGGCGTGCAGTCCGTGCTGACGTCGGTGGAAACCGCCGCGACCGAGCTGAGTACTGCGCTCGATGGCATGTCGGCGGCGTTTTCCGAGCTCAGCAGCGGTGCCGGCTCCGGCTTGGCCGACGTTCCGGCGGCCGTGCAGGCGCTGATCACCAGCGAGCAGAACCGCCTGATCGCCATCGGTAACCGCATCACGGCGGGGTCGCTCGGGGCCAGCGCCGCCACCATCGGGTATGTGCAGGGTGACGAGGAGATGGCGGCGACCGCGCAAGCGGCGGCGAGCCAGGCCGCGTCATCCGGTGACCTGTCGTTCTTCACCGGTGCGTCCTAATGGCCGCGCAGATGTGCCTGGTTGATGGCGATCTGATCCAGCCCGACCTGATTCCGGGAGCGGATATCGATCCGGCGACGCTGGCCGGGTCGGCGACGGGCTTTTCCACCGCGGGTACGGCGGTGACCGAGAAGGGAGCCGCGGTCGTCACGCAGTGGGCGGGTTTGTCGGGCGTGTACGTCGCACCGGAGTCAGCCGAGTTACTGGAGGTGATGGCGCCGGTCGCCATGGATTCCGCGGCCCTCGGCCAGACCTTCGCGTCGGTTTCAACGATCATCGCCAACTTCGCCGACGACGTCGCTCCGGTGAAGGCGCGTTTGGCGATCATTCGCGAGGAGGCTCGGGCGTTCGTCGCCCGGGTGTCCGACGGCGTCACCGTCACGATGGGGGACTCGGATCACCCGCTGTGGTTGTTGGGCCTTTCGGCCCCGACGGCGGCGGAGATGTCGCCGACGGTGATCACCTGGCGTGAGCATAAGCCATCCGTTGAAGAGAATAAGGACCTGATCCACCGGGTGAACGTTGAGGTCGCCGCGCTCGACACCGTGCGGGTCGATTGTGTGAATGCGATCAATGCGTTGCGCACGGATGTGTGCGTGGTTGATGGGGTCGCGGTGGCGGTGGCGGACCTTGACGGTGACGGTGTCTCGTTGCCGTGGGGCGCGGCAACGGACGGAGACCGGTCTGGCCTGGAGTCGTTTGGCGATGGTGCTTGGGGTTCTTTGGTGGGTATGTGGCAGGGTGCTACCTCCCTGGTCGGTTTTAATGCGGTCACCGGTGAGGGCGGTGATGGGGCGCTGGCGGGTCAGGCGTGGTCGGGTGTGGGGATGTTGTTGGTCGGGATCGTTTCCTATAGCCAATATTCGCCGAATTCGCCCGGGCGGGTCACCGATGATCTGCCGGTGGGTGTGAACCCGGTCGCTGATTATATGAGGGCGTCGACGGAGCAGGTGGATGCTGCGCTGTTGGCGTTGGTGGCGGCCGATACGTGGGCGGAGAACCCGGCCGAAGCGGCCGGGGCGGTGCTGGTGAACGTGGGAACTCTGTTCATCGGTGGTGGTGCCGGGGCCGGGGTGAAGGCCGGCTCGATCGGCGGGCGCGCGGCGAGCATTGTGGGTCACGTGGCTGAGTTCGCGGTACCGTTCGGATCGTGGGGGGTGCGCGGGGCGACGGCGGGTCTGCTGCATGCCGGTCAGGGGTTGGCTGTGGTGACGGATGCGGCGAAGGCGAGTCTGGTCTCCGGCGTCGGCGCGGCGCGCGGCGCGCTCGCGCAGGCGATGCACTCGTTGGCTGATTCCATTCCGACGGTGCGGGTGGAGCCGGGCCTGTCAGGGGTGACGCCGAACGGTGCTGTGCTGTTCGAGCCTCCGCGGGTGGTGGTCGGTGAGCCGGGCAGTGGCGGGCAGGCGCTGCACAGCACCGCCGACCAGATGGATGCTCCGGTGACCGATCCGGGTGTCCCTCCCGCCCCGAACGGTCCGGGAGGGGAGTACCCCAGTCGCCCGAACTCGCGGAGCGATCACACTGCTCCTAGCAATGGAACGCATGACGGCTGGACCAATACAGATGGCCTAGGCGCTGCCGATTCTGGACGCGACGGCGACTATGACGCCATTCGGAACGACGGGAGCTGGACCCCTGAACCCGGCCAATCAGATCCAGCTAGCGATCCGAGAAGTCCTCACTACAATCCCGATCCGTTTCAACACGCTGGCCAAAGGCCGCGGGCGGAAGGACCGATGTATTCGCCCGACGACACCGGTGACGGCTGGAAGAGGGTCCCGGACGAGCGCATTTCCCTGAGAGGATTCGGCGAACCGCACGTAGATCACGGACATGTGGAATCGTGGTTCCAGAAGCCTGTCGCGGTGACCAATCCCGAAACGCAAAGGATCATTGGCCACCCCGAGGCACCCAACGGATGGGACGAGGCCGGTCAGCCCCTTGATCGTCAGAATTGGGACCAGCGATACGCGAAACCAGACAGCTCAGACGGTGATCCAGGTGGGGTGAGATGGCCTGGAAACGATGGTGCAGTGAACGGCACACGAGTTGAGTACTCGAGCATGGAGGCGCTCCTGCGTGACTACCCGGAGTTTCAGCACCTCGATAGGCTTGGCCGAGATGGCGGTGATTACCTCACCGTCTATGGAACGCAATTCGAGCAACGCGGACTCACCCCCGGTCACACGGCATTTGACTACAACGACTACCAACTCGCGAGCGCACTCCCAGAGAATGTGAAGGTGGAAGTTTCGATCGTCGCCCCCGCCAATGGGTTTCCCGGGGGCGGATGGCAGGTACGGTTCTGGGACGAGAATTTAGGCGACTGGCTGTCAGTCGAGGATCTGAAGAAACCGAACTTAAGGCTATTGCAATGATGGTGAGTGAAAGACTTGAAGGTTTGATCGAATTCGCGTCTTCGGGCGGATGGCATTGGCGTGTTCCGCCTGGAACTGTCTTCGCGTTCATGACGGGTGACCCTGACGATATGTGCACTTTCGACGACGGCGTGTACGTGGTTCGAAAGCATGAGCGCGGTGTGGTCAGTAAGCCATTGATCAGGTCAGCTCGTTTGGAAGACATCGACAAGTATCTTTCGTTTAGATATGGCAACACGGTCAGGCGTAAGTCGGGCCTTCCCGAGGTCTGGCTCCCGGCCTTACTGCCGGCGGAAGTCGGAACTTCGCGGGATGGCTTTTCCTTCAGCGGAACGCCAGCCGACATGATCGTGTCTTGGACAGATTCGCTCGGTGGGCATGAGGTACGACTCAATTACAGAAGCGCTGCCGAGTGGGTGCAGTACTCGCGGTTCTCGGCACAGGAAATCCGTGACTCGTTCCTAGATCCTGAAGGCAGTCCGGTGTTCGATTCCCGGGTGCAACACAGATCCTGGTCCTGAAGCACAGTGAGTGTCTCGCTCCGACGGTTTTCACTAGAGTAGCTATCCATTTAGGTGCGTAATTCTGCGGCTTTCCAGGGACTCATAGGAGGTGATGGGCGGGGCGCACACCATCTTCCGCGACTGAGCGTACCGGCGCAAACCCCTAGGGAAGGCAGAGCAACGGTGTCGGCTAGCGAGTCAGGAGTGACGGTTCTTGGACGATCGGCGGAGACGCCCATCAGGCCAGCTTTTCCCGTGGGGTCGGTGGAAACAACAGGGCAAGAATCTTTGCTCAAGCCGCTGACGCGTCTCTGTCGGACGTTGTGGTGGCGCTGACCGCAGCGGACGGCGGACAGATATTTGCGATTCACGAAGAGGCCTCACCTACGTCCTCGTGAACTTGGTCCAGCTCCACGTAGCAGTACTTCCCAGAGGATTTTGCAGCCGATCTTGACAGAGCTCACGCGGAAACGAAGAACACACGAAACGTTCGGAGCGGTGGCGCCGGCTGTCGTGGATGCGTCCTGATGGCTGACGGCGGGTCTGCTGCATGCCGGTCAGGGGTTGGCTGTGGTGACGGATGCGGCGAAGGCGAGTCTGGTCTCCGGCGTCGGCGCGGCGCGCGGCGCGCTCGCGCAGGCGATGCATGCGTTGGCTGATTCCATCCGACGGTGCGGGTGGAGCCGGGCCTGTCAGGGGTGACGCCGAACGGTGCTGTGCTGTTCGAGCCTCCGCGGGTGGTGGTCGGTGAGGCCGGCAGCGGCGGGCAGGCGCTGCACAGCATCGCCGACCGGGTGGATGCTCGGCCGGGTGCGGCAGCGGAGGCGCCCGCCGGCGGTTTTGAGGATGCGTCGTCCGACGGTTCCGCACCCACCGGCTCTGCGCCCGAGGGCTCGGGGTCGGGCGGTGTTGGCCACCCGGAGGTCGAGACCGAGGCGGGGGCCGGCGGTGGCCCGCAGCTTCAGGTGGACTTTCAGGTTCCGGGCACGACGAAAACCATCGACTATGTCGCGTACCACGAGACGCTTGCGGCCAGCGTGCACAACGCGGATGCGTTGGAAGTTATGCTCGGCAAGTGGGACGGCGGCGGGCCGGAGAGCTACGTTGCAAAGGCCGAGGCCGGCGGGTATAAGTATTTCAGCCTCGGAGCTGACTGGGACCCCATCATGGAGGCCCAGGGTCTAACGCTGTCAGACATGTTCGACGCCTACAACGTTCCGTTCCTGGACGCTGCCATCAGGGAGGGCAAGACGTTCCACTTTTCCCATGATCCGCAAGTTGACAAGGGATCCTTAGCGGGAGAGTTCAGATATTTGAATGGACACGGCTATGAATACGACCCAGTATCCATGACCGCAAGCCCGTTAAAATAGTGATCGACATGAGGTTAGGACGAAAGAAATGAAGGACGTATTCACGTACCGTGATCTGGTCCTCCTAGCTCGTGATCTCTTTGGCGAACGGATGACGGAACAGGTCAGTTATCGCGATGATCAGATCATGGTCGCTAATTTGTATGGTGCCCTGGCGTTCGCCGGGCACCTTGACCCGGCTACGGGCAGCTTTAGTGCGGCGATTCTCGTTGGTGCCGGTCTCAAGGTGAATGGTGGCTCACAGGGCAAATTTGTGTCGGCTGGAGATCGTGAGTCAGTGTTGGGGGTGTTGCGCGCTGTGGACGAGTCTTGTCGCCTGCGGCTTCCCGAGGACTACTTGGCGATATTTGATGTTGCCTTTGATTGGGACATGAAATTTTACGGACCGCGAAAGGATGGGCCTCCGCTGCCGGACATGCCGTATGCGGAGTTCTACGGACTGGCGGTGGATTTTTTCGGCCCCCGGCTGTCGATCCCGACCAATGATGAAGCCGGCCGCTCAATGACGGGCGTTCTTTACGATTCGTTTCTTTTTTGGTGTGGTTATGACGAGCAGAAACCGATGTTTGGTGCGTCTATTCGCCTCAGCCCTCAAAGCGGTATCGGAAGTTTTCTGGGGCGTAGTCCTTCGTGGAGTTCGGATCGTGATTCGATTGTGGAGAGTTTCCAACTGATTGATGAGTATTGTCGGTTGCGTTTGCCGGAGAAGTTTTTGAGTGTTTTTGATGTGGCTCATGGGTTGTCGCGTCCGGTGTTGGAGGGGTGAGTGTGGTTGATGAGTCGGCGCGGGATCCGCGTGAGGGTTATAAGCATTTTGATTTGGATCGGGATTGGGAGAAGGTCAAGGCCGAGCAGGGTTTGACCGATGATGACATGTTCGCGGCGTATATTGTTCCGTTTTTGGATGGGAGTATTGCGCGGCGTCAGGTGATTCGTTTTGCGTCGGATCCGGTGGGGGACCCGGGTTTTCTGGGGCGGCAGTTCGAGTATTTGTTGCAGCACGGCTATGTGTATAACCCGCGGGAACGCGCGGCGTCGTGGCCGGTCGATAAGACGGGGAGCCAGGTATGAATCCCGAGGAGTTTTTCGCGTTGGTCGGGGAGTTCTTTGGTGCCAAGGCATCTCAGATGACGGTGGACAGCGCAGGTCCGATGACGACGTGTGTGTTGTATGACTCGTTCGTGTTCATGTGTGGCCTCAATGGTGAGCATGGAACATTCACCGGTGGGATTGAGTACGACACGAACAAGTATTTGACGGTGTTTCTGAATGAACGGTTCTCGTTCAACACCGATCGGGAGTCGATCCTGCATAATCTGCAGATCGTTGATCGGTATTGCAGGCTGCGTCTGCCCGACAAGTTCCTGCAGGCCTACGAGGCTCACTAGCCGGAACTGGCCGACCCGTGCGATCAGTGGACTCAGGACGCATGGGTCGCTTCAGGCGCCTGGAGGCGGTCAATTGCCACCAAACACCTCAGGAACGGTGCAGGCGTGACCTTCGACAATGACCCGAGCGACCTGACTCATCCGCGTGATCTGAGTATTTTGCGCGACCGAGCCATTCCGGGGGGTCGCGTGCACCTAGAGGGGTGGGCACGGTTCAACGGGGTTCGCGTTCACGTTGAGTCGGTCAGCCCGCGGGGTTTGGTGGCCGTGAACGGTGAACTGCCCCTCCGCGGTGTGCACAACCTCAAGTATCTCGACGGGAGCTACCCGGGGTCGCGATCGCCGTTGATGTCTGGCGAGGTGAGCTTTCTTGATCTCGATCGTTTCTGGTTGACTCGCACGTCGGTCTTCGACGTGATCGACGGCGAGACACCCCTGCCCGGATTATTGACGACGATGGACGGTAAGGACTTCGGCGTTGCCGATTCCGCAGGCACGGTCAGCCTGGCCGGCGTGCCGCAACTTCAGCTGGTCTGGTTGGACGATGGCGAGCCGCCGGGCGATGAGTGGCAGCCGGACGGGTATCAATCGTTCACCCGTCTGGTGCCGCGCGACCAGGTGCCGGGACTTCGTTATGTGGAATGGACCGCGGTGTGGCGTGACATCACGGTGAAGGTCGCGGGAATCCGCGGCGCCCGCGCGCACATCTTCGTTGAGCGTGGAGGATTGCCAGCGGTCGAGCATCCCGAAATTCGGCACGGGGCGAACGTGAAGAGCGGATGGTCGGCCGTCGTCTCGCGCACCGAGCTCAGCCTGCGTTCGTGGTCAAGTGCAGAAAGGCCCGTTGGCCGGGGAACGGTCATCGGGTGCGTGGCACACGTACGCGGACGAGCGGGCGTCGTGGTGCTACCCGGCGACCGGGATGAGCATGACGAAGGAATCATCGTGCGCAAGGACCTCGGTGAGACCGTGACCGAAGACTATGGGCTCTACGCGCTCGGCACCCAGCGCCATTCCCCCATGGAATGGCGCACGATCGTCGCGGCCGCGCTCAAGCCGATCTATACCGCCGCTGACGCCGAGACGGCCTGGGACGCCCTGACCGAGTTCGCGGCGTCGCCGCGGGGCGTGAAATACCCCACGGCCGTCAAAACGTTCGAAGATGCTTGGGAACGCTTCACCCCGTTTCTCGCGTTTCCGCCCGAGCTGAGGCGGGTGATTTACACGACGAACAGCATCGAATCGTTGAATTTCCAGCTGCGGAAAGTGACCAAGAATCGCGGCCACTTCCCCAACGACGACGCCGTGATCAAGATGCTCTGGCTGGCCATCTGCAACATCGAAGACAAACGAGCCCGCGACCGAGCCAAGGAACGCGGCCAACACCGCAGCACCAAACGCACCGCCGAAGGCCGCCTCGTCGAAGGCCAAATCACCACCAACTGGAAGCAAGCCCTCAGCCAACTCGTGATGATTTACCCCGACCGAATCAACCCCCACCTCTAACCAATTCCCGACACTTACACAAAAAACTTGACAGGCTCTCGCGCCGCGCTGGCCCAAGCGTTGCACTCCATCGCCGATCAGATTCCCATGGTGCACATCGAGCCGGGCTACACGGCCGTGACTCCGGATGGCGCCGTCGGGTTTGGCGCGCCGCCGCACCTGGCCGTTGGCGAGGCCGGCAGCGGCGGCAGCGCTCTGCACAGCATCGCCGACCGCGTGGCGCCGCCCGCCGCAGCGGCCGCACCTCCGGTCGCTGCGCACGTTGATGCGCACGTCGACGTCACCCCGACAGCGGATGCGCCCGCCGGCGCAATCGACGACGTCGCGCCCGACGCTGCGCCCGACGGACCTGGGTCTGGTGGCGCTTCCAATGGATCCGAGCCCGATGGCCAAACTTCGGAGAATGCGGGCACAGGCGAGGCGTCGGGTTCTGACCTGGATCCGAACGCCGGTATCGGCACCGCACCGGTGCAGGCAGACTTTCAAGTTCCGGGCACGACGAAAACCATCGACTATGTGGCGTACCACGAGACGCTCGCGGCGAGCGTGCACAATGCGGATGCGTTGGAAGTTATGCTCGGCAAGTGGGACGGCGGTAAGCCGGGCAACTACGTTGAAATGGGCGAGGCCGGCGGGTATGAGTATTTCAGCCTCGGCGCTGAATGGGACCCCATCAAGAAGGCCCAGGGGCTCGACGACTCGGACATGTTCAACGCATACAACATGCCGTTTCTAGACGACGCGATCGCGTCGGGAAAGACGTTTCATTTCTCTCACGATCCGCGATTCGACGAGGGCGCACTTTTTAGGGAGTTCAAGTACCTGGAAGCCAGTGGCTATCGATATGATCCAGTGGCGATGACGGCGTTACCTCGTTCGGCGAGGTTGTAGGTCAAGAAATGGGAAACCACATGACGTTCGATGAGCTGTATGACCAGATGCTGGCGTATTTTGGCCAGCGGCTGGATATGCCCACCTATAGCCCGGGATCGCAGACTTTCACGGGTGTGCTCTATGGAGCTATGTGCATTAGAGCGGTGTTAGACCCGGCCAGTGGTGGATTCAGCGCGGCAATTTTCGTGGGGGCAAATCGCGATGATAGAGGAGGTTCCGAAGGTCAATTTGTGTCGGCTGGTGATCGTGATTCGGTGTTAGGTGCGCTGCGGGCCGTGGACGAATCTTGTCGCTTACGGCTTCCTGACAATTACCTTGCGAAGTTCGACGTGGTCTTTGATCGAAGTCTGCGACTTTTCGGTCCTCGAAAGGGCGGGTTACCGGCTCCCAGCCTGCCGTATGCGAAATTCTATGAATTTGCACTGAACTTTTTTGGAGCTCGAATCTCGTTGCCGACATCTGACAAGGTTGGTCAGCGGATGGCCGGGGTATTGTATGACTCTTTCTTGTTTTCCTGTGGCTTTGATGAGCAGCGGATGATGTTTGGTGCGTCGATCTGGATCGGCTCGGAAGGCGCTATCGGAAGTTTTATGGGTCGGAGTCCGTCGATGAGGACGGATCGTGATTCGATTCTGGAGAGTTTGCAGTTGGTGGATGAGTATTGTCGGTTGCGTCTTCCGGAGAAGTTTTTGACTGTTTTCGATGCGGTTCATGGGTTGTCGCGTCCGGTGTTGGAGGGGTGAGTGTGGTTGATGAGTCGGCGCGGGATCCGCGTGAGGGGTATAAGCATTTTGATTTGGATCGGGATTGGGAGAAGGTCAAGGCCGAGCAGGGTTTGACCGATGATGACATGTTCGCGGCGTATATTGTTCCGTTCTTGGATGGGAGTATTGCGCGGCGTCAGGTGATTCGTTTTGCGTCGGATCCGGTGGGGGACCCGGGATTTCTGGGACGGCAGTTCGAGTATTTGTTGCAGCACGGCTATGTGTATAGCCCGCGGGAACGCGCGGCGTCGTGGCCGGTCGATAAGACGGGGAGCCAGGTATGAATCCCGAGGAGTTTTTCGCGTTGGTCGGGGAGTTCTTTGGTGCCAAGGCATCTCAGGTGACGGTGGACAGCGCGGGTCCGGTGACGACGTGTGTGTTGTATGACTCGTTCGTGTTCATGTGTGGCCTCAATGGTGAGCATGGAACATTCACCGGTGGGATTGAGTACGACACGAACAAGTATTTGACGGTGTTTCTGAATGAACGGTTCTCGTTCAACACCGATCGGGAGTCGGTTCTGCGTAACCTGCAGATCGTTGATCGGTATTGCAGGCTGCGTCTGCCCGACAAGTTCCTTGCGGTTTACGACGCGCACTAGCCAGAACTGGCCGACCCGTGCGGTGAGTGGTTGAGGACGAATCGGGCGCTTCAGGCGCCTGGCAGCGGTCAATTGCCGACCAAACCTCAGGTACGGTGCAGGCGTGAACTTCGAGATGACACCGTGAGTACGGTTCTGCAGAACGTCGTACGGGGGCGCCTGGCTGACATGGGAGGGATGATGGGGACAGAGGTTTTGCTGCTGCGGTCTGGCATCCGCGCCGAGACGGAGTGCCAACTTGGTGGCCCCATTAACTTCAACAAGTGGATCGACACATTGGGCGGGCCCAAATCGGGCAACGATCTCCTGCTGGAGCGGCTTGAATCTGCGCTCCTGCGCCTGCACGAGCTGACGTTCCTCATCCCCGGCGCCGCGTTGCAGCTGTCCCGCAATTCTGTGGGCATCGACGTGCCCGGCGCACCAACGGTCACGGTGACCTTCGACGCCCACCAGTGTCGCCTCTCGGCCCGCGCCTCGGGCGTGGAACGAGAGCTCGGCGTCTTCGCCAATCCCGATCTGCTCCTGCGGGCTGCCGTCTGGTCGATCGGCGCCGCAGCGTGGGGCGACCGATGGATCGACCCGCCCGCGGTGCCGCTGTCGATCCTGCCTCCGGCGGATGGTCGCCGTGACGCATTCCGGTGACAGCGACTCGACCGGCGCGATCTGCGGCAACATCCTTGGTGCTCTCCATGGAGAGTCGGCGCTGCCGTCAGTGCTCGTGGCCGGGGTCGAGGGTCTGTCCACGACGCGCGGTGTAGCCGATGCCCTCGCGAAAGCGCGATGATGGAAGACGCACCTGCCCGTAGCGAGAGACGAGAGTTCCGATATGTCATCGGCCGATGAGCAATCACCCGTAAGGAAATTTCTCGCGACGATGGACAAACTTCCGCCGTGCGCCGGACTGGTCTACCACGGCCTTCGCAGCGACCCGGGGAACGGGGCAGTCACGCTTCGCGGGCTGGCTGCGTCGTCGCGCAGCCCTCGCGTAGCGAGCGAAAACTTCAGCACGCCGTTCCTCCTGGCGATTCTCACCCGCACGGGTCGCGACCTTGCCCCCCTCGCCGGCAACCCCAGCGAGCAAGAGACCGTTCTTCTGCCCGGCACCGTACTGGTCGACGTCGAACGGTTCACCTTGGCCTCGCCTCGGCTGGAGGTGTGCATATTTGAAGAAATCAGCATGGCTGAAGCTGCGACTATACCTCCCGAGTGGCCGGTATCTCGCGAAACACTGAAAGATTTCATTCAGTCTGGCATCGACACTGCGTTCGCCGAGGGATCGGTGAACGTGGCCTCCCCGGGCAAGTTCATCGCCGACCTGCCTCGCTGATGGTCTGCGGAGGACTCCTGCTCCCATATTCCCCTCTAGATACTCGTGGGATGGCCTGAGGGCCCGAGTGTGCGACGGCGTCACCGTCACGATGGGGGATTCGGATCACCCGCTGTGGTTGTTGGGCCTTTTGGCCCCGACGGCGGCGGAGATGTCGCCGACGGTGATCACCTGGCGTGAGCATAAGCCATCCGTTGAAGAGAATAAGGACCTGATCCACCGGGTGAACGTTGAGGTCGCCGCGCTCGACACCGTGCGGGTCGATTGTGTGAATGCGATCAATGCGTTGCGCACGGATGTGTGCGTGGTTGATGGGGTCGCGGTGGCGGTGGCGGACCTTGACGGTGACGGTGTCTCGTTGCCGTGGGGCGCGGCAACGGACGGAGACCGGTCTGGCCTGGAGTCGTTTGGCGATGGTGCTTGGGGTTCTTTGGTGGGTATGTGGCAGGGTGCTACCTCCCTGGTCGGTTTTAATGCGGTCACCGGTGAGGGCGGTGATGGGGCGCTGGCGGGTCAGGCGTGGTCGGGTGTGGGGATGTTGTTGGTCGGGATCGTTTCCTATAGCCAATATTCGCCGAATTCGCCCGGGCGGGTCACCGATGATCTGCCGGTGGGTGTGAACCCGGTCGCTGATTATATGAGGGCGTCGACGGAGCAGGTGGATGCTGCGCTGTTGGCGTTGGTGGCGGCGGATACGTGGGCGGAGAACCCGGCCGAAGCGGCCGGGGCGGTGCTGGTGAACGTGGGAACTCTGTTCATCGGTGGTGGTGCCGGGGCCGGGGTGAAGGCCGGGTCGATCGGCGGGCGTGCGGCGAGCATTGTGGGTCACGTGGCTGAGTTCGCGGTACCGTTCGGATCGTGGGGGGTGCGCGGGGCGACGGCGGGTCTGCTGCATGCCGGTCAGGGGTTGGCTGTGGTGACGGATGCGGCGAAGGCGAGTCTGGTCTCCGGCGTCGGCGCGGCGCGCGGCGCGCTCGCGCAGGCGATGCATGCGTTGGCTGATTCCATTCCGACGGTGCGGGTGGAGCCGGGCCTGTCAGGGGTGACGCCGAACGGTGCTGTGCTGTTCGAGCCTCCGCGGGTGGTGGTCGGTGAGCCGGGCAGTGGCGGGCAGGCGCTGCACAGCACCGCCGACCAGATGGATGCGACGCCAGGACCGGTCGCCACAGGTCATGGAAATCCCGAGTCGTTCATGCCCTCTGAGTCAGGGATAGTAGGGGGGCCGGATGTTGATGTTTCTTCCTTCCCCACAGACGGAATCAACGAGGTGCCTACGGGTACTGTGCAACCCGCCGATCCGGTCCACTCGTCCGCGTCCGCCGGACCGGACTGGGTTCGTTGCCCAGACTATGGAACGGTGGACGCGCAGTACGGTCTGCCCCAGACCGACCACGGGCAGCTGCCTTATCGATACAGTGCGCCCGGTCAGCTCTCGACGGAGATGCGTGCTTTGGTCGAACGCCCCGATGCACCCTACGGCGTCTCCGTAGACGGCGTTCCCTACACGAAGGAGCAGTTCGAGACCCGATTCGTCGATGAAAATGGTCGCTTGCGTTGGCCGGGGAATGACGGAGCGGTACCCGGAACGATAGTTCACTTTTTCACGCTGAGAGCGTTCGGCTTGCACTACCCCGAGGCAATCCAGCTGGATCGAATTGGGGCAAGATCGGGCGCATACCTAGCGATCCGGGGTGCTCCCTTCGAGGACCGCGCTCTGGCCCCGAGCCACTTAGGCGGAGAAGTGAACAACTACGATGTTCAGTTGGATGCGGATATCGACATTCGGGTGGAAATATCCGAAGTTGCAGCCGGATTCGGCCAACCAGGCGGGGGACTGCAAGTGCGATTCTTTTACAAGAACAATCTCGACGAGGCCCTGAGCGTGAGCGACCTCATTGATGAAGGAGTACTTCGATGATTGACGTTCCATTGGAATTCGTCGAATGGTGTGGCTACCAGAGCGCTCCACTGAAGGAAGGCGAGCTGGCGGCGTACGACGAAGTCGAAATGCGCTTCGCCCTCGCGCGTCGCGATTCACTCGTGGTTGTACAGCGTTGGTCCAGGGGATCAGGACCAACCGAAATGGGAGTATTTTTGCACGAGAGCGATGCGATTCGGCATCTGGTTATTCTCATAGGAAGTGATGGGCGGGGCGCACACCACCTTCCGCGACTGAGAGTACCGGCGCAAACCCCTAGGGAAGGCAGAGCAGCGGTGTCGGCTAGCGAGTCAGGAGTGACGGTATCTTGGACGATCGGCGGAGACGCCCATCAGGCCAGCTTTTCCCGTGGGGTCGGTGGAAACAACAGGGCAAGAATCTTTGCTCAAGCCGCTGACGCGTCTCTGTCGGACGTTGTGGTGGCGCTGACCGCAGCGGACGGCGGACAGATATTTGCGATTCACGAAGAGGCCTCACCTACGTCCTCGTGAACTTGGTCCAGCTCCACGTAGCAGTACTTCCCAGAGGATTTTGCAGCCGATCTTGACAGAGCTCACGCGGAAACGAAGAACACACGAAACGTTCGGAGCGGTGGCGCCGGCTGTCGTGGATGCGTCCTGATGGCTGACGGCGGGTCTGCTGCATGCCGGTCAGGGGTTGGCTGTGGTGACGGATGCGGCGAAGTTCTGGTCTCCGGCGTCGGCGCGGCGCGCTCGCGCAGGCGATGCATGCGTTGGCTGATTCCATTCCGGCACTGCGGGTGGAGCCGGGCGTGTCTGGGGTGGTGCCGAGCGGTGCTGTGCTGTTCGAGCCGCCGCGGGTGGTGGTCGGTGAGCCGAGCGGTGCTGTGCTGTTCGAGCCGCCGCGGGTGGTGGTCGGTGAGCCGGGCAGTGGCGGGCAGGCGCTGCACAGCACCGCCGACCAGGTGGATGCTCGGCCGGGTGCGGCAGCGGATGCGCCCGGGGGTTCGGGGCCGGGCGGTGGCCCGCAGCTTCAGGGGACTTTCAGGCTCCGGGCACGACGAAAACCATTGACGATGTCGCGTGCCACGAGACGCTCGCGGCCAGCGTGCATAACGGGGATGCGTTGGAAGTTATGCTCGGCAAATGGGACGGCGGTAAGCCGGGCAACTATGTTGAGATGGGCGAGGCCAGCGGGTATGAGTATTTCAGCCTCGGAACTGAGTGGGACCCCATCATGGAGGCCCAAGATCTAACGCTGTCAGACATGTTCGATGCGCGCAACGCGCTGTTCCTGGACGACGCCTCAAGGAGGAAAGACCTTTCATCTCTCCCATGATCCGCGTTTGGATAGCGCTTCTCTAGGTCGAGAATTCGAGTATTTGCAGGACCATGGCAACAGGTTTGATCCCGACGCGATGACGGCTCTACCGCCAAGTTTGAAAGTTAGTTCAAGAAATGGGAAACCAGATGACGTTCGATGAACTGTATGACGAGGTGTTGGCCTATTTTGGCCAACGTCTGGATACGCCGACGTACAGTCCGGGGTCGCAGACTTTCACGGGTGTGCTCTGCGGTGCGGTATACATTCGAGCGGTGCTGGAACGGACTGGTGGTGGATTTAGCGCGGCGATTCAGGTTGGTGCAGGTCGCAATGTTACGAGTGGCCTTCACGGCGAGTTTGAGTCGGCTAATGATCGTGAATCGGTGGTGAATGTGCTGCGTGCTGTGGATGAGTCTTGTCGGTTGCGGCTCCCGGACGACTACTTAGCGATATTTGATGTTGCCTTTGATCGAGACCTGAGGTTTTATGGGCCGCGGAAGGATGGACCTCCGCTGCCGGGTATGCCGTATGCGGAGTTCTACGGACTGGCTGTGGATTTTTTCGGGGCCCGAATGTCGTCCCCGACCAATGATGAAGCTGGCCGCTCGATGACAGGCGTGCTTTACGATTCCTTTCTTATTCGGTGTGGGTATGACGAGCAGAAACCGATGTTTGGTGCTTCGATTTGCGTCAGCCCGCAAAGCGGTAGTCGGGGTTTTCTGGGGCGTAGTCCCTCGTGGAGTACTGATCGTGATTCTCTTGTGGAGGGTTTGCAGCTCATTGATGAGTATTGTCGGTTGCGTCTTCCGGAGAAGTTTTTGACTGTTTTTGATGCGGCTCATGGGTTGTCGCGTCCGGTGTTGGAGGGGTGAATGTGGTTGACGAGTCGGCGCGGGATCCGCGTGCCTCGCGCAGGCGATGCATTCCTTGGCTGATTCCATTCCGCCGGTGCGGGCTATGAGTACATTAGTAAGTCCATGACTGCTCGACCGATCTAACAGTGATTCGCTGACGATTGAGGACAAAGAATTGACCGAAGACTTCAATTACCGCGATCTATTCCTGTTGACTCGCGAGGTATTTGGAGACCGGATGTCGGGACAGTTCAGTCACGGTGACGATCAGACAATGGGTGCCAATCTATATGACGCGCTGCCAATCTCCTGCGTTCTCAACCCTGTTACGAAGCTCTTTAGCGCCACGATCTTGGTTGGTGCCAGTCGTAACGTGACCGTTGTGCGTGGAGGCCAGTTTGGCTCGGCTGGTGATCGTGTTTCGGTGTTGGGGGCGCTGCGCGCTCTGGATGAGTCTTGTCGCTTGCGCCTTCCGGACGTCTATCTGGCGAAGTTTGATGTTGCGTTTGATCGAGACCTGCGCCTTTTCGGGCCTCGGAGCGACGGACCGCCGGCTCCCAGCATGCCGCACGCGGGATTCTATGAACTCGCACTGGACTTTTTTGGGGCTCGGATCTCGTTGCCGACGTCTGACAAGGTTGGTCAGCGCATGGCGGGTGTCCTGTATGACTCCTTCTTGTTTTCCTGTGGTTTTGATGACCAGCGGATGATGTTCGGTGCGTCGATCCGCCTCAGCCCGGAAGGCGGTATCGGAAGTTTTATGGGTCGGCGTCCGTCGATGAGGACGGATCGTGATTCTCTTGCGGAGAGTTTGCGGTTGGTGGATGAGTATTGCCGGTTGCGTTTGCCGGAGAAGTTTTTGACTGTTTTTGATGCGGCTCATGGGTTGTCGCGTCCGGTGTTGGAGGGGTGAGTGTGGTTTACGAGTCGGCGCGGGATCCGCCCTGGCGTCAATCATCACGGGCAGCGAATGGCCGATCACGATCGGCTGGCTCACCACGATCGTGTCCGACCTGGCATTCTCATTCTCGGGGCGCGCCATGGTCGAGGCCGCGTCACGGGCCTATGGCCGCACCGAAGCCGAGATCTACTGGGACGCGGCGGGTTGGTGACGTAGCCCGTCGTCGAGTGCGCCGGCGCATCCGGTCGGGCTTCAGCTTGGGGAGCGTGACCCCGTTGTCAAACGCTTGTCCTGAGATGACAGAACGGGTGGGGGAATCGGTGATGGGGAACGCGAACTCGAGCGTCGAGCATCCGCTGGTCGACTTTGTCGGCGACGGATTCGTCGCGACCATCAGCACGGCGTCGCTCATCGCAGCGACCGAGGGTTTCGCGAGTCTCGTGGCCGATGCGGCCGGGGTCGGTCGGCGCGTTTTGCTGGTCACCGGGCCCGGGTCGCGGGTCACCTTCGGCGTGCTACAGCTGCTGTCGGCGACCGGGGCTGCCTGGGTAGTGCGCAGCGCCGACGGGGCACTGCGCAATGCCCTCACCGGCCGCACCGTGGCTTCCTTCGACGACGCGTTCCGGGAGACTGGCGCAACGGATGCCGCTGCCGACTCTGTCACGCCGCCCGAGCTCGCCGAGGCCTGGCTGCAGGTCACCGTGTCCGTCAATCATCAGGCGCGAGACGAGACCACCCTGGGCGGCACCGTTGAGCTGCTCGCCGCGCAGCTTGCCGACACGGTGCCGGTGGGGTGGGGCGTGAACGAACCGGCCGGCCTGCACTGGAATCGCGCCAATGTGACGCGGTTCGTGCGCGGCCGCATGCCGCGCGTTTCCAAGATCTACGTGGCCGGGCGGGGCGAACGAGCCATGACGGCCACCGTGCGGGTCAGCCGCAGCGCCAGGGGCGTCACCGAGGAGACCAAGATGCTCGTCGCCCTCGGCAGCGATGAGGGCATCGCCCGGCAGCGGATCGTGGACGCCCCGGCTGTTTTGGGGCGGCTGGCCGATGCGCAGACGGTGCTGGTCGCATCCGCTGTGCTGCTGCGTGGTCGCGCCGATCTGTCGATCGACCCGGTACTTGCCGCTCCGCCAGTTCCGGTGGCGGTCGTGCTGGGTCCGCGCGCCGTGCAGGACCTGCATCTGGATCTGACGGATCTCGAGACTCGATTCGGGGCCTTCCGCGCCGGTCGGCCGCGCATTCCGGCGCTCGTGCTTCCCTTCACCGCGGGCGGAGACGGCAGCTGGGAGCAGTTCGTGAACCTGGCCCGGGAGTTCAGCGTGGTCGACCTCGCCCGGGCGCTCGGCCTGCCCCCGGTTGCGGAAGGCGCCTGATGCCCCGTGCACTCGTGATCGTCTCGCGGCGACCGGTGGACCTCGCCGATCACCTCATGGCTGCGGCCGACGTCGACCCGAACCTGGGGCTGCGCACCATCTGGAACGGCGGCGCAACCCAGATCTGCTCAGCGGATGGTGCGGCGCTTCTGACGGTGTTGCGCACCAAAGGAATCGACGTGCTCGACGACGTTGAACGGTTGCTCGGTACCCATCTCCCGGCAGATCACGCGTTCTGGACCGAGCTGTATGCACCCCTCGGCACGGCCGGTGATCGCGGCCTGGCGCTTGCGCAGGCGCTCGCGGCCGCCGTCGGCGGCGACCTGGTTCAGAGCCCCGACGCGTAGGCCTCGGATCGCTGGCAACCTTCGCGCGGCGCTCAGTGTCGTTGGTCGAGTTTGTCGAGACCGCCATCGACCAACGCGGGGATGTCTGCGGATCGTGCGGCAGGCATCCGCTTGGCGGAGAATGGGGGATTCGAACCCCGCGAATTGGCATTGTGCTTTCACCCAACACGCTGCGTTTCTAACTGTGGCGGAGAATGGGGGATTCGAACCCCGCGAATTGGCATTGTGCTTTCACCCAACACGCTGCGTTTCTAACTGTGGCGGAGAATGGGGGATTCGAACCCCGCGAATTGGCATTGTGCTTTCACCCAACACGCTGCGTTTCTAACTGTGGCGGAGAATGGGGGATTCGAACCCCCGAGGGCTTTCACCCAACACGCTTTCCAAGCGTGCGCCATAGGCCACTAGGCGAATTCTCCTGGCCGCCGCTGCAATAAAGCAACGACACCAGAGAATCTTACCTGTTTCCAGCGGATGCTGCCGCCACCTCCCCGCCCAGCCCCCGGTTGGTTCATTCCTGCGTCGTACCCTAAACTGAGGTTCGGCTCCTCGCGTGGTGTCATCTCGGCCAATTCCCCCAGGACGGAAACGTAGCAAGGGTAACTGGGCTCTGGCAGGTGCGCGAGGGGTCTTTTTCGTACCCGCGCGTGAGAATCGAGTGGAGATTTTGACCCCCATTTAGCCGAACACGCGGGAGTCGGGACCTTTGGCACTGGGGTCGACGCCGAGGCTCAATAGTATGGAAGCAGCGCGGCTGTGTCGCCGTGCCAAAAACGCGGAGGACCGATGAGCGACGATTCCGGCACCATGACCTGGGCTTCGCGCGCGCCGAAACCCCTCACCGCAGCAGCTCTGAACAGCATCGACGCCTGGTGGCGGGCTGCCAATTACCTCGCCGTTGGCCAGATCTACCTGCTCGATAACGCGCTGCTCCAGCAATCTCTGACCCGCGAACACGTTAAGCCGCGCCTGCTGGGCCACTGGGGCACCACGCCCGGCCTCAACTTTCTCTACGCGCACCTCAACCGTGCCATCCAAGAACGCAGCCAGAGCACCATCTACATCACCGGACCTGGCCACGGCGGCCCCGGCATGGTCGCCAACGCCTATCTCGATGGCACCTACACCGAGGTCTACTCCGATATCGAGCAGAACGCGCACGGCGTACAGAAGCTGTTTCGCCAGTTCTCTTTTCCCGGCGGAATCCCCAGCCACGCCTCGCCGGAGCTGCCCGGATCCATTCACGAGGGAGGCGAACTCGGCTACGCCCTCAGCCACGCCTACGGTGCCGCGTTCGACAACCCGAACCTGCTCGTGGCCGCGGTTGTCGGTGACGGCGAGGCTGAAACCGGCCCACTCGCCACCAGCTGGCATTCCAACAAGTTCATCGACCCGCTCCAGGACGGCGTCGTACTGCCCATCCTGCACCTCAACGGGTACAAGATCGCCAACCCCACCGTGCTCGCGCGCATCCCCGAAGGCGAGCTGCTTGATCTCATGCGCGGCTACGGTCACACTCCCTATTTAGTGAGCGGCGGCTTCGACGGCGAAGACCCCATGCTCGTGCACGCGCGCATGGCCGAGACGCTCGACGCGCTGCTCAATCACATCGCTGAGATCAAGGTGGCAGCCGCCGAGGCCGAGAAGAACCACGAAGACTTCGCTCGCCCGCGCTGGCCCATGATCATCCTCCGCACCCCCAAGGGCTGGACCTGCCCCGCCGTGATCGACGGCGTACAGGTTGAGAACACCTGGCGGGCGCACCAGGTTCCGCTGGCCAACGCCCGCGACACCCCGGCGCACACCGCCCTGCTCGAACAGTGGATGCTCTCCTACCGCCCCGCTGACCTGTTCGACTCACACGGTGCCCCTGTGCAACAGATTCGGGATCTCGCTCCGCGGGGAAACCTGCGCATGAGTGCCAACCCGATCGCCAATGGCGGGCTGCTGCGCCGCGACCTGCACCTGCCCAACTTTCGTGATTTCGCCGTCGACGTTCCAGAACCGGGTGCAACGGTCAGTGAGGCCACGCGCGTGCTGGGCGGCTACCTGGCCGAGGTCATCCGCCGAAACCCAGACAATTTTCGCATCTTCGGGCCGGATGAAACCGCCTCGAACCGGCTGGCCCCGCCGGTCTATGAAGCCACCGACAAGCAGTGGAACGCCGAGTTGCGACCCGGCGACACCAACCTCGCCCGTGCCGGTCGGGTCATGGAGATGCTCAGCGAGCACCAGTGCCAGGGCTGGCTCGAGGGCTACCTGCTCACCGGGCGGCACGGGCTGTTCAACTGCTACGAAGCGTTCATCCACATCGTCGACTCGATGTTCAACCAGCACGCCAAGTGGCTCAAGGTGACCGCGGAGATTCCGTGGCGGGCTCCTATCGCCAGTCTGAACTATCTGCTCAGTTCGCACGTCTGGCGGCAGGACCACAACGGGTTCAGCCACCAGGACCCCGGTTTCATCGACCACGTCGTCAACAAGAGTGCCGATGTCGTGCGGGTGTACCTGCCCTTCGACGCCAACACCCTGCTCAGCACCTACGATCACTGCCTGCGCAGCGTCAACTATGTCAACGTTGTCGTCGCCGGCAAGCAGCCGGCGCCGAACCTGCTCACCATGGCCGAGGCCGTCGCGCACTGTACCCGCGGCCTCGGCATCTTCGACTGGGCCGGCACCGAGGTGCCCGGCCTTGAACCGGATGTCGTGCTCGCCGCCGCCGGCGACGTGCCGACGCTCGAGGTGCTCGCCGCCGCGGAGATTCTTCGGGAGAACCTGCCCGACCTCAAGGTGCGGGTCGTGAACGTCGTCGACCTGATGCGGCTGCAGTCCGAAGACGACCACCCGCACGGCCTGAGCGACAGCGCCTTCGACGCCGTCTTCACGCCCGACAAGCCCATCATTTTTGCCTACCACGGCTATCCGTGGCTGATCCACCGGCTCACCTACAAGCGCCATGGCCACGAGAATTTGCACGCTCGCGGCTACAAGGAGATTGGCACCACGACGACCCCGTTCGACATGGTCATGCTCAACGACCTCGACCGGTACCACCTCGTCATGGACGTCATTGACCGCACCCCCGGCCTTGCCGCGCGGGCCGGCCTGCTCCGGCAGCAGATGCAGGATGCTCGCCTGGCTGCGCGCCAGTACACCCGCGATCATGGGGAAGACCTGCCCGAGGTCACCGGCTGGTCCTGGTCGTCCCAAACGGATGCCGCCCCGACCGTCGCCGAGACCGGCAGCGACAATGTCTAGCGCCACCCCAACGCTCAACGCTGGCAGCCTGCGGAGGCCACCCCTTTCCGCTGGTCGCGCGTGCCCCGACCGCCATCGCCCACCCCAGCCTGACCTGCCGACGCGGGGACGCGTGCCCCACCGGTAATCCCCGCCCGACACTCTCCCAACCCGAATACGTTTGAATGGACATCGTGGCTCGTAGTATTTACATCACCAGTGCCGAAGGTAATACCGGCAAATCCTCGATCGCGCTCGGCGTGATTGACACCTTGACCCACCTGGTGGAACGGGTCGGCGTGTTCCGCCCCGTCGCCCGCACCGCGACCGAACCCGACTACGTCGTCGACCTTCTGCTGCGCCACCTGCAGGCCAACGCCGGTCCGGGCGCCGCAGCCGGACAGACCTACGAGCAGAGCATCGGTGTCAGCTACGACGACGTCAACACCGACCCCGACGCCGCCCTGGCCCGCATCGTTGCGCGCTACAAGGCGGTCGAGGCCAACTGCGACACGGTCGTCGTTATCGGCAGTGACTACACCGACGTCGGCAGTCCCACCGAGCTCGCCTTCAACGCCCGCATCGCGGCGAATCTCGGCGCGCCCGTGCTGCTCGTGCTCGGCGGCCGCGTCGGCCCCGGCGAGGGCGAACGCCTCGGCCAGAGCGACGCCCGCTCCGCCGTTGACATCGGCCATCAGACCGACGTGGCGCTCGCGGAATTGCGCGATGAACACGCATCCATTTTGGCGATTATCGTCAACCGGGCCGACGAACTCGCCCTGGCCGAGATAATCGATTCGGTGCGAGCCACGACCAATGCGCAGCCGGCGCGCTCGGGCGGTGCGTTCGGCGTGCCGATCTGGGCCATTCCCGAAGACCCCTACCTCGTAGCCCCGAGCATGCAGAGCATTATGGAGGCGACCGAGGGCACCCTGATCAAGGGCGATCCTGCACTGCTGGCCCGCGAAGCGCTCGGCGTCGTCGTGGCCGCCATGTCGATGGTTAACGTGCTGCCGCGGCTGATCGAGGGCGCCGTCGTCGTGGTGCCGGGTGACCGGGAAGACGTGCTGCTGGCCGTGCTGCTGGCCAATGCGTCCGCGACGTTCCCGTCGATCGCGGGCATCGTGCTCAACGGCGGTTTCGAACTGCCCGACGCGATCCAGCGGCTGATGGAGGGCCTCGCGCCGTCGCTGCCGATCATCAGAACGTCTCTCGGCTCCTACGACACGACCATGCGCATCACCCGCACCCGCGGGCGACTCGCCGCCGACTCGCAGCGCAAGCACGACACCGCGCTGGCCCTGTTCGAGAAGAACGTCGACGCCGCGGCGCTGCTCGACCGGCTCGATGTCAGTCGGGCCGAGGTTGTCACCCCGCTCATGTTCGAGTACGCGCTGCTCGAGCGGGCGCGCCAGCACCGCAAGCACATCGTGCTGCCCGAGGGTGAAGACGACCGCGTGCTGCGGGCCGCCGCCACCCTGCTGGCCCGCGAGGTGGTCGAGCTGACCATTCTCGGTGAGGAGTTCGAGGTGCGCTCGCGCGCCATCGGTCTCGGCCTCGACATCTCTCGGGCTCACGTCGTGAGCCCCTACGACGATCTGCTGCGACTCAGGTTTGCGCAGGAATACATGCAGCTGCGCTCGCACAAGGGCATCACCCTCGACCAGGCCAACGAGACCGTCACCGACGTGAGCTACTTCGGCACCATGATGGTGCAGCTGGGACTCGCCGACGGCATGGTCTCCGGCGCCACCCACACCACCGCACACACCATCCGGCCCAGCTTTGAGATCATCAAAACGCAGGACGGCGTCGGCGTGGTGTCGAGCGTGTTCCTCATGGCCCTCGCCGATCGTGTGCTCGTCTACGGCGACTGCGCCGTCATCCCGGTGCCGACGGCGGAGCAACTCGCCGACATCGCCATCTCGGCCGCCGCGACGGCGGTGCAGTTCGGCATCGAACCGCGCATCGCCATGCTCTCCTACTCCACCGGCAATTCCGGCGAGGGCGCCGACGTTGAGAAGGTGCGCACCGCAACCGCCCTGGTGCGTGAGCGGCGCCCCGACCTGCTGGTCGAAGGCCCAATTCAGTACGATGCCGCAGCGGATGCTGCGGTCGCCGCCACCAAGATGCCCGGTTCCAGCGTGGCCGGCCGCGCCACGGTGTTCATCTTCCCCGACCTGAACACCGGCAACAACACCTACAAGGCGGTGCAGCGCAGCGCCGGCGCCGTCGCGATCGGCCCCGTGCTGCAGGGTCTGCGAAGGGCGATCAACGACCTCTCGCGCGGCGCCCTGGTGCAGGACATCGTAAACACCGTTGCGATCACCGCCATCCAGGCCGCAGGGCTGACGGATGCCGCAGCCCCGGCCCTCGACGCCACTCCGGCCGGAGCCATCCGATGACCGCCGTATTGGTCGTCAATTCCGGCTCGAGTTCGTTCAAATACCAGCTCATCGAGATGGACACCGAAACCACCCTGGCGAGCGGGCTGGTCGAGCGCATCGGCGAAGTCACCGGCGATTCGGTGCACTCCATCGCCGGGGTGGCGGCGACAGTGTCGGCGGCAGAGGCCGCGGCGGAGACGCACGTGCCGGCATCCGCTGATCGAAAATGGAAACGCGAGCTGCCCATTCCCGACCACACGGCCGGATTCGCCGTGATGCTCGAGGCCTTCGCGACGCACGGGCCGTCGCTGGCCATTCACGTGCCGGTAGCTGTCGGGCACCGCGTGGTGCACGGCGGGGCACGCTTTCACCAGCCAACCCTGGTCACGGCGCAGGTCGAGCGTGACATCGACGAGCTGTCGGGGCTCGCGCCGCTGCACAATCCGGGCGCGCTGCAGGGCATCGTGGCGGCCGTTGAGGCGTTCGACGACGTGCCGCACGTGGCTATTTTCGACACCGCCTTTCATCAGACGCTGCCGCCCGAAGCGTTCACCTACGCCATCAACGCCGACCTGGCCGAGCGGTTTCGCATTCGACGCTATGGGTTTCACGGCACCAGCCACGGCTTCGTCGCGCGCGAGGCGGCCAACTTTCTGCAGCGTCCGTGCGAGGAGTTGAACCAGATCGTGCTGCACCTCGGCAACGGCGGGTCAGCCTGCGCGGTCGAGGGCGGGCGTTCGGTCGAGACCAGCATGGGCATGACGCCGCTCGAGGGGCTCGTCATGGGCACCCGATCGGGCGACATCGACCCTGGCGTGCTGTTTCACCTGCACCGCCGGGCCGGACTCGATTTTCCCGAGATCGACAAGCTGCTCAACCGGGGCAGCGGGCTGCTCGGCCTTACCGGACGCGGTGACATGCGCGATGTGATCGTGGCGGCGGCGGCCGGCGACGGGCCCTCGCAGCTCGCGATCGACGTGTACGTGCACCGGATCAAGGGCTACGTGGGGGCTTACTACGCGCAGCTCGGCCGGGTCGACGTGATTTCTTTTACCGCGGGTGTTGGCGAGAACGCGCCGCTCGTGCGCGAGCGTTCCCTCGCCGGGTTGGAAGCTCTGGGAATTCGCATCGACCCCGTGCGCAACGCTGCTGAGGAGCGCGGCGCCCGCGTCATTAGCGCCGACGACTCCGCGGTCACCGTGCTGGTGATTCCAACGAACGAGGAGCTGGAGATCGCCCGCCAGACCCTCTCAACGGTGCGCTAGCCGGCTCTGCCGCAAGTCCTTCCAACCCTGCAGTGCATAACTGCGAAGATTTTCGCATAGAGCCCAAAAACTGGCCCGAGCCGGGCGATTTGTCTTTGTTTCTCCGCAGTTATGCACGGCATTTGCGGTACCGGGGGGCATCCCGCCTGAATTCCGTCAGCCGGCCGGCGGTTACGTCCGGCAAGACTCTGCGTGGGGTCGTTGACTCGTTTGGTGCAGAACTGCGGAGATTGTCGCGCTTGACCCGCGACAACCAACGATTTGAAACCCATTTCAGCGATTTCTCCGCAGTTACGCACGGTGCTTTCGGGCTGCTGCGTCCTCGGCGTCGCTAACCATGCGACGCACGGTCTCGAGGGTGGTGTGCCAAGTGTCGAAGATATGTGGCCGGGCCAGGCGGAGGACTCGGATGCCCTGCCGTTCAACCTCGCGATCTTTGCTGCGATCGGGCAGGAATCGTTCTGGACCGTGCCATTCTTCTCCGTCGGTTTCAACTCCGACGCACCCGTTCACAAGCATGTCGACGTGGCCGGCACCGGGCACATAAAACTGTGTCTCGACCCGAAAGCCCGCGCGCACGAACCCCACCCGGGTGAACGTTTCAAATCCGGACTGCGCCCCGCGGTCGAGACGTCGCAGCACCGAGCGCAGGTGGTCAGGCGCTAGCCGGAGGAGCTCGTCGAGATCGTCCTCGGTGAGGAACTTCATGAAAAGCGCGGACTCCAGGCAGGCCAGCGCGTCAACATCGTCGAGGCACGACAACGCTTGCAGCACCGCATCAAGCGGTGACACCTCGAATACCGGTCCCCAGCCGCGGACGGCGCGACTCCAATGGATCGTTGCGCCGGGGGCCGAGCGTCGCTGGTGGTGGTGCGGGCGCAAGCGCAGATGAAGACCTGGCCGCGAGATTCCGCTCCAGATGCCAAGCTGTGACAGACGAGTCAGGCAATCGACTCGCCCGCCGACTTGTAGTGCGGAGAGAGTCGGCTGATCGAGGTGTGCGCAGCAAAATATGCCGTGGGCAACGTGTCTGATCTGCCCAGATTCCACGGCAGATTTCACGGATCGTCGGGTGGCCCCGATACCAGCCAATTGTTGTGACGTGGCGACGTGCCCCAGATGGCACAAAATACTGACGAGGTCGTGGCCCATGACTTAATAGTTCGACGAATGACAATGCGCGTGTCGAATTACGGGCAAGATGTGCAAAGCCACCCGGGTCTGGCGGTTGAGGAGGAGGGGTCGGCCATGTGTGTCACTAGCGGTTCAGAAGTGCGGAGAAGTCGCCAGTTTGTACCAGTTTTGGCCCTGCTGGGCGGAATCCGGAGAGTATCACCGCAGTTCTGTACCGGGCGGGTTGGCACGAAAGAAGTCGGACGCGGCGGTGGTTTAGCGCAGATTGGTACGGCTTTAGCCTGTCCTATTCTCGAGCCTGTTCACTACTGCGGAGATTTCCACTTGGAAGGCAATTTCGGGGTGATGCGGGGCTGGGCTCGGCCAGATCTCCGCAGATATGAACGAGGAGCTCGGTACCGAGGGGTCAGGCGTTCGCGATTGTGCAGGTTCCGGTGCCGACGAGCAGGGGGAACGTGGCGTGCGCACTCGAGATGAGGGAACGCCAGCCGCTTGAGTGCGCCGTGGCCACGCCAACGTCGCCGGAGCCCCCGAGCAGACCGCCGAGTAGCGACCCGGTGAACGTTGATGTGTAGGTTCCGGTGACCGGCCCGGTCGTACTGACGCCACTGCCGAGGGAGACCAGCGTCAGACCGGCGATGCCGGAGTTTGAGTTGTAGTACCGAGCATTGGTGGCGACGTATCCGCCGGTCGGATAGTGCCAGGTCAGCACAACCCTCGGCACCAGACTGAGCGACACCAGCACGCTCGACGCCGTGCAGGTGTCAATGACCGGCGCCGGAACGACGATGGCCGTCACAGTGGATGCCGCCACCTTCGAGTTCACCGATGTGCCCGACCCGGTGATTGAGAGCCTCGCTCCGATCACGGCCCGGAGGCCGGCGGAACCCGCGTCGTCATCACCGGCAGCGGCTTCACCGATGCCACGGACGTCACCTTCGGCGGCCTGTCGGCACGATCGGTGACGATCGACTCTGACAGCCAGATTACGGCGGTCAGCCCGGCGCACACGGCGGGAACGGTCGACCTGATCGTGCTCTCACCAGGCGGTAATTCGACCGCGGTCGACTTCACCTACAACCCGCTGCCCGTGCTGCTCGGTCTGGTCGGCCTGGCCGGCACCGGATTCACCGGGCTGCTCGCCGGCGGCTTAGGGGTTCTGCTGCTCTTGCTCGGCATCCTCGTCGTGACCATCCGCAGAAGGCGCACGCTGCACCTTCTCTCCTAGACACGTGCGGCTCCGGTCGACCCCCCGCCGCTGGGGCCGCACGCATTACCTGCTAATCCGTGCCCTACTGCGGAGAGCGTGAATCGCGAGGCCGATTCCTTTTGGGAATCGGCCTCCTGGCATCGCCGGCTTTCGCTGTCAGAGCGGATGCCTGCCCATCTGCCAGCGCGGACGCCGCAGGGTGGCCGTCGTGGAGGGTCGCAGCATCCGCTTGACGGTTTCGCCGGCGGATGGGCCAGTTCAGGGGCGTGCGCGGGCGAGTGTCGGTGCGGGCAAGTACCATGGAGAACGTGGTTACCGCCCTGTATCGCCGCTACCGGCCAGAGACCTTTGCCGAGATGATCGGCCAGTCCCAAGTGACCGATCCGTTGATGACGGCGCTGCGCACCAACCGGGTGAATCACGCTTATCTGTTCAGCGGCCCGCGCGGCTGTGGCAAGACCACGAGCGCGCGCATCCTGGCCCGCTGCCTCAACTGTGCCGAGGGTCCAACCGACACGCCGTGCGGTGTGTGCCCGAGCTGTGTAGAGCTGGCTCGTGACGGCGGCGGCTCGCTCGACGTCGTCGAGATCGATGCGGCCAGCCACAACGGTGTCGACGACGCCCGCGACATTCGCGAGCGTGCCATCTTTGCGCCAGCACGCGACCGCTACAAAATCTTCATCCTCGACGAGGCGCACATGGTCACCCCGCAGGGCTTCAACGCGCTGCTGAAGATCGTTGAAGAGCCACCGGAACACGTGAAGTTCATCTTCGCGACCACCGAACCCGAAAAGGTGATCGGCACCATCCGCTCGCGCACCCATCACTATCCGTTTCGGTTGGTGCCGCCTGGGCCGATGCTCGAATATGTGCAGCAGATGTGCGAGACCGAGAAGATGGTCGTCGCGCCCGGCGTGCTTCCGCTCGTGGTGCGTGCCGGCGGCGGCTCACCGCGCGACACGCTGTCCCTGCTCGACCAGCTCATGGCCGGTTCGGATGGGCAGACCATCGAGTATGAGCGTGCCGTGGCACTGCTCGGTTACACCAGTGCGTCACTGCTTGACGAAGCCGTCGACGCCATCGGCGCCCGCGATTCCGCCGCTGCGTTCGACGCGGTCGACCGGGTCATTCAGACCGGGCAAGATCCGCGCCGATTCGTCGAAGACCTGCTTGAGCGACTGCGCGACCTCATTATTGTCGCGGCCACGAGCGTGGCGGGTGCTGCGTCCGTGCTGCGCGGTGTGCCGCAAGACGAGCTCGAGCGTATGAACGTGCAGGCCGCCGCTTTCGGGCCGGCCGAGCTCTCGCGTACCGCTGACATTTTGAACGCCGCGCTCACCGAGATGAGCGGGGCCACGTCGCCGCGTCTGCACCTCGAGCTCATGGTTGCGCGCGCCCTGATTCCCGCAACCGACGACACGACCCGCGGCGCCCTCGCCCGGGTTGAGCGCCTTGAGCGCCGCATTGGCGTCGACGGGGTGCCGGCTGCGTCGGCCGCGTCCGCTGCGAGCTCTGCGTCCAATCCGCTGGTCGAGCCTGTCGAGACCGCCATCCCGGGAACGCCGGCTGTGCAAGCGGGCCAGCCATCAGCTGCGGGCGCCGCTCCGTCTGCCGGTTCCGCCTCCACTCCGCCTGCCAAGACCGCCATCCCGGGAACGCGGGCCGCCGCAGCAACCCAACCGTCCCCGGCGGGCCCGCCCGCCCGCCCCACCATCTTTCCCGGCGCTCCCGTCACCCTGCAGCAGCTCAAAGACGCCTGGCCCGAGATCCTCGAAGCCGTCAAGAACGAGAAGACCACCGCGTGGCTCGTCGTCTACACCGCGCACGTGCTCGGTCTCAACGGCGACGTGCTCGCACTGTCGTTCCCCAGCCAGGCCGATGTCGACAGCTTCAAACAGCAGAAAGTTCCCGGCATGGGAACCAGCGATTTTCTGCGCACCGCCATCGTCGCCGTGCTCGGACTGCGGGTCAAGTTCATCGCTCGGGTCGAAGCCAGCCGTGAGGTCTCCTCGCCCAGCGTGGCGTCCGGCGCCTCGTCGACCGTCGCTGCGGAGCCTGCGCCAGCGGCACCCGCAGCAGAAACGAGCGAGGCTGCAGCACCCGCTGTGGTGCCCGCCGCCAACGATCTCCCGTCAGCTGAGCAGCTTGCGGCGCGAGCGGACTCGCCTGAGCCCGCGCCGCTGACGGCGAGCAGTCCCGTTGCATCAGTGCCCGCCAGAACCACGTCCGCCGCCGCTGGCACAGCCGGTGCCACGCCGCCCAATCCAGCCTCTGCTCCGACCTCCCCTCCTGCCGCTGCTACGCAGCCCCCTCCTGCCGCTGCGCGCGACGTCGCATCGCAGCCCACAGAGGGAGCTTCGCCCGTCGCAGCGTCCACCAGCGGGTGGGCCACCGTGGCCATTCCCGGCTCGCCCGACGGTCCGGCAGTGCCCGTTATCGACGACGACACAGCGGATACCGCATCTCCCGGGGTGCCGCCAGCGAACGCCCACGCGACCCCCGCTTCTCAATCGCCCGTTCGAGCGCAGTCCATTCAAACCGAGGAGGCCCCCGGCGGCGGGTCAGCCGACGAACCGTGGCCAGCGACTGCGTTCGCATCACAATCTCGCGGCGACGAACCGCCCTTCGACGACATACCACCCCCGTTCGACGACGACATTCCCCCCGAGATGGACGCACCCGCCGACGAACGCGTGTCGAGCTATGAGGCGCACGCCGAGGCATCCGCTCCGCAGGCGAGCCCCGAGCAGCGTCGGCAGCAGCAGGGAGCACAGGGACCGAACTCCGCCCGGAGCGACTCCAGCCAGCCGAATGCCACCCAGCAGAATGCCAGCCGGCCGAACGCGGGCCAGCGAGACTCCGTGCAACGCCAGCATCCGAACGCATCCGGCCAGCGGGGTACGACGAAAGACTCGTCCCGCGCGCCGTCTTTCGCCGAGAAGCAACGTTACGGCGAGGCCGTCGTGCGCGAAATTCTCGGCGCCACCTTTATCGAAGAACAGCCGTACAACGCGGCACCCCGAACGAGAAACGACTACTAGACCATGTATGAAGGCATCGTTCAGGAACTGATCGACGAGCTCGGCCAGCTTCCCGGAATCGGCCCGAAGTCCGCCCAGCGCATCGCGTTTCACATTCTGCAGACCGAGAAGTTCGACGTGACCCGGCTCGCCAACGTGTTGCTCGAGGTGCGCGACAAGGTGCGGTTCTGCGATATCTGCGGCAACGTGAGTGAGCAGCCGACCTGTCTGATTTGCCGCGACCCGCGCCGCAATCCCACGTCGATCTGCGTGGTCGAAGAGGCCAAGGACGTTGTCGCGATCGAGCGCACCCGCGAGTTCAAGGGGCTCTATCACGTGCTCGGCGGAGCTATCAGCCCGATCGACGGTGTCGGACCCGACGACCTGCGTATCCGCCAACTGATGCAGCGCCTGGCCGACAACACCGTGCAGGAGGTCATTATCGCGACCGACCCGAACCTGGAAGGGGAGGCCACCGCAACCTACCTCTCCCGATTGCTGACCACCCTCGAAATCAAGGTCACCCGGCTCGCCTCTGGCCTTCCCGTGGGTGGGGACCTTGAGTACGCCGACGAGGTCACCCTCGGCCGCGCCTTCGAAGGTCGCCGCGAGGTCACCCACTAGCCACCCCCGCCGCCGCCGCCACCCCCGCCCCCGCCGCCGCGGCCCACTCAACGTAACCCGCCCCTTTTTTGGACGGGGCCCGGGCCCCGTCCCTGGGCCCAGTTTATAAACTGGGCCCAGGGACATAAGGTGGGCCCAGCCAGCGGATGTCCCGCCCACGCCATCCATACAAGCGCCACCCACCCATGCAGCGCAGCGTCACATGGCACCCGCCTCGGGCACGAGCATTTAGGATGGGAACTTGGACGCGGCCCGAACGGCAGGCCCGCGAACCCCAATCTCAGGAGTCACATGAGCTTGATCGTGCAGAAGTTCGGCGGATCATCCGTCGCCGATGCCGAAAGTATCAAGCGGGTCGCCAAGCGCATCGTCGATACCCGCAAGGCCGGCAACGAGGTCGTCGTCGCCGTCTCGGCGATGGGCGACAGCACCGACGAACTGCTTGACCTGGCCCACCAGGTCACCCCGCTGCCCGCCCCGCGCGAGCTGGACATGCTGCTCACAGCAGGAGAGCGCATCTCCATGGCGCTGCTCGCGATGGCCATCAAAAGCCTCGGTTACGACGCTCGCTCCTTCACCGGCAGCCAGGCCGGAATGATCACGGATGCCCGCCACGGCTCCGCGCGCATCGTCGACGTTACGCCGGGACGCATCCGCTCGGCCCTCGACGAGGGCGCCGTCGCCATCGTCGCCGGCTTTCAGGGCTTCAACCGCGACACCCTGGACATCACCACCCTCGGCCGCGGCGGTTCTGACACTACCGCCGTCGCCCTCGCCGCCGCGCTCGGCGCCGACATCTGCGAAATCTACACGGATGTCGACGGCGTCTTCACCGCGGATCCGCGCGTCGTTCCCCGCGCCCGCAAACTCGAGCGTGTCACGAGCGAAGAAATGCTTGAACTCGCCGCCGCCGGAGCCAAAGTTCTATATATTCGCGCTGTGGAATATGCCCGCCGCCACGGCGTCACGCTGCACGTGCGCTCCTCGTTCAACAACAACACCGGCACCATCGTGTACAACGCCGCGACCGCGCGAGAAAATGGAGAAATTGTGGAAGAACCAATCATCGCCGGAATCGCCGCTGACCTGAGCGAGGCGAAGGTCACCGTCGTTGGCGTCCCCGACATTCCCGGCAAAGCCGCGCTCATCTTCAAGATCGTCGCCCGCACCAACGCTAACGTCGACATGATCGTGCAGAACGTGTCGGCCGCGGCGACCGGACTCACCGACATCTCCTTCACGCTGCCCAAGTCCGAGGGCCAGCAGGTACTCACCGCGCTGACCAACGAACGCGACCGCATCGGGTTCACCGGCCTGCAGTACGACGATCAGATCGCCAAGCTTGCCCTGGTCGGCGGCGGCATGCGCACCAATACGGGCGTCTCGGCGAAACTGTTCGAGGCGCTGTACGAGGCCGGAATCAACATCGAGATGATCTCCACGAGCGAGATCCGTATCTCGGTCGTTACCCGCGCCGACACCATCAACGAGGCCCTCCGCGTGGTGCACACCGCGTTCGGGCTCGACGGCGAGATCGAAGCTGTCGTGCACGGGGGCTCCGGCCGCTAGCCCTCGCTTCGCCAAACGGATGCCCCGCCTCACCCCTCCCCGGTCATAACTCCTGCAATTTGTCACCATCGTTCTGCACTTCCCCGTAATTACGCGGAAGAGTACCGAACAGTCAACGAAATTGCAGGAGTTATGCCCCAAAAGGCCGAGGGAACATTGCAGAATGAAGTGCCCGTGAGGGCGAACGACGTTAGGAAACACACGTGACCAACCCAGCCAGCACCCCCGGCATCAACATCGGCGTCGTCGGAGCCACCGGACAGGTTGGCGCCGTGGTGCGTCGCCTGCTCGAGGAGCGCGACTTTCCGGTCAGGAGCATCCGCTTCTTCGCCTCGGCACGTTCGGCCGGAACCACCCTCACCTTCAAGGGCGAGCAGATCACGGTCGAAGATGCCTCCGTTGCCGACCCCACCGGGCTCGACGTGGCCATCTTCTCGGCCGGTGCCACCCTGTCCAAGGCGCAGGCCCCTCGCTTCGCCGCAGCCGGCGTGCTTGTCGTCGATAACTCGAGCGGCTGGCGCATGCACCCGGACGTTCCTCTCGTCGTCAGCGAGGTCAACCCCGAAGCCATCAAGCAGGCCGTCAAGGGCATCATCGCCAACCCGAACTGCACCACCATGGCCGCGATGCCCGTGCTCAAGGCGCTGCACGACGAGGCCGGCCTGACACGGCTCATCGTCAGCACCTACCAAGCGGTCTCCGGCAGCGGTCTGGCCGGCGCGTTCGAACTGGCCAGCCAGATTCGCGTCGCAGCGCAAGACGAGAACCTGTTGCAGCTCGTGCACGACGGCAGCGCCGTTTCATTGCCCGAGCCCACGATCTACGCCCGCCCGATCGCGTTTGACGTGATCCCGCTGGCCGGCAGCATCGTCGATGACGGCCAGTTCGAAACCGATGAAGAGAAGAAGCTGCGTAACGAGAGCCGCAAGATCCTCGGCTTGCCCGAGCTGCTGGTCAGCGGAACCTGCGTGCGTGTGCCCGTCTTCACTGGCCACTCCCTGTCGATCAACGTCGAGTTCGCCAGGCCGATCAGTGTTGCCCGCGCCGAAGAACTGCTGAAGAGCGCCCCCGGGGTCGAACTGACGGATATTCCCACGCCGCTGCAGGCGGCCGGCCGGGATGCCAGTTTCGTCGGTCGCATCCGGCAGGACGAAGGCGTAGCGGATGGCCGCGGCCTCGCCCTCTTCATCAGCAATGACAACCTGCGCAAGGGGGCAGCGCTGAACGCCGTGCAGATCGCCGAACTGATCGCCGCCGCGCGAGTCGACGCCTAACCCGCGCCGAGGCCGGGTTAAACCCGAACAGCCCGTTCAAAACATACCCGCACGCACTTATCGACCGGTAAGTCGCGTAGGCTTTGACCGCGTGAGCCAAACTGGGGTGTTGGGCGTGCTGCGGCGCGTCTCCCTTGGCGTGTTCACTGCCGTTGGGCTGGTGTTTATCTCCGGTGCAGTCGTCATCGTTCTTGCTGATCCTGGCACCAGAATTACCGCCGCGGTGACCGGCCTCGTCTGCGTCGCCGCACTCGAAATAGCCTGGATTCGCGTGGGCAGCGTGCCCCATCGCACTCCGGCCATGAGCGTGCCCGTTCTGGCCGTTCCGGCCCTGGTCCCGGTGCTGCCCTATCAGGCCATTGTCGGCGTGGTCATGCTCGGAATTCTGATCGCGTTGATGATTGAATCCCGCCGCATCGGCGTATCCGTCTACAGCGCGGGCCTGGCGGGCATCGGCTGTCTGCTCTATTTTCTCATCGCCGGGATGCTCGGCCGGGCCGGTGTGGCATTCCTGCCGGCGGTCGCCGCAGCATCCGCTGGGTATGTGCTCATCGTGCTCGCGTTGGAAGTTCTGCGAGTGCGCCTGATCAACGCCCCAGCGGACCGGGGCGGCCAGCCGCTCATCTCACCGGTACGCCTCAGCGCGCTGCTTGTCACCGTCGCTGCGTTGGCCGTGCTCTCGGCGCACTGGTCCGTAATCGGACTTCCCACCCCGGGGGAAGGCCGCACCGGAATCGAGACCGCCGTCGGCACCCTGATGGGCAGTTTCGCGGTGGCGTTGATCGCCATTGTCGTGCGCACGCTGCTGGACATGCGGCGTCGTTTGAACGGCCTCGTGGTCGGGAGCAGCATCCTGAGTACCACCCGCAGCGTCGACAACGTCGCGGAGGCACTGTGCCAGGCGGCTGCGACCGCGGTCGGCGTGCAGTCGATCACGGTGCAGCCTGGCCCCGCTGAGAGCGGGGCTATTGGGGTTCCGGTCATGTTCACCCCCGGTGAACCACGATTTCTCGTCGCCCGTCGCGACCCAATGGACGGCGCGTTTTCCGGCGTTGACCGCCGAGCGCTGCAAGCCCTCGCCGCCACCGCCGAACTGGCCGTGCAGGCGCGGCAGAACCTGGCGGGGCTGACCGCGCGAGCCAACACCGATCCGCTCACCGGTCTGCCCAACTACGGTGCCTTTCAGGAAGCCCTCGACACGATCAACAGCACCCGCAGCGACGCCGAGGCGATCGCGGTTCTCTTCATAGACCTCGACGGTTTCAAGCGTCTAAACGACACCTACGGGCACCAGACCGGCGACGAGGTGCTGAAGGTTCTCGGCCAGCGGCTACGCCAATCGGTGCGCCCTCACGACGTCGTCGCCCGGGTCGGTGGCGACGAATTCGTCATCATCCTCACGCGACTCGCCTCCCTCGCCGAAGCCAAAGCCATCGCCGAGACGGTGCTGACGGCATCCGCTGCGCCGCTCGCCGTTGGCTCCGACGCCATCAATCCCAGCCTCAGCATCGGTCTCGCCTACTCCGTTTCCGTTGAAACGGATGTCGCCTCTCTCGTTCACGACGCCGACCACAGCATGCTCTTGGTCAAGAAAAGCCGCCGCCGCGGCAGCACCGACAGCGGCACGAGCATCAACGTCTCCGGCCATCTCTCCTCGCAGTTCAACGACACTGTCGCCCGTGCCATCGACGAGAATAGGCTGCCACTGGCCTATCAGCCCATCGTCAGCCTTGTCACTGGCCGCATCTGGGCGTTCGAAGCGTTGCTGCGATACGTCGACCCGGAACTGGGCGCGATCTCACCGCCGTCGCTGGTGGAGAAGGCCAAGAGCCTGGGCCGGTTCGACAAGTTGACCCAGCAAATTGCGGAATCGGCGATGACCGCTGCGGCCGAGTTTCGTCTGGTCGAACCCGGTATCGTCTGCATGACCATCAACGTCGAGGCCGGTCAACTCGCGCCGGAGCGTCTCGGTCGGTTTGTGGAGGAGTTGAACACGCGGTATCCGGAGATCTCGCTCTGCCTTGAGCTCAATGAGCGCTCGGCCGTTCGCGTCTCGGCACCGATTCGCGAGCAGGTCAACCGGTTGCGCGACCTCGGAATTTTGATTGCGCTCGACGACTACGGCTCGGACGATTCCTCGGTCGATTCGCTGGTGCGGGTTCCGATGGACATTCTCAAGATCGACCGCAGCCTGGTCGACGACCTCACCAATGTGCGCCAGCGTGAGGTTCTCATGGCGCTGCAGAGCTTTGGTGACAAACTCGAGTATTCGATGATCGTTGAGGGTGTGGAGAACGAGCGCATGGCGGTGCAGCTGGCTCGGCTCGGCATTCGCAGTGCTCAGGGCTTTCATTTCGGGGTGCCGCAGGGGTTCTCCGAAACCATCGACCGGCTCGATGAATTCGGCGCAAAAGCCGTTTTGCCGACCGCGAGCCACGCCACGGTAACGCCCTCGTGATGCAACGACTCCCGAGACCTGACCGAGCGCACCGCTATCGGGTCGAGCGGTCTGTCTTTCTCTCCCAGCTACTGGTCGGGTCGGCGACCCTGCTGCTGGTCGCGGTCTCGGGGCTGCTCGGACCCCACATCCTAACCAATCAGCTGTTTCTGGCCGGGATTCTCATTGTCTTCGTTACCACCGGAGTGGCGGCGGGGGTGCCGTGGCGGCACGTCGACAAGAAGTGGATCGTCATTCTGCCGATCGTCGACCTGGTCGCGCTGGTGATCGCGCGCGAGGGTGAGCCGCTGCTCGGCACGACGTTTCTGCTCGTGTTTCCCATCATCTGGCTATCGAGCCATTTTGGCGGTCGGGGCGCCGTCGGGGGAGTGGTGCTCACCGCCGTGCTGCTCTGGTCAGCGGGCCTGCTGCGGGCGGAGCCGATTTCAGGCAATGAGATTCCGCGGCTGGCGATCGTGCCCATCGTGCTGGCCTTTGTCGCCGCCACCACCTACACAACGACCAAGCGTGCCGCTGCGCAGCGGGTGCTGCTCACCCAGCAGTCAGTACTCTTTGCGGGGGCGCTGCGGCGTTCTCGCCGTGAGGAGCGCACCCTCGACGAAATTTTCAATACCATCGACTTCGGCGTCGTCGGGTTCAGCCGTGAGGCCAAACCCAACTTCATCAACCGGGCTCAGCGCGAGATGTTCTCCCGCTTCGGGGTGAAAGACGGTCAATTTTCCTCCATCGTGGTCTTCCACGATGACCAGATCACCCCGTATGCCGAGGCCGATCGGCCGTTCCAGCGGGCGATGCGGGGCGAGACGGTCGATCACGTCACCGTCTGGGTGGGGGAGAAGGGCAAGCAGCAGGCCGCCGTGCTCATCTCGGCCCGGCCCATTCTCGACGAGAACGACAATTACGATGGCGGTGTTATGGTGGCGCGCGATGTCACCGCGGAACTGCGCGCAATCAAGGCGCGGGACGACCTGGTCGCATCCGTTTCGCACGAACTGCGCACCCCGCTGACGTCGATCATGGGTTATCTCGAACTGGCCCTCGACGACGACACCCTCGATCCCTCGACCCGGCGCATGCTCGAGGTGGCGTCGAAGAATTCGGATCGACTGCTGGCACTGGTCGCCGATCTGCTCACGACGGCTGCCGCCACCAAGCATGAATTGGCAATCACGCTCGCCCCGTGCGACCTGTCGGTGATCGTCACCGAGGCCATCGAATCGCTGCGGCCGATGGCAGCCGAGCGCGACATCACGTTCGTGCTGGCAGCGCTGCCGACCGTGCGACTACAAGCGGATGCCTTTCGCCTGCGCCAGGTGATCGACAACCTGTTCTCCAACGCGGTCAAGTACAACACGAAGAGCGGCCACATCGAGGTGACCCTGATTGATTCCGTCAGCCAGGTCGAGTTACGCGTTGCCGACACAGGTCGGGGCATGACCCCGGGTGAGCAGCTGAACCTCTTCGACCGGTTCTACCGCGCGGATTCGGTGCGGGGGTCGAGCATTCACGGCACCGGCCTCGGACTGAGCATCAGCCGGGACATCTGCCGCCAGCACGGGGGAGACCTCAGGGTCGAATCGGCTCCCGGCAAGGGCACCATCGCGATCGCGACCCTGCCACGTGACTATGAACGGTAACCAAGAGGTAGGCACATGCTGCTGGACACACTGACACTGCTCCTGCTCAATGGGGTGGTCGTCGCGCTGTGCGGGGTGTCGTTCATTCTGAACACCGCTTTCAACCGCAACGATTCGGCCGGGCGCATCTGGAGTTTGGCCTTCATCGCCGCCATGATGGTCACCATTGCGAGCGGCGCGTCGCAGAGCGGGCAAATGATCTGGTGGGCCGTCGTCGTGGCCAATGTGGCCCTGGCCGTAGCCGTCGGGTCGGTGTGGACAGGACTTCGCCGCTACAACGGGCGCAGCCGCGGCTTCTGGCTGGTCACCCTGATCAGCATTTTGGTGCTCATCGCCACGCTGCTTCACGGCGAACCGGCCGGACGCTGGGCCGGCGCCGCCGAACTGTGGATTGGCCTCTCGGTGATGTCGGTGCTCGGGGCACTCGAAGCGGTGCGCGGACGATTACGCCGCAACCTGAGCGGCCGTACGCTGGCCGTCGCCCTCTGGATCGCCGCGGTGGCGGCTCTAGTTCGTGCCATCGTCTTCACCGTTGACGGCGTCACCGGGGCAGTGTTTCTGACCTACTTCAACACGGCCAACACCGCGGGCCTCAGCCTGTGCCTCGTGGTGCTGATGACCATCGCCGCCGCGGCGCTGCGCGCCCAGCAGGCGTCCGGCAGCGCCGTCGGCGACCTGACCGACGGCATCCACTCTGCAGCGGGGGTGCTGTCGGCCGCCGCGTTTGTGCAGGCGGCCACCGATCATCTCGATCGCGCGAAGAGTGCCGGCATGGGGCTCGCCCTCATCGGGGCCGATATCGACAATCTTCCCGAGATTAACGTTGCCTTCGGACGGGCTGCCGGCGACGAGGCCATCGCACGATTCGCGGCGAAGCTGCGCGGGGGTGCCCCGGTGCTTTCCATCATCGGCCATCGCGCCAGCGGGCGGTTCTTGGTGCTCGCCGGCGCGGCCTCGGCGGCCGAAGCTCGCGCCCTTGCTGAACGAATTCAAACCACGCTCGTCGACGAGCCGCTGAAAGAGGCCTCCCTGATTCGGCTGACCGCAAGTTTCGGCATCGCCGACACCTTCGACCACGGGTATACCCTGACCGCGCTCAGCGTGGCGGTTAACACGGCCATCGACACCGTCAAAGTGAGCGGTGGTAACGACATCGCCGTTGAGCTCGCTGCGGTCGGCCACGCCGAATCTTGATCAGATCTTGAGCGGAAGCAGACCTAAACTGAGCCCGGAACTGGGGTCGACCTGTCAGTGTTGATGAGTGACCCTGCCGATCCCTGACACCACCGCGTCCAGCGGATGCCTGGCATGAGTGCGCTCGTCGACCCGGCCCCGCTCCAGCGGCTGAGCAGCGATCTCGGCGGGGATGTGGCCGTGCAGCACCGATTCGTAAACGACTTCCTCGCCCTGTGGCACACCAGGGAACTGCGCCTGCGCACCGCCATTGCCGCGGCCGACCTCGAAGACGCTGACATCGTGTTGCTGAGTATCCGGTCGAGCAGCAAGATGCTCGGAGCAGTGCGCCTCGACCACACCGCCAGCCAATTGCACAGCACCGTCAAGGACAAGGACCTCTCCGGCTGCCGGCGGCAGTTGCCCCATCTCAGTGAAGTCGGCGTCGACACCTGCATGGCCTTATCGCGGCATATCAAGCGCTGAGGTCAGATCAAGCGCTGAGGTCAGATCGAGCGCTGAGGTCAGATCGAGCGCGCAGCCGGGCGGTCGGCGCGGCCCACCGGCCGAGTTACACCTCGGCGGCGGCGAGGCGGTAACCCACGCCACGCACGGTTTCCAGCCAGCGCGGGGTCGCACTGCTGTCGCCGAGTTTGCGCCGCAGATTGCCCATGTGCACTTCTACCGCTCGCCGATCCGCCTCGTTTACCGGGTAGACGCTCGTGAACGCCTCACCGCGCAGCAGCATGGCAAGGTCGTTCTTGCTGCGCACGCGCCGCTGGGATTCAAGGAGTGCGGCCAAAAGGTCGAACTCGGTACGGGTCAGTTCAAGCTGGGCGCCGGCGAGTTGTACGACGCGTTCTGCCGGATTCAGCCGCAGGTCGTTGTGTTCAAACCAGCCGTTGACCAGCGCGGCCTTCAGTATCGGGCTCGCGGCGTCGGCGGCCGCCACAAAAGTGGGAGCGGATGCGATGGGAGTCGGTCGAAATATCGGTGACATGACCGCTGTCACCTGTGCGGTACTGGCCGCATCCGCAGTGGTGTCAGAAGCACTGATGGCAGCAGAAGCACTGATGGCAGCAGAAGCGTCGGGCTGCTCGGCGAACGCCGCAGCGGGGGGCGCAGCTGACGATGCTGGCCGACTGGCGGCATCCGCTGTGGCCGGGTGGCGGGGGCGTCGTAGCATGGCTTCGATGCGCGCGCGCAGTTCGCGCGGGCGAAACGGCTTGGTCAGGTAGTCGTCGGCGCCGGCGTCGAGGCCCTGCAGGGTGTCGATTTCGTCGTCGCGGGCGGTGAGCATGACGAGGTAGGTGGGGCTGAAATCGCGAATACGGCGGGCCGTTTCGAAGCCGTCCATGCCGGGCATGCTCACGTCGAGGGTCGTCACGATCGGGTCGTAGGCGCGCACCGCGGCGATGCCATCGAGGCCGTTGCTCGTGGCGATTGTTTCGAACCCGGCCTGGGCGAGCACGGCCTCGAGCAGGTTGCGAATATCGGCGTCATCTTCGATGATGACGGCGACGCGGCGCTGCGCGTTGTCAGGGTTCATTGTGCCATTATCCCCTACTCGGGGGAGCGGCCGGGGGCAGGGTGGCCGCGGTCGGGCGCGGTCGGGTGTATCCGCTCGCAGCGATACACTCGACAGTGTGAATTCTCAGGGAACCGTTGACGTAGTCCTCATTGGTGGCGGCATCATGAGTGCCACCCTCGGCACGCTCTTGAAGGAGCTGCAGCCCGATTGGCGGATCGAGGTGTATGAGCGTCTCGGTGAACTCGCCCAGGAGAGCTCGAACCCGTGGAACAACGCCGGTACCGGCCACGCCGGGCTGTGCGAACTCAACTACATGCCGCAGGCTGCGGACGGTTCGGTCACCGCCGACAAGGCCGTCGTCATCAACGAGCAGTTCCAGATCAGCCGCCAGTTGTGGGCGCACCTCGTATCTGTTGGCGCCCTGCCGGAGCCGAACAAGTTTATTAACTCCACTCCGCACATGACCTTCGTACACGGCAAAGCCAACGTGGACTACCTGCGGAAGCGCCACGCCGTGCTCGCGGTGGAGCCGCTGTTCGCCGGTATGGAGTTCAGCGACAACGTCGAAAAGATCGGCACCTGGACCCCGCTGCTCACCCGCAAGCGTCCGGCCGGTCAGAAGATCGCCGCCACCCGCATCGTCAGCGGCACCGACGTCGACTTCGGCGCCCTCACCCGGCTGCTGTTCGACAACCTCGAGAAGCAGGGGGTCACGATGCACATGAACGAGCAGGTCGTCGGCCTGGGGCACAAAGCGGATGGCACCTGGAACCTGAAGCTGCTGCGCCAGGTCGGACAGACCCGCAGCACCATCAACGCCCGCTTCGTCTTCGTCGGCGCCGGTGGCGGCGCCCTGGCACTGCTACAGCAGAGCGGAATCCCCGAAATCAAGGGGTTCGGCGGCTTCCCGATCAGCGGCCAGTTTCTGCGCACCACCAACCCGAAGCTCGTCGCCCAGCACCAGGCCAAGGTCTATGGCAAGGCGGCCAAGGGCGCTCCGCCCATGTCGGTGCCCCACCTCGACACTCGCGTCGTCGATGGCGAAATGTCGCTGCTGTTCGGCCCGTACGCCGGATTCAGCCCCAAGTTTTTGAAGACGAGCACCTGGTTCGACCTGCCCTTCTCCATTCGCACGCACAACCTCGGCCCGATGCTCGCCGTGGCCCGCCACAACTTTGACCTCATGAAATACCTGGTCGGCGAGGTGTTCGCGTCACGAGGAGCAAAGCTGAAGGCCCTACGCGAGTTCATTCCCGCCGCGGTCTCCGAGGACTGGGAACTCATCACGGCCGGCCAGCGCGTGCAGGTCATGAAGAAAGACGCCAAGCTCGGGGGAGTGCTGCAGTTCGGCACCGAGGTCATCACCTCGTCTGACGGCTCGATTGCCGGTCTGCTCGGCGCCTCGCCGGGAGCCTCGACGGCCGCGCCGATCATGGTGGACCTGTTGGCCCGTTGCTTCCCCGATCGCATCGAAGGCTGGAAGCCGCGGATTCGCCAGATGATCCCGAGCTATGGCACCAGACTCTCCGACGATCCCGCCGCCGCCGCGGCGTCGCTCGCCGCGACTGCTGAGGTGCTGCACCTCAGCAACTAGGTTTCGGCCCCTGCCTGTCGGCTCGCGCGTGGCATAACTCCTGCAATCTGCGTGGCGAAAAATGAACTTCCCCGTGATTACGGGGGTGGTGCAGGGCGCTCGGAACAAATTGCAGGAGTTATGCGTATCGACGCCTTGGAGCGCCGTGGGAATTGGGTTGGAGGGTGCTGTCAACCCCTTGAATGGGGTGGTCGGCAGGTGTCTACTTAAGGACCAACCGGCCCGGAGGCGGCAAGTGAACCCGAACAATGGCGTTTCGGATGCGGAAAATCTGCGCGTATCGCAGCTCGGCATCCTTCAGCTCACCCCGACCGAGTGGTTGGTGCGAGATTCTCAAATTCTCGACGGCGATCCGGCCGCTCTGCTCGGAGTCATTCAGCAAAGCGGGGATGCCTACGAGGTGACCAAGCTCGGCGTGCTCACGACCAGGTGGTTCTACTCGTCGTTTGACCGGGCGCAGGCCAGTTTTCTGGTGCGGGGCGCCTCGCTAGCGGGCGCAGTCCAGGGGGCCACTCCGCCTCCAGCACAGCACGCGTTTCACGCATGATGGATTGACCGACGGGCATCGTGGCCGATACGCGGTGCGGCTGACAGGTGGCGCGGCTGACACGCGGTGCGGCTGACACTCGGCGCGGCTGACAGGCACTACGGCCGATAGGCCGCCGAGCCCGACACCACGGCCCGGCGTGCCAGCCGGGGTATCGGCATCGCAGGGGCTTAGATTTCGTGACTGCCGTCATCCGCTGTGGGGCTGGCCTTACGCTCTTCTTTTTTGACGGATGCTTCGGTGCGGTCCAGCAGATCGCTCACCTTGGTCTGCGCCACGGATGCTGCGTCGCGGGCGATGGTTTCGGCCTGCGAGATGACCTTCTGGGTGGTGGGGTCGCCCCACAACTCGTGAGCCTTCCCGCTGAGTCGGTCGTAGGCCTGGCGGCCGGCTTTGGATCCGAGCACGAAGCCAGTGGCGATGCCGGCGAGGAACAGAAATTTGCCTTTCATGGGGGCTCCCTGGGGTTAGGCGGTGGGTTCAGCGAGGGTGGGGTCTTCGTCGTCGATGTCGTGACCGACCAGGTCGGGGTTCGATGGACTATCGGCCGGGTCGATGTCGTCGAGGCTCGGCTCGTTGTCGGCGTTGTCCTGGTCGTCTTCGGTGTCGTCTTCGGCGTCGGTGTCTGGTTCGGCCGCGGCGGTAGCTTCTCCGGCGGTTGAGCCGTCTTCGCTGGGAGCCGGACCGTCGGGGCCGGTGCTCGCACTCGCGAGCGGAACGGCCGGTTCGGGGTGTTCGTTGGCCGAGCCCGCGTGTTCCGTATCCGGACCTTCGGGGCCGTCCGGTCCGACGAGCTGGTCGGGATTGCTGGGAGTGCTCGGCGCCTCCGGAATATCAAGCGGCGGCTCTTCAACGGGATCAGAATCGTGGGTCACGGGTGAACCTTTCTCGACGGCAGTGCGGCAGCCCCAGCGAGGCGGCATTCAAGTTATACCCCGAACGGGGGATATTGTCAGAGCTTCGCCCTCGTTAAGTGATGCCAATTTTTCGCCGGGGGCCACGGCCCACAAATCGGGCGCATCGCTGAGGGGACTGCGTACCGTGCGATGCTCTGGCCGAAGGTGGGACTCAAAGGGTCCGGGTCGACGGCAACAAGTCGCCGGGGCTACGAGTCGTTAACCCCTCACGAACCACATCACGCGCCGTCACTCGGCAGCAGCGCCCGCAGCGCCGTTTCGACCGAGACCCTGCCAGCAGGGTCGATGGTCTCGCCCGCGCGAAAGAGGTCGACGATTCGCGGATCAACGTAGCTCGTGCGCGCGATCGCCGGTGTGTTGCCGAGGGCATCTGCCGCCTGGCGCATCGCTTCGGCGATAGCGCGGTCGTCGGCGCGACGGCTGCGCGTCGCCGCGCGCGGCGGCCGGGCAGCGGATACGGCCGGTGCAGTAGCCGAGGCGGCCACGCTCCTTGAGAGGAGCCCGTCCGACGATGCTCCGCCGGACCCTGCGCTCGCCGCGCCCGCCCCAGCCGCCGGCCCCGTGCTCACCTTCAGATCCTGTGCCAGGCTCTGCGCCAGGCTCTGCGCGGCAGCGGCCGTGCCCCGTAGCGTGCGAAAGTCCTTCGCCGTGAACTCCCCGCCGGTGCGTTCCCGAATGAAATCGTTGATCTCGGCGGCCGACACGACCTCCTCGGTATCGCCCCGCACCCAGGACAGCAGCGGTGCAGCCGGCCGCTCGCGCAGGCGGGCGCGCAGGTAGGTGGCGAGGTCGGCATCCGTTATGACGCTGTGAAATTGTTGCCCACTCTTGGCGGGAAAATCCAGCTGCACCACGTCTCCGCGCACGGTGACGTGGGAGCAGAGCAGGGTGGAGAGGCCGTGGCTGCCGTAGGTGTCGGCGTAGCGCTCGCTGCCGATGCGCAGGGAGGCGAGGTCGAGCATGCGAAACGCCGCGGCGAGCGCCCGGGTGCGCGGCGGGCCGTCACCGCGCAGTTCGCGGGTGACCTGGCTGCGCACCTGCGGCAGCGATTCGGCCAATTGCAGCGCGCGTTCGAATTTGAGGCGGTCCTTCTGTTCGCGCCAGGCGGGGTGGTAGAGGTACTGGCGTCGCCCGGCGGCATCGACGCCGATCGACTGGATATGCCCGTTGGGGTGCGGGCTGATCCACACCTCGGTCCACGCCGGCGGAATCGCGAGGGCCGCGAATCGCTCCCGCAGTTCTGTCTCGGAGACGGCCTTTCCGGCCGGGTCTCGGTAGCTGAACCCCCGACCTGCCCGTCTTCTCGTGTACCCCGGCCGGGTCGGGTCGCTGCGTCGCAGCCGGGTCATGCCGGTGCAGTCTGTTCTTGCATTCCGGCACAGTACTGCGAATCGTCGCGTTCGGCGCGAAGTGGATGCCGCGCCGCGGGTTCTCGCCGCACTCGGCGCCCTTGTTCAGGAAGCGGGCACGTGTTCAAACCAGTGCCAACCTCTCAAACGCGTGCCGCGAGGCCGTGGTGTGAGCGGGGCGAGTGGCGGCATCCGCTTAGATGCGGGTTTTCAACGAGACACTTGCAATTTACTAGTACTTGTGTTCGACTTGCTGCATGCGGTGGAGCGGGCAGCAACTACAGACCGAGCAGGTCGGGGCACTGCCAGGCCTCGCCCGCCTGAACAACCTCGTGCGCAGCGTGCAGACGCCAGAATTCGCCGGAATTACGTTCCACGAGATCCTTTGCAAGTCGGCGCTCAACCACGTGCCCGGGCAGAGCGCCATGCCGTTTGGCTACACGATCAACCCCTATCGCGGCTGCTCGCACGCCTGCACCTACTGCTTCGCGCGGCCCACGCATCAGTACCTCGACCTCGATGCCGGTAAAGATTTCGACAGCGAGATCATCGTCAAGGTCAATGTGGCCGAGGTCTTGAGAAAAGAACTCGCGAAACCCACCTGGGGCCGGCATCCGGTTGCCCTCGGCACCAACACCGACCCGTACCAACGCGCCGAGGGACGTTACCGGCTCATGCCCGGCATCATCGCGGCGCTTGCCGACAGCGGCACGCCCATTTCCATCCTCACCAAGGGAACCTTGCTGCGACGCGATCTCGACCTGCTGGTCGAAGCGAGCGAGCATGTTCCGGTCGACCTTGCCATGTCCATCGCCATCTATGACGACGGACTGCGCGACGACGGACTGCGCGACGACGGACTGCGCGATGACGGACTGCGCGATGACGGACTGCAGCAGTCCGTCGAGCCCGGAACTCCCACCACCAAGGCGCGCCTCGCGACGGTCACCGCGGTGCGCGAACGGGGATTGGACTGCGGCGTCTTTCTCATGCCCATTCTGCCCTTTCTCACCGACACCCGCGCCCACCTCGATGAGGCCCTGCGGCAGGCCAAAGCGGCCGGTGCCACGAGCGTGCTCTACAGCGGTCTCAACCTCAAGCCCGCAGTCAAGGATTGGTACCTGGGCTGGCTCTCCCGCGAGCATCCTGAGCTCGTCGGCCGCTACCATGAGCTCTACGCCCGAGGACAGTACGCTCCCAAGGAGTACCGCACCTGGCTCGCGGCCCGCATCCGGCCCCTCATTCGCGCGCACGGCCTCGAGCGTGGCGTCGTCGACCCCGCGACCGGCGGCATCCGCTCGAATGCTTTCCCGTCGTTCCCTGAGCGCATGCCCCCACCCGCCGCCCGCCCGCCCGCGCGTCACCCTGCCCCTGTGCCGCCCGCGTCTCCTGTGCCGGCCGCGTCTGCTGTGCTGAACGGGTCTGCTATGCCGGCCGCGTCTGCTGCGCCAGCCGCCGCGGCCATAAGGCGGGCCCGGAGCGCGGAGGTGCCCCGGTCGCTGATCGCGGCCGAGCTGCCGCCCGACCTGGCGCCGACCCTGTTCTGACTCCATTCTGGACGGGGCCCGGGCCCCGTCCCCGGGCCCAGTTTAGAAACTGGGCCCGGGGCCATAAGGTGGGCCCGGAGCGCGGAGACGCCCTCACGTCACCTCCCTCACATCACCACCACCATCCCGCCCCAATGCCATACTTACCTTGGGGGAAAAATGTCTCTAGGGTTGCCCGGCCATCTGGTCCAGCTGACGCTCGCGCGCGCCCTCGCGCGGGCCGCGCACTGGTTTGCGCTGACCTGCCTCATGGCGGGGGCGGTGTCGGTCGCCGTCCTCAGTCTGAGCCGGCCCGAACTCTGGATCACCGTCGTGGCCGTACTCGCCATGGGCGCCCTGCTCGTGCTCTTCACCCGGCACCGCCGCATCGGGTTCGCGGTCGCCTATCTCGTCTTTGGAACCCTCTGCGTCTACGTCTTCACCCGGGCCGTACTCGGCGTTCCCGACGTATTCCCCGCATCGAATATGTTCCTCGTCGCCCTGCCAAAGATGGCTCTCGTCATGGTCGGCGGCGCCGGATCCACCGCCCTTGCCGGCGTGCTCTGGAGTACCGCGGCTTTTCTCCTCGCCGAGTCCGCCGCTCTCCTCGCTATCCTCGGCACCACGGTGCCCTACCGGCCCGACCTGTTCACCCTCTCGACCTACCTCGTGCTCGTCGGTGTCATGCTGCTCGCGGGAATCGACCGCCGCTTGAGCAATGCCGCGCAGCCCGCCATCCACCGCGCGGTTCAGGACGGCGCCAACCGGCAGCTGCGCGACGCCCTCGACACACGCGCCATCGCCCTGCTCAACGACACAACCGTTGCCCAGCTCGTCGCGCTCTCCCTCGCCGAACCCGGCGGGCTCTCGCCGGGACTCCAGACCAGCCTCCGGTACACCCTGACCACCCTGCACGACACCGACTGGCTCACCGACATCGACGCCCGCAGCGACACCGGCCCGCACCCCACCCTGCCCGAAAAAGCTTCCGAACCGACCGAGACCAGCGTCTGGATCTCCAGCGCGGTCCATGGCGCTATCGAACGGGGCCGCGACCGCGGGCTGACAATCGACGTCACCGGAGACATCAACGCCCTCTCCCGCCTCGATGCCGGCAGTGACCGCGAGGTTGGCCTCGCCGTGCAGCAGTGTTTGGTCAACGTCATCCTCCACGCCGGAATCGCCTCGGCTGAGGTCGCCATCGAGCAAGACCTGACCACAATTTCACTCCGCATAACGGATGCCGGCCGTGGCTTCACCGAATCCGAATCCGCTTCCGACCGCCTCGGTCTCCGGCAGTCCGTGCGGCGTCGCATCGAACAGCTCGGCGGATCCGTGCTGATCTGGAGCCGCCCCGGCGCCGGAACCAGCGTGCGCCTGACCGTACCCGCCGCTCAGAAGAACTCATGACTCGCGCGACCCCCACTCCGAGACGGCCGCGCGCACCGGCATCCGCTTCGCAACAGCGCCTCGACCCGATCGGCGGCCTCGCCGCGTGGCCCCTCGCCCCGGTTGTGGCCCTCGTCGTCGTGACCTATGCCGTCGCCGCCACGACCAGCCGCCAGCACGAGATTCAGCTGGAAGAGCTCGCCGCCGCCGCCGTTGCCGTGCTGACCATCGCGGCCGCCGTGCTCGTCTGGTCTTCCAGGCCCGACCTGGCCCCCTTCACCCGCACCCGCGCCGTCGTGATCGTGGCGCTCGGGCTGGTGGCGCACCTGCTCGCGGTGGCGAGCACCTGGCAGTTCAACGGCATGATTCAAGACGACTTCGCCCCGATGGGACTCGGCCTGCTGCTGCTCGCCATGGCGCCGTTTCGGCCGTGGAAGGAAATCCTCGCGCTCGGCGTAGCGGCGGCCGTCACTGTCGGCATCACGGCCCTCGCCCAGTCGCCGTTCCTGGGTATCCAGACCCCGCCCGTGCTGTTCGCGATCATCGCCATGACCCAGGTGCTCGCCCCGGCCCTCGCCGCCGCCGCGTATTCGCGTCAGGTCGTCAACTCCATTCATCGCTGGCAAACGGATGCCCGCCGCGCCATCCGCGCGAGCACCGAAGCCAGTCGCGGCCTCCTTGCCACCGAGGTGGTCGACCATCGACTCAAGAACCTCGGCGCCGAGGTTCTGCCCTTCCTGGCCGACGTTCTCGAACGAAAGACCCTGACAGCGGCCGACGTGAAACGCGCGCGCTCCCTCGCTTTTCAGGTGCGTCGGGTGCTTGTCGCTGAGGTCGACCACACCTGGCTCGACGACCTCATCGACCGCGAACGCGCAGTCCTCACCGCGCGCGGCCTTGCCCCGCTCTGCGTCATCGCCGACCCCGAGCGACGCGCGACCGGTTTCGACTCTGACCAGCGCGCCGCCGTCGGAGCCCTGATCGTGGCCCTTTGCCGCCTCAAGGGCTTCGACCCCACGAGCCTCGTCGTGCAGATTGACGGTTCTGGCGCCGCCCCCGCCGATACCGACCAAATCACCCAGGCCTTCGGCGACCGCAGCGCTCGTCCCACCCCGGCCACCGACACGACGACGATGGCGATCGTCACCGCTGCACAGACGCAGGCCGCCGCGCAGGCCAGGGCGCAGGCCCGCGCGCAGGCCCAGGTGCACGCCGCAACCCAGGCCGGTACTCCCGCCACCGCGTTCCGAAGCGCATCCCCGCGAGACACGATCACCATCCAGGCGGGCATCTCCCTGCCGCCGTTTCAGCGGCGCCGGGCCCTGCGTCCATACCTCAGCGTGCTGCGGGCCGTGTTCACCCGGGTGCGCGTGACCAGCCGGCATCCGCTGCTCACGCTAGAATTCGATGCTGAACGCTTCCAGACCAAAGGCACCCCATAATGGCCAAACTGTACTTTCGATACGGCGCCATGAACAGCGGCAAAAGCACGTCCATGCTGCAAGCGGCATATAACTATGAAGAGCGTGGACACCACGTGCTTCTCGCTAAACCGTCGGTCGACACCAAGGGCGATCGCGGCATCTTGTCTCGTCTCGGTGTCACGCGGGCCGTTGATTTTCTGCTGACCCCCGAAACGGACGCCTACGCCGCGTTCCAGGAGCACCGCGCGCAGGTCTTCGACCGGTTCGGCCGCGATGTCAGCGCCCTGCTGCTCGACGAAGCCCAGTTTCTGACCGAAACCCAGGTCGACGATCTGCTGCGCATTGCGATTATCGAGAACGTTCCCGTACTGGCCTACGGTATTCGCACGGACTTTCAGACCGTCGCATTTCCCGGCAGTCGCCGTCTGCTCGAGGTTTCGCACAGCCTGGAAGAGCTCAAGACCATCTGCCGGTGCGGGCGTAAGGCCGTCTTCAACGGGCGCAAGATCGGCGGCGCCTACGTCTTCGACGGCGACCAGGTGGCCATCGACGGCGAAGAGGTTACCTACGAGTCGCTCTGCGGCAGCTGCTATCTCGAGGAGAGCCACGGCGTGCTCAATAACCGCAGTCGGCCGGCACCCGTCTCGTCGGCAACAGGCACGACGAAGTTAAAGACCCCCACTACGGGTGCTTAACCGCGTTTCTACGCCATTTTTCGCACAAGATGACAAAACAAATTGTGTATTGCACCAACCAGCCCGCTAACCTGAGAGTCGCCTAGGTATTTCACGACGATATGCCGGGACTCGCCGTTTCGGCGTATCAGCCATTCACTTACCCGGGGGGACCCTCACTATGTTCAAGAAAAGCCTCGCAACAGCGGCACTCGCCGTCATCGCTGTCTTCGCCTTCGCGCCAGCCGCCAACGCGGCTGACTATGTCGCCTCGAACCTCACCACGGTCACGGACTCGACGCCGGCTCCCGGCTCGGCCACCACCGTGTCCTTCGCGGACACTGCCTTCGACGATGGCGAGTCGGTCAGCTTCACCGCTTCGGGAACGCCCGCTGCCACCCTGAGCGTCGTCAAGGCCGCCGTCTCCAACACCGTCGTCAAGACGGCATCCAGCACCGGCGCCGTTTCTGCCGTCATCACCGTTCCCACCAACGCCACTGGCCTCTACACGGTCACCGCGACCGGCGCCACCGGCACCGTCGGAACCGCTGTACTGACCGTCACCGCTGCTGATGGAACGCCCGCCAAGGCACTTTCCTCCACCGGCTACAACGTTCCGGTTCTCGTTATCTGGGGTGCCGCTGGCCTCCTCATTCTCGGTGCCGCTCTCGTCGCCGTGCGCATCTCGGTTCGTCGTCAGCACGCTTCCGCGTAAGTAGCTTTACCGCGCAGCACCCGCTGCACCCAAACGCCTCGACTCCAACTGGAGTCGAGGCGTTTTGCGCACCCGTTGCGCCCGCGGCAACCAGAACCCACCGCCCCATCCAGTCCACCGTCCCGTCCACCGTCCAGTCCACCGTCCCGTCCACCGCCCAGTCCACCGTCCCGTCCACCGCCCCGCAACGACCAACGCCACCGAAGCCCGGCACACCGCGAGCCCACACCCGACGAAGGCACAGCCGTCGAGCCCACAGCCGACGTGCCCACAGCCGTCGAGCCCACAGCCGCCGGGGGCGCAAAAAAGCCCGACCAGAAATCTGGCCGGGCCGGGGCATCCGTTTCGCAAAAACTACGGCACGCGCTTCGGCGGCTCGACCACAACCTGCAGGCCAGTCGCCGAGTTGGCCGACAGCGACAGCGCATCGACCCAGTCGCGATTGAGGATGGGGGTCTTGCTGCCAAAGAATTTGAAAGACAGGGAGATGCCCGGATGCACCCAGACCGTGCTGCGGCCTCCGCCAGCGAGTGGGTCGTCACGCCAGGAGAAATAGAACGATTCACCACGACGCAGCTTGGCACCGATCACGATCTGAATGTGCGCGAGCACGCGGTCATCAAAGTCGACGGCGACACTCGAGTCGTACGTAAACTTGCCCATAAGCCTGCCTCGCGTCGGTTCAAGGGCGAACGCGAACGGGGTAGCCGCGCCGCATACAACCACAGGTTTTGTTGCCACTCTGGGAGCGGTAATTGCACTGCGCTTTGATCCTAGTGAAGCCGTTCCCGAAAAAGCTCGCCTGGTTAGTCAGAACGCAGCCCCAATGATGGGGACAGTCAGATCGGTCTGGGCCCTAGTATCAGCCCGACGCTAGAGGCTCAGCAAAGCCGGCACCATCACGAGCCCGTTGAAGGTCACGTGTGCAACGATCGCACCGCCGATTCGCCCGGTTGCCAGCGAAACGGATGCCGCTGCCAGCCCGAAAATCAGCGTCGAGACTCCGACCACCACGATGACAGCGGTGCTGCCGGCATCGATGGTCACGAGGTGCATGAGTGCGAACGTCAGCCCGCTTACCCCAATCGCGAGCGGCGCGGCCCACGGTGTGGAGCCGCGTCCCGATTGGGTCGGTACGTTCTGTCGGCTTTTACCTGTACTGGGTACGCGACTCGTCGCCACCTGCCCGTAAACGGCGCGCAGCACGAGTCCGCGAAAAAAGAGTTCCTCCACGACCGGGGCGAGCAGCACCGGGGCCAGCAGAGCGCCGAACAACCACCAGAAGTCGTAGACGGTCTGATCGAACGTCGCACCGGCCGTTCCGATGCTGCCATACCCCCAGACCTCAACCAGGCTGGCCAGGGTGCGAGCCAGCAGCCCAATCGCGAGCCCCCAGATCAGGTCGATCGGGCGAAACGACAGCCGCAGCAGGCTCCGCATCGAGCGGATGCCCCCAGCGAGCCTCCCGACGGTCTCCGGGGCGCCCAGGCCGTGCTGCCCGGCGTAAGCGTAAGCGCCAGCGACTACGATCGCCGCGAGCAGCGGCACCCAGACGCACAGATAGCCGAGGAGGGTGGCCAGATGAGCGTCGGCGAAGGTTGTGGCGCTCACCGCCACCATCAGCAGCATGGCCACCACGATCCCGACGCCCGCGGGCACGAGCACACGTCGGGCCTCCAGCCGAACCATTGCCCCCATAAAATCCACCCTCCCCATCACCTCAAAGCTACCGGCCCCCGCCGCCGGTCTGCGCTCAGGTCAAAGTTCGGTACCCTCAGAACAGGGGAGCCGAACGTTCGTACGGTGAAGTACGCCCCGCATCGGGGCTGCCATCCCCATTCAAGACTCGAGGGGATCGCCGCCGCATGGAACTTCGCGACTACATTCGCATTCTGCGCAAGAGCTGGGTGCTCATCGTGCTGTGCACGCTGGTGGCCGTGGGTGCGGCATCCGCTTATTCGATTCTGCAAACGCCGCAGTACAGCGCGACCTCCAAGGTATTCGTTTCCACTCAGTCCAGCGGGTCCACCGCCGACCTGGCCCAGGGCAACAACTTCTCGGTTGCCCGGGTCAAGACCTATTCCGCGTTGGTGACCACGCCGATCGTGCTGCTGCCGGTCATCGCGAGCCAGAACCTCGGTCTGCCCGCTGACGCCCTGGCCGAGAAGGTCGTCGCGTCCGCCCAACTCGACACCTCGATCATTGAAATCACGGTCACCGACACCGATCCGGTGCGAGCCGCCGACACGGCCAACGCCGTTTCAGCCAGCCTCACGCTCGTCGTTGAAGACATTGAGACCCCCGACACCGCCGGCGCGGCCTCGCCGGTCAAGCTGACCCGCGCGCAGCAGGCCACCGTGGCCACCGTTCCGGTGAGCCCCAACGTGCCGCTCAACATCGCGCTCGGTGCCCTCGTTGGCCTGGCGCTCGGCATGGGCGTCGCCGTGCTGCGTGAAACCCTCGAGACCCGCATCCGCAACACCCGCGATGTCGAACAGCTCACCGACCTGCCCATTCTCGGCGGCATCGTCTTCGATCCCAAGGCCAAGGACCGGCCGCTCATCGTGCACGTCGACCCGCGCAGTCCGCGCGCCGAGTCGTTTCGCACGCTGCGCACCAACCTGCAGTTTCTCGATGTGGGCCGGGTCGAGCGTTCCTTCGTCATCACCTCTTCGATCGAGAGCGAAGGTAAGAGCACGACCGGCGCCAACCTGGCCATCGCCTTGGCTGACGCCGGCTCCCGCGTGCTGCTCGTCGACGCCGACCTGCGCCGCCCTAAGGTCGCCGACTACATGGACATCGAGGGCGCCGTTGGGCTCACCGACGTACTCATCGGCCGCGCCGACCTGGCCGACGTCATTCAGCCCTGGGGTAAGGGCCAGCTGTTCGTGCTGCCGGCCGGCCACGTACCGCCCAATCCGAGCGAGCTGCTCGGCTCCACCCGCATGACCCAGCTGATCGCCGAATTCAACCGGGCCTTCGACGTTGTGCTCTTCGACGCCCCGCCGCTGCTTCCGGTCACGGATGCTGCGGTGCTCGCCAAAAACGTTGGCGGCGCCCTGGTCGTCGTCGCGGCCGGTCGCACCCACAAGAACCAGCTCACCGGCGCCATTGCCGCGCTCAACAATGTGGGCGCCCCCATTTCGGGTCTCGTGCTCACCATGCTGCCCACGAGTGGCCCCGACGCCTACGGCTACGGCCATTACGGCTACGGCTACGGCTATAGCTATGGCGGTGCCGACCCGGTTGCACCCGGGTTGATTCCCGCAGCGGATGCCGCGCCGGCCCGCGCCCGTGGCGCTCGCGTCAAGCCGTAACCGGCCGCGCGTTCTGCTTGAATAGGGCAATGTCTTCCTCCCCTTCGGCACCGGCCGCACCCCCGAAGCGCACGCGTACCATCGTGGGGCTGGTCGTGCTCGGGCTGCTCGTCATCGTGGTGGCGGCCACTGCCTGGGTCGGTATTCGCGGGCTGCAGGCCAAGGACGCCCTCGAAGCCGCTGTGCCGCTGGCCGAGAGTATCAAGGAGCAGGTCACCGCCGGTGACGGGGCGGCCGCCGCTGTGACTGCGGCCGAGCTGGCCGAATTCGCCGCCACCGCCCAGGAGCGCACGAGCGACCCGATCTGGCACACCTACGAACTGCTTCCCTTCCTCGGCCCGAACCTCGTGGCCGTGAGCCAGCTCGCCGCTGTGGTCGATGATGTCGCCCAGAACGCCGTCACCCCGCTCGCGGCGTTGGCCGGCACCCTGAACCTGGCCGATTTTAAGCCCGTTGACGGCGCCATTGCCCTGCAGCCGTTGCTCGACGCGCAGCCAGCGGTGACGACAGCCAATACCGCCCTGGCCCGCGCCGCTGCCAGTGTGAACGCCATCGAGACCGACAACGTGCTCGACGTCGTTCGAAGCGCTGTTACCCGGCTGACGACCGTCACGGTCGAGACCTCTGCCACCCTCGACGGCATGGACCGCGCGGTTACCCTGCTGCCGGCCATGCTCGGCGCCACCGCACCGCGTGACTACATTCTGCTGTTTCAGAATCCGGCCGAACTGCGCTCTACCGGCGGCATTCCCGGCGCGCTCGCCCTGCTGCACACCGACAACGGCAGCATCGAACTCACCCAGCAGGCCAGCTCGACCTCCTTCCCCCAGTATCCGCAGCCGGTGCTGCCGCTCAGCAACGAAACCCGCAGCATCTACGGCGACATCACCGGTCAGTTCATTCAGAACGTCACGATGACGCCCGACTTCGAGCAAACCGGCGCGCTGGCGCGCGAAATGTGGCGCCTCGAATTCGGTACTGAAGCCAACGGGGTGCTCTCGGTCGACCCGGTCGCGCTGAGCTACCTGCTCGATGCCACCGGCCCGATCACCCTCGCCACAGGCGATGTACTCACCGCCGACAACGCCGTGCAGCTGCTGCTGAGCGACGTCTACGCCCGCTACGAAGACCCCCAGAAGCAGGACATCTTCTTCGCGGCCGCCGCTGGCGCCGTGTTCGACGCCGTCAAGAGCGGCAACGCCGACCCCACCAAACTCATCGCGGCGCTGGCCCGCGCTGCCACCGAGAACCGGGTGTTGGTTTACAACGCTGATGCGGCCGAGCAGGCCATCCTCGACGGCACCACCCTGGCCGGAGCCCGGCCCATCAGCGACGAAACCGCCAACCGGTTCGGGCTTTACCTCAACGACGGCACCGGCGCCAAGATGGACCTCTACCTCGACGTGCAGACCGCGATCGGCCAGCAGACCTGCCGCAAAGACCTGCGACCGCAGTACGCACTCGAGGTCACCCTCACCAACACGGCCCCAGCGGATGCCGCCACCAGCCTCCCCGCGTACGTCACCGGCGCCGGCGCCTTCGGAGTACCGCTCGGCAACATCAAGACCATGGTGTCGGGCTACGGCACCCCCGAGGTGCAAAACCTTGGCCTCACCAGGGACGGCACCGAGGTGCCGTACCACCCGGCTACCGACGCCGGCTACCCGGTGAGCACCATCGGCATCGAGCTCGCACCCGGCGAAAGCACCGTGCTGCGCTTCAACTGGCTCGGACCGGAGCCTTTCACCGGCAACCTCGAACTGCATTCCACACCGCTGATCGCGCTGAACGACACGGCATCACTAGACTTCAGTTGTTAGGGTACGCAACGGGGGAACCACGGCGATCGCACAACCAGAGCGATCCGGGCAACCACGGCGATCCGGCACCAACGCACTACGGGGGATTCACCTTGATCAAAAAACTTCTTGCCACGCTCGCGCTCGTCGGCGCTGCACTGCTGGCCGGCCCGGTCGCCGCGCACGCCGCCGGCTACGTGGCCGCCGACCTCATCACCGTGTCGGGCAGCCAGACCGCCGGCAGCACGGTCGCCGTGGCGTTCGATGACGGCGCCTTCGCCCCCGCCGAAAAGGTCTCTGTCGCTGTCTCCGGCGAGGGATCGGTCACCCTGGCCACCCTGCGCGCCGCCACCGTCGACATTCAGAAGACGGCCACCGGCGCCGGCGCCCTCGACCTCAAGGTCACCCTGCCCACCGGCGCAACCGGTTCCTACACGCTCACGGCCACCGGTCTCAGCTCGCAGAGCGTCGGCACGGCCACCATCACGGTCGTCGCCGCCGACGGCACCAACCTTGCATCGGCAGGATTCGACGCCCCGATCGTGCTCATCTACAGCGCCGCCGGCGCGTTGCTGCTCGGCGTCGGCCTCGTCATCGCACTGCGTCTCACCCTGCGCCGCCGCGCCGCCACCGTCTAGTCAACCGGCTCAACCCCCTGATTGAGGGCCGCTGGCGTACCCAGTCGGCCCCGTCACCTGTGTCAAGCTACGGGTTGGCAGCTTTGTATCGCAACGAAAGGCAGCAGCGTGGAACTCCGCGACTACATCCGCATCCTGCAGAAGAGTTGGATGCTCATCGTGGCGCTGACCCTGGTGGCCGTCACCGCGGCATCCGTTTTCTCGATTCTGCAGACGCCGACCTTCAGCGCCACGTCGAAGGTATTCGTCTCAACCCAGTCGAGCGGCACCACGAGCGACCTCGTGCAGGGGGCGAGCTTCACCGTTGCCAGGGTCAAGTCCTACTCCGGTATCGCCATCACACCGCTCGTACTGCTGCCGGTCATCGAGACCCTGCAGCTCGACGTCTCGGCGGCCGAGCTGGCCGATAACGTGGCCGTGTCGGCGCCGCTGGACACCTCGATCATCGACGTTGTCGTCACCGACGCCGATCCGAGGCGCGCCGCCGATATTGCCAACGCAATTTCGCAGAGCCTCGCCGAGAACGTGCAGAAGATCGAGCAACCCGATGCGGTCACCGGGGCGCCGTCGGTGAAACTCACCCGGGTGCAGGTGGCGAGCGTGCCGTCGTCGCCGGTGGCTCCGAACGTTCCACTCAACATTGCGCTCGGCGCGCTCGTAGGACTGGCCCTCGGCGTCGGGCTCGCGGTGCTGCGCGAAACCCTCGATACCCGCATTCGCAGCCAGCGCGATGTGGAACAGGTCACCGACCTGCCCATCATCGGTGGCATCGTGTTTGACCCGAAGGCCGCCGAACGCCCGCTCATCGTGCATGCCGACCCGCGCAGCCCCCGCGCGGAGTCCTTTCGCACGCTGCGCACCAACCTGCAATACCTCGACGTTGAGCGCACTGACCGTTCGTTCGTGGTCACCTCCTCCATAGGCAGTGAGGGCAAGAGCACCACGAGCGCCAACCTCGCCATTTCCCTCGCGGATGCCGGCGCCCGCGTTCTGCTCGTCGATGCCGACCTGCGCAAACCCCGCGTTGCCGAGTACATGAACATCGAGGGGGCCGTCGGTCTCACCGACGTGCTCGTCGGGCGGGCCGAGCTCGAGGATGTCATTCAGCCCTGGGGTCGCGGCCAGCTGTTCGTGCTGCCCGCTGGCCACATTCCGCCGAACCCGAGCGAGCTGCTCGGATCGTCGCGAATGGCGCAGATCATCGAGGACTTCAACGGCACCTTCGACGTTGTCATCTTTGATTGCCCGCCGCTGCTTCCGGTGACCGACGCCGCCATCCTCGCGAAAAGCGTCGGCGGCGCCATTCTCATTGTCGCGGCCGGGCGCACGCAGAAGAACCAGCTGACCGGGGCTATCGCTGCGCTCGACAAGGTCGGCGCCCCGATCAGCGGCGTGGTCATGACCATGCTGCCTACCAGAGGACCGGATGCCTACGGCTACGGCCACTACGGCCAGTACGGGTATGGTCACACCTACGGCGACGTCGGCCCGGCTCCCGAGATCATCGCCCCCAACTACTCCCGTCGATTGAGGTCCAAAGCATGATCGCGCCCAGCGAACTCGCCGCTCGTATGCCCCGCATCCTCATCGTCTGCACCGGTAACATCTGCCGATCACCGCTGGCTGAGCAGTTGCTGCGTGAAAACCTGCAGGCCGCCGGCATCGGCGTCGTCGTCTCGAGCGCCGGAACCCACGCCATGACCGAAAGCGCCATGACCCCTGAGGCTGCCGCGCTCTCGTCGCAATACGGAGCCTCCAGCACCCAGCACACGGCTCGCCAGCTCACCGAGCAGCTCATTGCCGATGCCGACCTCGTTCTCACTGCTACGCGTGACCATCGTCGCGAGGTCGTCACCCTGCTGCCCAAAGCCACCCGCTACACCTTCACGCTCAACCAGTTCGCCCGCCTGGTCGCCGCGGCTGACTCCTTCACGCCCGTTGACGCCGCCCCGAACTCGCCGGTCGATTCCGCCATACGACAGCCGCAACCCGCCTCCACAGCCCGGCCCCCCCTCGACTTCGCCGGTTACATCGCCGAGGTCGCCTCGACCCGCGGACTCCACCCCTCGCCCAACCCGCCGACGCTCGACGACGTCGATGACCCTTACCGCCAGTCGGCCGCCGTCTACGCCCGGGCGGCCGCAGCCATCAACGCCTCCGTCACCACGATCACCGCCGCCCTCGTCGCGGCCGGAGCCTGATGCCCCAGCAGTCCCGCCGTCGCCGCCTGATCGCATATTCGGCCGTCGGCCTGTTCCTGCTCATCGACGCCGTGCTCATCACGAGCGCCCTCACCTCCACCTCCGTCGACGCAGCCGTCGACGCGTCGTCGACGACGGCGGCATCCGCATTCCCCACGGCCAGTCCCACCCCGTCGCCCGCGGTGATCCCCACCCCGACGCGCACGCCGTCGCCGGCCGTCGCCCCGGTCCCGGCCTCCCGACTGCTCTCCGCAGTGTCAAACACCGCGGCCTGGCGCGCCACGACTGGACCCTGCCCGGCAACCGCGGCGTCGCCCGAACTGAGCACCGACTCCGGTGCCAGCTGGACCGCCAGCAACGCCACCGCACCGACCGGGGTCACCGGCCTGCAAGCCATCACCGCGCAGAGCGAGTCGGTCGCTGAATTTGTCGGCCTCGACGACGCTGACTGCGCTCCGCAGTTCGTGAAGACCTTCATCGGCGGCGACAACTATTCCAGCTACCCCGACGAGCTCGACGCGGCCTGGTACGTCGACCCCGCCGACCGGGCCACCGTGCACGGCCCCGACGGGCTCGCCCCGGCTCCGTGTGACGCTGTCGTTACCCTCGCCGCGAGCTCGGCCGACGCCGACTCCGCAGCCGTACTCTGCGCCGACGGCCGCCTCTTCGCCACAACGGATGCCGCCACCACCTGGTCGCCCCCCGTCACCGTGGCCGGAATGGTCACCCTCACCGCCACACCCACCGGATTTTCGGCTGTCACCACCGCCGTCACCGCGTCATCCGCCACCGCCGACCCGGCGACCTGCGCCGGAGTGAACCTCGTCGCCCTCAACGCCGACCTCGTAGCCACGGTCACCGGCTGCTACGAGACCGACGAGACGCCCGCAGCGCTGGCCGGCAACGTCGCGGTCGCGGTCGCCGACGACACCCTGTGGCTGTGGATCGGCGACGCCACCGTTCGGTCAACCGACGCCGGCCGCACCTGGCTCTAGCCGCCCCGCCCCGTCAGCGGCGCTCACGGCCCCGCGCCGCCGATGCCGCCGTGCCGAACTGCGGAGATATTCCCCGAGAGGCTCCAAATCGCCTAGTTTGACCCACCGATAGACGCAATCTCCGCTGATATGCGTGCCACGGGCGGCAACGAGGCCGTGAATTGTCCACAGAGCAGCGAATCCCCGACGTGCAATCTCCGGCGGGACTAGTCTCGGCCCATGGATGAAAACGTCTCCTGGCTTTTCCAGAAGAAGGACGTGCAGCAACCGCGCCGCTGCCCGCAGTGCGGCGACGCCATGGAGGTCATCTGGCAGGGCACGCGGTACGACTACGGCTGCGCGAACCTCGCCTGCACGCAGCTCTACTTCGGCCCGCCATACTCCGAGGCCGAGCTGGCCAGCCCCGTTCCGGCCGAGGCGCGCACGCCAAATTGTCCCCGCTGCCTCATGCCCATGAAGATCGTCCCCGACGGTGACGACTGGCACTTTGTCTGTCAGCAAAGCGGATGCGACGGCATCTGGCCCCCCACCGACTCCTGACCCAGCCTCCAAACGCCTGGGTCTCCCCCTCTCTATCCATTGCGGGCTCGGGCCCCAGATCCCCGCACGTTGTCCCAAGTGCCCCCTGCCCCGCCTAAAGTCGACACATGCCCCCAAACAACCGCTCCGCCGCGACAGCCGGGCCGCCGGCATCCGCTCAACTCATCGCGCTCGCCCGCCGCGCTATCGATCTCATACCCGAGCAGGGCCGCATCCTGGTCGGTATCGCCGGCAGCCCCGGCGCCGGCAAGACCACCCTCGCAATGAACGTCGCGGCGACGATCAACGACCTTCTGGGCAGCACTGCGATAGCCGTGCACCTCCCCATGGACGGTTTTCACCTCGCCAACGCCACCCTCGAACGCCTCGGCCGGCACGACCGCAAGGGGGCCATCGACACCTTCGACGGCTGGGGATTCGTCGCTCTCCTCCGCCGCCTCCTTACCGAATTCGACCACACCGTCTACGCGCCGAGCTTCAGCCGCAACGTCAACGAGGGCATCGCCGCCGAGATCGCCGTGTTGCCCAGCAACCGTGTGGTCATCGTCGAGGGAAACTATCTGCTCGCCGACACCGAACCGTGGCTGCAGATCACGAGCCTTCTCGCCGAGAGCTGGTTCTGCGAGACCAACGCGGCCGAACGCCTGCGCCGCCTGATCGACCGCCATGAGCGCCACGGACGCACCCCCGAGGCCGCCCGCGCCTGGGCCGAATCCGTCGACGGGCAGAATGCCGTCCTCATCGACGCCACTCGTGCCCGCGCCACCCTCACCATCCTGGGCCAATAGCACCACCCCGCCCCAGCGCATGCCGCCCTCCAGCCCGTGCGCGGCGCAGGGGGAGTGGAGGAGCATCCCTATTCGCGCGGTCATGCTCTGGCCGCTAATTCTCTATATAGAGGACTACGCCATAGCGGCGAACATTACGGCCATGGCGGCCGCGCCGATAGCTTCAAACCCGTGTTCCGCTCGTACGGAATGACCACGAGCTGCCCAAGTGCGGTGGGAGGTTTTCGATAGCTGCCGACGCGCCTGAAGGACGACAAAAACCACGGCGGCTGCTCCAAATAATGTTGTCAGCACGATCGCCAGAATGGGGGCGTCAGCCAGTGCTATTCCGCCGGTACTGGGAGATGAGGCCGCCATCGTGTGGTGGGAGCCTGCCAGGCCGGTCTGACTCTGCGCAAGAATTCCAGTGCCAGCGGATGCCGCATGCCCCATCATCATTGCGACCATGAGAGCAGCGCCGGCCATGGAAATGCTGTGGTACGCGCATTTCAGCCGGCCTCGGTGGCTGGGACAGAGGGTTTTGAGCTCAGGCCTGGCGACCGCCTGAAGCACAAACCACAATGCCGCAAAGGTGAGAACGGCGATCTGAACCAGCATCGTCGTTGCCCCGAGGTGCCAGAGCATAGACGCCATGACGACATTCATGAGGGCGCTGAGGCCGTGGTTGATCCGGCTCATGATCTGCTGAGACCGTAGGGCTTGCACCACATAGAAGCCTGCGCTGAGCGACAATACGGCCGTCAAAGTCCAGGCAATTGCAGCAAATTCGAACACGCAGATCACTCTCCCTACACTGGGTTTGGGGTAGCTACGGGTTTGATCCCCGGGGCGGCCGCAACCGCACCGGCCGAACGGTGCTTTCGCTTGGTGTCCACTATCTCGAAACGAGTCGGCAGGGGTAACTCTGTCTTGTGATAGCTCTAACTACCCTTTGGGGTGGCGTGATTCGTGACCTTCATGATGTTGGTCTAATAAAGACGGAAGTACATGAATTCGCGCCACCAGTGGCGCTTGAAGTGAGACGTCAACGGCTCTGGTCGATGAGACTTGCCTGGATTCAAGACCGGGATTGGTTTTTGTAAAAAAAGCTGGACTATATGAATTACGTCCCGTAGCTTTACATCAGGGACGACGGCTCCGAACCGGACTGTCACCAGAAGAGCTCGAATCAGAGATCGGCTGGCCCTCGAGAAAAGAGCGGAATTCCGGTTACAGCCGAATCCTCTTAGTTTCCCCCGGATGTTCCGGCTCGGTGTTAAACCCAGTCGCCCATCACCACGGAAAAGTTCTGACGCACCTTTCACAACTCATCGGAGAGATTATGGAAACCGTATTGGGCACCCTCAGCAAGGCTCTATCCACCTGCTCGGTCGAGGGCGGTTGCCTCTCCGGCATTACGTTGCCGCGCCGTTCGTGATCCGGGGCTAGCTGCTGCCACAGCACGAAAATCAGCCGCTACCGCTGCCCGTTGCCGGCTAACTTGTCGCGGCCCAATCTGTCCACCGAGACTCCACTGATTGCCTTCCCGGAATCTTTCGGAATCTGAGGTGACCGCCGATGCGAAGACGCCTCGGCTGCACGACTTTCTGGAACCCATAGAACAACCGAAGGAGAGAACCATGACCATCAGTATTGACACTCAGACCGTTGTCGGCGCACACCCCCTCGATCCGCTGTCGCGCGCCGAGATTTCTCGTGCGGCTGCCATCCTCAAGAACGGACCAGCAGAAGCCGAGACGTTCCGCTTCATCAGCGTTGAGCTGCGTGAACCGTCTAAGCACGCCCTGCGCGCCGGCGATGAAATCGAGCGCGAAGCAGACTCGGTCCTCATTGACCGCGCCACGGGCAATGCTTACGAAGCTATCGTCAACCTTGACGCCGGCATCGTCACCACCTGGACGCAGCTGGCTTCCGGCGTTCAGCCGCCTTTCATGCTGGACGAGTTCGCCGAGTGCGAGATCAACTGCAAGAAGGACCCGCGCGTCATCGAGGCCCTCGCTGCCCGCGGCCTGACCAACCTGGACCTCGTCTGCTTTGAGCCGTGGTCGGTTGGCTGGTTCGGAGAAGACGCTGAGGGACGACGCCTGATGCGCGCCCTCGTTTTCGTGCGTCAGGATCCTGACGACAGCCCCTATGCGCACCCGATAGAGAACTTCGTCGTCATCTACGACCTCAGCTCCGGCACCGTCGCCAAGGTCGAGGACGCCGAAGCTATCCCGGTCCCCTCTGCCGCCGGCAACTACCTGCCCAAGTATGTTGGACCAGCCCGCACCGACCTCAAGCCCATCTCCATCACCCAGCCCGAAGGCGCGTCCTTCAAGGTGACGGGCAACCACGTGCGATGGGCCGACTGGTCCTTCCGCGTCGGTTTCACGCCCCGTGAAGGCCTCGTGCTGCACCAGCTCAAGTTCCGCAACAAGGGCACCGACCGATCCGTCATCAACCGTGCGTCACTGGCAGAGATGGTCGTTCCCTACGGTGACCCAGCTCCCGTTCAGGCCAAGAAGAACGCCTTCGATTCCGGCGAATACAACATCGGTAACATGGCTAATTCGCTGAAACTCGGCTGCGACTGCGTGGGTGAGATCAAGTACTTCGATGGCATCACCACCGACAGCCACGGCAACCCGATGACCATCGAGAACGCTATCTGCATGCACGAAGAAGACGACAGCA
>NZ_JASITB010000003.1:265725-421034 GCF_030063455.1 Cryobacterium sp. PH31-O1 | reverse complement strand
GTCCGTTCTTGAGGATGGCAGCCGCACGAGAAATCTCGGCGCGCGACAGCGGATCGAGGGGGTGTGCGCCGACAACGGTCTGAGTGTCAATACTGATGGTCATGGTTCTCTCCTTCGGTTGTTCTATACGGGTAAGACAGTAAAATTGAGGGTGGTTAGTTGGCCAGCAACCAATCAGACGCCGCTTTGCGGTAGTGGATGATGCCCTTGTACTCGGCCATATCGTTCGGGAGCTCGGCCAGCACACGGCCCATGTTCTCCCGCCAGACCGGTACCCGGGCGATGTCCCTGAGCGGCAACAAATAGCTTCGGATCATGAACAGCACGGCCCCGGAGTGCGGGAGACGAATCATGTGCTGAATTTCTACCCGCAGGTGGAGCCTGTCCGGCAGGGCCGGATCGTCGGCAATGGTGACACGGTCATGGGCCCAGTTGGGGTAGGTCTCGGTGGAGGTATCCAAACGCCGGTCTATGGTCAGGGTCCAGTTGGTTCGGCGATACTTTTCCCCCGGCTGGAGCCGCATCAAGAACTGCTCGGCCCGGCTGGCGATCTTCTCTTCCGTCACCCGGGGAACGGGGTGGTGGACTTCCATGAATTTCATGCCGACGTCGAAGCCGACCGACCAGTCGGCCGCGAAGGTGACCACGCCAGCGTCGAGCCACAACGAATCCTGGCGCTGATCAAGAAAGACCAGATCGTCCTGAATCTGGCTGCCCAAGAACCGCAATGGTCCCATCGGAAGCGAATCGTCGTCGCCGAACGTGAATTCCACGTCGAGGTCTTGCAGGGAGTTCCGCCACCGACAGATGTTTCCTTCCCGGTCGAAAGACATCGTGTCCGGGTATTCCTCGGCCAGGGCGGGCAGCAGGGTGGAGATGGCATCCCATACGGCGGGTCGCATGTGGGGGAGTACCTGGAGACGGGAAGGATCCCGATCCAGCACCTCATCACGATCCTTGAGTTCTGCGAGATAGTGCTCGTCGACGTGGAGCAGCCGGCCACCCCAGGCGCCGGCTTCGGTCGTGACGACCTTGCCGCACGGTTCCACATTGGCGCTGTAGCGGTAGATGTCTCCGGAAAACGGAAAGGGAAAGTGCTTGATCCGTTCGGGAAGCACGTCGGTGTCACGAACTTTGTCATTGACGGCAGTACTCACAGGTCCAGCTCCAATTCTTTGTCCAGGCTGCGTGACACGCAGCACATGATCGTGGTGTTGTCGGCTTTTTCCTGGTCGGTCAGGTACAGATCCCGATGCTGCGGCGCCCCACGAAGCACGGGAGCGGCACATTCGCCGCAAATACCCTTACGGCACATGTTCGGAATGTTCAGCCCGGCACTTTCGAGGGTTTCCAACAGAGAAACACCAGCCGGAACATCCAATTTGACTCCGCTGCGAACCAGGTTCACCGCGAACGGTTGGCCGTCGTCCAGCGCCGCCGCAGAAAACGCTTCGGAATGCAGCAAACCCTTGGGCCAGCCGAGATCACGGGCCTGCTCGAGCACACTGTCCATGAAATCGGTCGGCCCGCAGACGTAGAGGTGAGTTCCGAGTTTCTGCGTCGTGAGTTTCGTGGTGAGAACCTCCCGAAAACTGTTGCGATCTGTACATTCCGTCAGATCAGATCCCAACAGTTCCCGCGCATCCTCGACGTGCGCCCCCGTTCCGGGACGGTGCACGTAGATCAGCGAAGCGGATGCGCCCCATTCGGCAGCGTACCGAGCGTGGGACAGTACCGGTGTGATGCCGATTCCCGCCGCAATGAGCAGATGATGTTTCGCCGTTGCCGCCGGAGCGAAGGCGCTGCGGGGCCGCGAAACCTGCACCCGGTCACCCACGGAGAGTGCGTGCATGGCCAGAGATCCACCAGCACCGTCTTCAACGCGCAGCACGGAGATGGTGTATTCCGTGGGGGCGCTGCCCGCACCGGTAAGCGAATAGGAATTTGCGCCGGTTCCGTACTGCACGACGAGGTGGCTCCCCGGTACATAGCTCGGCAGCTGTTCTCCCAGCGGATGACCAAACGAGATGCTCGTGATCGAATTCGTTTGAGCTCTGACGCTTGTCACCTCTAGCAGAAGGGATCCTTCCAGCGCCGGATGGACTTTGGTCTGGAGGGCCGTCGCGGTCATGCTGCTTCCTCAGCGTGCGCTGAGAATCCCAGGTACCCGCCAACACGGCGGGAGAAGTGGTCAGTGAAGGTCAGGGTGGTGGCGCAACCTTGACAAACCACGTCGGTACCGATCGCGTGATCGGTTGTGGTGGAGGTGTGGCAGTGTCCGCAGAAAATTACACGGGGTCCGACCTCGTCGCACAGGATGGTTATCTCCTCGTCCACCAGGCCGCACACCGCGACAGCGGATGCTGCTGCATGCACGTCGGCCGGTGGGCCGGCGAGCACGAGACGAACTCCGACGCGCGAATGTGCGAGCACTGACCTGAGGTTTGCGAGGGCTTCCGGGTTCGCGGAAGCGAAACGGAGGTCCTGCCTGGAGACGCCGTCGGCGTCGTGATCCGCGCTAGCATCTGCTGCGCCGAACGACACACTGATGACGCCGCGAAATCCGGGTTCGCCGCCGGTGCCTGTTGCCGGCGACTGGGATGCGGTACGCATGGTGGCTTTAGGGCGCGAAGGTGCGGTCGCCGGCGAAGAAGCCGAGGGCGTAGTCGGGTGTTTCGAACTTGACGGTGGTGCCCTTGGGAAAGAAGAGTACGTCGCGCTCGGTGGCGCGTGTTGTTTCTCCGGTGGCCTGGTCGGTGAGGATGAATTCACCCTTGATGACGACCTTCATCTCGTCGTACGTGTAGGTGTAGACGAGGGGCTCTGAGGCCTTGAGCTCGAAGAATCCGGCGCTCATGACCGATCCTTCGGGGTTGGAGAGGGAGTCTCCAATGGCGCCATCGGAGCCGGGTTCGTTCATCTTCGGCAGGTCGAGGTAACCGCCTACGACCTTGTGAATAGCGCCGGCCTTGCTGAGGGTGCCCAATACGGTTTCCATGATCTCTCCTATGAGTTGTGAAAGGTGTCAGAACTGTTCAACGGTGAAACTTTGACGAACCGATTCTCTAATTTCAGAGGTCCAACTGAGCTCTACTCCGAGCTTCAGTGGTGAAAATGTAAGTCGCGCGTTCGCCTCGGATGCCAAGCTACGGCACTTAATTCATATAGTCCAGTCTTTTTTACAAATATCTATATCGCACTGGAGTTTTCGCCGCTAGCGAAGGGGCGGGCAAGAAATATCCAGAAAAAAGCCGGTCGCAACCGATTGAGTTTTCGTGCCTGGGCGACCGGGGCCAGCGCGGGCCAACGGGCCGCAGTCATCCCAATCTTTGTCGCACAGCCCTTGTAATGACGCCTTCTCGCGGCAATACGAGCGCCGCCAACGGATGCTGCGTAGTGCGCGACCAGCGGGCCTGCCAGGTCCATGATCAGCAGGTACGCCGTTGCCTAGAACCGGTGTTCAGCCCGAATGTCACGCAGGGAAGATGGCGGCAAAAGGATCTCGCGGTGGCGCCAGGATGCTCGAGTGCATCTGTCGCGCCTAGCTCAGGCACGCACAATTCATTTAGTTCAGTTCTTTTAGAAATCCTGTCGCAAACCGTCAAGAGGAGCGTATGCGCTCAACAAACCTGGCCGTATGCTCCCACGCGAAGGTGTGGAGGGGCAGGCCACGCTTTGGCCGGCCTGCCCCTGTCTCAGCTGGATACTTCTACTGAGGGTGTGAGCCGATCGTCGCCGTCGGCATCGAGATCTGAAGCAGCCGCAGTGGCTGCCCTGTTTTTCGAGCGACGCGATTCGTGTTGGGAATAGAACCAGATGGGAATATAAAGCGCCAGCACGATGAAGCCGACCCAGGTTGAGGCCCAGCCGATTTCCAGGCTGTTCAGATAGACCACCCCGACGAGACCCAGAGGCACATTGAAGAGCCCAAAAAACATGGCGACTCTCTTCCAGTTCTTCGGCGCTTTGAAGGGGCGTTCCAGGTCAGCGAAGTTCGGGTGTGACTTAGCCCTGACGTAGGCGAACAAGCTGATGCCGTTGGCCAGGGTGTAGCCGATCGCTGAGGCCGCAAGGATTGCGGCGGCATTTCCCATGGAAATCAGTACCAGGTTAAAGATTCCGATGACCAACATGGCCACAAACGGGGTTCCGTGGCGATTGGTCTTGCCGAGAACTCTAGGAAGGTTGCCTTCCGTTGCCATGGAGTGCATGGCGCGGGAAGATCCCAGATATGCCGTTTGGATGATCAGAATCATGGCGAAGATCAACATCATGATGGTGACCAGGGCACCTGCTTCGCCAAAGACGGCCTGGGCGACGGGAATGAGGGGCGAGACAGGCTCGGCTAGTACGCCGTCAACGCCAAGCACACCGATCACGGCAGTTTGAACCAGTACAAACAAGAGAAAGCAGATGATGCCGACGGCAAGCAGTGCTTTGGGCACGTCTTTGGACGGGTTCTTGTATTCCGGGCCGTAGATGGCGGCCGTCTCCCACGCACAGGCACTCCACTGCGCGATCGCGAAGATGCCGAGGAGAATCAAAATGTGGTGCAGATCCCAGGCCCAGTCAGCTGGCAGCCAGTTGCCGGTGATGTTATTCAGGTCAACGTGTCCGGTGGCAAAGGGTGCCACGGTCAGGACGATCAGCGGGATCAGGGCGAGAGCCGCCAGAATGTAGCCCAGCATGGCGCCGTCTTTGAGGCCGAACCAGTTCACCGCGAACACTCCGCTGAAAATCACCACGCCCGAGATCAACGCGAGCTGGTACTCGGTGAATGTCTCACCAAGCACCGGAAACAAACCGTGCAGGTAGCCGCCCACCAGAATCGCGAAGATCGCCAGAATCGGGCTCCAACCAAACCAGTAGCTCCACGCGGTGAAGCCGCCGATCAGCTTGCCTTTGTCGTACTTGCCCTTGTAGTTTTCGTTGCGAAAGATGTGCTGCGCAAAACCTGGCAGACCAGAAACCTTGGGAAAGGTGGTGGCCATTTCGGCATAGGCGGCGCTCTGCATGAAGCCCTGAATGACCGACAGGCCCCAGACCACGATTGCAGCGGCAGACATGTACAGCGGAAGGTAGCCCAGGGAGGGCAGAATCAACAAGGGCACTCCCAGCGCGATGGCCATCCCTTGCTTCCAGTCGATCGACCTTTTCAGATGGCCGACTTCTTCCAAACGATTTTCACTCATAACAATCTCCCTTAACTTCACTGTTGGGGGTTCATGGGCGTCGAGTACCCAGTTCTGTTCAGGAAAGACGCAGTCCGGATTGAACTGGAGGCGCGAAATGGGGGACGACGGGGTGTGTCAAATCGAGGAAGTGCGTTTTCAAAATCGGGGGGTTTTGAAGGACTTCCAACCATTTCGGCATGTCCGGTGAATCAGATAGTTACAGAGGCTACAGGCTTAAAGATGAATTCCGGTAGTTTTTTATTTATCTATTTTTGATGGTCTCGCGCCAAGCCCATGTTGGTAGGGGCATCGAAGAATCTGGCGGCACGCTGACCGAGGTTCGTCGATCATCGTGCCCATACAAACCAGATCGCCGGCGCAGCAGCGTCGCGAAGATCTATCTTCTGCTTCGCGCCTCTAAGACCGGGGAGTGTAGATCAGTGAGAGCCCCAGGTGGGGAACATCCAGCGCCAGTCGATGTTGGTTGGGAGATTCGGACTTGATCCGCTCGCCAACCAGGTACATGCCGGAGTTGCCGAGAATGACACGGTTGCTCGCGTTGATGAGGGCTGCGTGGCTTTGGATGAGACGCAGATTGGGCATGATGAGCGGTTCCAGATCCCTGAGTCGGATGTCGCATCCCGCCACCCCCATGAAGTTTCCATGGACGTAGAACGGTGCCGAGAAGGTCAGAACGTATTCCTCGGTGCCGAGATAGTCGATATATGGCCCCCAGACGGTCTGCTCGCCCGTGGAAGCGGCAGTCGAAAAGAATGGCAGCTTCTCGTAGTCGTAGAAACGATCACTGCCAGGGGTCAGGTCGAACTTGAGCCTGCCGATGGCACCGGATGGGTTGCGGGACCACCATTCCGGAGGCAGGCCGCCCTCCTCAACCGAGTCGGCAGCGAAGAACGTGCCGGCGCCGACGGCGAAAGAGTTCTTCGTTAGGAACTCCCGTGAGAGTCCGTCCAATCCGACCAGGGCAGCCTTGCTGACCTTGAACTTGCCGACAAGACTGCGTTCAAGTACCGTGGCAACGTTTTGGGAGAGTTCCTTGATTTCGGTGGCGACGCCATTGAACCACGGAGTGATCGCATTGGCGGCCTGGACGGTTTCATTCATGGGCATCCTGATTTGATCGGGCGTAACCGAGGGCGAGCTTCGTGTCAATCAGGTGAAAGATGTTTCGCCTGATGTGTTCAAGGACGAGGTGTCCGGCCTTGGCTGGTTGGTCCTGGGCAACGGCCCGAACGAGCTCCAAGTGTTCCGCAGTGGCCGGCTCGGGGTCAAACACAACGGCGAGGGGGGTCCACAGCTGCTGGACTGTTTCCTCCTGAAGCCGTATTTCGGCCCTGGCCAGCCTCGGTGATTGCGCGGATACCGCCAACTCAATGTGGAATCGGCTGTCAGCCAGTGCACGCACTTCAGGGCTCGTGGCCAGAACCAACGCCCGCGCCAGTTCCTCAAGACGATCGACATCGTGAGCTTCCGCACGCTCACAGGCCAAACGGATGATTGCGGCGGCGACAGCGGCATGTTCGTCTCCGATGTCGCGTATTTCCGAAATAGACGTCGCCAGAAACCAATCCCGTATGTTGTCGGTCTGGGTCCGAGGCTGATTTACGACGAAGGTTCCCCCGCTCCGGCCTCGACGGGTCTCGACGATGCCCTGCTCGCGCAGTTCCGCCAGCGCTTCGCGGAGGGTCGCGCCCCCGACCCCAAACATTTCGGAAAGTGCAGCTTCGGGGGGTAGGCGCTCTCCAACTTTGAGTAGCCCGAGGGTGATGGCCTTTGTAATTCGGCCGACGATTGCATCGGCCCTCTCAATTTCAGGCAGTGATCGATATATCTGCGACTGGAAAAGGGTCGGCATGGCCAAAGGTCTGCGCTCCGAAATGGGCTACGGATGGGGTCAGATCACGCATTCCGGGCAGTGCTGGAAGGCTGTGATCCTCTATCAGAGTCTAGGCAATAAAACCTTCAGCACCATTGTTTTGAAGCGCGCATCTCAGCGCAGCGAAAAGGGCGCTATCCGAAGGTGTAGGCAGAACCGTCAGAAAACAGTGTTACCCCCGCCCGTTCGCTTAGTGATTATGAATAACAACAAGAAGGCCAATGCGGCCGCTACCGACCAAGTGACCGAAACGAAGGGGACAATCGTGAATCCGACAGCAAATGCAACACGAACCGGGCACACCACCGCAGATGACATTGCGCGCAACCTGACACTCGTCAGGGACGAGATCGCTGACACAACGGCGAAGATCAACGAACAGCAGGTGGCCGAGCTGGCCAGCCTCCTCAGCCAGCCGGGTCGCATATTCGTCGCCGGTGCTGGTCGAAGCGGCCTGGTTTTGCGCATGGCAGGCATGCGGCTGATGCACCTGGGACTCACGGTCCACATCGCCGGTGACACCACCACCCCGGCCATCAGCGCCGGCGACCTGCTCTTGGTCGCCTCCGGATCGGGAACGACCTCGGGAGTGGTCAAGGCCGCAGAAACAGCGGCGAAGGCTGGAGCGCGCATTGCCGCGTTCACCACCAATGCGGACTCACCGCTCGCTGCGCTCTCCGACGCCCTGGTGATCATTCCCGCCGCCCAGAAGACCGACCACGGCTCCAATGTTTCCCGCCAGTACTCCGGTTCCCTGTTTGAACAGGTGCTCTTCATCGCTACCGAGGCCGTCTTCCAGTCCCTGTGGGATAAAGCCGACGAGCCGGCCGAACAGCTCTGGCTCAGGCACGCCAATCTCGAATAGTCGAGTCCTCAAATTTTCCGACCCCACCGCAATTCCCAACAGAAAGTAGACAACATCATGAAGCTCCAAGTTGCAATGGACCTGCTCACCATCGACGACGCCCTCACGCTTGCCGGCCAGGTTGCCGAGTACGTCGACATCATTGAGCTCGGCACCCCGCTGATCAAGGCCGCCGGCCTTGCCGTCGTCACGGCCGTCAAAAATGCTCACCCGGACAAGCTTGTCTTCGCTGACATGAAGACCATGGACGCTGGAGAGCTCGAGGCCGACATCGCCTTCAAGGCTGGCGCTGACCTCGTTTCCGTGCTCGGCACCGCCGATGACTCCACCATCGCCGGTGCAGTCAAGGCTGCAAAGGCTCACAACAAGGGCATCGTCGTCGACCTCATCGGTGTGGAAGACAAGGTCACCCGCGCCAAGGAAGCCCGCACCCTCGGCGCCAAGTTCGTTGAGATGCACGCTGGCCTCGACGAGCAGGCCAAGCCCGGTTATGACCTGACCGGTCTGCTCCGCGCGGGCGAGGAAGCCCGCGTTCCGTTCTCTGTGGCTGGCGGCGTGAACCTGCGTACCATCGAGGCCGTCCAGCGTGCCGGCGCCGAAGTTGCCGTCGTTGGCGGCTCCATCTACAGCGCAGCCGACCCGGCACAGGCAGCCAAGGACCTCCGCGATGCCATCGCCGGCTCGCTCGCAGCCGTCGGCTAGTCAGCTCATAACGCGTGGCGACTCGTAGCCTCACCGAAACGGGACGCCACCACGGCGCAGCCCCACGCAATTCGGGGGTCGTGCACTTTCCTTACCGTACTGCCCGCGGAGAAACTCTTCGCGGGCAGTACAACAATCACGCGAACAACCCAAGACACAGCACGCCCTCAACGATGAGGGGTTGACATATTCGGGTCCATCGAAACCGGGAAGAAGGCTGTTCATCATGCAAAGTACGACCACCGAGATTTTGGAAGTCTTCGTCACTACCCCGGGCCGACTGGACGAGATGCTCGACCGTGCAGAGGCCGAGCTCCGGCAGATACCCCAACGGTGTGCCGGAATCCTAGTCACCCGTCACGACTTTGTTCGGTACACGCTCGCGCTCAGCGATGCCGTCCCCTTCGGGGAGACCCGCGAGCAGATTCTGTCGGAACCGTCCGACGCGCACCACACTGCCATGTCGAAAGATAGAAACAACGATGTCAACTGCTCCCGTTGAAACGAGTGTGAGGTCCGGGTCCAATCCACTTCGGGATTCACGCGACCGGCGCATGTCCCGGGTGGCGGGTCCATCGTCACTGGTGCTCTTCGGCGTTACCGGGGACTTGGCCCGCAAGAAACTGATGCCCGCCATGTACGACCTCGCAAACAGGGGGCTCCTGCCGCCAAGTTTCGCGTTGGTTGGTTTTGGCCGCCGCCAGTGGAGTCACTCGGACTTCGCCGCCGAGGTCAAGGAAACCGTCAAGGCCTACGCCCGCACTCCCTTCGAGGAGACGGTCTGGAACCAATTCGCCGAGGGCATCCGCTTTGTGCAGGGTGAGTTCGACGACGACGATGCGTTCCAGCGGCTGGGTAAAACCATCGACGAACTCGACGAACAGCGGGGAACGCAGGGCAATCACGCGTTCTACCTGTCCATCCCGCCGAAGGCGTTCGAGCAGGTCTGCCGGCAGCTTTCAAAGCACGGCTTGGCGCAGGCCGAGGGTGATAACTGGCGGCGCGTAGTGATAGAGAAGCCGTTCGGGCATGACCTGGAGTCAGCCCGGCGGCTTAACGACGTTGTGGAGTCCGTCTTTCCGCCGAACGCGGTGTTCCGGATCGACCATTACCTGGGTAAAGAAACGGTGCAGAATATTCTGGCGCTGCGCTTTGCCAACCAGCTGTTTGAACCGCTGTGGAACGCCAACTATGTGGACCACGTGCAGATCACCATGGCCGAGGACATCGGTACGGGCGGCCGGGCCGGGTATTACGACGGTGTAGGAGCAGCACGGGATGTCATCCAGAACCACCTGTTGCAGCTGCTGGCCCTTACGGCGATGGAGGAACCCATCTCTTTTAACGCCGATGACCTGCGCGCGGAGAAAGAAAAGGTTTTGGCGGCGGTCAAATTGCCGGCGGACCTGTCCACCCACTCGGCGCGCGGGCAATTCACCGGCGGCTGGCAGGGCGGTGAAAAGGTGGTCGGCTTCCTTGAAGAGGACGGCATCCCGGCCGGATCCACGACTGAAACCTACGCCGCAGTCCGAGTCGATATCCACACTCGTCGCTGGGCCGGTGTGCCCTTCTACCTGCGGGCGGGAAAGCGGCTGGGGCGCCGTGTCACCGAAATCGCCGTCGTTTTCAAGCGCGCCCCCAACCTCCTGTTCCGCGACCACGGTGAAGACGACTTCTGCCAGAATGCCGTGGTGATCCGGGTGCAGCCCGATGAGGGGGCAACGATCCGGTTCGGTTCGAAGGTTCCGGGAACGCAGATGGAAGTCCGCGACGTGACGATGGACTTCGGCTACGGGCACTCGTTCACCGAATCCAGCCCCGAAGCCTACGAGCGGCTCATCCTCGACGTGCTGCTGGGCGAACCACCGCTGTTCCCGCGGCACCAGGAAGTCGAACACTCTTGGAACATCCTGGACCCATTCGAAAAGTACTGGGCAAGCCTGGGCGAACAGCCCGAGGCCTACGCCCCCGGAAGTTGGGGACCCGCCTCGGCCGATGCAATGCTTGCCCGCGACGGAAGAACCTGGAGAAGGCCATGATCGTAGATCTTCCCGACACCACAACCTCCAAGATTTCCAAGAGGCTCATGTCCCTGCGCGAGCAGGGAGGAGTGATCGCACTGGGCCGCGTGCTCACCCTGGTTGTTGTGACCAAGTCCGGCCTCGAGGAAGAGGCGATCGAAGCGGCCAACGACGCCAGCCGGGAACACCCGTGTCGGATCATCGTTCTCGCCAACGCCGGTGCCGACGCGCCCACCCGGTTGGACGCCCAGATTCGTGTGGGCGGCGACGCGGGCGCGTCCGAAGTGATCGTCCTGCGTGGTTCTGGTGAGCTCTCCGAAGAGAACGAATCTCTGGTGGCCGCGCTACTCCTTCCGGATGCACCCATTGTGGCCTGGTGGCCGTACGGCGCGCCCAAGAATGCGGGTGAGACGTCCATCGGACGAATGGCGCACCGCCGGATCACCGACTCGGCCAACGAGGAAGACCCGCAGCAGGCGCTGGAAAATATTCGAATGACCTACCAGGCGGGGGACACCGACCTGGCGTGGACCCGCCTGACCACTTGGCGGATCCAGCTGGCTGCCGTACTGGACCAGGTAGATTCCTCACCCATCACGGCCGTCACCGTCGAAGGCGCTTCCGATTCCCCCAGCACCCTGCTGCTCGCGGCCTGGCTCGAAGTGTCGCTGAAAGTTTCGGTTCGGCTGGTGGCTACGCGGGCCGGGGGGGGAATTCGCAGTGTGCGGCTCTGCCGTGACGCTGGGGACATTCTGCTGTCTCGGCCCGGTCAGACGGTGGCTGAACTCACCCAACCCGGGCAGCCAGCGCAGCGTATCTCCCTGCCGCGCCGCACCCTGCGACTGTGTCTGGCTGAGGAACTGCGACGTTTGGATCCCGATGAGGTCTTCGGCGAAACAGTTCGGAGTTTGGGTACCTCCACCGCGTACCTAGAACGCCAGGTGGCGTCGACCGGCGGACTGAACCCGACAAGTGACCGTTCAGTACTGATCGCAATTTAGCCTGTCCGGGCGCTGGTCACGCCAGCGCCCCACAGCGCATCCCGAAGGCCTCCATCCGGGAACGCCTGCTGGCGTTTCCTGCTGGCACGGTTGTGCGCACGGAGCACAGTAAGCATCCGCTGCCCCCGCCGACGAATGGCCGTACTCATCTTCTGAGTACGGCCATTCGTCGGCGGGACGTGCTGTGCGTTACCTCGCGGCCAGGACCTCGTCGACAGCGCCGGCCGAACTGGCGTCCACTTCCTGGGAGGGGCCGTTCAAATACCGCTCCATGGAATCATCCATAGCGTTGAGCCAGCGGGTGTGGTGCTTGGTGGCCATGGTGCCGGTGACGACGGATCGGTGCAGCATGTCCCGGTATCCCAAGATGTCTGTTTCCTTGTGGTGCATCCAGTCCTTGAACAACTGGGAAACTGCGTTCAGGTCGAAGGGCGGGTAGTCCGTAGCGGCAATGAGCTCCCGCAGGTACTCCGTCTGAAAGTCGGCTTCAGCATTGTGATCCGGCACAGCAGCCAGACGCTCGATCCAGAGTTGGATGTTCGCTTCGCGCTCCGCCTGGGACGGCAGGGTGATCACTCCGGTCATGGCGTCGCGGGCGTACCACGCTTGAGCGTCAAACATGTTGAAGGTGTAGTACTGGTCCTGCGCTCCCAGATAGAACAGGTTGGTGTTCTGCTGCCAGACCACTCCTTTATATAGGTTGGCCGGATACAGCACGTTTGCCGACTTCAGCGACAGCTCGCTGGGCAGGAACGGGTACTTGTGCTGGTATCCGGTGCAGAGCACGACCGCGTCGAAGTCACCCTGGGTGCCGTCGCTGAAGTACGCGGTGCGGCCCTCGAAGTGGGTGACGAGCGGGCGCTCCACCGTGTTCCCCGGCCAGTCATAGCCCATCGGCATTGAGCGGTAGCTGAACGTGATGGAGGCGGCGCCCATTTTGTGGGCCTGCATGCCAATATCCTCAGCGGAATAGCTGCTGCCGATCATGAGCAGGTTCTTGCCGTCGAAGCGCTCGGCTCCGCGAAAGTCGTGGGCGTGCAAGACCTCGCCCGGGAAGGTCTTAATGCCCTTGAACTCGGGAACTGTCGGTACGGAGAAGTGGCCGGTAGCCACCACGAGCTTGTCGAATACATGGGTCTCGGTGAGGTTGGTTTTGAGGTCCTCAACCGTCAGCGTGAATTCCTGAGTGGCCTCGTTGTAACTGGTGTGGCGGGCAACGCTGTTGAACCGAACGTACTTGCGCACGTCGGACTTCTCTACGCGGCCTTTGATGTAGTCGAAGAGCACCTCGCGAGACGGAAAGGATGAAATGGCACGGCCGAAATGCTCGTCAAAGGAGTAGTCCGAGAACTCGAGGCACTCCTTGGGCCCGTTCGACCACAGGTGGCGATACATGCTCGAATGCACCGGCTCGCCATGGCCATCCAGGCCGATCCGCCAGCCGCTGTTCCACTGCCCGCCCCAGTCGTCCTGCTTCTCAAAGCACATGATCTCGGGGATCGCGGCGCCCTTTTGGCGCGCTGATTCAAACGCTCGTAGTTGTGCCATCCCGCTGGGGCCCGCACCAATGATTCCAACTCGAAGTGTCATGCTGTTCTCCTAATCCGATGGATAGCTGGGTCGCTGGGGCGACGCAATGAGTGACGCTACATATGACGCAAACGACCGATCTGATGCCGCCGTGCGGTAGCGGATGATACTTGTGCAGCTGGCCCAGACACCGTCGATGCGGCGGAAAATGGGTCAGCGATTGTAGGCAAGAGTGAGCGTCCAGTCGGCGCGTCAAGGCGCCGCCGTCCGGCTCGACCGGTGGCGCCGCCGGTGACGGGCGCAGAAGGCCGAGTGTCGAAAGTCTGGGTGTCGAGAGTCGGGGTGTCGAAAGCCTGGGCGCGCCTTAGCGACGCAGCGGGGCCAAACGAACCCGATCCAGCGGGGCGCATCCGTGCTTAGAAAAGCTGGGATGCGCTCCGCTTGGTGGGGTTAGGGCGCGAAGGTGCGGTCGCCGGTGAAGAAGCCGAGGGCGTAGTCGGGTGTTTCGAACTTGACGGTGGTGCCCTTGGGAAAGAAGAGTACGTCGCGCTCGGTGGCGCGTGTCGTTTCTCCGGTGGCCTGGTCGGTGAGGATGAATTCACCCTTGATGACGACCTTCATCTCGTCGTACGTGTAGGTGTAGACGAGGGGCTCTGAGGCCTTGAGCTCGAAGAATCCGGCGCTCATGACCGATCCTTCGGGGTTGGAGAGGGAGTCTCCAATGGCGCCATCGGAGCCGGGTTCGTTCATCTTCGGCAGGTCGAGGTAACCGCCTACGACCTTGTGAATAGCGCCGGCCTTGCTGAGGGTGCCCAATACGGTTTCCATGGTGTCTCCTATGACTTGTGGTGTGAAGATGGTTCAGATCTGGCCATCTTTTAGGTTCTCTGACATTGCGCTCGAGAACGCGTGAGAGACCCGGCTGGGAGCTCCGGGAGAAAACGACGGCAACCTGACATTCCCTGATTCTTCAGGGCCAGTAGAGCTCTGCTCCGAGCTCCACTGGCGAAGTGAACGTCACCAACCTTCGTTGCACACACTTTTACATGAACAACTGTTCAAGTCAATGGTTTAAATTGAATAGCCCAAGAATTCTCAGCCTCATCCGCTGGGCGCTCAAGCCTAAACGCCAGCTTTGATCAGAAGAGCGTCCACCATCATGAAGAACAGGCTGCGGTGATCGGTGGCTGTCGGATCGGTCATATATTGAATCGCTGCTCCGTCGTAGATCATGAGAAAACACCTGACCAGGGCCGAGATGCTCATGAGGCATTGATCGCCGTTGCTCTCGGCTGCCGGCGCCAACATGTGTCCCAGCTCGACTTCGTAGGCAGGATATATTTTCGCGGCCAGCGGGCTGGTGTCGGCATTGCGGGTTGCCCACATGATGAGTTCGATCTCAGCGAGCAGGCTTGCGGGCTCTTCTTCCAGCGAACGCCAGTAACCGTCGGCCACGTGTTCCACGGCCTTGCGCAGGCCCAAGTGAACCGGAACATCGCGAGAAAAGCGGTTCAGGTTCTTCAACCAGGCCTCGGCGGCCGCGTCCATGAGCTCGTCTTTATTGCTGAAGCAATAGTGTGCGGTGGCCAGGGGGGCATTGGCTTCCTTGGCAATAGTTCGCATCGTCACCGATTGAACGCCCTCACGTCTCATGAGTTCCACGGTCGCTGCAATCAGCTGAATTTTTCGTTCTTCTGCGGGTATCCGCATGGTGCATGCTCCAGCTTCTACCGCCCCGGTTTGAGAGAGACGGTGGGAAAAGACTATTCGTTTGGACACTCGAAACGAGCGAGTTCTTCAACGTGAACCATTGACTTGAACTTTTGTCCGTGAAAGTGTCTTCACAGCAAAGTCGCCCGCGACACGATCTTGCCATGTCGCTGAGATACTCCACAGCACGCCCCAAGCAGATTTTTCACTGACGAAAAGGGTTACCGACAATGACGCCAACTACCCCTCAACCTCCGACGCTGCCCACGCTCGACTACTGGCCGACCAAGCTCATGACGCCGATGAAGGACGAATGGCCGCGATTGCGCTGCCGGTTCATTAACGCTGATCCTGTCGGCGCGTGGGACGACGTCCTCCTCTCGGAGTGGGAGCTGGAGGCCTGCGGATGGGAAGACTTCCACCCGCACACCGAGACGAACTTCCTGCTGCAAGGTGAACTCCACATTCAGACCGATGGCAAGACTGTCATCCTCAAGCCGGGCGACTCAGCACGCGTCAATCCCGGACGAACCGGTCGATACTGGGCCCCCGTCTACGCACACATGTTCACCATTTACGGCCCCAACCCCCAGGGCTTGGAATCCCACTCGTTCAGGTACTTCGAAATCTGAGTTTGCTTCGTCAAGTTCACCGCTCGGCCGACTACTAGCCGGAGCGCTGCATTTTCACGGCCATTTTAGATACTCCAGAAATACGTTGCGTGACTAAAAAATCAGAGACCTAAAGATTGCTAAGGGAGATTGTCATGACTGAACACCGTTCGGATGAAGTCGATCATCTGAAAAGATCGATCGATTGGAAGCAGGGGATGGCCATCGCGCTGGGGGTGCCCTTGCTGATTCTGCCCTCTCTGGGCTATCTTCCGCTGTGGACCTCCGCCGCAGCGATCGTTATCTGGGGCCTATCGGTCATCCAGGGGTTCATGCAAAACGCTGCCTACGCCGAGATGGCAACCACCTTTCCCAAGGCCTCAGGTCTTCCAGGTTTCGCGCAGCACGTCTTCCGCACCGAGAACTTCACCGGCAAGTACGACAAGGGAAAGCTGCTCGGCGGCTTCAGCGCCTGGAGCTACTGGTTTGCCTGGAACCCGGTACTGGCAATCTTCGCCATTTTGATCGGCGGCTACCTGCACGGCCTGTTCCCGATCCTGGGCGAGACCTTCACCGAGTATCAGCTCTCGTTGCTGTCAGGCCTGGTGATCTTTACCGGACTGTCCGTCGTGAACTGGTTCGGCCTCAAGGACGGCGCCATCCTGGGCTACATACTGGGCGCGCTTTCCCTGATCCCGCTGATTGTCTTGACCGTGGCACCCTTCGCGACCGGACACGTCGATCTGGCCAATATCACCGGCAATTGGTTGCCGGCTGACTGGACCTGGGACATGAACCATATCCTGATCCTGCTCGGCATCTTTGCCATCGCCCAATGGAGCGCCTGTGGTTGGGAAACCGCCGCCATCTACGGCCCGGAATACAAGAACCCGTCCAAGGACGTCCCCAAGGCGCTGTTTGCCGTTGGCCTGATCTGCTTCCTCTCTTATGTGCTGGTGCAAACTGCAGTGATCGGTGTGCTCGGTGTTGACGGTGTCGTTGCCGAGCCGGTGTCGCCACTGATTCCAGTCGCCCAGGCGATCTTCGGTGAATCCGGTTCCTTGCTCACCATCATCATGTTGATCGTCGCCATGATCTTGATCATTCAAACGGCTTACCTGGGCGCGTCCCGCGCCATGCACTCCATGGCCACGGAAGGCAACCTCCCCAAGTTCTTTGGCAAAACCAATCGTCACGGAACTCCGTTCGTAGCTTTGCTCGTCACCGCAGCGTTCAACATGGTGCTGATCTCCGTCGGATCCATGGCTGCAATTCTTGCGGCTGCTGCGATCGGGTACACCTTTGCCAACGGAATCAGCCTGTTCGCCTACGTCAAGGCTAAGAAGCACCCGTCCTTTGCAAATCTGGAACGACCCTTCAAGGCACCCAAAGGCTGGAAACATGTCGCCATGCTCTTCGGACTGTTCAATCTGCCCCTGTGTCTGGTGGGTGTGATCTACCTGAACAGTTTGGAAATCGGCTGGGGCGCGACCTGGGTCGGCTTCATCGTCTTGTCCCTGTACATACCCATCTGGTTCTACTCCCAGCACGAATTGAGTAAACACCAGAAAGCAGCAGAAGCCGCAGCCACCGCTCGCGCGCTCGATCTCGATCTCGATCCAGGAAACCCGGAGTTAGTTCCAGACCCGGTTCGGTGATCGCGTAGATAGAGCGAAGGGAATGTCTCGGAAGCTATTCCGAGACATTCCCTTCTTGGTTCTGCCTTGCTGCTCCGGCAGGCGGCATCCGTTAACGAAGTCCGTGGCTGTGGGCCAGGGCGATAGCCTCGGTGCGGGAGCCCACGTCAAGCTTTCGGAACAGGTTTCGCACATGAAACTTGACCGTATTCTCGCTGATGCCCAGGGTTGTGGCGATGGTTCGGTTGCGTTCCCCCGCGGCCAGGTGCTGCAGCACTTCGAGTTCACGGGTGGCCAGATTCCATTCGGCCACATCCTCGGCTGGGCGCGCCGGCAGGTCGAGCGGCAACGCCACAAAGATGTCGGCACCCCAGCCCGGCATGACATCCATCCGCAGCTGACCGTTGAGAGCCTGCACACGACGGTCGAGCCGTGCGATGCTCGGTGCGTCGGCGTCGAGTGAACCGCGACCATCGTCTCGCACGTTGATCAGCAGATTCTCGCCGTCACAGTCCCACTGCGTGCGCACCCGGCTGACGTGGGGTTCCTCCATCATGGCCAGCACGAGTCCGCGCACGATAGCCCGGGCGGCGTGCGCAACTTCCCCGGGCAGGGCACGTCCATGCAGCGGCGGTTCGATAAATTCAACTTCGATGCCGCTGAAGCGAGTGAGCGGACGCAGGTCATCCCGCAGACGTTCGAATGCTCTGGCGACGGGCTCCTTCACCGAGTCCGTCGTGCGGTCGCTGAGGGTTCGCAGCTCAACCATGGCCTTGGCGGTGAGGCCTGTGACGGTGGCGCGGGCTGCTGCATCGTCGAGGGAGGATGATCGCAGGGCCGCCAGAAGAATTTCCAGCGTCGTGGAGTGTAGATCGGTCAGCTCCGCCGTCACGCGAACGCGTTCAGCCGAGGCCGCGCGCGACTCCAACAGATAGGACGGCGGCGCATCGGTCACTTTCTCCTGAATCCGCCGCGCAGCGAGACGCCACAGATACTTCACCATGTCCAGTCCGGAGTCGTGCGCGGTACTGGTGGGGTGGGGGTCGGTGAGCACGAGGATGGCATTGCTGGGGGAGTATTTCACAACGAGTACGGGGCGGTTCGCGCCGGCGAGTTCGGCTTCCCCGAACCAGGGCGTCTCATCCGTGAGGAGAGCGCGCAGCGTCTCAAGTTCGGTGATGGAGACGCGAGAAATGATTTCTTCCGCGCCCGCCTTCTTCTGTGGCCGCCCGGTGCAGTCTTCGGTGAAGATAACCAGCGCGCTGCTTGCCAGATAAGGGAGCGTCGCGTCGCGGAGCCGCTCCGCTATCTGTGCCAGAGATGCATCGGCAACTGCAGCCACGGCCTCGAGAAGCGGCCACGGCAGGTCCGGAAGAACAAGGACGGAGTCCTTCAGGGACTGATTAGCGACGGCGCTCATGCGGATAGCCTACCGCCGGCGAATGATTAACGCCCGACCAGTCCGAAAGTGTAGTTAGAACCGTCAGAAAACAGTGTTACCCCTACCCGTTCGTTTGGTGAAGATAGACACTAACCACAGACCATCCATGCGGCCGCTACCGGCCGATGACCCAACTAAGGGGACGAACCGTGAATCCGACAGCAAACGTGACGCTTGCCAGCGCTACAGGTTCAGAGTCAACCACTGAATTCGCACCACTGAACTGGACGGCCGACGACCAGCGTGCCGTCGACACGATCAAAGTTCTCGCCGCTGACGCCGTCGAAAAGGTTGGCAACGGTCACCCCGGTACGGCCATGAGCCTGGCACCGGCCGCGTACCTTCTCTTTCAGAAGCTGATGCGCCATGACCCGAAGAACCCGGACTGGCTGGGACGTGACCGTTTCATCCTGTCACCCGGCCACTCCTCCCTGACTCTCTACATTCAGTTGTTCCTCTCCGGCTACGGCCTGGAGTTGAAGGACCTCCAGGAGCTGCGCACCTGGGGTTCGCTGACGCCGGGACACCCGGAGTACAAGCACACCGCCGGTGTGGAGATCACCACTGGCCCGCTGGGCCAGGGACTCGCATCCTCGGTGGGCTTCGCTTACTCCCAGCGCCGCATGCGCGGCCTCTTCGACGCCGACGCTGCCGCCGGCACGTCCCCGTTCGACCACACCATCTGGGTCATCGCGTCCGATGGTGACCTGCAAGAGGGCGTGACCTCCGAGGCATCCTCTCTGGCCGGGCACCAAGAGCTGGGCAACCTCGTGGTGATTTACGATGAGAACCACATCTCTATCGAGGACGACACCGACATCGCCTTCACCGAAGACGTCCTGAAGCGCTACGAGGCGTACGGCTGGCACGTGCAGCGGGTGGACTGGACCGAGACCGGCGAATACATCGAAGATGTGCAAGAGCTCTACTCCGCACTCCTCGCGGCGAAGGCCGAGACCTCGAAGCCCTCTATTGTTTCGCTGCGCACCATCATCGGTTATCCCTCGCCGAAGAAGCAGAATTCCGGCAAGATTCACGGTTCCGCCCTCGGCGCTGACGAGGTTGCCGGGCTGAAGACGGTTCTGGGCTTTGACCCGGCCAAGTCCTTCGAGGTGGATGCAGACGTTCTGGCCCACGCTCGCGCTGTCGTCGAACGCGGTGCCGTCGCCCACAACGAATGGCAGACTTCGTTCGAAGCGTGGCAGACGGGTAACCCCGAGGGTGCTGCCCTGTTGGAGCGCATCGAAGCCAAGAAGCTTCCTGCCGGCGTCGATGCCGCTCTTCCGGCTTTCGAAGCGGGTAAAGACGTGTCCACCCGCGCGGCTTCGGGCAAGGTGCTCAGCGCGCTCGGCCCGGTACTCCCAGAGCTGTGGGGCGGTTCGGCCGACCTCGCCGATTCAAACAACACCACGATCGAAGGGAACGCGTCGTTCATCCCCACGTCTCGCTCCACCGATTCGTGGAAGGGCAACCCCTACGGTCGGGTACTGCACTTCGGCATCCGAGAGCACGCCGCCGCGTCGATCGTGAACGGCATCTCCCTGCACGGTCGCACCCGGGCGTTCTCGGGTACGTTCCTGATTTTCAGTGACTACCAGCGCCCGGCTATCCGCCTATCCGCACTCATGGGCGTTCCGTCCATCTATGTGTGGTCGCACGATTCCATCGGACTTGGCGAGGACGGCCCGACGCACCAGCCGGTGGAGCAACTCTCGACCCTGCGTGCCATCCCCGGCCTCGACGTCGTTCGTCCTGGCGATGCCAACGAGGTTCCCGTTGCCTGGAAGGCGATGCTGCAGAACCACGAAAACCCGGCTGGCATCGTGCTGACCCGTCAGAACATCCCGACCTACGCCCGCGGCGACGGCAAGGCTCAGGGCGACACCTTCGGTTCCGCCGCCGGCGTAGCCAGGGGCGGCTACGTTTTGGCCGAGGCATCCAAGAACGGCGCCACCGTGCCGGCGCAGGTGCTGCTGATCGCAACCGGATCCGAGGTGCAGCTGGCCGTTGAGGCCCGCGAAGCACTGCAAGCCGAAGGCATCGCCACCCGAGTCATCTCAGTACCGTGCGTTGAGTGGTTCAACAAGCAGGATGCCGCCTACCGCGAGTCGGTGCTGCCCGCCGCCGTGAAGGCTAGGGTCTCCGTCGAGGCCGGGTTGGCGCTGGGCTGGAAGGAATTCGTCGGCGATGCCGGCCGTTCCATCAGCCTCGAGCACTACGGCGCCTCGGCAGACTACAAGCGCCTGTTTCAGGAGTTCGGAATCACCACGGCAGCCGTCACCGCCGCGGCGAAGGACTCCCTCGCCGCAGCAGGTAACTAACCCTAAGCACCACCGCGGCCGGCGTCGCGGACTGCCCCGCCAAGGGGCGTTCCGCGACGCCGGCCGCAAGCTCCCGAGTGTCCATCATTTTTTCAAGGAAGAAGCAAAAGATGACCAATGCAACCCCCACCGCACAGCTTTCCGACGCCGGCGTCTCTATCTGGCTCGATGACCTCTCCCGCGAACGGCTCTCCAGCGGCAGCCTGCAGAAGCTCATCGACACTAAAAACGTCGTCGGCGTGACCACCAACCCGTCTATCTTCCAGGCCGCGATCACCTCCGGCACGGACTACGACGCGAAGATTGCCGAACTTGCCGCACAGGGCGCGAGCCTCGATGAGACCATCTTCGAGATCACCACGGCCGACGTCGCCGATGCCTGCGACCTCTTCGCGCCGGTCGCCGCCGCCACCGGAGGCGTCGACGGCCGTGTCTCCATCGAGGTCGACCCCCGCCTCGCCTGGGACACCGCCGGCACGATCGCCGAGGCCCAGAAGCTCTATAGGAAGGTCGGCAAGAATAACGTCCTCATTAAGATTCCGGCAACCGCCGAAGGCCTCCCCGCCATCACGGCAACCCTCGCAGCGGGCATCAGCGTCAATGTGACCCTGATCTTCTCGCTGGAGCGATACCGGGCGGTCATCAACGCCTTCCAGCTGGGGTTGAAACAGGCCAAGCAAAACGGCCACGACCTGGCAACGATCCACTCCGTTGCTTCCTTCTTCATCTCCCGGGTGGACTCAGAAATCGACAAGCGCCTCGACTCCATCGGCACCGCTGAAGCCAAGGCGCTCAAGGGCAAGGCAGGCCTGGCCAACGCTCGCCTCGCCTACCAGGTTTACGAAGAGCTCTTCTCAACCGAACGCTGGGCGGCATTGGCTGGCGTCGGCGCGCTCCCGCAGCGTCCACTCTGGGCGTCGACCGGCGTCAAAGACCCGGCCTACCCCGACACCCTCTACGTCACCGAACTCGTTGCTCCCGGCATCGTGAACACCATGCCCGAAAAGACCCTGGACGCCACTTTCGACCACGGCGTCGTCACCGGCGACACGATCACTGGAAACTATTCCCAGGCCAATGTCACCCTGGCAGCGCTCAAGCGGGTGGGCATTTCCTACGCCGAGGTCGTCGCACTACTCGAATCTGAGGGCCTGGACAAGTTCGTGACCAGCTGGAAGGAACTCCTCTCCGACGTCGACGGTGCCCTTTCCGCCGCACGCACGGTACTCACCCGCTGAGCCCTCACGCTCCGTGAGCCCTGACCGCTACCGAAAGGCAGAAATCATGTCCCAGTCACACCTGCAGTGTTGCATCAATCCCAGCATCCTCTCGGCCGACTTCGTCAACCTCGAAGCCGAGCTGGCGCGCATCAGCAATGCCGATGCCGTGCACGTGGATGTCATGGACAACCATTTCGTGCCGAATCTGACGATCGGTCTGCCCGTCGTGGAACGGCTGCAAAAGGTCAGTCCCGTTCCGTTGGACGTGCACCTGATGATTTCCGATGTCGACCGCTGGGCGCCGTCGTTCGCCGACGCTGGCATGAGCTCGGTGACATTCCACGTCGAGGCGTCGAACGCCCCCGTTAAGCTCGCTCGCGAGCTTCGCGCTCGCGGAGCCAAGGCGGGCCTGGCGCTGCGCCCCGCCACCCCGGTGGAACCGTACCTGGACATGCTCTCAGAAATCGACATGCTGTTGATCATGACGGTGGAGCCGGGCTTTGGCGGTCAGGAGTTTCTGGACATCATGTTGCCCAAGATTCGCCGTGCCCGCGCGGCGGTCGACGGTTCAGGGGCCAACGTCGCCATCCAGGTTGACGGCGGCATCACCCAAGACACCATTGTGCGCGCCGCGGAGGCCGGAGCCAATGTCTTTGTAGCCGGATCGGCCGTCTACGGCAGGCCATCGCCCGCCGACGCGATTGAGTCGTTGCGCGCGAACGGGCAACTCGCTTTCGGGTACGCATCCGTTCACTGAGGCGGTTTGTGCCAGAGCTACACCCCAATCACAGATTGAAGGACCACTAATGCGCGTTCACATTGCCACCGACCACGCCGGTATGGAGCTCAGCTCCCACCTCATCACCGTACTGTCAGCCAACGGTTACGAGATGGTCGACCACGGGCCTGCCTCCTACGACGCCGAAGACGATTACCCCGAATTCTGCATTAAAGCTGCGGCCGCCGTCGTGGCCGATCAGGCTGCCGGCGTTGACGCCCTCGGGATCGTTCTTGGCGGCTCGGGTAACGGTGAGCAGATCTCGGCGAACAAGGTGCCAGGTGTGCGCGCGGCGCTGGCCTGGAATCTCGACACAGCCAAACTGGCCCGCGAACACAACGACGCCAACGTGGTGGCCGTGGGCGGGCGCCAGCACACCGTTGCGGAGGCCACCGAACTGATCGAGGCATTCCTGCAAGAACCATTCAGCAACGCCGAACGCCACTCGCGCCGCATCGGCCAGATCGCCAGCTACGAAACCTCCGGCGAGGTATTTGACTAAGCCAGCACCAAGACGCCAGAAGAGCCAGCATTCGACCGACAATATTTAGGAGTTATATGTCAGCACACATCGGTGTCACCGGCCTTGCGGTGATGGGGGCCAACCTCGCCCGAAACCTAGCCCGAAACGGCTTCACCGTTGCCCTGCATAATCGGTCCGTCGAAAAGACCGACGCCTTGCTTGCCCGCCACGGCCAAGACGGCGATTTCATTCGCACGGAAACCCTGCAGCAGCTCGTCGACTCCCTGCAGAAGCCGCGCCGCGTGCTGATTATGGTCAAGGCCGGCAAACCGGTCGACTCCGTGATCGAGCAGCTTGAGCCGCTTTTGGAACCGGGCGACATTATCATCGACGCCGGTAACTCTCACTACGAGGACACCCGCCGCCGCGAAGCCGCGCTCGCCAAGAACAATCTGCACTTCGTGGGCATCGGCGTCTCCGGTGGCGAAGAAGGAGCCCTCAACGGTCCCTCGATCATGCCCGGCGGTTCGAAAGAATCCTATGACGCGCTCGGTCCGCTGCTCGAAAAGATAGCGGCCCGCGTCGACGGCAAGCCGTGCTGCGCCTGGATCGGCACCGACGGTGCCGGCCACTTCGTCAAGATGGTGCATAACGGCATCGAGTACGCCGACATGCAGGTCATCGGCGAAGCCTTCGACCTGCTGCGCTCGGCAGCTGGCATTGAACCGGCCGAGCAGGCCAAGATCTTCCGAGAGTGGAACAAGACCGACCTCGCCTCGTTCTTGATCGAGATCACCGCCGAGGTGCTCGGCCACGTCGACGCGAAGACCGGCAAGCCGTTCGTAGACGTCGTCGTTGATGCCGCCGGGCAGAAGGGTACCGGCCGCTGGACCGTCATCTCGGCGCTCGAGCTGGGTTCGCCGACGTCGGGAATTGCCGAATCGGTCTTCGCCCGTGCGTTATCGTCCCAGACGGAACAGCGCGACCTGGCCCAGAAACTGCTCGCCGGCGCCGAAGCTGACGTCGAGATTTCGGAGAGCTTCGTCGAGGACGTTCGCCAGGCCCTCTACGCCTCCAAACTGGTCTCCTATGCCCAAGGGTTGGACATGCTGACCTCGGCCGCCCAGGAATACGGCTGGGACCTGCAACTCGACGAGATTGCTTCGCTGTGGCGCGGCGGCTGCATTATCCGCGCCGAACTACTCACGGAGATTACGAAAGCGTACGCAGCCGCCGAGAAGCCGGCCAATCTGCTGTTCGCCCCGATCTTCACTCAGGCAATCGCCGACGTACTCCCGGCCTGGCGCAGGGTGGTCTCGACCGCGGTGCAGCTCGGCATCCCGGTGCCGGTGTTCTCCTCCTCGCTGGCTTACTACGACGGACTGCGCCGAAAGCGCCTGCCGGCCGCAGTGATCCAAGGCCAGCGCGACCTTTTCGGCGCGCACACCTACGGCCGCGTCGACGCCGAAGGGAGCTTCCACACGCTCTGGGGCGAGGACAAAAGCGAAGTCGAGGCAGTCGAGACTCACTAGCGGCAGGGCTGCCTACCCAAACGAGTCGTTTAAACCGTCCCGATCAGCGTTTCCCCTACCCGCAGATGATAGGACGATGGATGTCAGGCCTCCCGGAGGAAAACAAGTAGAACCCGACCGTTGAATAGAAAGGCAGTCCGATGTTACAAACCACAGATGCTTGTCTTGAAGCGTGGACGGTCAGGGAGTCTCTCGCCGAGGCCATGATCCCGCTGATCGGCCGGCTGTACCGCGAGAACAACGTGGTGACCAGCATCCACGGCCGAAGCTTGATCAGCAAGTCCGCCATCGACATTCTCAAGGCGCACCGATTCGCGCGTCGAGTCAGTACGCAGGAATTGCGCCTGGAGGAAACTGCCCCGCTGCTGACCGCCCTGGCGAAGCTGGAGCTCGGTTCGGCTGCGATCGACATCGCGCTTCTGAACCAGAAATTCAAGGCACAAGGCAGTCACGCCAGTCTGGACGATTTTTTGCGCGCCGAGCTCGCTGGGATCGTTGGCAAGCGCGGCGGCGATTACCGTGCCAGCACCGACGTCGTTCTGTACGGCTTCGGCCGGATCGGACGCCTTCTGGCCCGTCTCCTGGTCGAAGAGGCAGGCGGCGGGCACGGACTGCGCCTGCGTGCCATCGTGGTGCGACGCAGCTCCGACAATGACCTTTCCAAACGCGCCAGCTTGCTGCGCCGTGACTCGGTGCACGGCTCCTTCAACGGCACCATCCGGATTGATGAGGCTGCCAACACCATCACGGCCAACGGGGTGCAGATCCAGGTCATTTACTCGAACGACCCGGCCACGATCGACTACACCGCCTACGGCATCCACAAGGCTCTCGTGGTTGACAACACTGGTCGTTGGCGCGATGTCGAAGGACTGTCCCGGCACCTGCAGAGCAAGGGGGTTGCTCGCGTTCTGCTGACGGCTCCGGGCGAGGGTGATCTGAAAAACATCGTGTACGGCATCAACCACGGCACTATCGAAGACACTGACCAGATCGTGTCAGCGGCGTCCTGCACCACGAATGCCATCACGCCGGTACTGAAAGCGATCAATAACAAATTCGGCGTTGTGCACGGCCACGTTGAGACCGTGCACTCCTTTACCAACGACCAGAACCTGATCGACAATTTTCACAAGGCCGACCGCCGCGGGCGCTCCGCCGCCCTGAACATGGTCATCACCGAAACCGGCGCCGCCCAGGCTGCTACCAAAGCGCTCCCTGAACTACGGGGCAAGCTCACGGGAAGTTCCATCCGCGTTCCTACCCCCGACGTTTCCCTGGCCATCCTGAACCTCACCCTGGAGAACGGCACCAGCAAGGGCGAGATCAACAGCTACCTCCGTGAGATGTCCCTTCATTCGGATCTGCGTCAGCAGATCGATTACTCCGACTCACCCGAGGTGGTTTCCGCCGATTTCGTCGGGTCCCGCCGTACCGGCATCGTTGACGGCCTCGCCACCATTTCAGACGAGAAGAACCTGGTCGTCTATGTCTGGTACGACAACGAATTTGGCTACAGCTGCCAAGTTATCCGTGTGATGGAAGAAATGGCCGGCGTGAACCGGCCGTCCTTCCCCTCCTCGGATGTCGTTGAAGAGGCGCTGTCGTTGCTTGCCGCCCTGGCCTAAGTTCAACCGCTGCTTATCTAGCTGCGGCCACCACCACCAGCCCGTCGAAGAGAGTTCGGCGAGCCGCATCAGAAAGGTACTTTGATATGAGCATCACCTTCAAGCCCAGTGAACTCTTTGCGGGGGAGCTCGACGAGTCTCTTCTGGGCCAGCCCTTCGCCGAGGTTCTCGGCGACGATATTGCGGTGAGAATGTCCGTTCCGTACGTCAGCGACGACTCGCGCATCTTGAGCGGAATCTGGGAAGCCGAGCCAGGCCTCTCGCGGTGGGAGTTCTTGGATCGCGGTGAGGCGATCCACGTGCTTGAGGGCCGCATGGTGGTCACTGAGGATGGCGGCGAAGCCATCACGGTGGAGGCCGGAACTGCCGCCGTCTTCCCCATTGGGTGGCAAGGCACGTGGGACATTCAGAAACGGATCAGAAAGTTCTTCGTAATTTTCAATTCTTGACCCGTTAGCTTTGCCACTTCAGGCCCGGGGTTCACCCCGGGCCTGACTTGTCCCCTACGATATGAGCCGAAACATGAAAATTGGAATTCTCACCAGTGGTGGCGACTGCCCCGGGTTGAACGCTGTGATCCGCGGTGCCGTATTAAAAGGAATCGCCAGCCACGGTCATGAATTCGTGGGTTTCCTTGACGGCTGGCGCGGTGTCGTTGAGGGTGACATCATCGACATCCCCCGTGCCCTGGTGCGGGGTATCGCCAAGCAGGGTGGCACCATCCTCGGCACCTCGCGCACCAACCCCTTCGACAATGGCGGCAGCCCCGAGGTCATTCGAGCGCACATGCGCCGGTTGGGCATCGACGCGATCATCGCGATCGGCGGTGAGGGAACCCTGGCGGCAGCTAAACGTTTGACCGACGCCGGGCTGAAGATCGTGGGCGTGCCCAAAACAGTTGACAACGATCTTGACGCCACGGATTACACCTTTGGGTTCGACACTGCGGTGCAGATCGCCACCGAGGCGATCGACCGGCTGCGCACGACCGGTGAATCGCACCACCGATGCATTATCGCCGAAGTGATGGGGCGTCACGTGGGTTGGATCGCGTTGCACGCCGGCATGGCCGCCGGTGCCCATGCCATCCTCATTCCCGAACAGAAGACCAGCATTGAGCAAATCACCCAATGGGTGCAAGACGCCAATGCCCGGGGGCGCGCACCGCTGGTGGTGGTGGCAGAAGGTTTTGTTCCGGAGCATCTGGACTCTGCCCACTCCGAGCGCGGCCTGGACACGTCCGGCCGTCCGCGGCTCGGCGGAATCGCCGACCAGCTGGCTCCGACGCTGGAAGCCCGCACCGGCATCGAAACCCGGGCCACTATTCTTGGCCATATCCAGCGCGGCGGCGTGCCGTCAGCCTTCGACCGGGTGCTGGCCACCCGGCTCGGCATGGCGGCCATCGACTCGGTGGTGGACGGCGCGTGGGGCACCATGGTTGCGCTCAAGGGCACGGAGATAGCACGGGTGCGATTTGAGCAGGCCCTGGGCCGGCTGAAGACGGTTCCGCAGAGCCGCTACGACGAAGCCGCGGTTCTGTTCGGTTGAGCATGTCGTTGGTCGAGCGAAGCCAAGCACCCGGCTTCAAATTCGCCCTGGCGAACAATGCCCGACACCGAACTGGGCGTGCCCAGTCGTCGGTGCCTCAGCGATTGAGCGGATGACGTGGCCAGCCGGCCGTCACGCCTGTTCGTCTTCCTCTGGTTCGAAGCTCGAAGCGGTGCCGGTGTGGCCTTCGGCTATCCCTCCGGGGTGATTGGGGATGGTGCCGTCTTTGCCGAGACCGTTCGGCTCCTTGGATTCGGTGTGGGTTTCCACGTCGGGGCCTTCGAACGAGTTGTCGTCGGCGTTGTCGGGCATGCTCGTGTTGGCGGAGGGCATTCTGGTTTCCTTCGTTCGTTCAGGTCGAATCTAGTGAGAGTAGACCCCTCTGACCATCTCGGGAAGGGCGCATCGGCCCAGGTAATTTACGCGACGGGGGAGAACCAGTACCGTGCGAGCCATTCCAGAAGCGCCTGCGCCTGATCGGTGCCCCGTTCCAGATGCACCTCGCCGGTACTCCCATCAAAGATGTCGTCGTATCCTGCCAAGTGTTTCACCGCAGGATCGGAGAGGGGGCGAAAGCCCATGGTCCATTGCGGAAATTGACGTTCTGTTATCGATTCTTCGCTGACCATGTGGATGCTGCGATGGCGCGGGTCGGCGGTGATGGCCCGCAACCGTGAGCGAACCTCCTGCTCGGGCCCCTCGAGGATTTGAATGAATTTGCGATCGTGATAGATGAGGGCACCGGTGAGCTGGTGCGCAACATTGTTCGCTCGCGCCTGCACCAGGATTGCGGCGATATCGTCGTCCGACATCGCGGTCGCCGCGGCACTTACATAGGCAATGGACAGCACGTTGTTCCCCCCGAACGTTTGTTAAGGTCTACTTTTCTCCTTGCCAAAGTACCTGTCCAGCCCCCAAGGGAGGGGGTCGCGCCCTACGCGGGGCGGGTCTGGTCGGCGAGCAACTCGAGCAGGTGCCGGTAGGGCTCCTCGGTGGCCCGGGTCATGCCGAGCTCACAGGTGCGGTTGCACGAGGCGTGCGCGGTCGCGCCCATCGCAGCAACCTCGGCGGCCTGCACCCGAGTTGCCGACGCCGTCAGCTCGGGGTGCAGCATGCCCCGGTCCCCGGCAAAGCCGCAGCATCCCCAGTTCTCCGGAATATCCACCCGGTCGGCGACGGCATCAGCCACACTCTGCAGCGCATCGTTGATTCCCATGCGCGTTGACGAGCAGGTCGGGTGCAGGGCCAGCGAGTCGAGCTTCGCGTAGGCGGGCAGCGAGGGCAAAATGTTCAGGGCAGCAAACTCCACCGCGTCCATAACGGTCAGCCGGTTCTTGCTCGTGTCGCTCTCAATGGTCTGCCGCAGCCCCTCGGTGCACGAGGAGGCATCGCAGATAATCGTGAGCTCGCCGTCGTTGGTGGCAGCGTGCAGCGCCGCCAGGGTGCGGGCGCGCATGCTGGCCTGTCCGGCCGCCATACCCTTCGACGCCCACGGGGTTCCGCAACACAGGCTGTCGATGGCCGGCGGCACGAGCAGGGTGATGTTCGCACGGTCGCAGAGCTCCTCGAAGCTCAGTTGCACGCCGGAGGTGGCGGCATCCGCTGCCCCAAACATGGTGCTGACGCAGGCTGGAAAGTACACAACGGATGCCGCAGAAACCGGAACAGCGCGCGCCCGCGACACCCCGCCGGCCGGCAGCTCGCCCGAGTAGAGGGGCACCGTGTCGGCCCCGAGCATCGCGCGGGCGAGCTTGTTCGGCCCGAGCACGAGCGGAGTCGGCACCTTTTTCACGACGGTGAGGGCCAGGCCGGCGCCGCGGGTGACGGTGCCCCAGTTCTGGGCGGCAGCGTTCCAGACCGCGCCGGCCACCGGATTCGCATCCGCTGCCCGCAGGCTCTTTACGAGCAGGCCGGTGTCGATGTTCACCGGGCAGGCCGTTTGGCACATTCCGTCGACCGCGCAGGTTTGCACGGCGTTGTAGTCGTAGTCCTTGGTGAGTGAAGCTGCCAAAGCAGTGTTGCCGTCGAGGCGCGCTTGCTCAATGGCGCGCAGGGTGACGATGCGTTGCCGGGGCGTCAGCGTGATCTCGCGGCTCGGGCAGACCGGTTCGCAGTAGCCGCACGACACGCAGCGGTCCACTTGTTCGGCCACGGCCGGGGTGCTCTTGATGTCGCGCAGGTGCACCTCGGCGTCATCGTTCATGAGCACGCCGGGGTTGAGCAGGCCGGCGGGGTCGCAGAGCAGTTTGATCTGCCGCATCACGTCGTAGAGTTCGTCGCCGTACTGCCGGCGCACGTAGGGCGCCATCACGCGGCCGGTGCCGTGTTCGGCCTTCAGCGATCCGCCCTCGCCGAGCACCAGCGACACCATGTCTTCGGTGAAATCGCGGTAGCGGTCCAGAGAGGCAGCCTCGGCAAAGCTGTCGGTGAGCATGAAGTGAATGTTGCCGTCTTTGGCATGTCCAAAGATCACGCTGTCGCGGTAGGAATACTTGTCGAACAAAGAGATCAGCTCGATGCAGGTGCGTCCCAGCGCGGGAACCGGCACCACCACGTCTTCGAGCAGCGCGGTGGTTCCCCGCGGCCGCGCCCCGGCCACGGCGGCGTAAAGGCCCTTGCGCAGATGCCACATCTGGGTGCGCGCGGCCGCGTCGGTGCTGAACCGTGCCGGGCTCGAGAGCCCCAGCCCGGCAGCGAGCTGCGAGCCCGTGCCCTGCAGCTCGGCCAGTAGCTCGGCGCTGTCGGCGTGATATTCCACCAGCAGTGCCGCGTGCGAGCGCACGGCCAAATCAGCAATTATCGGCGGGGCATCTGGCAGGCCCTGCCCTACCTTCAGCGACAGGGCGTCCATCAGTTCGAGGGTGGCCGCGCCGGTAGAAACGAGCGCGGGCAGGGCGGCGTTGGCGGCTTCGAGGTCGTCAAAGACCATGAGGCTGGTCGTTACGTGGGCGAGCTTCGGAACGGTGCGAAACACGGCGTCGGCCACAAAACCCAGCGTGCCCTCGCTGCCCACTATGAGGTGCGCGAGAATATCGACCGGCCGCTCATGGTCGAGCAGGCTGTTCACGCCGTAACCCATGGTGTTCTTCATCGAAAACTGGTGCTTAATCGTGGCGACGGATGCCGGGTTGCCGCGCACACGCTGCCTCAGCCGCACGAGCCCCGCGTGCAGTGCGGGTTCGAGCGCGCGAAGCCGCTCGTCGGCATCCGCTGCCCCGGTGTCGATCACCGTGCCGCTCGGCAACACCACGGTGAGCGATTCGAGGGTTTGGTAGGTGTTGTCTGTGGTGCCGCAGGCCATGCCCGAGGAGTTGTTGGCGATGACGCCGCCCACGGTGCAGGCTATTTCGCTGGCCGGGTCGGGCCCAAACTTGCGGCCGTAGCGGGCCAGCCGGTTGTTGAGCGCACGCACGGTGACGCCGGGCTGCACGCGCACGCGGGCTCCGCCATCGAGCACCTCGATCTTCTTAAAGTTGCGGCGCACGTCTACCAGTACGCCGTCGGTGAGGGCCTGGCCGCTGAGGCTGGTACCTCCCGAGCGAAAGGTGAGTGGAACACCCTGCGCGGCGCTCGCCGCCAGCAGCTGGCCCACTTCGTGCGCGTCACCGGCCACCACGACCGCCTGCGGAATGAGCAGAAAGTGCGAGGCATCGTGCGCATTGGCGTGCAGGTCAATATCCCGGGTCAATACCCGGGTCGGGTCGGCCACGGACGTCTGCAGCTCGCGCACGAGCGGCACGTTCAACTGCGGCGAAGCGGATGCCGCGCGCCGCGCCAGGGTGTCAGACATTTACGGAACCATCCAGCCGAGAATGGGCGTTGACTGCAGCACGATCAAAGCGGTGATGAGTACCAGCAGGCCCAGGCTCCAGCCGATCAGTTTGCGAAACAGCGTGCCTTCTTCGCCGGCCATGCCCACGGCTGCGGCGGCCACGGCCAGGTTCTGCACGCTGAGCATCTTGCCGAGAACACCGGCCGAGGAGTTGGCGGCGGCCATCAGCACCGGCGAAAGGCCGGTCTGGGTCGCGGCGGCGACCTGCAGCTGGCCAAACAGTGAGTTCGATGAGGTGTCGCTGCCGGTAAGCGCCACGCCGAGCCAGCCAATGACGGGGGAGAGCACGGCAAAGAACACGCCGGTGGTGGCGAGTGCAACGCCGAGGCTGTTGGTCTGACCCGAAAGGTTCATGACGAACGAGAGACTGAGCACGCTCGTGACGGTGACAATGGTCCAGCGCAGCTGCACGAGCGTCTGCCAGTAAATGGCGAGGCCGCGGCGAATCGACATGCGATACATGATCATGGTGACGATGCCCGAGAGCATCAGCAGGGTACCGGTGGCCTTGATGTGGTCAAGCTTAAAGCTCTGGGCGGCAACGGGGTCTCCGGCGGCGGTGACCACGTCGAGCCCGGGCCAGGCGAAGGTCACGCTGCCCACGGCGCCCAGCCAGGCCTTGACGGCGGGAATCTGGGCGATCGAGAAGATGCCCATAATGATCAGGTACGGCGCGATGGCCTTCCACACCTGACGGGCCGGGGGGCGGGTGGTTTTCTCCATAACGGCAGTCGAGCCGGTCACCGGGGCGGTAGAGGTGACGGACGAGGCTGAGACGGATGCCGTGCGACGGCCGGTCGGACCGGCGGAAGCAACGGCGGAATCGTGGCTGGCAGCATCCGTCACACCGATGATCTCTCTGGGCTGCCAGAACCGCAGCATGGTGAGTACCGCGGCAACGGTAACGACGGCGGCCACAACGTCGGTGAGTTCAACGGCAAGGTAGTTTGAGGTGACGAACTGGGCCAGGCCAAACACCAGCCCGGCCACGAGGGCTACCGGCCAGGTCTGTTTGAGGCCGCGCTTGCCGTCAACCATGAACACCAGAATGAGCGGAACGAGCACGGCAATGAACGGCGTCTGGCGGCCGGCCATCTGGGCGAGGTCGTGAATGGGTAGGCCGGTGACGCCGTTGAGGGCAATGATCGGTGCTGCCATAGCGCCGAAGGCCACCGGGGCGGTGTTGGCGAGCAGGGAGACGAGCGCCGACTTCAGCGGTTTCATGCCGGCGGCCATGAGCATGGCGGCCGAGATGGCCACCGGGGCGCCAAAGCCGGCGAGCGATTCGAGCAGGGCGCCGAAGCAGAACGCAATGAGAATAGAGAGAATGCGCAGGTCATTGGTGATGGAGCGAATGGTGCGGCCCAGCACCTCAAACCACGGCGTGGCCACGGTGAGCTTGTAGATCCACAGCGCGTTGACCAAAATCCAGAGGATGGGGAACAGGCCGTAGAAGGCTCCGGCCGCGGCGGCGCTGAGAGCCTGGCCCACCGGCATCTGCCAGCCCACGATGGCCAGCACGATCGAGAGCAGCAGGCTGGCGAGAGCGGCCTTATGCGCCTTCATGCGAAACACGCCGAGCAGCACAAACAACAGCACGAGGGGGAGGGCGGCGCACAGGGCCGACAACAGCAGATTGCCAAAGATGGGGTCGGTGATCTGCACAAAGAGGTCTGAACGGGGTAACAACATTGGTCTCCACACTGAGAACGCGTCACAGGCGCAACGACTAGTCGATTGTCTAACAAGTGTTCAAGTAAGTCAACATTACGGGTTGTACGGTCTGGGATGATATAGGCACCCCCGTTGAAAGGTGAGCCCACGTGCCCATCCCCGTTGCAGCGATCTCCATCGTCGACGCCATCACCACCGATCTGCGCACACGCCTGTTCGCCGGCAAGCTCACCCCAGACGCGGCGCTCACCGAAACCGACATTGCCGCCAGCTACGACGTGGCGCGGCCCACCGCCAAGGCTGCGATCGAGCGTCTCGTTGCCGAGGGGCTTCTGGTGCGCGGGCCGCATAAAACCGCCCGGGTGGCGGTGCTCGGTCCCGAGGCAGTGCGCGACATCTACCTGGCGCGCGCCTACCTCGAGAGCGAAATTTTGCGCCGGTTAGCTGCCCAAAAACTGGTGCCAGCGCAGGCCGTGGCGGCCAACCAAGAAATTGCCCACCTCACGGCGGGCTCACCGATGGATCTCATTGAGCCCGACATGCGCTTTCACCTCGGCCTCATTGAGGCCATCGGCAACGAGAGGGTGACCAAAATGTATCGCTCGCTCATGAGTGAGGTGCGCCTCTGCATGACCCGAGTGCAATCCCTCAATTTGCTCGCCCCCGGCCTCATCCATGCCGAACACCAGCGCATTCTCGAACTGCTCGAGGCCGGCGACGGCGAGGCCGCCGCCCAGTTGCTCGACGACCACCTGGGCCGAGCCCGCGAGCGCCTGGTCGCCGCCCTGGGCGGTGAGGCCGGCCCCCAGGCGACGATCGCCACCCCGCTCCTGCCCTAACAGTGGCATTTATGCCTCGTCGTCGAGGTAGGCGGCGAGACCGTGTGCGGCGTGCCGGTCGAGGTTTCCACGGTTGCGGTCGTAACGCACGGTCATTCGAGGGTCGGCATGCCGAGCAAAGATCTGCGCGTCGCGCAACGTGGCCCCGCCGTCGAGCGCAGCGGTAATCGCACTGTGTCGCAGCGTATGCGGGTGCAGTCCGGCGGGTAAACCGGCCAGCTTGCCGAGAGATTTGATGCGCCTATAGGCCGATCCACGCTCCATGGCCGTGCCGATGTTCGTGACGAGAAGCTGGCCGACCGTGCGGTCTCCCGCGCAGTTCTCAAGGGCCTGTAATACGGGCGGCGGGAGGGGGATCGTGGCCGGCTTCCCGCCTTTGCCCATGACTCGAAGCACTCGATGTCCGCTCTTTGTCTCAGCAAAATCTTCAATCTGTACGCTGCAGGCCTCGCTCACGCGAAGGCCCAGCATGCCCATGAGAATAACGAGCGCGGCGTCGGTGGTCGACTTCGTTCGAGCCGTTTGAATAAGCTGCCTCAGCTGTGAGCGGTCAAGGCCCATTGCCGCATTTTCGTCCCAGACTACCTTCGGCATGCGCACGAACGTCATGGGCGAGTGGCTGATGCGGCCGTCGGCCTCCGCTATGCGGTAGAAGCCCTTGATGACCGACAATCGGCGAAAGGTGGCCGCGGCACCATTGCCGCGCACTTCCTCCAGGTAGCGAGCGAAGAATTCGATATGCACCCGCTCAGCCCCGAGGGGCCGGATTCCGTTCACCGCGCACCATTCGAAGAAGATGCGTAGATCGCCCAGGTACAGCACCCGGGTGGCGCCTTTGTACCTGGCGAGAAATGCCGTGGCGGCCATCTCTTCGGCGGTCATCTGGGCGTTGAACATGGGCTCGATCGGGCCGGGCCTCAACATAGTCGACCTCCAGATGCCAAGAGAAGGGTGGCTCCTGCCGGCACGACGCGACGGGGTCATCGCACTGTGCGGTATTAGAAGGCTATGCACCTGCCCCAACGCGCTGCCGCAGCAAGCGGAAAAAGTGTGGACAACGTCAATACTCCTGGCTGTGGAGAAGGCGGGCGAGGTAAGTGCTGTCGAGCACAGGTGACAAATAGATCGGCGGGGCGTATTCCGCCCCCTTGCCTACCCAGATCCGGGTTGGTCAACTAAACTTGGTCAACATGAGCGAGCAGGTGAATGTTCAGGATGCGAAAACGCGGCTCTCCGAGTTGTTGGCGCGGGTCGAGCGCGGTGAAGAGATAATCATTGCGCGCGGGGGAAGCCCGATCGCACGCCTCTCAGCCTTGCAGGCCGCCCCGATGCGTGAATTGGGTTTTGTGCCTGGAGGCTCGATCCCTGCATCGTTCTCTGACCCCCTCTCCGCTGACGAGCTGGCTTTGTGGGGCGGGGCGTGAGGCTCCTCCTCGACACGCATGCGCTGCTCTGGGCGCTCCGTGACCCGGCCCAGTTGTCCGCCGAGGCCACCGCGCTAATTCGCGATCCCTCCAACGAACTCATCGTGTCAGCGGCGACGGCGTGGGAGATTGCGACCAAGCACCGAATCGGAAAGCTGCCGGATGCCTCGCCGATACTGATCGCCTATGCCGAGTACCTGCAGCGCCTGGGGGCCGTGGAATTAGCGATCACATCGCGGCACGCACTCGCTGCCGGTCAACTGGACTGGCACCACCGTGACCCTTTTGACCGCATTCTGGCGGCGCAAAGCATGTTGGAATCGCTCACCCTGGTAACGGCGGATGCCACGTTCCAATCCCTGAGCGGCGTGCACACATTTGCCGCGAACTGACCCGGCAGGAGCCAAATCTACTCGCCCCCGGCAGTCCGCCGCCCCAATACAAGCGGATGCCACCCGCTCCTGACGCGCCGACGGCCGACCCAATGAGAGATACGTACTACGCAACGTACGTGCCCTAATCGAGAAATCTAGTAATATCTACGTCACTCTAGCTTTGAGGTAGAGTCAGCTAGATTTCACTAGATATGAGGCGCTCTATGGCCGACGATGGCGATAGCGGCAGCTCGTCGGGCGAAATTGCCGTGCGCATGCGCCGCTCGCCGGCAAGTCTCGGTCCAAATCGTGCCAACCTGATATCTAAGGGACTGATCTATGCACCGGAGCACGGTGTCGTTGCATGCACAGTGCCCGGCATGGCCGCATTCATCCTCCGTCAGCCCCAGTAGTCGTCGTTAAACCATCCGCCGAACACCCAGCCTGACGCGGTCGGCGTCGGGGCTACGGCCAGAGTCCGCAGGGCCAATCGCTGCCTGTCAGCCCTTCCGTGCCCGCCCAGGTCGAACGACATGACCGAATCGACCACTGTCTTATACCCCAACCAGGTGGGCGAGGTGACGCCCGCATCCAGCCCGAATTCCGTCAGTTTGGTGCATTTGTCGAGGTTGTCTTATCAGGGTGTCGCGGCAACCGACACGACAACAGCCGACCCGCTCTAAGCCGAGGAATGCAACCAACTTCCACGATTGATGACAGTCAGAACAGCGCAGTCGACGCAAATCCCGGCCGCACAATCGTGGCATTTAGTGCTCCACAACGGATGCAGCGGACCTGGGACTTCCTGGCGTCCCTGTCTACCTGTTGCAGGCACAGCCCTACGCGAGTGGGTTCCTATGCCGCGTACGTCTTCCAGGTATCGAGTCACGATTTTGATGTGAATATTGGCCGACCCGAAGGCGATCGTGGATGGCGTCGATCGGACGACCAGGTCATACGCCGATTCCGGCTTCAACCCGGAACTCGACAAGGTCACGGTCCAGCCGGCGGCAGTATTGTTCCCGGTCAGGCCGAGTTCCAACGTCAAGCTCCGCGCAGAATCTCCAGGCTTCACGACATGAGCGACATCAGTCCACATCGCCTTCACGGTCACGTCGGCGGTCGACGAAACGCACCCCGATGCCGCTCGTTGACTAGGTCACGGTCAACGCACCGCTGCGCCCTACTCGGCCGGATACCCCTCCGCCTTCAGCATCCGGGCCAAATGCGCGGCGTTCCGGGCGAGGCGGGCATTGGCCGTTGCGATAGCCTCCGGCACCTCGTCGAGGTCTTGGAAGTCGACGGTCTGCATGGCCTCGCCCACCCAGTAGGTGCCGCCCTGCGCGGGGATGCTGAAGCCGATGTCATTCATCGCCTGCATCATGTCTGCGATGGCCTTGTGGGCGCCGTCTTCGTTGCCGACGACGGCCACCGTGGCCACCTTGTCGTACATGATCGGGCGGCCCTGGGCATCCGTTTCGGCGAGGTCGGCGTCGAGGCGTTCCATCACTTGCTGGGCCACGCTGCAGGGGTGTCCCATCCAGATGGGAGTGCTGAGCACAATGATGTCGGCCGCGAGAATGCGCTCCCGCAGGGCCGGCCATTCGTCGCCGTTGCCCATATCGGCGAGCACGCCGCGTTTCACATCGTGGTCGACCACGCGCACCGAGGAGGTCTCGACACCGTGTTTCTCGAGCTCGTCGAGAATGAGTCGCGCCAGCAACTCACTGCTCGACGGTGCGGGGGAGGGGGTCAGCGTGCACACCAGGGCAAGAGCGGTGAGAGCAGGCACAGGAGGGTTCCTTTCGTCAGGGCGGAATGCGTCACGGCCGGTCACAGCAGCGCGGCGCAGAGTCTGGTCGAAAGAGTTCTACACCCGCTGTGGCGCCCTGGGCCGCCGGTCCCGAGAGTCCCAGTACATTGCCCGGTTCGCGCCGTGGCGCCTTCTCGAGCGGATGCCCGCGCTCACCCTCCCAGCGCCGCCTCGAATACGGCCGTCACACTGCCTAGCAAACCTACGACAACATCTTGACACTCTACTGCGTGGTGTTAAACGTTTAGCAGAACTTGCTCTACATGCGCCGAATAGCCGTCATGAACGACGTGCCCGAGGGAATGCCTGCGGGTCGGGAGCGCCCGGTCAGGAGATGCTCAACCGGGCGGCGAGGAGACGCTCAACCGGTCTACGAGGAGACTCCTCGTGAGTCGCTCGGGCGCCGAGTCGTAAGTCAGGTGAGCGACCGGTCGTCGTCGAAACACCACAGCGGATGCCGTCGGCACAATGGTGCCAGCTTCAGAGCCAATATGACCGAGCCCGACTGACGGACCGCTACGGCGAATAATATGTGTTGAAACAGAATGCCATATCTCTGCAGTGTCACTCGTTCTTCAATGAGGCTGAGCACACCCAAATAGGAAAGCGCGGAGCGGTTTCTCTACAAAGAGAGCGGACACGTGTCGTAATTCGTGAATGAAACTGGCGCGGGTTCGGCTACGCTCAGCGGCAGGGGGACTTATGATTACCAGACACAACGGAATACCCAGGCCACGGATCTCCAGCATTCAAAGCATGCGAGGCGTGGCAGCGACTCTGGTCCTAGCCACCCACGCCATCGGCATCGCAGCCGATACGTCTACGGGTTGGTTCACTCTGCGCGATGTATTCAACTTCGATGAATTCGGGGCCATCGGCGTCGACCTGTTCTTCATAATCAGCGGATTCGTCATGGCTTACGCAGTTGCTGACAGGTCGGGAGTAGGGCCAGCTGCTGGCTTTCTTGGCATGCGGTGGGTCCGCGTGGCCCCGCCCTACATAATCGCAAGTTTGATAATGTTGCCAATCGCCATATTTCAGAACATGCCGCCGACAGGACTCGCGCTCTTCAACGCTATTTCGTTCGTCCCATGGCTAGATTCAGCCGAGTACAGCGTTCCCGTCTTATATCTCGGCTGGACGCTATCATTTGAGGTTTCGTTTTACCTACTTGTAGCCATAACAGTTTCTTCTGGCTTGTCTCGGAAAATCGGATGGCTTGGTGTGGCGATGGTCGTCATGGTTGCCTTAGGTCAACTCTTCACAGGGGCACCGTTCTTGGTCCGGTGGTTTACAAACCCAATCCTCTTAGAGTTCACGCTAGGAATCCTCGCTTACGTGATTTGGAAGCGTGGGCTCCTAATCCAATACAAATGGTTTTGGGCTTGTGCCGGGGTCGTGAGCATAGCGGCGTTGATTCCGGTGGCCGTGTCTGGGGACATTCCTATGGCAAAGATGGAATCTATAATGGATGGCTCCATGAGCCTTGATCGAGTCATTCTTTGGGGCGTACCGACGTTCTTCATCTTTGCCGCGGTTCTTGCATTCGATTGGCAGCGGGCTGGGCGGTTCTCAAGGCTCTGTGCCAGTCTGGGTGACGCTTCATATTCCGTCTATCTAATTCACGTCCCGGCTTTAGCTTGCGTAACTTTTTTGTTGAGGCGGCTTCCGTATAACGTACCGGCAGACGTGATCTTTCTTGCGTGCATGGTAGTTGGGCTGGCGTCAGGTTTCTTGTTTTTTCGACTCCTTGAGCGTCCTCTCACAGCATTTCTTCGAGGTCGGGCTGCCAAATTGGCGGTGCGCATAAGTGCCGTGCTGCGCTCGGCCGACTAGTCGGCCCATGTCCAGACATGACCCAGTTTGGAAGCGAGTGTGGCCAAAGGACTTCAGATGGACCGACGTGAAACATTCGGCGTAACCCGAAGACGTGACGTCTAGGGTCCGGGAGAAGTCATCTCAACGGTTGGGCGCTCACCTGGAATTTTTGACCTAAGATACTGGAGGGGGTCAGGAAAAATCAAAGTTTCAGGATTGCAGGATTGATGCAAATCGATCAGCTTCGAACCATGAAGACAACCAATAGGGGGGCGAAACTGGAGCGATTCCAAACACGTCGCACAGGGCCCTTTATCCTCGGCCTTCTTTCAGCCTTCTACATCCCTGTCTTTGGACAGCTCTATTTGGCGGAAATCGTCGTTATCGTCCTGTTCGTTTCGGTTTTGCTTACACGAAATAGGTTCTGTTCGAAAGAACTTCGACTCACGACATTGCTTATCATTTTATGGGGCTTCGGGCTGATGCTCAGTTCCCTATGGAATCAAGCAGACATTTCATCATTCGTAACCGACTTTTCTGCTGTACTATTCTTACTTCTAAGCATTCAATTCATCTTAAATCTGTGCGCCTCAGAATCGGATTTCCGCAACCTGTTTATGGGCGTTGCCCTTGGATATCTGCTTGCATGTATTGTCCAACCAGGAATATTTTTTAGCGCATCCCCTTGGAAGTTCGGCTACGCAGTCCCAGTGACACTTCTAGCGGTCTGGATTGCATCGCGGCTGCGGAACTTCCTTTTGCGGTGGGTTGTCCTCGCCGTCCTGGCAGCGATCAACATCCTTGGTGACTTTCGATCCATGGCCCTGATAGTAGTCATTGTTCTCTGCGTTGACATTGCTCGCTTAGCTTTTCAGAAAAGACTTCGATCGCGCAGTGACCGGACACGCTTCCTAATCACTGTGATAATCATCGCTGTTTCCGTCGGGACCCTGCTGTCGATGGTGTATACAGGGCTTGCAAATGCTGGAATTCTCGGAGCATCAGCGGAAGTTCGATCTCGCATGCAGGGTGGAGGATCAGCCCTAGTCATGTTGTTGGGGGGTAGAAACGAGATCTTCTACAGCATTCCCGCTGCACTGAACAGTCCATTGTTGGGCTACGGCCCCGCTGCGGAGATATCCAGACAAATATCTGACCAAGCAAGAATGAGTCTCGCGAGTATTGGCTTGAGCGAACTTGCAACGCAGGAGCGGGCGGAAGGCAACCTGCCCGTTCACTCCACGATCATGGGCGCATGGATAAGTGCTGGCGTTCTGGGACTGGCAGTATGGATATACATCTCGCAGGTGATAATTCGCGGATTCTCAGTAGTGGTGGCGTCTCTAGAGCATAAATGGGTTCTGCCAGGGTTCCTCACGTTGATGCTCCTCTGGAATATGGCGTTCTCTCCGTTCGGTGGGTCGGCTCGCTTTTTAACTGCGGCAACGATCGCATGGTCCATCTACTCGATACAGAGGTCTCTTCCGGTTCAATCTGCCAGATTCATCGAGGCGTCAGCGATGAGAAGACCAATACGTTAGCACCAAGGAAGTAAATCAATTTCTGGAGTTCAAAGAACCGCAATCCACGGGTCCACCGGTGTTTTGCATGAACAAACCTATGGAGAAACTCGTGAACGTGGCTATTTCTATTCTTATGCCGTCCTACAATCCAGGCCAGTACGGAATTCAGGCAGTTGAAAGTGTCCTCCAGCAACTTGGCCCGGCGGATGAGATAGTTATCCAAGATGGGAATTCGACTGATGGTTGGCTAGCTGACGTTATGAAGCTTGATGACTCCCGGGTGAAAATCGTAAGCGAGCCGGACGAAGGGCAGGCAGACGCGCTGAATAAAGCACTTCTTCGCGCAAGCAACGACTGGGTCGGATGGCTCAACGCCGATGATGTGTATTTTGATGGGGCGTTGAACTCAATCCGAAGCGCAGCTGATTCAGACGCCGGCATGAACGCACTATATGGCAATTTCAGCGTAATTGATGCCGAAGGCTCGGTCATCTACCGTAAGAATGTGCCGGAAATATCTCTCAAGACCCTGGCTCTGAAAGGTTGTGGGGTTTTTAGCGGTTCATTCTTTGTTCGTCGATGTGACCTCAATCGTGCCGGAGGATTTTCAAAAGAATACCAGTATTGCATGGACTACGAATTGTACCTGAGGTTATGGAGTATGGAAAGCTTTCGCGGTACTCGTATGACGTGTCAAATTGGGGCTTTACGAATTCATCCGGGAACAAAAACTTCATCGGCCCCATGGAGTTTTTTTTGGGAAGCGCGTAAGGCTCGCCGTTCTCTTATCGGAGACCGATGGCTCCTCCTCGCATCCGGCGGCGAGACCTTCAGGCATGCGCTTACGGCGGGAACTCATCGATTGAGACAAACGAAGATGTATCGGGATACACGAAACAGGTTTTCCAATGTATGAGACGAAAGGTAGCATTTGCCCGCCGCGCTTATGTCCGAATGGCTCTGTGCAATAGAATATAAGTGTTACTCAAGGCTCTGGCCCGACGGGTTCAGTGATTGAGTTTTTCGTATGATCACCCCATATACGCCAACTCAATAATCAAAAATCGGATCATGCTATTAGTTGAGGTCAAATATGAACAAGAGTGAGGAGTTCGAGGACTCATGCGCGTCAAATTTGACGATCAGATATTCGTAAGTCAAGTTCGTGGGGGAATTAGTTCTTACTTCGCTTGGTTGGTACGTGAGTTTCGATCCAACGCGTGCTACAACGTAGAAGTTACCGGCTTGCCGGTCTTTTCGAAGACTTCGGGCGCCCACGATGCGCTCGGCTCGAGACCGTTCCCGATCAACATTCTAAATCGACCACGAATATTGTCATTTGCCAATGGTCTCGCGCGGAGTCCGCGCCTGAGACCTGACCTAGTCCATTCCACATACTACAATTCTCGCCATTTGGCTAAGGGCCATAAGAGAGTCATGACGGTCCATGATATGTCACCGGAAATTTTGCCAGACAAGTTTGCACTCGGCGATGCGCATAAGTACAAGGCCCAGCAGGTCACTGAGGCTGATGCAATTTTGTGCGTTTCAGAAACCACGAAGAATGATCTGTTGTCATACTTCCCGAAAATATCCGCTCCAATCTTCGTAACGCCACTCGCCGTGGGAGATCCCTTTCTTGGGGAACTTCCAACTGTTACCTCGATGTTGGAGACCCCACGTACCTTTGTACTCTTTGTGGGCGCGCGATTTTCGTACAAAGGATTCGATGTGTTCCTCAAAGCCTTTGCTCTGCTTCGTGAAGACCTAGATGTTGGATTAGTTCTCGTGGGTGGCAATCCGCTGGATAACTTGGAACGGCAGCAAATTCGTGCTTTGAATCTCGGGAAAAATTTTCTTCACTGCAGCCCCACGGATGCAGATCTTGCGACGATATATCGACGCGCAACAGTGTTTGTCTACCCTTCGTTCTACGAGGGTTTCGGTCTTCCAATCCTTGAAGCGCTCGCGTGCAGTTGTCCAATCGTTATTTCGAACGCCCCAGCGTTGCTCGAGGTTGCCGGTGACGCCGCACGGGTCTTTCCGCGTGGCGACGAGCGTGCCCTAGCAGCGGAAATGTTGTCAGTGGTTGATCACGCTGAACGCACTCAGGTTCTCCAGGCACTCGGGCTGAATCGGGTGGCTGAATTCAGCTGGCAGAAGACGGCCGAACTCACAAGGAATGCGTATCAACAGGTCCTTGGATGATGGCATCTCGACGGTCTATTCGATGCCCGCGTCCCAGTGAAAATATTCGAGATATGGCAATTCGGCGGGCGTTCGTGTCCGGTGCTGGCGCAAAAGTACTAACAATTCTGCTCGGTCTCGCCGCGATTGGGGCTGCGACTAGACACTTGGGCGCTAACGCCTACGGCGTAGTGGCAATCATTGTGGGGCTAACTGGTCTATTTGGGTTTCTTGACTTCGGCATTGGCGGATCTCTCGTGAGTGACCTTGCCCGGTCGTATGCGCGCAGGACGGTCCGCGATATGCGCACTGCGGTCACAAATTCATATGCTGCCTTATCAGTAATTGGTGGACTGGTCGTAGTTTTAGGTTGTCCCATTGTTCTAAACTTGCCGAGTGAACTACTCTTTGACGCTCCAGGCGTGAATGCAACTGAGATCAGACTTTCCCTGTTATTGTACGTGGTTGCGACTGGCGTGACGCTTCCATTCAACGTGGGACCGCGGATAGCTCTGTCCTTACAATTTGGACTATTGACTGGCATAGTAAATCTAGTCAGCGGGGTGATGGTGCTCGTTTTAGTCGCGATAGGTGTCTCGTTCGATCTGTCGCTCAGTTACTTTGTTCTCATATTCGTGGGTGTGCCTGGTATTACCAATTTTGCTGTGACAATCTACCTATTTATTCGGCATAAAAGGTATGTTCTACCGAAGTGGAGTCTGCTAAGTTTTTCGGGGGCTTTGAATATGGTCCTAAGAGGTTTGCCATTTCTCGTTATGGGAATCGCCGGAGCGATTGCTTATCAAACGGATATTCTCGTTGTTGCATACGTTCTGGGCTCAGCGGGTGCCGCTGTCTTTGCTGTTCTGACGCGCATATTTTCGTCCCTTATTCAATTGTTTGCTGGTGGTCTGCAGCAGATGTGGGCATCGGTAGCTCATGCGCTAGCTGAGGATGATAAAGAATGGGTGCGTCGGAAATTTTGGCATACTTTTTCGATAACTATGACGCTGTTTGTTGTTGCAGCTGGCCTGGCCGTGTTATTGGGCCCGTCGCTAGTCCCAATTTGGGTAGGTTCCTCAATTTCCCCATCTTGGGATCTCTTTCTTGCCTTCGCAGTCTGGAACACATACAACTTTGCCATGATGCAGTTTAGTTTTCTGCTGAATGGTGCTGGGAAAGTATGGTCACAGGCGATTCCCGCGTTGATCATGGCGGGGATAAATGTTCCACTCAGCATCTATTTGACCCAGCAGATCGGTCTAGCAGGACCCCTCTACGGCAGCCTGATTTCGCATAGCCTCACGGTTGGATGGTTGACCGTTCTATGGGCGTTGAGGGTCCTCCGTCCTGCGGATAGCCAGGTCAGAATATCCTCTCATGCCTAGACGTCACTATTCGTCTGCCTAAACTTTTCTCAACTAGTAGCGGCGTCTAAATTGGAGTGACTTGAGGCTGCCAGGGTGAGTTCACGACGCTTAACTTCAATTTGCCAATAATAGAAGGACAGCGCCCGGGCGTATTCCCAGCCGGATCGGCCGTCAAGAAATCCACCTCTTAATATATAGGAGTAGATCAAGAACAGAGTGGATTTGGCTGGAAGGTTTGCGGCGATCCTGCCTAGGTATGATCTATTGGAAAGGGACTCCTGATCTTTCTTCGTTAACATCGAAGCCTCCCAATCACTGTATCGATTGTGTCGAGAAAAATAGTCGTAGAGACCATCTTGATCATCGTGCCCAAGGGGTGATGACAATTTTGCTACGTTACCAAGCACTTCTGGCTGGTAGTGTCCTTCGACCTCCCACATGTTCTTTACATCTAAATCATCAGGCCGCGGCCAAGTACTTTGGCTTGTCCTGATCCCGATGCGTTTGCTCACCCGATGCCCGTGTCGAAGTTCCTTACCCAGCCAGAAGTACTTCAAAGGGACTTCGAAGGCGGTAGAAATTTCAGCGCTTATAGTTGATCGTATTTCTGCCACGAGGCTCTCAGTCAGGTATTCATCCGCGTCGAGATATATAACCCAGTCGTAGGCTGCTTTAGTTAAAGCCCATTCTTTCTTTTTTGGATAGGCCCCATTCCAATCGAACTGGATGATCTTTGCTCCTGCATTCTCGGCAAGTCTGCAGGTGTCGTCCGTGCTGCTGGAATCAACTACCAAGACTTCAGCAAAATCGTGGGCGCTGTTAACAGCCCGTTTGATATGCAACGTTTCGTTTTTTGTCAGAATGATAATCGACGCCTGAATCTTCACTAATTGTCTTCTTTCACTGTATATGTGCATGATGTGTTAGTAGTTCCACCATTGGCGTCCAAGTGACATGCGTCTGGGCGTACGTACGTGCCCGCTCACCCGATTGGCTGACGTGAAGTTGATTGGTGAAGGCGGAGTTCAAGGAGGCGGCGAGCGTCACTTCGTTCATGGGAGAAATCACATCGCCGGCGTTGGCTTCGTGAAGTAGGACTGAGGCCGCTACCTCCGGATTGGCGATGACATGGCAGCCAGCGAGCATGGACTCACAAATAGTAAGCCCAAAACTTTCGTGTTCTGAGGAGACTACGAAGGTACCGGCATGCTGATAAAGCCAGGACTTTTCGGGCCCGGCAACGGGGCCAATGAAGACGACGCTATCTTCCACGGCGAGTGATTGAGCTAATTGCCTGAGATCGTCAATCGTAAACGAGCCGTCGGGACCGGCAACTATCAGCAGACCATAGTTGGCGGCGATCGACTTCGACCAAGCCCTTAATAGTAGGTCGGGACGTTTTACGGATGCGAGCCTGCCCAAATACAGGAAACAACTGTTTCGGGGGAGCGCAGCAACCCTAGCTGCGAGATCTATTTGATCGTTGGTTTCGCTACCCACTGGCGCGCAAGGAATGGACAATTCCGCGCCCAGGATCCGAATAGCGGCCTGATCGGCGCGGACAAAACTTGAGGCGCTGGATGCCTCGTTTGCTGAAGCAAAGGCTACGTAACGAGCATGGCGTATCATGGCGTTGCCAATCAGAAGATTGAAGATGCCCTTTTTGCTCATGGACCAATGATCTTGATTTTCTAGGGCCCCGTGTGGTTGGAGACCATATGGTACGCGCCACAGTCGTGCAAATAGGTACCCATATACATTTGGTAGAAGATAGTGACCTTCGATGTGAATAAGGTTGGCGTTGCGAGTATCACGCAACACGCGGTAAAGGAGCTTGAGGCTGTTCTTCATCTTTAACGGCCGCGAGGGAGTTCCGAGCCATATGTTAGTTCCGCGCCCTGTTAGCTCGAGCGCGTCTTGGGACGTCAGACTCTTGCCAGAGTCGTCCTGATACGACGTTGAGAGAAGTCTTGCGTTGACTCCTCTTTTCAGCAGGGCACGATGGAGTGCCACCGAGCTGATCGACGGTCCACCGTATGTTGGTGATATTGCGGCGACAATTTGAACTATTTGGAATGGGCCGGTAAGGGATACGTCCGGTGGATTAGGCACAGGCAATTGATCTGTCGCCAAGTATCTTATTCCGCGGGTGGTGCATCGGTCGTGGTTATCGAAAAGCGAATTTCGCGGTCTAGTCTATTCGGGCCGTGAACGATTACGTTACATGGAATTTTGCCGTTCACCACGCTGTATGGAGCAACGACAGCAGATCGCATGATGTGAGCACCGCCGAGAATAATGCACCTCGCGGTTACCCAAACACCGTCCTCGATTACGATTGGGCGTGTGATTAGAGCCATGTCCTGCCGGTAGGCGTGGCTACCAGTTGTCAGAAATGATTCCTGGGATATTGCGACGTCGTGTCCGACGTAGATATGGTCCTGATTGTGAAACCAAACACCCTCACCGATCCAGGAATCCTGACCAATATGGAGCTTCCACGGGAATTTTACGCGCGTTCTGGGCCGAAATATCACACCGTGGCCTATTTCGGCACCAAACATTCGGAGCACTAAGACCCTGAGTCGTGAACTGATCTGCCACGGGTTCGAGATAAAGAGCAGTTCGAAAATTGCCCACGAATACACCGTGAGTCGAGATCGGTCCCACGCCTCGTGTTGCCCTGGGGCCGACTTTAGGCTCAAGACGGGCACAGAATGATTTGCATTATTTGTGTCTTTCACGGTTCCCCCGATACCTGCCACGTGTTTCAATTCTAGTCAATGGATTGACGGCTAAAGGCCGCCGAGTGCACTTAAATTTCTCTGCCGTAGCGCACCGGTCAGCCCCGGGTCGTTCGGCGCTGACCTAGGTGGTGTATCGCTCGCAGTGATTAGGTTCAACTGGTATTCTTGTACGCTTGTCCCAATTTGGGCGACGACCAACCCACTTAGCGCTCCACCCGACGACGATGTGCAATCGAAAGTCGTTGCTCAACATCCTGTCCGTGTACCGGTCAGCTGTGAGTGGATATTTCGACCGACATGAACTAATGCCACGCAACATTGCGACGGATTACAGTCGCAGGAGATCCCGCAATGAGACAGTTTTCCTCAGAAAAACTTCTTGTGACCGTCGCGTTCCCCGCCACAACGCAGCCATTTGCTATCTGCACACCCTTGAAGATTTTCGCGTGGCTCCCGATCCAGACTCGATTGCCAATTTGGATGGCTTTGCTCGTGGGCCCCGGAAGAGTGCCATTTACACTGAGACTGTGAAAATCATCGTCCAGAATCTGCACGTTCCAGCCGATTGCGCAATTTTTACCAACGGTCAGTCCTATTGACGTAATTATCAGGACAAACGGTGAAAAATGAGTGCCGTCACCGACAGCCATGGTCGAATTCTGTCCAATATCCCAGCGATTTCCGCTGGCGACGGAAACAGTGCCATTCACCTCAAGGCGTCCGCCGATCCGAAGCAGACCTCCCACACGACTGTCAACGAAACCGTAGTACCCGACGCCCAATTTTATGCGAGCGTTTCTCGTCGCGCGGATGTTGTTGCCCCCAACAAGCCGAAACCGTTGGCCGACAACACATCGCCCTTGGTAGGGCAGCGCCCTGAATGTGCGCCACACCGAAGGACGAAATTCGCTGAAGGCTAGTCGAGTCAGTTTAGCAATATTCATTTGAACCTCTTTGCTCGGAACAATGGTCATTTAATCAGGCCTTGAAGCCGTAGGTACACTTCAAAAAGGAGGTGACTTGTCGATGGAAATGCCGCCGAGTAGTCTACATTAGGACTTTTCCACCCACCATTTGAAATGCGAATTGGTCTAACGAGCAAGGCAACGTTTCGCTGTTGTACCTTAATGCGGGAGGCTAGAAAGTTGTCCTGCGAAACAACAACGGCGCTGTCCAAGCGAGTATCGTTTTCATTCTGAAAACTGACGCCATCGCCTATTCGAAAGCGGTCGCTGAAGTGCAGTTTTCACGAAGATTTCACGCGCGTTCGTGGGCAAAGGATCACATCATCGTCACTTTCATCGCCGAAAAATGGTTGAAATCGCACTCGAAGAGAGGAACCTATTTGCCAAGCGTCTGTGACGAACAGAAGTTCGCAAGTTGTCCGCAGATAAATCTCAACCTTTGGTCTGTCCCTTGCGGTGTGCTTCTTTGGAGTGTCGGCGAGGTTTATGACTGGAATCGGAGACGAATACTCAGCCGGATGATTTTCCATGGCCGATGGCCCCGTAATTTTTCGTTCCACAAGCCGCGCCCACCACGCGTCTGAAACCTTGCTTTCAGAGTATACGGCGCTTACGTTTTGTGCTTTCGCGGTTGAATTCTTTCGACAGTAGGATGGCGAGTGGAATAAGCGAGTGCGGGCTATTCATCGAGACAGATCACATCGCGGCCTGACGCGAACTATCGCGACACACATTGGGGGCGTTCGTGGGGCTGACACCTAGTTTTGTTTCGTCCGTGGCCAGTCACGTTCTTGAAAATATTTCTATTGTGAATATGGCTCACGAATGACGCTCATCAAGCCTAGGAAGTCTGGGTCGGCGGTGCCTGGTTCGCGTCCATTCCGCGTGCTCGTTCTCGGCCTCAACTATTTCCCTGAGCAGACAGGAATTGCTCCGTACACTAGCGCCCTTGCGCGGGGCCTTCAGGCGCGTGGAATGCAGATCGACGTCTTTTCGGCGCACCCGCACTACCCGGAGTGGAAGATCCACCCGGGGTTCGGCGTCTGGACAAAACACGACACCGTCGACGGTGTTGCGGTACGGCGGCTGCGCCACTATGTGCCAGCGCAGCCCAGCGGAGTGAAGCGCTTGATCTCCGAGATCTCGTTCGGGCTGCGGCTCGCGTTCTCGCGCTGGGGTACGCCAGATGTGGTGGTTATGGTCTCGCCAGCGTTGTTTGCAAGCGCTATCGCGACCCTGCGCATCCGTTTGGGGTGGCGCAAGCCTGCCGTGAACGTGTGGCTGCAGGACATCTACAGCCTGGGTATCACCGAGACCGGCATGGGCGGCGGTCTGGTTGCTCGCATAATTACGTGGGTTGAAAAGAAGACGCTAAATGCGGCGGCGGGGGTCGTTGTCATCCACTCGCGCTTTGCGGACTACGTGAGTGACAAGCTCGGGGTCGACGCGGATCGCGTCGAGGTCGTGCGCAACTGGACTCACCTCGACGCGGCGCCCGTGGCACACCTGCCGGCAATCCGTATCGCGCACGGTTGGGCCGCTGACGAGACCGTCGTGCTACACGCAGGCAACATGGGTGTGAAGCAGGGGCTTGAAAATGTCGTGAACGCTGCTCGGCTCGCTGACGAACACCAGCTGCCACTGCGGTTCGTGCTTCTGGGTAACGGCAGCCAGCGTGACGAGCTGCGGGACCTGTCCAGCGGCGTCGAGCGTTTGGACTTCATCGACTCGCTCGAGGACGCGGGATTTCAGGGAGCGCTCAGTGCCGCAGACATCTTGTTGGTGAACGAGAAACCTGGGGTGTCAGAGATGGCGGTTCCCAGCAAGCTCACGTCGTACTTCAACGCCGGCCGGCCGGTGCTGGCAGCGACCGACCTGACCGGAATCACGGCAGGCGAGATCGAGGCGGCCCAGGCGGGGCTGGTCGTCGAGGCGGGGGATGCGCAGGCCCTTGTCGATGCGGCCATGCGTTTGGCTGGCGACTCGGTTTCCGCAGCTGAACTTGGTGCCAACGGTCTGCGATATCGGCACGAGGTACTGGGAGAAGATGCGGCGATCGATCGGTATGCGAGTTGGTTGCGGCGTCTGGCCGCGGAGAGTTCGCGTACTCACGCTGCGAGGTAGCTCCTTCGCACAGCTTCCCGCACTGGAGCGTTTTTTGTCCATCTAAGGTTCAGGCGGCTGCCCGGCCGAAAAGCAATTTTCCACCGCGATCTGACGCGAATGCGGTGTCAAGCGCCCCGAAGTGGGGAGTTCCAGTTCACGCAGCGGGTTGGCTGGGCACCCGCTTGAAATATTCGTTCTGTAGGCTGGAAGCCTCGTGGACTGGCTGTCGCCACGAGCGCAGCCACACAGCAGGGGGAACTCCATGACCAAACGCGCTTTTATCACCGGTATTACGGGCCAGGACGGGTCATACCTTGCTGAGCTACTCCTCAGCAAGGGCTACGAGGTGCACGGGCTGATCCGCCGGGCGTCCACTTTCAACACGTTGCGCATCGATCACCTCTATGTGGATCCGCACGACGAGGCCGCGACGTTGTTTCTGCACTACGGCGACCTGAGCGACGGCTCACGTCTGGTCACCCTGCTGGCGCAGATTCAGCCCGATGAGGTGTACAACCTGGCGGCGCAGTCACACGTGCGCGTCTCGTTCGACGAGCCTGAGCACACCGCCGACACCACCGGCATGGGGACCATCCGCCTGCTCGAAGCGGTGCGCATGGCCGGCATCCAGTGCCGGTTCTACCAGGCGTCGTCGTCGGAGATGTTCGGCGCCACCCCACCGCCGCAGAACGAGCAGACCCCGTTCTACCCGCGTTCGCCGTATGGCGCCGCGAAGGTGTACAGCTACTGGATCACCAAGAATTACCGTGAGGCCTACGGCATGTTCGCCGTCAACGGCATTCTGTTCAACCACGAATCGCCCCGCCGCGGTGAGACCTTCGTGACGCGCAAGATCACCCGCGCCGTCGCCGCGATCAAGGCCGGCACGCAAGACCACGTGTACCTGGGCAACCTGGACAGTATTCGTGACTGGGGTTACGCCGCCGAGTATGTCGAGGGCATGTGGCGCATGCTGCAAGCGGATGAGCCCGACGACTTCGTCCTGGCCACGGGCGGTAACTTTTCGGTGCGCGACTTCGTGGCTACCGCGTTCGAGCACGCGGGCTTGGAGTGGGAGAAGCACGTGCGCTTCGACGAACGCTACCTGCGCCCCACCGAGGTGGATGCCCTGGTGGGCGACGCCTCGCACGCGGAAGACAAGCTGGGCTGGAAGGCCACCGTCGACACCGCCGAACTGGCGCGCATCATGGTCGACGCCGACATCGCCGCTCTCGAGTATGCCGGCGGCAAATGGATCGACCAGGTGAAGCTCGCCAGCTGGGGCACGCTCGAACCCGTGGGAGTCGGCGCGTGACTTTCGACGACCGCGACCGGGTGAAGTTCACGCCGGGGCCGTTGGATCGTTCGGCGCGGTTCTATGTGGCTGGGCATCGCGGCCTGGTGGGGTCGGCTATCTGGCGGCGCCTGCAGGGCGAGGGGTTTACCGATCTGGTGGGGCGGGCATCCGCTGAGCTTGATTTGAAGGATCGCGACGCGGTGTTCGCGTTTTTCGCCGAGACCAAGCCGCGGTATGTGGTGTTGGCGGCGGCGAAGGTGGGCGGCATTCTGGCCAACAGCACCTACCCGGTGGAATTTCTCAGCGACAACCTGCGCATTCAGGTGAACGTGCTCGATGCCGCGCTCGAGCACGGGGTGGAGCGCCTGCTGTTTCTGGGATCCTCGTGCATCTACCCCAAGCTGGCCGCGCAGCCCATCACAGAGGATGCCCTGCTCACCGGGCATCTGGAACCCACGAACGACGCGTACGCCATCGCCAAAATCGCGGGCATTCTGCAGATTCAGGCGGTGCGACGCCAGCACGGCCTGGCCTGGATCTCGGCGATGCCGACCAACCTATATGGGCCGGGGGACAACTTCTCGGTTCAAGGCTCGCACGTGCTGCCGGCGTTGATTCGTCGGTATGACGATGCGGTGTCGACTGGCGCTGCGTCGGTGACGAACTGGGGGAGTGGAACGCCGCGGCGAGAGTTTCTGCACGTGGACGACATGGCCGAGGCGTGCCTGCACCTGCTGGAGCACTATGACGGGCCCCAGCAGGTGAACGTGGGCACCGGCCGCGACGTGACGATTGCTGAGATCGCTGCGGTGGTGGCTGACGTGGTCGGGTTCACGGGGACTACTTTGTGGGACACGACGAAGCCCGACGGTACGCCGCAGAAGCTGCTCGATGTGTCGAAGCTGGCCGGTGCGGGGTGGAGGGCCGGTATCGAGCTCGATGCCGGGCTGCGGTCGACGGTGGACTGGTACCACGCGAACGCGGGGTCGCTGCGGGAGTAGCGGCTGGCTCGCAACCGGTTTGCCCCAGACGCCCGATTGGTGGAATTCGCGGCGAGGCGTCCAAGAAGAGGTCTTGGACTTTGGAGTAGTCTGCACAAAACGCAAATGGCTCGGCAGGGGAACAGTGATCGCACGTAAACCGCTTGCTGAAGGGTACCGAAAGCACCTCATAGGAGAATTTCGAGAAGCTGGATGGACGATCTCGGGCGCGGGCGACAGATTGGCAGCGCGATGCGTATGCCTAGACAGACACAAGACATTCATCAGGGCAGGAAATTTAACTCAGAGCTATGTTCGGGAGAAAATCTCCTGGCTCTTTCGCGAAACTTGCTACAGTGAAGACTAGAAGGGTGAGTCCATGAAGATTCGGGTTACATCTCAATTTCAAGTGTCAGGCGACAGCGATCTCGACCTTCAAACGGATCATCTCCAGGACGCGCTGCTACTTTTGGAGAGAGAAACCTCGTGGGCAACAGAGGCTGACCTGTCTGCGGTTCTTTCATCACGCTTGGTCAACATCTCTGTGGTGATAAATGGATCCAGCTGGGCTGATGCTGAACACAAGGCGATCGCCTTTTGCGCCCAAGCGATTGAGAGCGTAGGAGGTCAAGTTATCGCGGACGCCCTAGAGACGGATCGGTCTGATCCAAGTTTGGCGTCTGCTAATTCGTTGTTCGCAAGTGTCCAGACAACCGAACTGGTACCCGCTTAAGTGCAACCGCATGTTCCGCAACGGAGCCGAGCGGATCGCTTGGTTCGTTGGGTAGGCCAGTATTGGCATCATATTTTCAACTACGTGGGCACCGTGCTCCTGGCCGGTGCCGGCGCGGCCAATCTCCTTGAAAAGTTGAACACCTTTTTCGGCGGAGATTTCCCTGTCTGGGCTCTGTGCTCCGGGGGAATATGTGTCCTCGTCGGATTGGTAGGTCGTTTGAGCCAGAAACCCACTTACGGGGAACTGCTCGATAAGCACGACGATGCGGTGGTGATTTCCACTGACAGGGCAAAGGCCATCAACTCGATGATCAAAGTCCTAATTTTTGATATCTCCACAGAACTGGCCGTTTACCAGTCGGGTATGCGGACCAGCTTTTATTGTCACTCAAACGAAGAGTTCATGCTTCTCAGCAGGGTGTCATCTAGTCCTGAGCTCCAGAAGTTCGGGCGATTAACTTACCCCGAGAAGCAGGGCTCTATTTGGAAAGCTTGGGATGAAGGCGAGACGGTCATAACAGGGTTTCCTGAGGCTCGGGAAGCTTGGGAGTCAAAATTAGTAGAGGAACATGGTTTCAGTAGGGCTGAAGTTGCGGGTATGTCCATGCAGAGCAGATCGCTCATGGCGATTCGCGTCGACAAGCTCGATGGAACGCCCATCGGTGTTCTTGTTATCGAATCCGTCAGTGCACGTGGCGTGAACTCCACACACTTGGACCGGATCCGGGGACTTCCCGCGTGGCGCATTCTTGTCGCCTGTCTAGCTACCGCGACCGACCACTTTCCTGCAGTGGCGCACGCGCTCAGGTCTGAAACGACCACGAGGCCTGTTAGACACAGGAGTACATAGTTGCTCTGTAGATTCTGAGGTCGATCGACTAGAGCGCGGCGTAGCCGAGCTTCGTTGTGGCCTAAGCCGTGACCTCGTCGGCCATGGCATCCAGCGGTGACTCGGGAAAAAACCCGGCCATCTCGCATCCGCTTGCGAAACGGGCAGCCCGATACTTGCGTTCCGCAGACAGGCTCGCGTTGGTCGACTGCGATCTCGGCAAGCTCGATCAACGACATTGTCGTCTTTTGCAGGCCGCCTCGCGTTGGTCAACTGCGATCTCGGCAAGCTCGATCAGCGGCTCGGGGCCGGACGTGCAGGCGCCGCCGTCGTCACGCAGCTCGATCGCCCAAACCCGTTGGTCGAGCTTGCCGAGACCACCACCGGAAGTCGCGGGCGGTCTGCGAAACCCGGCCATCCCGCGTCCGCTTGCAGCCTGTGGATAACTTTCACTCGCCGGGGCGTTCGGTGCCAGTCTCTGCGGTATGCCCTACACCTACATGGTCAAGTGCTTTGACGGATCCTTCTACATCGGCAGCACGTGGAACCTCGAACTGCGAATCTGGCAGCACAACCACGGCACGGAGGAGGGCGGCGCCAGCTATACGGCCAAGCGCCGTCCTGTCGTGCTCGTCTACTTCGAGGAGTACGAACTGATGATCGACGCCTACGGCCGCGAAAAGCAGCTGCAGAAGTGGGGCCGCAAGAAGCGCGTCGCGCTGATGGAGCATCGCATCGCAGACCTGGTCAAGCGGATGCCCCCGGACACCGACGAAGTGGACGCATCTTTCTAGGGCGGCTTGATTGACAATTCAAGAGAGTGAGTTGTGGGGACGCGGCCGGCCATCGCGCATCCGCTGTGATGAAATGATCGGTATGACTCTTGAACTTTCTGATCATTGGGTGTGGGACAACTGGGTCGCGCACAACGGCGACGACCAGCACCTGTTCTTTCTGCGGGCGTCGCGGGCGCTCATCGACCCCGATCGACGCCATCACCGGGCCGCCATCGGTCATGCGGTGTCGCAGAACCTGCGCACCTGGACCCTGCTGCCCGATGCCCTCGTGCACTCCGACGGGCCGGCGTTTGATGACCTGGCCACCTGGACCGGGTCGGTGATTCAGGCGCCGGATGGCACCTGGCGGCTCTTCTACACCGGCATCAGCCGGGCCGAGCGGGGGCTCACGCAGCGTATCGGCTGGGCGACGTCGCCCGACCTCATCGAGTGGACGCGCATGACGTCGCCCGCCCTCGAGGCCGACCCGCGCTGGTACGAGACGCTCGGGGAGGGCACCTGGCCCGATGAGGCCTGGCGGGATCCGTTCGTGTTCGAGCACGAGGGCCTCTTTCACATGTTCATCACCGCGCGGTCGAATCTGGGTGACCCTGACGGGCGTGGCGTGGTGGGGCACGCCACGAGCCCCGATCTCGACACCTGGACCGTGCTCGAACCCCTCACGAACCCGGCCGGGTTCGGCCAGATGGAGGTCGTGCAGGCACGCATCGTGAACGGCACGCCGTCGCTGCTGTTTAGCTGCGGCGCAGCGGATGCCTCGGTGTCGGCCGCGTTCGGAGACCGGGCCACGGCTACCTGGGTTGCCCGGGGCGAGACGCTGCTGGGTCCGTGGGATATGGCCGGGGCACGCCCAGTGCAGTTGCCGTCTTTGTACGCGGCCCAGTTCGTGCGCGACCGGGAGGAGTGGGCGCTCATGGGGTTCACCAACGAGGTCGACGGGGTCTTCGTCGGCAGCATCATCGACCCGATTCCGTGGAGCGACGACCTGCTCGGGTAGCGCGGGCCGGGAGGCGCGGCCGGCCGTCCCGCATCCGCTCTGGGCAGTGCCTAGCGGCACCGGCGGTGTGGCGATAGGGTTTCGGCGACCCCCCAACAGAACGGCCGCTGATGCCTCGTTCGTCGCGCAGAGCTGCGGTCACCGCGGCCGACGCGGTGCCACCGCCGAAGGCCCCCGACCCAGACCCGGCGACGAAGCCGGCCGACGGCGATCTTCCCGTCTCGGCGCGGGTCGCCCTCTACGGATCCATCACCCTCGCCCTCGGCGTGCTGGCCGCGATCGGCATTCAGGGTGACGTGCTCGGCCGGCTCATTCGCAACCAGTCCCAGCTGTTTCCGTGGGCGATCGTGGTCGTGCTGCTGGGCGGGGTGCTTCCTTTTATCGGTGCCCTCTGGAAGCGGCCCGTGCTGACCCGCATCGGGGCGGCGCTCGGCGCCCTGCTGCTGCTGATCGGGGTCTCGTGGATGGTCTGGATCGGGTCGGAGAGCCTCGCCCTGCGCGACCAGCCGGTCGTGAATCTCACCGCGACGATCGCAGCCGACGGCAGCGTGCACCTGTCGGCCGACGCCTCGAGCTCCACGCTGAAGGCCAACGAGAAGATGCTGCTCGACGTGAAGACCATCGACGCGGGCGCCGGCGGCACGACACTCGACTGGTGCCGCGACTCGCTCGTCAGTAAGCACGTCGAGGGTGCTGCTGGTCGATCCGTGTACTGGGGCGAGACCGGGCCGTCGGCAACCGGGTCCGCGACGGATTCCATCGAACTGGTTCTCGACCGCGGCACCACGCGCTACCTGTGCGCGCGGGCCGCGCTCTACCTGCGGGCGGCGCCGGCGCAAGATACCAAGACCCTGTCTGCGGAGCAGCAGCAGGCCGCCGACGCACGATACAAGAAGGAGCAGGACCGCCTCTCGCGTGACGCGCGCGACGCCGTGGTCATCATCGACCTGTCGCTGCTGCACCGCGCGGGGTCGTAGCGCTAGCTGTTGACGAGCTGGTGCACTCGTTGGTGCGACAGGCCGAGCACCGACCCGATGTCACGCAACGGAATGTCTTCGGCGACGAGAGCGCGGGCCAGCTCAATGGTGGCTTGCTGGGCCTTACGCTCCAAATCGGCACCGGCGGCGCGTTCGGCCCGGATGCGTTTGAGCGCACCGTCGATGTCTGTGACCTTTCCTGCGGACCCGACCGTGACAACGACGTCGATGTTCTCAAGCGGTTCGTCGAGCGAGACGGCGATGAATTCACGGGCCATCTGATTCGCCTCGCCCAGATGACGCGCCTGGGTGAGGCCGTGCAGTCCGGCCACCCGCACCATCCACCATTTACCCTCGCGGGAGACCGTTGCAATGTAGCTGCTCATTTCGTGTCCTCAATTGCCTTCAGAACCTGACGTACAAGCCCCGGCGACATCATGGTGTGACCGTCAGGGATGGATAGGGTGCGGCCGGTCGGTGAGTACCATTTGGTGTGGCTTCCGACTGTTTTACCGGGAGTTCACCCCGCTTGTCGCAGCACTTTGACCATCTTTCAGGTAGGTTCCGCGCTCTTCATGCACGCAGTCTAGACGAGATAGACAGTATACTTCAAGGGCAACTTGACGGGCTTGGTGGCGCGGGCTGTCGGCGAATCCCTGCCACCCCGTATCCGCTGGCTGAAAGCGGGCTAGCGGCCGTCGCCCTGCAGGTTCGCGTCGATGCGCTCGTACATGGCGTCGAGGGGAGCGCCCAGGTGCCGGTCGAGCCACCGGCGGATGTAGTACAGGGGTGAGCGCATGCGGGTGCACCTTCAAGCCGGCGGGTACGTGCGCTGCGCGGGCGGCGACACACGACGGATTCGCGAGGGTAAGCGCGCTTCCGTAGTGCGAACGTAGCCTAGTCACCGTCGATTAGCGAGGTTTCTTGAGATTTTCTCTGCTTGACGAAAGCTAGAAGGCGCCGTCTCGGGCCAGTACCGCGCGGGCTGTGCGCCAAAGGATGACCAAGTCGCCGGTGAGCGACCAGTTCTCGACGTAATAGAGGTCGAGGCGCACGGTTTCGTCCCAGGAGAGGTTGGAGCGGCCGCTGACCTGCCAGAGTCCGGTGACGCCGGGCTTCACCAGAAAACGGCGGTGCACGTGGTGCGCGTACTCGTTCACCTCGGTCTCGAGCGGCGGGCGGGGTCCGACGAGTGACATGTTTCCGCGCAGCACGTTGAATAGCTGGGGGAGTTCGTCGAGGCTGAACCGGCGCAGCACGCGGCCCACCCGGGTGACGCGGGGGTCGTTCTTCATCTTGAACATCACCGAGTTGCCGGCACTGGCCTTCAGATCGGCGAGGCGGGCTTCGGCGTCGACCACCATCGAGCGAAACTTGATCATGTGAAAGCGGTTGCCGTTGAAGCCGACGCGTTGCTGGGTGAAGAGCACCCGGCCGGCCCCGCTCATGCGCACCGCGAGGGCGATAGCGAGCAGCACGGGCGAGAGCAGCACGAGGAGCAGGGTCGACACGATGATGTCGAACGCGCGCTTGGTGAATTGGGTGCGTCCTTCATAGCGGGGGGTCTCAACGTGGATGAGCGGCAGCCCCGCGACCGGCCGGGTGTGAATGCGCGGACCGCCAACGTCGATGAGGCGCGGCACCATGATGAGGTGGTGGCGGCCGGGTTCGAGGCTCCAGCTGAGTTCGCGCATGCGGGTGGGGGAGATGGAGTCGCTGCTGGTAATGACGACCGTGTCGGCGGCTTGCGAGTCGAGGGCGGTGTGCACGTCGTCGATGCCGCCGAGCACGGGAACGGTGCCCTCCGGCAGATGGGAGCTGACCTCGCCAGCAGTGACGCAGGCGCCGACCACCAGATAGCCGGCTCCGAGGCGGGTGTTCAGTTCGCGGGCGATATGGGTGGACGACGCGAGGGTGCCGACCAGAATGACGCGGGAGGTGAAGTGGCCGCCGGCACGCTGGGAGACCAGCCACTGGCGCCACATCCAGCGCGAGAACACGAGCACGACCGTGCCGAGCGGAAACGCCAGCAGAATGTAGCCGCGGGCCACGTCAATTTTCATGAGATAAGCCACAATGGCCAGCAGACCGAACAGCCGAACGGATGCCCCCGCGATCAGCTTGTACTCGTCAAAACCGGTTCCGAGCACGCGTCGGTGCGGGTTCCGTAGATGCTGAGCACGGCCATCCAGCTCACGATCAGAATCACGGAGACCGTGGTGTAGCTCACGGCTAGGTCGGAGGACCGCACGGCGAGGTTGGCGCTGTCAAACCCGAACCAGGCGATCTGCACGCCGAAGACGACCCAGATGAGCACGAGCAGGTCGGTGAGCGTGAGGCGGGCCGAGTAGATGGCGTGCCAGTCGCGGGTCGGTTTGATCTGTTTTTGTGCGAGCGTCGTGTTCGACACGTCGTGGTCACCCCCCCCGAGTGTGTGTGCGGAATCGTCCGCCGGACCAGTATACCGAAGTGGGTTTTCCCCATTGAGGGGTCGAGGGCTGCCTGCGGAACGTGACTATCCGCATCCGCTTGTTTGAGCGGCGAGGTAGGCGACTGGGGCCTAGATTGTGCCCAGGCGGCGCAGACGGTAGCCCACACCGCGCACCGTTTCGATGCGGTCGGCGGGCCCGATCTTTCTGCGCAGGTTCGCCACGTGCACCTCGAGGGAGCGCTTGTCGGCAAGCGTCACGAGGCCGCTGGCATAGCTGTCGCCGCGCAGTTCGAGAATGAGTTCCCCCTTGCTGTGCACCTGATCGACTCGCTGCAGCAGCCGCGCGAGCAGATCGAATTCACTGCGGGTCAGCAGAACGGATGCCCCATCCACCTCCACCACGCGCCGCGCCGGATCGAGGCGCAGACCGTCGTGGTGCAACCATCCGTTTGGTTCGAGTCTCGGGACCGAGCTGGGCTGTGTGGCGTCGAACACGGTCGGCGCTCGCCGCAGCACCGCGTCGATGCGGGCGCGCAGCTCGCCGGTGCGAAAGGGTTTGGCGACGAAGTCGTCGGCGCCGGCGCTGAGGCCGCGCACGACGTCGACCTCGTCAAAGCGTGCCGAGATCATGATGATGCTGCTCGCGGTGAGTAGGCGAATGCGTTTGAGTGTTTCGAAGCCGTCCATGCCGGGCATGTTCACGTCGAGGGTCGTGAGCGTCGGGGCATGGGCCCGTACGAGTTCGACTCCCTCGGCCCCGGTGCCGGCGAGCTTCACCTCGAAGCCGGCCTCGATGAGAATGGACTCGATCACCTCGCCCACATCGGCGTCGTCTTCGATGACCACCGCGATGCGGTCAGAATTCACGGTGCCCCCTTGCCCTGTCCCCTCACTCTACCCAAGCCCCACAGCCAGGGAGAGTTGAAAAAATGTTGCGCCGAAACCTACCTGCGCCACCGCTCTCGCGCCCAACGGCTGCATCGGCGCAGCAACTTCAGCGCTCAGAAAGCGCGAGCGGTAGGGTCAGCTCAAACCTGCTTCCGCGCGACGACGATGCGACCAGGCGCAGGTCACCACCGTGCCGCCGCGCGATGTCCCGGCTGATGCCAAGGCCCAGCCCCGAGCCCTCCTGCGCAGACCGCCGCGCCGACTCGGTGCGATAGTACGGCTCGAATACCCGCGCGCGTTCGTGCGGGGCGATCCCGCATCCGCTGTCGGTGACGGCGAATGTCACCGTGTCGACCGTGCGGGTCTCGCTCACGACCACCGTGCCGCCGACCCGGTTGTATTTAATGGCATTGGTCAGCATATTGTCGAGCACCTGCCGAATGCGGCCGGGGTCGACGTCGGCGTGAAGCGGGTCAGAAGCGAGCACGTCGAGCGTCACACCGCGCGCATCGGCCGCCGCCCGGCTCGCCGCCAGGCTCGTCTCGATGAGCGCGCGCAGGTCGATGTCTGCGCGGTGCAGCCCGAGCAGCACCGTTCCCGTGCTGCGGGCGAGCAGCAGATCGGTGAGAATGGCTTCCATCTGCTCGGCGTTGCGTAGGATCACTCCGGCCCGCCGCGCCACCGTCTGCGGCTCGCTCGTGCGCAACACCAGCTCGGCATTGCCCAGAATGGAGGTGAGCGGAGTGCGCAACTCGTGGGTGACGGCCTCGATCAGGTCGTCGCGGGCGCGTACCGCCTGCGCGGTCAGCACGGTTTGCGCGGCCAGCTGCACCCTCTTACGACGGATGCGCGCGCCCGACACCCCCGCAGCCCCCGCCAAAATAAGCAGCGTCAGCGGGTATGCCACGATGCGGGTGAAGTTGTCGGGGTCGAGTTCTTCGCTGTACTGGGACAACAATCCCGCGGGGCTCGTGACCAGAATGAGGGCGATGGCGGCCAGCACAGCGCGCAGTCCGTAGGAGTAGGCGATCCAGATGATAGGCAGAATCAGCAGCAGGGCCCCGCCCGACAGCGTCGCTCCCTCCGCGTAGGCGGTCACCCGAATTCCAATTAGGTCGGCGAGCGGCAGCAGTACCGAAAACCGTTGCAGGGTGGGGTGATTGCGCCAGATGCCGGTGATCAGGGTGATCAGGGCAATGAGGCCGGCGCCGACGGCGTAGAGAACAGGGTTGAGGGCATCCGGTTGGCTGAGCAGTACCGCCGTGCCCACGATCACCAGCGCCCCGAACATGACGCCCTGAAAATCGAGCAGGGTTCGGCCCGTGTCGCGGAGTGCCTCACCTGTCACCATGGCCTCAGCCTAGGGTTTTACACGGCCCTCACGACGGTTTAGCCCACTATGGGGGTTATGGAAACTGGACAGAATCCTGCGGTTGGCCAGACCGTGGGCGACAGCACTATCTCGGGCGGTTGGTTGTCTAGTTAGCGGATGCGCGCCGACGCGTCATCGCGCTCGCTGCGGCCAGGGCGAGTCCGAGCACCAGCGCGGCGCCGCCGCCCCAGATCAGCCCGGTCGGTGCCGTATAGCCCGCGGAGGCGAGCCGGGCGGCGGCGGAGTCTGCCACGACCAGGGTGATGACGGCCGAACCCGAGCGGCCGGTCTGGGCTCCGGAGATGGTGGCGGTCTGCGACCCCGCGGCCGTGGCGGGAAGCACCACGGTAAAGCTCACCGAACCGGTGTTGTTCACGGCGCCGGTCGGCGCCTTCACCGCGCCGACGCTGGCCTTGGGGGAGCCGGAGATAGTGATGGCCGCGCTCGAGTCGTCGGGAAAGGAGCCCGGTTCGGCCGTCACCGTCACGGACGCTCCGGGAGTGGGAACCCCCGTCACCGTCACGTTTACGTCGCCCCCGGGAACATAATCGACAGCGGATGCTGCTGCCGCCGGGACCGCAAAGACGGCGAGAGTGGCGAGAGTGGCGAGGGCGGTGATTGCGAAGAACTTCTTTACCATTTGCGAATTCCTGTCAGCATGGTCGATTGGGCGCGGGCCGCGAATTGGCACCGAAGGCCATACCGTAGCGGCCTTCACCGTAGATATCTACGGTTTCTTGACAAATTGTCACCTTTTCGTAATGCCTGTTAGGCTCTCCTCCCTCCTGCCTCCTCCCTCCTGCCACGGCCGGCCCGCTGTCGGTCCGCCCGATGTCGTTGATCGAGCCGCCGGCGCGCCCGTGCTCATTGTCGGTCCCGCCCGGGCCCACCTTATGGCCCCGGGCCCAGTTTCTAAACTGGGCCCGGGGACGGGGCCCGGGCCCCGTCCGCCATGAGGCCCCGCGCGCAGGCCCCGAGCCCGGAGGCATTCACGCCCGGAGGCATTCACGCCTGGAGGCACCGAGCCCGGAGTCACTCACGCCTGGAGGCACCCCGCACGGGCCCCGAACAGTGCCCGAACTCACCCGCCTGTAGGGTGGCAAGAACCCCTCTCGACCGAAAGACGAACCATGCCCGATCTCGTTCTTCGCTCCGTGATGCAGCCCGGCGACACGATGCTCTCCGACGTGCACATCGCTGCGGGCATCATCACCCGCATCACACCGGCTACCACCCAAACGGATGCCCCGACCCTCGACGGCCGCACCGTCATCCCCGGCCTCTGGGACGAACACGTGCACCTGACCCAGTGGGCGCTCGCCGGCGCCCGGTTCGACCTGTCCTCCGCAACCTCGGCCCGCGAGGCTCTCGAACTCATGCGTTCGCACGCGGTCGCGCTCGACCGGGGGACTTCCGTCGACGCGTCGGACCGCCCGGCCTCGCAGCGCGACCCCTCGGCCCGCCCAACCCCGCTGATCGGAGTGCGCTTTCGCGATGCCGTCTGGGCCGACGCACCCACCCTGCGCGGTCTCGATGAGGTGACGCACGGGCATCCGACCGCTTTGATCAGCCACGACCTGCACTGTGTTTGGCTGAACAGCGCGGCGGCCGAGCGATTCAACGTGAAAGTCGATGCATCCGGACTGCTGCGCGAACAAGCCGCCTTCAACGTCACGATCGCGCTCGGCCAGCTGCCCAACGCCGAGGTCGACGCGCTCGCCGCCCAGGCCGCCCAACGTGCCGCCGCCCGCGGCGTGGTCGGCATCGTCGACTTCGAGATGACCTGGAACCGCGACGTCTGGCAACGCCGCATCGCCGCCGGGTTCGACGCACTCCGAGTCGACGTCGGCGTCTACCTGGCCGACCTCGACCGCGCCATAGCCGAGCGCATGCACACCGGCCAGAAGATCGCAGACACCCACGGCCTGCTCACCGTCGGGCCGCTCAAGCTTCTCATCGACGGATCCCTGAACACCCGCACCGCATTCTGTGTCGACGAGTACCCGGTCGGCGGGCACGGCGTGCTCACCGTGAGTGAAGACGAGCTCACCGAGATTCTGCGGAAAGCGCGCGAGGCCGGGCTGCTGCCCGCCGTGCACGCCATCGGCGACGCCGCCAACACGGTCGCCCTGAACGCCTTCGAGCGCTCGAACACCACCGGCCGCATCGAACACGCCCAGTTCTTGCAGTCCGCGGATTTCGCCCGCTTCGCCCGCCTCGGCGTCACGGCGAGCGTGCAGCCGGAGCATGCCCTCGACGACCGCGACGCGGTCGAGCTCAACTGGTCGGCCGGCGCCGACCGCGTCTTCGCCCTGCGTTCCCTGCTCGACGCGGGCGCCACCCTCGCCTTCGGATCCGACGCCCCCGTCGCCCCGCTCGATCCCTTCACCGCCATGAGCGCCGCGTCGTCCCGCGCCCGTAGCGACTCGCGCGAACCCTGGCGCCCCGATCAGGTCATCACCCGCAGTCAGGCCCTCGCCGCATCCGCCCGCGGTCGCACCCGCTTACACGTCGGCGACGTGGCCGACATTGCGGTGCTCGACGGCGATCCGCTCACGGTCTCCGACGCCGTCTTCGAGCGGATGCCCGTGGCCGCCACCCTGCTAGCCGGTCGCCCCACCCACGGCGCCGCTCTGCTGGCCCCCTGACCCGGCTCGCACTCGCTCGCGTCACCGAGGTGTGAATCTTGGGCCATTAAGTCGTTGAAATCGCCTGAAACTCACACCTCGGCACCTGTTACCCCTACCCGAACCGCCCCGACACGTAGTCCTCGGTCGCCTGCACTCTCGGGTTCGAGAAGATGGTGGTTGTGTCGTCGTACTCAATGAGCTTGCCCGGCTTGCCGGTGCCCGCAATGTTGAAGAACGCGGTGCGGTCCGACACCCGCGAGGCCTGCTGCATGTTGTGTGTCACGATCACGATCGTGTATTCGCTCTTCATCTCCTCGATCAGGTCCTCGATGGCGAGCGTCGAGATCGGGTCGAGCGCCGAGCAGGGCTCGTCCATCAAAATCACGTCGGGCTCGACCGCAATCGCCCGCGCGATGCAGAGGCGCTGCTGCTGCCCACCAGACAACCCCGATCCGGGACGCGCCAGGCGGTCCTTGACCTCGTTCCAGAGGTTGGCGCCGCGGAGGGCTTTTTCGGTGAGGTCGTCGGCATCCGTTTTGCTCATGCGACGGTTGTTGAGCTTCACGCCGGCCAGCACGTTGTCCTGAATCGACATGGTCGGAAACGGGTTGGGCCGCTGAAAGACCATGCCCACCTGGCGGCGCACCAGCACCGGGTCAACGCCGGGGCCGTACAGGTTGTTACCGTCGATGAGCACTTCACCCTCAACGCGCGCGCCGGGGATGACTTCGTGCATGCGGTTGAGCGTGCGAATGAAGGTGCTCTTTCCGCAACCACTCGGCCCGATGAACGCGGTCACCGTGCGCGGCTCAATCACGATCGAGACGCCCTCGACGGCCAGAAAATTGCTGTAATACACGTTGAGGTCGTTGACTTCGATGCGCTTAGACATTTAAGTCCTTTCTAAGAAGAGTTAGCGGCCCAGCTTGGGCGAGAACCAGTGGGCGATCAGGCGTGCGAGTCCGTTGAGCAGCATGACGATCACGATCAGGGTGAGCGCTCCGGCCCAGGCCCGGTCGATGTATGCCTGCGAATCTGCGCCCTGGTTGGCGTACTGCGTGTACACGAACACCGGCAGCGTCATCATGCGCTCACCGAAGAGGTCGTAGTTCATGCTCGACGTGAAGCCGGCGATGATCAGCAGCGGAGCGGTCTCGCCGATCACGCGGGCGATCGACAGCATCACACCGGTGACGATTCCGGCAATGGATGTTGGCAGCACCACCTTGAGAATGGTCAGCCACTTCGGCACCCCGAGTGCAAAAGCGGCCTCGCGCAGCTCGTTCGGCACGAGTTTGAGCATCTCTTCGCTCGAGCGCACGACCACCGGAATCATCAGCACCGACAGCGCAATCGACCCACCGAATCCAAAGCGGATGCCCGGGTCGTCAAACAACAGCGCGAACAGTGCGAAGGCGAACAGCCCGGCAACGATCGAGGGGATGCCGGTCATCACGTCGACGAAGAAGGTGATGGCCTTGGCGAGCCGGCCGCGACCGTATTCCACCAGGTAGATCGAGGCGAGCAGGCCGATCGGCACCGAGATGAGCGTGGCCATGCCGGTGACCATGAGCGTGCCCACAATGGCGTGCAGCACGCCGCCGCCCGCGCCCACCACGTTGCGCTGCGATTCGGTGAAGAACGTCGGCGTCAGAAAAGCGGGCAGCCCGTTGACCACCGTGGTGTAGATGATCGAGATGAGCGGCAGCAGGGCAATGATGAACGCTGCGGTGACGAGCGCCGTCATCAGCCGGTCCTTGGCCTTGCGTGAGCCCTCGACCAGGCGGGAGAGCACGTAGATGGCAACGCAGTACAGCACGGTACCGAACACGACCGTGCCGACGATGTTGAAACCGTCGACGCTGCCCGAGAGATAGAGCATGGCGAAGATGGCGGCCGACACGGCCCAGCTGCCCAGCAGAATCCACAGCGATGAACGCCGGGGTAGTTTGCCGGCGGTGAGCGAGTTGGTGAGCGGGGCGGCGTCCAGAACGGATGTCATCAGTTGGCTCCCGAAAATGCCTTACGGCTGTTGATGATGGTGCGGGCCAGCATGTTCACGAGCAGGGTGACCACGAAAAGCATCAGGCCGGTCGCGAGCAAGATGTTGACGCCGACGCCGTGCGCCTCGGGAAAGTTCAGGGCGATGTTCGAGGCGATCGTGTTGGAATTCTGTGAGGTCAGCAGTTGGAAGATGACCTCGCGACTGGGCGAGAGCACCATGGCCACGGCCATGGTCTCGCCGAGGGCTCGGCCGAGGCCGAGCATCGACGCCGAGATGATGCCGGGCAGTCCGAACGGCAGCACGGCCATGCGTATCATCTCCCAGCGGGTGGCACCGAGAGCCAGAGCAGCTTCCTCGTGCAGCAGCGGGGTCTGCAGAAAAATCTCGCGGCAGATGGCGGTGATGATGGGCAAAATCATGACGGCGAGCACGATGGCCACCGTGAAGATGGTGCGCCCGGTGCCCGACACCGGGCCGGCGAACGGGGGGAACCAGCCGAACCAGTCCACGAGGTTGGAGTAGAAGGGCTGCACGAGCGGCGCCAGCACGCCGATGCCCCAGAGGCCGAATACGACCGACGGTACGGCGGCGAGCAGGTCCACCAGGTAACCGAGGCCCTGCGCCAGCTTGCGCGGAGCGAAGTGCGAGATGAACAGCGCGATGCCGATGGCGACCGGAACGGCCATGATCAGGGCCAGAATGGCCGAGTAGATCGTTCCGAAGACGAGCGGACCGACGTAGGACCAGAAGTTCGTCGTGTCTCCGCTGAATTCGCCCGGGTCGGCGATAAAAGCCGGCAGGCTCTCGACCAGCAGAAAGATCGCGACGGCGGCGAGCACGGCCAGAATCAGGCCGCCGGCAATGAGGGTGGCCGAGGAGAAGATGCGGTCGCCCGGGCGTTGCCTGGCCTTGATGGTCGTGGCGGCAGCTGTGGTCATGCCGGTCTCCTAAATAGGGTCGGACTGTAGCGTCGTCTTCGTGAAGTTGTGCGAAAACGGGGTGTGTGACGGCTGGACGCAAATGGCCGTACACCCCAGTCTGCCCGATCCGCCCCCGCAGTTGTGCGAGAACGGACCGGGCAGGTGTGTTCGGGTGCTACTTGACGGTCGCGAGAACCGCGGCGACGTTGGCTTCGAGTTCGGCCGTCAGCGGGGCAACACCGGCAGCTTCTTCAGCGACGGTCTGGCCGGCAGCGCTGGCGATGTACTCGATGTAGGCCTTGACGAGCTCGCCCTGGGCGGGATCGGCGTACTCGTTGCAGACGATCGCGTAGCTCACCAGAACCAGCGGGTATTCCGCCGGGTTGGTGGTCTTGCGGTTCAGGTCGAGCGCGAGGTCATCCGCTGCGCGGCCTTCGACGAGGGGCGATCCGGCGACAACCTCGGCGGCAGCCTCGGGGGTGTATGCAACGAACTCGTCGCCGACCTTGAGCTTGGCGGTGCTGAGTGAGCCGGCCTGCGAAGCGTCGGCGTAGCCGATCATGTTCGTGCCGTTGGTAACAGCGTCAACAACGCCGGAGGTGCCCTTGGCGCCTTCGCCGCCGAACGGGAAGGTGTCAGAGGCCTTTTCGGTCCACACGTCAGCCGCGGCCTGGCCGAGGTAGTCGGTGAAGTTCTTGGTGGTTCCCGAGTCGTCCGAGCGGTGCACGGCGTTGATCGTTTCGGAGGGAAGCGTTGCGTCGGGGTTCAGCGCCACGATGGCCTCGTCGTCCCAGGTGGTGATCGCGCCGGAGAAGATCTTGGCGAGCGTGTCAGCATCCATGTTGAGTTCGTCAACGCCGTCGACGTTGAAGATCACGGCGATGGGAGAGATGTAGACCGGGAGGTCGACGGCCTTGCTGTCGGGAGCGCAGGACGCGAAGGTGCCGGCGAGTTCTTCTTCGCTCATGTAGGAGTCGCTGCCGGCGAAGTCGGTGCCGCCGGCGATGAAGGCTTCACGGCCGCCGCCGGAGCCGGAGGGCTCGTAGTTGATCGTGACGCCGGTGTTGGCCGTCTGGAAGCCGGCGATCCAAGCCTGCTGGGCGGCATCCATCGAGGAGGCGCCGGCGCCGTTGAGCGTGCCGGTGAGCGTTGAGGCCGATGCGTCGTCGGCGGGGGTGGCGCCCTCGTTTGCTGCACAGGACGAGAGTGCGAGGCCTGCGGCAATGGCGATGACCGCGGGGCGGCCGAAACGCTTAAAGTTCACGTGTAGTCCCTTTCGAGGGTTTGACAAGACTGTGTTTGCTGATGCAAGCCAGGTGCTGGCCCATGAAAGAGGCTAGGCACACGAAGTAACGCGCCTCCGTCCTGCTGGTAAACGGAAGGTAAACGCGAGATAACGCTTCCCGCGTTCCGCTGGCGCGCTCGTGCAGAGCCGCGCAGCATCCGCTGGTCGAGTTCGTCGAGACCGCCAGCGCCCTCCCGCGAACGGTCTGCGTAAATTAGGCCGTCGCGGGGTACGTCTCTATGGCCAGGATGCCTGCGGCCGGGTTCTCCGACGACAGGTGCACGATCGAGAACCCGCCGGTGTCCAGATCCGCGGCGTCGAACAGCGCCGTCGACGTCTGACTCCCGGTGGCCAGCGCGATCTCGCGCATGATCTCCGGCAGCACCGGTCCGTGGCTGCACAGCACGGCCGTCTTGCGGGCCCGCACGCGCTTGCCGACGACGGTGCGAACATCCGCTTCGCCGCTTTCAAGGGCGTCCTGGCTGATGAGTTCGGTCTGCTTAATCGGGATGCCCGTGGCGGCAGCCAGCGGAGCTACCGTCGTGACGCACCGGGTTGCCGTGCTGGAAATAATGCGCAGCGGGCGCCACGCGGTGACCGTGTCAACCAGGCTCGCTGCCTGCGACACCCCGCGGGCGGTCAGCGGACGACGCGCGTCGGGCCCGGCGCCGGTGCGCGGCGCAGCCTTGCCGTGCCGCAGTGCGATGACCGCGAACGTGCGGGTCACCCCGGCATCGACCAACGACGAGAACGTCTCGAGAATCCCGACATCCGCTGGGTAGCTCAGATAGGTGCGGGCCTTCTTGATGGTGACCCATTCGATCGCGGCGACCTCGCCGTTGGGCACGAAGGTCGACTTTGCGATCGCCTCCGGGGTGATCTCGGCGGCCCAGTAGTGCACGATCTTGGTGCGACCGTCGGGCATGGCATAGTGCGACACCCCCAGCGGAACCCCGAGCGCCACGGCCAGCCCGGTCTCTTCCTCGACCTCGCGCACTGCTGTGCGGGGCAGCGACTCGCCCGGATCCACCTTGCCCTTGGGAATGGTGACGTCGCCGTGCACGGTGCGGTGAATCAGCAGCACGTGCATGCGGCCGTCGATCAGGCGCCAGCAGACGGCTCCGGCGGCGTACACGTCGGTCGACTTCACAGGCATCAGCGACGCCCGGCGGACCGTTTGCGCGCACTGATCTGCTGCATCAACTTGTTCTGCATGTCGCTCAGGTGCACGCCGTTCTCATCGACGTCATGCCGGGTCCAGTGGCCGGTCTCGTCGAGCCACCAGCTCGACGTGCGATCGTCCATGGCCCGTTCGAACAGCGCCTCAATCTCGACCAGATGTTCCGGATCGACCAGTCGCACGAGCGCCTCGACCCGGCGGTCGAGGTTGCGGTGCATCATGTCGGCGCTGCCGATATACACCTGCGTTTCGCCAAGGTTGTGAAAGGAGAAGATGCGGGAGTGTTCCAGGTAGCGGCCGAGAATCGATCGCACCCTGATGTTTTCACTCATGCCCGCGACGCCCGGCTTGAGGCTGCAGATGCCGCGCACCCAGACGTCGACGTGCACGCCGGCCTGGCTGGCGCGGTACAGCGCGTCGATGATGTCCTCGTCGACCATGGAGTTGACCTTGATGCGGATTCCGCTGGTCTTGCCCTCCAGCGCGTTGGCGGTCTCCATGGCGATCTGCTTGAGCAGGGCCTTTCGCAGGTGCAGCGGAGCCACCAGCAGACGCTTGAACTTCTTCTCAATCGCGTAACCCGACAACTCGTTGAACAGGCGGGTGAGGTCCTTGCCAACCTGGGCATCCGCTGTAAGAAGGCCGAGGTCTTCGTAGATGCGGCTGGTTTTCGGGTTGTAGTTTCCGGTGCCGATGTGGCTGTAGTGGCGCAGCACACCCTTCTCGTAGCGCACCACGAGAGCGAGCTTGCAGTGTGTTTTCAGACCGACCAGCCCGTAGACCACGTGCACACCGGCCTTTTCGAGCTTGCGCGCCCAGGTGATATTGGCCTGCTCGTCGAAGCGGGCCTTAATCTCGACCAGTGCGAGCACCTGCTTGCCGCTGTCGGCGGCGGCGATGAGCGCCTCGACGATGGGGCTGTCGCCACTCGTGCGGTACAACGTCTGCTTGATGGCGAGCACGTTCGGGTCGGCCGCGGCCTGCTCCAGAAACGCCTGCACGCTCGTCGCAAACGACTCGTAGGGGTGGTGCAGCAGCACATCACCGCGAGCGACGGCGGCAAAGATGTCTTGTTCGGCGTTTGGCTCGCTTGGCAGCAGCTGGGCGGCCGTCGTCGGTACGTGCTTGACGAAGTGCAGGTCGGGCCGGTCGATGCGCAGGTCGAACAGCCCGCCGAGGTCGAGCGGCGCCGGCAGGTGGTAGACCTCCTGCTCGGTCACGTCGAGTTCGCGCACCAGCAAGCCGAGGGTGACTTCGTCCATATCCTCGGTAATTTCGAGGCGAATGGGCGGGCCGAACCGGCGGCGCAGCAGCTCCTTCTCGAGCGCTTTAATCAGGTTCTCGGTCTCGTCTTCGTCGATCTCGACGTCTTCGTTGCGGGTGACCCGAAACACGTGGTGTTCCAGAATCTCCATGCCCGGAAACAGGTCGCCGAGCTGGTTTGCGATGAGATCTTCGAGCGCGATATAGCGGATGCGCTCGACGGACTCGCTGCGATCCACCCGCACAAAACGCGGCAGCATCGGCGGCACCTTGAGTCGGGCGAACTCCTGCTTGCCGGTCTTGGTGTTGCGCACACGCACGGCCAGGTTGAGCGACAGGCCAGAGATGTAGGGGAACGGATGCGCCGGGTCGACAGCGAGAGGCATCAGCACCGGAAAGATCTGGTTGGAGAAGTACGTGCGCAGCGAGCGGCGGTCGGCGTCACCGAGGCTCTGCCAGTCGACGACGTCAACGCCGGCCGCGGCGAGTGCGGGGCGCACCAGGTTCTGGAAGGCGAGCGCGTGACGGTCCTGCAGGGCGTGGGCGGCCGCCGAGATGTCGCTCAACACGTCTTGCGGGGCCCGGCCCACGTTGGTCGGTACGGCCAGGCCGGTGAGAATACGACGCTTCAAGCCAGCGACTCGCACCATGAAAAATTCGTCGAGGTTGCTGGCGAAGATGGCGAGAAAGTTGGTGCGTTCGAGCACCGGCAGCGACTCGTCCTCGGCTAGTTCCAAAACCCGCTGGTTGAAGGCGAGCCAGCTCAGCTCGCGGTCGAGGTAGCGGTCGTCTGGCAGGGCCGGGTCGAGTTTCTCGATCAGGGGTTCAAAATCGTCGTCGAAGTCTGTGAGACCCGAGTCTGCTTGGGTAGTTTCGCCGTCCATCTGTCCATCCTGACATCCTTGGTCATGCCACCGCGACGAACCGGGTGAACGTCACACGAAATATTCTCAGTGTCCTTGCTTTTTCGGCGTGGCGGCCCGGAAATTTGCCCCGTGTTACGCCTCCGGAGTCGTCGGTGCGGGCGCGCTGCTGGCTAATTCAGAAAAATTCGGGCGTCGACAGTCGGGATGCCACAGTTTTCGGGCCCCAGGGGCGAGGCAGCCGGCCGATTCTCTGAATTCCCCCCCCTTTGTGGCGCATAACTCCTGCAATTTGCGGCCGTAAAGTTTTTCACCCGCGCAATCACGCGAAACTTGCTGCGGCGTTAGAGAATTTGCAGGAGTTATGCGCCCGTGCCCTGTGTGCTGGCAGCTGGATAGCGCGTCAGCCTCGAATTTCAGAGGCGCCGGTACTGCACATCCACGGTGTGATCGGCGAAACCGAGGTTTCGATACAGGTGCACCGGGCCGAGGCTGTCGGCCTCCACGTAGAGCGCGGCCCCGGTGCAGCCGGCGGCGACCAGACGCTGCAGTCCGGCCTGCATGAGCGCGCGCCCGAGTCCGCGGCCGGCGGCATCCGCATGCACCCCGACCACGTAGATCTCGCCAATCGTTCCCTCGACCTTGAGCCAGTTGTAGCCGATCAGGCGGCCGGCAGCATCGCGCAGCAGCAGAAAATCGTCGGCGTTGAACCACGATTCGGCCTGCCGCGCCGTGAGGTCGGCCGCGGTGATCGCGCCCTGCTCCGGGTGTGTCGCAAACACGAGCGCGTTGAGCGCCACCCATTCGGCGTCGTCGATCCCAACTCGAAACGCCGAAATCGTCTCGCCCCCCGCCAAAGCGGATGCCCCCGCCGCGGTTCCTGTCGGGGTCGTTCCGGTCGTGGTTTGGGCAGTTCCCGCCGCCGTTTCGATGCCGTCCCCGGCCCCGATCATTGCTTCGCCCGCCGCAACCAACGGCTTGCGCAGCTCCAACAATGTGCGGGCGGCGACGAACCGCAGTTCGGTCGCGAGCGCCCGGGCTGCCGGGTGATCGCCGTGCGACCAGGCGGTCAGGCCGTTCGGTTCGGTCGCGGCCAGTTCGCGAAAAGCCTCACGGCCATACCCGCGGCGCCGAAATTCCGGGCTGATCACAAGGTCGATCTCTCCGCGCCCACCGAGCGCAGCCCCAACGACGATCTCCTCCGTCAGAACCAAATAGGCGGTGCGCAAGCCGCTCTGCAGGTCGTACAGCGCCTGCTCATTGAACGGCGCGTACCCGTCGAACGCGAGCGCCGCGGCGGCGACGCGGTGAAAGTCGGCCAGCGCCGCGGCATCCGCTGACTCAAGCGCGGAAAGAATTAGGAACCCGCTCATCGTTCTCCTCATGCACATTAAACCGGTACCCCACGTTACGTACGGTGCCGATGAGTGACTCCTGGTCGCCGAGCTTGGCCCGCAGGCGCCGCACGTGCACGTCGACCGTGCGGGTGCCGCCGAAGTAGTCGTAGCCCCAAACCTCACTTAGCAGCTGTTCGCGGGTGAAAACGCGGGACGGGTGCGCCGCCAGAAAGCGCAGCAGCTCGAATTCCTTATAGGTGAGGTCGAGCGGTTTGCCGTGCACCTTCGCCGAGTAGCTCGCCTCGTCGATGACGACTCCGGCCGCGCGAATCGTGTTCGACGGCTCGGTGCGGGCGAGGCGGCCAGCGTTCAAGCGGATGCGTGCATCCACTTCGGCGGGCCCGGCCGTGTCGAGGATGACATCGTCGACGCCCCAGTCGGGGCTGACCGCGGCGAGGCCGCCTTCGGTGATCACGAGCAGCAGGGGAGTGGAGCTGCCCATGGTGCGCAAAATCTGGCAGAGCGACTTGGCCGCGGCGAGATTGCTGCGCGCATCGACGAGAATGAGGTCCGAATCGGGGGCTTTAATGAGCTGGTCTGCCTGGGCCGGAATGAGCCGTGCGCTGTGCGAAAGCAATGCCAGGGCGGGGAGCACGTCATTGTTGGCCGCCGAGGTCAGGATCAACAACTGCGCCACGGGCGCCCTCCAAGTATCTCGAATTTCATACTAGCGTGCCATGGAATGCGCCCGGTCAGGCACAATAGAGACGTGAACTGGCACTGGAAAACGATTGCAACCGTGTGGATACTCGCGATTGTGGGCGCCGTTCTCACCGCGATTCTGGCCACTGCTGCCTCCGCGATCGGCTGGATCGGCCTCACCCTCGCCGTCTGCACTCTCGTCACGCTCGGCCTGCAGATTGCTACCGGTAGTAAAGAGGGCTACGTGAAGCGGGTCACGATGAGTGTCACCGGGGCACTGGTCATTCTCGTGGTCGCAACCGTCATCGTCGCCCTGGTCTGACCGCTCCCGCTAGACTCGCAGCATGGATCTGTTAGCGCTAGAACTTTTCTTCCTCGGCCTGCTCGGACTGGCCAGCCTGTCGATCGCCTGGGTTTCCGGCATCGTTGTGTTCAAGCTATTCCGGGGGCAGCGGTAAGTCCGCATGTTTGACCTCCCGGTCGGTTTGCCGTCCGAACTTGTTCCACTCTCTTGGCTGATCGGAGTCTGGGAAGGCTCGGGCGTGCTTGAGTACAAGATCGGCGACGAATCGGTCAGCCGCACCTTCGGCCACCGCATCAGCTTCAGCCATGACGGCCTGCCGCACCTGAATTACAGCTCCTACACCTGGCTTGAGCCCGCCGGCCCGTCTGATACCGCCGCCCCAGAAACGGATGCCGCCGGGACGGATGCCGCCGCCGGGATGGATGCCGCGTCCGAAGCGGATGCTTCCCTGCCGACACCCCCTTCCGCCAGGACGGACGCTTCTGCCGGGACGCATGCCGCGTCCGGGACTGCCGCCTCCGGGACTGATGCCTCCGGGACTGATGCCTCCGGGACTGATGCCTCCGGGACGGCCGCCGCCGGGACTGCCGCCTCCGGGACTGACGCCTCCGGGACTGACGCCTCCGGGACGGATGGCACCGCCGGGACTGACGCTTCCGCCGGGACGCATGCCGCGTCCGGAACGCATGCCGCGGCATCCGCTGAAGCACGCGCGTCGATCCTGCCGCCCGAGATGTTGTCGGACGAGAGAATTCCGCTGGTCACCGAAACCGGCTATTGGCGCCTGAGCCGGCACCAGGGGGACGGCGACCCTGGCCCCGGCATGCTGCCCGGCACCGGCGAGCGCCCGTTCACCTCGGCCGCGGCCGTGGAAACGCTGCGCAACCGTGATGGCGGCTTCGATATCGAGGTGACCCTCGTGCACCCCGGCGGTGTCGCTGAGCTCTATCTGGGTCAGGTGAAGGGGCCACGTATCGACCTCGCCACCGACGCCGTACTCCGCACCGCGGGTGCGAAGCCGTACGCGGCCGCTACTCGCCTGTACGGCCTCGTCGACAACCATCTGCTCTGGGCCTGGGACATCGCCGCCCTCGGCCAGGACCTGCGCACGCACGCCTCCGGCCGCCTAGCCCGGGTCGAGTAGTCCGCCCCTCTTTTTCGGACGGGGCCCAGGCCCCGTCCCGGGGCCCAGTTTATAAACTGGGCCCGTGTTCATAAGGTGGGCCCCGTCGCGCGGACACGTCCGCCGCACGCGTTCCGCGGAACCGCCGCGTCCCGCATGCATGTTCCGCCCCACCTTCGGACGGGGCCCAGGCCCCGTCCCGGGGCCCAGTTTATAAACTGGGCCCGTGTTCATATGGTGGGCCCCGACAATCCCGGCCGCCCCGAATAAATCGCGCGGCCGTACTGTTGGTACTGATGAACCACGCAGCCGCCCCTCAACCCGGGCCGGCAGAATTGAGCGACATGACTGACCCGGCACTGATCTCCTCCCCGCTGCTCGAATTGCCAGGCGCGGTTCAGGCCGAAGGAATCGACGCGGGCGTCGCCGCCCACTACGGCAACCCCATGATCGAGCAGCGTTCACTCGCCGCCGGCCGTGCCATCGTCGACCTCTCGCACCGCGGCGTGCTTTCTGTCGCTGGCCCCGACCGCCTCACCTGGCTCAACTCCATCGCCAGCCAGGAACTGAAAAGTGTGAACCCCGGTGAATCCACCGAGATGCTGCTGCTCGACCCCACCGGACACCTCGAATACGCCATCCGTTTGCTCGACGACGGCGTGGAAACCTGGCTCCTGGTTGAAGCCGCCGAGCTCCCCGGCCTGCACAAATTCCTCGACCGCATGAAGTTCATGCTGCGCGTTCAGGTCGTCGACCGCACCCTCGCCTACGCCACAATCGGCGCCATGACGGATGCCCCCGCCACCGTCGGCCTCGCCGCCGCCGCCCCGAACGACGTGCCGCTGACCTGGCTGGATCCCTGGGCAGCCGTCGCCCGCGGTGGCTACCAGTACGCCGAAACCCCGGTGCACCCCGGAACCCTCTGGACCTACACCGAGACCCTCGTACCGCGATCGAGCCTGCCCGCCCTGCGTGACGCCATCGCCTCCGGAACCCTGGCCACAGAGTCCGCACCGGCCCCCGCATCCGCTTCATCCGTGAGAATTACCCCCGCCGGACTGCTCGCGCTCGAAGCCCTGCGCATCGCCGCCTGGCGTCCACGCCAGGCCCGGGAGGTCGACGAGAAGACTCTGCCGCACGAGCTGGACTGGCTGCGAACCGCCGTGCATCTGAACAAGGGGTGCTACCGCGGGCAGGAAACCGTGGCCAAGGTGCACAACCTCGGTCACCCGCCGCGCCGCCTGGTCATGCTGCACCTCGACGGGTCAGAGGGCGTGCTGCCCGCCCCCGGCGACCCGGTGCAGGCCGACCGCGTGCGGCCCGAGCAGGAGGCCGAACGTGTCACGGTCGGCACCATCACGTCGAGCGCCATCCACTACGAGCTCGGTCCCATCGCGCTCGCGGTGATCAAGCGCACCATTCCGGCCGCGTCGACGCTCTACGTGCAGTCCGAGGGCATCGCCATCTCGGCCAGCCAGGAGATCATCGTTCCGCAGTCGGCCGGGTCCGTCGCTGACATCCCCCGCCTGCCACGCCTCGGAATTCGCACCCCCGGGCACTAGCCGGCACGCGGCATTCTCGGCGTGAAGGGGCTCCTCACGGCTGCAAAACTGCCGGGGTACCGGAGGCCGCGTTCAGAACTGCGGAAATTCTGGCGCGGGAGCCCCCGAATTCAGCTATTTCGGCCGACAGCAGTGAAATCTCCGCAGTTCTGCACGCCCCGCGCCGTATGGATGCTGCCGCGCGCGCGAAAACGCGGGCGGCGGCATCCGTTTCGGTCGGTTTTCCTGCATTGGCCTCCGTGCGTGAGCGTGCTTTGCAGACCACCCTCGATAGAGTGGGCACATGTCTGCCCCCTACACACTCGTCCTCCTCCGTCACGGCCAAAGCACGTGGAACCAGCAGAACCTGTTCACCGGCTGGGTCGACGTTCGCCTCAGCGAACAGGGCACGACCGAAGCCGCCCGCGCCGGCGTATTGCTGAAAGACGCTGGCCTGCTGCCCGACGTTCTGCACACCAGCCTGCTCTCCCGCGCTATTCAGACCGCCAACCTCGCGCTCGATGAAGCCGACCGCATGTGGATCCCGGTCAAGCGTTCCTGGCGCCTCAATGAACGCCACTACGGGGGGCTGCAGGGCCTCGACAAGGCCGCCACCCAGGCCAAATTTGGCCAGGAACAGTTCATGCTCTGGCGCCGTTCCTACGACACCCCGCCGCCCGTGCTCGACGACTCGAGCGAGTTCTCGCAGGCGCACGACCCGCGCTACGCCGACCTCGGCCCCGACCTTCCTCGCACCGAATGCCTCAAGGACGTCGTCGAGCGGATGCTGCCCTACTGGCAGTCCGACATCGCACCAGATCTCCGCGCGGGCAAGACGGTACTGGTCACGGCACACGGCAATTCCCTGCGCGCGCTGGTCAAGCACCTCGACGGCATCAGCGACGCCGACATCGCCGAGCTGAACATCCCCACCGGAATCCCGCTGGTCTACCAGCTCGGCGAAGACTTGATGCCGCTTGCCCCCGCCCAGTACCTCGATCCAGAGGCCGCAGCGGCCGGCGCGGCCGCCGTCGCCGCCCAGGGCAACAAGAAGTAGGCCCCGCCACGTGTAAGGCCCCCGGAACTCATTCTCCGGGGGCCTTACACGTCATGTCCGCACCCGCTCAGGCCGCATAACTCCTGCAAATTCTCGAACGTCGATTCAAGTTTCGCGTAGTTCCGGGCCTGAAAAATTATGTGCACGCAAATTGCAGGAGTTATGCGCGCGCGACCGCCGTTAATTCACCCGGGCGCGCGCATCCGCCGTGAAGAACTCAGGCGTTGTCGTCCTGGTGCCAGGCTCCGGTGCCGAGGTATTGCACCTTCTTGGCGATCGAGACCGCGTGGTCGGCGAAACGCTCGTGGTACCGGCTGGCGAGGGTCGCGTCGACGGTGTCGGCGGCGAGACCCTTCCAGGTTTCACCGAGCACGGCGTCGAACACGCTCAGGTGCAGGGCATCCACCTTGTCATCTTCGTTGCGAATGGTCTCGGCAAGCTGCAGGTCCTGGTGGGTGAGCAGTTCGGTGAGCATGTTCGCGATGACGACGTCGAGCGCGCCCATCTCGGCGAAGGTGGCGCGCAGTCCCTTGGGAATGACCTTGTCGGGAAAACGGTAGCGGGCCAGCTGGGCGATGTGGGTGGCGAGGTCGCCCATCCGCTCGAGGGAGGCGCTGATCCGCAAGGCGCTAACCACGATGCGCAGGTCGCGGGCCACCGGCTGCTGACGGGCCAGAATGGTGATGGCGAGCTCGTCGAGTTCCACCGAGAGTTCGTCGATCTTCTCGTCTTCGGTGATGGCCTCTTCGGCGAGGCTGACGTCGCTCTCGTTAAACGCGCGGGTGGCCTTGTCCATCGAGATGGCGACGAGGCGCGAAATGTCGACGAGACGTTGCTGAACTTCAGCGAGTTCTTGTTGGAAAACGTCGCGCATGGGGGTGGTCCTTCCTTGCCGCGCGAACACGCACGAGCTAAGTAGCCAGCCTTGGCTACCGGTTTATGATGTCGAATTCAGGTTAACGGCAGGTGCCGCTCACTTGAACACTTTCTAAAGTACAGGGCGCAGGCGGGCTCCGCTGCAAACGACAACCAAGGACTGTCAGTAATCTGTAGAGATGGAATCGACGTGGCTGGTGTTGCTGTCGCTGGCACTGGGACTCGGTGTCGGTGCCGGGTTCGTGTCGCTGCTGCACGTGGCCGAGCGTCACGGGCGCCGCGCGTCCGAGGTGGTCAATCCGGCCGTGCCCGACGGCATCGATCAGGTGCTCGACGCCCTCGAGACCGCCGGCGTCGTACTCGACCCGTCCAACAACGTCATCAAGACCAGCCCGGGTGCGCTCACCCTCGGCCTGGTCTGGAATCAGCAACTCGTGCACCCGGAACTGCTCGAACTCGCCCGCCAAGTGCGGCAGACCGGCGAACCGATCAGCGAAGACCTCGTGTTGTCCCGCGGCCCGTTCGGCGACGCCAGCATGCGCTTTCGGGTGCGTCTGGCCCGGCTGGGAACCCGCTACGTGCTGCTGCTGGCCGAGGACCGCACCGAGGCCTTCCGCCTCGACGAGGTGCGCCGCGACTTCGTGGCCAACATCAGCCACGAGTTGAAAACCCCCATCGCCTCCGTCGGGCTGCTCGCCGAGGCGCTCGACAAGGCAGCGGATGAGCCGGCGCAGGTTCGCCGTTTCGCCAACCGGTTGACGACAGAGTCGGCACGGCTCGGTCGCCTCACCCAGGAGATCATCGAACTGTCGCGGCTCCAGGCGCAGGACGCCCTGGCCGAGCCGGAGAATCTCAATGTCGACGACATCGTCGCCGCCGCGGTGGACCAGAGCCGGGTCGTCGCCGAGGCCGAACGCATCACCATCGTCATCGGCAAGAAGTCCGGCGCCCGGGTCTTCGGCGACGAAGCCTTACTCACCGTGGCCGTGCACAACCTCGTCGCCAACGCGGTGAACTACTCGGCCGAGGGGTCACGGGTCGGCGTCGGTGTGCGTCTGCAGAAGGGGATCGTCGAGATCACCGTGACCGACCAGGGCGTCGGCATCGCGGAGGCCGACCTCGACCGGGTGTTCGAGCGGTTCTTCCGGGTCGATCAGGCCCGCTCCCGGCACACCGGAGGCACCGGTCTTGGCCTCTCCATCGTCAAGCACGTCGTGCAGAACCACGGCGGCGACATCCGCGTCTGGTCGCAGCCCGGCAGCGGATCCACTTTTACCATCCGCCTCCCCGAGGCGGCAGAGCCCGTTATCGAACCACGTCCGAAAAAAACGCGACCGGTCGCCCGTGCGGCCGCAGGAGACACACTATGACACGCATCCTCTTGGTTGAAGACGAGAGCGCTTTAAGCGAGCCGTTGAGCTTTCTGCTCGAACGTGAGGGCTATGAGGTCGTCGTTGCCGAAGACGGACCGAGCGCGATCAGCGAATTCGACCAGAACGGCACCGACCTGATCCTGCTTGATCTCATGCTGCCGGGTATTCCGGGCACCGAGGTGTGCCGGGAGATTCGCACCCGCGCGGCCGTGCCCATCATCATGCTCACCGCGAAGGATTCCGAAATCGACATCGTCGTGGGGCTCGAACTCGGTGCAGACGACTACGTCACCAAGCCGTATTCCACCCGAGAACTCGTCGCCCGTATCCGCGCGGTGCTGCGCCGGCATGAAGACCAGAGCACGACCGAGGCCGACAGCATGCTTGCCGCCGGCACGGTGCGCATGGACGTGGAGCGGCACGCCGTGACGGTGTCCGGCGAGCTCGTGAACATGCCTTTGAAAGAGTTCGAACTGCTCGAATTTTTGCTGCGCAACGCCGGGCGGGTGCTCACCCGCGGCCAGCTCATCGACCGGGTCTGGGGAACCGACTACTTCGGTGACACGAAAACGCTCGACGTGCACATCAAACGCATCCGCTCACGCATTGAAGCGGCGCCGTCGGAGCCGGTCATGCTGGTCACCGTGCGCGGCCTCGGCTACCGCTTCGAAGCGTAGAAACAACTCAGGCCGCCGTCCCCGAGGGGATGGCGGCCTGATCGGTGCCCGGCGGTTACGCGGCGGGCGTGGCCGTCGGGGTCGGCGTTTCTGAAGGCGTTTCCGAAGGCGCCTCTGAAGGCGCCTCTGACGGCGCGATCGTCGGCAGCAGGGACGAATATTCGTCCTGCGTGCCGGAGAGCACGGGCAGCAGCAGCTCGACGCCGGTCTCCTCGCCGTATTGGAAGAACACCGGGAACAACGAGCCGGGCTGGCTGTCGATATTCTCCAGAACGACCGAGGCCGCGCCGTCGGTTCCGAAGGTCACCGTTGTGTTGGCCTCGACCGGGACGTTTTGCGACACCTTGCCGGTGCTCGACTCGTACTGCACGAGCAGGCTTTGCAGGGTGTCGGTCGGGTTCACGACGGAGACGACGAGGTTGGCCAGTTCACCGTCACTCGAGAGCAGCAGAGCGTTACGAATGTGAATGTCGCCCACGTCGCCGCTGACTCCGTCACTCGCGTTGTACTGAATCAGGGTGGCCTGCGGTGCGAAAAACCCGCACGCGCTCGTGCCCAACAGAATGCCAGCCGCCAATACAACGGATGCAGCGATGCGCGCTCTCACAAGACCTCCACTTACTAAAAGCAGCGCTCGGCGCTGCAGAAATTCTCTTTGTCACTAGCTTAGCGGCGTGTTTGGGCGCGCGATTGTCGTCGGCGGGCCTCGCGGGGGCGCGCGTACTGTAGCACCTCTAAGCTGTGGTATCCTAGAATTTGCTGAAGGGATCACATCCATGCTGTTTGAGGTTGGCGAAACCGTCGTATATCCCCACCACGGCGCTGCGATGATCACCGAGGTGAAAACCCGCATCATCAAGGGCGAAGAGAAGCTGTACCTCAAGCTGAATGTCACCCAGGGCGATCTCACCATTGAGGTTCCCGCCGAAAACGTTGACCTGGTCGGCGTGCGCGATGTGATCGGCAAAGAAGGCCTCGACAAGGTCTTCGAAGTGCTGCGCGCACCATTCACCGAAGAGCCAACCAACTGGTCTCGCCGGTACAAAGCCAATCTTGAGAAGCTGGCCAGCGGTGACGTGATCAAGGTGTCGGAGGTCGTGCGCGACCTGTGGCGCCGCGATCAGGACCGTGGACTGTCAGCCGGCGAGAAGCGCATGCTGGCCAAGGCCCGCCAGATTCTCATCAGCGAGTTGGCCCTCGCCGAGAAGACCGACGAAGAGAAGGCATCCATTGTTCTCGACGAGGTCCTCGCCTCCTGACCACTTCTTTTCGTGAGGGGCGGCGCCGCAAGGTGCCGCCTTTTGCATGTTCGTTTCCCATCGCCTGATCCCCAGATAGATACCCTCAAGTCATGACTGTTTCCCCCGCATTACCCGCAGCGCCCAAGGTCGCCGTCATCGTCGTCGCTGCCGGCAGCGGCAGCCGCCTCGGCCACGCAGAACCCAAAGCATTCGTTTTGCTGCATATGCGCCCGCTGCTCGAGCACGCCTTAGATTCCATTTTCGACATGAACGAACCGGCGCAGATCATCGTCGTCGCCCCCGGCGACCGGGTAGCGGATGCCCGCGCCATCGCCGCCCACGCTGCCGCCCGCCACACTGCCGCCCGCCACGTCACCTTCGCCTCGGCGCTGTCAATCGTCGCCGGCGGACGCACCCGCCAGGAATCGGTCGACCACGGCCTGAGCGCCCTGCTGCCGAGCATTGACGTCGTGCTCGTGCACGATGCCGCTCGCGCCCTCACGCCCGCAGCCCTCTGCGACCAGGTCGTCGCGGCCGTGCGCGCCACCAGGCACGGCATCATTCCCGGGCTGCCCGTGGTCGACACCATCAAGCGCGTCGCCGCCTCCGGTGCCATCCTCGGAACCGTCGACCGATCCGAACTCTCCGCCGTACAGACCCCGCAGGGGTTTCCGCGCGCCATGTTCGAGGCCGCCCGCACCTGGGCTGCGGCGAACGGCCGGTTCGAAGCCCTCACCGACGATGCAGCGCTCGTCGCCGACGCCGGGCACCCGGTGACCGTCATCGCTGGGCATCCGCTCGCCTTCAAGATCACGACGCCCGAAGACCTCGAACGCGCCGACCTGATTCTGCACGCGGCAACGCCGCCGCCCGTGCTGCTGCCGCGCATCGGCACCGGCCTCGACGTGCACGCCTTCGCCGCTGACGACTCGACCGAACTCTGGCTGGCTGGCCTGTTCTGGCCGGGGGAGAAGGGCCTCAGCGGACACAGCGACGGCGATGTCGCCGCCCACGCCATCTGCGACGCCCTGCTCGGCGCGGCCGGACTCGGCGACATCGGCAGCATCTTCGGCACGGCCGACCCCCGATTCAGCGGCGCCCACGGCGACGTCTTTCTCATCGAGACCCTGCGCCTGGTGCGCGCCGCCGGCTACCTCGTCGGCAATGTCTCGGTGCAGATCATCGGCAACCGCCCCAAGTTTTCGCCGCGTCGGGCTGAGGCCGAAGCGCGACTGTCCGGCATCCTCTCGGCTCCGGTCAATCTCGCCGCGACCACAACGGATGCGCTGGGCTTTACCGGGCGCGGCGAAGGCATCGCCGCGACGGCGACCGCGCTGCTCTACCCGGCACCATCTGCTGCGCCATCTGCTGCGCCAGGGACGGGTCAGACCCCTGACCTAAACTGGGAGGCGTGACCATGCAACTGTACGATTCGAAGGCCCAGGCCTTGCGTGATTTTGTGCCCCTCGAAGCGGGACAGGTCTCAATGTACGTGTGTGGACCCACCGTGCAGTCCAGCCCGCACATCGGTCACCTGCGCAGCGCCCTGGTCTACGACCAGTTGCGTCGCTGGCTCAGCTACCGCGGCCTCAACGTCACCTTCGTGCGCAACGTCACCGACATCGACGACAAGATCCTGATCAACGCGCAGGGCTCGAGCGAGCAGTGGTGGGCCCTCGCCTATCGCTTCGAGCTCGAGTTCACCGCCGGCTACCAGCGCCTCGGCATTCTTGCTCCCAGCTACGAGCCGCGCGCCACGGCGAGCATCTCCGAGATGCAGACCATCATCGCCACTCTGATCGAGCGCGGTCACGCTTACGTTGCCCCCGACGCGTCCGGCGACGTCTACTTCGACAGCGCGAGCTGGGCGGCCTATGGCGCGCTCACCCACCAGTCGCCCGGCAATATGGAGGCGGCAACGGATGCCTCCCCGCGCGCCAAACGCGACCCGCGCGACTTCGCCCTGTGGAAGGGCGCGAAGGAGGGCGAACCGGCCTCGGCCGCCTGGCCCTCGCCGTGGGGCCGGGGCCGCCCCGGCTGGCACATCGAGTGCTCGGCCATGGCCGCCCGCTACCTCGGCGACCACTTCGACATTCACGGTGGCGGACTCGACCTGCGGTTTCCGCACCACGAGAACGAACTCGCGCAGTCGAACGCGGCCGGCAGCGACTTCGCGAACTATTGGGTGCACAACGGCCTGGTCAACGTGAACGGGCAGAAAATGTCCAAGTCGCTCGGCAACTCGGTCTTCGCGGCCGAACTTCTCGACCAGGCCCGCGCCATCGTCGTGCGCTATTTTCTCGGCGCCGCGCACTATCGCTCGACCATCGACTACAACGACGGATCGCTCGCCGAGGCTGAAGCAGCCCTCGAGCGTGTCGAAAGCTTTCTCGACCGCGCGGACCGCCGGTTAACCGGCACCCGGTTCGCCGGGAGCGGCGTCGAGGTTGTGCCCGAGGATTTCGCCACGGCCATGGACGACGACCTCGCCGTTCCGCAGGCGCTCGGCGTGCTTCACGACACCGTGCGTGCCGGCAACGCCGCGCTGGATGCCGAAGACCTTCACGCTGCAGCATCCGCTCGCAGTGAAGTACTCGCGATGAGCGAAGTGCTGGGAATCAACCCTTTGTCGCCCGGCTGGGCCGTGGCAACAGACGAACCGGCCATGGTGGCCCTGAGCGCGTTGGTCGAGCGACTGCTCGGCGACCGCACCCGCGCCAGGGACAACCGCGACTACGCGGCCGCAGACCGAATCCGGGACGAACTCGTCGCCGCCGGAATCACCATCGAAGACACCCCGTCGGGTGCCCATTGGAGCTTTGACTGATGAAGAATCTAGACCGCAAATCGCGTACCGGAGCGGTGCGCAAGGGCAGCCGCGGGGCCCAGGTCGGCTCTGGCGGCCAGGGCCGCCAGGCGCTCGAGGGCAAAAAGCCCACCCCCAAGGCTGAAGACCGTCCGTATCACCCCGCCGGCAAGCGTAAGGCGGCGGCCGAGCGGTTCACCGCCGCCGGTGGTTTCAACTCCCGCCCCGCAGCGGATGCCTCCGCCAACCGTGGCGGTTCGGCCGGCGGTCGTGGCGGCACGCCTCGCGGCGGCGCCCGCGGAGCCTCGCAGGCCCCCCAGCGCGGCACCGGCAACAGCGGCGGCGGCGGATCCTCAACCCGTCGCGCGAAGCAGATCGACGAGCACGAGATCGTCACCGGGCGCAACTCGGTGCTCGAGGCGCTGCGCGCGAAGATTCCCGCGCTGACTCTCTACATTGCCGCGCGCATCGAAATGGATGAGCGGGTCAAAGAGGTGCTGCTCATGGCGACGAGCCGCAACATCCCCATCCTCGAGGTCATGCGCCCCGAACTCGACCGCCTCGCCGGTCGCGACGCCGTGCACCAGGGACTCGCGCTCAAGGTGCCCGCCTATGAGTACGCGCACCCGATGGAGCTGCTCGAACTCACCATCAGCCGCGGCCACAAGCCGTTGTTCGTGGCCCTGGACGGCATCACCGACCCGCGTAACCTGGGCGCGATCATCCGCTCGACCGCTGCGTTCGGCGGCCACGGAATCATCGTGCCGCAGCGTCGCTCGGTCGGTGTCACCGCTTCGGCCTGGAAGACCAGCGCCGGAGCCGCGGCACGCACGCCCGTTGCCATGGCGAGCAACCTCACCCAGACGCTCAAGGCGCTCAAGGCGCAGGGAGTGTTCGTGCTCGGCCTCGACGGAGACGGCGACGTGTCGCTGCCCGATCTCGGCACCGGCTTCGCCGAGCGCCCCATCGTGATCGTTGTTGGCAGTGAGGGCAAGGGCTTGTCCCGCCTCGTCACCGAGACCTGCGACGCAATAGTCTCGATTCCCATCAGCGCGGCGACCGAGTCGCTCAACGCCGGAATCGCCGCCGGAGTCACCCTCTACGAGGTGGCCCGTCTCCGCGCCCAGATCAAGCAGGCCAAGGCCGCCGCCAAGCTCTAGCCTCCGCCGCTCTTTCTTTGGACGGGGCCCGGGCCCCGTCCACGGGCCCAGTTTATAGACTGGGCCCGTGGTCATAGGGTGGGCCCGGCGGCCACCACGATTGCGTGAATGTTCCGACCAGTGCCCGTCCTCCACAGCGGATGCTTCCGCCCGTTTTCCCCAGATCCGTCGACGTCCCAGCATCCCCCTCTCGAGCATGGCGACAATTGGCCATGCTTGAGATTCTGGATGTTCCCAGCGCCCCCAACGGCGGTCTGATTCTTGCCGAGTCCCTGTGGGCTGCGGGTCTGAACACCCGTGCCGTGCGCGCGCTACTTGCGAATGGTGAGCTGGTGCGCATCCGCCGCGGAGTTTATACCTTGGGGGACACCTGGCGCAGGGCCGAGAGCGCCGACCACTATCGACTATTCGTTCGCGCCGCCGTGGTCACGGCCGAGCAACCGCTTCTGCTCTCTCACCTGTCTGCGGCAGCGCTGCACAATCTGCCCATTATCGGACCCTGGCCGAAAGTCGTGCACGCGATCAACAACGACACAGCCGGGGGTAGCAGCGCCCGATTCACCACGAGCCATCGAAGCGTGGTCGAGCCGGAGCCGGTCACGATAAACGGATGCGCCGCCACCACCCTCAGGCGCACGCTCATCGATGTGGCGGCCACCTCCAGCTTTCTCGTCGGGGTCACTATGATGGACCACGCCCTGCGGGTGGAGCAGGAGCGCGCGCAGCGGGAGTGTTGGCAGGGTGGTCTCATTGCGCCCGCACTTTCCAAAGACGATCTCTACACGGAACTGGCGATGGTGCATCCGCGCCGTGGAAGTCCGAAGGTGCGTCGGGTCATCGACTTCGCAAATGGTCTGTCTGCCAATCCTGGCGAGTCGTTGAGCCGGGTGCGCATGGCCGAGTTGGGCTTCGAGATTCCCGAACTTCAGGTGCGCTTCGTCGTGCAGGGCCGGGAGTACTGGGTCAACTTCTTCTGGCGCGGTGTGCGTAAAATCGGCGAATTCGACGGCAAAATCAAGTACTCCCGGGGCGTGATACTGGGCGACCGGCATCCGGGCGATGTGGTCATCGCCGAGAAGGATCGAGAAAACGTACTGCGTCCAGAAGTCACCAGCTTCGACCGCTGGGACTGGGACACGGCTTACTCTCCCCGCCTATTCTACGAATTCATGATCCAGCACGACGTTCCGCGCGCCTAACCAGGCAGCGGATGCGTCCCGTGCGCACTCCGACCACGCCGTTTCCGTCGCCTCGGCTACTGGGCCCACCTTGTGGCCCGGGGCCCAGTTTGTAAGCTGGGCCCGTGGACGGGGCCCGGGCCCCGTCCGCATACACTGCGCGTGAGGGCCACCGCTCCGCACCGGTGAGCGGATGCCCGAGCGGATGCCGACCGCGCGCGACCGGCTTGGGCCCACCTTGTGGCCCGGGGCCCAGTTTATAAGCTGGGCCCGTGGACGGGGCCCGGGCCCCGTCCGAAAGGGAAGTGCCCCGGGGAAGCGCAGGGGATGGAGGCTAGACCTTGAGCTTCCAGTCGTCGGCATCGTCGGGGTCGGCCGACGTGTTATCGCCGAGCTGCACCCGAATCGGCAGGGTGATGGCTCCGGTGAGAGGATCGATCACGGTCGCCTCGTCGCGGCGGTGCCGCAGCACATCCTGCACGTAGGAGGTTACGGCCTCGGCGAGCGGAATATCCCGCGACTGGTTTTGGGCCATGTACCAGCGGTGATCGAGCAGCTGATGGAACACCTGTGCCCGCTCAAGCTTGCCCTGTAGTTCCTCGGGAATTGCCCGCACCACCGGCTCGAACACCCGCACGAGCCACTCGTGCGCGACCATTTCTTCGTCAGCCCGTGGATCGCCGTAGGCGGCCCGATAGGAGTCGAGGTCATTCAGCAGGCGACGGGCCTGGTTCTCCTCGGCGTCGAGGCCGGTCAGACGCAACAGCCGGCGTTGGTGATGCCCGGCGTCGACGACCTTGGGCTGGATGCGCACGCTCGACCCGGCGCTGTCGGTCTTAATAGCGAGTTCCTCGATGTCGAAACCCAGGTCGTTGAGGCGCTGCACACGCTGGGTGATGCGCCAGCGTTCGGAATTGGAGAACGACTCCGAACCGGTGAGTTCCTTCCACAGCAGCCGGTATGCGGCAACGATCCCGTTGCTGACTCGAATCGGGTCGAGTTCGTCGGCGACCCGGCCGCCGGCCTCGAGGTCCATCAGCTCGCCGGCGATGTTCACCCTGGCAATTTCGAGGTCATTTTCACGCTGGCCGTTCGACAGCCCGCCGGAGTACAACTGCCCCGTTTCCGCATCGACGAGGTAAGCGGCAAACGCCCCGGCGTCGCGCCGGAACAGGGTGTTCGAGAGCGACACATCGCCCCAAAAAAAGCCGATCATATGCAGCCGCACGAGCAGCACGGCGAGGGCGTCGACCAGCCGGGTGGCGGTATCCGGGCGCAGGGCATGCGAATACAGGGCCCGGTAGGGGAGGGAGAACTTGAGGTGACGCGTGACCAGAACCGAATTGAGCGGCTCCTCAGAGGCGTCCGTTCTGTTGGTGATGACGGCGACCGGCTCGACGCAGGGAATCTCCAGGTGGGCCAGGGTGCGCAGCATGTCGTACTCACGCTTGGCCATCTCGCTCGTGGTCTCCTTAATGGCGACCACCCGCCCGCTCAGGTGGGCGAACCGCACGAGGTGACGGGAGATGCCCTTGGGCAGCGAGGCGATGTTCTCATTCGGCCAGGCGTCGAGAGGCAGCTGCCATGGCAGGTCAAGCAGGGCAGGGTCGGCTGTGGCCGACGTGATATTGAGAGAACCGCTCATAGTTTGAGACTAACCGGCTGGAGGGAGCGAACCCCCTCCAACCGAATCGACTAGTCGGTGACGGCGCCGCCGAGGCGCAGTCCGCTTTCGGCGTCGAACACGTGCAGGTGGTTCGGGGTGGCCGTGAGGTACACCGTCTCGCCGGCGTTCGGGTGCGAGCGGCCGTCGACGCGAGCGACGATGTCGGTGCGCTTGCCCTCGATCGTGGAGTGGCCGTAGAGGTAACCGTCAGCGCCGAGTTCTTCGACCAGGTCGACCTCGATCTGCAGGCCCTCACCGGCGGTGGACGACATCTGGATGTCCTCAGGGCGAATTCCTACGGTGACCTTCTTGCCGGTCGAGCTGGCGAGTGTCTCGCGCTGAACGGGAACGGTCGCGGTCCCGAACTTGATGCCGCCGTCGACGGTGTCAGCGAGGAACAGGTTCATCGCGGGGCTTCCGATGAACCCGGCCACGAACACGTTCTGCGGCTTGGCGTACAGGTCGCGAGGCGAACCGACCTGCTGCAGGATGCCGTCCTTCAGCACCGCAATCCGGTCACCCATGGTAAGTGCCTCGGTCTGGTCGTGGGTCACGTAGACGGTCGTGACGCCGAGTCGGCGCTGCAGCGACGCGATCTGCGTACGCGTCTGCACGCGCAGCTTGGCGTCGAGGTTCGAGAGCGGCTCATCCATCAGGAACACCTGCGGCTGACGCACGATCGCGCGACCCATGGCCACGCGCTGACGCTGACCTCCCGAGAGCGCTTTCGGTTTGCGACTGAGGTACGGCTCCAGGTCGAGCAGCTTGGCGGCTTCGAGCACGCGCGCGGCGCGCTCATCCTTGTTGATTCCGGCGATCTTGAGCGCGAAGCCCATGTTCTCGGCGACGGTCATGTGCGGGTACAGCGCGTAGTTCTGAAAGACCATGGCAATGTCGCGGTCCTTCGGCGGAACATCGGTCACGTTGCGCTCACCGATGAAGATGTCGCCCTCGTTGACCTCTTCGAGGCCGGCGAGCATACGCAACGAGGTGGACTTGCCGCAGCCGGACGGGCCAACCAGAACCAGGAATTCGCCATCAGCGACCTGCAGGTCGAGCTTGTCAACAGCCGGTCGGGTGGAACCCGGATAGAGCCGGGTTGCCTTGTCAAAGGTCACTGAAGCCATGATTTTTACTCCTTCACCGGCAGGAACGTGCCGGACGATCCGTTGTGAATAGGATTTGTGCGTCGCGTGCCGAAGCGCACGACCTCTCCATTATTACACGACGGATGCCCCGGCACAGGTCTGCGCCCGTTTGGTCGTTTCCCAGTCAGGGGACCTAATATTCCAAAGGTGCCTTTACGCGCCCCCTTCCTTCTCGAAAGCGATTCTTTATGACTATTGGCGGACCAAGCGACAGCAGTCCATCAAGGAACCGCCGGCGTGATGCCGCCAGGGTGAAGGCGAAGCAGCTTCGGGTCAGCCAGAAAAAGAAGGATCGCCGCAACAAGGTCTTCCTGCAGGGTGGCATCGGCATCGCCGCCATTGCGATCGTCGTTCTGGTCTCCGTCATCATTGTGAATTCGATCAAGCCTGCCGGCCCGGGCCCAAAAAATATGGCCAGCGACGGCGCACTGATCGGCGAGGGCATGATCACCGTACTGACTCCGGCGCTGCAGCCCGACGCCAAGCCGCGTTCCTCCGAACCCGACCCGACCGGCGCCGTTGCGAATATCCGCATCTACGTCGACTATCTGTGCCCCCTCTGCGGCGATTTCGAAGACGCCAACACCGAGCAGATCGCCCAGTGGGTCGACTCCGGCGCGGCGACGGTAGAAATTCACCCGGTAGCCATCCTCACGAGTAAGTCTGCCGGCACCAAATACTCCTTGCGGGCAGCCAACGCGGCGGCCTGCGTCGCCAACTATTCGCCCGATGATTTCTTCGACTTCAGCTCCGCACTGTTCGTCGACCAGCCGGACGAGACCTCGCCCGGCCGCAGCAACAATGAGATCAAGGCTGTCGTCAGCGACGCGGGCGTCAGCACGGCCCGCTCCAGCATCAATTCCTGCATCGACGATGGCACCTACGAATCGTGGGTCAAGGCGGCCACCGACCGCGCGCTCGACGGCCCCATTCCCAACTCGTCAGTGGAATCGATCACCGGCACCCCCACCATCCTGGTCAACGGCAAGCCCTACATCGGTTCGCTCGAAGACCCCAAAGAATTCGCCTCCTTCGTGCAGCAGGCCCTCGGCGAGACCTATTCCACGTCGACACCGACACCCACCCCGACCCCCGGCGGCTAGTACCTGCAGAACGGATGCGCCGGCTCAGCCGTGCGCATCCGCTTCGCTGTTGCCCGAGGTGGCGTGGAAATCATTTAGGATGGTCTTTCGAGGCCTACGGTCTCATGCCGGCCTGGCGCAATTGGTAGCGCACCACTCTTGTAAAGTGGGGGTTACGGGTTCAAGTCCCGTGGCCGGCCCCACAACCCTTGTAAACACTGGGATCTTGTGACGCTGCGCCATCGGCGCACTCAGGCAGAGTTAGGCAGCGAGAGAATGCTCCCGGTCAGCGAAGATAAGGTTCGAGCCTCGTTCGTGAACGCGTCGCTGCGCGAGCGGCAGAACGTCACCTTGCCCGACGGATTTGCATCCTTGGCCTGGGACAAATTGGACTATCTCGGCTGGCGTGACCGCAAGATTCCCGACCTCGGCTACGTCGTTATCGATCTTGGTAGTGGTCCGGTCGGCATTCTCGTGCGCCAGGGCAAGGGTCGAATGCGGACGCGGCCGCAGTGTTCCTGGTGTGAGGATGTGCTTTTGCCCAACGACGTTGTCTTCTACAGCGTGAAGCGTTCCGGAACGGCAGGGCGCAACGGCGACACCGTGGGAACCCTGGCCTGCGCCAACTTCGAGTGCTCGGCGAACGTGCGCAAACGGCCCTCTGTGGCCTACATCGGCTTCGATGTCGAGGCCGCACGCCGGCATCGCATCGAGTCACTGCAGCAGCACGTGCGAAACTTCGTGCGCGACGTGCGTGACGGTCCCGCACCGAGCTGATCGTCGTGCACACGGGGCCTGCTCAGCGCGCCGTTTGCTGCACGAGCGGGCTGCGGTTGCTGGCGCGTCCGGAGGCCAAGCGCGTGTGCAGCACGAGGAGTTTGTGGCCGCACCGGGGGCCGTGCCGGGCCGCCACGTACACTAATGGCTGGGGTTTTTACGAGCGGATGCCCGCTCACGCGCGCGGGGCGCGCCACGAGAGGAAACACGCATGAGCCTGATCCGGCTGAACGATGTCAGCATCCGCTTTGAAAGTACGCAGATTCTGCGCGAAGCGTTCTTTCGCCTCGAACCGGGCGACCGGGTTGGCCTGATCGGTAGAAACGGCTCGGGCAAGTCCACCATTCTGAAGCTCATCCTCGAGCAGGTTTCGCCCGATACCGGCGAGGTCACGCTCGAAGACGGCATCAAGGTCGGCTACTTTTCCCAGTTCTCCGAGCTCAACGGCGCACAGACCATCACCGAGGTTCTCGACGAGCTGTTCGGGGCCGTGAAAGCCGTTGAGGCTGAACTCGCCGCGATCGACGCGGCGATTGCCCGTGATTCCTCGGCCAGCGCCGAACTCGACCGGCTGATCAGTCGCCAGGGCGAACTGTTCGAGGAGATGGACCGTCTGGACGGCTGGGATTACAAACGCCATATCGATACCGCCCTGACCACCCTCGGTTTCAACGAGGCACACCGCGTTCTGGCCATCGACGAGCTCTCCGGCGGCTGGCGCAACCGCGCGGCCCTGGCCAAGATCGTGCTCGAGGCACCCGACGTGCTGCTACTCGACGAGCCAACCAACTACCTCGACGTGGCCGGCGTGGAGTGGCTGGAGGCCTGGTTCAAGAGCTTCAAGGGCGCCGCCATGGTGGTCTCGCACGACCGCAAGTTTCTTGACGCCGTGGTCACCCGCATCATCGAGGTCGAGAATTTTCACCTGCACGAGTACCCCGGCAACTTCGGCGAGTACATCGTGCAGAAGCAGTTTCGTCTCAAGAGCCTTCAGGCCCAGTTCGTGCATGAATCCGAACTGCTCGCCTTCGAGGCCGAAGGGATCGCTGACCGCCGCGAAGCCGCCAAGGCCGAGAGCCGCCAGCTCGGCAACCAGCTCGCGCACATTAAGAAGTCGCGCACACCCCGCCCGGTTGACCAGATCATCACAGAGATTTACGGCAACCTGCACGTCAAAGACGTTCTCTGCCGGGTCGACGGCCTCGCCAAAAGCTACGGGGACAAGCTGCTGTTCGAGAACCTGAGCTTTGAGGTGCGCCGCGGCAACCGCATCGTCGTGCTCGGCAGTAATGGCAGCGGTAAAACCACCCTGCTGCGCGTGCTCACCGGCGAGGAGAGCGCTGACCACGGCGACGTCGCCTGGGCCAGTGGCGCCGGTGTCGTCTCGTACAACCAGATTCTGGCCGAACTCGACGTGACCGACACGGTCAGCCACGCCGTCAATGCCATGCCAGGTAGCCTCGCGCTGACCGCGACGAAGAAATCCGTCAACCGTTTTCTGACCATGTTCCAATTCAGCGAGGCCGACCTCAAGCAGAAGATCGGCAACCTCTCGGGCGGCCAGCGTGCCCGGGTGGCCATGGCCCAGTGCCTGCTCTCCGGCGCTTCGGTGCTGCTGCTCGACGAACCCACCAACCACCTCGACATGTCGAGCACCCAGGTGATGGAACGCGCCCTCGTACACTTTCCCGGCGCTGTCGTGGTCGTCAGCCACGACCGGTTCTTCACCGACAAGATCGCCAACCGCCGCCTCGTTTTCGGCAGCGACGGAGCCGCCCCCGGCGAGATCGAGGTGCGCGCCGCCTGACCCGCGCCGCACCCCTCGCGCGCCCCTCTTATGGACGGGGCCCGGGCCCCGTCCACGGGCCCAGTTTATAGACTGGGCCCGTGGTCATAGGGTGGGCCCGGGGGGAGATTGCTGCCCGATCGGGCAGCGCCCGCCCCTCGTCTCGTAGTATTGCCACGTGACCCCCACCCGCGCAGAGACCCGAACGGATACCACGGCCGCTCCGGCCGTATCCGCTGTGCCGGTCTGGCTGGCCCTCGTCTTCTCGGTGCTGATCGGCGCCCTGTACGCCGTGCAATCCCGGGTGAACGGCGAGCTCGGGCACCAGATCGGCGATGGATTCACCGCCGCCGTCATCTCCTTCGGCTCCGGCCTGGTCATTCTCAGCCTGGGCCTCATCGTGTTCCGCCGCGGACGCCGCGGCCTGCAACTCGTCGCCCGCGCCGTTAAAACGAAACACCTGTCCTGGTGGCACCTGCTCGGCGGCCTGGCCGGCGCCCTGTTCGTACTCTCGCAGGGACTCGTCGCCGCTCCCCTCGGCATCGCCCTGTTCACCGTCGCCGTCGTGGCCGGCCAGACCGTGAGCGGCGTACTCATGGACCGGTTCGGCATCGGACCAGGCGGTCGCCGACCGCTGCACGCCTCCAAAATCGTCGGTGCGCTGCTCGCTTTGGTCGCTGTCGGCTTCACGGTGAGCGGCGAACTGCGCGGCAGCGACGCGCTCTGGCTGCTCGCGCTGCCCGTGATCGCCGGCATCGGCCAGGGCTGGCAGCAGGCCGTCAACGGTCAGGTGCGGGTCACAGCGCGGAGCGCGCTCACGGCGACCTTCCTGAATTTTCTCACCGGCAGCATCGCCCTCGTTCTCGCCGCGCTCGTGCACGGACTGCTGGTCGGCTTCGCACTAAACCTTCCGGGCAACCCGTGGCTCTACACCGGCGGCGTGATCGGCTGCATCTTCATCGCCGGCGCCGCGCTCGTCGTGCGCACCACCGGGGTGCTCATGCTGGGCCTGTGCATTGTGGCCGGCCAGCTGGTCTGTGCCCTGGCGCTGGACCTGCTCGCGCCCACCCAGGGGCATCCGCTCGGCGTCACGACCATTGCCGGCACAGCCCTCGCCCTTATGGCCGTCGTCATCGCCGCCGTGCGCTGGCGCCGTCCCGGTCACGCCCGCGCCTGACCTCGCCGTGCGTGCAGGCCACGCCCGGTGCCCAAGGTTGGCCAGCGACGAAAATCTACAGAACCCCTAAGAACTCCCCGGGATCGATCGACAACCGCACGCCCGGCTTGCAATCGGCCGGAATCCCGCCGACATACAACCACCCGAGCAGCTCCTCCTCGTCGCCGAGGCCGTGCAGCTCCCGCACCGCCGCCGAGCGCACAAGCGGGCCGGTGCGCCACATCGCGCCCCAGCCGGCGTCTTCGAGCAGCAACGTGAGCACGTGCGCGACACCAGCCGCGACCGCATCCTGCTCCCAATCGGCCACCTTGAAGCTCACCCGCCGGGAAGCGATGACCGCCAGCAGCAGTGGAGCCCGCAGCGGCTTGCCTGCCAGGTTCAGAGCTTCCACACCCTCACAAGCGGATGCCGCCACAAACGCCGCTCCCAACCGCTCCCGCGTCGCGCCGCGCAGCTCGAGCAGACGCCACGGCCGCAGCGCGCCGTGATCGGCCACCCGAGCTGCTGCCGCCACGAGCGGCAGCAGCTCGGCGCGCGTAGGCGCGAGCGATGTCACCCGCGAGTAGCTGCGCCGGCCGTTGACGGCATGGAAGACCGCCGAAGATGACACCTGCCTACTCGGCGGGCGTGAAATTGAGCGAGATCGAGTTCATGCAGTACCGATCGCCGGTCGGGGTGCCGAATCCGTCGGGAAAAACGTGCCCCAGATGCGAGCCGCAATTCGCGCAGCGTACCTCGGTGCGCACACTGCCGAGCGAGCGGTCTTCGAGCAATTCGACCGCTTCGGGCCGCACCGACTCGTAGAAGCTCGGCCAGCCGCAGCCGGAATCGAACTTGGTGCCGCTCTTGAACAGCTCCGCATTACACGCGCCACAGGTGTAGGTACCGGCACGCTCCTCGTCGAGCAGTTCGCCCGTTCCGGGGCGTTCGGTACCGGCTTCCCGCAGTACCGCGAACTTCTCCGGGCCCAGTTCGGAGCGCCACTCGTCGCTTGACTTTTTGATTGCGTAGTCCATGAAAAACTTTCCCTTCGTTCCGGCTGCTCGTTGCCACGAACAGCGTCTACCCAGCCTAAACTCGCGCGGTCGCACGCGCATTCCGAGCCTGGCCGTTTCGCAGTGTTTGCACGGCCTCCGGCACGCCCGGCTGCGCCGTTCCGGGCGTGCCGGAGGCAACATCCAGCCGCTCCCAAATAGGATGAGCCCGGCGGAGAACCCGTCGAAACTTTCTTGGGGGAGAGATTATCAATGAGCGAGAGAACACCGACGACGGAGCCACCCGTCAGTACGACACCATCCGGTACGGTGCCCGCGTCCGCCGCCGCAGCCCAGTTGAGCGACCGCGACCAGGCAGTTCTGGCCTTCGAGCGGCAGTGGTGGCGGCACGTTGGCGCCAAGGAGGAGGCTATCCGCGCCACTTTCGGCCTCTCGGCCGCCCGGTACTATCAACTATTGGGGGCTCTGGTCGATTCACCGCTTGCATTGGCCTTTGACCCGATACTCGTAAACCGGCTGCAGCGGATGCGTTCCGCGCGATCCGAGGCACGCGCCAGTCGTTCGCTTCCCGCCCCTGACTAGCACCTGACCGCTTTCCGCCAGCACGGGGCCTCGCGTCTCGTCCAATTCCGGCCCGGCCGGCCAACCAAGGATCCAACCAACATGGCGCGAAAATTTGCCAAAGACCGCTTCGACACCCACACGCATGCCCTCGACCGGGTTGGTGCCCACCGCGCACCCGGCAAGAGGGGTCGCGGCTGGATCGGGTTCTGGTGGGCGCTCGGCGCTACCGTGCTGCTGATCGTCGTGGGCGTCGTCGGCATCTTCGCGATCAATAATCGCCTCGACTTCTCCAACCTTCCGGGGTTGTCGTCGGCCAGTTCGACGCCGACCCCCACCGAAAGCGTCATCCCCACCGCCGAGCCGACCGTCGACCCGGAGCTAACCGTGAACGTGCTGAACGGCTCCGCGAATGACGGGGTCGCGGCATCCGTCAGTGACACGCTCGTCGCGGCCGGCTGGGTGGTCAGCGGTACCGGCAACGCGAGTACCAACACCGAGCCGACCACGGTGATCTACTACGCCGATACCAGCCAGGAGGGCGCCGCTCGCGGCCTCGCTGCCTCGCTGCCGGGCTCGAAGATCGTGGTCTCTACCGTCTTCAGCGAATCGGATGCCGCCCTGACCGTCGTCGTGGGCAACGACTACGTTTCGCCCGAGGGCTGACCCACAGTCGAACATTAATATCTACTGGTCATTTTTTGATTCGTCAAGCCCCTTTTCTTCTGCGGTGACTTCAGTAATATCTGGTTTTGGTCACACATTTTGTTCGGGCAATACCCGCCCGGATCAGGAACGCTCGCCCAAGGTAACTTGCACCAGTAGGTAACTTGCAACAGAAGACTTGCTCTCGGGGATTTGCTGCTCGCACGAAATGACGCAGTCTCTGCGGCAGGGCCCGGAACCGCCAATGGGCTGTGCCGTCGAAATTGAGCAAGGAGTAACACATGGCGAACGGAACCGTTAAATGGTTCAACGCTGAAAAGGGTTTCGGCTTCATCACTGTCGATGGGGGAGGGCAAGATGTCTTCGTGCACTATTCCGCCATTGATATGAGCGGGTACAAGGTACTCGAAGAAGGCCAGCAGGTCGTCTTCGAGGTCGGTGCCGGAGCGAAAGGCCCCCAGGCTGAATCGGTTCGACCGGCCTGACCCACCCCGCAATGGGGTCTGTCCCCCGCCTAATGCCGCCCGCTGCAACGGGCGGCATTAGTGTTTGAGGGTGACCAAGAAAAAGACCGCCCGCCCAGCTTTGCCGTTGAAGACAGCGGGACTGCTCGCTCTTATCGTGCCGGCACTGCTGTTGAGCGGATGCACCGGCAGTAGCGCGACGCCCACCAAGACGCCGACGACCGCAGCCTGGGCTTCGGGCTATGTCACCCCCGATGCCACAGAAATCACCCCGTTGACGGGACTCACCGTGGCGGCCGGGTCGTCGGCGCACCCCTCGCTGGCGGCCAAGGTCGACAACCACGTTGCTGCCCGCCCGCAGGTCGGGATCGACCGTACCGACCTCGTGTTCGAAGAGCTGGTCGAGGGCGGAATCACCCGCTACGTCGCGGTGTGGCAATCCAACATTCCCGACCAGGTCGGCCCGGTGCGGTCGATCCGGCCGATGGACCCCGACATCATCGCCCCGTTTGGAGGCCTCGTGGCTTTCTCTGGCGGTCAGCAGCGGTTCGTCGACGCGATGAATGCGACCGGCCAGATCAGCGCCATCTTCGACTACGACACGACCGGCCTGTTCTCCCGATCAAAGGCCACGGCCGCCCCACACAACGTCATCCTCGCCGCGTCCGAGTTCGTTAACCGCAATGCCTCCGTCGCGCCGCCCGCGCAGCAGTATGCCTATGCGGCCACGCTCGCCGGGGCATCCGCTGTGGTGGACGGCGCGCCGATCTCGGTGATCAACACCCGGTTCTCGGACTCCAGCGCCCGCAGCTGGACGTGGAATGCCGAAGCGGCCGCCTACCTGCGCGGGCAGGACGGCGCACCGGACCTGACTGCGGAAGGCTCTCAGCTGGGGGCTACCAACGTCGTCGTGCTGCGGGTGAACGTCACCGTAGACCAGAGCATCCCCAAGACCGAGCTCATCGCCTCCGGTGAAGCGTCGATCTCGACCGGCGGCAAGACACTCGCGGCCACCTGGAGCAAGGACTCCCAGACCTCGCCGATCAGCCTGGTCGACGCCAACGGAGTGACTATTCGGCTGGCACCGGGCAATACCTGGTTTCAGCTCGTGCCCAACGGCACCGGCTCGGTCGACCTCGTTCCCTGACCGTCCGCAGAGAGGCGCAGTCCACCTCGATGCTCGCTTGCACTCTCGACCCCAGAGTGCCAGAATCGTCTTAGCACTCTCGTCATCTGAGTGCTAACCCCCATCATCGTTTGGAACGTCCGGGAGGGACGAGTTACACATATGGCAAAAATCATTGCATTCAATGAAGAGGCCCGTCGTGGGCTTGAGCGCGGCCTGAACATTCTCGCTGACACCGTCAAGGTCACCCTCGGCCCGCGCGGCCGCAACGTCGTTCTGGAGAAGAAGTGGGGCGCCCCCACGATCACCAACGACGGTGTGTCCATCGCCAAGGAGATCGAGCTCGACGACCCGTACGAGAAGATCGGTGCGGAACTCGTCAAAGAGGTCGCCAAGAAGACGGATGACGTAGCCGGCGACGGCACGACCACCGCAACCGTGCTCGCCCAGGCCCTGGTTCGCGAAGGCCTGCGCAACGTCGCAGCCGGCGCCGACCCGATCAGCCTGAAGCGCGGCATCGAGAAGGCGACGGCAGCTGTCATCGCCGAGCTCATCGCCAGCGCCAAGGAGATCGAAACCAAGGAAGAGATCGCGGCAACCGCTTCCATCTCCGCCGGCGACCCCGAAATCGGCGCGATCATCGCCGAGGCCATCGACAAGGTCGGCAAGGAAGGTGTTGTCACCGTTGAGGAGTCGAACACCTTCGGCACCGAACTCGAGCTCACGGAGGGCATGCGCTTCGACAAGGGCTTCCTGTCGGCGTACTTCGTCACCGACCCCGACCGTCAGGAAGCGGTGTTCGAAGACCCCTACATCCTGATCGTCAACTCCAAGGTCTCCAACATCAAGGACCTGCTTCCCATCGTGGACAAGGTCATCCAGACCGGCAAGCAGCTTCTCATCATCGCGGAAGACGTCGACGGCGAGGCCCTGGCCACGCTCGTTGTGAACAAGATCCGTGGCATTTTCAAGTCCGTCGCCGTCAAGGCTCCGGGCTTCGGTGACCGTCGCAAGGCTCAGCTGCAGGACATCGCCATCCTCACCGGTGGACAGGTCATCTCGGAAGAGGTCGGCCTCAAGCTCGAGAACGTCACGCTCGACCTGCTTGGTAACGCCCGCAAGGTCGTCATCACCAAGGACGAGACAACGATCGTTGAGGGTGCCGGCGACGTCGAAGCCATCGCCGGTCGCGTTTCGCAGATTCGTGCCGAGATCGAGAACACCGACAGCGACTACGACCGCGAGAAGCTCCAGGAGCGTCTGGCCAAGCTTGCTGGCGGCGTTGCTGTCATCAAGGCCGGAGCCGCAACGGAGGTTGAGCTCAAGGAGCGTAAGCACCGCATCGAAGATGCAGTGCGTAACGCCAAGGCTGCCGTCGAAGAGGGCATCGTCGCCGGTGGTGGCGTTGCACTCATCCAGGCCGGCAAGACCGCATTCGAGAGCAAGGCCGTCCTTGACCTCGTCGGCGACGAGGCAACGGGTGCGAACATCGTGCGTGTTGCCATCGACGCTCCGCTCAAGCAGATCGCGCTCAACGCCGGCATGGAGCCGGGCGTTGTCGCCGACAAGGTGCGCAACCTGCCCGTCGGATGGGGCCTCAACGCCGCCACCGGCGAGTACGTTGACATGATCGCTGCCGGTATCAATGACCCGGTGAAGGTCACCCGCTCCGCGCTGCTCAACGCTGCGTCGATTGCCGGACTGTTCCTCACCACCGAGGCCGTCGTTGCCGACAAGCCCGAGAAGAACTCGGCTCCGGCCGGCGACCCCTCGGGTGGCATGGACTTCTAGGTCCCGCCAGCTAGACCAGCACGACAGAGTGGGCGTCTCCTTCGGGAGGCGCCCACTTTTTTATCTGCAGCCGCCGAGGTGTGAGTGTGAGCGCATTCTTCGCGAGAAATGCGCTGAGACTCACACCTCGGTGCAGCTCAACGTCTTCTGCGCCGAGGTTACCGTGCAAAGAGCCGCGTGTTGGCCTGCTCGGTCTCGGCGTACTGTTGGCCAGCTACGCTCAACGCCTGGTTGAGCAGGGTCAGGCTCTCCTCCAGTTGCTGGTGCATGCCCCGCCACTCGGCGAAGGCCCCCTGAAAAGCTGCGGAGGCCTGGCCGGTCCAGAACCCTTCCAGGCTGGTCAACTGGGTGTTGAGATCGCCGACATCCGCCTGCACGCGCGCGATGGTTCCCCGGGCTGTGCTCGCGGTGCTCTGCACCGCCTCGCTGTCGACCTGGAAGCTCGTCATGGTGTGCCCTTCTCCTACATAACAGTGGTTGATGACTGTGAGAGTAGAAGGCAAGCGAGGGCATCCGTTTGATACGCCCACTTCTGTGAGCGGATGCCTCCCGCCCCCGTCTGGGGAGGAGTCCCTACGGGATGACGGGTTGCGCGTGCTGCGGCGCGTTCGGCGCGCCGGCGAGCGGGAGCGAGACGCGGAAGGTAGCGCCGCCGCCCGGAGTCTCGACGACGTCGACGGTGCCGTGGTGGCTGGCGATGATTGCGGCGACGATGGCGAGTCCGAGGCCGCTGCCGCCGGTTTCGCGGGCGCGGGAGGAGTCGGCCCGCCAGAACCGCTGGAAGATCTTTTCCCGAATCTGCGGCGGGATGCCTTCGCCGTGATCGATCACGGCGATGGAGGCGCGCTGGGTGCGCGGGTCAACCATGACCTCAAGTTCGATCGGGCTGTCGGTGGCGGTGAAACGCATCGCATTGCCCATGAGGTTGGTGATGACCTGGCGAATCTTGTTCTCTTCGGCCATCACGATCGGCGGCAGCTGCGGCTCGACCGGCAGCACGGTCAGGTCAGTGTCGGGCAGTACGGCGCTGCCCCGACGCGGCTTGCGGGTGCGCAGCCGGGCCAGGGTGGCACCGGCGAAGGCGATGGCCCCGGTCGGCGGCCCGTTTCCGGCCGGCCGGGTGATCGCGCCGGTGGTGACGCTCTCCGACGCGTCGTGGTCGAATGCCGCGATCTCACCGGAGTCGTCGTGTCGGTCGTGATCGGCGTCGAGATCTGTTTCGAGCGGTCCGATCACCGGCGGGGGAGTGAGCACGGTAACCTGGCGGCCCGGGGAACTCGCCATGGCGTCGAGGGCCGCGTCGCGAGCGAGCGGCACGAGGTCGACAGGGGTGAGAGCCAGCGGCTTGGTCTCGTCAAGCCTGGCCAGTTCGAGCAGGTCCTCGACCAGCCCGCCCATGCGAATGGCTTCTTTCTCAATGCGTTCCATCGCCTGCGCGACGTCTTCGGGTGTCTGCAGCGCACCCATGCGGTACAGCTCGGCGTAGCCGCGCACCGAGACGAGGGGGGTGCGCAGTTCGTGGCTCGCATCGCCGACGAAACGACGCATCTGGTCGATGGTACGGGCTCGGTCTTTGAAAGCCCGGTCGATGCGGCTGAGCATGATGTTGAGCGAACGGTTGAGCCGACCGACCTCGGTGTTCGGGGTAGCGCCGCCGAGCCGCTGGCTGAAGTCACCGTCGGCGATGGCTGCGGCGGTCTGCTCGGCCTCACGCAGCGGAACGAAGGTGGTCGTGACGAGTACCCGGGTGAGCATGGCGCCGATCAGCACGACCCCGGCGCCAAAGCCCAGAAAGATCGTGAGGTAGGTGGCCATGGTGTTCTCGGTCGGCCGCAGCGACACGGCCATGACGAGGGTGCCATAGGTGCCGGTGGGGCTGATCACAACGGGAACCATGATCGCGTGGAACTCGGTGTCGTGGGCGGCATCCCACAGGGACTGAATCTGACCGTCGAGCTGCGAAACCCGTCTGAGGTCAAGGGGCATGCCGACAACCGGCAGCTCCGCGTGGTCGCGTTCCTGCCAGGTGCGGGTGATCAGGGCGCCGTCCTGGTTGTACAGTGCCACGAAGTAGTCCGAGGCGACGCCTTCGGTGTCACCCTGCGAGAACACGCTCGACGAGTAGCCGCTGAGCGCGGTTTGCGTGTCTACCTGCAGCTGAGTGTCGACCTGGGTCACCACGTACTGCTTGAGCATGGCCATGGTACCGATGCCCGAAACGAGCAGGCCGAGCGTGAGCATCAGCACCGTGACGCCGGTGATCTTGGAACGGAGGGAGATGCTGCTCCACCGTCTCGACAGGGTTTCGTGCATAAGGGCTTTAGTCTACGAAAGCTCGCTGTGTATAAGGAATGCTGTGACTAAGCCTTGGCAGCCTTGAGCATGTAGCCGAAGCCACGCTTGGTCTGGATGAGCGGTTCGCTCGAGTGCACATCCACCTTGCGGCGCAGGTAGGAGATGTAGCTTTCCACGATTCCGGCGTCACCGTTGAAGTCGTACTCCCAGACATGGTCGAGGATCTGCGCCTTCGAGAGCACCCGGTTGGGGTTGAGCATGAGGTAGCGCAGCAGTTTGAACTCGGTCGGGCTCAGTTCGATGGCTTCGGTGCCCACGAGAACCTCGTGGGTGTCCTGATCCATGGTGAGCTCGCCGGCGCGGATGACGGCATCTTCGTCGGCGTGCATGGTGCGACGCAGAATAGCCTTGATGCGGGCGACGATCTCGTCGAGGCTGAACGGCTTCGTGACGTAGTCGTCGCCGCCGACGGTGAGGCCGGTGATCTTGTCTTCGGTGTCGTCTTTGGCGGTGAGAAAGAGGATGGGCGCGGTGTAACCGGCCGAACGCAGGCGCTTGGTGACGCCGAAACCGTTCATGTCCGGCAGCATGACGTCGAGGATGATGAGGTCGGGTTCCTCTTCGAGCACGGCCGAGATGGCCTGTGCGCCGTTGCCAACGGCGCGCACGGCGAAGCCGGCGAAACGGAGGCTGGTAGTGAGGAGGTCGCGGATATTGGGTTCGTCGTCGACGATAAGGATGCGGGGGCCGTCAGTCATTCCCCCAGTATCTGCGCGTTAGCTGGAGCTTTGCTGAGAGTGAACGGTGTGTGCTGCGATCGGCGGTCGATAACCGTGATGTCGCCAGGTTTACCGACATGATGGAGGAGCACGATTGATGTGTTTACAGGTGAGGACCGCAATGACCCACACGAGAACCGGCACGGCACTGACGCTGCCTCAAATGGATGCCCCGCGCCGGCTGATCGGCGGCCGAACCTTCGACTTCGATCGCGAAGTGGCGGTGATGGCCATCATCAACCGCACGCCGGACTCGTTCTATGACCAGGGCGCAACGTTCGCGCTCGACGCATCCGTTATGGCGGCCCATCAGGCCATCGCCGACGGGGCCGACTGGATCGATATCGGTGGGGCCAAATTTGCGCCAGGGCCGGCCGTGCCGATCGCGCAGGAGATCGAGCGGGTGGTGCCGGTGGTCGAGGCGCTGCGGGGCTCTGGCGTGGTCATCTCGGTCGACACCTTCCACCCGGCAGTGGCGGCCGCGAGTATCGCCGCCGGAGCGCACGTGATCAACGACACGACGGGGGTGCACGATCCGGCCATGGCCGACGTCGTCACCGACAGCGACGCCACCCTGGTGATCACGCACAGCCTGGCTGCACCGCGGATGCCCTACCCGGCGCCGCACTACGACGATGTTGTCGCCGAGGTCAGCGCGTTTCTGTTCGCTCGGGTGGAGCGCGCCGTCGGGCGCGGGGTGCCGCCCGAGCGCATCATTATCGATCCGGGCCACGACCTCAACAAAACCACCCGACACTCCCTCGAACTTACCCGGCGGCTCGGTGAGATAACCGGGCTCGGCTTGCCAACTCTCGTGGCCGTCTCCAACAAAGACTTCGTGGGGGAGAGCCTCGACCGGCCGCGCGGCGAGCGGGTCGAGGGTTCCCTGGCGGCCATGACGGTCTGCATTCTGCAGGGAGCTCGCATCGTGCGCATGCACAACGTGCGGGCCGCCGTCGACGCCGTGCGCATGACCGAGGCCATCCTCGGGTTTCGCAAGCCAGCCTACGAGCGTCACAACCTCCCCTGATGCGCGCCGAGCTGCCCCAACGGGCCGAACTGATCGAACGCTACCGGGTGCCTGATCGCCTCACACCCCGGGTGCGGGTCAACTTCATTGCGAGCCTCGACGGCGCCGCAACGCACGAGGGGCTCAGTGGCGGCCTGAACAATGCCGACGACAAGATTGTCTTCGACGTGCTGCGACTACTCACCGACGTGATTCTTGTCGGTGCCGGAACGGTGCGCGCCGAGGGCTACGGCGGCATTCGAATGACGGCAGAAGACGCCGCCTGGCGAGTCGCCCACGGCCTCTCCGCCCAGCCGCCCGTGGCGATCGTGTCGGGGCGCCTGGATCTCGACCCGGGGCATTCGGTCTTCACCAAAGCCGTGACCCGACCGCTCGTGCTCACTCACGCTGCGGCGCCGACCGACCGGCGAGTTGCGCTCGCCGCGGTAGCCGACGTAATCGTCTGTGGTGAGCACGCCATCGACCCGAGACTGCTCGTGGCAGCGCTCGCCGCCCGCGGCCTGCCCCAGATTCTCTGCGAGGGCGGACCGCACCTGTTCGGCGACCTCGTCGCGGCCGACCGGGTCGATGAGCTCTGTCTGAGCTTGAGCCCCCTGCTCGAGGGCGGCTCCGCCGGGCGCATCGCCGTCGGGGCGATCGCAGTCACCCGCGCCATGGAGCTGCTGCACGTGCTGCGCGCCGGTGACATGCTGTTTCTGCGCTACGCGCGCCCCGAAAGCTCCTAGATCAAAGTTCGCAGGCCAGTGAGTTCATCGACCCGTGAGTCTTCGGTCGATTCAAACGTTTCACCCGCGAAAACTCACGGCTCGGCACGAAAACCCACGGGTGGACCAGTGGGACGGGGCCCAGGCCCCGTCCGTGGTGATACGGGTCAGACGGGCAGGGACTGGGCCTCGAGGCTCTGCGAGTCGAGGATCGTGTAGCTGTAGCCCTGTTCGGCGAGAAAGCGCTGCCGGTTCTGCGCGAAGTCCTGATCGACCGTGTCGCGGGCGACGAGGGTATAGAAGTTCGCGGAAAGACCGGACTCCTTGGGGCGCAGTAGGCGGCCGAGGCGCTGGGCCTCCTCCTGGCGGGAGCCGAATGAGCCCGACACCTGGATGGCCACGGTGGCCTCGGGCAGGTCGACCGAGAAGTTCGCGACCTTCGACACGACGAGCACCTTCACCTCGCCCACCCGAAACGCCTGGTACAGCCGTTCGCGTTCGTCGATCGGCGTGGCACCGGTGAGCTGAGGAGCGTTCAGCACCTCGGCGAGCTCGTCGATCTGGTCGAGGTACTGGCCGATCACGAGGATGCGTTCGCCCTCGTGCTTTTTGATCAGAGCCTGCACCACACCGAGCTTGGCCGGAGCGGTCGCAGCCAGACGGTAACGCTCATCGTCGGCCGCCGCGGCGTAGCTGAGCCGCTCTGACTGCGGCAGGTCGATGCGCACCTCGTAGCAGTTGGCGGGGGAGATGAAGCCCTGGGCTTCGATCTCCTTCCACGGGGCGTCGAAGCGCTTCGGGCCGATCAGGCTGAACACGTCGCCCTCGCGGCCGTCCTCGCGCACGAGCGTGGCCGTGAGGCCGAGGCGGCGGCGGGCCTGCAGCTCGGCGGTGAGCTTGAACACGGGAGCGGGCAACAGGTGCACCTCGTCGTAGATCACCAGGCCCCAGTCCATGGCGTCGAGCAGTTCGAGGTGGGCGTACTCGCCCTTGCGCTTCGCGGTGAGAATTTGGTACGTTGCGATGGTAACCGGCTTGACCTCTTTCACCTGGCCGGAGTACTCGCCGATCTCTTCCGGCGTCAGCGTGGTGCGCTTGAGCAGCTCGTCCCGCCACTGCCGGGCCGAGACCGTGTTGGTCACCAGAATGAGCGTGTTGGTCTTCGCGGTGGCCATGGCCCCGGCACCGACGAGGGTCTTACCGGCGCCGCAGGGCAGCACGACCACGCCGCTGCCGCCATCGAAAAAGCTTGCGACGGCCTTGTTCTGGTAGTCGCGCAGCGCCCAGCCGTCTTCCTTGAGGGAGATGTCGTGCGGGGTGCCTGGCGTGTACCCGGCGAGGTCTTCAGCCGGCCAGCCGAGCTTCACAAGCTCCTGCTTGAGCTGGCCGCGGGCCCAGGGCTCGATCAGGTAAGACTCCGGCGACGGATGCCCGATCAGCAGCGGTGCGATGCGCTTGGCTCCTGCTATTTCGGTGAGCACTGCCTGGTCGCTGCTGTGCAGCACGAGGGCGCCCTCGGCGTCGCGTTCGATGACGAGCCGGCCATAGCGACCGACCGTCTCCGTGATGTCGACGCTGACCGTTTGCGGTATGGCGAACTTGGAATACTTCGTCAGCGTCGCGAGCATGTCGGCCGCGCCATGGCCGGCCGCACGGGCATTCCACAGGCCCAGCCGCGTGATGCGATAGGTGTGGATGTGTTCGGGCGCGCGTTCCAGCTCGGCGAAAACGGCGAGGTCGTGGCGAGCATCCTCGGCGAGAGGGTGCGCGACTTCGAGCAACACCGTGCGGTCACTTTGCACAATCAGGGGGCCATCAGACATAGCGCCTAATCCTACTCTCGTCAGTGACGGGTCCCGTTCGGCGGGTGGCCATTGCGCGCGCTCGCGGCTCTCGTCAGTGCTGCCGCCGGGCCCGGGCAGCGAGTCAGGGCACCGGGGTGATGCTGAGGATGCTTTTCAGCGGCAGGGTGCGCTCGATATCCGCGCGCCGGTCGCGGGCCCGAAAGCGTCCGTTGCTGACGCTGGCCGGTTCGAGCAGATAGTCCACCACCGCGCCACCGGGCATGGCGATGCTGACCAGAATGGCCTGTTTGGCCTTGATGGCGGTGTCAAGCTGGCGGGCGAGCCAGGCATCCGCTACCGAAACGCCACTTTCGGCGCCGAGCCGCAGCTTCTCGACCAGGGTGAGAGCGGTATCGACTGTTGGCGTCACGACGACCCGAGCAATCTGGTGGCGGCGCAGGTGCACGATTTCGCCCAGATCGTCTTCGGCGGCGACCGGATAGCGCGCGTCGCTGAGCGCCCAGAACACGGCGTCTCCCGCGAAACGGCTGAGCAGGTGCTGGCCGTCGTCGGCGCGCACAAGCCCGATCGGCGCGAGCGTCTGGTCCACGGCAATGGTGCCGAGCAGCGCGGCATCGGCCGAGGAGACGTAGCTCAGATAGACGGTATCGCCGTCGGGCGGGCGGACCTGTGCGTGCGGTCCGCCTCCCTGGCTGCCGACCCGTACCCGACCGTACCGGGAGGCCGATTCGTTGATGAGGTAATCGACCGGCTGCGGAATTCCGGTGAGCGAGATCGACGCGAGAAAGGCGAGCAGCGTCGCGGCGTTCTCGCCCGCGGCAAGGGCGCGATTGACGGATGCCGCGGTGATGCGGTAACTCGTCGCCAGTTCCCTGCTCTCAACGTCGGCGAGACCGCGCAGTCGGGAGTCGATCGACGGCGCGAGCGGACCGGGCGCGACGATCGACAGGTCGTGCTGCAGATACACGGCACCGACTTCGGTCGGCAGGGCGGTCGCCATGGTGGCGACGGCCGCTTCCAGGTCGCCGCGCAGCACACTGGCGCCGGCCGTGCTCGTGGTGTCGTGGGTCGTGATGCCGAGCAACTCGGCGTCGCGGGCGAACTCGGTCAGTTGGGACAGCATCCACTCGCCGCCGGCCGGGTACAGCCAGGCGATGAACGCGGTGAGGCCGTCGCCCCAGTGCAGACCGGCCTGCTGCGGCAGAATTTCGGCCACGATGGGCGGCAGCGCCGTCTGCCAGGCGGCGGCCAGCGCGGCCCAGCGCAGGGTCGTGCGTTCGAGCAGCCAGGCTTCGCCGGCCTCGGTTTCCATCCAGTACCCGTCGGAGCGGGCCAGCAGATCGGCCCGCGCCGCCAGGGCGACGATCGGTGCGACCAGGTCGAGTTCAACCGACATGACGGCGGCCAGGCGTTTGGTGTCGGGCAGGCCGAGCCCGCCGCGGCTGAGCTGCCTGGCGGGCTCCCGGCTCAGTTCGTTGACCAGCTCGGCGATCGACGACACGACCGCGAAAACGCGCTCAGCAGCGAGCTGGTCAATGAAGGTGATCTCCGTGTGGGGAACGGCGGGCAGGCTCGCCGGGGGGAGCGCGGTTGCGAGTTCGACGGCACCCGGCAAACCCTGGGCCGGCCACGTCGCGAGGTGTGCCGAGACAGCGTCGTAGGGGATGGCGCATCCGTCGGTGTGGTCGGCGAGCAGTAGAGCATGCAGGGTGTCGACCCGCCGGGCCACATCGTTGAGCGCGACCTCAACCGACCCCAACTCGCACAGTCGGTTGGCCACCGCGTTCAGGGACGGAACAGAATTGCTGCTCGTGAGCTGCCCGGCCACGGCCAGGACGGCGAGCGTTGCGCGGTCGAGATGGCTCAAAGCCACCTGCACACTGCTTGAATCAAGCAACGCCTCAGCAAGATCGAAGAAGTCGTGGATGCCGCTCGCCGTCACGCCGCGCGCCCGGATCACGCGCCGCAGCTCGGCGTCGGGCAAAGCCCGAAGTCTCGATGCGAGGCCGAGCATTACTCGCGGTCTCGTCGAGCTTCGCGACTGCGGCGAGCTCCCACAGAAATCATCAACGTGATGATGAGAACGAACCCGACCGGCAGGCCGTACAGCGGAAGGATGAAAATCGGCGGCCAGATGCCACGGCTGAACCCGTCATTTTCGCCCACACCCACGGCCGTCGCGATGATCACCGCGAGGAACGCGAGAATCGATAGCCCCACCACGCTCGCCACCATGTAAGCGAGAACGCGCTCCGTTCGACTAACAGCGAGCCGGCTGACGGGTTGTGGAGTTTGATTGGTCACGTACTAAGGATACGGGCACGTCGGCGTTGCAACCGAATATGCTTGGTTCACACCGCGCACAATTCTGTGCGCCCAAAACTCAGTGAGGTTCAGATGCCCACCGGCAAGGTCAAGTTTTACGACGAGGAGAAAGGCTTTGGCTTCATCACATCCGATGACGGTCAAGAGGTCTTCCTCCACGCTTCCGCCCTGCCCTCCGGCGTAACCGTCAAGGCCGGCGCGAAGCTCGAATTCGGAATCGCCGACGGTAAACGCGGTGCCCAGGCACTCTCGGTACGCGTGATCGAGGTACCGCCGAGCCTGAGCAAGATCAACCGCAAGCCGGCCGACGACATGGCCATCATCGTGGAAGATCTGGTGAAGCTGCTCGACGGGATCGGCACCAACCTCAAGCGCGGCCGCTATCCTGAGTCGAGCCACAGCAAGAAGATCGCGGCGATGCTCCGCAAGGTCGCCGAGGAACTGGATGCCTGACCTGACGGACACGCAGCCGACCGACACGCAGCCGACCGACACGCAGCCGACCGACACGCAGCACCCAAAGCCGACCGATGCCACCCTGCTTGCGGCCGTCGACCTGGCCCGCACAGCGCTGTTGGAGATAACGACCGACGACACGATCGGTGAGGTCATCGGCCACATCGACGAGGGCGACCTCGTCGTGTCGCTGCTCTTTGACTGTCTGATGACCGGCTACCCGGGCTGGCGTTGGACCGTCAGCCTCGCGCGGGTCGATGAGAATTCTCAGCCGAAGGTTCTGGAAACCGAACTCACGCCCGGCGACGACTCACTGCTCGCGCCCGAATGGGTGCCGTGGTCGGATCGTCTCCTCGACGGCGACGGCGACGGCGACGGCGACGGCGGCACAGAAGCGGATGCCGACTACGACGACGATTCAGATGACGACGAGTCAGAAGACGACTCAGATGATGACTCCGCCGGCTCGGAGGAAGATGACGGCTCGGAGGAAGATGACGCGGATGACGACGCGGAGTCGGTCGAGGACGACGCGGACGACTCGCTCGACGCCCTGGATGCCCTCGACGGCATCGACTTCGATGAGGCGTTAGCGGCGGCGCAACTGAACCCAGGCGAGACCGCCAAGGCCGAGGGCGACACCGATCACGGTGCACCACAGCCACCAACCCGCTCCCGGCGCGCTCGCCGACCCTGACGCTTCTGGCGTCGTCCACTGGGTGATGAGGGCGGCGCCCAGAGCGATCAGCCAGAGCAGGGTGCCCACGAGCAGCGCCTTGCGGGCATCCGTTCTCGCGGGCAGCGGATCGGGCCGACGCTCGCTGTCCTTTAACCAAAGACGCATGACCCGATCCTGTTCCTGCTAGTTTCCGAGGTGTCCGACGACGTGCTCGATCGAGGCCACGAGCTTTTTGACGTCTTCGGGGTCGATCGCGGTGAAGGTCGCGACGCGCAGCTGATTGCGGCCGAGCTTGCGATAGGGCTCGGTGTCGACGATGCCGTTGGCGCGCAGGGTCTTGCTGATAGCGGAGGCGTCGATGGCGTCGTCGAAGTCGATCGTCACGACGACCTGCGAGCGGTGCGTGGGGTCGGCCACGAACGGAGTCGCGTAATCCACGCTCTTCGCCCAGTCATACAGAACGGATGATGACGCCTGCGTTCGCGCAGACGCCCACTCCAGTCCGCCGCTCTGGTTGATCCAGTCGATCTGGTTCTCCATCAGCAGCAGCGTGCTGAGGGCCGGCGTGTTCAGCGTCTGATTCAGGCGCGAGTTGTCGACGGCATTCTTGAGGCTGAGAAATTCCGGAATGTACCGGCCGCTCGCCGCGATTCGTTCAACCCGCTCGAGGGCGGCCGGGGAGAACAGTGCGATCCACAGGCCACCGTCGGAGGCGAGGTTTTTCTGCGGGGCGAAGTAGTAAACGTCGGCCTGGCTGGCGTCGAAGTCGATGCCGGCCGCCGCGCTCGTCGCGTCGATAACGGTGAGGGCGCCGGCGTCGCCGGCGACCCGGGTGACCGGAGCCATCACGCCGGTCGAGGTCTCGTTCTGGGGCCAGGCGTAGACGTCGATGCCGCCCGTCACAACGAAATCGCTGCGTGAGCCGGTGTCGGCCTTGATCACGTCGGGGGCTTCGAGCCACGGGGCGGCGGCCGCCTTGGCGAACTTGCCGCCGAACTCGCCGAAGACCAGGTTTTGGGCGCGCTTTTCAATGAGGGAGAACGCTGCGGCGTCCCAAAAGGCGGTCGAGCCGCCGTTGCCGAGCACGACTTCGTAGCCGTCAGGAATTCGGAAAAGTTCGCCCAGGCCGGCGCGTACGCGACCGACCAGGTCTTTCACGGGTGCCTGGCGGTGCGAGGTGCCGAGCACTCCGGTGCCGAATCCGAGCAGGTGATCGAGCTGTTCCCGCCGGATTTTCGATGGGCCGCAGCCGAATCGTCCGTCGAGGGGGAGCAGATCGGTGGGTATCAGTAGGTCGGCCATACGGCGATTCTAGTTGCCCAGCCGGGGGCGGGTAGGCTTGTGACGCTGTGCGGGCCCGGCCGAGGCCGCCACCGGAGCATCGCCTCGTCACTCGACGAACGGTGCACGCACGAGCCGAATGAAGGGCTGCGGATGAGCGATCTGATCGACACCACCGAAATGTATCTCCGCACGATCCTTGATCTGGAGGAAGAACAGATCGTGCCGCTGCGGGCACGGATCTCCGAACGCCTGGGGCACTCCGGCCCGACGGTTTCGCAGACCGTCGCACGCATGGAACGTGACGGCCTCGTCGTCGTCTCCGGTGATCGACACTTGGAACTGACCCCCGCCGGGCGCAGCAAGGCCGTGCACGTCATGCGCAAGCATCGCCTGGCCGAACGACTTCTAAGCGACGTGATCGGCCTCGAGTGGGAGTTCGTGCACGACGAAGCCTGCCGCTGGGAGCACGTGATGAGCGAGCAGGTCGAACGCAAGATTTTGGAGATGCTCGGCCACCCCACGGAATCTCCCTACGGCAACCCGATCCCCGGCCTCGACGAGCTCGGCGATTCGCCGGCGGTCGCATTCATGGCCGGAGTGACCAACGTGCTGTCGGTGGTGGCGAGTTCGACCGTGCCGGTGACCGCGGTCATCCGGCGTCTCGGTGAACCTGTGCAGTTCGACCCCGAGCTGCTGCTGCAGCTCAAGCAGAGTGGGGTCATGCCGGGCGCGAGCGGCGTGTTCTCGGCCGCGGGATCGTACGTTCTGGTACAGGTCGAGGGTTTCGGTGCCGGTCTGGAATTGCCGAACGAGGTTGCGAGCCATATTTTCGTCACCACACCGACCGGCTACATCCCGGTCGCTCACTGACATTGCGTACGGTTGCGCGTTCGATGAATCGTGCCAGTCGTCTCGCCTTTTCGAGCGGCCGTTACCAATCCGTTAGAAAAGTGCCGTTTCAGGGTGACAAATGGGTGGGCTTCTTGTAGCCTCGAGGATGTCCCACAGACCAGAAACGGTCGAAGGACTCTAGTCAAGACGCCTTCTTACCCCGTCTCTTGATTCGGAACACACCCGCGATTAGCGAAGTGGACGGGACAACGACCTAGCGTTGTCGAGGCGCCGGAGGTTAAAACTTTGGCTGCATTAGGACCGAGAAGGCCCAGGCGTGGGCTGAACCGAACAAGTGATTCCCTGGAAAAAGTGGAACCGTCGGTACACGCCCATCGTGCCCTGCCGCGCGCGGCACCGAAGAAGCGCCGTGGCGGAATCGCCAACATCGTTGTCATGACCCTCGCTACGGGACTGGTTGCCACCATGGCCCTCCCCGCCTATGCATTCGCTCCTGGTTCGAAGGAAGCGGCATTCAAAGCCAGCGAGTCCACCGAGATGTCCAAGGCCCAGGCGCAGGCCGTTGAAGTCGATGCGCAGGCAGCAACCGTCAGCGTCGCTCGCGAAGGTTTCACCGCTACCACTCCCGAAGAACTTGCCGCTGCCGCTGCCGCCGCCGCGGCTGAAACCCGCCGCGTCGAGGTTGCCGCGCAGATGACCTCCTATGCCGCGAGCTACTCCGGTCCGAGCGTCTCCGATTATCTGGCCAACCCGGCCTACCCGAATTTTGACCTCGCATCCGTTTTCAATGTGGCCTCGCAGTATCAGGGCGTGCCGTATGTCTATGGCGGTGCCACCCCGGCCGGTTTCGACTGCTCCGGCTTCATCATGTATGTTTACGCGCAGTTCGGCATCAGCCTGCCGCATTCCTCGGTGGGTCAGGGAGCGGCCGGAACCCGCATTTCAATCGAGGACGCCGTACCCGGCGACCTCGTGATCATGGACGGCCACGACGGCTTCTACGCCGGCAACGGAAACATCCTGCACGCGCCGTACACCGGCCAGAATGTGCGCATTCAGCCCATCTGGACCAGCGATTATTACATCGTGCGGATCGGCATCTAAATAACCTCTGCAGTGAACACTAGGTAACAGCTCACTCAAATGGCGCACACAGGTTCACCTGTTGCGCCATTTGTGGGTTAACCTAGTGCCCTGATGTAGTTTGTAGGTCCTGAGGAGAGCCCATGCATGAGCGACGCACTATCCACACCATGGATGTGCGCGGTCGCGAGTGCTTTCGGCATAGTTGTCAGAGTGAGAAGAGCTGCGTGAGCGGCCAGAAGGCGTTGTCATTGTGACGGCGCCTTTTTTTGTACTCTTTTTCGCTTCCGGCCGCTCCTGTTCTGTACGCATCGGATGTAGTTCGAATGGCTGGAAGCCGTCCAGCCTCCTTCGAAAGGGAGCGCATGCGCACATTGGTACTCAACGCGGGCTATGAGCCCCTCGCCGTCGTCTCGTTCAAACGAGCCCTCATTCTGGTGATGAACCAGAAGGCGACGATCGTGCAGTCCGACCAGAAACACCCCGTTTTCGCGGCGTCCGGCTCGTGGGATCGCCCGAGCGTCATCCTGCTCACCCGGTATGTGCGCATCCCCATGTCGCGCCTGGTGCCGGTGAGCCGCCGGGGGGTGCTGCGCCGCGACAACAATCGCTGCTGCTACTGCGGCAAGTCGGCCGCCACGATCGACCACGTGCTGCCCCGTTCGCGCGGTGGTCGCGACACCTGGGACAATCTCGCCGCCTGCTGTCTGCGCTGCAACAATCTAAAAAGCGACCACACACCGGCCGAGATGGGCTGGGAGTTGCGCTTCACCCCACGCATGCCACAGGGCATGACCTGGGTCGTGCGCGGTGTCGAGCGGCCAGAGCAGGAGTGGGACGCCTACCTGGCTCCGGCCGCCTAGTACAGCGGATGCCTGCGGCCGAGCGCATGCTTGACCCTGAGCACAGCGGGCAAACCGGCGCGCAGCCATTGGGGTGTACCCCCTGCAGCAGGGCAGCTAGTGGTGCTCCGCCACACCGTCGGGTAGTTCGATCGAGCGGGTCGGCCGGCGCGACCGGCTAAACTTGCCGGACCAGCCTCTGTAGCTCAGTGGAAGAGCAATTCCGTCCTAAGGAAATGGCCGGGGGTTCGAATCCCTCCAGGGGCACCATAACGCAACCGCACTCGAAGTGCGTGTCGGCTCTCGGCGCTCACTCCCGCTGCATCAGCACGGCGTGACCGCATTTTTCAGCTGGCTCCGCTATTGGCCGCGCAGCGGCCGTGAAGTCGTGGGAATCAGCGGCCCACGATAAGGCTCGCTGATCAGGAATGTGCCGGTGTGCGCGTCGATTCCGGCTGAGACCCCGGTTCGGGGGTTGTCGAGGTGGTGTCGCGAGCAACATGGTGGATTTCATCGTAGAGATCAACGGCTGATTCTCTTTTCAGGCGTTCCCACGTGGGCTTCGATACATACTTCATGCTTTGGCGCTCCATTCGTCCACCGGCGAGGCGACCCGTGAGGGTCCGTGCGTATTATTCTCGACCGCAGTGCTGGACTCCAACACCAAAAAGTCAATCAGCGCGCTGGCAAGACGCCACCCCAAGTCACGATACTGGGTGCGGGGAAGACCGGGTAACAGGGTGCAGACATCCGTTGGGCACGAGAACGACAGCGCTAGCCACATGCGGAGAAATGCCACCGCAAGGATAGTGAAATGAGAAGGAATCAACTAACCTGAAGGCGCCGTCCCGGACCATGACTGCACACGACTCAACTTGGGGGTTCGCGATGCGCGCACGTAGTCAATTAAAACGCCCGGCTCGCTCCCTGGCGGTCGAATTCGGCACCGAATTCGGCGTCGGGGCCAGTGGAGCCGATGCCCGGACAGCCGCCGTGGAAACTCTTCTGCAACGTTCGGCCCGCGGCAATCGAACGGCGTTCGCGCAGCTCTACGACATCATGGCCGTACCCGTCTACGCGATCATCCTGACGCGGACCGCGAATGGCCTGCAGGCCGAACGACTGCTGCTCGAGGTGTTCCTTGGCCTCTGGGAGCGTTGCCCCCTTTATCCGCACCGCAGCCAGAGCGCCGTGCCGTGGATCTTGGCCTACGCCGAGCAGACGGCGGACTACGACGAACTTCTTTCGTAGCAGCATCTGTGACTACTGCTACTTCCAGATGTTCGTGATGGGCCGTGCGGCCACCCCGAGCGCGGGCAGCCCGAACGCGGCCTCGACGGTGTGCAGCACCGAGTAGTGATTCACGTACTGGTCGTAGCGGCCGGCGACAACGTGCTGCCCAGCGAACAGAGTGAGAATCTGATTGCCGGAGGAGCCGTCGTTCTCATCCCAGGTCACAATGAGCAGGGAATTGTGGGTGAGCGCCCACGTCGCATAGGGGCCGATATTGGTCTTCAGCCAGGCGTCCCCGCGGGCGACGCTGCCGTCGTGCATATCGTTCTGCAGATTCGGCACGACCAGGGCAACGCGCGGCAGCCGGGTGAAGTCGCTCGGGAAAGCCGAGAACGGCTGGTTGCGGTTACTGGCGCGGGTGGAGGTAAAATTGGCCAGCGGATTGTGTTTGCGGGCGTAGTCACCCGACCGGCAGCCCCGATATCCGGCATGGGGAAGCGACTCGGAATACCCGACGACGCTGCGCCCCGACTTGAGCAACTGTGACCCGAGCGACTCCGCCGCGAAGGTGTTCGGGCAGGAACTGTCGGTCACGCCGAGCGTCGACCCCGCCCAGAGCGCCAGATAGTTCGGCTGGGACGGATGCGTGACACCGTGCGCATTCGTCATCACCGCCGACTTTGCCCGCAGGCTCGTGAGGTAAGGCTCGTTGGCGACCTGGCTATAGGAATGGTTCTCGAGCACCACGATCACGACGTGTGCTGGCCGCGGCGGCGTTCTGGCGACGGCGGCTTCGGGGTGTGCGGCCAATACGCCGGCGCACAGCAGCACGACCAGGGCAGCGGATGCGAGAACGCGTTTCATGAAGACTCCTCACGTAAATGCTACGCCCGACAGTGGTGTTCACCGGCGCGTTACCCGGGAGTTCTAGACTGGTCCTTTCGCGGCGTGCCAGTCGGCCACGACCTGAACGAGGAGTCGTGTGAGCCTGCACCAGAACAGTCCAGCTGACGATACCGCGCACGCTCAGTCCGTACTGGGCGCGGGCCATCTGGCCAGTCCGGCGCGCACCCTGGCCGACATTCTTGCGGTGACCGCGGCGCAGCATCCGGATGCCCTGGCTTTGGAAGATGCGGCCGGCACGATCAGCTACCGCGGGCTCCTGCGGCGGGTGCAGGCCCAGGCCAACGAGCTGAGCCTGGCTGGAGTGCGCCGCGGCGACACCGTGGGCATTCGCATTGCCTCTGGCACCCGGGATCTGTACGTGTCGATTCTGGCGACCCTATTCGTTGGGGCCGCGTACGTTCCAGTCGACGCCGACGACCCGGAGGAACGCGCCCGGCTGGTCTTCTCCGAGGCACACGTGGTCGGCATCATCGGCGAGAACAGCATTTTCGCACCGCGTGACGGGCTCGACGTGCAGTCGTTGCGCTCGCGCCGCGTCGAACAACACGACGACCCGGCGCTGGTCTTTCCGCACGACACTATTCCCACGCCCGAAGACGACGCCTGGGTCATCTTCACCTCCGGGTCGACCGGCGTGCCCAAGGGGGTCGCCGTCACCCACCGCTCAGCGGCCGCGTTCGTCGACGCCGAGGCCGGCCTGTTTCTGCGCGCCGAACCGATCGGCACCGGCGATCGCGTGCTCGCCGGGCTGTCGGTGGCCTTCGACGCGAGCTGCGAAGAGATGTGGCTGGCCTGGCGCAACGGCGCCTGCCTGGTTCCAGCCCCGCGCTCCCTCGTGCGCAGCGGCGCCGACCTCGGTCCCTGGCTGATCGCCCACGGCATCACCGTGGTCTCCACCGTGCCGACCCTCGCCGCCCTGTGGCCGGAAGAATCGCTCGAGGCCGTGCGCCTGCTCATCTTCGGCGGCGAGGCCTGCCCGCCCGAACTGGTCGCCCGCATCGCGACCCGCGGCCGCGAGGTCTGGAACACCTACGGGCCCACAGAAGCCACCGTGGTGGCGTGCGGCGCCCTGGTTGACGGCGTGGGCGAGATGCGCATCGGCCTGCCGTTGGGCGGCTGGGACCTCGCCGTCGTCGACGCCGCCGGCGAGCGGGTCGCCGAGGGCCAAACCGGCGAGCTCATCATCGGCGGTGTCGGCCTGGCCCGATACCTCGACGCCGCCAAGGACGCCGAGAAATACGCGCCGCATCCGCAGCTCGGCTGGTTGCGCGCCTACCGCAGCGGCGACCTCGTGCGCTTCGACCGGGCCGGTCTGGTCTTCGCCGGCCGCGCCGACGACCAGGTGAAACTCGGCGGCCGACGCATCGAACTCGGTGAAGTGGATGCCGCTCTCAACACTCTTCCCGGGGTTGCCGGCGGTGCCGCCGTGGTGCAGACCACCCCCGCCGGCAACCAGATTCTGGTCGGCTATATCGCCCTCACCACCGCGCCGTTCGACCGGAAGGCCGCGATCGCCAGGCTGCGCGAGGAACTGCCGGCCGCGCTCGTGCCGCTGCTGGCCGTCGTGGACGCCCTACCGACCCGCACCTCTGGCAAGGTCGATCGGGCAGCGCTGCCGTGGCCGCTGCCCGATGCGCCGCCGGGGGAGGGCGCCGAGGCGCTCTCACCGACAGCGGCGTGGCTGGCTGAGGCGTGGACATCCATTTTGGGGGTGCCGGTCACCGGGCCGGACGACGATTTCTTCGCTCAGGGCGGCGGCTCGCTGTCGGCCGCGCAGTTCGTGTCGGCCGTGCGCACCCGCCACCCCGAAACGACCGTCGCCGACCTCTACGATCACCCGCGCATCGGGTCGCTCGCCGAGGAACTCGACGCCCGCAGCCCCGTCACGCCGCCCGTAGTGCGGCAGGTGCTGCCGACCCCGGCTCGCAGCCAGTTCGCTCAGACGGTGCTCGGCATTCCGCTGCACGTGCTGAGCGGCGCCCGCTGGCTGGTCTACCTGGCCATTGCCAATAATCTGCTGAGCCTGGCCGGTGCGAGCTTCGCGCCGACGCTGTCGTGGTGGTGGGTAGCGCTCGGGTTTGTTCTGTTCGTCACCCCGCCAGGCAAGATGTTCATCGCCGTGATCGCTTCAAGGCTGCTGCTGCACGACGTACTGCCGGGCAACTACCCGCGCGGCGGTTCCGTGCACCTGCGGTTGTGGCTGGCCGAGCAGATTGCGCTACTCGTCGACGCCGCTAGCCTCGCCGGAGCGCCCTGGATCAGCTACTACGCCAGGGCCCTCGGCGCGGAGATCGGCCCTGACGTCGACCTGCACTCGCTGCCGCCGGTGACCGGCCTGCTCACCATCGGCGCCCAGGCCTCGATCGAACCGGAGGTCGACCTGGCCGGGCACTGGGTCGACGGTGACCTGCTGCGCATTGGCCACCTGCACGTCGGAGCCGATGCCCGCATCGGCTCCCGCAGCACCCTGCTCGGCGGCGCCCACGTGGGCAACGGCGCCGAGGTTGAACCCGGTGCCGCCGTCTCCTCGCGCATACCGGCGGGGGAGCGCTGGGCCGGTTCCCCGGCACGCCGGGTGGGTTCGGCTCGCCGCCCATGGCCGGCCGAACGACCGCCGCGGGCCAGCCGCTGGCTCGGCGCTTTCGCCGCCGGCTCGGTCGCAATGACCGCCATCCCCACGATCGCCCTGGTGCTCGGCGCGGGGATCGTCGGCGTGGTCGTCGATGACGCCGACAGCCTCGGCGTGGCGGTGCTGCGCGCCGCCCTGATCATGCCGGTCGCCGTGATCGCCGGCGGCCTCGCCTACGCATTGCTCGTGATCGCATTCGTGCGCGCCCTCGGCGTTGGTCTGCGCGAGGGCTTCTATCCCGTGCGCAGCCGCATCGGCTGGCAGGTCTGGATGACCGAGCGCATTCTCGACGGCGCCCGCACGGTGCTGTTCCCGCTGTACGCGAGCCTGCTCACACCCAGCTGGCTGCGTCTGCTCGGCGCGAAGGTCGGCGCCGACGTCGAGGCGTCGACCGTGCTGTTGCTGCCCTCGCTCACGACCATCGCGCCCGCCGCGTTTCTCGCCGACGACACCATGGTCGCCTGCTACGAACTCGGCGGCGGCTGGATGCACATCGGCCCGGCCAAGGTGGGCCGCCGGGCTTTTCTCGGCAACAGCGGCATGGCCGGCCCCGGTCGTACGGTTCCCCGCAACGGACTCGTCGCGGTGCTCTCGTCGACGCCGCGCAAAGCGAAGCGTGGGTCGAGCTGGCTCGGCAACCCGCCGGCGCGACTGCGCCGCAAACAAACGGATGCCGACGACTCCCGCACCTTCCACCCTCCCGTGCATCTGAAAATAGCGCGCTCACTGTGGGAGCTGCTGCGCATCGTGGCTGGCTTCACCACCGCCTGGATCGCGCTGCTCGTGCTCGCGGTGCTCGACCTGCTCTGGCTGCAGCTCGGCCTCGGCGCGGCGATCGCGCTGTCGGGTGTGGTCATGCTCGCGGCCGGCGCGGTCGCCGCCGGGGTCACGACGGTGGTCAAGTGGACGCTGGTTGGGCGCATCGACGCGTCGGAACATCCGCTCTGGTCGTCGTTCATCTGGCGCAACGAGGTTTCGGATAGTTTCGTCGAGATGGTCGCCCGCCCCTGGTTCGCCGAGAAAGCGTCGGGCACGCCGGCGCTCGCCGTCTGGCTGCGCACCCTGGGCGCGTCGGTAGGAAAGGGCGTCTGGTGCGAATCGTATTGGCTGCCCGAGGCTGACCTGGTGCGGCTCGGCGCCGGCAGCACGGTGAACCGCGGCTGTGTCGTGCAGACACACCTGTTCCACGATCGCATCATGCAGCTCGACGCGGTCGTGCTCTCCGAGGGAGCAACCCTCGGGCCGAACGGTGTCATCCTGCCGGCGGCATCGATCGATGCGGGCGCCACCGTGGGCCCCGGCTCGCTCGTGATGCGAGGCGAACGGGTGCCGACCGGTTCGCTCTGGTCTGGCAACCCGATCGCGCCGTGGCACCAGCCGCCGTGGACCCGTTAAGCGTGTAATAGTAAGGCAATGGCTCAGACTGTGCAGACAACCTTCGGTTCGGCCAGCGCCGGCGACCCGTATGTTCCCACCGGCGGCAACGGTGGCTACCTCGCCGAGCACTACGACCTAAATTTGGACTATCGGGTGGCCACCAACCGCTTGAACGCGACCGCGACCATCACCGCTCGGGCCCTGATGCGCCTCGACCGGTTCAGCCTCGATTTCGCCGGCCTGAGCATGGAGAAGGTCACGGTGAACGGGGCTCGCCCCAGCAAAGTCACGCACAGCGCCCGCAAACTGGTCATCACCCTGGCCACGAGCATTGAGGCCGGGGCGCAATTCGAGGTAGTGGTGCGCTATCGCGGGGCGCCGCATCCGGTGCGCAGTGCCTGGGGCGATGTCGGCTGGGAAGAACTCGACGACGGCGTGCTCGTCTCTGGACAGCCGTGCGGGGCACCGTCGTGGTTTCCGTGCAATGACCATCCGAGCAACAAGGCCAGATATCGCATCCAGGTCGCCTGCGAATCGGGCTACACGGTGGTGTCGAACGGGGTGTTGTCGAACCAGTCGAGCCGGTCGGGCCGCACCAGCTGGACCTTCGACGTGCGCGAGCCGATGGCGACCTACCTCGCCACGGTGCTGATCGGCCGTTACCGCCGCCGCGATCTGGCCGCCGCTCCGGTCGCCCACAGCCTGTACTTTCCGGCCAGGCTGGCGACCCGGATCGGCACCGACTTCGCCCGCCTGACCGAGATGATCGCGTTCTTCGCCGACCGGTTCGGGCCGTATCCGTTCCCGTCGTATTCGGTTGTGGTGACCGACGACGAGCTGGAAATCCCGCTCGAGGCGCACGGCCTGGCCGTGTTCGGCAGCAACCATGTGGACGGCAACCACGGCAGCGACCGGCTGATCGCCCACGAACTGGCACATCAGTGGTACGGCAACAGCCTCACCGTGGCCCGGTGGCAGGATATCTGGCTGCAGGAGGGCTTCGCCTGCTACGCCGAATGGCTGTGGGAGGAGCAGCGCGGCGGGCGCACGGTCGACCAGCTCGCCGCCCTGCACCGGGGCAAGATCCAGGCGCTGCCGCGCGACATCGTGGTCGGCGACCCCGGACCGCACGACATGTTCGACGACCGGGTGTACAAGCGCGGCGCCCTCGCCCTGCACGCCATCCGCAAATCACTCGGCGACGAGGCCTTCTTTCCGGCGCTGCGTTCCTACACCGCGTCCCGGCGGCACGGGCACGTGTCGACCGACGACTTCGTGGAGTTCTTCGCCGAACACACCGGCAGTCGGGCAATCGGCGGTTTCGTCGCCCGGTGGGTGCAGCAGAGAGCGCTGCCCAGCCTGTAGGAGTATGCGCCGCTGCAGCTACGGTTGTGGGCGCAGCACGATGCGGGGCCCTTGGGCGCCGAGTACGGCCAGCATTCCGACCAGGCCGGGGCCGGCGTCGAAGCCGGCGAGATGCACCCGGTCCACATCGAGGGCGGCGCCCGGCCAGCTCAGCCGGGTGGATGCCCCCTCCTGCGCCAACGCAACGGTCAGCTCCCGCGGGTCAACGGCCAGGCCCTCGCCCGAGAGCTTCAGCGCCGCTTCCTTGGAAGTCCACAGGAAAGCGCGCGCCCGGTCGCGGTCGCGCCCCGGCAGCGCCTGCAACGCCGAGCGCTCGAGCTCATTGAAGGCGACGTCGTCGAACCCAGCTCTGTGCACCGCGCTGACGCTTTCAATGTCGACACCGATCGGCCCGATGAGCGACACAGCGACGGCAACGGTCTGATCGGCGCGGCTCAGGCTCACGAAAACGCCCGGCGGGCGCAATACCCGTGGCCGTCCGTGGGCACCGCCGCAGCGCTCGCAGCGCTGCTCGATGATGACCGGCCCCGACTCAGGGCAGACCCGTGCCACGGCCGCTGCGAGCTCGGCCCGGTCGGTCTGGGGGAGGGGGGCGCGCGGAGCCAGAAAGAGGTAAACATCGGCTGAGGGCACGCTTAAACGTTACTCCGCCCCGAAACGCCGCTGGGCGGTGCTGGCGGGTGGCACACTGGAGGTCGAGCAAGGAGAGCCCATGACGCTGGTGGACAATGCGGTCTACGTGGACGGGCACCGGGTGGCGACGCCCCCGAGCCTCGACGAGACCTTCGAAGTGATGAAGCAGCAGAAGGGGTTTGGCTGGATCGGCCTGTATCGACCGAGCGAGGACGAAGTGCGGGCCGTCGCCACCGAATTCGGCCTGCACCACCTCGCCGTCGACGATGCACTGGCCGGCCACCAACGGTCGAAGCTGGAACGGTACGCCGACACCCTGTTCATCGTGCTGCGGCCCGCGCGCTACATGGACGACGATGAACGTGTCGAATTCGGCGAGCTGCACGTGTTCGTCGGCCCCGATTTCGTGGTGACCATCCGCCACGCCGAGTCGCCGAACCTCGCCCGAGTGCGCGAGCGGATGGAACAGACGCCGCACCTGCTCGCCCTCGGCCCGGAAGCCGTGCTCTACGCGATACTCGACCAGGTCGTCGACGAGTACGGACCGGTCGTCGCTGGCCTTGAGAACGACATCGACGAGATCGAAGATCAGCTGTTCGACGGCGATCCGGAGGTCAGCCGGCGCATCTACGCCCTGTCGCGCGAAGTGATTGAGTTTCAACGGGCCACGCAGCCGCTCGTGAATATGTTTGAGGCCATGCAGCGTGGCTTCGACAAATACAACGTCGATCTGGAACTCCATCGGCACCTGCGCGACGTGCTCGACCACACCCTGCGGGTCGTTGAGCGCGGAGACGCGTTTCGGCAGCTGCTGCAGAACGCCCTCACCGTGCACAGCACCCTGGTGGGACAGGCCCAGAACGACGAAATGCGGCACCTGTCGGAGACGAGCCTGGCTCAGAGCGAAGAAGTGAAGAAGATCTCCAGCTGGGCCGCTATTCTGTTCGCACCGACGCTGGTCGGCACCATCTACGGCATGAACTTCGACCACATGCCCGAGCTGCACTGGGTCCTCGGGTATCCCTTCGCACTCGCGCTCATGCTCGGCATGGGGTTCACGCTGTACGCCGTGTTCAAACGACGGGACTGGCTGTGAACCCTCAGATTGGGCCACAAACGCGCGAAACCCCGGCCGCCTCAGGGCAAACCGGTGGTTTGCCAATTAGGGTATCCCTGTGTGGCACCTCGATAGAAAACAAGACGACGACGACGTGCTTTCCAAGTACCTGGACGGCTCCACGGTCGACCCTCAAAACGTGACCAGTCCACACAACCTCAGTCTGGGCGACCCGGCGTTCACCGCCGGTAACATCGCCGAGCCGGTCTGGCAGCGCTGGCGCGACGAACTCGCCGCGCTCGGCGGTCGCTCTCCGCTGCTGCACTTCACCGACGAAGCCCGCACCCGCATCGAACTGAGCGCCACGCATCCCGGCGGCCTGCCGCAGTTCATCATCGGCAAGACCACCCTGCTGTCCAACCTCATTCGTGACGAACTCGCGCTGCGCAACGCCCGCCTGGCGGCGAACGAGATCACCCAGAAGGGCATTGAACTGCGCTCCATGCGCGGCATCGAATCGGTCAACCTCGCCATCGGCCTGGCCGAGTGGCGCTACCAGGACGTCGATTACAGCGCCCCGGTGCTGCTGCGCCCGCTCGCGATCCGCCGTTACGGCCGCGACTACGAACTCAAGCTCAAGGGCCAGCCGTTTCTCAATCCCGAGCTCGCTCGCGCCCTAAAAGACCAGTTTCAGATCGTGCTCGACGCCGATGCCTTCGTGGCCCTCGCCGTGACCAACGGCGCGTTCAAACCGCAGCCCGTCATCGACCGTCTGCGCGGTCTGACATCGCACCTGCCCTGGTTCAACGTCGTTCCCCGGCTCGTGGTTTCGTCATTCGCCTCCTGCGGCCAGGCACTCGCCGCCGACGCATCGAACCTCGACCACCCGCTGCTTGACGCCGTCGCCGGCAACATGACCGCGAAGCGCAACATCGAGACCGCCTACAACCCCGTGGTTCCGATCGGGCAGGACGCCCGCCCGCCGGCCACCGACACGCTGCTCGGCGACGCGGACCCGGAACAGGAGAACGTCGTGGCGCAGATCGCGGCCGGTAACTCCCTCGTCGTGAAGACCCTGCCCGGCACCGGTGGCACCCAGACCATCGTCAACGCGATCGGCTCGCTCGTAGCCCAGCACAAGCGGGTGCTCGTGGTCAGCGCCCGCCGATCGAGCCTTGACGGCATCCACGGCCGGCTCGTGCAGGTGGGCCTGCCCGGCATCGCCGTGACGCCGCGTACTCTGCGCCGAGATCTGATCCAGTCCATCACCCGTAACGAGAAAGCGGCCCAGCCGCGGGTCGGTGACGTCGACGACGCCCTGGTGCGCCTGCGCAAGGTACTGCTCGACTACCGGTCAGCCCTCACCCGCCGTGACTCGGCGCTCGGAGTTTCGGTGCTCGACGCGCTCGGCGAACTCGCCCGTCTCTCCCAGCTCCCCGAGCCGCCGTCGACGACGGCGCGCCTCGACCGGCACGCCCTCGAACTGCTCGCCCACTCGCGTTCGGCAGCGGCCACCACCCTGATCAAGGCCGCCGTTCTCGGCGAGTTCCGCTACGGCCCCGGCGACTCGCCCTGGTACGGTGCTTCGTTCACCTCCACAGCGGATGCCTCCAACTCGCACCAGCTCGCCAAACGCATCAACCAGATTGAACTGCCGCGGCTGCTCGAACGAGCCAACGGCCTGATCGGCCAAACCCGGCTGCGCCCATTCGAGACGATAAACGAACTCGGAATCTACCTGCGCCTGCTTCTGGACATTCGCGAAACCCTCGACAAATTCCAGCCCGGCGTCTACGACCGGTCGCTCACCGAGCTGATCGCCGCCACCTCATCGCGCCGCGAATCGTCCGAGATGAGCTCGGCCAGCAGGAGGAGGCTGCGCAAGCTCGCCGAGGAATACCAGCGTCCCGGCGTGCGGGTCACCGACATGAACGAGAGCCTGCGCCGCATTCAGAGCCAGCGCACGCTCTGGCAGCGCTACGCGGCCGCCGGCGTCACCCCCGAGGTACCCGTCGGTATCAACGATGTGCACGTCGCCTTCCAGCGTGTCTCGGAAGACCTCGGACTGCTCGATATTCCTCTCGGCACCACCGGAACGCCGCGCGCCCTGGCTGGGCGCCAGATCGGCGAGCTCGCCTCGATGATCTCCGGCCTCGCCGCCGAGAGCGAGGTGCTCGCCAACCTGCACGAGCGCACCGCGCTGCTCGCGACGCTTCGCGAGCACAACCTCGACCCGCTCATGACCGACCTGTCCCAGCGCCACGTGTCGGAGGAGAACGTGGCCGCCGAGCTCGAATTGGCCTGGTGGCAGTCCGTGCTCGAGATCATGCTCGCAAGCGACCGGGCCCTGCTGGGCGCCAATACCCAGGTACTGGACCGCCTTGAGGCCGATTTCAAACTCGTCGACGAGGCGCACGCATCCGCTAGCGGCAAGCTGCTGGCCTGGCTGCTCGCCGAAACCTGGAAGATCGGTGTCGTCGACTTTCCCGAGGAAGCCGACCAGCTGCGTCGTCTGCTGCGCGCCGACCGGGCCACCCCGGCCCGGCTCAACGAGGTCGCCCCGCACCTCGGTCGCGTGCTCGCCCCGGTCTGGCTGGCTTCGCCCTACGAAATCGCCGGAATCAGCGACCAAATCACCTTCGACACCGTGCTGCTCGTCGACGCGGGCGCGACAACCCTCGCCGAGAACGTCGGTGCGATTCGCCGCGGTCGCCAAATTGTGGCGTTCGGCGACCCGGTCACCCAGACCCCGTCATCGTTTGCGACCGGCATTTTGGGTTCCGGGGAGACCGCCGTCCCCGACGTCTCGGTCGACGCCCTGCACGCCGACTCCGCCCTGGCCCGGCTCGGTGAGCTGCTGCCGACGCTCACGCTCACTCGCAGCTATCGGGCCGGTGGTGAAGACCTCGCCGAACTTGTCAACCATCGCTTCTACGGCGGTCGCATCGATTCCCTGCCCTGGGCCGGGAGTTTTCTTGGCCACGGCAGCCTCACCATCAACTATGTGGCCGGTGGTCGCGGCATGCCCGACGCCGACAGCGGCGCCATCGAGAGTGTCGACGCCGAGGTCGTCAAGGTCGTCGACCTCGTACTCGACCACGCCTCGAAGCGTGCGCGCGAATCACTCATGGTGATCACCGCGAGCACCCGGCACGCCGTGCGCGTGCAGCAGGCCGTGCTGGCCGCGTTCGCCAAGCGCACCGACCTGTCGGACTTCATCCTGAAGGACCGCAGCGAACCGTTCACCGTGCTCACCCTCGAACAGGCCGTGGCGCAGAGCCGCGACCGGGTCATCTTCTCGATCGGCTACGGCCGCACCCCGCACGGGCGCCTGCTGTCGAACTTCGGGTCGCTCGGTGAGCCCGGTGGCGAACGGCTGCTCGCGATCGGTATGACTCGGGCCCGCCGCGCACTCGACATCGTCTCGTGCTTTCGCCCCGCTGATATCGACGAGGACCGCCAGCGTCACGGCATCCTCGCGCTGTCCCAGGTGCTCAGCGAGACCGAAGCCCGCCGGGACGAGGTGCAGGTGCCCGACGCGAGCGAGGCCATGCTGGTCGACCTCGGTGGTCGCCTCGAAAAACTCGGCCTCACCGTGCGCCTCGGCCACCGCGGCAAGCTCGCCCTCGCCGCCTCCTACGGCACCCGCGCGATCGTCGTCGAAACGGATGCCGTCATCAATCGTGCGAGCCTGCGCGAGTCGCTGCGGCTGCGGCCCGAAGTGCTGCGTCGCCTCGGCTGGCACTACCTGCGCGTGCACAGCTTCGAACTGTTCAGCAACCCCGATGCCGTCGCGGCACGCGTGGCCGCGATCGCCGGTGTTCCCCCGGCGGATGCCGCCCCTCGCGCCTTTGCCAGCGGTGACGCTCCCACGATCGCCCCGAAGCGCCCAGGCGCGTGAGCGGTTGCGACGCAACGGTCGATCCTGAGGCCAGCACTGCGGACGGCGCAACGGACGAAGCAACGGCCGGCGCAGCTCCGCGCCTCGGATCGCTTCGCCAGCCGATCGTAAAGGCTGGGGGGAAGGCCCGGCGTGCCAGGCTGCTTCCGGCGCCGGATACCGACCCGAACCCGCACCCGCCCGTGCTTCGGGAAGACGGCGGCGTTGCATCCGTTGGCAGCGTGGCGAGCGCGAACGATGCACGGTTGCGGCAGGATCGCCCGCCGCACTGGTAGTTCATTCGACAACAGGTTGCTCAGGCCGGTGACGCGTAGCTAACCTCGGAGGAATTTGCGACACGCCGTGCTGTGCGGCGTGGTGAACGGCGTGTCGCCAAAACTTACGAGGTTACGTGCAGCTGCACGGCACCGGGAGGCCTGGTTGCGCGGTTAGGCGGTGTGTTTGGGGCCCTGGTCGGCGTTCTTGGCGAGAAGGTCGCGAATTTCGGTGAGCAGGTCGAGCTCCGTGGTGGGATCCACGACGGCAGCGGAGGGTACCCCGGCTGCGCGTCGACGATCCTGCGCCTCTTTAAGCCTGTTGAGCGGCAGCACGATCACGAAGTAGACGACCGCGGCGATCAGCAGAAAGTTGATGAGCGCGCCGATGACGACGCCGAACGCGATGTAACCCTCGCCGGGAAGCGGCACGCGCAGGGCTCCGGCCAGCGATTCAGCGCTGAAGATCGCCGCGATGAGCGGGTTGAACACGCTTGTGACAATCGCGGTGACGAGCGCGGTGAACGCCGTGCCGATGACGACGGCGACGGCGAGGTCGATGACGTTGCCGCGCATGATGAATTCTTTGAAACCGTTGATCACGGGGTGCTCCAAACGGATAACTTGGGAGACGGTCTTGGTCAGCGTCACGATTTAGGAGGCCTTCGCGGCTGCTGCTGGGATGGTCTTGGCTGGCGTGCTCTCGGACTTCTTTTCTGCCGGCTTGCTCGTGGGCGAGTCTGACGACGCCGACGAATCCGACGAGCCCGACTTTTCGCTCGTCTTGCGGTCGAGGTTGGGGTTGGAACGCTTCGACTCCGACTTGGAGTCGTTGCTGTAGAAACCCGAACCGCTGAAGGTCACGCCGATCGAGGAGAACACCTTGCGCAGCTTTCCCTGGCAGGTGGGGCACACCGTGAGCGAATGGTCGGTGAAGGCCTGCTGGATGTCGAAGGCGGTGTCGCACTCGGTGCAACGATAAGAGTATGTAGGCACTGCATCTCCAGCTGGTTGAGCCGACAGGCAAACGCCTGCCAAGACTAAGGTTAGGCGCGCTCAGGCCCCCGCGGGTTCAGAACCGGGCTCAGCGGCGGGCAAAACGGTCAGAAAGCGATGATTCGTGTCGGTGTCACGAGGCCGTTGACCGGCTGGTCGTGCACCTCGCGCGGAACTTCCGTGAGATATTCGCTGTCGTAGACGACGGCGTAGACCGGCGGGCATTTCTCCATCGAGCCGAGCGTCTTGTCGAAGTAGCCGCGACCCCAGCCCATGCGCAGGCCCGATTCGTCGACGGCCGCCGCAGGAACAATGATGAGGTCGACGTCATTGATGGCGATTGGCCCGAGCAGCGTTCCCACGGCCTCCGGCACTCCGGAAATGCCGGTGAATTCTTCGTCACCGTCACCGACAGTCCAATCCAGCAGGCCGTCTTCACGCGAAATCGGAAAGAGAACACGGATGCCGTCTGCCGTGGCCCAGTTGAGAAAAGGTCGGGTATCGGGTTCGTTACGGGCCGACAGGTAGCAGGAAATTGACCGCGCTGACAGGTCGAGAACAAGGCTTTGCAGGTTTTCCGTGAATCCGGCCGTGGCCGATTCACGTTCCGAGGAGGTCAGGTTCTGGCGTCGTTCGCGTAATTCCGCTCGCAGCGCACGCTTTCGATGAGCTATGTCGGAGTCCATATAAGGCATCCTACTTGCCACTAACCTAGTGCCCATGGGTACCCCGATAACTAAAGCCGTCATTCCCGCAGCTGGACTCGGAACACGCTTCCTCCCAGCGACCAAGGCCATGCCGAAGGAGATGCTGCCCGTCGTTGACAAGCCGGCCATTCAATACGTTGTCGAGGAAGCCGTCGCGGCCGGTCTCAGCGACGTGCTCATGGTCACCGGGCGCAACAAGAACGCACTGGAGAACCACTTCGATCGCATGACTGAGCTTGAGGCGATGCTGGAACGCAAGGGCGACCAGACCCGGCTCGCCAAGGTGCGCGAGTCCAACGAACTCGCCGACATCCACTACGTGCGGCAGGGCGACCCGCGCGGACTCGGCCACGCCGTGCTGCGCTCGCGCATGCACGTCGGCGATGAGCCGTTCGCGGTGCTGCTCGGTGACGACATCATCGACGCGCGTGACCCCCTGCTGACTCGCATGCTCGAGGAGCAGGTCAAGCGCGGCGCCAGTATCATCGCCCTGCTCGAGGTCGATCCCTCGCAGATTCATCTGTACGGAGCGGCAGCGGTCGAAGCGACCGACGACCCCGACGTCGTGCGCATCACCGGCCTGGTTGAGAAGCCCAGCACCGAGGATGCCCCCTCCAACCTCGCCATCATCGGCCGCTACGTGTTGCGCCCCGAAGTTTTCGATATTCTGGAACACACCGCGCCCGGCAAGGGCAATGAGATCCAGCTCACCGATGCCCTGCAGGAGATGGCCGTCAACCCGGAGTCCACCGGCGGCGTGTACGGCCTGATCTTTCGTGGCCGTCGCTACGACACCGGTGATCGGCTCGACTACATCAAGGCCATCGTGCAGCTCGCCGTTGATCGTGAAGATCTTGGTGCCGACCTCAAACCGTGGCTGCACGAATTCGTCGCCACACTCGACTAACGCTCCACCTTGCCCAGCCCCTAGCCCACGACAGACAGGCGAACCGTGCCGATCGCAATTCCGACCCTCCGCGAGGGGGCAGTCACCCTGCGTCCCATCCGACTGCGCGATTCGCGCGTGCTCGAGGGTGAACTGCTGGCGAACCGCTCGTGGCTGCGCAAATGGGAGGCGACCAACCCCTACGCGCCGATGTCGTTCGACACGCGTGCGAGCATCCGCAGCCTGTTGATACATTCGCGTTCGGGTCACGGCCTGCCGTTCATCGTGGAACACAACGGGGAGCTGGCCGGCCAGCTGAACGTGTCGTCGATCACCTGGGGGTCGCTGTCGTCGGCCACCATCGGGTATTGGGTGAGCGAGAAGGTCGCCGGCCAGTCGGTCACTCCAACGGCCGTGGCGCTCGCGACCGACTATTGCTTCTACCAGCTCGGCCTGCACCGCATGGAGATCTGCATCCGCCCGGAGAACAAGGCGAGCCTGCGCGTCGTTGAAAAGCTCGGCTTTCGCTACGAGGGACTGCGCCGTCGTTACATTCACATCAATGGTGACTGGCGCGACCACTTCTGCTTCGGCCTCGTGGCTGAGGAGCTCACTCAGGGCGTGATGCGCCGCTGGCACGACGGCCTGGTACCAGCGGATGCCGCGAGCGTCACCGCGGCAGATCTCGAGTCGGCTGCGCGTCCGGTGCGTGTCATCACCCGATGACCGAGGAGTTTTTCCCTGTTCGGGGGCGGAACCCGTGTATTAACTTGGGTGACACACCGAGAGTAATCAGCCTCGGATGCGCCAGCGCCTCTTACCGTTGTCAACATGAGTAGTGAGGCATTGGGTGGCGGGGTCATGGTGGCGGTGGCTGCTGTGCTCTGGGTTGCCTATTTGATGCCCACTTGGTCGCGCCGTAAGCAGTACCAGGCGACCGAAAGAAATGCGGTTCGATTGCAGCAGACGTTGCGCATTCTCGCGGAAACCGCCGAGGTTCCGCAGCAAGTGCGCCTCGAAGCGACCGCCCGCACCGTGGCCGAGCAGCAGCGCGTTCTGGCGCGGGCCGAACAGGACGCGCGGGCCGAAGCGCAGGCGGTTGCGGATGCCGCCACGTCGGTGCGTCGCGCCGCCGCAGCGGTGGCCGCGGCAGCCGCGCCGCGCGTGCCGGAATCGCCGATGACGAAGCTCCGTCGTCTGCGTCGGTTCCGCGGCCTGGTCTCGCTGATCCTGCTGGCTGGTTTTGTTCTGGCCGCCGCTGGGATCGGTTCTGCCCTCGCTGGCTCGTTCACCGCGCTGGTTGGTGGCGGGGCCGTCATGGTGGCCGCCTTCGGTGTCCTCGGACGGCTGGCCACGGTCGCCCGGTCTGCCCGCATCGTTCGGGTGGAAGCCCCGGTGGAGTTGCCCGTGCTCATCGGACAGCCCTTCGAACCCGTGCAGCTGGAAGAGACTCCGGTCGCCCCGGCGACCTGGACCCCGCAGCCGGTGCCGCGCGCGCTGCACCTCTCGCGGGGATCCATCGCGCAGACGGCGATGGCATCCGTTGAAGCGGCCAACCAACTGCGCAAGGCCGCCGCCGAGGCGGAAGTGACCCGTCGCGCCGCCGCACTGGCCGAGGACACCAATCGGGCAGTCACGCCGATCGCGCGACCCGCTGCGACAGCGACCGCAGCAGCAGTTCCGAGCCGATTCGCCTCGATGGGTATCGTCGGCGAGACCAGCCCGGGCATGACCGACCTCGACGCCGTGCTGCGTCGTCGTCGCGCGGTCTAGCGCGCCCGCATTCGCGCATTGAACCGCGGACTGCGCGGTGGTGTCGGGGTGGGAGACCCAGGCGTGATATTCTTCAAAGGAAGTTTGGGGCTATGGCGCAGTTGGTAGCGCGTCTCGTTCGCAATGAGAAGGTCAGGAGTTCGAATCTCCTTAGCTCCACCAGAAAGGCCGTCTGACCAGGTATTTTACCTGAATCAGACGGCCTTGTTTTTGGCCTAAAAGTCGAAGTCAACTAGTTGACTTCGTTCTGGCGATGGTGTTGCCCGGTAATTGTCGGTGCTAACCCGGCTAATGCGGCAGCTACGTCGGGGCCAAGTGGTGCCGGTTCGACATAACTTTGGCGGGTTACATTTTCGCCGGAATGGCCGAGTGCAGCGCTTGCCGCAGTCATGCCGAGCCCGCGGTGGACGGCGGTCCCGTACGTGCGCCGAAGCGTGTGCGGAGTCAGGTCCGGCAGCCCTGCGAGTACCCGAACTTCACGAAGAAGCGAACGCAAGTTCCCCGGGTCCCAGACAGTACCGGCGCGGCTAGGGAATACGAGTTCACCCTCAACGCCGCGGCGGGCGCGGAGGGTCGCGACGGCCCAGTCCGGTAGCCGGATTCCGCGACGGGAGGCATGAGACTTACCGAACGGCTGGGCGTGCAAGCCACGTTCAACGGTCCGTATAACGGTTCCGGTAACGTCTAGATGCGGCGCTATCCCGTCGAGGTGGACGTCCGGCCAACGTAGCGCAAGGGTCTCCCCAACACGCATTCCGGTTGCTAATTGCACGTCAATAACGTCGAGTAGGTCCGCGTACCGAGACTTAGGCCCGGGGCGCTGCGGCGGAGAGGCGACTAGGCCAGCCAAAACTTCACGGAGGTGGGCGAGGTCGGGAGTATCTACCGTGGTGGGGACGTGCCGTCCCCGGCGGGGCGTTCGGATTCCACGAACTGGGGTATCCGTAACGGTCCCGTTTCGCACGGCGAGGCTGAATGCCTGACTTAGGAGAGTCCTAACCGTTTTGTAGGAGCCCGGCGTCGCTGCGTGCACTTCGGCGAGGTAGTCTGCCACTTGCCGCGGTGTCACGTCGGCAACCTGCCATTCTCCGACTGCCGGGAGTATCGACGCTCGCGCTGTGCGCTCATATTCCGCCAAGCTCTGCGGACGAAGCTCATTCGCTAGCCGGAGCTCCGCGAATAGGTCACCAAACAGCGCCGCGAGGCTCCGCGACGCTACGACGGTTCGCGCCGCGGTCGCCGCGGCCGCGTCGAGGTCTTGCTGCAGCTTCACAATGCGGGCGTTCAGTGCACGGGTGGCCGCAGCTTTCGACGGCCCGGTTGCAGTAACCTGACGTGGTGCCGAGCCGTCGAGGGGGCGGTAGCGGGCCATGATTTTGACTGAACCGTCGATGGTTGCCGAGGTTATCGTTCCGTGCCGGCCCCGTGATATTCCGGTGGCCGCCATTATGCGGCCTGGCGGCGGGAATCGAGCCAGGCGGAAACGTCAGAGGTTCGGAAAAGTATGGCTCGACCGACCCGTATTGACGCTGGGCCGACCCCTTTCAGGCGCCAGTCGTAGACGGTTTTAGGGGACGTGCGGGTTATCTCCGCGAGCTCTGGAATCGTGAGGAGCGGGTCTCCGCGTAGGTCATGGACGGTGGATTCTGAGGTCGTGCTTATCGATGTCATAGCCCTCTCTATGCGCGGTCTAAAATAATTTCCGGGAAAGCCCTGATGGGAGCGGTGTTTCCCGGAACTACCGGGCACAAAAAAAACGCCCCGCCCTCCATTGCGGAAGGCGGGGCGGGGCGTTGCGAGGGGTTACTCTGACGGTGTTTTAGCGGAAGGTAGCGTGTAGACCGGGTTGCGGGCGACGCCGAGGAGCCAGCCGAACGCGGGAACTTTCGCGGCCAACGCGGCGACGCCGAGGTAGTAGAGCGACGCTGCGAGGGTCGAGATTCCGAGGACCGCCTGAGCCTGGACTTCGGGGTCAAGCTCTAGCCCGACGCTAGCGAGCCAGCCGACGACGGCGCCGACGGCAATGGGAACAAACGTGCGGATTATTGCGATGAAGAAGTTGCTCATTGGAGCCTTTCGGGTAGTTGTTTCGGTTGTCACGGTCGCTCGAGCCCGAGCGCAAAGCCGGCCCAGGAGTTCGGGCCGAGAATCGAGTCGACTGGTCCGCGGTAATCGCCAAACTTCGCGGCGTAGACCTGAATCAGCCGGCAACCGACGGCGCCAATAACGCCGTCCACCGGGCCGGAGTATCCGACTCCGCGGATGGTGATTTGGATGCCGCGGAACCCGTTCGGGCCGAGAGCGCCATCCTGGGGGCCGGTGTACCTGGACGGGTTACGGCCGGCAAGTGCGCGCTGGACGCGGAGCTGCGAGGCGGCATCGGGAAGGTTGAACGCCCAGCCGCCGCCGGAGGACACCGGTGCTGCCGCTACTGCGGCCGGAGCTGCCGAGGCCGGTAAGGGAGAGCCGCCCTGCCCCAGAATCTGCCGCGCGCGGTTGACGATTCCGTCAAGGTCAAGCCCGCCGGGGCACGCGGTCGCGTAGCCCTTTTTGAACCGCGTATAAACTTCGCGGTGGCCGATTACGTGGTCGCGGTCGCACGGAATCGAGAACCGGCGGCACCAGTCAGCGGTCAGTTGCGCGGCCGCTTCGGTTGCGGCTGCCGACACGAGCCAGCCGCCGCCGACCGCGGAGTTCGCGATTTCGGTGACGAGGGCCTGAGAGTCGAACATGGAAGATGACAGCGACCAGGCGCGCCGCGATTCATCGACAACGCCGACGAGCTCGCCGGAGTTCGAGATAGCGACATGGCAACTTCCTTGCTTCCGTCCGCTCGCCCAGGACGCCAGCACGGCAGAGAATCCGGTCGTAGCCATGTGGTGATGGACGATGTACTTAGGGGTTGTTCCTGCATTGCGGGTTGAGTGGTTGGGGGTGGCGCTGTGGCGCGTCACGAGTCCTGAAAATGCCATGTTGTCTTTCCGTTCTGCCCGCCGTGCGGGCATGCGAAAGGGCCCAGCGGTCGAAGCCGCCAGGCCCTAATCTTGTGAGTATGCTGTGTGTTTATTCGATGCACGATGACCATAGCCGCAGCGAGCCCCGGGAGCCACGCTGCGGCGTTAGGTTCGCCGCGGGCGCGACGCTACCTTGATGCGCTGCACGGCACGCAGCGTTGGCGTGCGGGCCGGAGCGTGGGGGATTTAGGCTAAGCGTGGGTCAACGTAGGGCTCGGGGACAGTTAGTCCGTGAGCCGTGTATGCGTCAGTTTCGGAGGCGTACCAGGTCCAGCCGGCTGCGCCAGAGGCGCGGTCAGCGGCTACGGAACCATCCAAGTCGAAGCTGGGGGCTGTGACCCATTCGGAGGCGCGGAAAAGCTCGAGGTCTTCGCCCTCGCGGAAGTAGAAGCCGCTGGTATCAGTTGTCGTGGTCATGCTGCGACCGTCCATCCCTTAGCCGTGGCAATGGTTCGGTCGCAGGTGGCCGTCCCCGGGTTGCCGGTGATTGTTATTGTCGCGCCATTCCTAGCCGTCCCGAGGTTCGTAAAAACTTCGTTCAGGGCTTCGGCGCTGAGGAGCCCGTTTGTCATATGTGCGCTTACTGTCAAGCCAAATGCCTGCATTCGCTTGAGTCCGTACGCGTCCCGAAAGGCACCAAAAGCGTAAGTCACCGCCCTGAGGTCCCAGGCCGGAACCTCTTCGATTCGAGAGTACGCGATGACGTAGGTGATGTTCGCGACTTGACTGGTATCCCAGAGGTCGGCGCCGCTTGGTATGACGACGGTTGCAGATAAGCCTTGGAGCATATATTGGATATCCGTCACGGCGTACATGGTGATTCTAGGGAGCTCCACTAAGCCTGTGTGGTTCATTAATCCATTCCTAGCGGAAAACTGGAATTCGATATCAAATGGAATTCGCTTGAGTTTGGTTACCAAACTGACACCGCCATTCGTGTACACAACGTCCTGCCACACCCCCACGGGGCGCCAGCCGGTCGCAGTGCGGACATTCAAACTGCCTGGTGCTGTCATTGTTTTATCCAAATATCGGCTAGTTGCGCTTGGGTTGGTTCGACGCTGCCTATCCAGTAGACGGCGCCGGTTGCGGCTTCGGGCCGCGGGTAGTTTGCATCCGCGCCGTGGGCGACGGAGAGGAGCGTGCCGGTCGGGCCAGCCCCAGCAGTTCCGGTAGGTCCGGTTGGCCCGTCCGGGCCTAGGTCGCCCTGGATGCCTTGGATTCCCTGGTCGCCTTGGACGCCGGTAGACCCGGTAACCCCGGTAGCACCAATTGGTCCAACGATTCCTTGGACGCCCTGGACGCCGGTGATGCCTTGCGGCCCGGTCGCGCCTTGCGGGCCGGTGGACGTCACTTCGACGGTGATGACACCGGCGGCGCTCATCGGGTCACCTCGGCGCGAACCTCGAATGGGCCGCTAACTAGCGGGGTTACGTCGCCGCCGCCGGAGGTCATCTCGAGCGAGAACACACAGGCGATGGCGGGGAGCTGCGCGGTGGTCTCAGCGTCGATTCGGAGCTCGATAGTGCCGGCGGTCCCGCCGAGTGTAAGTCCGCCATTCTGCGTGGATAGGTCGAGGAGAGTGTCCGGGGAGGCTGTTCTAGCCCGTACCTGCAGGTGAGCCGCGTAGCCGGTGACGTCTACGGGGATACCGTCGAGCGCCCAAAGAAAGGTCCGAGATACGGTCTCCCCCTGGCTGATTCCCACAGCGGATGGTTGAGGGTAAGTCATGATTTTCCTTACTGAAAGTCGGTGAGTTCGGCCGGGAGCGGCCGCGGTTCGAACCCGTAGCCGAGAATGTCGCTGTGGAGCCGCCAGGCGTACGAAGTGATGACCCGGAGCCTTCCGTCCGTTACGGCCTGCGCGCCGCGGAGCTCGGCTAGTTCGTTTCGAAGCTCGGCGAGTTCGGCGCGGAGGGCGGTGCTGTCGGCCTGGAGTACCGCCGCGAAAGCGAGCTCGCGGGCCCCGGGCTTCCACGCGCGGGCTGCGGCCCAGGAGGCGACTGCGGCTACGGCGGCCGCGACGAACGCGAGCCATGGTTGGATTTGGTCTGGCATGAGGGGGCCTGTCTGTGTGTGTGTGTGTATGTGTGAACGTTTTGGGTACACAAACGCCCCGGTGCTGTGGTCTGCGGCCGGGGCGTTTGTGCGGGTATGAGCGGTGGGGCTAGTGAGTAGCGAGGTGCATATTGCACCCGAAACTCACCGAGCCGATGCTCGAGACGATTTCACCGTTGGCGCGTATCGAATAATTACCGGCATCCCACTCGAACGTTGGGCGGAATCCTTCGGGGAGGATACCCACGACAAGCTCTGGTGCCGCTATGCCTAAAGCGCCGCCGCGGAGGAGTACCGTACCGTCGGTACGAAGTACATACTCGACTGGTCCTTTACCGTCATCATCTTCACTCGCCGGGTCATCGTGGACGAACCCATTTATAAGGTCCAGAGTGGACCAGGTGAAGTCGCCAGCTTTAGCTGCGGTAACCCAACGTAGTCCGTCATATCTGTAGCCGCTTGAGTAGCCAGTGTTGTCCCGAAGGCCGATACCTGCGGTGTCTATCGTTACGCTGTGAATCCGGGTGAAAATCTCAGGTACTAGAGCGGCTGGAACACCGAAGGACCGGGAGTCACTAGAGGTGGCGCCTAATCCGTACGCGATGCCTAACGCGTCAACACCCCATGCAGCTCTTCTATCGAATCCATAGGGTGTGAGGCCAGTTTTTGACGCGTTAAAAATGATGGAAGCTAGAGATATCACCCGACCTTTTGATGTCGTAAAATTCAGGCGAACATAACCGTCGGTGTCGATTGTGAACCAGCCGACTTCTACGTCCATGACTGGCCGGTAAATACCGGCAAGCTGCATGACCGTGCGGCCGTCATCCGCCGGTATCTCTTCCCCAGTTTCCGGGTCGATTCCAGCTTCGGTTTTGCCGGGAGCTATGACCATTCCAGACGACAGAACCCATTCAGTCTCAGTCTTGACGACGGTCACGTCGCCGTACCGGTCGGGCATGTATGTCTGCCATGTCGGTGCGAGTTCGCCTATTTCGGCGTTTCCCGGCGCGGTGTACTCTGCGCCTATCGCACGCCCAACGATGACATATCCGCCGGGTCCCGGGCCGGGAACGGCGAACACACGCTCACCTTTCACAGGCCGGTAGGAGTCGAGGTACTTCCAGCCTTCGGCGGTCGGTTCGAGGGAGCCGTCTAGGATAACTTTCACGAGCGCGCCGATGTGGTACTCGTCGGCAATGGTGACGAACACTCCACTGCCGCCGCCACTTCCGCCGCCGCCGTGGCCGGAGAAACGACCGTTGCCGCCGAGCGCCCCGCCGAGCCCGGCGCTGCGTTTAGCGAGGCGCGCTTCGAGCGTTTCGAGGCGGTCTGCCAGGGTGATATCTGCGGTGGCGGTTACGCCGTCGTGCCGGATTTGTAGGGCCATGACGCGCATTTTTTCGAACCCGGAGGCCCGTCGTACAGACACCCAATCGCCGAGCTGATACCCGCCGGGGACAAGGGGGTGCGATACAGCGGCGGCTAGAGCTTCGGTGACGACATATTGAGACCGCGGTGCGCCATGCGTTTTTGTTGCCGGCGCGGCGAATATTCCGGCGGTGGTGCCGTCGATGACTCCACCCGCTTCGAGGGTCGATTCGAGCCGGCCGTAGCCGGTCGGGGTGGCGCCGTCTACCGGGAATACCCAGGCGAATTCGTCGCCGCGGACGGTGACATGGGTACTCAGGGTTCCGATGGACGTGGACACGGGGATGCTAGTCGATGTGATGCCCAGACGTGCTTGTCCGGAGCCGGCTGTTGAGCGGTCGTCACCGGTGCCGGGGTTGAAGATGTGCAGTGTGCGACCGTTTGTCTGAAACTCGATGACATTCTGGTCGGCCATCGCTTGGATGATTTGCCAGGTTGACTGCCCGGCCTGGAATTCGAGGTCAACCCGGCCGGCGGCGTTCCACGGTTCCCCAGCACTGTCATTCAGAGAATCGAATGAGTATTCGATAGCGGCGAGAGCACCGCGTGCCTGTGCTTCGTCAACGAGCGAGAGGATAATCAAGCCCACGGTATCGGTCCACCGGCGCGGCCCGCCGGTGACAGATGCGAGGTTACTTTTAGCGAGGAGCCAGGACACGGCGTTTATGCCGGTCACTTGCACGATTCCAGCGACGTCGAGCGCATCGTAGGAGGTCTTATCCGCGATATAGCGACAGTTCGCCGGTTCAGTCCAGCTTGCCCCGTCCCACAGCTCGACGGCGAATTCGAGGACGTCGGGGAGCGGGCCGACCACGGCGGTGGATACGGTTAGCGTTGCCGCGGCGACGTCGCCGAGCGGGGTGGTGAAATCGAGCGCTTGGTGCTGCATGATTTCGCGGGCTGCACCGCCGGCGTCGTACCGGCGGACACGGAGGTCAAAGTCGAGCATTGGTTACCTTTCAGGCTACGTAGGCGTTGCGGCCGCGGACGTTGACAGCAGCGGTGTCGCCGCGTGACGCAGTGCTCACGGAGAGCTTCCCGCGCCGTGTGGCCGGGGTGAGGGTGAATTCGGGGGTAATATTCAAGAACCCGGGCCTTGGGCCGAAGCTGAGGGAGAGACTGTCCACCTCTGTGCCACCGGTCCAGGCATCTGTAGTCGTCATCCAGGCCTTGCCGGACGTTGCGTCGAACCGCAGGTACGAGCCGGCGGGGATGACGCCGGTGTAGGTCCACCATGACCCGGCGCTGTCGCGAACTTTCGGGTCGGTGACGTCGGTCAGGCGCACGAGAGCGTCACCAACTTTTCCAGACAAGCCGGGGAACACCGGTACGGTCTTAGTTGCCGCGTCCAATGGAACGTCGAATGTTTCCGTTTGCCCCCGGTACCAAACTCCGGGGATTGTCAGCACGACGGTCACCGAGAACTCTGTGTTCTCTGCGTCGCCGTGACCCACGCGGGTGGGTGTGGACGTGTCGGTGAGGACCCGGGCGCTACCCGGCTTACCCGATTGGGTTATAGCCAGTTCGGGCTGCGTCAGCAACGCTACGAGCGCCGGGAGTGACCGGTACGGCGTAGCTATTGTCAGCCCCAGGGCCGGCGCAACCTGCCGGCCAGGCATGATTACCGAACCGTCATAGCCTGGGGTTGTGAGCGACGTGCGCTCGATATTCGTTCCAGTTGTCCAGTCGGACGAGCCGGTGACCAGCCAGCCGAGGGTGAGGTCGTCCAGAGGATACCCGTTGAGAGAGTAGATGGTTGCTCCGATGCTATGAGAGCGCTGCGGCATGATGCCGCAGCGCTCAGGGGTGGGGTTATACGCCGAGCGCCGCGCCTACGAGGTTGTGCGCGGACGATACGGTCTTAGAGGTCGGCTCAGAGACAGGGTTGACGATGCTCAGGTTCACTGTGCGACCTTTGCCGCTGTCAGTGTTAGCAGCCGGGTGGTCGAGCGGAATAACCTGTGATGCGCGGGGTAGCCGTAGAATCTCCGGGCCGCGTTCACCTACGAGGGTTGAGCCACTGCGGGTTACCGTTCCACCGGTGGCGAGGCCGGGGATATCGAACCCGCCGGGTAGCTTGGGGATTTCAATGTTCCCGAGAGCGCCGCCGGTGATTTTGCTGAGGCCGTCCAGCAGCAGGTTCACACCGGTAATCATGATGTTGATTCCGGTTTTGAACGTCTGGACGAACCCGTCCCAGCCGCCGCCGGCGAAGCCGAAGAACCCGGCAAAGCTATCCCACCACGCGCCGACCGTGCTGGTAATCCACCCGCCGGCGTTGGTGATTCCCGTTCCTATGGCCGCCATGGCGGTATCCCAAGCTGCGGCTATCCAGCCGGAGAATGAAATCCACACTTGGGTTGCGACGAGGCACATGTTCGACCAGAGCTGTTGGAAGAATTGTGTTTTGGTAGCGAGCAGGACGATGCCGGCGATGAGTGCGACGACCGCTAGGACCACCCAGGTAATCGGGTTTGCGAGCAGAGCGGCGTTGGTAGCCCAGATGGTCGACGCCCAGGCTGTGAACGCTGCGACGAGGACAACTCCGATGACGATAGACAGAGCCTGTACAGCGCCAGGGGTCTTATTTATCCAACTTAGGATGGGGATTACCACTGACGCCAATGTTTGCAGCGTGGGGATTAGCGCTTGGCCAAACGATGCAGACAGATTGGTTGTCTGCGCGGCAAGGATTCGGGCTTGGTTGGCTGCGCCCTCACTGGTCTTGGCGAAGTCACCCTGGGCTACCGTCGTAGATTTGAAGATGGCACTCTGCGCGGCGAGGACTTTTTGCTGCGCGTTCAGTGGGGCGGTTCCAGAGTAGATGCCCATTGCCATAGCTTCCGCTTTGAGCGTGGCGTCGTCGAGGAGAACGCCATAGCTACGGATAGGTTCCATTTCCCCGCGCAGCGCGGCGCCGATAGCTTCGATAGCTTGTTCTGGGCTGGTGTTATGAAACGAGGCCATGTCGGTGGCTAGCCCCGTAAGGCCCCTGGAGAACTCTGCGTTACCCTTGGTGCTCAGACCCGCAGCCTGACCAAAAACGCCGAACGTTTTTGCAGCGTTCAGGGCTTGGACGGTGGACTGACCAAGTGCTCTGTCTGCCCCCTCTGACCACTTTTGGATGCTTCCGTATGAGGTGCCGAAGATAGTCTCGACGGCTGTTCCGGCTTCTTGTAAGTCTGAGGCATTGCCGATGGACGCACCGATTACACTGATTGCTTTCTTTGCCACGACTGCGCCCATGGTGACGAGCGCAGCCGTGTTGAAGGCCTTTCCGAACTTGTCGCCGGACCGTTTGCCGGCGGCGTCGGCTTCGACCTCAGCCCCACCCATAGCCTTGCGGGTAGTTGGTGCGACGTCGTCAGAATTCACGATTAGAGTGACGTAAGCCTTGGCTAGTTCAACGCCCGTAAGTGGTGTTGCCATTTCTTTTTTCCAGCCATTCTCGGACGTCGTCCAGCTTGTGCGCCGTCCCGAGCGTTTCGGGCTGGTCGGCGTTTGGGGTCATTGCTTTGGGTCGTGGGCGCGGCTTGGGAGCCTTGGGTCGACGGACGCCAGCCGTGGCCGCGGCGTAGTACGCGAGCCCGGCTATCTGGTCGGATAGGTCGGCGAGGATTACCCGTGTTTCGTCCCACGAATGACCGTTTACGGCGCGGTAGAGCGAAGATGTGGGGTCAGCAAAGGACACCCACAGTGACAGGTCGCGCCAGGTCAGGGCTGGTGTCCCCAGGTCGTCGAGCCGGTATCCGGCCCGGAATAAGTCGAGCTCGAGCGCGTCGGCGTGCTCACCGATAATCAGGGCGTAGAGCGCGACTATTTTTCCAGCGTCACGCCGGACTCAGACTGCCAGGCCGTGAACAGCACATCCAGCTGTTCCCCGTCGAGGGTGCCAGCAGCGGTGGCGGCCGGGCCGGTGCCGAGAAAGTTGAGGACGTCGAGGAGGTTTGGTGCCTCGACGGCTTGAAGTTTGGCGATGACTCCTACCGGCATGAATTTCATTTTGGGGAGTGAATACTTCTTGGCTGAACCTTCGATGCTGAACTCGAACCGATTCTGTCGGATGGACGCTTTGCTGGCGGGTACGGTAAATGTCATGTGCCGTGACTTCTTTCTGAGAGTTTGCTGTGAGCTTTAGGTGCCGTGCGGTGCGGTGAACCTGGCCGCGGTGCACGGCAACCCGCGGCCAGGTGGAGGTGTTGCTAAACGGCGATGCCGCCCCCGAATTCAACCCAACGGTGTGCGAAGTTTCCGTCGGAACCGATGAAGGTTTCAATTTCGATTTCGTACGCGACGGGGTTCTCGCTATCGAAAGTCAGCTCAGGTTTTGTGATGACTTGACCGCGCTCGATGTAATACCGCTGGGCGTCGGCCCCGTCGAGAAAGTCGAGGTCCCAGGCGCGCATTGGCGGTAGCGACGAATTGTGGCGAACGTGAATGAGGTTGCTGGTCTGAGTGACGTTGTCAGCGCCATAGATGGCGCTGAGTGATGGCAGTGAGGTTTCGCTCAGCGTCACGGTGAGAATTTCTTTGAACGATTTCACGTACTTACGGATGACGTTTCCGTTGTGGTCGAGCCACTCTCCGGACTCCACCTCGGGGGCGATAACAATTCCGTTATCGCTTGTATAGCCGAGACTCACCCAGCCGATGGGGAGCGGGGTGGACGCGTCCACGGGAGCCTCAATACCGAGGTCGGCGACGTGGATTCCGCCGGATGCGAGCTTGCCTGCGAGAACATTTCCTGGTGTGTTAGTCATGGTGCTGTGCCTTTCAGGCTGGTTTTGGCAGCGCGTATCCGCGGTACCGGATGGATGATGTGGCTGTGTATCGGGCCTTCCCTGACGTCGGGTCGGGGAGGTTTTGAGGTCTGGAGAGTTCTGTCGTTCCGTAGACGGCGGGGCGCCCGGTACGGTCAGCGATTCCGGGGAACACCGCCCGCACGAGCGCGGAGAGGTCCTGCGCGTCTGTTTCGGTGGCAGCCCACGCTTCGAGAATCACGGTGGCCGTGTCGATGGTTTCGTGACGGCGAACACCGCCGGTCACTAGGACTTTGACCCACGCTTCGGGAGCGTTGCCGCCAGACGGGATGCTTGTTCGCACCGGAACTGGACGGCCGTAACGTTTCAGCGCGTCAGTCAGGTAGGCGACGATGACGGCTTCGATGTCGTCGAATATGACGGCTACGGTGCCCATTAGCTGGCCCCAGCGTCAAGCGCCCGGGTGAGGGTGCGGTGCCGTGCCTCAGCAGACATAGCGGCGAGGTTTCCGGTGTAAACACCAACGCGGGCGCGGCGTTTGTCTTTCTTCCGGGTGACCCCACCATCGACAAAGAACTCAGCTTTAGCCATACCGCTGGGCGTTTTTGCCGTGCGGTTAGCCTGGTCAGCGATAGCTTGCCCGCGTTTTAGCAAATCGGCCGCAACGGCTGGTTCTTGCCGAAGGGCAGGGAACGCACGGTGGTTGAATTTGAGCCTGATTTTCTGCGCCATTACACGTCTACCGCTTTCAGTTCTGTCTCTGTGTGCCCGACGGCGCCGGTTGGACCGCGATACCAGAGCGGTTCCCCGACTACCTGGTAGGTGCGGGTGAGCCCGCGGGGGTCGAGGTATTCGACGCGGTCCTTTGCGGTCAAGGGCAGGTTGAGGGGGCCCAGGAGCCGGTGGGTCGCGGTGGTGCGGCCGTCGCGTTCGTCGCTGGACAGCGCTTGAACCCGCACCCCGGTGAGGGTGCTGCGGGTGGCAGCGGCCCAGGAGAGTTCGGTGCCGCCGTGGGCGCTGGTCGTTTCGTTCGCCCGGACCCGGACGATTTCGTCTCGATAAAAACTGCGACTCATGATGCGGCCTGGACGATGAGCGTCGGGCGCTGTGGGAATGAGCGGTCGAGGCGTTTCTTCTCAGCACTCAGCAGGTCGGTCACGCCTTGGAAGGAGTCCCAGCCGAACGTGACGCTTTCGGCGCCGCCGCTTTCTTGCTGGACGCCGCCGGCCAGACTTTCGTTTTGGCTGTCGAGCCGCGCGGCAATTCCTGAGACAAGCTCAAAGAACCCGTCAGTTTGGGCGTTGCCGGCTGCGGCGAGGCGTTGCTCGCCAACGTACTCTCGTACGCGGGCGGAGGCGATGCGGAGGGCGACGGGGGTGACGGTACGGCCGAAGCCGGCGGCGTCTTCGACCGAAAGAATCAGTGGCTGCACGGTGGCGGCTCCTAAAGTTTGAGTGGTAGTGCGGGGGCCGTAGGGGCCGGGCTATTAAGTCCGGCCCCTACGGCCGGTGGTTACGGTGCGACCGGTGCGGCGACGATACCGGCGATGATGACCGCCGCCGGGCGGGTCACCTTCGAGCCGTAGACGTTCAGCGAGCTGATAACGTCGCTGAACGAACCGCTTGGGCGTGAGCCCTGGGTCTCGGCAATCTGCGCTGCGAACGCAGCCGCACCCGTGTGGTATGCCACAACGACCGCGGCGGATTTCTCAGCGAAATGCGGGCTCCAAATCACGTCGAACCCGGCGAACACCGATACCTGGTTGGTTCGCAGCTCGGTTCCGTTGCTCTGGATTCCAGTCGAGTCACCGAGGGCTTCGACGAGGAGTGCCTTTGCCGTCGGGTTGAGCAACGCGATACGGCCCATTTCGGGAACCTCGGCGGCGTCGAAGTCAGCGGCGAGTTTACGCAGCGCGGTCTTGATTTTGGCTGCGGTGTCGAGCGTGGCGCTCGAGCCCTGCGTTCCACCGGCCAGGAGCGTCGCAATCGCGAAGCGCTCAGCGTCACGGGCGAGGGCAACGCCTTGCTGGTCGGTGAATTGCGTCAGCGACCCTGCGGCCTGGCGCCGGTCGATGTCGTCGACCTTCTGGCTGGTCGCCTTCTCCTGGTCGATGAGCACCGTGACTTCGGTGGCTTCGATTTCTTCGCTGGTGAAGCTGCGGCCCTGAGCGGCGTAATCCTGGACCGTGGGAAGGCCAGCGTTGAAGATTTTCACCGCGTTTCCGGTCTTGATTTCCCCGTCGGGGATTGCCGTGAAGGTCGCGATGACAACCTTTTCACGGTCGTAGGCGACCTGGACTTCGGCGCGGGTGATTTCGGGGATGAAGTTTGCGACTGACATTTTGTGCTCTTTCGTTGGGTGTTGCTGGAATAGGGAGAGTGTGTTTTGGTTTTACTTTTTGTCGAGGATTCCCGACAGGCGACCGTCGGCCTTGGCTTTGACGATTTCCGCCGCCGACATTCCGGTCAGCTGTGCAGCTGTAAGTTGCGCCCCGGCAGAACCGATTGGCGTGCCTTTCGCGCCGGAAGCCGCAGCGTCATTAGCCGGTGGTGTCACCGCGCCGCGAAACGCGAGGAGCGCGTCGGCCGAAGCGTTGAGCTCGTCCTCGGTGGAACCGGAGAGTAGCGCCGCGGGGACGCCTTTTGCGGCAGCGACGGTGGACCGCAGTGCGGAACCGTTGGCAAGGTCGCGCTCCGCTGTCAAATCGGCGAGTTGCTTTTGCAGCTTCTCGGTGTCGCTGAGTTTTTCCAGTTCGATAGCGGCAAGCTTTTCGGCGGCGGTGCTGTTGGCTTTTGCGCGAGACTCCCACGTGCGGGAATGCCCAATTGCGGCTTCCAGTTTCGCGGTGAGTTCCTCCACGGTGAGCGCGGCGGGCGCGGCGTTCTTGTCGTCAGTTTCGCTTCCAGTGTTCTCTTCGGCCGTGGCGGCTTCGAGGGCGGCAGCCGTGGCTGCAGCGGAGGTTGCGGGCGTGGCGGCGTCGGGGTTAGTAACGGTCATTTTGTGCTGACTCCCTTTCCGGGAATGTGGGGCTTGGCGCACCCGTGCGGGCGTGCCGGTGAACCCGGTCGGCTGATGCCGTCGGGAAGTGTGAGGGTGGGTGGCGCGGCCTAGGTCGAGAGGGCGCGGCGGGCGTAGAGTACGCGCTGGTCGGCGATGCCGATTTGCTTCCGCGCGACTCTGCGCTCTGCAAGCGGCAGGCTGTCGATGTTCGGCCAGCGGGCTTTGGTGGACGCCGCGAAGTCCTCAGCTTTAGCTAAGGATGCTTCCTGGAACTCTTTCTTGACGGCAGGTTCCGTCTTGCGGCGTTTGAGGTCTGCGGCTTTAGCGCGGTTGCGTTCCCGGGCTAAATCTGCGGGCCCCGGAGGCTTCACAGTAGAGCCAGGCGCGGGGCGGTACCCACAGTCGCAGTGGGTGTGGAGCGGGCGCAACCCGCCGGAAGTTTCGTACGGCCGGGTGCCGGCGCCGATGACTCTCCGGCAGAAACTGCACGCGGTCGCGGAGAGAACCCGGTTATACGATTCGACCCCCGCGCCGGCATACGAATACCCCGCTTGGGCTGAGCGCGCTTCGCCCATTGCGCGCTGGACGAGCCCGCCGAGCACTTTGGCGCCGCGGTCCACCGCGGTACTAAATGGAACACCGCGGGAGAGGTCCTGGTAGACGGCGAGGGCGGGCTGGCGCAGGTATTCATCCCACGCGTAAATAGTGCCGGTGATAGCCGATTTAGGGGCCTTATCGGCGGCTACTTTCACGCCGGATTCAACGGTCAAATACTTGCCGACAAGCTGCGCTTCGGCTTGGGCGACGCGCAGCTGCGAGCCCTGCAGCACCGGAATCAGCTTCGCGACGAGCCGGGCGATATCAGCGTCGCGGTAACCCGGAGACGAGCGCCAGATTGATTCAGCCCGGGCGAGCGTGGACCGCTCTGTGAGTTTGTAGGTCGCCTGGTGTGCTTCCAGGAGCCGCCGTAGAGCGTCGTCTTTGGCGGCCACTGGATACCTTCCTTACGGGGTTGGGGTGTCAGGCAGGCTTGATTTCAACGTCACCGGGGACATTCCCGGCAAGAATTCGAGGCCGGTCAGGCCTACGATTTGCGCTGCGGATTCCGGTGTCGCGCCGGCACGGATTAGCGCACCCATGCTTTCGGTCATGGACTTCATGTCGGCCGGGTCGATAGCCACGGAGCCGGGGTCGGATGCGTTCGGCGCTGTGATGGCTGCGAGAGTCATCTGTTCGTCGAGGCGCTCAGCTTCCATGCGTTCGACCTCTGCGGCGGAGTACCCGCCCACTGTGAGCATCCGGGAGACGAACGGAACGTCGGCTGATTTGGCGAGAACCAGTGCTTGGAATTTCTCGTACTCACTGATTCGCTGCGGCGGGGAGAACAAAATCGTGATGCTCTCACCGTCAGCTAACGCCGTCGGGTCTTCGATTCGGAGGGCGCGGACTAGCGCGAGTTCGACGGCCGGACGGATGCGGTCAAGGTAGGCAGACACTCGAAAGATGAGGCTATCTTTTGCCGCTTGTGCGCCTTCCGCGCTCTGGTTTGCGCCGTCGCCGGGGTTGAGCGCAGCCAGCGGGGTGCGCGCTACCGCGGAGAGGTCGCGGAGGTCGTCTTTCGACGCGTCGAGCATCGGGCGGATATCTGTCTGGGCGAGCTGTGCGAGGTCTACACCCTCGGGCAAATCCCAGAGGGCGCCGGGGGAGTTTTCGAAGATAGCGGAATAGTCAATCTCGTTGCCGTCATCGTCAGCTGTCGGCAAATTTCCTTTCAGATACCGTTGCTGAAACGCTTGCATGGCGGCAGATACGAGGCGGTTGAGGAGCCCGTGGTAGACCCGGTCGATAGTCGATAAGTGCGGCTCGAAGCTACCCTGACCGTTGGCGGCCGGGCGGATGACAACGAACGGAACGGCGCCCACTTCGACGGTTCCCACAAGCTTCCAGGAGCCGCCGGAAATTGCCGTCAGAACGGTCTTCTCATCCGCCATGGGCCGGGAGAACATGGCACGAACCGTTCCATCCCACACCCAGGCGAAATCAGCTTGCTGGTCCGCGTCACGCCAGACTTTGAGCGCGGCGCGCGGCGCGGCGCTGGGACGGATTGGGTCGGCGGCAACGATGCAGAACCTGCGGTCTTCGGCCGTGATGACAGCTTTCCCGTCGTCACCTCGAGCGGTAAGCAGGTAGCTTTCGCCGTCGGTCAGTGCCGCGTGGACAGCCTCACCGAGCGTTACCTCGAAGTACGAGTCGCGGATGATTCGCTGGACTTTCTTCTCTGTCTCTTCGCGTTCCGGGCCGACAACAACACCCTGATAGCGGATGCGGTCGCCGGCGCTAGAGACGATGAGTGGAGCTAGAGCCGGGCAGGCTTTCTTCTGGAAAGCGCTCCACGCAGCTTTGGTATTTTTGCCCATTTCGGGAAGCGGCGGACTGATGTTCGGGTCTTCGAACATGTAGCTTCGCAGCGTCGCAATATGCGGCGCGGCGGCGTCGAAGCGGGCAGCCAGGATGGGGAACCAGGCTGCGGCGTCGCGGGTGAAAGTGGCGTCGGCCATGTGGTGTGGTTCCTTCTGGTTGGATTAGTAGAGGCGACGGGGTATGCCGGTGCGGCGTCGTTCGCCTAAGCCCTTGTTTTTGGCCGTGACCGCGCAGGCATAGGCGAGCACGGAGGCTACGGCGGCGTCAATTTTTTCGACGCTATCGGCGGTTCGCTTGAATAGGGCCATTCCCCACTGGTTCGTGGACCGGCGAGCGGCCAGAAAGTGGCGGACCATGTCGGCAGATTCGGCAAGGTGGACCGTTTCGGTGGCGATAGCTTCGTAGAGAGCTTCCACGTCCTTGCCGCTTCGAGCGGCAGATTTGCCGCTCATATATCTGTACATTGGGCGCCCTGTGCTAGCGATGACCTTCAATTGGCCGTGATATCTAGCGGTCCACTTATCGAGGTAACCCTCGATGTGGGAGGGGTCGGCGAACATTCCGACGACCGTGTATTTCTTGAAACTTTCGTGCAGCACCGCTTCGATAGCGACCATCGGCGGGTTCCAGCCCTCTTGGGCGGCGCGTTCGGTAGCTTCCCAAATGCCCAGGGGGTGAAGGGTCATATCTGAGAGTCGGCAGGCGACCATTGCGGTGGCGTCGGGGATGCGGAGGAGTTTCTTCTTCGTGCGTTCGACGAGGTTTCCCGGCGCGAAGTCAAAGCCGATAGTGATGACGTCGCCCTTAGCTAGCGGGGGGACAGGCTGGCCGTCAACGAGCTGGATAGCGCCTATCTGGTTGGCGGTGACGAAGGCGGTAGCCGCGGCCGATTGTTGGTTCAAATTCAACCTGCGGAACTTCTGCGGGTCCTTGGTCGGGTCGTTTGCACGGCCGACATACCGTTCGTAGTCAATCCACTCACGGTCGGCGTACGCTTCCCGCAGAGCGGCAAGGAGAGCAACTTCGTCACCCAAATTAGCGAGGGCGGGACCTTCGAGGTGGTCAAATAGTATTCGGGGGTTCTTCACCCGGCCGGCTAGGATTGCCAACGCTAGCTTGTGCTGATTTTCGGCGACACTCTTTTCACCATCGCCATACATGGTTGTCGTCGCCAGCATCCAGGGTTCGTCGGCTTTACGCTTCGGTAAATTTTGGTCAACGGTCGAGAACATTTCGCGGGTTTCCGCGGTGATATACAGGTGAGTTTCATCGGCGACCGCCATGGTCTCCAGGCCACCGTCTTTCGAGGCTGCACCGGACGTTGACGGCCGGACTTCCCCGCCGTTCGGCAGGAGCGCGCGGGTGATTCCCGAATCGACACCGTGAACGCCGGATAGCGGCGCTTCGGCATCTTCGAGGTTCGACCGGACGTTGCGGAACGTATTCCCGGTTTGGCCTTCCTCGGTGGCGAGGAGCCGGACGAACGGGTCTTGCAGCAGGCGCCCCATGGGCTCGCCGGGCCGGTAGACGTAATGGAACCCGTGCTGGTCGAACGTCTCGCCGCCTTTTGCCCAGCCGGCAAAACGTGAGGGACCCATGGCGTCAAAAAGTACGATGAACCCTGCGAGCTCAGATTTTGCGGTGCCTTTGGGGCGGGACAGGACGCAGGTATCATACATGCGGCGGCCGGCCGGTTCCAGGCAGTAGGCGTCGACAATGAAGTCGTAAAAGTCTTGGTCTAGCACGATGCGCTGACCGCGGATAGTGCCGAACCCATGACGGCAGAGGTGTTCAATCCAGGCGACGGCAAGGTGGCCTAGGGAGCGTTCAGAGTCGTGGCCGGGCATGCGAACTTGGATGCGCGGCATTTTGTCCTTACGGGTTAGGTGCGGTGACTTGCCTGGCGGCGGGAGTCGAGGTTGGCGACCGGGGCGAGCTTCGCTTTAGCGCGGGATGCGCGAGGTTTTGGTGCGGGTTTTTCGACCGGAACGTAGCGGATGCGAAGCTTGCGGCGCGCCTCCGCGGTGGTGCCTAGTTCTTGCTCGCGGCGGCGGAGTTCCGCGGCGACGGTGTGGGTTCCGGCGGCGAACACGTCGAACAGAAACGCCGTTGATTGCGCCAGGAGCCAGTCGGAGGCAGTCCACAGCGCGCAATGCGGCATCGTTGAAACGACGTTCCACCACTCAACGGTGAGCGGGGACATGGGCAGCGCTACCGGTTCGGCGTCGATGACGACGGTGCGGGTCTTCGGCAGGGTCGGTCGCTTGCCGGAGAACGGCTTGTCCGGCACGTCGGTCCAGCCGACCTGGGGGGTGTTGCGGTGGACCGGATTGGCGGTCGGTTCGCGGCCTGGGACGGCCATAATGGACCGCCTTTCGCGGGGGCTAAAAAGTTTTGGGATTCGTACAGACAGCGAAAGGCGGCACCTCTCCGGGGAGGAGCGACCGGGGGAGGGGGTAGAGGCCCCCTCTAAAATAAAAAAGGCGCCAGGTGACCCTAAAAAGGGTCAAGCATGGGCTCTAAATGTGGTTTCAAATGAGAATATTTCAGTACAGTTTCAGGCCGCTCGGGTGAGGTTCACCAGGGTGCCGCGAGGTGACAGGGGGGAGGGCGGCGCGAGCGGCGCGAGCCTCAGCCTGCGTCTTGACCCGGTGGTGCCATGCGCAGAGTGCCTGCAAATTTGCCGGCCGGTGGTCACCCCCGGGGGTCACATGGTCACAGTCGGTGGCTTGTTGCTCACACCGGGTGGAATCCAGCATGGACGCTTGGCAGCGCCCGCCAGCGCGAGCGAATGCCGCCGTTCGCAGCGCCGCCCAGTTGCCTGGGAGCCGGGCGCGCCGGGTGGAGCTGGCCCAGTTGTTAGTCAAGGTCCGGCATGAAGGCGAGGTATTTGCCGCCAGTAGCGGGGTCGTACGTAGCGCCTACGTAGAACTTGCCGTCGGTTGACGCATCGTCGAGTGTCCGTAGCCCGACCTGGACGTCGAGGTCGCCCTCGTTGGCGACGGCGCGGGCGAGCAGGACGATGAGTTCGGATGCGAGCATGTGGTTCTCCTATTGCTTGGTGAATCAGGTAGTTGGTTGTTCCTCGGTGAAGAATGGGCCGCTCAAAGGTCCGGCACTACCAGCGCCGCGGCCAGGACCACGAACCCCCACGCCGCCGCGAAAGCCGGCCAGGACGTGCGCCAGGCCGCGGCGAACGTGACGGCAAATCGTCGCCATGCGGCGTTGAGACGCGCCATGGCGACGAGAGTTGGCGAATATTTCCATGCGTCGGGGTCTGTGATTTTGCACCTCTATATAGGGGAGTGAAAAGTTGAAGCGCCGCCCGCCGGGGAACTGCACGATGCGCGTTGGCTAGGAGGGGAACCAGACATCGGAGTTCGACCCGTGCGGGCGGCGGTCTTGCTGCCCGGCCGCAGCGCTGCGGTCTGGCAAGTGTGAGGGCACGCCGCCGGGTGAGGGCGGCGTGCGGGGTGCTGCTAGAGGATGGTCAGCGACCCGAGGTCGAGGCCGTCTGGCGTGATGTCAAAAACCAGCATGCCTGGGTCTGAGTCGTCGCCGGAGCGGTGACGGAACCAGTCGCTGCCGGCATCGAGTGTCGGTGCCTGCAGCCACCATTTCGACCGTCCGGAGTACGGGTTGCGGCCCGTCGGCTCGATTCTGAGGTGGTGATAGTGGCCGGTGACCATAAGGTCAGCGTGGGCGAGGACCTGCCCGCCGTGTGTTTGCTTCGCCCAGAATGCGGCCGCGCCACCCGGGCCGTACTGGTGGCCGTGGGTGACACCTAGGCCGGTTCCGAGAACGTCGAGGACGAGTGATTCGTCCCAGTCGGCTGGCAGGTTCCACTGCGCGCGGAGCCCGGCGGCAGCGGCCAGGCGCTGCGCCTGACGATGCACGTAAAGGCCAAGGTCGTCTGCTGGCTTGCCGAGCGTTTGCTTGCCTGCCCGCCACGCGGTGTGATTGCTGGGCACCGCCATGACCTGAGCTGGCGCGTGCCGGGCTAGGGTGTCGGCGAAGTCGTAAATCGTTGTCCCCGCCAAATCCATTTGCTGGGTCAGCGAGAGGTCGTTACTAAACGCTGTCGCGGCCGGTCCGGCGCCGCTCTCGAAGCCCTCGAAAAGGTCACCGGCATCGACCAGGACGGTCTGCGACGGCTTACGTTTCTTGAGCGTCGCGTCAACCTGCGCGCGGCGAACGGCGAGCCGCTCGATGAGTTCCGGTGTTCCGCCGCGGCTGCCGGTCTTGCCGATTTGCAGGTCGGCTAGGACGACGACAGTAGCGCGTTCGGTGGCAGGTGCGGCCAGCTGCGCGCGAGGCTTGCGCCGTGCGGCAGCGAGGAGGGCTGGTAGGTCGTGGCTGGCTTCGGCACTTTGGCGGGCTCGAACCGTGAAGCGGTAGGCCGTTAGCCACTCGCCGGAGAATGATTGCCAGCGTGAGGTGCGAACGTTGCCGACGACTTCGACGAGGTCGGGGTCGTGGCCGTGTTCGAGGAGTATCTCTGAGAAGTCAGTGAGGGCTGCGGTCCGTGGGGCAGAAGTAATCTCACCCTCCGACCCGTCCCAGTTAGACGCGGGGCGCCATCCGGCGGGGATATCGCGGGTAGCTGAGGTTGCGTTCAGGGCCTCAAACATTTGCCACCTCCGTAGCCTCGGCAGACGGGAGTGGGCAGTGGCACAACCCGGAGCGGTGCTTCGATATTGCCGAGTAGCCGACTGCGCGCTTTCCGAGTTCGACCGCGATTGCGCGCTCGATTTCTGAGTTTGCGACGAGGTCGAGGGGACGAGCGAGCGCGGCGGTCAGGTTGGCTGCCGATACGGTGTCGAGGTTGGCGAGGATTCTAGCGACCTTGCAGATGACGCTTGAGGTGCGATGGGTGGTGAGTGATTCGAAAATTTTGTGCCTCTCTGTACGGCGCTATACGAGCGCCGGTCGCCCCCTGGCGCAGGGGCATTCGGATGCTGTCCGGCTTCGCCCGGGCGGCTGTGGGTGACGAGAGGAGCATCCCCGCGCGCAGTCGCCAGCCAAGCCCGGAGTTAGTGGGTGTGCGGGTTGCTGTGCCGGCGCGGGGATGCAAAAACCCGCCAGTCTGTGGGCTGGCGGGTGGGATTCGTCGTCTAACTAGTTATCGGCGGAGTGGCGACCTTTAACAACGTCGGGTGAAAGATTCTCACCGATGCGCCAGAAATGGACCATTCTGGCGTCGTAATACCGCCGGGGACCAGATAGGCAAATCTGCCTATTTTGCCTATTCCGCATAGGCAAATAGGCAAATCAGGGCCCCGAGCGGGCACGTTTCTGAGCCCGCTCATGTCATCCCGGGCGTGTCGTGGTCCAAATTTGGCGGTCCGAGCTGGCCCGATAGGCAGAAATAGGCAAATCCGCACCCCAAATAGGCAAAAAATAGGCAGAAAATAGGCAGATTCTGCCGACCTCAAAAACTCTAAAATGACCTCAACTTCCCCGTCTTTACGGGGTTTTTACTCTCTTTTTACACTTTCAAGAAGAAGAAATAGGCAAATAGGCAGATTATTTTGAACTTTAGGTTTGTGGGGAGAAAAAAGTTTTTATTTTTTTTTCTTGAGCATGCTCTCCCAAAAAACGGGTGTCTTTTGCCTATCTGCCTATTTGGCGAATATTTAGCCGTTAGCCAGGGGTTTTGATGGTCGCTGCAGGCCTGTATCGACGAAGCCCTGAAACACGGATTCGTACCCTTGAATGTACAAAAATGCCCAAATCGAGCAGCTCATCATTTTCACGCGCATAGATACTCCTGTACGACCGCAGGACCGGATATCCCGTTGGGTGACCGGAGAGGAGCCGGAGAGGTGAATCGACCGTACGACCGCAGGACCGGATATCCCGTTGGGTGACCGGAGAGGAGCCGGAGAGGTGAATCGACCGTACGACCGCAGGACCGGATATCCCGTTGGGTGACCGGAGAGGAGCCGGAGAGGTGAATCGACC